>NZ_AVFK01000013.1 GCF_000936425.1 Skermanella aerolata KACC 11604 | reverse complement strand
GCCTTGCGGGCGCCGGCCGCGTGCTGGTGGGCGCGGACGATGGTGCTGTCGACGAAATGCAGGCTCCAGTCGACCCGGCCCTGGCGATCAGCACGAGCCTGAAGCGCCTCCAGGATACCCTGCCAGATGCCGGCTTTGCGCCAGCGGCAGAAGCGGCTCGATACCGTGCCGACCGGGCCATAGCGCTCAGGAAGGTCCTTCCAGGGCGCTCCGGTGCGGTCAATCCAGAGAATACCATTGATGATCGTGCGGTGGTCGTGGTTCGGCCGCCCAGTGCGCGGCCTCTCAGGGGGCAAAAGCGGTTTCAGCCGCTCCCACTGTGCATCAGTCAAATCATAACGTCCCATACCGGGTATATGGGAACACCTTCCTCAATCCGCCAACGCTTTGCAGAAAGGCCCTAGAAGTCGACGTCAGCAAGTTACGATGCACCCATATGATCGAAATGTCTGACCATGACGTACAATGCATAACCGGATATAGACAAGCTGCAACGGTAGAGATCAACCAGAATAGGATTTTAATCATTGTAAACGCTCAAAAACTAGGACATGATAGCTGGTCCTTTTGCGTCTAAGAAAGCTCCTGCCGTGCCCGCACCCACCACCCCCACCCCCCGCCGGCTCCTCCCCCGTCAGGAGCTTTTCGCCTTCCACGCCTCACGCGGCGCCAGCCTCGCCCAGGCGTCGCGGCTGGCCGGTTACTCACCCCAGGGTGCGCGGCAGCGGGGTAGTGTTTTGATGGCGAATAGTGACATTCGTCTACGTGTCGAGGAATTTCGGCGGGAATGGGTGGCGGCGCGTGACGCCTCCATCGCCGAGGCGGTCGAGGAGACAGGGCAGGTCGTGGAGATGGCGATCCGCCTGGAGCGCCCGACCGCAGCCCTGATGGCGATCGAACTGAAGCTTAAGCTGCGCGGCATCGTCCATGACCGGCGCTTCAGCCTCTATACCGACAGTCCAGATGACGACCTCAGCACCTGCCTGTTCGACCCGCGTGAGGATGAGGACCCGCCGCTGGAACCGCTCACCGAAGCACCCGCACCGCCTGCGGAACCGCCACCCGCCGACCAGCCGGAACAGCCCGAACCATCCGCCATCCTGCCCGAACCCGCCACCGTCACCGCCGCTCCCCCAGCACAGCCACAAGCTCCGAAGCCCTGGCATTCCGCCGCCAAGACCGGCACCGCACCCGCCGCCAGACCAGCGCCGACCGGCCCGGCGCCCGTCCTCCGCATCCCTGCCGTCCCGCCGCGCATGTTGGAGGCGTTCGATATCGACGGGAAAAGCTTCCCAACGGTATGCCCCGTCGATCCGGAAGACCGCCTCTTCCCATAACGGCTACAGCCGCCGTAATCGCCATGACCACCGCGCCCGCTCCCGCACCGGAACCGGCAGCTCCTCCGTCGGGCGTTCAGCGCCCGCAGCAGGAAGTCGTCGATCGCGACCGAAACCACCTCAGGGGTGAGGTCTTCCAGCCGGCCGACTGTCACATCCGTGTTCTTGACCGGCGTGTCGTAGTTGCGCGAAACCAGGGCCGTCCCGTCCTCCGCCACGGGGAAAGTCATGTGGGCGCGCGGCGCCTGCGCCGTGGTGAAGATAGAGCTGAAGCGGACGAAGGCGCGCAGCGTCAGCAGACCGGCGCCACCTCCGCGCAGGACGAGCTTGGTGATCAGGTTGGCCTTTGGACCGAAGACCGCCAGCATCTATCAGGCGCAGTCCGGCAGTCGCTGGCCCTTCCGGCGAGCCTCGGAGAGCGGGAAATCGGTTCGCATTTCAAGACTCGGCTGCTGGTTTGGGCAGGTCAAATGCAATGTTCGGCGAACCTCTCAGTGACTACCTTTTGGAGGCGGGGCAGGGGAGGTCGACGTCTTCGGGCCGGATGGCGCATCATCGTCGGGATGGCGGCTGTGGGCCGCGTCGTGGACGATGCGGCTCTTGCCGGTGGCGTCCCGGTAGACCACGCCGATGCGGTCGATCAGCACCAGCGCCAGGGCCGCCAGGATGAAGGTGACGAAGATGGCGAGCTTCCACATCAGATCCTGGCTGCGGTACTGCTCGACGTCGATCAGCACCTTGAGCAGGTAGATCGACGAGATCGTGATGATGGTGGCGCCGATCTTGATCTTGAGCGCCCCAGGGTCGAGATGGGCCAGCCAAGAGATCGCCATGTTGCTGTCGGAGACGATCGGACCGACGAAGTTCTCGTAGTTGCTGATGATGACCATGACGGCCAGGCTCGCGACCAGGGCGAAGTCGATCAGCGACAGCATGGTGGCCAGCGCCTCGACGCCGGACATCTCGTCGTAGCTCAGGGCCATGGCGTAGATCATCCGGGCGTAGACGGCGGCGTAGATGCCGAGCGCCACGATCAGCCCGAGATAGAAGACGACCAGGATATAGCGGCTGAGCACGATGACGCGCCCGATCAGGCGGCCGATGACAGGAGCGGCCCTGTCGCGGGGCTCCATGACCGGGATCGGCAGGGTCGGCGCATGGCGGTGCCTCACCGGCTCCAAATCGATCCGGTCGTGAAGCGTCGGCGGCCGGTGCATGAGCTGGTGTTCCATTGCTAGACGGCCAGGACCTTGGCGACTTCGTTGAGCTGTACCAGGGCACGCAGAAGATAAAAGCCCTGGCTGCCGAGATGGCTGGCGAACAGGCGGCTGTCGGGCGGCGCGTCGAGGACGACCGTGGGCTGGAGTTCCGCCGCCTCGCGCAGGCCGACCATGGCCTGCCCCCAGACGGCCTGAAGGTTGCGCTCCTGGATGACGCGTTCGAAATCGTGGCCGATCTCGCGGAGCAGCAGGTAGTAGGCATAAAGCTTGCCTTTGGTCTGGTAGAACAGGTCGTCGGACGACTGGTTGAGAATGAAGCCGCTGGATTGCTCGAGATGGGCGTCGATCTGCGCCGACTGGGAGCCGAGATCGGCGGCGACGCGGAGAACCGTCGCGGCGAGGCTATCGGCCCGGCGGTCGAACACCGCCTCGCCGGCCGCCAGCCGGGTATTGTAGGACATCAGCGCGTTCAGGGCGGCGCGGTACTGGTCCTCGCTGGGAATGGTCGGCATGGTCGACTTGCTGAAGTCGAAGATCCAGATGTTGCCGGGGAACTGAAGCAGGCCGGCGGCTCGCTCCAGGTCGGGATCGGCCTGGGACGATCCGCGCGAGCGGCCGAGCTGGTCGAGCATCTCGAACGACAGCCGGCCGATGGCGCTGATGATGCCCTGCTGGAAGTTCGGCGTGTTGTCGAGCAGCCCGTCCGGCGTGAACCACGGATCGTTCGGCTGCCACTCGTGAAGCACGACTTCCCGCTCGATCAGGGCCATCGCCATGTCGATCGTGTAGCTTCCGCCGGCGGTCGGCGCGGGAGCGATGAAGCCGGTGTCGTCGTCGATCCGGTGGTAGGCGAAGCTGCCGATGCCGACATAGGCGGTAGCGAGAGCAGCGGTGAGCAGCAGGCCGCGACGCAGCCCCTGTTGCCAGCGGGTTCCGAGCAGGGCGCGGGTCCACCGGCGCGGCGAGGAACGGGACAGGCCACTGAACATGGTGATGGGATCCGTTTTCCGTTTGCATGCCTTGGCATTGGGATAGGCAACTTCCAGGAGACAGACCGTGAAGGCCTGTCTCCTGGAACTGGCTCAGGTGGCGTGCGGGTCTGGCCCTACCGGATGCGAGGGAACGAAAAGACGCCGGATGCCGGCGGCGGCTACGGCGACTCCGAGGATGACGTGGGTCCACATGGCTGTTGCGGTCGCGCCGAAGTCCAGGATCCAGGGAGCCGCTGATGTGAGAAGGCCGAGCGCGAGGTAGGCCCATTTACCCCAGTCGGCCGGAGCGATCAGCAACTTGACCGCCACCGCGACGATTACGGGGCCGAGTACGGGAGCGATCCAGGCGGCGGTACCGCTGTCACCGAAGCCGAGCAGGAGCGGCGAGAAGAACAGCGCGACACCGGCCACCAGCGCCAAGATGTCATCGGGCGACCGGCCGGTGAGCAAGGAGCGGTCGAGCATTCTACCAGTCATCGTGACCTCCAAGGTTGTGTTGACAAATTCGGGTTCGGGGGAGGGTGGCTGGGGCTGGCTTGTCCCGGATCCGACGCAGTGATGCGCGTCAGGATTTCGGTCGGAAGAGGCGGACCGTCATCCCGAGTAAAGCCCCGCGTTTCGCCGGTGGCAGGATCATCGGGCTGCACGCCCGCGGCTTCAGCCAGAACTGTTTGCTGAACCAGCCCAACCGCTTCTGGCGGGAGCCGACACCGGCCGGCTCTGTCGTAATCGACGGTGTCGCATCTAATGCAAATCTGTATTCTGATGCAGGAGTACTTGACATTACCGCCTCCTTACTTTGCTGATGAAGTCATCGTAAGAACGCGGCATGTCGATGTTTCGTCCAGAAACACTGTTTTATTTTTTGTCTGCAATGTAATCGTCAGGAACCCGATGCCGGAAAGTCATCGGTGTGGTGAACCACCGTGAAGCTGGAGGCCGAGTCATCCAGATGGTATTGCACGGCAGCCAGCGTGCCGTTGCGGCAGTTCAACCGGATCTCCGTCGGTGGCGAAGGACGGTCGCCGATGGTTCTCGGCAGATGCAGGACGTTGCCCAGCCTGATGACCGTATCGTCCGTTCCATCCAGGGATGGATCGAACCGAAGGAGCACGGTGGTGCGGCCATCGATGTTGATCGGACCGACCATCAGCGGCAGATGCGGCGCGTGCTCGCCGATCGCTCCGATCGGCAGGGCAAAGGGAGCTTCCGCCGGTGCAACCCCGCACGCGGTCGCGACGATGCGTGTCGTTTCCGGGGCTTCGCGGCGTGCAACCGCGTAGCCGCCGACAAAACCCACGGTCATGGCGAGCAACCCCAGTACTGCACCGATTCGGATAGACAAGGTACGAAAAGCCGTCGGCGGGGTATCCATGATCCACATATCCTTTACAAGGGAATGGCAGCCCTCAGCGCGATATCCTGTTCATTTCGCAGCATCCTGTCCGGCGTTCACGATTTCCGCCGCGATCACCTCGATCTGGGCGGCAGTCGTCTTTGCCGCCAGAACGTAGCTGAGCTCGGCATCGCTCCAGTAGGCGAGGTTGACGCCGTCGCGCTCGGCATGGATGATGCCGGTATTTCCCTGATAGCTGTGCGGCGCGATCGACAGCGTCATGCGATGCCTGTCCTGATCCTCGTAAACGACCTGGGCGAGCGGCCCTTCCTTGGTGCCGAGCAGGCGGGCGCTGATGAACGAAATGTTCAGCGGCTCCAGGGACGGCACCGTGATCGATTTTCCCAGCCGGCTCGACAGCCACGACGCCATCTGAAGAGGCTGCGTCGGATCGACGTCCGCCGGACGCAGCGGGTTGTCGGCGAACACCAGATGCGCACCGGCCGCTTCCGCCACATACTCCGGCAGCGGGTGAGACAGGTCGGCATAGGTCATGTGACCACCCCAGCCGGCGGCGACGAGGAGGACTGCGGCGGCTACCTTGCGCAGCCAACTGCCTGCCGCCCAGGTTCCTGAGGAAATACGCTCCCGCTGCCGAAGACGGCTGGCGAGCCGCTGTTCCAGGTCGAGTGTCTTCGGCGATCCCTCGCTGGCCGGCATTGCCATGAGCGCCGCGCGCAGCATTTTCTTCTGTTCGGTCATGACGTCGAGGCGGTTGCTCGCCTCCGCGTCCTCGGCGAACCGTGCCTCCAGATTGGTCGTCTGGTCGGGCGGTAGCTGGCCGTCAAGGTAGGCGTTCAGGTTGGTTTCGCTGACTGCGGGCTTCATTTGCTGCCTCCAACTATCCGGAGCCTGACACTTTTTACTCCCTCCATGGCGCGGCGCAGCGCTTCGCGGCCACGCGCGATACGTGACATGAAGGTACCAAGCGGAACGTCGAGTACCTGTGCGGCGTCCTTGTACTTCATATCCTCGAGCGCCATCAGGACGATGGCTTCGCGCTGGGAATCGGGAAGTTCGTCGAGGGCAGCGAGCAACTGCCGGATCTCGACATGCATCGACTGCGTCGCCTCGATCACCGGATCGGGCAGGCTGGCTCGGGCCGCGTCACGCACCTGCCGCTTGCGCAGCGTGCTGACATGGGTGTTGCTCATGATCCGGAACAGCCAGACCCGCAGGTCTGTGCCAGGCTGGAAGCTGTCGACGGCGGCGATCGCGCGGGTCAAAGTTTCCTGCACGAGATCCTCCGCGTCATCGCGGTTGCGCGTCAAGACCAGGGCGAAGCGGCGCAGGCTGACAATGTGCTCGGGAAGTGTATCGACGACGGATTGACGAGGCATGCACGATCTCCTGTGACCCAAGCTTGGCCAAAGAACGCGCGAAACTTCGTCTTCATCCGCGACCTGTCATCGATTCTCGACAAAGAGCGGCAGACTGCTTGCCAGCGAGCGCATCCGCGATTTTTTTTGCTTGTCCATGAATGAAAGAGTGGGATCCGGCGTTTGTTGGCAACTTCTGACAGGAACCAAAGGAGCTTGCCATGGTGTCGATCTTTGATTTCCAGCCGGAGCATTCCCAGTCCACTCCGGCGAACCCGGTGCGACGTGCCGGCGCCTGGTGGCTAAGGCTGAAGGAGGCGGCGGTGGAGCGTTACTGTGACTGGCGCTTCGACCGCGACGTCTGGAAGATCCATGCGGCACTCGAGCAGTTGTCGGATCGCCAGCTCGACCTGATCGGGTGCAGGCGCGCGTGGCTGATCGAGGATGTCCACCGCCTCGTTCGCAATCACGCCATGGTGACTTGGAGCAGCCAGTCCCTGCCGTCCCTGGCCTGGTTGCCGCCGCTGCACGAGACGGCCGCCGAAGATGCCTTTGCCGACGCATCCCGGAAGCGGGCCGAAGCAGCCTGAACGGTTCCGGCAAGGCCTAGGGGCGATGACGGAGCACGATGCTTTACGGGGGAGTTCGGGATGAGCAGCTTGATCACGGGATCGTTGGCCCGCCAACTGATCGGCATCCGCCGGCTGGCGGGGGTCGACGGGCCGACCGTGGGCCAAGCCATGGCGCATTTCGGCAGCGGTGCCACGATGGTCACGGTCCTGTTTTTCGGACTGCTGGCGCTCGTACCCTCCCCCGGATTGCCGGTCGGTCTTGTTCTTGGCAGTGCCGTGGCGCTGATCGTCGCCCGAATGATGATCCACGGCGGCGATGTCGTTCTTCCTTCCTTCATCGCGACGCGGCGGCTGCCGCGGGCATTTCTCGATGCGGTGCTCCGGCGGACCATTCCGCTTCTGCGCCGGACCGAGAAGCGCATGCGCCCGCGAATGGTACGTTTCAGCACCGGAGCGGGAGCGACGGCAGCGGGTCTCATGATCATCGCTCAGGGAGTGATACTGGCGTTTCCGGTACCGTTCGGAAACGCCTTTCCCGGAGCCGCGATCGTGGTTCTGGCACTGGGGCTGCTGGGACGGGACGGTGTTTGCGTGCTGGTCGGCCATGGTCTCGGGGTCCTTGCGGCCGTGCTGCTGTTCGCCCTGATCTTTGGTCTGTTCGGTGCGATCGGCCTTGCGTTATGAGATGCAAGATCCAGATGCGCTGTCGTCCGAACCGCCACGCTGCTTTCGCTCGTTCAAGGTGAGTGCAACTGTGCTTCCTGCAAGCCACTTTAGGAAGGGTGGGGCGGAGAGCTGGGGAGTGTGCCCCCGACCGGTCAAAGAAACGCATAATCTATCTTATGGAAAATTACTTCGGCAATCTCTCGGCTGTGGGATTGGAACTGAATAAGAGATACATCATGCCCGAATTTTCCCCCTCGGCGTCGCTGTACTGGGCAGTCTATAGTTGCTGGAGCAACAATGAGCGGAGCGGTTTTTCATGCTGTCGCCACAGGGGGAGGATTATAGATGTCAGACGATGATCCGTTTGAATTGCGTCGCCGGGGTGGATCGGAAACTCGGCCCGAAACTTCGATCGACCGCCGCCAGTTCCTGGCGGCAGGCGCGCTTGGCACCGCCGGCGTGATGCTTGCCTTGTCCGGTATCGGCGTTCCAGGAACCGCGCTTGCGGAAACCCCCGCGCGCTTCGCGTATGTGGGATCCTATACCAAGGATCCGCCGGGCGGCGGGAACGACAATCCGGTCGGGCTGTCGGTGTTCCGCGTCGATCCCCGGTCGGGCGAGTTCATGCTGATCCAGCAGGTTCCAAGCGCCAATCCGTCGTTCGTGGCGCTCGATCCGACCCAGCGCTTTCTCTACGTCATCAACGAAATCGATGACTACCAAGGCCAAAAGACGGGATCGGCGGAGGCGTACTCGATCAACCCGGAAACCGGGATTCTGTCGCTGCTCAACCGGCAACCGGTCATGGGCACTATTCCCGGACATCTGACCGTCGATCCGACGGGCAAGTATCTGATCGTCGCCAACTATATGGGCGGCAACTTCGTGACCCTGCCGATCACGCCGGATGGCCGGCTGGGAACCGTTGCCGGCAGCTTCGCCAACAAGGGCAGCGGACCGAACGCGGAACGGCAGGAAGGCCCGCATCCGCATGTCGTCGTCTTCGACAAGGGCAAGCGGTTCATCGCCACGGCCGACCTCGGCGTCGACAAGGTCCAGATCCTCCGGCTAGACGGCGGCAACCTGCAACTGGTCAGCGAAGCGTCGATGGCGCCCGGTGCCGGGCCGCGCCATGTCGTGTTCCACGACAACGGCCGTATCCTCTATGTCGTCAACGAATTGAATGCGACGGTCACCGCGCTTGAATACGATCAGTCCTCGGGCCAGTTGGGAGGGCAGTTACAGACCGTGTCGACGGAGCCGGCGGGGTATGCCGGTCCCCAGAGTACCGCTGAAATCGCGATCCATCCTTCTGGCAAATTCCTCTATGCCTCCAACCGGGGGCACAACAGCATTGCCGGGTTCCGGATCGATCCGGCAAACGGCATGCTGTCGCCGATCGGCCATACCACCTCGGGCATCGACTTTCCGCGGAACTTCGCGATCGATCCGAGCGGCGCATGGCTCTATGCCGCCAACCAGAAGGGAGACACCATCGTCCAGTTCCGGGTCGATCAGGCTACGGGGAAGCTCGTTCCGACCGGCCGTGTGACGCGCTCGGTGACACCCGTGGCGATCGTCTTCTCGACGAGGACCTGAGAGCGCGGACGACGGTCCGATCTCACGGAACCGACTCTTGCGGGACCTGTTGCGACACACAGGCCAGCGTGCGGGCCGTTCAGCGTCGTCTCCCGGAGGTTTCCCGCCGATCGGGACGACGCCAACGGTCCCGAACGCCTTATCGCTGGCGACGAGAACCCGCACTGGAGATCGATATGGTAACCGACTCGAAGAACGACGCCCCCCAGCCGCCGCAGCCGAAGCAGCAGCAGGACATGCCGGGTTCGACCGCCGAAATGACGCCCACTCCCGACCACGGCGAGGAAAGCTACAAGGGCAGCGGCAGGCTGGAGGGACGCGCCGCCATCATCACCGGTGCAGATTCCGGCATCGGCCGCGCCGTGGCCATCGCGTTCGCACGCGAGGGTGCCGACGTCCTGATATCCTACTACAACGAACACGACGATGCCCGCGAAACGGCCCGCTGGGTCGAGCAAGCCGGACGCAAGGCCGTGGTCGTGTCCGGTGACATCAAGGAGGAATCCCACTGCAAGGAACTCATCCAGGAGGCGATCGACCGCTTCGGCAAGCTGGACATCCTCGTCAACAATGCCGCCCATCAGGCGACCTTCGAGAGCATCGAGGACATTAGTTCCGAGGAGTGGGACGTCACGTTCCGCACCAATATCTACAGTCAGTTCTATCTGTGCAAGGCCGCCATCCCGCTGATGAAGCCCGGCAGCTCCATCATTAACACCACGTCGATCAACGCGAAGAACCCCTCCCCCAACCTGCTGGCCTATGCCACCACCAAGGGCGCCATTGCGAACTTCACCGCTGGGCTGGCCGGGCTGGTCGCGGAAAAAGGCATCCGGGTCAACGCCGTGGCGCCCGGGCCGATCTGGACGCCTTTGATCCCGTCGACCATGCCGAACGAGAAGGTCGAGAGCTTCGGCGAGAACACCCCGCTTGGACGTGCCGGGCAGCCTGCCGAACTGGCGGCGGCTTACGTAATGCTTGCATCGCCTGAATCGAGCTACATCACCGGCGCGATCATTCCGGTGACCGGCGGACGGCCGATGCTTTGAGGTCTACCGGCTTCGACGCTGTGTAGGGAGTTGACAAGGCTCCGCCTCCAAATGGGCGGAGCCTTGTTCCTTTTCCAGCTCAGGCGGGCAGACGCCGGCCGTATTCCGCCTTGAGCCGGGTCCATCTGTCCCAGAACGAAGTCGCCTGCTCTCCCCTCGCCCGCGAGGCCAGCGTGTCGAGATGGGCGTGCCAGCCTGCGCTGACGTTCAGCAAGGTCTCGCGATCGGGCAGACGGCGATGGATTACCGTGAGAAGAACCTGATCGCCTTGGGGCTCCAGCTCGAAGGAAACGCCGCCGGTGGTTCCCCAGGCAATGGCGAGCTTGCGCGGTGGGTCGAGTTCGATGATCCGGCTCTGCAACCGGTGTTCTTCGGGGAAGCCGGCCGGCCGCTCGCCGGGTGGGTCGCTGAGTTCGTCGTTGCGCCAGACGAATTCGAAGGGCGCATCGACCTTCATCTCCATTTCGCCGGCTGCCAGCCACTGGCGGCGCAGCTCGCTTTCGGTCAGGTAAGCCCAGCATCGATCGACGGAGCCGGGCAGAAGCCGCTGAATCTTCAAGGTAGCGGGCTCTATCAGCTCGCCATAAGCGTCCAGTGTCGCTAGCTCGGTCATTGGTCGTCTCCTTTGGGGGCGGGGGGCTTGCGGGCGTCCTCCTCGCGGAGGAGGCGTTCAAGGGCATCCAAGCGGTTGGCCCAGAAGCGTTCGTAGAAGTTCAGCCACTCGTGCGCGCTCGCGAGCGGTCCAGGATCCAGGCGGCACAGATGGGTGCGGCCACGAACCTCGCGCCGGATCAGTCCGGCGCTTTCCAGTACCTTGATGTGCTTGGAGGCAGCGGCGAGCGAAATCGCGAAGGGTTCCGCGAGTTGCCCGACCGTCCGCTCTCCGCCCGCGAGTTGGCGGAGCATGTGGCGGCGGGTCGCATCGCCGAGTGCATGAAAAACTGTATCCAGGGGATGCGGATTTAATTCAACCATGTGGTTGAATATACGCTGGATTTTGAGAACAGTCAACTAGTTGGTTGAATGATTTCGCAAACCGCCGGAAGCGCCGCTGATGGCGCTCCGGTCAGGCTTGGATCGTTACGGCGCGTCTGGTTTTGCCGGGTCCCTGCCCTGCTCCGCATACCATGCGGAGACGGCTTCGATCTGCTCGTCCGTCAGGTGGATCGCTATCTTAGACATCAGGTGGGAGAAGTGCGTTCCGCCGCGCTCTTCCTCCTTCCAGAGTTCGAGATGGGTCTTCGCGTACCATTCGGGCTGGCCGTTGATATAGGGATAGTGGTCGTTCTTCGACCGCCCCTCGAGACCATGGCAGCTTTCGCAGGCGGGGATCTTTCGCGCTGCGATTCCTTCCTGCGCGATCATGCGGCCAAGGTCGAGCAGCGCTGCCCGGTCCGGGGGCAGATTGCCGGCAGCGGCGGACGCGACGATAGCGCTTTCGCTGCGGGAGCCGTGAGGAAGGATTTGCCTTGGGATACCGTCGCCCCCTGCCGTCTCGCTCATGCGTAGAGCGGGTTCGGAGCGGTTGGTCCTGGGCTGGGAGGCGTACCAGTCCGCAAGGGCCGCCAAGGTCGCGTCGTCATAGCGTCTGGCGGGCGGCTGCATCAGGCCGGACTGGCGTGCACCAGTGGAAAATGCCTTCAGAGTCGCCAGAAGATAGGCCTTGGGCTGCGCGGCGATGACCGGGAACGCCTCGGCCGCATCGCCCGAGCCACGGCCGAGGCCATCGCGGCCATGGCAGCGCGAGCAGTCCGCAAGCGCCGTCTCGAACACGCCGGTGGAGGCCGCCGCTGCTTCGCCGCCGGGTTCGGCCGGCGAGCCGGCGGGAGTTCCGCCCAGCGCCAATTCGGTATAACGTTCGGCGGTCATGTCGGGAAGAGCGCGCAGGAAAGCGACCTGTGCCCATACTTCGTCGTCGCGGTCCTGGGTGACCCAGGCGGGCATGCCGGAATATTTGATCCCATGCTTGACGATCCAGAAGAGCTCCCGATCCTTCCACTCTCCGACGTTTTTCTCCAGACGGGGCGGATGCGGCGTCATCGACAGGACGACCGGCGACTGCGGCACGCCCGGCGCTCCATGGCAGGACGCGCAGCCGGTCGCGAAATGCCCCGCAGTGCGCTGGACTAGTGCAGGGTCCGCGAGATCGACGCCTTCCGGAACGGATATCAGCATGGACTGGCGATCGACGGAGTTCTGCATCGTCCAGTGCAGGAACCAGCCGACGATGCTGTAATGCCCAGTAGAAGCGGCGATGGAGACGAGGCCGGAGAAGCTGACCGCAAGCGCTAGGACGACGGCGCCGAAACCTGCGGCAAGGACTTTCTTCCAGGTCAGGGTAAAAGCGATCCGCATCTAGCCGGCCTCCCCTATCGGCGCCCGGTCCCGCAGGACGGTCGAGAGTAGCGCCAGTCCACCGGCAAGATAGGCCGATCCTCCGATGACGAGCATGAGCGCTCCGCCGAGCTGCTGGTCACCCAGCGGCGTCAGAGAGGCTGCCGACGAACAGACCGCGGCACAGGCGTAGAGCGCCCGGGGAGCCAGGAGCAGGAGCGCGCCGAGCAGAACCATGTGCATCGACGTGATCAGGAGCGCGCAGACGCCGGCGGCCTTGGCTCCGACCGCCGTGGTCCAGACTAGGACTCCTGCCGCAAGGAACGATGCCTGTTCCATGACGAAGAGACCGGTTTGCATCCGGGCGGCGTCATGCAGCGCCGGGGCGTGCCATGTCCAGACGGCCGCGAACTCGAACAGCGACGCCGCGATCGCCAAGGCGGGCGGCAGGGCCGCGACTTGTGCCGGAAGCGCCCGTGAGATGCCGAGGGCGAGCAGCGGCGACACGACTGCGACGACTCCCATATGCATCACCATGTGTGCCGAGAACGACCCTCGTGCCATTTCGGGGAGAGGGCCGAACCACAGGAATCCTAGCAGGGCCAGCCCGGCGGCGAGCGGCCAGAGATGTGCCTGGTTGACGGCGAATGGGGCTGTGGTGTCCGTCATCGGCAATCCCAGATGGTAAGTGCAGGCATCGCGACGAATATCACGCCGACGAAGGAGAGTGCCGCCAGAAGCACTGTCGAGAACTCCAGGAACCTCTCACGGTCGAGGTCGGTGTCCTCGTTGTGGCGGTAGCCGCCGCCGTGATAGCGCCACTCCCGGATGGACCGCCACAGGACGAAGCCTATGGCTACTAGGGCAATTACCGTAATGCCGGCCACCAGGAGCCGCGTTCCGCCGATCGGCTCGAAGATGTCGCTGTTCGGAGCGCATTCGACGGCGGCGACGACGTAGCTGAGAAGGAAATGGAAGGCCCAGACTGTCGGAGCCGCGATCAATGTCCAGAGGTTGTCTTCGGTATGCCGGGAGAATGCCAAATCAGCCTCCTCAAGCCGCAAGTGGAGACAGGCCGATGGCGGCGACCGTGATCAGACCTGTCGCTGCCATGAAGTGCCAGTAGAGGGCGACATTCTCGATGTCGATGTCGTAGACCGGGGTCAGTCTGCCGGCGAAGGAGCGCGCCAGACAATAAGCCAGCATCAGGGCGCCGACGGCGGCATGGGCCACCGTCCAGATGACGAGCACCCAGACCGTGGCCGGATAGACGTGGCTGACGGGGTCGAGGCCGGCTCCGTACGGCGCCCAGACGAGAGCCGCTCCGCCTGCCAATGCCAGACCGGTACCGCCTGCCATCAGGACCCGCGCCACGGCGACATTCCCCGCCTTGTTCGTCTTCAACGCCGCCCAGGCGGCCGCCCAGGCTCCGGCCGTCAGGGCCAGCGAGACCAGCGGCCACAGCAAGCCCGGGGTCGGCGCTCCGGTCGGCGGAAAGTCCTCGTGGATCGTGAAGAAGAAGAAATAGCCGAAGACGAGGGACAGGAAGGCCGTCCCGTCGCCGACCATGGTGATGAACATGGCCCACCAGCCGACCGATTGCGGGCCGGACTTGTAAAGGGGCAGGCTGAGGCCGAGGCCGACGTCCTTCTCCGCTTTTTCCGGGATCAGCGACGTGCCGCGCCACAGCCAGACCAGGATCGAGATCGTCGTCAGGACCATGGCGACAAGTGTCGCTTCCCACCAGTGGAAGGTCGCGAAGATGAAGACGGCGCCCAGCAGGATCGCGGCGATCATCGTCATGAAGGTAGGGCCGGGTACGCGAAGACACTGCACCGGCTCGCCGTCGAGCACGCTTGTCACCATCGTCTCGCGCTGGAGTTCCTCGGCGTCGGCCAGATAGAAGCGTCCCTTGTCGTAGTCCTCCATGAAGCCTGGCTGCTCCCACAGCGGATAGCGCGTCTTGATGATGGGGACGCAGCGCACGCCCCAAGACTTGCCGGGGACCTCGGAAAGCCATTCGAGCGTTCCGGCATTCCAAGTATTGCGCTCGGCGTAGGGCTGGTTCCCCTTCGGCCGAAGGATGTCGAAGACGATGATCAGGATACCCGCGGCGAAGATGAAGGCTCCGACCGTCGATATCAGGTTGGGAAGATCCAGTCCCAGGCCCGTCGGATAGGTCCAGACGCGCCTCGGCATTCCCATCAGCCCCGACAGGTGCATCGGGAAGAAGGCGACGTTGAAGCCGATCAGCATCAACCAGAAGGCGATCTTGCCCAGCCGGTCCGACAGCCGTCGCGAGCCGACCAGCGGCCAATAATAGTAGACGCCGGCGACCACCGGGAAGAGCATGCCTCCGATCAGGACGTAGTGCAGGTGAGCGACGATGAAATAGGTGTCGTGCGCCTGCCAGTCGAACGGCGCCAGCGCCACCATGACGCCGGTCAGCCCGCCGATGACGAACACGGCGAGCGCTCCGCTGACGAACAGCATCGGCACGGAGTTGACGACCCGGCCGGCCAGCAGGGTCGCGATGAAGACGAAGACCTGGACGCCTGTCGGGATCGCCACCGCTTCGGAAGCGGCCGAGAAGAAACCCAAGGAGATCGACGGCAAGCCGGTCGCGTACATGTGGTGGACCCACAGGCCGAAGGACAGGAAGCCGGTGCCGACCGCCGCCAGCACGATCCAGGAATAGCCGATCAGGGGCCGCTGTGCGAAGGTCGGTATGATCATTGCTACCAGAGCGATAGCTGGAAGGAACACGATGTACACTTCCGGATGACCGAAGATCCAGAAAAGGTGCTGCCACAGCATCGGGTCGCCGCCGCGTTCCGGATCGAAGAACGGCCAGTTGAACAGCCTTTCGAGTTCGAACAGGATGTCGCCCGCAATCAACGGCGGGAACGCGAACAGGATCATGCCGGCGACGACGAGCACGTACCAGGCGTAAAGCGGCATCAGGTTGAGCCGCATGCCGGGCGGGCGACATTTCAGGGTTCCGACGATCAGTTCGACGGCGGCGGCGATGGAGGCGACTTCGATGAACGACAGGCCGAGCAGCCAGATGTCTGGACCGTAGCCCGGCGTGAACCGTTCCTGCGTCGTCAGCGGCGGATACATGAACCAGCCGCCCTCCGGTGCCGCACCGAAGAAGATCGAGCCCGAGACGAAGACGCCGCCGATCAGGAAGCACCAGTAGCCGAAGGCCGACAGCCGAGGGAACGGCAGATCGCGGGCTCCGAGCATCTGGGGCAGGATGACGATGGCCACCGCCTCGAAGATCGGCACCGCGAACAGGAACATCATCACCGTTCCGTGCAGCGTATAGACCTGATTGTAGAAGCTTGCCGTCAGGAAGTCGTTCTCGGGAACGGCGAGCTGAACGCGGGCCAGCAGTCCCAGCACACCGGCAAAAAGCATGAAGGCGAAGGATGTCGCGGTGTACCAGATGCCGACTTCCGTGTTGTTGACCACCGACCAGTAGCGCCAGCCCTTCGGCGTTTCCCAGACCTTGTTCAGCCGTTCTTCCTGGCCTTTGCGAAGCTCCTCGGCATCGCGACCGTCATGAGTGGCGCTCATCGCAGTTCTCCCAGCCAGTTCGCGATGACCGCGATATCGTCATCGGGGAGCATGCCGAAGGCCGGCATCTGCACACCCGGTTTCACATGGTCGGTGGCGCGGATGAAGGCGGTCAGGTTCTCCCTGTTGTTTTCCAGCAGGCCGGCGCCGAGGGTAAGCCGGGACGCCACGTGGGTGAGATCCGGTCCGACGGAGCCCGCAGCCGGCGTTCCGCGGACGGTGTGGCAGGCGGCGCACCCGTTGCCGAGGAAGGCATCGACCCCTCTGCCCGACACGACGGCGGCGGGCTCGGCCATTGCCGCGACATGAGCCGCATACTCGGCTTCCGGGACGGCGACGACGCGGAGACCCATCTGGGCATGGGCATCGCCGCAGAACTCGGCGCAGACGCCGTTGTAGACACCCGCGACCAGCGGTTCCAGGACGATCCGGTTGACCCGGCCCGGTATCATGTCGGTCTTGCCGGCCAATGCCGGAACCCAGAAGGAGTGGATCACGTCGGGGCTGCCAAGCAGGATCTCGGTCCGGCGGCCAACCGGTATCCAGATTTCGTTGGCGCTTTCGACGCCGCCGGTGGGCAGGCTCTTGACGATGCCCGGTTCGCCCTCGACGTCGTAGGCGACACGCCACCAGAAGCGCTCGCCGGATACCGCGATCCTTGGACCGTCCGCCGGCCGGCGATACCCCGGCATCTTCTCCAGGCCCCAGTACAACAAGAGCGCCAGCACGACGGTCGGGAAGACGCAGCCGCCCCAGACGATCAGCCGGACCCCTATGCGGGCACTGTCGCGGGCGGGGGTCGAGCGCACCGCATAAAGGCTGAGGCCGATGACGAAGAGCCAGATGACCGAAGCGCCCGCCAGCATCACATAGAACAGGTGGAGGATGCTTTCGGATTCACTTCCGGCGGCCGTGAACGTCGACTGCGGACCGGAGCAGGACGCAAGCACGGGAAGGGCGGCCGCTACGGCTTTAGCGGCTCCGGCACGGCTGCGGGTCGGTTCCGGCGGTGGATGGGGGTCTGTCGGGTCGTGCAGCAAGATCGGCCAAGCTCTTCCGGGGGAGGTCAGGGGGACGAAGGCTGGTTCGCCTTCGCGTCGGGCTGGAGGGTATCCAGGATGCTGGCCATGAGGTCGCGGGCCTGCTTGAGGCGTTCGTGGTTGAGCCCTACGACAGGAAAACTGCCCGAGGTCATCACGCTGATCACGACGTTGGCATGATCGAGCCGCTCGTCCAGATCGCCGGACGGTTCGGACCGGCGGCGGGCGATCAGATGGTTCCGGATCGAGACCAGGCATCTCAAGACTTCCACGACTTCCTCGTGGTACTGCTCGGGCTTTTCGTCCAGCACGCGGTCCAGCGTTTCCAGCGCCTTGTCGCAACCCTGCCTGTCGATCATGGCAGTCGCCCCCGCGCATCGACGGCACGGTCGACGCGGCGGCGCGGCTTTGCCCCCTCGGGTATACGCTGGGTCAAGCGGAAGTAATCATCGGGCCGTTCGGCCGACTTATTGCCTGCCTGGAAGATCGCCTGCCGCATGACCATCCCGCCGGCCAGCAGAGCCAGCGATCCCAGGATCGAAAGTCCGCGGCTGGGCCGCTTCGACAGCGCGTTGATCGAATGGCAAACCAGCGGGACGCCAAGTCCCAGGGCCAGCGCACCGGTCTTGTAGCTCATGCCGATGGGGCCGTCGCGCAGGGTGGCGCCTACTCCGGTCTCCCGGTGGCGCTTCTCGGCGAACGCCGTCGCGATCAGTTCGCCCGCCGCCGCCACGGCGGCAAGGCCGTCCAGGCGCCGGCTGTTGTCCGCATTACCGGCGATCTGTTCACCGAGCGACAGCGCCGCCGCCGCCGTCGCCATGGACGAGGTTCCGAACTGCGCCGCCATCGCCTGTGGCGCCGATGCCCAGAGGGGCGTGCTGGTGGCGCTCAGGAGTGCGGCGGTGTAGGTGCTCATGCCGGCACCCAGGAAGGCGGCCGGAACCTGCGTCATGTCGGCCGCGCGGCGCATGGGAGAGCGTCCGCCGTCGGCCCGCCGCTCTCCGATCAGGTGCGCCACGGCGGTCAACCCGCTCGCGGCGCCGAACGCCCCCAGGATGTACGACCCGAACGACATGGGCGAACTGGTCCGGTAGATCCGCAGCATGTTGTAGAAGCGGCTGGGGGTCTTCAGGTCCATGATCAGCAGCGGCGCGCCGATCGCTACTCCGGCCACGGCCAGGAACCGGCCGTTCCGTATGGTCGTCTCGTCCCGCTCGTCGCCCAGCCGGTCGGCCAGGGTCGCGATGATCTGCGCCGACCCTGCCAGCCCCGCGACATAGACATAGGCCGCGACCCTCCAGTCGAACGGGCTGGGCTTGACCGAGGCTTGGCCGTAATAGGTCTCGCCGTTCCATTCCTCGACGGCGGGGTGCGGTATAGCCGTTTGCTCGACCCGTCGTTCGACCGGCTGCCGGGCCTGTTCCTGCTTCATCGTCCCCGCTCCCGACCCGACGACATCAGGGCTGCCGCCGCAAGGGTCAGCCCGGCCATCGCTGCCAAGCCGGTGAGGAAGCTGGGCCTGACCCGGTCGCTTGCCCGCGTCGGCGCCACCGGGAGGTTGTAGACCTCCGGCCGGTCGGTCAGCAGGAAGAAGGCGTTCAGGTGCTTCAGGCCGCCGGTCGCTCCCGGCGTATCCGGTGCGCCGTAGAGGTAAGCGTCGGTTGCACCCTTCTCGTGCAGGTCCTCGACCCGCTTTCCTGCCCGTTCGAACAGCTCGTTGATCTCGCCGAACTGTATGCTGTCGGTCGGACAGGCCTTGGCGCAGGCCGGCTCCAGCCCGCCCTTCAGCCGGTCATAGCAGAGGGTGCATTTATGCGCCTTGCCGTCCTCCAGGCTCAGTTCGACCACGCCGAACGGACAGGCCGGCACGCAGTAGCCGCAGCCGTTGCAGATGTCCTGCTGGACGACGACGGTGTCGAACTCGGTCCGGAAGATCGAGCCGGTCGGACAGGCCTCCAGGCAGGGAGCGTTCGCGCAGTGCTTGCACACGTCGCTCATCATCAGCCAGTTGCTCTGGAACGGCTTCATCTCCTGCGCGCGGTCGCCGCCGCTGCCGATCTTCTCGACGAAGGCGACGTGCCGCCACGTATTGGCACCGAGATCGCCCGTGTTGTCGTAGCTGTTGCCGGTAAGACCCAGGTGATCGGCCGGCAGGCCGTTCCATTCCTTGCAGGCGACCTCGCAGGCCTTGCAGCCGATGCACAGCGTCGTATCGGTGAAGAAGCCGTAGCTCTTGCCGGGTTCGATCTTCGTGCCGCAGGTCAGTTCCGACTCGTCTGGGATGACATGGTTCGGAAATGACTCGGCATAATCAAGCGCGCGCGGATGGACGCCCATCAGCCGTCTCCTCGGGTTGGAGCGCCCCGCGTCAGGCGCCCTGGTCTAACGTTGCAGACCAGCGCCTTGTTCTCATGCATGCTGGTATTCGGATCGCCGACGACCGAAGTCAGGACATTGGCGACGTCGCCGGTTGCATAGCCCTTCCAGCCGAAATGCCAGGGCATGCCGACCTGATGGACCACCCTGCCCTCCGCCAGACGGAACGGCTGCATCCGGTCGGTCACGAGCGCTCGCGTCTCGATCTCGCCGCGCAGCGTCGAGATCACGATCCAGTCCGTGTTTCCGATACCGAGTTCCCGTGCCAGTTCGGTCGGAATCTCGGCGAAGCCTTCCGGCTGCAACTCCGCCGTGACCGGGACCGACCGGGTCGGAGTGCCGCCGGAATGGTGCTCAGTCAGCCGGTATGTCGTGAAGGCATAAGGAAAGCGCGGATCGCCCGGCTTCGCCAGCTGGTTGTCAGGTTCCTCCCAGCGTTTTGCGACAGGGTTGGACTGCCTGGGATAGACGGCGTTGTGGACAGGGCTTTCCAGAGGCTCGTAGTGGGCCGGCAGCGGTCCGTCCTTCATGCCGGACGGAGCGAACAGCGCCGCCTTGCCGTCTGCGATCATGATATAGGGGCTGCGTCCGTCCAAAGCGTCCATGCCGGTCGGATGGCTGCTCCAGTCAGGATCGAAGCCGGGCGCCTTGTCCTTGGGGAAGTCGACCGAGTCATGGCCGGTCCACGACTCGTTTTCCTCGTCCCACCAGATCAGCCGCTTCTTCTCCGACCAGGGTTTGCCTTCCGGATCCGCCGAGGCACGGTTACACAGGGTCCGGCGGTTTTCCGGCCAGGCGAAGCCCCAGCCCAGATGGGTTCCCGGTCCCTCTGGCCCATCGGCGCGGCGCGAGCGTGACTGGTTGTGGTCGTCCTGCGGGAAGACGCCACTATAGATCCAGCAGCCGCAAGCGGTGGAGCCGTCGTCCTTGATGTCGCTGATGCCGGTAAGCTGCTTGCGGTCCGCCCAGGTATATCCGTTGATTTCCTTAAGCACCGCTTCCGCCGAGGGGTCGCGGTCCGGACCCATCTCCGGATAGGTCCAGGTCAGGTTCAGCATCGGCTTGTCCCGCTCCTTCTCGCTGCCTGCGTACAGATCCTTCAGACGCAGGCCGAGATGGTAGATGAACCACAGTTCCGACTGGCTTTCACCCGGTCCGTCCACGACCTTGTCGTGCCACTGGAGGAGCCGATGGGTATTGGTGAACGTGCCGTCCTTCTCGCCCGCCAGCGACCCCGGCATCAGGAACACCTCGGTCCCGATGTCCTCCGGCCTCATGTCGCCGTCGCGGACCAGATGCCCGTCCTTCCAGAAGGAGGCGGTCTCGGTATCGGCGCAGTCGCGCACCACCATCCAGTCCAGTTTCGCCAGTCCGGCCTGAACCAACTTGGAGTTGCTGCCGCCGATTGCCGGGTTCTGGCCCAGGAAGAACATCCCCCTGATCACGCCGTCGCGCATCGCCATAGTCATCGGCAACTGGCTGTGGTCGCCGACGATCTTGGGCAGCCATTCGTAGCCGAAGCCGTTGGATTTAGCCGCATGGTCGCCGTACCAAGCCTTCAGCAGGCTGACCGCGTATTTGGGGAAGTTGTGCCACCAGCCGGTCGGTGTCTGCTCGGTCTCCAGATACTGGTCGAAGTCCTTGTGCTTGCGATAGGCATGGGGCTGCTGAAGGTAGCCCGGCAGCATGTCGTAGAGCGTGGGGATGTCGGTGCTGCCCTGGATGCTGGTATGGCCCCGCAGCGCCAGCACGCCGCCACCCGGCCGCCCAACATTGCCCAGTAGCGCCTGGATGATCCCGGCGCCCCGTATCATCTGGACGCCGGTGCTGTGGTGCGTCCAGCCGACCGCGTAGCAGATCGCCCCGGTCCGGTCCCGTCCGGAGTTACGGGTCATCGCCTCGCAGACCTTCAGGAAGGTGTCCGCGCGGCATCCCGTCACTCGCTCGACCATCTCGGGCGTGTAGCGGGCGTAGTGCCGCTTCATGATCTGGTAGACACAGTTCGGGTGCTGGAGCGTGCGGTCTTGCGGCGGCGGACCCTCGCTGGTGCTCTTCGAGGTTTCGTCGAAGGACTCTGTCGTGGTCGCATGATGTTCGGCCAGCGACGACGGCACCTTCATGCCTTCGTACTGCCAACTGTCCAAGACGTAGCTCTTGCTGTCCTCGTCCCAGCCGGAAAACACGCCGTCCAGTTCGTCCGGTCCTTGGTAGTCCGGCGAGATGATGGTCGCGATGTTGGTGTATTCCATCGCGTATTCCTTGAACCACAGGTCGTTCTCAAGGATGTACCGGATGATGCCGCCCAGGAACGCGATGTCCGTCCCGGCGCGGAGCGGAGCATGAATATCGGCCAGGGCCGATGTCCGCGTGAAGCGCGGATCGGCATGGACGACAGTGGCGCCCTTCTCCTTCGCATGCATGACGAAGCGGAAGGCGATCGGATGGTTCTCGGCCATGTTCGACCCCATCACCAGGATGAAGTCGGAATTGGCAAGATCCCACTGGGCGAGCGTCGCCGCTCCCCTGCCATAGGTGGCACCCAAACTGGGCACCGACGAACTGTGTCAGACGCGGGCCTGGTTCTCAATCCAGACCATCCCCAGGCCGCCCGAGAACAACTTCTTGATCAGGTAGTTCTCTTCGTTGTCGAGGGTGGCGCCGCCCAGCGAACCGACGCCAAGGGTATGGTTGACGATGGTACCGTCGGGTAGTTTGTGGACGAAGGTCTCGTCGCGCGTCCGCTTGGTGAGGTGAGCGATGCGGTCCATCGCCCAATCCATCGGTTTTTCCTCCCACTGGTCGGAATGCGGCGCCCGGTATAGGACCTTGTCCAGCCGATCCGGCATCGTCATCAGCCCCAGGGTTGCCGCTCCCTTGGGACAGAGCGTCCCTTGGTTGATCGGGCTGCGCGGATCGCCTTCCACATGGATGACGCGGCCGTTCTTGGCATACATAAGCTGGGAGCAGCCGACGGCGCAGTAGGGGCAGATGTTGGTGCCGACGGTATCCGCCTCTTCCAGCCGGGGCCGCAGCCCCCGTGACAGGCTGCTCTCCGCCGCCTTCGTGGCGGAAGACTGTCCGGCGATCTGGCGCGGAACCGACCAATCGCGGACGAAGCTTCCGATGCGGTCTGAAAGGGAGCGGCTGCGGATACGCTTCATCGTCTTGCCCTTTACTGGCTTAAACTTTAACCGGCTTGAACTTAGATGGCTTGCCTGTGGCTGGGTTCGTCGGCCCACCCGATATCGTGGACGACGCCGGCGATCAGGGTCGCGGAATCCTCGTAACGGACGGTCACCTGCGCTTGGGAGCGCTGAAGCTCCGGCAGATCCTGCGGCTCGATCGGGGCGGAGTGGGACAGCACGAACAGCATCGGCTGCCCGTCTTCCGGCTCCATCTTGAAGCGCCCTTCCTGGACGATCGTGATGGTGCCGGTCATCGTCTTTAGATCTTGCTTCATAAATTCTCGACCCCGGCTTTCCGCCGCTCGGCGCTTGTTTTTTCCGAAACCTGCACGCCGGTAACGACGCTTGCCGGGGATTGTTCCGCAGTGGATTTTCAACGTCGGGGAATGCCGCCCAGCCGGACCGATATACGGTCCGCACAGGCGCGCAGCATGGCGAGGGCTTCGGCCTGACCGACCTTGTTTCCTTTCATGTGCAGGAAGGGGACCGTCAATGCGGCCAGTGCTGTGCCGGAGTACCCCAGAACGGGGCATGACAGGTCTACCACGCCCTGAACGGCGTCGCTGACGTTCTCCTCGTATCCCTGTGCCGCGATGGCATCCAGGCGGATTTCCAACCCTCCATCGGGCGGCGCGTCTTCCGGCCCGTCCACATGTCGCGACATGTAACCGGTCTTCTCGGCCGCTGGCAGGAAAGCGAGCAGCACCCGGCCCGAAGCCGTCGCCGTCAGCGAAAATCCGGCACCTGTTTTGACCGAAAAGGTCCGGCTGGTCGGAGCCTCGGCCCTTGCGATCACCAGAATGGCGTCGCCGTCCAGGACGGATAGATGGCAGGACTGGCCGGTCTGCTCGGACAGCGCCCGCATCTCCTGCCTGGCAGCCGACAGGATGCGGTCCATGGTCGGGTGCCGGATCGAAAGCTCGAACAGCTTCAGGGTCAGGACGTACCCAGCGTCGATGCCGCACCGCCGGACGTAGCCCCGCCGTTCCAGTGCCGCGAGCATCCGGAAAATCTCGCTGATCGACCGGTCCAGTCTGGACGCGATCTGGCTTTGCGACAGGGGTTCCTCTTCGCCCGCCAGAAGCTCGAGGATGTCCAATCCTTTTTCCAGCGCCGGGGCGCTGTAGCCTGACGCCCGCTCCGCCGTTGTCTGAATTTCACTCATTATAGCCTACACCCGCCTACTGTAATTTTACCCTTGCGTGGTCGTTGCCAAATATGAAAACCTTATAACCAAGGCTGCGACAACAGGCCGCATGAGGTCACCCCCAATGACCCAGTGGCCACCAAGATCAAGCCAGGAGGAAACGACATGACCCAGGCTCTGTCGAGCGATAGCATCGCCCGTCTTAAAAACGATGGAATTCTTTTCCCCATCCCCGTCTTCAGCGAGGAGGAGATATCGGGCTACCGTACCAGGCTGGAAGATCTCGCCCGGCAGGAAGGCGGAAAGCTGTCCCGCGCCACCAACCAGAAACCGCATATCCTGCTGCCATGGCTGAACCGGCTGATCCGCGATCCCCGGATCCTGGGGCCGGTATCGGCGGCTCTCGGTCCGAACATCCTGTGCTGGGGCTCCGGCTTCTTCTGGAAGCAGCCCAAGGACCCCGCCTTCATCTCCTGGCATCAGGATTCGACCTATTGGGGCTTGTCGGCGCCCGATATCGTGACCGCGTGGGTCGCCTTCACGCCGAGCACGGTGGAAAGCGGCTGCATGCGGGTCGTACCATGTAGCCATCACAAGGACCAGCTTCCCCACAAGGATACCTTCGCGGAAACCAACCTGCTGTCGCGCGGCCAGGAGGTCGCTGTCGAGGTCGACGAGCGGGAGGCGGTCGACGTCGTCCTCAAGCCGGGCGAGATGTCGATCCACCATGTCCGCCTGATCCACGGATCGGAACCGAACCGTTCCGAGCAGCCGCGCATCGGCTTCGCGATCCGCTACATCCCCACCTATATCCGGCAGACCGCCGGCGTCCGCGACAGCGCTACGCTGGTCTGGGGCGAGGACGAGTTCGGCAACTTCGATGCCGAGCCGGTGCCGGAGACCGATTTCGACCCGCGTGCCGTGGCCTTCCATACGGCCATGCTGGAGCGGACGGAACAGATCCTCTACGCCGGCGCCGAAAAGGTGAAGCCTTACGCTCAGCCGACCACACGCGGCTGAACGGCCCCGCCAAAAACTAGAAGCCAAAATCCAAAAACAAAACAACGGGATCAGGGGGAAACAATGAAGCGGATACTCTTCGCGGGCCTGCTGGCGGCTTTCTGCGCCGGCACGGCTCCGGCCATGGCGCAGAGCTACGTGATCAAGTTCGCACACTCGCTGTCTAGCACCGAACCGGCCCACCTTGCGGCGGAATACTTCGCCAAGAACGTCGGCGAGCGCACCAAGGGGGAGGTCGCCATCAGCGTCTTCCCCAGCGAGCAGCTCGGCTCCGGCAAGGACGTCAACGAGATGATGCGGCAGGGCGCTCCTGTCATGAACATCACCGATCCCGGCTACCTGTCGGATTTCGTGCCAGACGTGGGCGTGCTGAACGGCCCCTATCTTTTGAAACAGGCCGACGATTTCAAGAAGATCCTGAAAAGCGACTGGTACAAGGACCTCGACAAGAAGCTTCAGAAGGCCGGTTTCCGTGTCGTTTCCTTCAACAACCTGTTCGGGCCGCGCCATATCCTGTCGGATAAGCCGGTACGTTCGCCGGCCGACATGCAGGGCGTCACCATCCGCGTCCCGCCCAACCAGATGTGGATCGAGACGTTCAAGGCCATGGGCGCCCGCCCGACCACGGTCAACTGGTCCGAAGTCTATACCGCACTCCAGCAGAACGTCGTCTCGGCAGTCGAGGCTCCCTTGGCTTCGCTCTACGGCTCCAAGCTGCACGAGACCCGTAAGGTGCTGTCGCTCGACCAGCATTTCATCTCATGGATCACCTTCGCCATGAGCGAGCAGTATTTCCAGATGCTGCCCAAGAACATTCAGCAGGTGCTTCTGGAGGAAGGCGAGAAGGCCGGCGAGTATATGACCAAGCTCACCCTGGACCGTGAGCAGGACTACATCGCCAAGTTCAAGGAAGCCGGCGTTACCGTTGTCGACGACGTCGACCTCGCCGCCTTCGCCAAGCAGACCGAAAGCGTCTACTCGGCCTTCCCGAAATGGACGCCGGGCCTTCACAAGCAGGTCCAGACGATCCTCGACAACTGACGCCGATACGCCAAGGACCTGGGGAGAATGCCATGGTCGAACTGGCCGACACGGGCAAAGCCCGTCTCGCCGGGCGCGGGGAAGCCGGATGGCTCACCCGCGCGCTCGCCAACCTCGAAGAAACCGTCGCCAGTGCCGCCCTGCTCGTGGTCATCGGCTCCGTCTGCTGGGGCGTACTGAGCCGTTACGTCACGCAGCAGCCAGCCGTCTGGTCGGGAGAAGTCGCCGCCATCGCATTCGCCTGGGTGGTGTTCCTCGGAGCGGCGGCGGGCTTCAAGCGGGGACTGCACGTTTCCATCGACATGCTGGTGGCGCTGCTTCCCGCGAAGGCCCGGCGCGTGCTGGACCTTGCCGTCGAACTGCTGGTCGCGGCGTTCTGCGTCTACATGGTCTGGCTGGGCGCTACCTTCACCGTCACGAACTGGGACAACCCGACCTCGGTGCTCCGCCTGCCCTCCTCCATCGTCTATGCCGCCGTGCCCGTCGGCTTCGCCCTGATGGCTGTTCGGATCGTCCAGCGGGGATTGGGGTTGGGTCCGCGCTTCGATCGGCCGGAGGATGCGCCATGAACCTGCTCCCAGTTTCCATCATGTTCGGGATGCTGGCGCTCAACGTGCCGGTCGCCTTCGCGATCGCCATGGCGGCGCTTAGCTTCTTCCTGTTCGCCGGCGGCTTGCCGATCAACATCTTCGTCCAGCGTCTGGTCGGCGCCACGGAGTCCTTTCCGCTGCTGGCCGTGCCGTTCTTCATCCTGGCCGGCTCCATCATGAACCATGCCGGGATCACCCGGCGCCTGATGGTGCTGGCCGACGCCCTGGTCGGCCACTGGATCGGCGGTCTGGCGCAGGCCAACATCATCCTGGCGACCATGATGGGCGGCCTGTCGGCGTCCGCCAATGCCGATGCGGCGATGCAGGCGAAGATGCTGGGGCCCGAGATGATCCGGCGCGGCTATGCGCCGGGCTTCGTCGCGGCGCTGACCGCCTGTGCTGCGGTGATCACGCCGATCATCCCGCCGGGCATCGGCCTCATCATCTACGGCTTTCTGGCAGATGTTTCGATCGGCCGCCTGTTCATCGGCGGCGTCGTCCCAGGAATGATGCTGTGCGGCGCGCTGATGATCGTGACCGCCGTGATCTCGCGCCGCCGGGGATACCAGCCGAGCCGCCCGCGTTTCGTGTCCAGGGCGGAACTGTGGTCCGCCTTCACCAACGCGATCTGGGCGCTGACCATCCCGCTTTTCATCCTGATCGGCATCCGCTACGGCATCTTCACACCGACCGAAGCCGGGGCGATGACCGTGCTTTATGCAGCGCTGATCGGCTTCGCGGTCCACCGGGAACTCAAGCTCTCGGACCTGCCGTCCGTCCTGACGGAGACGGTGCTGGCGACCAGCACGGTCATGCTGATCATCTGCTCGGCGTCTGCCTTCGGTTTCTACATGGCATGGGAACGCATCCCGTTCACCGTGGCTGCCGGGCTGGTCGAACTCACTCAGAACCCGTACCTGCTGCTTCTTCTGATCAACGTGATGCTGATCGGGGTCGGCATGCTGATCGAGGGGACGGCCGCCCTCATCCTGCTGGCGCCCATCCTGGTTCCGGTAATCACCAAGGTCGGGATCGATCCGGTGCATTTCGGTCTGGTGATGGTGGTCAACCTGACGATCGGCGGCGTCACGCCCCCGGTCGGAACCCTCATGTACACGACCTGCTCGATCCTCAACGTGCGGCTTCAGCGCTTCACGGTGGAGGGGCTGCCCCTGATCCTGGCTCTGATTGCCGTGCTGATGCTGATCAGCTTCTTCCCGCAACTCGTCCTGTTCCTGCCCGACGCGCTGATGGAATGACGAAGAGCCGGTCAAACTAAAAACCCCTTGGGGAGGATGAAATGCTGACGTCGGAACAGATCGATTTCTACCACGAGAACGGCTACGTCCTTGTCGAGGACGCCGTGCCGCCTGACACGCTCAAGGCGCTCCGCGACCTCACCTACGACTTCATCGACCGGTCGCGAAGCGTCACGGAAAGCGATGCGATCTTCGACCTCGACGAGGGGCACAGCCGCGAAACGCCGAAGCTGACCCGGATCAAGCTTCCTCACAAGCAGCACCCGCTTTATTGGGAAACCGCCAAAAGCGAGCGTATCACCGGCATCCTCAAGTCGCTTCTCGGTCCGAACGTCCTACTTCAGACCAGCAAGCTGAACACCAAGGCTCCCGGCGGCGGCGCAGCGGTCGAATGGCATCAGGATTGGGCCTTCTATCCCCACACCAACGACAGCCTCCTTGCCTGCGGTCTGATGCTGGAGGACGTCACCGAGGAGAACGGTCCGCTGATGGTAGTCCCCGGAACCCATAAGGGACCAATCCTCAGCCATCACAACAGCGACGGCATCTTCTGCGGTGCCGTCGACCGTGACGATCCGCTCTTCGACAAGGACAAAATAGTCACGCTGACCGGCAAGGCCGGAAGCATGACGATCCACCATGTCAGGACCCTGCACGGCTCCGCTCCCAACCGGAGCGACCGGGCGCGGCTGATCATGTTCCTGGAGTGCCACGCCGCCGACGCCTGGCCGCTGCTCGGGTCCAGCGCCTATATCCACCGCCTGGGCCAGCAGGCGATATGGGACGACGCCAAGGAACGCCTGATGTGCGGCGAGCTTACGATCGAGCCACGCGTCGAGCCGGTTCCGGTACGTTTGCCGCTGCCTCCCGCACCGGACGCCAGCTCGATCTTCAAGGTGCAGAAGACGGCCGGCGTCAGGAGCGCCTTCGCCGTCTGATCCCTCGCCGCACAAACCGCGGTTCAGGAACGCGTCGCCACGGCGCGAATAACAAAGATAATCAGGGGAGGAAGAGCGATGAACATGCTGAGGAAGCTCGCGCTTGCGGGCGCGTTCGCCATGAGCCTCATGACGGCGCCGGCAAGCGCGCAGCAGACGTTGACCTTCGGCGGATCGGACGCCGTGGGTTCCCTGTTCGATCGGGCTAATGCTAAGTTCGCCGAACTGGTCAACCAGCGCGGCGGCGACAAGCTGCGGATCAACTACATCCAGGGCGAGCAGCTTGGGAACGACATCGACGTCATCCAACAGATGATGCAGGGGTCGGTCCAGATGTACGGAGACGTTCTCGACTGGTATGGCAACTGGGTGCCCGACTTCAACGTCCTGAACTGGGGCTTCACCTTCCGCGACAGCGACCATCTCGAGAAGTTCCTGGCCAGCGACCTCTACGCGGCGGCGGCGGAGCGCTTGAGGAAGGAGCAGGGGCTGAGGATTCTGTCGGCGGCCTCCACCCAGCCCCGAATCCTGCTTGCCAAGCGCGCCGTCAATACTCCCGACGACCTGAACGGCATCAAGATGCGGGTGCCGGAAATCCGCACCTACCTGCTGCTCTGGCAAGCGCTGGGCACCAAGCCCAGCCGTTTGGCCTGGGCGGAGATCTTCCTAGGCCTGAGCACGGGCACGGTAGAGGCGACCGAGGGACCGGTGTCGGCGACATACGCCGCGAAGCTCCATCAGGCGGCCAAGTTCGTGATGAGGACGGATCATCTGCTGTCCACGCACCACATCACCATCAACGATGCCGCCTATCAGGCGCTCGAGCCGGATCTTCAGCAAATACTCGTCCAGGCCGCCAAGGAGACCAGCGCGTGGGTTCGCCGGCAAGGCGAGGCCGAGACCGAGCAGGTCGTTCAGAACATGGCCAACGAGGGCGCTACCGTCATCAAGGTGGATCGTGAACCCTTCGTCCGGAAAGCGCTGGAAGGGGTCGCGGAAATGGAGAAGACCGGGGTCTGGCCGGCGGGGCTTTGGGAAAAGATCCGGGGTCTCTGAACTCGCCGATCCGACGACAAGCGGATCCAATAAAAAGCTGAATGGAAGCTCTCCGGCGCGGCAATGCACCCGCGCCGGAGAGCCCGTGCGCAGGGGAGCAAGCGGGTGGATCTCATACTCAAACCTTGGCGCAGTCTTCTGGCAGGCATCGCCTGGATCGAGCGGTTCCTGATCGTCGTCCTCATCGCGGTCATCGTCATCAGCATCACGGGTCAGGTCATCTCCCGTTATGTCTTCGGCGAGCCAATCGTCTGGGTCGAGGAAGTTGCCACATACTCGTTCATCTGGGCGACGTTCATCGGCGCTTCGCTCGGTCTCAAAAGCGACCGGCACGTCAAGATCGACACTTTCGTCGGGCGGCTGCCGCCGCGCGCGGCTGCCATCTTCAAGGCCCTAGTATTCGCCATCATCCTTGTCCTGCTTATTGCGATGCTGCCGAAGGTCTGGATCAACGTCCAGCTCGAGATGCGGCGCATGACCGTGGCGCTTCCGGTCATGGTGCCGATCGGCTGGTTCTTCTCCGTTCCGCTGTTCGTCGGGCTCGCATCCATGGCGCTGACCGCCGCCTACAGGCTGCTGGAGGAGGCGACCTTCTGCCTTTCAGGGCGGCACAGGCAGGTCATTCAAGAGGAATACGGCGACGATTCCTCGTCCGACGGCGAGATCGAACGCGCCTTCTCGGGGAGCGCCACATGAGCGTCGCCAGCCTCTTCTTCATCTTCGCCGGTCTGGTGGTGATCGAAGTGCCGATCGCCTTCGCGCTGATAGCCGCCACCATGACTTTCCTGACAATCGCCTCCCCGCTTCCGCTCACCATCGTCGCCCAGCGCATGGTATCCGGGCTGGACAGTTTTCCGCTGCTGGCGATGCCCCTGTTCATCCTGGCCGGAAACCTGATGAACCGGGCTGGATTGGCTTCGCGAATCTTCGCCTTCGCGCTGTCCCTGCTCGGGCACATCCGGGGAAGCCTGGCGCATGTCAACATCGGCTCCAGCATCATCTTCGCCGGCATGTCGGGAGTGGCCCAGGCCGACGCCGCCGGTCTTGGCACCGTCGAGGTGCGGGCGATGCGCAAGGCCGGCTTCGACCCCGCCTTCGCCGCTGCGGTCACGGCCGCGTCGTCGATCATCGGGCCGATCATCCCACCCAGCGTCATCATGGTCATCTATGCGGTGATCGCCCAGGTTTCCGTCTCGGATCTCTTCCTTGCGGGAATCCTTCCCGGCCTCCTGATGGGCGGCTTCATGATGCTGATGGTCTGGGTCCTGGCAGTGACGGGACGCATCCATGCACCGGTGCGTCCGCGAGCGACCGCGCGCGAGATCGGCCGGACCTTCATGGCCGCCCTGCCCTCCCTGCTCGCGCCGGTGATCCTGATAGCAGGACTGCTCAGCGGAGCCGCCACACCTACGGAACTGGGGGCGCTTACCGTCGTCTACGCGATCGGTGTCGGCTTCGTTCAGGGAGAGCTGACCCTGGAAGGACTGCGCCGCTCGGTAATCGAAACGGGAGTGACGGCCGGCGTCCTGATCTTCATCATCGCGGCGGCGATACCGTTCGGCTGGGTGGTCTCGATCAACAACCTGCCGGCGCAGCTTGCGACGACATTGCTCGGCCTGTCCAACGACCCGAACGTCATCCTGCTGCTCGTGAACCTGATCCTGCTGGTTGCCGGGCTGGTCATGGAAACCACGGCGATCCTCCTGATCGCTGTGCCGGCGCTGCTGCCGCTGGCGCTGGCTCTTAACATCGATCTGGTGCATTTCGGCGTGGTGGTCGTCCTCAACCTGCTGATCGGGGCGACCACGCCGCCCTTCGGCGTTCTCCTGTTCATCATGATGGACATCGCCAAGGTCAGCCTGGGCCGGTTGGTTATCGCGATGCTGCCGTTCTACGTGGCGCTGCTGGGCGCGTTGCTGGTCGTGACGTTCTGGCCCAGCTTCGTGCTTTTCCTGCCCAATTTACTGGGCCGGTGAGATACCGGCACTCAGCGCCGGCGCTGAGTGCCGTTCCACGACGGAGCAAACCGCTCAACCCGTCTGCTTGGAGGGAAGACGGATCAAGCCGTTGCCTCCAGGATATCCAGTCCACGGTTGCGGTCGATCACGTAGACCAGTTCGCGCTCATCGACGAAGACGTCGTTGCTCTGCGCGCAGGCCTGCCCCTTCGGGGGTTCCGGGATGAACCAGCCCGTTTCCTTCGGCGCCGTGGGATCGGATATGTCCAGCATGCGAAGCCCGCCGGAAAACCAGGTGCAGTAGAGGCGGTCTCCCGTCACCCGTTCCTGGAACTGGTGAGCGCCGAACCTTGCTCCGGCGCGGGCGAAGGGCGAGTCCAGTTCGCTCAGGTGGAACATGCCGATCGGTCTGATATCGGCCCTGTCCTCCACGTCGAAGAACCAGAGCCCGCCATGGAGCTGTCCATGGGTGTGGTCGTGCTCCTCGTCCACCGCGACCGCGACCTGCCTGCCCTGCCACCGGACGGGGACCGGAGCCACGGTATGGGTCGGCTCCGGGAATGGGGGATGGTAATCGTAGGCGCCGATGGTTCGCAGGTTGCCGATGTCGGAAGCGTCGATCACCCGCAGGCCGGCGTACCAGACCGAAGCCCACAGCTCGTCCCCAAAGCGGAGCGCATGATGCAGGCGGTTGCGCTGACCGGTCCAATGGGGAGTTTCCCCGCCAGCGACATGCTGACCGGGCATCGACCAGCGCGATACCTCGGCGGGCCGGGCCGGATCGGCGATGTCGTAGACGACCAGGATATTGCCGACATAACCTTCCATCTCGGTGGAAATATAGGCGTATCGGGCATCCATGTCGAAGCGGTGGACCCCGACGCCGTGTGTCCTGACATAGGCGATCTCGACCGGTCGCGCCTTGTCCGAGATGTCGTAGACCTTGAAGCCGCCGTCGCGGTACCCGTGGTCCAGCACGTGCCGCAGGCGCGGCAGCAGGTTTTCTGGAATGTTGAGGTCGGCGGCGACTTCCGCATCGGTGGGAGGGCGGCCCAGGCGGGCGGTCAGGCCGGTCGTCGCCTCCGCCAATTTCGCTCCCCGCCGCAGCGCATGCCGGTCATTCTGCTCGACATTGGTGATCATAAGGTCGCCGACGACGCGGACCTTATGAGTGTGAGAGTCCTCGGTCGGGAGTTCGATGGAGGAGGCGACACGCGGATTGGCCGGATCGCGGACATCGACGATGGTGGTCCCATGTGGCGGCTTCATGTGCCCGACATAGGCGTAGCCGTCGGAAACGGTGACCTGCCCTCCGCCGGGCAGGTCGAGGTGACCCACCAGGCGGAGGTTCTTGGACAAGGGCATGTCGGCCATCAGGCTTGGTCTCCCGTCAAGGCGGTCGGCGCCCGGTCCTGAAGGTTCTTCCTCTGCCGCTCCTGCTGCTTGCCGCGCAGCCAGGGCAGCAATACCGACAGCACGACGAAGGCCCACAGGACGTTGGCGGTTGTCGAGGAGAACAGGATGGTCAGATCCCCCTGCCCGATCCGCAGCGAGCGCAGCAGGTACTGCTCGAACAGCGGTCCCAGGATCACGCCGATCAGGATCGCGGTGACGTGGTAGTTGGTCTTGCGGGCGATATAACCGATCACGCCGAAGACGAGGGCAAGGCCCATGTCGAATACGTATTCGCGGTTGGCGAAGGCGCCGACGATGGTCAGGGACAGGATCAGCGGAACCAGGATCTTGGTCGGTATCAGCACGACCTGGCTCATATAGCGGGCGAGCGGCAGGATCGTGAAGATCATCACGATGTAGGACAGCGTCATCGAGAAGAAGATGCCGTAGGCGATGTCAGGCGATTCGATGAACAGGCGAGGACCGAGCACGATGCCGTGATATTGCAGCACGACCATCATGACGGCGGCGGTGCTGCCGCCCGGCACGCCGATCGCCATCAGCGGGACCAGCGTGCCCGAAGTGACCCCGTTGTTCGCCGATTCAGGCGCCACCACGCCCGGAGCGAAGCCCTTGCCGAATTCCTCGGGGGTCTTGGAGAACATGCGGGCCTGCTGGTACGCCACGAAGGACGCGATGCTGGCGCCCGCTCCCGGAACGACACCGATCAGCAAACCCACGAAGCTGGTCCAGATCGTCAGCCACCAGTATTTGAGGCTGAGCCGCAATCCCTCCAGGGTGTCCGCCCACTGCGCCTTGGTATCCACGACCGACGAGCGCGGCACGACGGTCGAGCGCTCCATCATGCTGAACGCTTCGGAGATCGCGAACAGCCCGATCAAGGCCGGCACCAGCGGCACGCCGTCGTAGAGTTCCAGAAAACCGAAGGCGGCGCGCGGCGTGCCGTAGATATGGTCGGTGCCGATGGCGCCGATCATCAGGCCGAAGAAGCCGGCGATGATGCCTTTCAAGGGATCGTCGGCGGCGATGGCGGCTATCAGGACAAGGCCGAACACCATCACCGCGACCATCTCGACGCTGCGGAGATAAAGGCCGAGCTGGGCCAGGTAGGGCAGCAGTGCGACGGTCGCGACGCTGGTGACCAGACCACCGACCGTCGATGCGACGAAGCAGAGGACGAGCGCCTGCTGCGCCTTCCCCTTCAGCGTCATCTGATAGCCGTCCAGCGTGGTCGCCGCCGCACCTCCCGTCCCTGGCATGTTGACAAGGATCGCGGGGATGCCGCCGCCCAGATGGGTCGCGCAGTAGAGCGACACCATGAAGGCCAGCGCGACGTTGATGTCCATCGTGAGCGTCAGCGGCAGCAGGATGATCAGGGTGTTCTGCGCGCTGAAGCCGGGTATGGCGCCGACCACGATGCCGAGCAGCACCGCCGGCACCACGATCCAGGTCAGCATCAGGGTGTCGGTGATCAGGGAGAGAAGGAGCGCGTTATCCCAACCCATGGTCAGATGCCTCCCCCGAACAGCGGAGCCAGCCCGTTCTCGATCGGTCCGGCGGGGAAACGGGCGCCCAGCAACACGATGAAGACGATATAGACGGTGGCCGAAACGCCGACCGCGACGCCCAGCAGGGTTGCCGGCGACCGGACGCCGAGAATCCACATGGCGGCCAGCATCACCGCGAACAGACCGAGCGTCGTTCCCAGCCACGGGATCGTCATGACGAACACGATCAATGCTGCGATCAGCATCAATCGCTGGCCCTGCGCCGGCGTCCATTGGGCGAAGTCGCCGAAGCCCAGGCTGCCGGTCCCGTTGCGGAGCTGGACCACGACGCGGGCGACCTGAATGGCGATCAGCACCAGCAGCGTTACGCCCACGACCGTCCCGTTGGCCCGCGCTTCCCAGACCAGATTGAACGACGAGATCAGGTAGTAGAGGGTGAAGCCGGCGGCGAGGACCGGGATGATCAGATCGGCGCCCAGCTGCGCCTTCCGGCGCTGTTTCAGCGTCCGCGATACGTCTACGCTCATGGTGTCGCTCCCTGGAGCATCGGGTTACCGCTGCGCGCTGAGCACCGGTTCGTAGCGCTTGGCCAGTTCGACCATCGCGTTGGCGTATTCGGTGCAGACTTGGCGGCTGCCGAATTTCAGCGATTCGACCGGCGCTCCCGTCTTCACGAAGGCATCGCGGAATTCCGCCGAGGCATGGGCCTGCTCGGCGGTCTTCTCCAGCATGGCGAAGTTCTCCGGATTGGCGTCCGCCCATTTCGCGTGGACCGCCCAGGCGCGCGAGGAGTAGAGGTCGGGGATCGAGGAGCCGAAGACGGAATTGATCGTCGGCGCGTTCTCGGTGATGCCGGCGAAGATGTTTTCCTTGTTGAAAACGCCGAGCACCTTGAACTGGCTGGTGAGCGAAAGCACGCCGGTTATCGGGAGCGCCCCGACATCGGCCTCCCCGTTCATGACAGCGACATAGGTCGGGTTGCCACCGCCATAAGGGATCAGGTTGTAGCTGGAGCCGGTAGCCTCGCCCAGTGCCAGCAGGCCGATGGAAGCCGGATGGGGAATACGGCTGACCGCCACGTTGAGGGGCTTCTTCTTGGCCGCCTCGACGATCGACTTGACGTCCTTGTAGGGACTGTCGTTCCGGACGAAGATGCAACTGTCGTCGATATCCGTCCGGCCGAAATAGATGAAGTCTTCCGGAAAGCGGTAGTTCGGCTTCTGCACCGCATACATGATCATTTCCGGACCCATGTTGCCGAACAGCAGGTTGTAGCCGTCGGCCTCGCGCTGCCTGACGAACAGCTCGTATCCGATCTGGCCGGCAGCACCGGGATGGAAGGTGTATTCGAACTGGTGCTTGAGGAGCTTGGACCAGGCGTCGTCGAAGGCGCGCGCCAGCCGCTCGGCTCCGCCGCCCTGCCCCGTCGGGATGATTACGCGGAAGTTCCGCTGCGGGTAACTCTGCGCGAAGGCGCTGGAGAGCGGCATGCCAGCCAGCACTCCGGCTGCGGTCAGGCCGCCGCAGAACGCCCGACGGGACATGTGCAGTGATCGGTTCGGTGAGTGATTCATGGAAGTCCCTCCCCTTTGTTTTTTATTGGGATGCCTGCCGGTCAAGTAACCGCAGGCTGGTGCTGGTCAGCCCCGGTAGACGGGGGCCGGCTGTTCGAAGAACGAATTGAGGATGTGGTAGACGAGCGCGTGATTCTTCTGCTGGAAGCTGGCATGGGCAATGCCCGGCATCACCGCGAACTGCTTGTCCGGATTGGGCAGCGCCGCGAAGAACTTGAGCAGGTCGTCCATGCCGGCGATCCCGTCGTATTCGCCGCGCATGACGATGGTCGGCACGGTGATGCGCGCCGGATCGATCAGCGGCAGGTTCTCGCACATGTCGATGTAAGTGCCGTTCGGCATGGAATCGTCGAGCGCCAGGATGGCATCGGCGAAGGCTTCAACGGTCTTCTCGTCGGCGGTTCCGGGGTGGTCGCGGTTGAAGATCGAATGGACGAAGGCCCGGTCGATCGGACGCCGCTTCATTTCCTTGAACTGCGGCAGCTTCTTGCGCCGGTCGGCCAGCGTCGGACTGCCCTCCCCCGTCCAGACCATCGCGTCGAGCGCCAGACGCGCCACGCGGTCGGGGTGCCGCTCCGCGAAGAGGGCCGCGCGCAACGCGCCGGACGAAATGCCGTAGACCAGCAGCGGGCCGCTGTCGCGGTTGGCCAGGATATAGGCCGAGGCGGCGGCGAGATCGTCGGCGCCGTCGGAGATGTTGGAGGTTATGTTCCCGTTCTTGTCGGAACGTCCGTAGCCTTCCATATCGACGCACCACGTATCGAACCCGCGCCGGCTGAACCAGTCCATGACGGAGGAGTCGTCGCGTCCAGGAACTTGCAGGTCGAAGGTCGGCGTGGAGGCCATCGAGGAGCCGTGGACGAACAGGATCGTTCCGCGCTTGGCGGTTCCTTCGACCGCCGGCTTCTCCCACAGGAAGAGACGCACGTCGCCCTTCTTCGTCCTATGTTCGATACCGGTCGAGGTCTTCTGAGGGGGCCTCTGGGGGGTCTGGGTTGTCGTCATCGGTTCATTCCCCGTCTTTGAGCCAATCAGTGACCAATTGGCAATAGGTTTACATTGGGCGACAATGGTGAACCATTGTCAAGCCGATGTTTCCTCAAGGATGCGTATTGCTGCGGAGCGGAAACCAATCGTGGATTGGTCAAACCGGAATTCATATCAGGGGCCGAAGACATCGACCTGGGTGGACAGTGCTTGTTGGGCCACGGCCCAACCTACGAAGCAGAAGCCTGTAGGTTGGGCCGTGGCCCAACACTCACGGAATGCCGGTCAGACTCTTCGGCTCCTGGTATCAGATGCCCAGCCGCCGGAGCTGGCCTTCCGGGTAGCGGAGACCGGAAGCGGCACCTGGCGGGAACGCCTCGTCCAGTGCCTTCAAGTCGGCGTCGTCAAGGGTGATCCGGGCCGCGGCCACGTTCTGCTCCAGCCAGGAGCGGTGCTTGGTCCCCGGTATCGGCACGATATCCGGACCGCGCGACAGGACCCAGGCAAGCGCTACCTGGGCGGAAGTCCGGCCGTTTGCGTCGGCGATCCGGTCCAAGGTTTCGAGCAGACCGAGGTTCCGTTCGAAGTTGCCTTCCTGGAAACGCGGATGGGCATGGCGCCGGTCGGCAGGAATCAGATCGTCACGCCGGCGGAAGGTTCCGGTCAGGAACCCGCGTCCGAGCGGGCTGTAGGGCACCAGCCCGATACCGAGTTCACGCAGGACCGGAATGATCACGTCCTCGGCATCGCGGGTCCACAGCGAATATTCCATCTGGAGGGCCGATACTGGGTGAGTGGCGTGGGCACGGCGGATAGTTTCGGGACCGGCCTCGCACAGGCCGATGAAGCGCACCTTGCCCTGTTCGACCAGACGCGACATGGCGCCGACGGTTTCGGCGATCGGGACGTCTGGATCGACCCTGTGCTGGTACAGGAGGTCGATGACGTCGATGCCGAGGCGGCGCAGGCTGGCGTCGCAAGCCTTGAAGACATGCTCGGGGCGGCCGTTGACCCCTCCCCTCTCGCCGTTGGGGCCTCGGATGTTGCCGAACTTGGTGGCCAGGACGAGGCCGTCGCGCCGGCCGGCTATGGCGCCGGCGATCAGCTGCTCGTTGCGGCCGTCCGCATAGGCGTCCGAGGTATCGAAGAAGTTCACGCCGAGTTCCAGCGCCCGGTGAATGGTGGCGACCGACTCCACGTCGTCCGGGACGCCGTAGTCGCCGGTCATTCCCGAACAGCCGAGGCCGATGACGGAAACGACAAGCCCGGCTCTTCCAAGATTGCGGCGCTCCATTCTCGTTCCTCCCCGTTTTGTTATGCCCGTTCGTTGGGGCGTGTCCTGTGTTGCCTTGCGAGGTGCCGTTTCAGCCTGCCGCGAAGGCGGCGATGCCTTGCAGCAGGTAGACGGCGCCGACGCCCAGCACGATCCGCTGGGTCCAGCTGCGGAACTGGATGTCGGTCAATCGTTCAAGCATCGCCCGGCTGAGGCTGGTTCCCGCCATCGCCAAAACGACGGAGATCGCCAGCACGGGCCAGCCGAGTTCGCTGCCGCCCTCGCCGATGATGCGTCCGAAATACACCAGCTTCAGCAGGTGCGTGGCGACCTGACAGGCCGCCTTGGTAGCGACCACCGCCCGCCGGTCGAGCGGACAGCGGACGAAGAAGACGTCCAGCAGCGGCCCGGATACGCCGGACAGGAGCTGGAAGGACGTGCCGATGAAACCGCATAGTTCGGCCCCGCCGATCCTGTCCGCCCGTGGTGCTGCCCAGTCCGGTACCATCCAGGCGAGGAACGGCGTCAATCCGAGCACTACCAGCACAAGCGGCGGATCGGGCACGAAGCGCACCAGCGAGAAGGCGGCGAAGGCGATCGCCGAGCCGATCAGGTAGCGCAGCAGGATCGGCCATGCGACATAGCCGCGCCACAAGTAGGCACGCCAACCGTTGGACGCTGTCTGGGTGACCCCGTGCAGGACCATGGCGGCGGGTACCGGCAGCAGGAGCAGCAGGGCGCCCATGTAGATCATGCCGCCCGCCATGCCGAAGATGCCGGACAGGAACGACGTCGCGAGCACGATGACGGATATCAGCAGAATGGCGCCGATGCTCACGACTTGACCCACATGAGTTCTGCACTCCATCGTGGACCAAATATGAGCCAATCACCCATCACGAATTCACCGGACCGAGCAGGTTGGAGCGGACGAGAAGCAGGTGGTCGCGCAACTCGTTCCGGGCGGTGACGGCGTCGCGGTCCGCCAGCGCGTCCACGATGCGCCTGTGCTGTTCCTGATAAATCCGGCGCCGCTCGGGCGTCAGGGAGCGGTGCTTGAGCCGGAGCCATTCCGGCTGGTTCCGCGTCTCGTTCATGGTCGCGTAAAGGTCCATCAGCAGGCTGTTCTTGGACGCAGCGACGATCGCGACATGCAGTTGGCCGTCCCAATGCTCGAAATCCGCGATCTCGCCGGCCTGTTCGGATTGGGTGAGGCAATCCCTGATCCGTCGCACGTCCCCCGCATTGGCGCGAAGTGCCGCCAGTTCGATCGCCGCCGGTTCGACCACGAGACGGACCTCCATGATCTCGGCCGGACTGGCGCCGTGAATGCGCAGCACCAGGCTGTCGGCGGAAACCGGAACGAAGGAGTCCAAAGCCCGGCTTTGGGGAAGATCCTGCCGGGCCGGCGCCACGAACGATCCCCGGCCGACATGCCGGACGATCCTGCCTTTGTCCTGGAGCAGCTTGAGGCTCTTGCGCAGGGTATTGCGGGAAACCCCGAACTGCTTTTCCAGGTCGCGCTCCGGCGGTAGCTTGAACCCGGCGGTCCAGGAACCGTCCGCTATGTTGCTCTCGATAAGCTGGACCAGGGCATTGGCTCCCGTCGCGGCGCGTGTGCGAATGTTGCGTGTATCCATGGGAGGTCTCGAGGTCCGCAGAGGTGAGCCAAACAGAACCCATTTCTAGCCGCCGGACAACCCGTCGGCAACAGCCTTGGAAGCAGCTTCACAAGCAGCCTTCTTAAGGGAATTCAGGAACGTTGACGTCGTTCCGCTGCTGCTTTCTCCCGGTCCGACATGATCCATGATTGCGCGGACGGCGCCATTTGGCAATAATGGATTTCCTAATGGTTTAGTAATGGTTCAGGAGTGACGGATGAAGTTCGCGACTTTCCGGATGGGTGGCCGCAGGATGACCGGCCTTGTCGATGCTGAGGCTGGCAAGGTGCGACCGCTCGACATGGTCCTCGGCGAGCCTGTTGCCGACATCGTCGATCTGATCCGGCGCTACGACGACCTGAAAGCCCGCCTCGCCGGCATCGGCAACGAGGGCGATGCGGTCGACCTGTCCGACGTGGAACTGGAGGCGCCGATCCCGCGCCCGGCCCGTAACGTCATGTGCGTCGGGAAGAACTACTTCGACCATGCGCACGAGTTCAGCCGTAGCGGCTTCGACAGCAGTTCCAAGGATCGGTCGGATGCGATTCCTGAAGTGCCGATCATCTTCACCAAGGTTCCGGAATCGGTCGTTGCCGACGGCACCGATATCCGCTATCCGGAAGGCATCAGCGACAGCATCGATTACGAGGCCGAACTGGCCATCGTGATCGGCACGGGCGGCCGGGGCATATCGAAGGATCAGGCTTACGGCCATGTCTGGGGCTACACGATCATCAACGACGTGACCGCCCGCGATATTCAGGGGCGGCACAAGCAATGGTTCCTCGGCAAGTCATTCGACACCTTCTGCCCGATGGGACCTTGGATCGTCACGGCGGACGAACTGGACCCGGCGTCTCTGGCAGTCCGGTGCTGGGTGAACGATGAACTGCGACAGGACGCGAATACCTGCGACCTTATCTTCGATATCCCGACCCTGATCGAGACGATCTCCGCCGGCATCACGCTCCAGCCCGGCGATGTGATCGCGACCGGTACGCCGGCCGGCGTCGGCATCGGCTTCAACCCGCCCAAATATCTCAAGAGGGGCGACCGGGTGACGATCGAGATCGAAGGCATCGGCCGTCTCGCCAATACCTTGCGCTGAACCGTGCGCCGACGGCCGCAACAAGGATGGCGGCATCAAGAAAGATGTGTGGGGGGAAACATGCAGAGTGAACAAGCCGGCTGGCGCAGCCTGCTTTTCGTGCCGGCGAACCGGCCGGACCGTTTTGCCAAGGCTGCGGCCAGTGGGGCCGATGCGGTCTGCGTCGATCTGGAAGATGCCGTACCGCCGCAGGGCAAGGAACAGGCCCGCACCGAAGCGGTGCGCTTTCTCACTGGTCCGCCGCTTGGCGAGTGCGACCGCGTCGTCCGGATCAACAGCATCCGCACCGAGGCCGGTCTGCGCGACATGTTGGCGATCATCGAGGCCCGTCCGCGACAGGGCCTCATAGCGGTCCCCAAGGTGGATTCGGCACAGGAAGCCGGTTGGATCGACCAGCTGCTTGCCGTTGCCGGCCTGGACATGCGGATCGTCGTCCAGATCGAGACGCTGCGCGGCATCGAAGAGGCCACGGCGATTGCCGGCGCCTCGCCTCGGATAGCCGCCGTGATGTTCGGCGGCCTGGATCTGGCGGCGGAACTGGGATCGCCCGCCACATGGGACGCCCTGCTCCACGGTCGGTCGCGGGTTGTCCATGCGGCGGCGCTTGCCGGGGTTCCGGCCATCGACATGCCCTTTGTCGATGTCGGAGATCCCGACGCCTGCGCCGGCGAGGCTCGCCGCGTGCTTGGTCTCGGTTTTTCCGCCAAGATGGCGATCCATCCGACCCAGGTGCCCGTCATCAACGCGGCGTTTTCGCCGACGGATGAGGAAATACGTCAGGCTCGCCGTATCGTCGCCGCGTTCGAAGACACCGCAGCCGCCTCGTCGGGCGTCGTGCTGCTGGACGGCAGGATGGTCGAACGGCCGGTTGCACTTGCGATGCGGCGCGTGCTGATGCGGGCAAGGCGCGGCGACACGGCGTCCTGACCGAGGTGTTAGCCTGGGCTGAGCGGCATGCTACTGGGCCTAGTGCATGCCGTTTACGCGACGAAAAGATAATCTTGGCCTTCGCTCAGGCCGACCCTATCCACTGTAACGCTTCCCGAAATCCAGGTGAACACGGTCGTTCCATCCGTTTCCTTGACAGAGACATCGTCGCTGCTGGCAAAACCTCGAAATTTCATCACGTCGAGATCGTTAAAGCCGACGATAATGTCCTTACCCTGGTAGTCTTCGTACTGTTCCGTGCCGGCATGATAGATGAACTGATCTCTGGAGTTCTGCGGGCTGACCAACGTGTCGTTACCTCCGCCGCCGTCGAAGACGCTGCCGCTGGAGGCGGCGGCAACGATCAGGTGCTCGGATGCCCCGCCGCCATTCAGGAAGTTGATGGGTGAGAAACTGACGACCGTGATGGGATCGTCGCCGCCCTGATAACCGAATTCCGGCACCTGACCATCCACGGCTGTGATCTCGATGCGCTCGAAGTTACCGAACCGGCTTCCCCGCCAAGAAGGATCCTCGTCGTTCGGCGATCCCCAGCCGGTGGTTCCCGTAGCCGAATTGACACCGAGGAACCCGGCATAGGGAAAGTTACTGCCCATCTCGATCCGCAATGTATCGGCGCCCGAACCGCCATCCGCGTAGCTGCCGCTATACTCGTCCGCGTTCCGATCGGGTCCGGTCAGGATTATGGTGAAGTCCAGGACGACGGTGTCGTTACCGGCATCCCCGAATACCTGATTGGCACCACGTCCGCCGTGGATCTCATCCTTGCCATCATCGCCGAATAGCCTGTCGTTGCCGTCGTCACCCATCAGCCAGTCGGCCCCGCTGCCTCCCAGTGCGAGATCGTTCCCAGCTCCGGCTTCGATCCGGTCGTCGCCCGTGTCACCGTGCAGGATGTCATCGCCCTCTTGTCCAAAGATTTGGTCGTTGTCCCAGTCACCATGGATGAGGTCGTTCCCGGTGCCGCCCAAAGCCGTATCATCGCCGGAACCGGCGTGAATCTGGTCTTCGTGCGGCCCACCGTCCAGGACGTCGTTGCCCTTGTCGCCGTAGAGCAGGTCCTGGCCGGTGCCGCCGGAGAGATAGTCGATACCGTCGTTGCCATGTATCCAGTCGTCGCCGGCTTCGCCGCGCAGACCATCATGTCCCTTACTGCCGAATAACCTGTCGTCGCCGGCCTGCCCCCAGATCCGGTCATTGTCGCCAAGACCTTCGATCCAGTCGGCGGCGGAGGTTCCAACCAGGTCATCGCGTGCATCCGTGCCGATGATAGTTGCCATTTTGCGTTTCTTCCCCTGTTGCCGTCACCACCTTGGGACGTGATCTGGCTGGAAGGGGAACGCCGTGCCGACGGTGCGTCATTAACCTGGATCAGGAAGAATACCGGAACCTAGGGACCATTTGTAACGGCATCGCCCTGGAGTCACTCCGGCTGCTCGATGGCTCCGATCGATGGTGCGGAGGCCGAACGCGCCTTGCCTGATGAGTCCAGCAGGGTGCCGGTAACGCCGCTGCCGGATTTGAGAGCCGGGCTGCCGGACACCGGGGCGTAGCGTTGCCTGGCGTCGTCAAGGCCCGTCAGACCGTCGTCGCTGGGATTCCGTACGACCTTGGCGACATCGTAGCGGCTGACCACCTTGTCGAAGGACTGCGGGAAGGTGGGCAGGCCGTTACGCTCGTACTGCTTGAACAGTCCGGCCCAGACCTGCGGTCCGACGCTGAAGCTGCCGACATTTCCATCGTTCCAGGCATACATCAGGGGGGTGGACGCCGTGTTGACGACCAGATTGTCGCTGATCTCGATCTGCTGATTGCCGCTTTGGCCACCGGCCGCGTTGTTTCCGTAGGTCAGGCGGAAAACGGCGTAGGGTGAATCGCCGACGATCGTGTTGTTGTAGATCAGCCCGCGCACCACGCCCCGGACCTCGATGGCGCTGTCGTTGTAGTCGGCGATGATGTTGTTCCGGGCGACCTGATCGGTCCCTTCCTGACTGGGGAGATCGGGGTCGAAGTATTGCGGGCCGGTATTGCCGCCCAGCATGAGGGCCGAATTGCCGCGGATGCCGCTGATCAGGTTGTCCTCGATCAGCACTCTTGTCGATCCGCCCTTGAAGAAGATGCCGGAATTGCCCTGCGTCGGGTCGTGTATCCAGTTGTTGCGTACGACAGCCGTCCGGACGCCGACGCCATCGACGACCGCGTTGTTGATCGGCTGCTGAAGGTCCGAGTCCTCGATATAGACGTTTTCGACATCGGCCTTTATCGGGTTGTTCCGGTTTATCTTGATGGCCGCTCCCGACCCGGTGCGGAGCGAGTGGATCTTCATCGACCGGACGATGATGTTGCGGATCGAGCCCTGCCACGGCGAAATGTGAAGATTGTCGCCCTTGCCGTTGATGATCTCCAACCCCTCGACGACGACGTTGGAAGCGGCGATCTGGAATGAGCCCGTGTTGTTCAGGTCGATCGTCGGAGTGGCTCCCGGAGCGGCGCGGACGGTGATCCATTGTCCGGGAGTGCCCGAGTTGAGCAATGCCACCCCGTTGGTCGCCCGGTACACTCCCTCACCAATTTCCAGGATATCGCCCGGCTTCGCCTTGTTGAAGGCATCCTGGAGAGACTGGCCGCTGGCAACCGGTACTTTCCGGCTTCCCGTTCCCTGCGGTTCTGGCGTTTTGAACCATTCCGGATCAGCGGCCGCACTGGCGGCTCCGGAAAAAGCCGCCAGCGCAACCAACAACGTCAGGCAGAATTTCGACTTCATAGATAACCACCGCACCGTGTGACCTGAGGTGCGTGGTCTTAATGCGTCCCGTGGCGCATTAATGCATCATTTTGTTAAACACCAGTCGGACCGGCTTCGGCCTAAATACCCCACAACGGCAGCTTACATATTCCACGATGTTGTCACATCAGGCCAAGAAGTAATCGATGCCTTCCACCAAGCCGATCTTGTCCACCGTGACTACTGTGGGGCCGAATTCCCCACCATTTGCCTGAATGGTGAAGCAGGTCCGTCCCGCACTCTCCACGACGCTGGCCGTCAGACTTCGTCCGTACATCATGTCTTCGAAGTAAAGGAAGTCGCCGGACTGCGTTCCGGCACCGTTGAAGCCGGTGATCCTGGCGTCGGTGCCGCCGGAAACATCGAAGCGGAATGTGTCGTTGTCCAAGGCGCCGCTGATGATGGTGTCGGTACCGCCGTATCCCGTCAGGATGAAGGTATCGTCCCCGCCCCCGCTGCGCATGATGTCGCTGGCGGTGTCGCTGTAGAACAGGTCGTTCCCTGTGGTCCCCGTCACGTCGATGCCGTCGGAAAAGCCATGGCCGCCGTAGAATTCCAGCCGGCCTGCTCCGGTCACCGTGATCTTCTCGATCCCGGAAAACTGACCGGCATCGTGCGAAGCACTTCCTCCGGCCTCCTGGAACGCAATGCTTCCCGCCCCCTGGCCCGTGACGATCAGTCTGGTTGCCGCCGCCAAGGCCGTTCCCGCCCCGGCGAAGGTCGTGTTGTTGTAGAAATGCAGGGAATCGCGTCCGTTTCCGCCATCCAGGACACTGTCCGCCAAGGGGAGGCCGGCGGGAAAGTTGCCGGTGAAGGGATTGGAATGGAGGGTATCGCTCCCCTCTCCGCCATACAGGTACGAAACGCCGGTGCCGCCCATCAGGACATCGTCGCCCGCTTCCCCGTAGAGCCTGTCCGTTCCGGAGTCGCCGTAAAGCCTGTCGGCACCGTCGGCGCCCCAGATCGTGTCGTCGCCGGCACGGCCATAAAGCGTATCGGCCCCTTCATGACCGTACATGGTGTCGCTGGCGGCCGTTCCCGTGGTCACGGCGCCGCTGGTGGCTCTGATCGTCGCCAATCTTCTCTCCGGAAATGGGGTTTAAGAACCAACGGGATATTAACCTGAGATAATCGCTTCAGTCTGGACAATGATAGTTAAGATCTATTTACCAATATTTTCAATTACCGTGATCGATCTAGCCGGAAGGTGCGGATCGGCTGCCTTCCTCTTCCATATGATGCAGGAGCTTGGCGATCTGTGTAGCCAACTGACGTTGCGTGTAAGGTTTTCCCAGCCGGGGAAGGTCTATGTTGAGCCCGTCCGGCAAGTCGGCATAGCCGGTCGCGAGAAGCACCGGTAGGCCGGGATGGCTTTTCCGTATACGGAGAGCGAGATCGGCGCCGGTCATTCCCGGCATGGCGTAATCGGTCAGGACAAGGTCTACCCGGGTTTCTCCCGACAGGATCTTCAGCGCTTTCGCGCCGGAACTTGCTTCCAGCGCCACATGGCCGAGATCCTCCAGCATGGCGGTGGTGCTCATCGAGATCAGCGCATCGTCGTCAACCACCAGGATGGTTGCCGGGCCGGCCTTTGCGACCGCTGTCGGCTGTGGCTCCGCTTGGCGGACCGGGATCGCGGAGGTCGGCAACCAGATCTCCGCCGTGGTGCCCTCCCCCGGAGAACTGCGCAGCCGGAGCGTACCGTTGGACTGGACTGCCAGCCCATGAACCATGGCGAGCCCAAGACCGGTGCCCTTGCCGATGCCTTTGGTCGAGAAGAACGGCTCCATGGCACGGGACAAGGTCGCTTCATCCATGCCGGCACCGGTGTCGCTGACCCGGAGAACGACATAGGTTCCCGGCATGACCTCGCCGTGCAGGAATCTGCTCTCGTCGGAATGGTCGAGAGCGATCGTCAGCTTGCCGCCGTCCGGCATGGCGTCCCTGGCGTTGACAGCCAGATTGAGGAGGGCAAGCTCCAATTGGTTCGGATCGACTTGGGCCGGGGGCATCCGCGGGGCGGCTTCCAGGCGCAGTTCGATCATGGGACCGATCGAGCGAGTCAGCAGGTTGGTCATGCCCTGGACCAGTTGGACGACATCGACCGGCTGCGGCTGAAGGTCCTGCCGTCTCGCGAAGGCCAGGAGCCGCTGGGTGAGGGCGGCGCCACGCTGCGCACCCTGCATCGCGCCGTCGATGAAGCGCAGAAGCTTTGGGTTTTGCGGCATGTGCCGGCGCAGCAGGTCCAGATTGCCGACCACCGCCATCAGCAGGTTATTGAAGTCATGAGCAACGCCGCCGGTAAGCTGCCCGATCGCTTCCATTTTCTGCGATTGGCGCAATTGCTCCTCGACGCGTTTCGGCTCTCTTAGGTCTCGTGTCACGGTGGCGAAGTTGACCGGCTGTCCGGTGGCCGGATCGCGGATCAGGAAGAAGTCGAGATGCACTTCGATGGGCTTGCCGGTGTCGAGATGGCAAAACTGAAACTCTCCGGCCCATCGTCCGTCCCGCATCGCCGCTGGCATGATCTCGTCGGCAAAGCGGGCGCGATCCTGGGGAAGCAGATAGTCCAGGATGGCGGTATCCGTAACACTGTCCCGATCGGTCAGCCCGACCATGTGACGGCCTGCCCGGTTGATGTAGAGCAGGGAACCGTCCAGCGCCGCCACGCCGATGAAGTCGGATGAAGCTTCGACGGTGGAGACCAGCCGCTGGCGCTCCAGGGAAAGCCGCTCGACGTCGGTGGTCCGCTCCGCCACCCGTTGTTCGAGAAGCTCGTTGACCCGGTCGCGCTCGGCATCCGCGGCCTTGCGGTCGGTAATGTCCAAGGAGACCCCGACCATGCGGTGAGCGCACCCGTCGCGGCCGAACACGACACGCGCCATGAGTTCGACCCAGTGGATGGTGCCGTCGGGCCATATCACCCGGTTTTCGGCGGCATAATCGGCACCGGTCGCAACCGCATGGGCTACTGAGTCCTGGATGCGAGTCCGGTCAGCCGGATGGACCTGCTCCAGCATTTCGGCATAGCTCAGCGAAGTATCGGGCGACAGGCCGAAATTGGCCTTGCACCGCTCCGACGACGTCAGCGTCATGGTGTCGAGGTCGAGTTCCCATGAGCCCAGGCGGCCGGCCTGAAGCGCCAGCCGCAGCCGGTCCTCACCCTCGCGAACCTCTTCCAAACGTGCCCTGGCTTCGTACTGCCGGCGCCGTCCGCGAAGAGCGGTGGACACGGTGCTGATCAAGGTCATGGGGTGGAAGGGGCGTTCCAGGAACGTGACGTTCCCCAGCAGGCCTGCCAGACGCTGGGCGGCCGGGTTGCGCTCGGTTCCCCCGCCCCGGACGGTCAGCAGAACGAAGGGAAAATCGGACCAGGCAGGCTGGTCGTCTAGCCAAGCCACCAGCGCCTGGAGATCACCGTGACGGATGGCCTCGTCCGTCACCAGGGCGGCTCCGGCACCGTCCGCTATGGCTCGCGTCAGAGCCGGCAGATCCCGGTAGATCTCTCCCTCAATCCCGGCCTCTGCCAGGATGGAGCGCGCCACGACGGAGTCGCGCCCCATCGACGCGAAGATCACGACCCGCTCGGACCGCAGCGGATGAGCTTCACTCAATTGAGATCGTCCATGAGAAGCGTGTCGTCATCGGTGCCGATGAAGGTCGGTACGCCGCGAAGCACCCCCTGGAACTGCTGAAGGGGCTTGCCGATCTCGATGCCCCGATCGGAGATACGGAATTCACGAATCGTGTCCTCATGGGCGCTGGCACGCTTCTTGACGACCGAAATGGCCCGGCGGACGCGTCCAATCGCCTCGAAGTAGCGCAGCAAAACGACCGTGTCCGCCAGATACGTGACGTCGACCGGCGACTTCATGTCGCCGACCAGTCCATGCTGCGCAACGGTCAGGAAGGTGTTGACGCTTTGCCGGTTGAGGTATTGCAGCAGCTCGTGGATATGCAGGATCAGAAACTTCTCCTCCGGCATCGCTTCCTGGTAGCCGTTCAGGCTGTCGATCACGACGGTCCGGACATCCTTTTCGTCGACCAGCCTGCGCACCTTGTGGGCGAATTCACCAGGGGACATTTCCGCCGCATCCACCTGTTCGATGAAGATGCTGCCGGTGTCTAGCAGCCCTTCCAGATCGATACCCATCTGCCTTGCCCGGCTGAACAGCAGACCAAGTTCCTCGTCGAAGACGAAAAGCGCCGCGCGTTCTCCACGCGATGCCGCCTGAACGATGAACTGCTGCACGAGTAGCGATTTCCCCGTGCCAGCAGGACCGAGGATCAAGGCACTCGATCCGCGCTCGATCCCGCCGCCCAGCAGCAAGTCGAGTTCGCTGATGCCGCTTTCCAGCAGAGTCCGGCTGAATCCCGTTCTGTGCTCCGATGCTACCAGACGGGGAAAGACGTGAACCCCGCCTCTAGAAATCGTGAAGTCGTGATAGCCACCCCGGAAAGCCTGCCCGCGGTACTTTATGACCCGCAAGCGGCGGCGTTCGGCGCCGTAATCCGGCGCCAGTTCCTCCAGCCGGATGACTCCGTGGGCGACGCTGTGGACCGTCTTGTCCGTCGTGTCCGCCGTAAGGTCGTCGAGCATCAGGACCGTAGCGGCGTTCCTCGCGAAGAAGTGCTTGAGAGCCAGGATCTGACGGCGGTACCGGAGAGACCCCTGGGCGAGCAGCCGGATCTCGGAAAGGCTGTCTAGCACGATCCTCGACGGCTTGATGCGCTCGACCGCCTCGAAGATCATTCGCGTCGTCTCGCCCAGTTCTAGATCCGAGGAGTAGAGCAGGCTCTGCTGCTGGTCGGGGTCGAGCAAGCTTTCCGGCGGCACGAGCTCGAAGACCTCGATGCTATCGTCCAGCGTCCACCCATGGGACGCGGCGCCCTGGCGCAGTTCCCGCTCTGTCTCCGACAAGGTGATATAGAGGCCTCTTTCCCCGGCTTCGGCCCCGGTCAGCAGGAAGCGGAGCGCCATGGTCGTCTTGCCGGTGCCCGGCGATCCTTCGAGCAGGAAGACGCTGTCGCGTTGCAGTCCCCCGGATACGACGTCGTCAAGGCCCGGAATGCCAAATGCCGCCTTGGGAATGGCGTCGGAGGTGTTGAGCATGCTGGTCTCCGGGCATCAGCCGTCACGGGTTCAGGTTCGTTCGCACGAACTCGAATAACTACCACAATCAATGCTATGGGATGGAAACCGTTGCTGAACCGCGCTCACATTTCTGGCTGCCCGGTTCGCTGTCCCGATCTGGACCGGGTTACCAGGATCGGCACAATGCCTCGTCTATCCCGCTGCGGCCGGCCGCACCGATGAGGTGAAACCTCATGTAATAGACCGCCCCCTCGGAATCGTGCCGTTCCAGCGCCTCGACGATGTTTTCATGCTCCGCGATCGGTTCGAAAAGCCGGTTGCGGGCCGTCAGCGGGACGCGGTGGCTTTCCAGGACCATGGTCGACAGACTGTCGTACATGTCCTTGAAAGCCTGGTTTCCGGCAGCCGATACGATCGTCGTATGGAAACTGAGATCGGCCTGGACCACCCCTTCGAGCTGTCCGGACTCGAGGAACTGCTGCATCGTCCCGATACTCCGGCGCAGTTCTTCGATCTCCTGCCCGGTGATGCGGAGCGCCGCCAGGCCGGCGGTATAGCCTTCCACCAGCAGGCGGACCTGGAACACGTCCTCCTTGGGGATGCGGCTGCCGAAGCGCCAGCCGCCGGACGAGCCTTCGGTGCAGACGACGGCGCCGCGTCCGGGATCGATCCGGATCGATCCGAGCGTTTCCAGCACGCTCAGCGCCTCGCGCAGCGATGCGCGGCTGATGTTGAACATGACCGCCAGATCGCGCTGTGACGGCAGTCTTTCGCCGGGCTTGATCTCACCGGACGCGATCATTTCCTGGATGCGCCACACGATGGTTTGCGGAACCGGTGCGCGCGCACCGTTGAGAGGGTTCATGGTCACTCCGGGTCTGATGATTGTCCGCAATCCTGCATCGGGATGAACGGCCTGACATGTATGGACGATCCAATTCAGGATTCACTCCCCGGCACCGTTCCTAGCCGGTTCGGAAGGCCATACCCGCCTAAGTTGATGGTAACCTGCCGTCGACTTCTCTGTCATCTGTTCTGACCGGCAGTGGAAACAAGCGATGGAAATAAACTGTGGTCTGACCGGTCGGAGCGACCTTGTGTCCGGCAGCGAGAAGTGTTCGCGCCTAAAAAATAGTATTCGACCGCTTTCTCACTGAGCATGCTGCGGAAACTTTCGGCATACGAAGAAAAAACTTGCGTAGTGAATTATTGTATGATGAAGCTATGTGGTCTTACCGGTATGACATAGCCTCAAAGCCGACACGCTTCCTGGGAGATCGTTGACTGAGCCGCGACCGCCGTGGCACGGACGAGTAGAGGGAGAACCTCATGAAAATTTTCAATTACGGGGATGTATCGCGGGTAACTTTCAATATCGGTCGTTTCCCCGCTACGGCCTTGTCAGGGTTGATCATATCCGCTGCCGTAGCACTGACCGCAGCACCCGCCGCCGCCCAGGATGCGAAGTCGACGCTGGTCGTCGCCGGTCCCCGGACGCCGGAATCCCTGGATCAGGAATACCCGCCGACCGAAGCTGTCCACGAACTGCGCCGCAACGTCTATGAACGCCTGCTGACCTATGCGCCGAAGACCGGTGAAGACGGCGTAGTCTATGAAGATTTCAGTAAAATCGTCGGAGCTTTGGCCGAAAGCTGGGAAGTTCCGCCGGACAAGACGTCGATTACTTTTAAACTGCGCAAAGGCGTCAAGAGTTCGGCTGGAAACGAACTGAATGCCGATGCTGTTATGTGGTCGTTCGAACGCGGCTGGAATCTGAAATCCAACTTTCACTGGTATATGACGCAGATCCTGAAGATCACGTCTTATCAGGATGCGTTCTCGAAGATCGACGACTATACCGTCAAGGTCAGCATTCCCAATTCCTCGCCGCTGATCGAACGTCTCTGGATCAACAGCGACCTCGGCATCCTGGACGCCGTCGAGATCAAGAAGCACGTCACCGCCGACGATCCTTGGGCGCAGCGCTGGCTGGCGACCAACAGCGCTTCGTTCGGCCCGTACTCCGTCAGCAAGTACACGCCCGGTCAGGAAGTGGTTTATGACGCGAACCCCGATTATTACCGGGGAGCGCCCAAGCTGAAGCGGATCATCTTCCGCGAGATGCCGACCTCGGCCAATCGGGTCGCGGCCTTGCAGGCAGGCTCGGTCGACGTCGCGGAGTATCTGCTGCCGCGCGAGCTGGCGTTGCTCGAGAAGTCGCCTGCCGTCAAGGTCCAGAAGGTCTTCGGCAACTACATCCACCGCGTCGAAATGAACAATTCGACGCCGCCATTCGACAATGTGAACGTCCGTAAGGCGCTGAACTATCTAGTCCCGCGCGACGATATCCTGAAGGCCGTCTACTTCAACACGGCGCGCCCGACAAAAAGCCCGATCTCGGAAATCTATCCCGGTTTCACGGACGAATACTTCACGTTCACCACTGATGTCGAAAAGGCGAAGGCGCTGCTCGCGGAAGCGGGATTGCCCAACGGCTTCAAGACCGAGATCGGATACCGCACCGGCGACCAGATCGAGGAAGAGATCGCCGTCATCCTGAAGTCCGCTTTCGCCAAGGCGGGCGTCGACGTCACCCTGTCCAAGCTGCCCGCCTCGACCCTGGTCGAGCGCTACAGCAAGGGCACCATCCCCATGTACTTCTTCCGTGACATGGCGATCGTTCCCGATGCCGCCTATGTCGCGAACCTGTGGCTCAACAGCGCCTCGCTGATCAACTACTCGCACTTCAAGAGCGACGAGGTGGACAAGCTGATCAACGAAGCCCTGACCAGCACCGACGAGCCCAAGCGGCTGGAAGGCATGAAGCGGGTTCAGCAGATCACGGTCGAATCCGCTCCCTGGGTATTCCTGGCGAACCCCGGCTATCAGGTGGCGACGCGAGCCAACCTGAAGGGCTATTCCTGGTACACGCCCAACGGCAACGCTTGGTTCGACTGGTCCAAGAACTGAAAACGGATATGCGGAGACCTGGATGAGGTCTCCGCGTGCTTGCCCGGTCCCCATAGCCGATCTTGATTGTCCCGCTCTTGAATGTGATGATTCATGACTCTTCAGAGTTTCTGGCGCGGGTTGCCGCGCCCACTCCGTATCGTCATCACGCGATTGCCCTTGATCGTGCCCCAGATGTTCGGCGTGATGCTGGTAACGTTCCTGCTGGTCCGGCTGCTTCCGGGCGACCCTACGCTCCTGATGCTGGGGAACACGGCTACGCCCGAAAGCATCGCGGCGCTTCGCGAGAAGTTGGGTCTGGACCGGACCGTGTGGGAGCAGTTCGTGGCCTATGTCGGCAATGTCCTGCAAGGCGATCTCGGCGTTTCGCTGTTCACGTCCAATCCGGTCACGGTGGACCTGATGGAGCGGGCACCGGCCACGCTCGAACTCATCACCTATGCGATGATCCTGACGGTGATCGTCGGCGTGACGCTCGCCGTCGTCTCAGTCGTCCGGAAAGGCGGGATCGTCGATAACTTCAGCCGTATCTACGGACTTGCGGCCGGCGCCATTCCGGACTTCTGGGTCGGACTGCTGCTGATCTTCTTTCTCTTCTATATCGCGGGCATCGTTCCCGCTCCCTTCGGACGGATCGACGCCTTCGTCACGGCGCCGCCCGCCGTGACCGGCTTCTACACCATCGACAGCCTGATCGCCGGCGACTGGGCTGCCTTCCAGTCTTCCGCCGGCCGTCTGCTGCTGCCGGTCCTGACGCTGGCGATCGTCAATGCCGGGGCTCTGATGAAGATGACCAAGACCACCTTCGAGGACATCTACCGCAGCGACTTCATCCGCCACCAGCGGGCCAGCGGCTTGCCGGGACGGGCGATCATCCGGAGCGCGCTGCGCAACAGCCTGCCGCCGATCATTACGCTGGTCGGTTTCCTGTTCGGTTTCCTGCTCGGTGCTGCCGTTCTGGTGGAAACGATCTTCGCCTGGGGCGGCCTCGGGCAATACGCGGTGCAGGCCGTTATCAACAGCGACTACCCTGCCCTCCAGGGCTTCGTGCTGGTGGCGGCCGGCTTCATCCTGATCGTCTACCTGATCGTGGACATCCTGTACGAACTGGCCGACCCGCGGATCAAGGTGTGAGGAGGAACCCAGCATGAAAAGCCTGCGCAGCCTCTTCACCCATATCCGCCGCCATCCGGCCGCCATGGTCGGTGTCATCCTCCTCGCCTTGCAGATCGTCGCCATCGTCTTCGCGCCGCTGCTCTCGACCCATTCGCCGACGGAAGCCGACCCAATCAGTTCGCTCCAGCCGCCCTCGTTCGAGCATTGGCTGGGCACCGACGTCTCGGGGATGGATATTTATTCGCGGATCATCTACGCGACCCGGATCAACCTTCTCATCAGCATCTCGGCGGTAGCGCTCGCCTTCGTCCTGGGCGTGCCGATCGGGCTGCTGATCGGCTACTACCGGGGCTTCGTCAGTTCGCTGATCATGCGGCTGTTCGACTTCATTCAGTCCTTCCCGGTCTTCGTGCTCGGCATGGCGCTGGTCTCGGTGATGGGACAGGAGATCTGGAACGTCGCCATCGTGCTTGCCGTGCTGTTCACCCCGATGTTCGCACGGCTGATCCGGGCGGAGGTCCTGTCGCTGAGGGAACGTCCGTTCATCAGCGCCGCCCGATGCAGCGGCGCCACCGACGCATCGATCATGTTCCGCCACATCCTGCCGAACGCGCTGACCCCGGCCATAGTCCAGGTCTCCATCAGCATCGGCATGGCGATCCTACTGACGGCCGGGCTGTCCTTCATCGGCGCCGGTGTCCGGATGCCGACGCCGGAATGGGGACTGATGGTCTCCAGCGGCGCGCAGCAGATGATCCTGGGTGTCTGGTGGGTCTCGCTGTTCCCCGGCCTTGCCATCGTGATCTCGGTACTGTGCTTCGCATTGCTCGGCGATGCCGCCAAGGAACTGTCGGACCCAACGACGAGGACCCGCCGATGAACCCGCGTGATCCCAAGGCTCTGCTAAAAGTCGACAAACTCACCGTCTCTTTCGGCGACAATACAGTCCTCGACGACGTCAGCTTCACCCTGCGCCGGGACGAAGTGCTTGGCATCGTCGGCGAGACTGGAGCCGGCAAATCGGTGCTGGCGCGGGCGCTGATCGACCTGCTGCCGGAGGGCGGGAAGATCGTGTCCGGCGACGTGGCGCTGGACGGCACTTCCATCCTGTCGATGAACCCGAAGCAAAAGCGCGAGCTGCGCGGCGGCCAGATAGCCCTGATCGGCACCAACGCGAAGGCCCTGCTCGATCCGGTGGAGAAAGTCGGAACCCAGGTCGCCCGGGTGCTGCGGGCACACCAGGGCGGCAGCCGGGGCGCCACCTGGAAGGCGGCGGTCGACCTGTTCGCCAAGGTCGGCATCGTCGATCCGGAACGGCGGGCTCATGCCTATCCGCATGAGCTTTCCGGCGGCATGGCCCAGCGCGTGGTCATCGCGATGGCGCTGATCGCCCATCCCCAGGTCGTGCTGGCCGATGATGCGACGCTGGGGCTGGACGCCACGATCCAGGTGCAGGTGCTCGACCTGCTGGTCCGGCGCTGCCGCGAACTGGGTCTCGGCGCCGTCATCATCACCCATGACCTGGGCGTCGTCGCCAATTACTGCGACCGCATCGCGATCATGCGCGAAGGCCGGATCGTCGAGCTGAAGCCGGCCGGCCTGTTCCTGAAGCAGCCGGAGGAACCCTACAGCGGTGTCCTGCTCGATGCCGCCAGGGCACGCCCGACGCCGAGAGGCGCCGCCGATGCATCGGCCGCCAAGCCGAAGACTCTGCTTCAGGTCGATAAGCTGGAGAAGTTCTTCACCGTCGGCGGATCGAACAAGGTGGTCCGCGCGGTGGACGGCGTCTCGTTCTCGGTCGGGTCCGGGGAAACGCTGGCACTAGTCGGCGAAAGCGGGTCCGGCAAGACGACGGTCGGCCAATGTCTGGTCCGCCTGCTGGACCCCGGCGGCGGCCGGGTGCTGTTCGACGGAAACGACATCACGACGCTGCCGGAGCGGGAGTTCAGGCCCATCCGCAGACGGATCCAGATGGTGTTCCAGGAGCCCTATGTCGCGCTCAACCCGCGCTGGCCGGTCGAAAGCCTGATCGGAGAACCCTTGGCGTTGATCCCGAAGACCAGCGGCGCGGCACGAGCCAAGCGCGTGCGGGAACTTCTCGACATGGTGCGGCTGCCGGCGCGGATCGCCGACTACTATCCGCACCAGCTCACCGCCGGCGAGCAGAAGCGGGTCGGCATAGCCCGGGCGCTGGCCACCAGCCCCGACTTCGTGGTGTTCGACGAACCGACAACCGCGCTCGACATTCGTGTCCGTGCCCAGATCATCGATCTGGTCAGGGATCTGCAACGGGACATGGGGTTGTCGGCGCTGTTCATTACCCACGACCTCAACTCCGTCCGGTCGCTCGCCCACTATGTCGCCGTGATGCGTCACGGCAAGATCGTCGAGCATGGCGAAACCGAGACGATCTTCGCCCGCCCGGCCGAGGATTACACCAAGGCCCTGCTCGCCGCCGAGTTGCCGATCGAGCAAAGTGAAGCCCAGCGCACACGGGCCCTGGATAGACATAGCGTGGAGCCGAGCCTGACATGAGCGAACCGACTATCCTCGTCACCGGCGCCTCCGGTCTGCTCGGCAATGCCGTCCGGGTGCTGCTGGAATCAGGCGGCCGCAAGGTCCTGCCGATAGACCGAACGCCCGGCGCCGTCGATGGGCGGGAGGTCACCGTCTGCGACCTCGGCGATGTCCATCGGCTGCACGCCCTGGCGGTCGAGAACAGGATCGTCGGCATCGTTCATTGCGGTGCCCATTCCGGCCCGATGGTGGCGCGCGACAACCCGAACTCCATGGTGCAGGTAAACATCGTCGGCACCGCCAACGTGCTGGAGATCGCCCGTATCCACGGCAGCCGCCTGGTGTTCTGTTCCTCCACCAGCGCCTACGGCAATACGCCGGACGGACCGGTGCAGGAAGACGTGCCGATGGCGCCGACCAGCGTTTACGGCGCAAGCAAAGTCGCCAGCGAGCTGCTGGTGTCGGCCTATGCCGGACAATACGGCGTCGACGGAGTCAGCCTCCGGCTGTCCTGGGTCTATGGACCGCGCCGGACGACGGACTGCGTGATCCGTACGATGATCGTGGATGCGCTGGCCGGTCTCCCAACTCGGCTGCCTTTCGGGCGCGACTTCCACCGCCAGTTCATTCATGTCGAAGACGCCGCGCGCGCGCTGGTCATGGCACTCGACAAGCCGGACCTGCCGCGCAGGACCTACAACGTGACCGGCGGCAGCTATCTAACCCTGGCGGAAATCGCCGACGTGGTCCGCAGCGTGTTTCCCGGCGCCGATATCGAGCTGGGACCGGGGGCCGATCCGGTCGACGACATACAGCGTTGCTTCGACATCTCGGCGGTCGAGAGGGATCTCGGCTACCGGCCCGCGATCAGCCTGGAACAGGGCATCAGTACTTATTCGGACTGGCTGCGCGCCGGAACCGCCTCCGCTTGACCGATACGGAAAGAGTGTCATGAACGATATCTTCAGCCTGAAGGGCCGCAAGGCGCTAGTGACCGGGGGCAGCCGGGGCATAGGGGCGGCGGTCGTCGAACTCTTCGCGCGCAGTGGCGCCGAGGTGGCGCTGTGCCATTACCATGATGAAGCGAACGCCGACGCCCTGGTCGCCCGGCTGGGCGGCGAAGGCCTCACCATCCACGCGATGCATTGCGACGTCGCCAGCGAAGCCGAAGTTGCCGAAATGGCTGCCTGGGCCGAACAGCGGCTGGGGCATGTCGACATCCTGGTGAACTGCGCCGGCATCGGCGGCGACAAGTCCTTCACCGAGATCACCGTCGCTGATTGGGACCGGATGATCGGGGTCCACCTGCGCGGCACCTTCCTGGTCACCCACGCCTTCTTCGGCAAGATGATCGAGCGCTCCTATGGCCGTGTCATCAACTTCGCTTCCCAGCTCGCCTACAAGGGTGCGCCAGGACTGGCGCATTACTGTGCCGCTAAGGCCGGGATCGTCGGTTTCACCCGTGCTTTGTCCTACGAAGGCGCCCCGCATGGCGTCATGGTGAACGGCATCGCTCCCGGTCCCGTGGAGACGGAGTTGCTGCGGGGCCTGAGCGAGGAGTGGCGGGCGATGAAGAAGGCGCAGCTGCCGATTGGGCGGTTCGGCACGGTCGATGAAATCGCCCCCACCGTCCTGATGCTCGCCTCCGAAGCGGGGGCATTCTATGTCGGGCAAACGCTGTCGCCCAACGGCGGCGACGTCATGGTCTGACGCGGCCGATCTGAAGAAGGGGCTTCGATATGAGTGATTACGATCTGATCATCCGGGGCGGAACCGTCGTCACCGCCGCCGATACGGTGCGCGCCGATGTCGGCATCCGGGGCGGGCGCATCGTCTCCGTGGCCGAAAGCCTGGAAGGCGGGGCCAAGGAGATCGACGCATCCGGGCTGCTGGTGATGCCCGGCGGCATCGACAGCCACGTCCATCTGGCCCAGCCGGCTTTCGGCGGGCCGAAGATGGCGGACGGCTTCGAGACCGGCACGCGGTCGGCGATTGCGGGCGGCAATACCACCGTCATCCCGTTCGCGCTGCAACCACGCGGCGCTTCGCTCCGCGCGAGCGTCGCCGACTACCATAAGGAAGCCGACGGCCAGAGCTATTGCGACTACGGCTTCCATCTCATCATCAGCGATCCGACTGTAAGCGTCCTGGGCCAGGAACTCCCGGCGCTGGTCGAGGACGGCTACACGTCGTTCAAGGTCTTCATGACCTATGACGACCTGGTCCTGAGCGACCGCCAGATGCTCGAGGTCTTCGACTGCGCGCGCGGCTGCGGCGCGCTGGTCATGGTCCACTGCGAGGGCTACGACGCCATCCGCTTCATGACGGAGCGGCTGGAACTCGCCGGCAAGAAGGCGCCCTACTACCACGCTGTCTCACGGCCGGAATCGGTCGAGCGCGAAGCGACCCACCGCGCCATCAGCCACGCGGAACTGACCGACGTCCCGATCATGATCGTCCATGTTTCCGGACGGGAGCCAATGGAGCAGATCCGCTGGGCGCAGCAGAAGGGACTGAAGGTCTACGGCGAAAGCTGCCCGCAATACATCGCGCTGACGGCCGACGATCTCAAGGGCCTCAACATGGACGAGACGGGCGGCAAATACGTCTGCTCGCCGCCGCCCCGCGACGAGGCGAGCTGGGGCGCCATCTGGGAAGGCATCCGGACCGGCGTCTTCCAGACCTTTTCGTCCGACCATTGCCCATTCTTCTATGAAGGCGAAATGGGCAAGCTCAACCCCAAGGCGCGCACGTCGTTCCGCTGGGTGCCCAATGGTATCCCCGGCGTCGAGACGCGCCTGCCGCTGCTGTTCTCGAAAGGGGTCGTCGAGGGGCGCATCACCCTGAACGAATTCGTGGCCTTGACCTCGACCAACCATGCACGGATGTACGGCCTCTACCCCAAGAAGGGCTCGATCGCTCCCGGCTTCGACGCCGACATCGTCCTGTGGGACCCGAACCGCAAGGAAACGATCCGGCAGGAGCTGATGCATCACGGGGCGGACTACACGCCGTACGAGGGCATCGCGGTCACCGGTTGGCCGGTGGCGACGTTCCTGCGCGGCAAGCTGGTCGCGGAAGAAGGAAAGATCCTGGGCGAGCCGGGCGACGGCGCCTTCCTGAAGCGCGACCTGTCGCCGTTCGCCGTGCCTACCGGAGCTGCGGCACCAACCGTCTAGCCATGGGTTAATCAACCATGATGCCTATCGTACTGATCACCGGAGCCGGCATCGGGATCGGCCGGGCTTCGGCCAAGGCCTTCGCCGATGCCGGGTACCGCGTCATCCTGACCGACGTCCTCGACGATGAAGGCCGTCAAGCTGCCGAGGAGATCTCGGCTGCCGGCGGACAGGCGGAGTTTCATCGCCTGGACGTCCGCGACACCGCCGGGGCGAATGCCATCGTGGCGGCGGTCGAGGCGGCCCATGGACCGATCGACGTCGTCCTCGCCAATGCCGGCATCGCCCACAAGGTCCCGCTGGCGGACCTTACCGACGAGAAATGGGAGCAGACGCTCGACATCGACCTGGGCGGCGTCATGCGGGTCGTCAGGGCCGCGGCGCCGGCGATGCGGAAACGCGGCCAGGGCTGCGTGATCGCCCTGTCGTCCATCATGGGCGTGGCCTACGGCTGGGACGAACACGTCCACTATTCGGCCGCCAAGTCGGGGGTGGTCGGTCTCGTCCGGGGGCTGGCGGTCGAACTGGCGAAGGACGGCATCCGGGTCAACGGCATCGCTCCCGGCTACATCCGCACGGCCCAGGCCCTGTCCGAGAAGCACTCGCTGGGGCCGGCCGGACTGGAAGCCGCCGCCAGCTTCATCCCGCTCGGCCGCGTCGGGGAGCCGGAGGAAATCGCCGATGTCGCCGTATTCCTCGCCTCCCAGGCGGCCCGTTATCTCACCGGACAAGTCATCGTCGTCGATGGCGGCTTGCTCGTCGGACGCTACTGACCCGGCGGCATTGCCGCCAAGTACCGGAAAAGGAGTCCCGTGACACATATCGTCCTTCTCAGCACCGGCGGAACGATCGCGTCGCGCTACAGTGCGGAACAGGGATCCGTCGTCAGCAGCGTGGCCGGCGACGAGCTTGTCTCGCTGCTCGGCCCGCTGGCGCCCGATATCCCGGTCAAGACGGAAGAGTTCAGCAACGTCGGCAGCTACAGGATCGACCTGCCCATGGCCTTCGGACTGGCCCGGCGCATCAACGCGCTGCTTGCCGATCCGGAAGTCGCGGGCGTGGTCGTCACTCACGGCACCGACACGATGGAGGAGAGCGCCTATCTGGCCGACCTCGTGCTGGAGACCGATAAGCCTGTCGTCTTCACCGGGGCGCAGATGGATGCGGACCAGCCCGATTCCGACGGCCCGAGGAACCTCGCCGATGCCATCCGCGTCGCCGCCAGCACGGAAACCCAGGGTCTGGGCGCGATGATCGTGTTCGGACAGGAGATCCACGCCGCACGGGACGCGACCAAGACCCATGCCTCCCGGCTCGGCACCTTCGCCTCCGCCGAGCATGGCAAGCTGGGCGAGATCGACGTCGGCCGGGTCAGGCTTCACCGCCGCACCATCCGGCTGGGTCCCATCAAGGCCGAAACGATCGAGCCGCGCGTCGAGCTGATCAAGCTGGTCATGGGGTCCGACGCGGTTTTCGTGACGGCGGCATTGGAGAACGGCGCGCGCGGGCTGGTGCTGGAAGGCTTCGGGCGCGGCAACGCGACGCCGGCCGTGACCGATGCCGCCGTCGAGGCGATCCGGAGCGGCATCCCGGTAGCGGTCACCTCGCGCTCTCCCCAGGGACGGGTAGAACCGGTCTACGGCGCCGGGGGAGGCTCGGATCTGGCGGCGGCGGGAGCGGTCTTCTGCGGCGATCTCAGCGGCATCAAGGCGCGAATCCTGCTGGCGCTGTTGCTGGGATCGGGCGCGGACCCGTCGATCGTCCGGCAGCGGATGGAGTTGCACGCCAATTAGGGCCACTCAAGGCTTTCAACGAAAAGCATCACTTACAGGGAAGAAGAAACCATGACGAAGGAAATCCTGGTATCCTACGGGGTCGACGTCGACGCGGTCGCGGGCTGGCTCGGATCCTACGGCGGCGAGGACAGCCCCTGCGATATCTCCCGCGGCGTCTTCGCGGGCCGGGTCGGCAGCAAGCGGTTGCTTCGGATGTTCGAGAAATGGGACATCAAGACGACGTGGTTCATGCCCGGCCATTCGATCGAGACCTTCCGGGAGGAGATGAAGGCTGTCGCCGATGCCGGACACGAGGTCGGCATGCATGGCTACAGCCATGAGAACCCCATTGCGATGACGCCGGTCCAGGAAGAGGCGATCTTCGATAAATGCGTCGATCTGATCACCGAACTGTCGGGCAAGCCGCCGCGCGGCTACGTGGCGCCGTGGTGGGAGTTCGGGTCCAAGACCAACGAGCTGCTGCTGAAGAAGGGCATCAAGTACGACCATTCGCTGATGCACAACGACCACCATCCCTATTACGTGACGGTCGGCGACGAGTGGACCAAGATCGACTACTCGCAGCATCCCTCGGCCTGGATGAAGCCCTATGTCACCGGGCAGGAAACAGACCTGATCGAAATCCCGGCATCCTGGTACCTGGACGACCTGCCGCCGATGATGTTCATCAAGGCCGCTCCCAACAGCCACGGTTTCGTCAACCCGCACGACATCGAGCAGATGTGGCGCGACCAGTTCGACTGGGTCTACGAGAACTACGACTACGCGGTGTTCCCGCTGACGATCCACCCGGATGTATCGGGTAAGCCGCATGTCCTGCAAATGCACCAGCGGTTGTTCGACTACTTGAAGGGCCACGACGGCGTCCGCTTCGTCACGATGGAGGAGATCGCCACGGACTTCGCCACCCGGTTCCCGAAGTCCGGCTCGGCGCGGCCCGAGTCCTGACCGCCATGTGCGGGCTTTGCGGCACCTTCGGGTCCGCCGATCACTGGACCGACGGCGTGGGAGAGGCGGGGACATCGTTCCCCGCCGCCGAACGGCGGCGCCGCGCGGGCGTCGCCAACGAGGTGTTGGGCCTCTATGGGCTGAAGCTGATGGAGTGGTCGAACCGCTTTACGCTGACCGGCCGGACCGGTAAATCGGCCGTAGTCGATCAGTTCGGCGCGATCTGGGCCGAGGCTGAAAAACTGACCGGGCGGGTCTGCGATCCGCTCGATCCTGCTGTGATCGAAGCGATGGAAGCCCGTCGCGGCACGGGCAGTCCTGTGTGACCCAATGAACCCGGAAACTTCGTTGCCGCCGGTGACGGTTAACATCCTGACCGGCTTCCTCGGCTCCGGCAAGACCTCGCTGCTCAAGAGGCTGTTGGCCCTGCCCGCCCTGAAGGACGCGGCGGTGCTGATCAACGAGTTCGGCGAGGTCGGGATCGACCATTTCCTGGTCGAGGAAGTCGATGACGACGTGGTGCTGCTGAAGAGCGGCTGCATCTGCTGCACCATTCGCGGCGATCTGAAGGGCTCGCTCCTGGATCTACACGAACGCCGCGCCGCCGGACGCGTGCCGCCCTTCAGCCGGCTGATCCTGGAAACGACGGGACTGGCCGATCCCGGCCCCATCGTCGCCACCCTGGTCGCCGACCCTGTTCTCCGCCATCAGTTCCGGATGGGCAACATCGTGACGGTGGTGGATGCGGTCAACGGGGCGGAGAACCTGGACAGATTTCCCGAATCCTCGCGACAGGCCGCCGTCGCCGACCGGCTCGTGATGTCCAAGACGGATCTGGCCGATGAGGAAACGATAAACGCCCTCCGGCACAGGCTGGCCGGCCTGAACCCGGCCGCCGACATCCTTCCGCTCGACGACGTCCGGATACCGGACGCGGCCCTGTTCGTCAGCGACATCCACGACCCCACGGCCAGGGCGCGCGAAGTGGCCCGCTGGTTGGCTGCCGAAGCGCACCATCATGACCATCACAGTCACGACCTAAACCGCCATGGCGATATCAGGGCCTTCGTCCTGACATCCGATGCTCCCCTCGACTGGGCGAGGTTCGGGCTGTGGCTGTCGATGCTCCTCAACCGGCACGGCACGGAAGTCCTCCGGCTGAAGGGCCTGCTGTCGATCCAGGGCGTCGATACGCCGGTCGTGATCCAGGGCGTGCAGCACCTGATCCACAAGCCCGTGCACCTCGACGACTGGCCCGACGGCATCGTCGGGACCCGCATCGTCGTGATCGCGAAGGGACTAGACCCGGAGATCGTCAGGAGGTCGTTCGCTGCTTTCGTCGATCAGACGAACTGAAAAGGATCGTAGCAGCTGCCGCCCGCACCGGCGGCGATCTAGTTGACCCCAAAAGCGGTTTTCACATATATATGTGACACATGGGGGTGCGATATGCTGAGGAACACGACGCTCAACCTACCGGACGATCTTGTAGCTCGGGCCAAGTCTTATGCAGCCGCGCATGGGACGACGATGACGGCAATCGTCCGAGAGCACTTGGAGGCGGTGACCTCGGATGGCACCGACCGCATCACGGACGATCCGTTGCTGGCGTACTCGCAAGGGCGATTGGCCAGGAACGAGGCGATCAGGCTTCTTGGACTGCGCGACTACGCCGAGTTGCTCGTAGCACTTGGGGATGCCGACCTGCCACTTCCGCAGCCGCCAACCCATGACGTCGAGAACCAAGCCGTAACTTTTGCCAAACTCTGGAAGCAGTCTTGAAACGGTGCACCGTCATCATTCCCGATGCCGGACCCTTCAACAGCCTTTGGGTGGCCGACCGGTTGGATTTGCTGCTCGCACTGGACATGCGATTGGTCGTGGTCGATGCGGTTTACGACGAGTTGACCAGCGATCTTTCCTATCTCAAGGACCGGACCGTCAAGGCATTCATCGACAACAATCAGCCACCATTCATCATCGAGAACACCGAGATCGGGGAACAGGAGCGCGAAAAGCGTCGCACCGGAAAGAAGCTCAAGAAGAACGCCGGCGAACTCGCCATCGTCGATTTTATGTCGTCGGACGACGGCCTGCTCAAGTATGTCAGCTTTGGCGAACCGGTGGCCATCCTATTCGAGGACGCCGGAGTCCGCGTCTTCAACAAGCCGCCGAACCTCCACCTGCTTTCGACCGTCGGACTGCTGCGGGGCCTGGAGCGGGTCGGCGTGATCCTGTCGGCGAATGCGATCATCCACGAGATGACGCATCCATCGAAACCGGATCGACGCCCTGCGAACAAGCGCATCTTCACCGACCTGCCGGATGGCGTCGATGATCCGGCAGCCATAGGTAGCGCTCGGGGTCCATCGTAGTTAATCGTTACGACAGCGGCGCCGATGGAAAGTGAAAAAGGCTCGACAACTGAATGAGAGGCGAGGGTGTTCAGTGAGGATCGGAATGCCGCGGAATTCGGCGGACAAAAACTGAACCGCATGGAAGCTGGCTTTGCCAGGGATGCCATGGTGCTGGAACTCGCCAGCCTGCGTGACCTGCTCCGGTCGCGGGAAAAGGCGCCCGCGCAAGCCGGGCAGCGAAGCGACCCTCTGCTGCCGGGTACCGGCATTGCCGTTCATAGCGTGGCGGCTCTGGTCAGGCCCGCCGCGAACGGCCGCCTTGACCTGTCCGAAGCCGAAGCGGCGTTTCCTGGGCTGAGCCGTGACCAGATCCTGACCGCATTCCGGCACAGCCGCGCCTGTCCCGTCCGGGGGGAGGCTTATCCGGCCGACCGCCTGATGACGCGAATCGACCGGATGGAGCGGATGCTGGTGTCGGATTAGGCACCCTGTAGAAGCAGCCAGAGGCCGCTTCTAATCGATCAAGCTTCCGACCGCTGTTTCTTCCCACCACTCATGACGGCCACGCTTGCCAGCACAACCGCCGACAGGATGATCAGCAGCGACGAGATCGCGGCGATCGTCGGATCGATCTGGTCGCGCAGCGACTGGAACATGCGGCGTGTCAGCACAGTGTTGTCGCCGCCGGCGATGAACAGGCCGATGACCACCTCGTCGAGCGAGGTGATGAAGGCGAACAGGGCGCCCGAGATCACCGACAGCTTGATCTGCGGCAGGGTCACCAGCATGAATGCTTTCCAGCGCGGGGCGCCCAGGCTCCTCGCCACCTTTTCCTGCGTCATGTCGTAGCTGCGCAGGCCCGACATCACCGTGACCACCACGAACGGCACCGCTAGCAGCGTATGGGCCAGCACGATCCCGAACAGCGTGTTGACCAGTTGAAGCTGGATGTAGATGTAGAAGATGCCGATGCCGATCAGGATCACTGGCACCATCTGCGGCAGCAGCAGGATCACCTGAAGCACCGGTGTCAGCCGCAGCCGGACGGCATTGAGGGCATAGGCGGCGGCGACGCCCAGCGGCGTTGCGATCAGCGCCGTCAGGACGGCGGCGGCGAACGACACCCGCGTCGAGGCCATCCATTCCGGCGAGTTGAAGTAGCTGGCGTACCAGCGGAGCGACCATTCGCGGGGCGGAAACTCCAGGTATTCCGACCCGGAGAACGACATCGGCACGACGATCAGCATCGGCACGATCAGGAACAGCAGGACGGCGGCGACCAGGACGTAGAGCCACGCTCGCCGCCAGTGGGAAATCGGTATCGGCTGTGCTGACATCGCTTACCCCTTGAACATGCGTTCGAGCCCGGCAAGCCGGTGAGCCACCAGGAAGATCAGACCGACGAAGACCAGAAGCGCCACGCCCAGCGCACTTCCCGCTCCCCAGTCGAAATACATGCCGATGTTCTGCTGGATCTTCATGGAGACGGTTGTCACCCGGCCACCGCCCAGGATCTGCGGCGTTACGTAGAACCCGAGGCAGATGATGAACACCAGAAGCGATCCGGCGATCAGCCCCGGCAGCGACAGCGGCAGGAAGATCTTCAGGAACGCCTGGGTCGGCGAAGCGCCCAGGTTGGACGCGGCCCGGACATAGTCCATGTCGATCGCCTTGATCGAGGCGTAGAGCGGCAGGATCAGAAACGGCAGCATGATATGGGTCATGCCGATCACCGTTCCCGTGTAGTTGTGGACCAGTTGCAGCGGCTCGTCGATGATGCCCGCCGATATCAGCGTCGTGTTGATGACGCCGGTCCGCTGAAGCAGCACCAGCCAGGCATATGTGCGGACAAGCAGGCTGGTCCAGAACGGCAGGATGACCAGCGCCATCCCCAGCGTCGCCCAGCGCCGGGGCAGTTGCGCCAGCAAGTAGGCGACAGGATAGCCCAGCAGCACGCAGATCAGCGTGACCAGGATGCTGAGGCTGAACGTGGTCTGGAAGATCGCGATATAGGAGGAATGCTCGACCATCCTTAGGTAATGGTCGAAGGTGAAGACGCCGCGCTTGAAGAACGACAGGCCGAACAGCCAGCCGACTGGGATCAGCAGCAGGGCCGTTACCAGCAGCAGGCTGGGCAGCGAAAGACCCAGGATTCGGCGCTGCTCGGACCGGGAATCCGCCGCCAGTTCGCCGCTGTGGGGACGGGCAGCGGCCGGCCTGCCGAGGCCGTGCGCCCCCTGAACCGGGATGTCCATCGTCATGCCGCCATCTCCGGCACGATGATCGTGTCGTCCCGGTGCAGCCCGAGCGTCACCGTTTGGCCGACTTCCGGCAGGCTGGTGAACACGCCCTGACGGGTGCCTTTCCGCACCGCCAGCCGGTTGCCGTCGCCGATCCGGACATAGACCAGCACCGCCTCGCCCTGGAAGATGATCTCGTCAACGGTGCCGGAGATACGGTTATAGCCGTCCTCCGCACCGTTGAGGAATTCCAGCTTCTCAGGCCGCACCAACAGGAAGTGCCGCCCCTTGCCCGCCGCCTGCGGGTTGCTCGACGCAATGGCGGAGCCGGCCAGCGAAGCGCCTCCCCGCCCGTCCCATTCGACCGGCAGGAAGGTGGATTCGCCGATGAAATCAGCCACGAACTGGTCGGCCGGACGATCGTAGATGTCGCGCGGCGTCGCAAGCTGGCGGATGGCGCCCTTGCACATGACGGCGATCCTGTCCGACATGGTCAGCGCTTCGCGCTGATCGTGCGTGACGTAGACCGTCGTCATGCCGAGCCGGTCATGCAGATGCTTCAACTCGATCTGCATCTCTTCCCGCAGCTTCTTGTCGAGCGCCGAGAGAGGCTCGTCCATCAGGACGATCTTCGGCTCGAACACCAGGGCGCGGGCCAGCGCCACGCGCTGGCGCTGGCCGCCCGAGAGCTGGTCGACGCCCCGGTCGATGAAGCTTTCGAGCTGCACCTGGGCCAGCGCCCGCCGCACCCGCGTCTCGATCTCCGCCCTCGCGACCTTGCGCAGCTTCAAGGGAAACGCAACGTTTCCTGCGACATCCATATGAGGAAACAACGCGTAGTTCTGGAACACCATGCCGATGTCCCGCTTGTGCGGCGGGGTCCGGACGATCTCCTGCCCCGCCACCTGGATGCTGCCGGCATCCGGCCGGGTGAACCCGGCCAGGATCATCAGCAGCGTGGTCTTGCCCGAGCCCGAAGGTCCGAGCAGCGTCATGAACTCGCCGGCGGCGATATCCATGTCGATGCCCTCGAGGGCCACGAAGTCGCCGTAAGTCTTGCGAACGCTGCGGATGGTTATCGGGTTGGCCATGTGCAGCCTCTCGATTTGCGGTTTTTCAAAACTGACCGGACAGGCAGCCGGCTTTCTTCCAAGCCGGCTTACTTCTGGGTGAAGCTGTCCCAGCGCTCCTGAAGCTCGGCGCCGTTCTCGCCCCACCACTGGGCATCGACCACGACCTGCTTCTTCATGTTTTCGGGCGAGGAGTTCAGCAGCGCCTTCTGCTCCGCCGTCAGGACGTCCAAGTCGAAGGCCTTGGCATTGACTGGACCGTAGTTGATGTATTTCGGTATTTCCGCCTGCTGTTCGGGGGAGACGAACATGGCGATTGCTTTCTGCGCCAGCTCGACGTTCTTCGATCCCTTGGGGATCGCCAGGCAGTCGGCGTTCAGGAGACCCTGGTCGTAGGTGTAGTCGGCGTTGGCGCCGTCCTTCATGGCGGACGAAAGCCGCCCGTTCCAGATCGCGAGCATATCGACCTCGCCGTCCTTGATGAGCTGCGCCGACTGGGCACCCGATCCCCACCATGTCGTGATGTGCGGCTTGATCTCTTCCAGCTTCTTGAACGCGCGGTCGGCGTCGAGCGGATACAGCTTGTCGAGCGGCACGCCGTCGGCCAACAGGGCCAGTTCCATGATGACTTGCGGGTTGTTGCGGAGCGACCGGCTGCCAGGGAAGTCCTTGGCATTCCAGAAATCGGCCCAGGTCTTGGGTTGCTTGTCGAGTTTCTTGTTCCAGGCAAGGACGGTCGAATAATAGATGATGCCGATCCAGTCGTCATTGACCATCGGCTTGGCGATGCCATCGGCCTTGATGACGTCATAGTCCAGCGGCTCGAACAATCCTTCCGCAGCACCGATCGCGCAGTCCGTTGCGCCCAGATCGACCACGTCCCAACTGACGCTGCCGGAACGCACCTGCAAGCGGACCTCGGCCAAGCCGCTCAACGTATCTTCCTTGATGTCGATGCCGAGCGCTTTTGCCGTCGGCTCGAACATGGCCTTCCGCTGGGCATCCTGATACGACCCGCCGAACGACACGACCGTCAACGTGTCCTTGGCCTCGGCCACCGTCGCCGTCAGCAATGCCGCGACTGACACGGCGCCGAAAAGCGCCCGAAGTTTTCCTGTATTCATCGCCGTCACTCTCCTCTGTTCTTTTTGCAGGCTTGTTGTTTGCTTGCGTTCCATCGGTGCGCTCAGGCGGCCTTGGAGCCGAACCTTGCTTCCAGCGCATCACGGATCTTGTAGTACTCGGCGATCGCCATCACGGCGGGCCGGTGCAGTCGGTGGAACGCCATCGGCTTCATGGCGGTGATCGGAAACGGAACGTCGCGCGGGTCGGCCCCTCCAGCCAGCAGGGCCAGCATGCGCCCCATGACGGTGCCCATGGCGACACCCCGACCGTTGAAACCCAATCCGGCATACAGGCCGTCGGCCAATACGTGAAGGTGCGGCAGGTGATCCTGCGTCATGGCGACCTTGCCGGCCCAGACGAATTCCAGGGGATCTTCCGCCACCTGGGGATACAGCCGGGAAATCGCCGATTTCAGGCTTCCCGCGTCGTCGTAGCCGGGCGTTTCCTTGAAAGGCCCCCTGCCCCCCATCACCAGCCGGCCCTGATGGTCCAGCCTGTAGTACCAGAGCAGCCGGCGCGTATCGGATGCGACCTGCCCTTCCGGCAGGATGGAACGCCGGACATTGTCGCCCAGCGGACGCGTCGCGATCTGGAAGCTGTAGATCGGCACGACCGTCTTCGCCAGTCCGGGCCAGAGATGATCGGTATAGCCGTTGGTCGCCAGGATGACCTTCTGCGCAGTGATCGTCGCGTCCCCGGTCTCGACGATCCAGCCGGCGGGTGCCCTCGACAGCGCCTTGACGGGAGAGTCCCCATGGATGCCGGCACCGGCCTTGGCCGCCGCCGCTGCAAGTCCGCGTGCGTAGCTGAGCGGTTGGATGCCGCCGCCGCGCTTGTCGATCCAGCCGCCGACATAGAACCCGGTGCCCATGAGCTGGTCGAGCCGATCCTTCTCCAGCACTTCCATGTCGACGCCGCGCTTCGCCCATTGCGCCGCACGGCCCAGCACGGTGCCGAGCGCCTTGGAGTCGTGAGCCGGCTGGATCCAGCCCTTGCGGACGGGATGGCAGTCGATTGCATGTTTTTCGATCAGGGAGAACACCAGATCCGGTCCGCCGCCGGCCGTCTTGACGACTTCCGGGCCGAAGTGGCTTTCCAACTCGTCCGGGTCGTATTTGAGACCCGGAATGACCTGCCCGCCGTTCCGTCCCGAAGCGCCCCAGCCTGGTTCATGGGCTTCCAGAACCAGGGCCTTAGTACCGGCCTCCGCCAAATGCAGCGCGGCGGACAATCCGGTGAAGCCCCCGCCCACGATCACGACGTCGGCGAGATGGACGCCCTGGAGACGAGGGTACTCTTTCTTCGTCGTCGCGGTCGCTGCCCATAAAGAAGGCGGCAATGCTCCATTCTTCACCATACCAGACATAAAGGCTCTGCTCCTGCCGTTATCGTGAAATTCTAGGCTATTTTTTTCACGGTATGAGCGATATACTTTGCTTGTCAACGATCAAGGCCCTTTCCGCAATGGGTACTCCCCCGGCTCAGACTACCCAGGATTCCCTGTCCCAGGACCCCGATGCCATCGTAGGACGCCGTATTCGCGCACGCCGGCGCATCCGAAAACTGTCGCTCGAAAGCCTCGCGCGTGAGGCGGAAGTGTCGATCGGTTTGCTCAGCCAGATCGAGCGGGGTCTGTCGTCGCCATCGATCAGCGTCCTGAGACGCATCTGCACAGCGCTTCAGATTCCGATGAATTGGCTGTTCTCGGACGCCGACAGCGAAGCGCCGGAGGAAGCCGGCCTGATCGTGCGCGCCGGGCGGCGTCGTACGCTGGATTTTTCCGGCCGAGGCATGGTCAAGGAGCTTCTGACCCCCGATGACGGCGGCAACCTGCAGCTCATGATCGTCCGTCTGGAAGGTCACGGCGGCTCCGGGATGGAGCCCTACAGCCATGTGGGAGAGGAAGCGGGGACCGTCCTGAAGGGAACCGTGGAACTTGCGGTGGACGATCTCGTCTTCGTCCTGAATGCCGGCGATACGTTCCGCTTCGATAGCCCGCGACCGCACCGCTTCCGCAATCTGGGAGAGGACGAGGCGGAAATCCTATGGGCCGTTACGCCGCCATTCTACTGATCGGCGCTGGTGCCAAAGCGCGCGGCGGCGGGTTGACGTTGCATAACAAGAATCCTTCCGTCCCTTCGAGGAAACGCATTGGCACAGGCAACCGACTCCGCATCGCAAGCTCCGGCCGCCTCATCGTCCGAACAACTGCCCCGCCAGGGGTTCTTCCTGCTGGCCTCGCTCGCCTTCTTCTGGGGCACGAACTGGCCAGCGATGAAGCTGGCCGTCATCGACATGGACCCCTGGACATTCCGGGCAATCTGCTTCATCGCCGGAGCGGGCGGACTGATGCTGGTAGCCCGCGCCCGTAGTCTCAGCCTCCGGATTCCGCCCGCCGATCTTAAGCCGCTGATCCTGACGGCACTGATCAACGTTACATGCTGGCAGATCTTCTCGGCGTTCGGGCTGACGCTCATGGCTGCCGGGCGGGCGTCGATCATCGCCTTCACCATGCCGCTATGGGCATCCATCCTGAGCGTCGTCTTCCTGCGGGAGCGCATGACCGCACTGCGCATCGTCGGCCTTGCCCTGGGACTGGCGGCGCTCGCGATCCTGCTGATTCCGGAGTTCGGGCGGCTGGGCGGAACGCCTTGGGGAGCCGCCATGATGCTGGCCGCCGCAATCTGCTGGGCAATCGGCACCGTCATGCTGAAGGCGATCCCCTGGCGGATGGACACCATCCAGCTCGCTGCTTGGCAGCTTGCGATCGGCGGTGTGCCGGTGATCCTGGCAGCCCTTCTGATAGGCGATCCGGCATCCGTGATGGACCTGACCACGCCTGGGGCGCTCGGCGTGATCTATGCGGCGCTGATCCCGATGATCTATTGCCACTGGGCCTGGTTCCGCATCGTCTCGCTGTTTCCCGCCAATGTCGCCGCGATCGGAACGCTGGCGATCCCGGTGGTCGGGGTATTCTCCAGCGCCCTGATCCTTGGCGAGCCGCTGGCCGGCGCCGACCTCCTGGCCCTGTCGCTGGTAGTCGCCGGCCTGTTCATCGTTCTGGTGCTGCCAAGTCTGCTGCCGCAGCGCCCCAAAGCCCGCACGGCCGATCCGGTTTCGTCCCGCCGATGAGGATTGGCCGGTGCGGGCTTCGGCTTTACTTGCGGATGTCCAGCGGAGACCAGGTGGCGCCATAGGTCCGCCGGCGGGTTTTTCTGCCCGTCTCCGCCGTGCCGGACTCCCCGGCCGCGTCCGCTTCGTCCGACGCTTCCTCGGCGACGCTCTCGCGGACCGGTGCCGTATCGGGAGCCTTGGCGTTCTTGCGAGGCCGGCCTCTCGGCCGGCTGACTGGCGTTGCGACCGGATCGGGAGTCCTGAACGTCCCGCCGGTTTCGCGATCCTGCCCTGAAATGTACCCGAGCAAAGTTCTTACCGCGTCCTGGATAACGCCGGGAGCGGCCTTGTAGTGACTCAAGACTTCAAGTTCGTCGCGGGTGAAGCGCTCGTCCTGTCGTTCCTTTACCTCCGGTTCGGCAGGAGCGGAGATCCCGTCGAGACCGTCGTAGAAGAAGCTGACCGGAACATCCAGCGCCTTTGCGATTTCGCAAAGCTGGCCGGCTCCCACGGAACTCGCTCCCGTTTCGTATTTCCGCATCTGCTGGAACGACATCCCCAAGGCCTTGCCGAGTTCCGGCTGAGACAAGTTCAACAGGGTGCGGCGAATACGAATCCTTTCACCAATGTGCTGATTGGCTTCCTGAGACGCGCCTCTGTTTCTGGCCTGACGTCCGCGTTTGACCTCGACCTGATTATCTTCGGTTTCAATCACATCAGCATCCCATTACAAGAAAATTGCATTTGACCAAGTTTTCAAACAAAAAGAACATCCGTTCCATAGTTCTGACCTCAATTACGACAATTCTGGCTTCTTTGTCAACTCCGGTGGTAAATCGTTGATTAAAGTGGCTTGCGCCATACCGTAGAGCAAATCTGATATGCCTGTCATTGGGCTTCTTTCGAAACCGCCGACGAAATTTAATTCTCGGAACTTGCTGCGTCCGAGTTGCAAGCCGTTCAGTCAGACGAGCAGGAGGGATGCTCCGTCTGTTCTCATCAATGAACGCTTCGTTGCAAAGAACCGGGTATCGACGGTTTCGCAAATTGAAAATCTTTCGCTTCCCAAATTGCAATATGGCTACCGTTCATTTTCAGTTTTGATGAAGAAATTTTTAACGTTTGGGAATTGGGGAGCATACCGGGCTCATGGAGTAAAGGTGGATGAGGATGAAAAGGTGTAGTGTTATGGTTAAGATCCACGCTGAAAAACAGCCTCTCAAGTCTGATATACAAATCAGCAGACCAAACGCTGATCCTATTCTAAAAAAAAGGATTTGTGGTTACATCAATGATTGCATAATGATTCATTATATTTTTTTGCTGGAGATCATCTCTCTACGTCTCCACGAAATCTGGCTTCACCCCGTTTTGGCACTCCCTTTGCTTTATCAGGCTTTCATCAAGCCTGCATAATCATGGCAAAGGAAAAAACGTGAGTCAGCATCGTGACCCTGGCGCCAGACAGATACTTCAACGCCTGGACCCGCGTGCCCTTCACACTATTCTGGCAGCCCATCAGCGGTATGTGACCGCGCAGCCCGGTGGCCGCCGGGCACTGCTGCCCTATCACGACCTGTCGGACTTGGATCTTTCCGGCCGCAATCTCGCAGAGGCGGATCTGACCGGCTCGGTCCTGCACCGCACGCTGCTTCCGGGTGCGATCCTGCGCAAGGCCACTCTGTTCGGCGCGGATCTGCGACTCGCCAACCTCGATAACGCTGATCTGTCGAAGGCCGACTTGCGCGGGGCCTGCTTCAGGGGAGCTTTGCTGAAAGGGGCTCGCCTGATCGAAGCGGATATCCGGGAAGCCACGCTGACCCGATATGACGGCACCCGCTCCCAAGGTCCCGAACTGCAAACCATCCATCCCGATTTCTCGTCGGCCAATGCAAAGGGCATCAACCTGACCAACGCGACGATCAGCCGAGCCTATGTCGTCCAGTCGGATTTTACCGATGCGGTCCTGTGCGGCGTCAATCTGCACGGTGCGGATCTGCGCAACACCAACTTCACCGGCGCCAACATGGAAGGCGCCACGCTTTCCGGCAACCAGTTGACGGGAGCCTGCTTCACCGGCGCATTGCTGACCGGCAGCAGGCTCGGCGGAGCTTGTCTGGACGGTGCTGATTTCCGGGGCGCGCTTCTCGATCCAGATCTACGGGAAGCCATAGAGCGCGGGAGGGCGCTGAGCACCTGCAATGCCGGCGCCGGCCTCCTGTCCGAGATCCTGCGGGACCATAAGCTTTGGCTGGACAGCAGCGGCGGCAGGGGTATTCGGGGCGATCTTTCCGACCGGGATCTGTCCGGGGCGGATCTGAGGGGACTGGACCTGACGGCTATAGTCGCCGCCCGATGCTGCCTGATGGGAGCCCAGCTTCATCGAACGGTTCTCGCCATGGCCGACTTCAGCTTCGCCGATCTGCGCGATGCGAGGCTGGCCCATGCCGACCTACGCGGCACCAACCTCACGCGCGCTTGCCTGTCCGGCGCGGACCTGCGCGGGGCCAATCTGGCTGCTCTCGTCAGTACCCACCGTCCCGGCCGCCGATGGGCGACCAGCCTGGAATCGGCCCGGCTGATCGGGACCGATCTCCGCGGTGCCAACCTGAGGAACGTCAAGCTGACGGGTGCGGATCTGTCCCACGCCAACATCGAAGGCGCCGACCTTGCTGACGCCGTTCTGGATCAGTGCGTTCTGCCCCGGATATCCACGGCGCGGCCGTTCCTGGGAACGGTTTCATCGATCGGAACGGAGGTATGATATGAGTTTCCTATCCTCCTGGTCTCGGTCTTCCCTGCGCAGCGGCATAGCTCTCAGCATGCTCGCTTCCGCGGCCGGTGCGGCTCTTGGGGCCAACCTGGAAGGAATGGTACCTTATTCAGCCTCCACTGCTGTCGCCGTGCTTGGCGCGGTCTGGGTCATGCTCCTGTCGGTCCGGCATCGCGCCATGGCAAGGCGGACTGCCGCACGGACGAGAAGCAGCCTTGAGGCGTGGGCGGTGGCCGGGGCGGCTCAACAGGAACTACGGCGAGCCCAGGATCGCTATGAAAGGATTGTGGAAGACCTAAAGTCCTCACGAGACGAAGCGATCGCGGCGAACCACACCCGCGCGATGTTCGTTGCCGGCATGAGTCACGAGTTGAGGACACCGCTCAATGCCATCATAGGCTTTTCCGAAGTCCTGGAAATGGAGTTGTTCGGTCCTCTCGGAGACCAGCGGAACCTGGAATACATTCACGACATCCGGGAAAGCGGGCAGCATCTGCTGACGATGATCAACGACATCCTCGACATGTCCAAAATAGACGCTGGCAAGATCGAACTGAACGAGGGCACCGTGGATATCGTCCGCGTTGTCGCTGGCTGCTGCCGGACAATGCGCCAGCGCGCCGAGGACGCGGGCGTGGACCTGATTATGGACATCGCTGACGGGCGACTGCTTTGCATCAGGGCCGATGAGGTGCGGTTGAAGCAAATTCTGTTCAACCTGTTGTCCAACGCCGTCAAGTTCACGCCGTCGGGGGGCAGGATCGTGGTCGGCGCCGAAGCGACCGAAGCCGGTGAGGTCGCCATCACTGTCCGGGACACCGGCATCGGTATTCGCGCGGAAGACGTGGCACTGGCGTTCGAGCCGTTCAGGCAAGTCGATGGTTCGCTGACCCGGTGCGCCGGAGGCACCGGCCTCGGGCTTCCGTTGTCAAAGGCCCTCGCGGAAATGCACGGAGGCAGCCTCGAACTGGTCAGTGCGGAAGGCGAAGGTACATCCGTGACTGTGACCCTGCCCAACCTGATCGCGGAATGGACCTCTTCGATGGTGAGCGGGTCGGCGGTAGCGCAGGAAGGTCCCGAGCGAGTGCTTGAATGGCTGGATCAGGCGTCCGACGGCACGGACAGCCAAATCCCGCCGGAACCTCGGGGAACACTCGTCGGGATGTTGCACTGACGGTATCGCCCAATCCGCTCGGCGAGCCTGCGGTGTTTCAGTTGCCGTAAGGGGTCGTAAGGGCAGTCTCTCCGGTATCGACGACAAATACCGCAAGCAATCGGGCCGGAGCGGTGTCGCTCGCGTTCTCACTGACACCATGGCGATCGCCAGGCATCTCTGAAAAGCTCTCACCCGCCCGGTATACCATCACTGGCCCGTCGTTCACCTGGCTTCGGACGGATCCTTCCAGGATCGTCGCATAGATGAAGGCGGAACTCGGATGGCTGTGTGCGGGCGACGACCCCCCAGGCTGATACTCGACAAGCACGCCCTTGATGCTTTTACCTGGAACATTGGGAAGTACATGTTCATAGACCAGGGTCACTTTTGACTTTTGGTCCGCGCTCCAAGCCGGCATGACGCCGAGCAGGGCCATAGCAAGCGCTGTCGCGCTGAGAATTCTTCGGATCATGTAGGGGCTCCTTGCTTTAGATTTCAAAACGCTGGTAGGCATCGGTATCCGAGGAAAGAGATGCGGTCACGACCTCACGCCCGTTGCCGCGGGGCCTCTTCCCCGTCCTAGGCTCGATCTATCCGGTGCCGCCGATAGCAACGATCTTCATGTCCCTTCCTTTGGGTTTCTTAAGGCGAGCGCGTCGGACTCTCCGAAACGCCGGCTTTGCGGTCTACATCATGACGAAACGGTGTGATCCGATGTGACATGGGAGGGAGCCTTCACGCGCAGTGCGGAAATCGACGTCACCATTCCAAAGGCCAACTCGGTCCCGGCAACCAAGGATTAGGCAAAAAGACCTAGAAAAGACAGCCTTGTTAAGCATAACACGGTGTATTTTGTTTTGATTTTGGCGTTTTTTGAATCCTAATTCTAAACAACTCAGTGTCTTTAGTAAATAACACGATAAGTATTGGGTAGTGTCAACGACAGCCTTATCGAATCGGACATCATGGCCGCGTTTTGAGCACCATCGCGAAATCCACCGCCGTAAGGATCATATCGACCGTCCAGCCATCGCTGGACAGCGGCAGATGAATCCCGGAAACGGTCGCAACGCCGGCTTTGGGGCCGCTATACGGGGGAGCCGAGAACACCGGCTGTCGCGTCCTGACCACCTTCATCCTGTCGATCCAGACAGTGCTCGCAGGTCCCGTATGGTCCATTTCGGAAAACCTCTTGCCAGTATAGTCCTGACGGGCCTGCGCAACGACCTGAGTACCGATAAGACGATACCGGAAATCGGGTGGATCGTAGAATACGTCCGTCAATATCAGCCACGGCAGCAGTTGAGGAATCTCACAAGGATCGATATCGCGACGCGCCGGCATCATGCGGTTGATGATTTTACTCTTCCAGTAGTCGAGCGCCGATTGAACGATAGGTGAGCGTATAATTGTTTCGGTGGTCATCATACTCACTGCTATGACCCTTTTGAGATAGATTCTTGCAAAACGAGCTGTATTATGATCACTTCATGCCTGGTTTTTAAACTTCAATCATTCGTTCGTAATTAAATTTCAGAAGGTATGAAAGTTTATAATTGGTCATACCAAGTCATTAGACAGACTTGTACATAATAGATTGGCCGCACGTTTTATATTGCGGACCGACATGGTTTCAGCAGCAATTTTTTATGGTTAATATTAAATTAATCATTTGAAGCCAATGTGAACCATCCCTGATGGAGGTCACGCAATGATGTCCAGCGCCTTAAGTCCCCTTACTGGCGGAAACACCTCCAATGAGAACCGCATTCTGATCTGTGAAGACAATTCGCTGATTGCGATGGGATGGGCGTCGTTGTTGTCGATGACCGGGTACACCGTGCTCGGTCCTGCCGACACCGGGGAAAAGGCGCTGGAACTGGCTTATCAGGATCTGCCTGATCTGGCTGTGCTGGATATTGGCCTGCGCGGCGCGATCGACGGCATCTCTGTCGCGTCCGAACTGGCGCCCCTCGGCGTGACCATCATCTTCGTCACGGCCGACTACCAGCGGGCGGGGTCGGAAGGCCGGGAATTCGCCACGGAAATACTCATCAAGCCGGTGTCGGCCGATACCCTGCTGAACCTCATATCTTCCAGCCTGGAGACCAAGCGGAGGATCAGGGAGGAGCAGGACGGCATGCGTCCCGCCGTTTAAGCGACAGCGACAGCCGCCGGACGCGGTTTTCCATGCCGACGGGACTTGCCGTCGGCCGGACATTCGTCACCAGGACGCGGTGGCCCTTCACCATCCTTGCGATGTTCTTCAGCTTCAGATCGCCCATCGGCTTGACCTCGGCGTCAGGCATCGTGACGATCCGATGCAGCACGTCGTCGGAAACGCAGACTTCGCCCGCCTTGGCGAGACTCTGAAGCCGAGCGGCTATATTGGGCGCATTGCCGTATAGTTCGCCATCGGCAATCAGCACATCGCCGACGCTGACGCCCATGTGAAGATGGATCCGCCGGTCGGCCGGCACTTCCTGTTCGGCAAGGGCAAGCCCGCGGTGCAGGGCGATCGCGCAGTGCAAAGCGTCCTCGCACCTTCCGAACGCCATCAGCGTTCCGTCGCCCGCATGATTGACGATCCATCCGTGATACGCCCGGACGGTCGGCAGGATGACATGCTGGCGCAGGTGACGGATGCGGATCGCTGTCGCCATCTTGTCGATCTCGATCAGCCTGCTGTAGCCGGCGATGTCGGTGATGAGAATGGCGAGCCAGCGATGTTCGAAGGGGAAAGGTACCGGCACCGTACCGGGGACCGCCTTGGGCTCCGCCCCAATCAGGGTGCGAAGGTCGGTTCCTGCGAAAGTCTCGATCTCACCGCTGGTCAGCATAGCCTTCTCCCGCCCTTTCCCGTGCATCCGGAGGACATCCTCATCGGCTGCCCCAGATTGGAATATGCGGCGGGAGCGTGACGGCAGCGTGAAATCGCACAATGCTTTGGCGGACAAAAACGACAAACGGGCGTGAAAAGGACCGAAAAAACAGCGCCGCGGCGACGGTGCCGCCTGGGATAGGATGCTGCCGGGATTTTACCGTGCCTGGAAAGGGCGCTTTGTGAGAAAAGTCACTTGAAGGCCGGATCTTCAGAATCGCTTGTGACCTTTTGGGCGCGTCGTCCTTTGATGAAGCAAACAATCCGTCCGGCGTTCATCGAGCAGTGAAAGCCCTAAAGAACAGGACAGCGTTCCTTTTGAACTGAGCTGGTACTTGCCATGGTAGGCCATTGATAGATTTAGAGGCACCGGGACAAAGCTGATGTCTTCGCTCTATCGAATCGGCATTGAAAGTATTGATATCTCTTTTACACTATACGGCACTCAGCCCAAATAGGCACTGGGATTTACCCGTCTCACCGTTTATGCAGTGCCCCAGCGCGATAGCGGAGCAGGAAACAAAGGAAACGCTTAGCAGTCACATACCCAGGGGAAGGTACCGCATCGATGCCTTTCGATCGTAAGCCGGCGGCTCGTCTCTACATTCTTGGCAACACGCGGCTCGTAAGCCATGACGGCCGCGACGCAACGCCGAAAAGCGTCAAATCGCGCGCTTTGCTGGCATACCTTGCCTTGTCGCCGGGCGGTGTTTCCAACCGAAGCAAGATTTCGGAGTTACTGTGGAGCGAGGCTGCCGATGCGAAGGCCAGCCTCCGCCAGTGTCTCAAGGAAGTGCGCACCACACTCCTCTCATCCGGCCTGGCGGTCCTTTTCGCGGACGTCCAGCGCGTAGGCCTTGACCTCGGCTCGATCTGGGTCGATGCCCTCGAGGTGGATCGCCTCGTGCGTTCGCACGATCCCGCCGATCTCGAAGCCGTGGTTTCCCTATATTGCGGCGACCTGCTGGAGAACGTCGACGTCCGCGACCCGGCATTCGAAGACTGGCGGCTGGTCGAACGGATCAGGCTGCGCAGACGGGTCTGCGAAGCATTGGAAGCGGCGCTCGCGCGCGGTCCGGAAGGCTGCGATGCGGACTGGGTGGAGCGGATCGCACTCTCCCTCCTGACCCTGGACCCGACCAGCGAGGAGGCCCATCGAACGATCATCCGGCGTCACGCGGTTCGTGGCGACGTCGCCGCCGCGATCCGCCAGTACCAGGCATGCCGCGACGCCCTAGCCCGTGAGCTGGACATCAAGCCTTCGGGGGAAACCGAAGCCCTGCTGCGACACCTCCGGTCGGAGGAGGCGCACCGCAGCACCCATCCTGCAACACCGCCTTCCCTGCTCGCGCCATCGCAGCCGGCGCCTCCACCGCCGGCCATGTCGTCCATCAGGCTGAGGGAGGTGCTGTATCCCACGATCACCGTGGTGGAAAAGCTTCCCGCGATCGGCGGCCCGGCCGATGCCGCCGCCGTCACGGTCCTGGCATCCGCCCTGCGCGAGGCGCTGTCCCGCAAGCGCTGGCTGGCCGTGCGCAATGGTCCACCGACGCCGGTCATCCTGCCGGCCGACGGCAGTCCGGCTGCACCGGAAGGGTCTTATCGCGTCAGTCTCACCTGCCTGCCGTTTCTGGACAACATCAGGTTCTGCGCCGAATTGCAGGAAGAGGCTACCGGCCGCATCCTGTGGTCGAACCATCACGATTGCGCGCTTGGTGGAGCCGGGTTCGACCTGATCGACGACCTTTCCAGGACCCTGGCCTACCGGCTGGACCGGGAGATCGAACTTTGCGAGATCCGCAGGGCATCGCGTCTTCCCAGCCAGTCGCTCAGCCCTTACGACTGCGTGATGCGCGCCATTCCGCTGATCTTCAAGCTCACGCCGGAAGCCTACGCCGAGGCCGACCGCCTTCTGACGTCCGCTCAGGATGCCGGCCCCCATGAGTCGATGGTCTATTCGTGGCGGGCTTTCTGGTACACCCTCAGCATCGGCCAGAACTGGAACAGCGACCGGAACGCTACCAAAGCCGAGATCCGCTTCCTGATCCAGCGCGCCATGGAACTGGACTCCCGAGACGCTTTCGCCCTGGCGATCGCGGGCCATATCGCGTCGTTCCTGGATCACGACTATGGACGCGCGCTGGACCTGTTCCGGCACTCGCTCCATCTGGATCCGAATTCGCCGTATGCGCGCGACTTCAGCGCCGTCACCCTCTGCTATGCCGGCAACGCGCCGGAAGCATTGAACCAGATCGCCGCGACCAACGAGATCTGGCAGCAGCACCCGGCTCCGTTCTACGCAAGGACGACGGACTGCATCGCCTTCTTCCTGGCCGGCGAGCACGACCGGGCGGCGGAGATCGGCCGGCGGGCGGTGCGGACGAACCCCAATTTCCAGGGCGCCTACCGTCCCCTGATCGCAAGCCTTGGGCACATGGGCAAAGTCGAGGAAGCCGGCAGGTACCTGGAAGATCTGCGGAAGCTCCAGCCGGAATTCAGCATCGACTGGTTCCGCGCCAATTACCTGCCGCTGCACCGCGATTACAACGATCACTACATCGAGGGATTCCGCAAGGCCGGGGTCGGCTGACGCCGCCTTTACGTCTTTCGAGCGTCGAAAGTGTGAGTTTAACCACAGAGCCGGGGCAATCCGGCGTCTAGCGTCTGAGTGGGACTGATCCGGTCAATATCTGAGAAAGTCACAGCCATGGCGTTCAGCAAGAGCAAAAGCAAGAGTAAAAGCAAAACATATACGAAGCCCGGCACCACTTTCTCCATCAACGGCTGGGACCCGGAGATGGCGGCCCTGATCGAGCTCCCCAACTTCTTCGAAATACCGGGGTGGCGCGATCACGATATCCCGCTGCCGCCGGACCCAGACGAAACGGAGATGGAGATCAGGGACCTGCTCGCCAAACAGCAGCAGATCCGAAGCGATCCGTCGATGTGGCTGGTGCGGAAAGCCGAGATCGAGGCGGAGGCCAACGACGATGCCTTCTACATGCGCCGCCTCGTGTCGCTGACCCCGTCCGGATCCTCCGGCGCTACCGACGTCCTGATCGATGCCATGTTCCACCTCGGCTTCATCGTCGTGGCCACCTACAAGAAGAAGTTCATGCGGCTGAGGCCGTCGCAGATCGAGCCCAAGCTGAGGCCGCTGTTGCCGGTGCCCCATCATCCTGCCTATCCGAGTGGCCATGCCTTGCAATACCTGTTGATCGCAAAGGCACTTTCCACGGTCATCCACAACGACGAACTCGGCATCGAACTGTTCAGGATCGCCCGGCGTGTCGCCGAGAACCGTGAATGGGCAGGGCTTCATTACGCAAGCGACACCGTGGGGAGCGAGCATCTTGCCCTCGCCCTTTTCCCGGCCGTGACCGAGGCCTACCGCGACACCTTCCAGAACGCGGCGCGCGAATGGATATGACCGCATTCCCGGTCCTTTGCGGATCGCCCTCCCCGGCAAGACGTCGGCCCCGATCCGCTCAACGGAGAAATCGACAATGAGTCTCCATTATTCAGAACGATATGACTTCGGGCTGCCGAATACCGACGATTGCTGGCACCTGGACCCGTGCAAGGACGTGGTCATCAGTCGGAAATCCGACCGCCGGGATGGAGACGCCGTGCCGGTCGCCAATGTCCGGCGAGTCGGCATCGATGCCCGGACCGTCTGGAGCCAGGGGAACCGGGGGACAGGAATCAAGGTGGTGATCTTCGACATGGGTCTGGACCTCGGGCATCCGAGCCTGAGCCCCAACATCGCCAAAGTGATGGATCTGGCCGCCGATTTCGATCACCGCCTCGGCGGACGAACGCCCGCCAGGAACGCCCAGATCCTCAACCGCTACAATGCGCATGGCACCGCCTGCGCCGGGATCGTCGCGGCGGTGGACCCGTCGACCTCAAGCGATCCGCGTTTGAAGAACGTCCGGGTGGTCGGCGTCGCTCCCGAAGCCTGCCCGGTACCGGTCCGCATCTCGTCCAACTTCGATATCGCGTCGCTGATCGCCGCCCTGGATTACTCCCGGGAGCATGGCGACGTGATCCTGATGCCCAGGTATCTGCCCTTGGACGACGAGACGCCTGTGCTGAAGGGCAAGCCAAACTCCCGGGACCTCAGGAACGCCGTCGAGCGGCTGGCCAGGGAAAAGCCCGTCGTCTGCGCCAGCGGCAACAATGGCCGGGCAGAGCTGGTCTATCCCGCTTCGCTGGACGACGTCATCGCCGTCGGAGCCTGCAACGATCGCGGCTACCGGTCCACCTACAGCCAGTATGGTAAAGGCCTGACCCTAGTGGCGCCCAGCAACGACGTGCCGGAGAAGCATAGCGGTCTGGTCAGGCTCGACCTGGACGAAGTAAACCTGCTCAAGCGGGAAAGAGAGGAGCTGCAGGCCCGGCTTGCGCGACGTCCGCCGCCGGCCGAAGTGCCTTACGGCATCGAAGACCTCTATCTCGGAAAGATACCCGCAGGCGACCGAATGGGGAGCGAGGAGATCGGACTGCTGTCGATAGCGGCGCCCGACAACCTCGGGGAGTTCGGATACAACTATGAGCCTGTCGGCGATTACTGCGATGCCAAGGGCTTCTTCGGCTTCGGCGGCACATCAGCGGCTGCGGCGCAGGTCGCGGGGGTGATCGCTCTGATGCTCTCGGCCAATGACCGCGTGAAAGGAAAGCCGCGGGCGATCAAGGAAATGCTCATGCTGACGGCGGACAAAAGCCCCCACAACCTGCACGCCCGAAGTCCCGAGCATTTCGAACGGGAATTCGGTGCCGGCTTGGTCAATGCCGCCCGGGCCGTAGCACTGGCGAAAGACTATCGGGGTTCCTGACCACGGTGCGAAGCCACGCTGCCGACTGCCCCGGCATCCGCCGAGCCGGCCGGCAGCGTGGCCCGATCCTACTCTGCCGCCATTACGGCATTCGTCCGTGCTTTCGCATTGGACATCATTCGCCCTTCCAGTGCGGCAATTTCGTCCTTCACCGCAAGGCGCGACAGCTTGAGCCGCTTGAGGCGAGTTCCATCGGGATAAAGCCTGCCGGACTCGCTGTCGGCGGCGTAGTCGTAGCGCCGGTGAAGGTCGCGCAGGATACGAAGGCGGGCGCCGATCTGGTCGGCGCTAAGCGATCTGGTCGTCATGGTCGACTCCCTGAGTTTGGTCATGTCGATAGTCGTCAACTGGGGATACGAACCGGGGATGCGTCCTGTCCGGCGGGACGATCACGCCGGCGACAGCAGACTTCTCATCGCGGCGTTCTGGGCGACCATGATCTGGCGCCGTACTTCCCGTCCGCAAGCGATCAAGCCGGCACGCCGGAAATCAGCCGCCACCTTGCGCGCAACGTCGCCGAAGCCCGGTTCCTGCCGGTCAGCGATCAGCAGGTCGCGCGCATACCGTCGGGTGGAGAAGGCATCCAGGCGGAGGCGCCGCGCCGCCCACAGCGCGACCATCACGTTGCGGTAGTCGGCGACAGGGTCGCCAGCCTCGTGGGCGAGCATGCCCGGCACAGGCGGGGTCTGCGTGACCTGCCTGCCGACGGGGCCGTTAACGCGGAACCGCCGGGAAGGTCGGATGCCGAAACCGTCCGTCCGGTCGGGACGATGGAACGCGGCGGACAGGCAGGCGGGATGTATGATGTAACGCATGGAACAAGGGTCCTCCTGGATAGAGCGCAAAAGCTTCACCACAAGGAGTCCGACATCGCGGAAGCGTCGACTGAGCAACCGCCAGAGGGGCCCGGACCCGGGATACCTGATCAGATGGGAAAGGCCTCCACCCAAACAAGAGGCAGGCATGCAAAAAACCAATACCAGCCATGATTATTTCTGGGGGGCACCGCAATCGGGCCACGTCTCCGGATCTCGGGTGTTGTCCGAGGGCGGGCATGAGACGCTCGCAGAACAAGGAAAGAGCGGATATGGAACCGATGAAGCCCATGAAGCCCATGGAACCGATGAAACCGATGAGCGGCGGAGAAAAGTGGTGGCCCGACGATCTCGGCCAGCCCTCCACCAGCGGAGCGCAGAACGGGATGCGGTACGCCTTCTTCCCCGACAAGCAGCGACTGCTGATCGAGCAGGACGGCAAGCTGACGACCTACGACAGCGGCGATCACCGGATCGGTGGCGTTTCCCAACAGGGCGGTGGCGCCTCGTCGCTGACTTTCACAAGCCAGAACGGCTCGGTCGACCTGGATCAGCTCAAGAAGATCTAAGCAGGGCAGGTCTGAACGGACGGAGGGCGCGGCGGGCACCGCGTTCTTGCCGCTCCTCTGGCTGGCGTCTATTATCCCGGCGACCAAGCAGAGGACCGTCATGCCCCAACTCCGTTCAAGGACTTCAACCCACGGCCGCAACATGGCCGGCGCCCGCGGCCTGTGGCGTGCAACCGGCATGAAGGACGGCGACTTCGGCAAGCCCATCGTCGCGATCGCCAATTCCTTCACCCAGTTCGTACCCGGCCATGTCCACCTGAAGGACCTTGGCCAGCTCGTGGCGCGTGAGATCGAAGCCTCGGGGGCGGTGGCGAAGGAGTTCAACACCATCGCGGTCGACGACGGCATCGCGATGGGGCATGCCGGCATGCTCTACAGCCTGCCCTCGCGCGAGATCATCGCCGACAGCGTCGAGTACATGGTCAACGCGCACTGCGCCGATGCCCTCGTCTGCATCTCCAACTGCGACAAGATCACGCCCGGCATGCTGATGGCGGCACTTCGCCTCAACATCCCGACGGTGTTCGTCTCCGGTGGTCCGATGGAGGCCGGCAAGGTCAAGCTGCACAACAAGACCCGCGCCGTCGATCTGGTGGACGCCATGGTCGCGGCGGCCGACACCACGCTGAACGACGACGAAGTGCTGGAGATGGAGCGGTCGGCCTGCCCGACCTGCGGCTCCTGCTCCGGCATGTTCACCGCCAATTCCATGAACTGCCTGACCGAGGCGCTGGGACTGGCGCTGCCGGGCAACGGCTCCGTGCTGGCGACCCATGCCGACCGCAAGGGTCTGTTCCTCCAGGCGGCGCGGACCGTGGTCGATATCGCGCGCCGCTACTACGAGCAGGACGACGCCAGCGTCCTGCCGCGCTCGGTCGCCAGCTTCCAGGCGTTCGAGAATGCCATGATGCTCGACATCGCGATGGGCGGTTCGACCAACACGGTCCTCCATCTGCTGGCCGCCGCGCACGAGGCGGAGCTGAATTTCACGATGAAGGACATCGACCGGCTGTCCCGCCGCATTCCGCAGCTTTGCAAGGTCGCCCCATCGGTCCCCGACGTTCACATGGAAGACGTCCACCGCGCCGGCGGCATCATGTCGATCCTGGGCGAGTTGGACCGCGCCGGCCACCTGCATCGCGACCTGCCGGTGGTTCACGCACCGACCCTGGGCGCGGCACTGGACCGCTGGGACGTCAAACGGACGGACGACCACGACGTCCTGCGCTTCTACTCGGCGGCGCCCGGCGGCATTCCGACGCAGGTCGCCTTCAGCCAGGAAAGGCGCTACGAGACGATCGACGTGGACCGCTCCGGCGGCGTGATCCGCGATGCGGAGCACGCCTTCAGCAAGGACGGCGGTCTGGCCGTCCTGTACGGCAACCTCGCGGAGGACGGCTGCATCGTCAAGACGGCCGGCGTCGATGCCTCGATCCTGAAATTCTCCGGCCCGGCGCGGATCTTCGAAAGCCAGGATGCATCGGTGGAAGCGATCCTGGGCGGCAGGGTCGCGGCCGGCGATGTGGTGCTGATCCGCTACGAAGGCCCACGCGGCGGCCCCGGCATGCAGGAAATGCTGTATCCGACCAGCTACCTGAAGTCCAAGGGCCTGGGCAAGGCCTGTGCCCTGGTCACCGACGGACGCTTTTCGGGCGGCACGTCGGGCCTGTCGATCGGCCATGTCTCGCCGGAAGCGGCCGAGGGCGGGATCATCGGGCTGGTGGAGGAAGGCGACCTGATCGAGATCGATATTCCCAATCGGTCGATCCGCGTCGTCCTGACCGACCAGGAACTGGCCGCGCGCCGCGCCGCCATGGAGGACCGGGGAGATGCCGCCTGGAAACCTATCGACCGTCAGCGCACCGTCTCGACCGCACTCCAAGCCTATGCGGCACTGACGACCAGCGCTGCGCGCGGCGCGGTGCGGGACGTTTCGGCGGCGCTCCGCGCACCGCGCTCGCGGGGCTGAACCTGACCGGGCAAGGGCAGGACCGGGGCCGATGTCCCGGTCCAGGCCTTGTTGGTCAAGGGCATTCCTCGAGCTTCATGTCGGACAGGCCGAATGCCTGTCCGACCAATTCCATAAGGTCTTTGGCCTTGTAGGGCTTGCGGATGGTAGGCACGGTCTGCAAATGCGGCGGCAGACTGTCCTTGAGGGTGTAGCCGGTCGTGAAGATGACGGGGATGCCGCGCCCGATCAGGCAGTCAGCCACGGGGAATATCATTTCACCGTGAAGATTGACGTCCAAAATCGCGATGTCCGCCGCTGCCGTCTCGGCAAGCGCCAAAGCTTCGCCCACCGTGGAAGCGGGGCCGACGACCTGAATACCGTGCTGTTCGAGAATCATCTCCAGCGCGATCAGGACCAGAAGGGTGTCCTCAGCGACGAGCGCGCGTCGGTCATTCAAGGCCGCTGCCCTCGCCCTTGCCGGTAGACGGATCGCCGGCAGGTATGACGCAATCCGCCGGTATCATGAAGACGCAGTCGACGCCTTCGCGCCCGAAGGTCAGCGAACATGTCCCTTTGACTTCATGCCGCAGGCTGCGTTCGATGACGGCGGAGCCGAAGCCGCGTCTCGTCGGCGGCGCTACCGCCGGCCCTCCCCGTTCCATCCAGTTGAGCACGAGGGCGCCGTCCTTAAGGCCCCACCGGATGTCGATGGCGCCTGCGGGAGTGGAAAGGGCGCCGTACTTGGCCGCGTTGGTGGTCAGCTCGTGCATGACCAGCGTGAAAGGCAGCGCCGCCTTGGGCGACAGCATGACATCGTCGCCGGAGATGCGGAGGTTGCAGTTCCGCTCCGAGCGGAAAGGCGCCATTTCCTCCTCCACCAATGCGCGGACCGAGGCGCCTTTCCAGCGGGTCTCGGACATCAGGTCATGGGCATGCGACATTGCGCGGATGCGTCTTTCGAGGCCCGTTGCGAAATCATCGATCGATCCGGCCCCTACCCTGGTCTGCTGCACCAGCGCCTGGATGCTGGCCAAGGCATTCTTGACCCGGTGGTCCAGTTCGGCCATCAGCAGGTCCTGGTGCGCCAGCGTCGCTTCCCGCTCCTTCCGGGCCAGATCGACCTGACGCAGGACGCTCTCCAGCAGCCATACGCGGAAGCTCTGGGCGGCTTCCATCTCGATCGCGGTCCAGACCGTCGACTGGCACCGGACTTCCTCCCGCCACGCCTCGAACGACTTGCGCGGCTTCAGACTTCCGCCAGACGGCCCTTCCTCGACCAGCTTGTGCGGGTCGCCGGCCCATGTTACCGAGCGCACCGCCTCCGGCCGGAACCAGATCACGTAGTCGGCGGGTTGACGCGACAGCGAGATGGCAAGCACCCCGCTGGCGGTCGCGGCGAACGGGATCGCCGGGGGATAATCCGCACCGAGGTGGCGGGTGTCGAAAAGAGGCTGATCCTGTTCGGTCAGCCATGCCGCCAGACCCGACATGAAGTCGGCCGGAGGAGTCTCGCCCAGCGTCGCGGTCTCGCCATCCATCAGCACCGCCACACCGCCTGCGGGGATCAAGTCCAGCAAGGTGACTTCGCCCGTCACCAGCGCCCTGGGAATATCCGATGCCGCCGCCAGACGGACGGCGAGAGCCTCGATGACCCGGCCGGCGCCGTGCCGCTGCCGGGCCGCGTCAGCCTCGATCCTAGCTTCCAGGTGCAGCGAAAAAATCTGACCGAACAACTCGCATGAAGCGCGAAGGTCGGCCGAAACGTGGCGCGGTGAATGGTTATGGCAAGCGATCAGGCCCCACAGCTTGTCACGCATCACGATGGAGACGCTCATGGAGGCGCTGACCCCCATGTTGCGAAGGTATTCCAGATGAATGGGAGAGACGGCCCGCAGGGCACAGCAGCTCATGTCGAGAGGCTGGCCATCCGGCTGGCCGCCGGGGCCATCGGCAGCATCGGGGTTCAGCGGCTCGAGCGGTACCGGCGGGCGGTCGACATCCGGGATGAGACGCAGCCAGTTGCGCCGGTATAGTTCCCGCGCCTGCCGGGGGATGTCCGATGCGGGATAGTGCAGGTCCAGGAAGCCATCAAGGCGATCAGCTTTGCTTTCAGCCACCACCCTGCCGCTCCCGTCATGCAGGAACTGATAGACCATCACCCGGTCGAACCCAAGGGCCGAGCGCATCTGGATGGCGGCGGCGGTGCAGCAAGCCTCGAACCCATCCGACGATTGCAGTGCCGCCAGCATCGCCCTCACCTGCGACAATGGATTGCCGACCGGCACGGCGCCACGCTGCGCCGGCTCCAACTCGATGATGCTGAACGATCCCTGGGTGTGCAGGGTGACGTCCAGCGGCAGCGCGCCGCTGCGTGGCATCATGCCGAGGAGGACGGCGGGAAGCCCCGGCACCGGAGCGAGCGGACGTCCGGCGATCCTGTCGAGCACCTGATCGTCGAACAGGTCGGCCAGCGTCAGACTCCGCAGCCGGGCTGGCTCCACATCGAGCAGTAGGCATGTATCGCCGGCAAACTGCCGGATGACGAGATCTTCGCCCCCGACGACCAGCAGAGCGCCATGCGCCTGGATCGATCCTGGAATATGGATAGGCTCCCGGTCGCAGGAAGTGAGATCGACCTTGCCGAACCGGGCTTCTCCAGCAGTCATGCCAGCACTCCACACTGCCCTGGAACCTTGCCTTCCCCGATGCGGAACCGACTCCGGCAAAGGCTGGAGGCCCAAGCGTCTCTTGCCCGGCATTATCCTCAAGCCGTTACCGGGCATACGGTGCCGTTCGGTCAATTCACCCGCTTTTCAAGCCGGAACCCGCGATGCTCGCTCACATATCCAAGTGTCTGACCCCCGAACCGGGAAAGATCCAGCATCGCTTACCTGATCGAAATCACAGTGCTCAAGGCGAAAACAGCATATAACTTCCGGTAGGTTTGTATAGCACGTTAGTTAATCATATGTTAGCGATGTAGGTAAATCCATCAACGGGACCGTAGCGGCTCAAGCCGTCAGTCGATGAGGTCGATCACCCCGATGATGGTGTCGGCTTCCGCTCCGCAGCGGATCAGCGGAATATCGACGGACTCGAAAAGCCGGTGTTCACGCCCGGCGTAGAACAGAGGTCCCGTGCAGCGCCAGCATTGCCCGGTTCGCAGGACGCGGCTGTAATAATCGTGAAGGTGCTCGCTGATTGCGCCGGGGCTGTTGGCGGTGATGACCTCGCCGGTCGCATTATGCCCGATTATCTGGATCGCCCGCTCGCCGTAGAGGCGGAGATGGAAAGCACCATCGATCGCGCGCACCAGATAAATGTTTGCCGCCAGTGTGGGATGGCTGGTGATGTCGAAAGCAGACCAGCGGGGGATACCCTCGCAGCTTACCGTCACCCACCATTGCCAGAGCTTTTCGGTAAGGCTGCTCCTGAAGACCGGTTGCTGGAAGGCCGTCGCCTCGATCGCTTCTTCGACTATACCAGAATTGCGCGGCACGGATTCCTGTGGATCGTTCAGATACATATTGATCCGTCGCGGATTGTTCGACATGCAACTACAATGTCATATAGCAGCTTAAATTTGTGTTAGGCAATCGGTCTGATCCCGTCGATGGATCGCCTTTTCGCAAATTCCATCAATTCATCCGACAGCGGGCTTGGCGGGTTTGACAGTCGGGAGTCGATAGCCATTACTGCGCTGCAATCGGGTCTCTTTGGATGATGCCTGCCTGGGATGATATGACTCCGCCACCTCCTGTATAAATTGTTGTTGTACTCATGTTCTAGTTGTCTTGATCTGGGATCAGCTCAATGGCCATCTTTAACGGTACTGCTGCTCGTGACATTTACAATGGTACATCGTCGGCCGACAGTGCCCGTGGCAATGGCGGAGACGACACCCTCAGCGGCCTGGGCGGAGGGGACGCTCTCTACGGCGACAGCGGCAATGACGGGCTTTACGGAGGGACCGGCATCGACCGCATCTTCGGCGGCACCGGCGTCGATGCGCTGTTCGGCCAGGACGGCGCCGACCAGCTATATGGCGAGGCCGGGAACGACTGGCTTCAGGGTGGTGCCGGCAACGACTATCTGCATGGCGGCTCCGGCAATGACAGCCTGCGCGGCGACGACGGCGACGACACGCTGAACGGCGCTGTGGGAGACAACGACCTGCGCGGTGGCGCCGGCAATGATACCTTGATCCATTCCGGCATCGGCCCGACCTATTCGCCGACGGTGAATGCCTTCTACGATGGCGGGAGCGGACACGACACGCTGCTGATCGATTATTGGGGCGACTACATTCAGACCTCTACCGACTTTTCGCCCTGGGTTGAAATCAACATCAATCCCGATGCCAGCAGTACGATGAACTATAGCTCGGACCCGCTCGAAGGCCCTTACGAGATCGTGGCCGCCTTCGCTGGCATAGAAGAGTTCCGCCTGACCGGCGAAACCGGCCGCTTATCGGTTACCGCCCGGACGGATGCGGTCATTTTCGGCAACGACGAAAGAGACAAACTGGAAGGGCGGCAGAGAGATCAGGATTTTACCGGCGGCGGCGGCGCTGACGAATATCAATTCTATTGGCGCAAGGGCTTCGAACCCAATCACGACACCGTCCACGGTTTCAGCGTCGCGGAAGGGGATACGATCGCTTTCGGCAATCAGTCGGAAAATGACCTCGACGAACCACTTCCGCTCGATATCACGGCTGAAGAGGTGAATGGACACACGATCTATACGTCGGTGGAGATCGCTACCGGACAGGTGGTCCATACGCTCGATGTCGATGCGGTCGGGCTTCCGGAACCGCAGCCCTGGTACTATCTCGGCTGATTCGCGGCTGCGACGTACCCGGAGGACGATCCATCCGAGGGCCGGGCGAAGGTAGATCCCATCAGGAGCATTTCGGCTTCAGCCCCTTGTTCGTGTCGATTCGTCCACGACAAGGGGCCTATTCTATAAGCGACACTGTCATCAAGCTTCGATCAGGAGATCGCATGTGGGGCAGACCTCATCCCATGTGCCGGCGCTTCAGCGCCCCTTCGGTACCGTGCAGGCCGGAAGGCCCGACGGAACCGTGGTGCTACTGCTTGCGGTTCCCCTCGGCGTCCTTGATCGCCGCTTCGTGATACCAGCTGCCACCGAAGGCGGCGTCGGAAAAACGGTTGGACAGATCGAAGGCGCTATCGTCCGGCTCGCGGCGGATGCCGGGGACAGTACGAGCCATGATGGGGAACTTATAAATTTTAGCCGTTTGTCTCTGAAAGTTACCAGTCATCTTTGTTCTCTCCTTTTAAAGCAGACCGTCTGTGGAACTGACCATCAGCGGTCCGGTGTAACGCTATCATATTAGCTTTGGCTCCCTGATGTGCAATATGACTTAAATAAAATCATGGTATGCATAAATTTTAATCATTCTTGTTTTTGCTTTTTTAAAAAGCATGCTGCGTCAGCGAACTTTTACTGTTCGAACGGTGTTGTCCCTTCGGTTGCATCGAATTTGTACAAATTGGCGCTTTTTCGCCCGATGCTGCGTCGCATGAGGAGGATCGAGCGTCACGGGAGCGCCAGCTCAAGTGGCGGCCGGGCCAGCCATGCCAGCCAGAACTCCACGTCAGCACCGATTGGCATGCAACATGCTTGGGAACACCCAGCCGTTGGTGACCGTGTGCGCCTGTGGCGCCATGGCAAGCATCAGGACTTCCTCGAACTATGTGTCGTAAGCTTGTGAGGGACCCGCAATGACAAAGTATAAACTCGAATATATATGGCTCGACGGGTACACTCCGGTGCCTAATCTTCGTGGAAAGACGCAGATCAAGGAATACGAGGAGTTCCCCACTCTCGAACAACTTCCCTTGTGGGGCTTCGACGGCAGCTCCACCATGCAGGCGGAAGGCAGAAGCTCGGACTGCGTCCTGAAACCGGTCCGCATCGTCCCCGATACCGAGCGCAAGAACGGCGCCATCGTCCTGTGCGAAGTCATGATGCCGGACGGTGAGACCCCTCACCCCTCGAACAAGCGGGCGACCATCCTCGACGACGAGGGCGCCTGGTTCGGTTTCGAGCAGGAATACTTCTTCTACAAGAACGGCCGCCCCCTCGGTTTCCCCGACTCCGGCTACCCTGCTCCCCAGGGTCCGTATTACACCGGCGTCGGCTACAGCAAGGTCGGCGACGTCGCGCGCAAGATCGTCGAGGAGCATCTGGACATCTGCTTGGCGGCCGGCCTCAACCACGAAGGCATCAACGCCGAAGTGGCCAAGGGTCAGTGGGAATTCCAGATCTTCGGCAAGGGCTCCAAGAAAGCCGCCGACGAGATGTGGATCGCCCGGTACCTGCTGGAGCGCCTGACCGAAAAGTACGGCATCGATATCGAATATCACTGCAAGCCGCTCGGCGACACCGACTGGAACGGGTCCGGCATGCATGCCAACTTCTCCACGACGTTCCTGCGCGAAACCGGCGGCAAGGAGTATTTCGAAAAGCTGATGTCCGCTTTCGAAGCCGCGCGTGAAGACCACATCGCCGTCTACGGTCCGGACAACCACATGCGGCTGACCGGCAAGCACGAGACGCAGTCGATCCATCAGTTCAGCTATGGCGTCGCCGACCGCGGTGCGTCGATCCGCGTCCCGCACAGCTTCGTCAGGAACGACTACCGGGGTTACCTGGAAGACCGCCGCCCCAACTCCCAGGGCGACCCGTACCAGATCGCTTCCCAGATCCTCAAGACGATCGCGACTGTCCCGACTGCTGCTGCATCCGGGGTTTCCGCCGCGGCCTGATCTTTCATCACGTCAACATTTTCAAGCTTTTCGGCGGCGCGGGCCTCAGGGTCCGCGCCGCAATTTTTTGTCGCCGCCACGTTCCAAACTGCACAAAAGGGCGGTTGGCATCTTGGACGCCCACCCCTTTGTAGAACTTTTCAAATCCTAGAAAGATGCACCTTGACTTGTCTCATTGTACATACTGAAATTGAATAAGTATGAATTTTACAATGAAACACCGTCATTTTACCGTAAGGTGAAATGACCAGGGGACGGCAATGGACGACATCGATCTCGGTATTCTCGACCTTCTTCAGCAGGATGCGGGACTCTCGATCGCTCAAGTGTCGGAACGGGTCGGACTGTCGCCCACGCCTTGCTGGAAGCGCATTCAACGCCTGGAAGCCGCAGGGGTCATCGAGAAACGTGTAGCGCTGCTCAACCCGGAGAAGCTGGGGCTCGGCATCACCGTCTTCGTGACGGTCGAGACGGGCGACCATTCCCGGGAGTGGCTCGAGCGGTTCGCCGACTTGGTTGCAGGCATGCCCGAGGTGCTCGAGCTATACCGGCTTGCCGGCGATGTCGACTACATGCTGCGTGTCGTCGTGCCCGACATGCAGGCTTACGACGGATTCTACAAGCGCCTGATCGCCGGTCTGTCGCTCAAGAAGGTCACTTCCCGCTTCGCGATGGAGAGGATCAAGTCCAGCACGATCCTGCCGATCGCGGCGCCGGCAAGGGCGCCGCGATCGGTCAGCGCGTGACCGTCAGGCGACTTTGGCGGCAGGGACCTTGCTTCTGGTGAAGCTGCGCCGGCCGTCGACTCCGACCGCCGCGTCTCCCGCGATGGTGACACGCCGCACCACGCGCGGCGCATCGCCATAGTCGTCGATCGCCCGGTGCTGCGTCGCCCTGTTGTCCCAGATCGCAACATCGCCGGCGGCCCAGCGCCAGCGCACCGTGTTCTCCGGCCGGATGATGTGCTCCTGGAAGATCGCCAGCAGGTGAGCGCTGTCGGTCGTGCCGTAGCCGATCACCTTCTGGGCGAAATGCCCCAGGATCAGGGCACGCTCGCCCGTTTCGGGATGGACATGGACCAGCGGATGCTCGGTTTCGTAGCGGGTCGAGGTGAAGACCTCGTTGTAGCGCCGCCTGCCCTCTTCCGAGACGGTGTGGCGATTGCCGACATAGTCGTAGACATTGGAGTGCAGCAGCCAGAGCGTCTCGGCGAACTCGCGCAGCCCCTCCGGCAGATCGTTATAAGCGGCGACCGTATTGGCCCACAGGGTATCGCCGCCCGCCTCCGGCACGACCACGCCGCGCAGGATCGAGATCTTGGGATAGTCGGCGACGAACGTCACGTCGGTATGCCACGAACTTGCCCGCTCGCCCCGGCTGCCGTCAATGTCCAGCACGTTGTCGGTGCCCTTCAGCGACGGGACCGTGGGGTGCGGCACCAGATCGCCGAACAACCGTCCGAAGGCCTCCTGTTCGGCCTCGTCCAGATGGCTCTGGTCCCGGAAGAAAATGACCTTATGCTTCAGCAAGGCTTGCTTGATCGCGTCGACGGCGGCCGACGGCAGGTCGGAGGCCAGCCGCACGCCCTGGATCTCGGCGCCGATGCGGCCCCCGATCGGACGGATGTCCAGAGCGGCGGTATTCGTGTTCGCGAGGATTTGTACGGTCATGATCGACTCTTCCTATGTTTTCTTCTGGGTTTTTCGCTTCGATTGCGAATGGTCAGGCGGCGAGGCGGCCTGGTAATGCTGGGTGACCGGCGCCAAGGCCGGTCAGCACGGTTTCGCGCAGGTGTGCGAAGGAGGTTGAAGCGCGGTCTTGGCCGCTGGCGGCATCGACCGGCAGGATTTCCGCGATTCGCCCCGGGCGGGGGTGCATGACGACGATCCTGTCCCCCAGGAAGATCGCCTCCTCGACGTCGTGGGTGACGAGAACGGCGGTGATCCCTTCGCTCCGCACGATCCGCCGGAGTTCGGCCTGGAGATAGGCCCTGGTCAGCGCGTCGAGCGCGCCGAACGGCTCGTCCAGCAGCAGGATGTCCGGCCGGTTGACCAGCGCGCGGGCAATGGCCACGCGCTGCGACATGCCGCCGGAAAGCTGGGCCGGATAGGCTCCCGCGAAAGCGCTCAGGCCGACCAGCTCAAGGTGCTCGCGGACCAGCTTCCGTTTCTCGGGCGCCGGCAGAGCGGATTTCAGCAGCCCAAGGGCGACGTTGTCCTCGACCCGCAACCAGGGGAACAGCCGATGTTCCTGGAAGACGATGGCCCGGTCCAGCGTCGGCCCGGCAAGCCTCCTGCCGTCCAGCAGGATTTCGCCGTCATAATCGCGGTCCAGCCCGACGATCAACCTCAACAGGGTGGACTTGCCGCAGCCGGAAGCGCCGACGACCGAGACGAACTCACCGGGAGCCACGGACAGGTCGATGCCGCTCAGCGCCTCGACGGTCCGGCCCGCAACCTCGAAACGTTTGAAGACGTTGCGGATTTCCAATGTTCCTTGATCGGGCATGGCGTAGGTCCTTCCCAGGTTCAGTATCGCTTCCAGCGGAGTGCGCTGGTTTCCATTAAGGCGGCGAGCTTGTTCAGGCCAAGACCGATGCCGCCGAGCAGCAGGACGCCCAGGATCACGAGGTCCATGTGAAAGTGTTCGCGCCCCTCGGTCATCAGTCCGCCGATGCCGGGGCCGATGGTCATGAAGTATTCGGCTCCGACCGTCGCCAGCCACGAGTAGATCAGGCCGAGTTGCAGGCCGACGAAGATCGACGGCAGGGCGGAAGGTATTTCCAGTCGGGTCAGCCGCTGCCAGCGGCTGAGGGCCAGGACATCAGCGACCTCCCCCAAGGTGCGGGGCACGCTACGGGCGCCGGCCCAGGTGTTCACCACGACAGGCGTGAAAGCGGCCAATGCGATGAACGCGATCTTGGCGGCCTCTCCGACGCCGAACCATACCGAGATCAGCGGTATCCAGGCGAATACGGCAATCTGCTTGGCGGCGTTGAAGGTAGGACCGACGAAGCGGTCCAGGGTCCGCGACAATCCCAGCGCCAGCCCGACCGGGATGCCCAGCGCGCTGCCGATGGCAAAGCCGCTGACGTCGCGTGCCAGACTGGAAGCGATATCCACCGCCAGCCTGCCGTCCGCCAGCTCGCTCCACCCCCGTCCGGCGACGGTCCCAAGCGACGGCAGCAGTCTGTCGTCGACCAGCCCGGACTGGCTGGCACCCTCCCACAGAAGGATCAGGACGGCCGGCAGGATCAGTCCGTTCCAGCGCCGCTTCGGCTCGGTCGTCGCGGCGGCCTCGCCGGCCGGCGGGATGATCGTTACGGCGCTCATGAGCCGGCCGCCTCCCACCTCTGAAGCCGCCGCTCGACCAGCCCCAGGCTCCAGTCGAGAAGGAAGCCGATGACCCCGACCACGATCATGGCCATGATGACGAGGTCGAGCTGGAAGAGCTGGCGGCCCCAGACCATCAGGTAGCCGAGACCTTCCGAGGAGGCCAGCAGCTCGACCGCGACCAAGGCCAGCCACGCGTTGGTCAACCCGTAGCGGATGCCGGTGAAGACCGTCGGGACCGAGGCCGGCGCCAGGATCCTGGTCAGCGTCTGCCAGCGCCCGAAGGTCAACACCTCGCCGACCTCGCGGTAGCTCCTGGGCACGTTCAGGATGCCCCTGCTGGTATTGATCGTCACCGGGATCAGTGCAGCCTTGGCGATGATGATCACCTTCAGCGCCTCGTCGATGCCGACCAGCAGCATCACCAGCGGTATCCAGCCGAGCGCCGGGACCTGGGCCAGCGCCAGGAACAGCGGTTCGACGAATTCCCGCACCCGCCGCGACAACCCCATCGCGATGCCGAGAAGCAGTCCGGCGCCGGCGCCGAGGGCGAACCCCTGAAGCACACGGAGCAGGCTGATCCGGGCATGGAAGGCCAGATCGCCGGTGTCGTAGAATTCCCGGAAGGTCGCGAGCACGAGCCTCGGGTCGGGCAGGATCTGGGCCGGGACGAGGTCGAACAGGCTGGCGACCTGCCAGACCAGGAAGAGTGAAGCTGGAAAGATCAGGGCTGCCGCAATGGTGCCCGCTCGCTTGGCGACCCCGGCACCGGCCCGCGCTCCGAAGCGCCTGCCGGACAGCCTGTACCGTTCCGCGACCGCTGCCTCGAAGGCGACGCGGTCCAGGTCAAGGTTCGTCATTATCGGGTTCCCTTGGTATCGGGTTCCATTCGTCATTGAACGGGAGACTTGTCCGCGAAGCCCTAGCGGCCGGCTACTTCGGCCACGCCATGGGCGTCGTAGCGCTTCCAGTAGCCTTCCAGGCCAAGCTCCTTGATCGCCCGGTCGACATATTTCGGCTCGAACCAATCGTCGATGCTCACCTCGCCCCGTAGCAGGCGGTACTGCTTGGCGCGTTCGGCCTGATCGCGATACGCCGAGATCAGGAAGTCGTCGATCAAGGGCGTGTTGCGAAGCTTCAGTGCCTGGCCTTCGTAATCGGCGCGGAAAGTCTCGGCCGGGATGCCCGATTTGGCCCAGGTCTCGAACACCGCGTCGCGGTTGCTCTCGTCCGATGCCCAGGCCGCCGCCTTGACCAGCACCTTGACGACGCGGGCGACGACCTCGGGATGCGCCTGCTCGAACTTCTCGGTGACGTGGACGTGCGAATGCCGGGTAAACGCGGGGTCGTCCCCCTTGGTCGAGTAGATCACCCGTGCGACGCCCTGCTTCTCGAGTCCCAGGTAGTCCGCCTGCCCGAAGGCGCCGTCGATGTCGCCGCTGGCCAACGCCGCCGTGGCGGTCGCGAAGTCCATGCTGATGAACCTGACGTCGCGTTCGGTCAGCCCATGCGCCGCCAATACCTTATCCGTCGCAAGCTGGAGGTTGGTGCCCCGGAACTGAGCGATCTTGCGGCCCTTCAAGTCCTCGATCCGTTCGATCCCGGAGTTCGGCAGGACGGCCAGATAGATGTTGGCGCGCAGGCCGTTCGCCGCGACGATCTTTGTCTTAAGCCCGTTGGAGCGACCGACGATGGCGGGCAGGTCCCCGTGGAGAGCGAAGTCGATCTGGTCGTTCGCCAGGGCCTCGTTCACCGCGGGACCGGCGCCCTTGAAGAACGACCAGTCGATCTTCACGCCGGGATCGTCCTTGAACTCGGCTTCGACCAGCCCCTGGGCGTGCGCGATGGCAGCGGAGTTGCCGCTGCCGAACTGCCGGTTGCCGACGCCTACCTGGGCGAACCCGAAACGAACGGTAATATCCTCGGCGAAGGCCGGCGTCAGCGTGGCGACCCCGACAAGCAGCGACGTCGCAGCGGCGACTGATAAACGTAGAATGGATTTCATCGATCTGGCCCTTCGGCAGCGCATGGACCGCCATTATGATGAAAAGCTATTCTGGGAAGCTCATCCCAGGAAAATATAATCGCTACCGCAGGCGCAGTAGCTTGAAACACTCAGAGACAGCAAAAAAAGCAGTTATAAAACATGTTATTACTGCCGATTTCAAACTTCCAGATCATCGAAAGGACCTCGCTATTTATTAACAAGCTTGGTTATGATGATCAAGTACTGAAGGAAGGTCAAATAGTCATTTTCACTTATTATTCTTGTCTTGGAAGGAAATTATTTTCCTTCATCCGGTCAAGAGAGATGAATTTTCACTCCTTCCAGGATGGCCTATCGCGTGCGGGGTCGCGGGGTTGGCGCTGGCAGGTCGATCAAACGTCGGTGCTCTTCAGCATGCCTTGGATCTTCACCATCAGGGCGGCGACGCTGAACGGCTTGCTGAGCAACTGGGTCCGCGGTCCAAGCGCCTCGTCACCCTGTGCGGCATTGGGGGCGTAGCCGGTCAGGAACAGCACGGGCAGGCCGGGCCGGGTCTCTCGGGCGATCTCGGCAAGCTGACGTCCGTTCATGCCGGGCAATCCGACATCGGTCGCCAGCAGATCGATCCGCACGTCGGTTGCCAGGACGGCGATAGCAGCTTCGGGGTCGGCCGTCTCGATCACCTTGTAGCCGCGCCCTTCCAGGCTTTCGACAAGCTGCAGGCGGACCAGCGCCTCATCCTCGACGACCAGGATCGTCCGATCGCCATGGGCGCGGACGGCTTCCGGCAGGACCGGTGCCGGTTCCTTCCGTTCGGGTCCATGATGACGGGGCAGGTAGAGTTTGACTGTCGTCCCTTTGCCTGCCTCCGAATAAAGGGCGGCATGTCCACCCGACTGACGGGCGAAGCCGTAGAGCTGGCTGAGCCCGAGGCCGGTGCCCTGCCCTATCGGCTTGGTCGTGAAGAAGGGTTCGAAGGCGTGCTCGATGACCTCGGGAGCCATGCCGGTTCCCGTGTCCGTTACGCACAGCACGACATACTGTCCGGCCTGCAAGCCGGCTTCGGCGGCGACGTAGCGGTCGTCGAGATGGCTGTTGGCCGTCTCGATCGTCAGGCGGCCACCTCCTGGCATGGCGTCGCGGGCGTTGATCGCAAGGTTGAGCAGCGCATTCTCTACCTGATTGGCATCCGCCCAGGTCTGCCACAACCCGCCGGCCAGGATGACCTTTATGTCGATCGCTTCGCCGACCGAACGCTGCACCAGTTCCTGCATGCCGCTGACCAGCGCGTTGAGGTTCAGGCTGGCCGGCGACAAGGGCTGACGCCTTGCGAAGGCCAGCAGCCGCCGGGTCAGGGTGGCGGCGCGCTCTCCCGCCTGCGACGCGGCGCGGACATGGCGCAGGGCGTCCTCCCGGTCGGCCACCCGGTCCTGAAGCGCCTCCAGGTTGCCCAGGATCGCTTGCAGCAGGTTGTTGAAGTCATGGGCGACGCCGCCGGTGAGCTGGCCCACGGCCTCCATCTTCTGGGCCTGCCGCAACGCCTCCTCGACGCGTTCGCGCTCGGCCATCGCGGTGCGCAGGTCGCGGGTCTGCTCCTCCACCCGGGCCTCCAGGCGGCTGGCGGCCTCCTCGATCTGGGACATATGGGACCGGGTCCGATACTGCCGGTCGCGCGCGCGCGCCGCCGCCCGCGCAGCACTCTTCAAGGTATCGGCATGAAGCGGCCGGTCCAGGATGGTGACGTTGCCGAGCCGGCTGAACAGGTCCCAGCGCGCGCGATGCCCCCGGCGGCTACCCTGTGCGGTCAGCAGGATGACCGGAAGGTCGGACCAGGACGGCTGCGTGTCCAGCCAGTCCGCAAGCCCGCCCAAGCCCTGCATCAGCGATGCCTCCGTCAGAAGCAGCGCCGTCGCGTCCCGCTCCAGCATCCGCCGTACGTCGACCAGGTCGGCACAGGCATGCGACGCTATGCCGATCGCGTCGAGCACCAGCCGGATGACGTCCGCGTCCCGTCCATCGGGAGCCAGGACCAGTATCGGCGCCGACACCGGAACCTCCGTCAGCCCGTCTCTCCCTCGCCTCGCAGCAGCGGATCGAGCGGCCCGCCGTAGCTGGGGACGCCGGTCAGCACGCCCTGAAACTCCAGGAGCTTCGGTCCGACCTTCATGCCGTCCGGGAACAGCCGGAATTCGCGGATCGCCAGTTCGTGGATGCCGGTGCGCTTCTTGACGACCGAGATCGCCTTGCGGACCTCGCCCCCGGCCTCGAAGAACCGGAGCAGCACGACCGCGTCGCTCATGAACGACAGGTCGACCGGGTTCTCGATGTCGCCGATGATGCCCTGCTGCGCCAGGATCAGGATCGTGGCTACTCCCTGATTGTTCAGATAGGTCAGCAGCTCGTGCATCTGCAGGATGAGGGCCGTCTCCTCCGGCATGGTGCTGAGATATGAGTTGAGGCTGTCGATCACGACGATGCGGGCATCGTTGTCCTCGACCTCGCGGCGGACCCGCCAGACGAACTCGCCGGGCGACAGGCGCGATGGATTGGCCCGATGCCACCCGAGCCTGCCGCTCTCCACCGCCTCCGCAAGGTCGAGCCCAAGCGCGGTGCTGCGCTGGGTCAGCGTGCCGAACGCCTCGTCGAACGAGAAGTACGATCCGTGTTCGCCGGCCCGGACGGCGGACATGACGTATTGCAGCGCCAGCGACGACTTGCCCGCTCCGGAAGGGCCGACCAGCATCGTCGTGGTCCCCCGCGTCAGGCCGCCGCCGAGCAGGTCGTCCAGCTCCGCAAGGCCGCTCGACAGGGTGGACGGCTCGAATTCCGACTGGTGCTCCTCGGCGATCAGGCTGGGGAAGACCAGCACGTTGCCTGCGGTGATCGCGAAATCGTGCCAGCCGCTCTGGTAGTCGGTGCCCCGCATCTTCACGACTCTCATCCGCCGTCTTGCCGCCCCGTAGGAGCGCTCGATCATCTCCAGCGATATGACGCCGTGCATCAGGCTGTGCAGTTCCCGAGCTCCCGCCTGGCTGGTCAGGTCGTCCAGGACAAGGGTCGTGCACTGGCGGCCCTGGACCGCCTGTTTCAGCGCCAGGATCTGACGGCGGTAGCGGAGCTGGTCCTGGGCGATCAGCCGCAATTCGGCCAGACTGTCGACCACCACGCGGTCAGGCTGGTCGGCGGCGATCCTGTCGGTGATCAGCCGCATCGTCTCGCCCAGCTCCACTTCGGACGGGTAGAGCACGCTCTGCTGCCGTTCCAGCTCCGCCTCGATCGGTATCAGGTCGAAGACGTCGATCCCGTCCAGCGACCAGCCATGGCTTGCGGCGGCCGCCGTCAGCTCGTCGGTCGATTCCGACAGCGTGATGTAGAGCCCGCGCTCGCCTCGGGCGACGCCTTCCAGAAGGAACTGAAGCGCGATCGTCGTCTTGCCGGCCCCCGGCACCCCTTCGAGCAGATGAAGGCGGTGACACGGCAAACCTCCCCTCAGGACAAGGTCCATTTCCGGGATACCGGTCATCAGCTTCTTCATCGGCACAGGTTCGGGCACGTGTCTCTTCCTCGGCAATCAGGCAACCATGCTGTTCCGGGGATATACAACGTTCGAGAGACATATTTGTTTACCGCCGGGGCGCCGATACGGCGGAGCGACCGCAATCTTTTATTAACCAGGGCTGCCTATGGTGGATCGACGATCCAGCGACTATGCACCCAGGACTATGACCGCTTCCCATCTCGCGTTCTATACGGCGCACGGAATCTCTCCGGTCCGCCAGGATATTTCCGACTGGGAACGGCACCAGCAGCGGCGATCCGCGCTTTACCGCCAGCTCGGCATCCTGCCGTCGTACCTCAAGGGCCGCTCCGTGCTCGAAGTCGGGCCGGGCAGCGGCCACAACGCGCTCTACACCGCCAGTCTCGACCCGGCGCGCTTCGTCCTGGTGGAAGGCAACACGACCGGCATCGGACATATCCGTGCCCTGTTCGCCGATCACCCCCGGATCGCCGTGCCGGAGATCGTCGGTTCGCGGATCGAGGACTTCCGGACAGCGGAGCCGTTCGACTTCGTCTTCTGCGAGGGTCTGCTGTCCGGCGTGCCCAACCCGGATGCCGTGCTCACCCGGCTGGCCGACTGCACGGCGGTCGGCGGGCTGCTGGTGGTGACCTGCGTCGACCATCTCTCCCATTTTCCGGAAACCCTACGCCGCCTGCTGGCGCAGCGGATCGTGGACCCGGCCGATCCGGTGGAGGTCCAGGCCGCCGCGATCCTTCCCATGGTCGAGCCGCATCTGGCGACATTGGGCGGCATGAACCGGCGGCGAGACGACTGGGTGATCGACAACCTGATCCATCCCGGCTCGATCATTCCCCTGATCAACCTGCCGGAAGCGATCAGCGTCCTGGCTTCCCGCTTCGACTTCATGGCGAGCGCTCCGCATTTCGTGACCGACTGGCGCTGGTACAAATCCATCACCGGCGCCGACCACGAATTCAACCTGCCAGCGATCGAGCAATACTGGCTGAATGCCCACAACCTGCTGGACCACCGCTTTACCCTGCCGCCCCGGCCGGTCGAAGCCAACCAGCGGCTCTACGACCTCTGCACCCGGGCGCGTGCCCTTGTCGAATCCTATGAGACGACCCGCCGCGACGGCTTCATCGCCGAATTCGTCGAAGTCCTGGACGACATCGTCGCCGATGTCCGCGAGTTCTCACACCCCACGGCCGAGGCGCTGGCCGAAGCGGCCGGTCTGGTCCGCGCCGCGCCGGATATCGGCGCCACGGCGGCAGCCGCCCGCTTCGGTGCCCTGTTCGGCCGGGGTCAGCAATATCTGAGCCTGTCCCGCCGCCGATAAGGCGGCCGGCACGGCACTTAGTAAAGGGAAAGACATTGACCAAGGTCCTGATCATCGGCGGCGGCTTCGCCGGCTGCATCTCCGCCGAGATGCTTCACGCCAAGGGTTACACCGACATCACCCTGGTCGAACGCGCGCCGGTGCTAGGCGGCGGCTGCCGCACCTACACCTATGGCGGCCATCCCTACACCCTCGGCCCGCGCCACTTCCTGACAAGGCGGGAAGAAGTGTTCGAGTTCCTGAACCGCTCCTGCCCGATGCGCCGCTACGACCAGGGGCACGAGTTCCTGACCTATATTGAGCGCGACCAGGCCTTCTACCATTTCCCGATCCACCGGGACGAGGTGGACGACATGCCCGACGCCGAGCAGATCCGCCGAGAACTGGCGGAAGCGCCGGGTGCCGAAGGTGCCCGCAACCTTGAGGAATACTGGGTCTTCTCGGTCGGCCCGACGCTCTACGACAAGTTCGTGGACGGCTATTCGCGCAAGATGTGGAACATCGAGAGCAACACCGAACTGACCGATTTCGGCTTCACCCCGAAGGGCGTCGCTCTCAAGACAGGTCCCAAGGCCGCCTGGACCGAGGCGATCTCCGGCTTCCCCCACGCGCTCGACGGCTACAACTCCTATTTCGAGATCGCGACGCGGCATGCCAAGGTCCACCTCGACACCACGATCGAGGACTACGACATCGCGAACTACCGGGTGAAGATCGCCGGTGAGTGGCACACCTACGACCTGATCATCAGCACGATCTCTCCGGAAATCATCCTGAAGGACGCTTATGGCCCGCTGCGCTGGGCCGGCCGCGACTTCCTTAAGTTGGTACTGCCGGTCGAGAAGATCCTGCCCGACGACATCTATTTCCTCTACTACGCCAACGCCGAGCCGTTCACCCGCGTCGTCGAGTACAAGAAGTTCTATCACTACGACAGCCCGACCTCCCTGATCGGCATCGAAGTGCCGTCCACCCGCAACAAGCTGTACCCGTATCCGACCAAGGCCGACCAGGCGCTGCACCGCCGCTACATCGAAGCCCTGCCGAAGAACGTCTTCTCGATCGGCCGCAACGGCAGCTACCGCTACCTCGACGTCGCCCTGACGATCGAGCAGTGCATGGACCTGTTCAAGGACCTGTGAGGCCGTCATGACCGCCGTCATCGAAGCAGTTCCCCAGAATGCCCAGGATGTAGTGGGTGAGGATGGCGAAGCCCTCGACGGCCTGCCGACGCCGCAGCCGGTCCCAGACCTGGAAACCTACCTGCGCGTCCGGCGCACCTGCCTGTCCCGCTCGCCCGAGCGGCTCCGCAACTATCTGGCCTATCAGGCATCCGGCCGCCGCAACGCTGAGCCTGCCTATCTGCCGATCCGGCTCGACTTCGAGAATGTCAGCCGGTGCAACTTCCGCTGCACGATGTGCACCGTCAGCGACTGGCACAAGGGCACCCGCGCCGCCGACATGCCGCTTCAGGCATTCAAGCGGCTGATCGACGAACAGACCGGACTGGTCGAGATCAAGGTCCAGGGACTGGGCGAACCGACCCTCCAGGGCGACGACTTCTTCGAGATGATCCGTTACGCCCGCGCCCGGCACATCTGGGTCCGGACCACGACCAACGCCTCGCTGCTGCACCTCAAGGACAACTACCGCAAGCTGATCGACAGCGGCGTCAACGAGGTCCAGATCTCCTGCGACGGCGCCGACCGGCAAACCTTCGAGAGCATCCGGCGCGGCTCGGTGTTCGACCAGGTCGTGAAGAACTGCAAGCTGATCAACGCCTACTGCGCCGAACGGAACGTCGAGCGGACCAAGATGTGGACGGTGGTCCAGCGAGGCAACCGTCATCAACTGCCCGAACTGGTCGATCTTGCCCATGAAATGGGCTTCCGCAGCATGGCCTTCTCCCTCAACCTCGTCGATTTCGGCCTGGACCGCTGGCGCACCGCCAACGATGCCGTCACCGTCGAGCGGGAATTCACCAGGGCCGAAGCGCTGTCCCTGCTGCACCGGGGCGAGCGGCTGGGCATCAAGGTCGCGTTCTGGAACGTCACCCGAAAATACGACACGGACAAGCCCGAGCACTTGTGCCCCTGGCCGTTCGAGCGCGCCTATGTCGCCTCCGACCTGCGCGTCGTGCCGTGCTGCATCATCGGCAACCCGGATGTCAGCGAGGTCGGCACGGCCGACGGCGACTTCAGCGCGGTCTGGACGGGCAACGCCCTGCGGGAGTTCCGTCAGGCCCATGTCGACGGCAAGGTTCCCGCTGTCTGCCGGTCCTGCTATGTCCAGCCCGGCGAAAGCCGATGATGACGGCCTGCCCCATCTGCGCGAGCGCGTCCGCCCAAGCCGTCTTCCACATCCCGGCCTATCCCGTCCGCCTCTTCGCTCCCGCCAGCGGATCGGCCGGGGACACCGCCCCTCTGACCCTGGTCCGGTGCGACGGCTGCGGCCATCTCTACAACCGGGACTTCTCCGACGCGTTGGCGGAGCGGATGTACGGCGACGTGCCGCTGACCAACGTCCCTGTCCACCCGTCCATGGTGAAGCGTCTCCAGGACGCCATAGCCTGGATCGATCCCGAGCACTATGCCGGCAAGCGGGTGGTGGAGATCGGCGGCGGCGCCGGTCACGTGGCGCGCCTGCTGTCCGCCAGCGCCGCCGGGGTGGTCGTGTTCGAGCCGTGCCGTGCCCTGACGCCGGACCATCTGCCCGAAGCCAACATCGCGCTGGTATCGGACATCTTCCGCGGCGCCGTGCCCGGCGGTCCGGCCGACCTGATGGTCTGCCGGCAGGTGATCGAGCATGTGGCCGATCCCTTCGCCTTGCTGTCCGCGATCCGCGAAGGACTGGTCCCCGGCGGCCACGCGTATCTAGAGGTCCCCGATGCCCGGTTCATCGACCGGGGCGCCGCCTTCGGCGACATCGTGCTCCAGCACGTCCAGTACTTCACGCCCGACACTTTCACGGCCTTGGCGCGCCGGGCCGGGCTGGAGCCGCTACGCACCCTGTCGATCAAGGACGGCCATGATTTCGGCGTGCTGTTCCGGGCGGTTGGACGGCCGGCGGAATGGCGGGCGCCGCAGTCCGGCACATCCCCTGCCGCCGACCTGTCGGTCCGCCTGACCGCCGCCGCCGACCGGGGCCGGGAACGGGTGGCAGCCGTCTCCGGTGCGATGGCGCTGTACGGGGCCACGGCCCAGGGCCAGTCGTTCCTGACCCGGTACGGAGCCGCGCGGCGGTTCGTCCGGGTTCTTGACGACAATTCCGCCCTGGAAGGACTGCACCTTGCCGGAGGCGGCCAGACGCCGCCGATCGTCAAGCCCGATGCGGCATCCCTGCGCGACGTCGATGCCGTGCTGATCTGCGCCTACCTGCATGACACCGCTATCGCCGGCCGGCTGCGCGGCCTGGGATTCCAGGGTGTCATCCTGTCGGCAAGACCCGATCTGCCGCAAGCCGACGACTGAGAGAAGGACTGAACGTTGCCTAAGCCCAAGCGCATCGCCATCTTCGCCGAAGATGACCATATGTATATCAACCAGACGCTCGGGCTGAAGCGCGGCTTCGAAGAACTCGGCGTTGAAGCCCATGTCGGCTGGCCGCACCTCAACGAACGGGCGCTCAGCTGCTTCGTCGACAATTACCAGCCGGACTTCGTCCTGGAGATCGACCGGTTCCCAAGCCAGATCCCCGGCTACAACCCTGCCGTACGGCACATCACCTGGATCCATAATCACGCCGTCCATGGCCGGCGGGTGCTGGAGGATGCCTGGGGCAGCCATGCCGTCTACACCGCCCTGCTGCTCAAGGTCTATGGCCATGAGGACTTCAACGGCGGCGACTACCGGTTCCTGCCCATGGCGACCGACCCGGAGATCTTCACCGATTCCGAGACGCCCGAGCTGTTCGACTTCGCTTTCGTCGGCCACATGTACGAACCGCTCAACGAGGGGACGCTCAGTATCGTCGCCGGCCACGACGACGGCCGGCCGGTCACCATGGGCGAACTGATCGACCGGTTCCTGGCCGCCGGTTTCCGCCACTCCAATGCCGACAACAACGAGATCTACGCCTTCCTGACCGACTTCTATCGGCAGTCCGATCCTAACTTCACGGTGGAGCAGTTGCCTGCCCCGCTGAAGACCTTCTTCGACGAGCGTCTGATCAGGCTGGTCGACCGGACGGAGGTGATCGACACCCTGCTGTCGATTTCCACGCAGATCGCCTTCTACGGCAATCCGGAATGGACGAAATGGCCGCAATACGCTCCCCATTACTTCGGCGCGATCAATCGCGGCCGCGAGCTGGCGCAGTTGTTCCGGTCGACGCGCGTCAACATCCATAACGGTCCCGTCACGATGCACAACCGGGTGCTCGACATCATGTGCTGCGGCAAGGCGGCCATGGTCAGCCGTTCGCGCTGGGACGGCGAAATCAGCAGCCTGAAATCCTACTTCACCCCCGGAGAGGACTACCTGTCATACGACAACGACGACTTGGCCGAAGTCGCCGAGCGAGCGTTGCGGGACGGGGACCTTCGCCGCCGGGTCGGAGCGAATGCGCGGCGGCGGATACTGGAAGGACATACCTGGCGCCATCGGGCCGCCTTCATCATCGACGATCTGGCACAGCGTTAGGCCGGGAGTGCATGGCGCTCCCCGGCACAGCGGCCCTTAAACGCAGTGCCGCCATCGGCACTTAGGAAATCAAGCGAGGTTCAATGGGCATCAGCGCGGTCATGGTACACTGGTTCGCCCGTCTGCATAAGAAGCGCGCCTTTGCCGATGCCAACTCCATCGTCGAGCTGGGACCTCAGGACGTCATGACGACGCCGGCAATCTTTCAGTCGGCCCTCGGCCCAATGACGGACAAGGCCGCCATGGCCGATCTGCTTGGCGAAATGTTCAAGGACGGCCGCCCGAAGCCCTGGGCTCAACAGGCTCTTTACCGGCATCTCGGATTGCAGGACTACAACTCGATCGATATGTTCGATCCGAGGGCGAATTGGCGTCTGGACCTGAACTATCCCTGCCGGCTGCCCCGCCGGTTCTCGGTTGTCACCAACTTCGGGTCGAGCGAACATATCTTCGATATCGCGCAGTCGTTCAGGACGGTTCATGACCTGCTGGAGCCGGGCGGTATCGCATTGTTCGTGCTGCCGGCCTTCGGCGATATCGATCACGGGTTCTGGAATGTCCATCCGACCGTGTATTTCGATGTGGCCCAGGAAAACGGATACTCCATCCTGGATTTCGTCTACATCGACAACTTCGGCGTTCGGTGCCGGCTGGCCGAGGAGCGGCCTGACGAGCCGTTCGGCTTTCGCGACCTGCCGATCAAGGTCGAAGATTGCATTCAGCCCAATCTTCCCCGCACCGTGACCCTGCAATACATCCAGAACCTCAACAACCCCGATACCGCCCGGCTGGGAATGGAATTCCCCTGCATCGTCTTCGACTACTGCTTCGTAGCGCTCCGGAAGCCCGGCGAGGGCGAGGAACAGGGTTTCGTATTCCCAACCCAGGGCAAGTATCGGGCAAGCTGAATCCCTTCGACCGCCCGGCCGTCATACCGCCGGTCAGCTTGAGGACAGCGACGCGCCGAGTTCCTCCAGCAGGTCGTGCCGGTCCGGCAACGAGCCGGCCTCAGCCGGGAAGAAGGCATCGAGAAGGCGGGGTTCGGCAAAGCAGACCGTGGGCTGGGTGAAACACTCCGACCGGAACTGTCCGGCCCACAGGGGATGGCCCCTCTTGACCAGAACGCCGTTGGGGACCGTGAATTCCTGACGGATCAGGCGCCCGCCAGCGCCGCCCTCGCCGCCAAGCCGTAGTTCCACGGTGCCCGCCGCCAGGAAGAGAGGGGCGAAGCCGGCTTCATACAGGAACCGGTTGGTGTCCCGGCCGTCATGGTTCCAGCCCGGGCATTGAAAGAAGAAGATCCCGTCATCGGCCAGAAGCTGATAGGACAGGGCAAGGTATTCGGTCAGCGCTCCGACGGAGAACTCGTTCAGATTGGCGTTGGAAGTGATGACATCGAACTTGCGGCCGCACCCGGCCAGATCGGGAATGCGCCACCAGGGATAATGCGAACAGATCTCCCGGTGGCACGCGCTCCCCGCCACGGTCAAAGTGTTCAGATGCTCATAGTCGTCGGATCGGAAATAGCCACCGCCGTGCCAGGACGAATCGCCCGATGACTGGCTGGGAACAGCGGCATATTCGCGGAAGTTGGATCCGAAGAGATGCGTGTCCAGCAGGCTTTGCAGCAGATAGAAGCTCTCGCAAGCTTCGACCGAACTATAGTTTTCCAGTCCTTCGTGCCTCGCGAAGAACAGGCTGGTATAGCCGCAGCCGGGACCGATTTCGAGGATACTCTTGAAGTCCGGCTTGAGCAGGGAGATCTTCTGGTAAATGGCCAAAGCTGACATTACGGTCGAAAATGGAACGACGACTTCCTGGGTATTCAAATATTTGAGCTGTAGAATGCAGATGTCCCGCAACGCCGCCATCAGCATTGAACGGCGAGCCGGTGTCAATCCCCCCAGTTCGCGCACATAGCTGTCGAACCGGTTCTCCTGCATCGTGTCGATCAACGGACGCAGGTCGGCGAAGGAATTCGCGCGGACAGGAAAACCTGCCTTCTCGAACACTTCGAGGGTATGCCGCTGCGCAATACGCCAGGTCGGAAGCTGTTGCTTGGCAATAGTTTCGGCCAGGCGGTATTGGGTTGGATCAAGCATTATCCGGTCCTTGTTGAAAGCCAGCCTTTGAGCAAGCTCAACGGCTGGAGCAATGCTCGGATACGCAAGCGGCATCTTATCGGGCTTTTGCTCTAGGTCATGGGAACACCTGTAATAGTTAAGATTTCCTTTAAGTTTGCTCCCCTCTATCGAACAGCCGAAAGATGAACATCTCGTTTAGGTTTGGTTAACCGTTCCGTCCTAAGCTCGTAGCCCTAGTGAAGATCCGCTGAATTACGGGAAGCGACGAGGACATGGGGAGAGTATCGCCCGCCGGCCCCACCGGCTCGATCGGAGTTTTTCAGACGGGCCGGACACCCCGTTCCACACACTGCTCCAGCAGAGCATGACCGTGAGCAACGACGGCGCAGGGGCCGCGACCTCCAAACTGGTCGGCATCGATGAGGCCGCCCGCCTTGCCGACAGCCACAAGGCGGCGGGACGGCGGGTCGTCCTGGCCCATGGCGTCTTCGACCTCCTCCATATCGGGCATCTGCGCCACCTGAAGCTTGCCCGCCGGGAAGGTGACGTACTGATCGTCTCGATCACCGCCGACCGGTTCGTCAACAAGGGACCGGGACGCCCGGTCTTTCCGGAACAGGTCCGGGCCGAGATGCTCGGCGCCCTGGATACCGTATCGCTCGTCGTGATCAGCGAGGCCCCGACCGCCGTCCCGATGATCGAATCGCTCCGGCCCGACGTCTACATCAAGGGCGCGGAATATGCCGAGGCGGAGCAGGACGTCACCGGCAAGATCGTTGACGAGAGACTGGCGGTGGAGCGCGGCGGCGGGCGGATCGTCTTCACCGACGATGTCGTCCACAGCTCGTCGGCGCTGATCAACCAGTTCATGGATATCCATGACCCGCCGCTCCAGGACTATCTCAACAGGCTACGCGGCACCCAGCGCCTGGGCGATGTCCTGGCGGCGCTCGACAAGGTGGCCGACTGCCGGGTCCTGCTGGTCGGCGACGCCATCCTGGACGAGTACGACTACGTCCAGCCCATGGGCAAGTCGCCCAAGGAAAACATGATCGCGACCCGCTTCACGGGCCGGGAGATCTTCGCCGGCGGCGTATTCGCCGCCGCCAACCACATTGCCTCCTTCTGCCGGGGCGTCGATGTCGTGACCTGTATCGGCGACGACGGCTACGAGGACTTCATCCGGTCCTCGCTCAAGCCGAACGTTACCCTGCACGCCGTCCGTCGGCCGGAAACGCCGACCACCCGCAAGAGCCGCTTCGTCGAACCGGCCTATGTCCGGAAGCTGTTCGAAGTCTACCATTTCGACGACGCGCCGCTGTCAGAATCCCTTCAGGCGGAAGTGGACGGCTTGGTGGCCCGCCTTGCTCCGGAACGGGATCTGGTCGTCGTCGCCGATTTCGGCCATGGCCTGATCTCGGCCTCGACCATCGAGACGTTCCAGCGCCACGCCCGCTTCCTGGCGGTCAACGCCCAGAGCAACAGCGCCAACCAGGGCTTCAACCTCGTCACCAAATACGGCCGCGCCGACTACATCTGCGTCGACCGGCCCGAAGTCCAGCTCGCCATGGCGGACCGGTGGAGCCCCCTGGACCAGCTCATGCGCCGGCTGTCCGAACGCGTCGCATGCGGCAGGATCATGGTTACGACGGGCAGGGACGGCTGCATCAGCTTCGACCGCGAGACCGGCTTCAATCAGATCCCCGCCTTTACCCGCTCGGTGGTCGACACCGTCGGCGCCGGCGATGCCTTCCTGTCGGTGACGTCGCCCCTGGTCGCGCGCGGCGTCCCGCTGGACGTCGTCGGCTTCGTCGGCAATGCGGCCGGCGCCATGAAAGTGGGGATCGTCGGTCACCGCCAAGCCATCGACAAGGTGCGCCTGATCAAATATGTCACCGCTCTGCTGAAGTGAGACCCGGGATGCAAGACCAGTTCGACCGCTATCTGAAGACCCTGGGCTCGACGCTGGAGGATGTCGTTGCGACCGACGGTGCTGGAAACCCGCTCGCCACGGGAAAGGCGATAGCCTCCACGGCCCTTGCGGCGCGGCGCATCCACGACGCCGGCGGCAAGGCGATGTTCATCGGCAACGGCGGCAGCGCCGCCATCGCAAGCCATATGGCGATCGACTTCAGCAAGAATGGCCGCGTCCGGGCGCTGGCCTTCAACGACGGGGCCGCCCTGACCTGCCTCGGCAACGACCACGACTTTTCCGAGGTGTTCTCCCGTCAGATCGGCTTCCATGCCCAGCCGGGCGACCTGCTGTTCGCCATCAGCAGTTCGGGCCGCTCTGCCGATATCGTCAAGGCGGTAGCCACCGCCCGTGACATCGGATGTCATATAGTGACGCTTTCGGGTTTTACCCCGGACAACCCGCTTCGCCTGCTCGGCGACATCAACCTGTTCGCCCCGTCCGACGCCTATGGCTTCGTCGAGATCAGCCATCTCGTTCTTTGTCATGCCGTCGTCGATCACCTCTCGGGTGCGACGGAGGAACTGATCGCCGGCCATCCCGCCGTGTCCGCCCTGGCGCACGTGACATGATGATCCGGCCATGCTGATCGGGATCGATTTCGACAACACCCTTGCCGGTTACGACCGCGCCTTCGCGGCGGAAGCCGGACGGCGCGGCTTGATGCTTTCGGATTTCCCCGTCTCCAAACGGTCGATCCGCGACCGGCTGCGGCAGCGCCCCGACGGCGAACGGGAATGGATGGCGATCCAGGGGCAGGTCTACGGCGCCCGCATGGGCGAGGCCGAGCTGATCGCGGGCGTCGCGGAATTCCTGCTCGCCTGCCGCGCTCGGGGCGTCAAGGTGGCGATCGTCAGCCACAAGTCCCACTACGGCCACTTCGATCCCGCAGGCGTCGATCTCCGGCAGGCGGCATTGCGCTGGATGACGGCACAGGGCTTCTTCGACGACTTCGGCCTCGATCCATCCGCCGTCTTCTTCGAGGACGACCGCGACGCCAAGGTCGCCCGGATCGCCGCCTGCGGCTGCGACGTCTTCATAGACGACCTGGAAGAAGTGCTGACCCATCCCGGCTTCCCGGCAACGACCGCCCGTCACTTGTTCCATCCCGACCCCGGCCCGCTTCCCTCCGGCCCCTTCAAGGCCCATCGCGACTGGGCTGGACTGAACGCCGCGATCCTGACGCCGAATATTTCCGATCGGCACACGACCAGCCTCCGGGCGTCCGATCCCGCCGTCGCCGAAGCGACCGATTGGGCGGAACGCCAACTCGGGCATCCCGTAACCGCGATCCGGCGCGGGACGGCCAGCGGCAACAACCGGATTTATCGGCTCGACACCGCCGCCGGTCCCTTCTGCCTGAAGCTATACCCGAAGCTGCCGGGTGACACGCGCGACCGCCTCGGGACGGAGTTCGCCGCCCTCTCCTTCCTGGAGCGCCACGGCGTCGAGCGGACGCCGCGCGCCATCGCCGCCGATCCGGTTTCCGGTGCGACGCTCTATTCCTGGATCGACGGCGCTCCGGTGAGCAACCCGGGCGACGATCACCTCACCTGCATGCTGGACTTCGTGGCGACCCTCGACCGCCTGCGCCAGCGTCCCGACGCTGCCACGCTGCCGCCGGCCTCCGAAGCCTGCCTCAGCCCGGCCGAACTGATCTGCCAGATCGACCGGCGGCTGGCGGCGCTGGCAAGCGCCGCCGACGGTATGCCCGCTCTCGACCGCCTGCTGGGCGATGGGATCGGACCTCTGCTGGACCGCTGGGGCAGCCGGGTTCGCCGGATCGACGCACCGCTGCCGACGGACCTCCGCACCCTCAGCCCGTCGGACCTGGGCTTCCACAACGCCCTCGCGGCACCGGATGGCTTGTATTTCGTCGATTTCGAGTATTTCGGCTGGGATGATCCGGTAAAGCTGGCCGCCGACTTCGTGCTTCATCCCGGCATGGCGCTACAGCCGGCCCTAAAGGCGCGCTTCCTTGCCGGATGCCGGATCGTTTTCGCCCGCGACGCCGGTTTCGCCGATCGTTTCGATCTGCTTCATCCGCTCTACGGTTTGCGCTGGTGCCTGATCCTGCTCAACGAATTCCTGCCCGAACGCTGGGCACGCCGCGCCTTCGCGGGGGCTGAGGACCGCATCGCGGCGGAAACCCGGCAACTCGCCAAGGCCACCACTCTGCTCAGGACGCTGACCGACCATGACGGCCGCTTCTCCTTCGCCGCTTGATTTGCCGCCGCTCGACCAGGCGCCACCTGACCTGCCCCCGTTCGAAGGGCCGATCGGGTCGGACCGGTCGAACGCCGCACTCGATGCGCGCTCGCTCCATCTGCGCCGGCTGGTCGTCCGGGCACTGGAAGGCGGCGGGCGCGGCCATATCGGCTCCAGCATGTCGCCGGTCGAAGCCATTCGCGTCCTCTATGACGACGTGATGCGCTACCGCCCGGACGACCCGCGCTGGGTCGGACGCGACCGCTTCATCCTCAGCAAGGGTCACGGCTGCCTCGCCCTCTATGCGGTGCTGGCCGACAAGGGCTTCTTCCCGGAAGCGGCACTCGACGATTTTTGCCGATTCGACAGCTTCCTCGGCGGACATCCCGAATACGGCAAGGTGACGGGCGTCGAGGCATCGACCGGAGCGCTTGGCCATGGCCTTCCCATCGGCGTCGGCATGGCGCTGGCCGCACGGATGCAGGGGCGCGACAGCCGGGTCTTCGTGCTGCTCGGCGACGGCGAGCTTGGGGAAGGTTCGGTCTGGGAAGCGGCGCTCTGCGCCGGCAAGCACCGGCTCGGTTCGCTGACCGCCCTGATCGATTACAACAAGCTGCAATCCGCCGGTCCCGTCTCCGCGATCCAGCCCCTCGAACCGCTGGCGGCCAAGTGGGAAGCCTTCGGCTTCAATGCTGTGGAGGTGGACGGCCATGACGTGGTGGATCTGCGCCGCGTCCTGACCGCCGCCCCCGCCGATCCATCCCGCCCGACCGCCGTGATCTGCCATACCATCAAGGGCCGGGGCGTCGATTTCGCCGAAGGCCGCGCCGAATGGCACCACAAGGCCAAGCTGTCGCTGTCCGATCTGGCCGGACTGCACCGGGCGCTGGCGTGATGCCGATCTCCCTGCCCTTGCCCCTGTCCTCCCGGCAAATGATGACATCCGATGACATCGGCGGCCTGTTGACCCAGGCCGCTTACCGCTGGTTCCCGACAACGGGCACCCGCCCGCCGGAGATTTTCTGATGCGTCAGACCAGCCTCAAGATGGTCCATGAGCTGGCCAAGGCCGACCCCCGCGTCGTCTTCATCGGCTCAGACCTTGGTCCCGACACCCTGACGGAGATGCGGGACGAGTTCCCCAACCGCTTCTTCATGGAAGGGATCTCCGAGCAGAACGTGATCGGCATGGCGGCCGGCATGGCTCTGGACGGCTTCATTCCGTACATCAACACCATCGCCACTTTCCTGACCCGCCGTTCCTACGAACAGGTCGCGGTCGATCTCTGCCTGCACGACCTGCCGGTGCGGCTGATCGCCAGCGGCGGCGGCGTGGTCTATGCCCCCCTGGGTCCGACCCACCTCGCCATTGAGGACATCGCCATCATGCGGGCGCTGCCCAACATGACCGTGGTGGCCGTGGCGGATGCCGAGGAGATGCGCCGGCTGATGTGGGCGACGCTGGACTGGCCGCACCCGATCTATATCCGCCTCGCCAAGGGCGGCGATCCCGTGGTGACCAGCCCGGAAGACGGATTCACGCTCGGCAAGGCCATCCTCAAGCGCGCTCCCGGCGACGTGCTGCTGGTCTCCACCGGCGTCATGCTCGGGCCGTGCCTGGATGCCGCCGACCTGCTGGACGCCCGGGGCATCAACTGCGGCGTGCTCCACATGCACACGGTGAAGCCGATCGACGCCGACGCCCTGGTGGACCTTGCCGGCAAGGTCCGCCTGATCGTCACGGTGGAAGAGCACATCCTGACCGGCGGCCTCGGCAGCGCCGTGCTGGAGACGTTGTCCGACCGTCTGCCCGGCCGGATTCCGCCGCTCCGCCGGATCAGCCTGCCCGACGCCTTCCCCGTCAAGTATGGCTCCCAGCAGGAGCACCACAGGCTGAACGGCCTGACGGCGCCCGCGATCGCCCAGGCGGTTGAAAAGGCAGCCGTCGAAGCCGTTGTCGAGGCGGCGCCATGACCGGCTTCCTCAGCCCCGATGAGATCGCCCTTGGAGACCGTTTCGTAGCCGACCAGTGGCTGATCCTGCCGGTCGAGGACGCCGATGCCCTTGCCCGTATCCGCGACCGCACGGCGGCTCTGGCCGCCGGCCATCTCGGCATGCCGCTGCCCAACGATCCCCAGCACTTCCTGGACCGGATCGGCGACCGGGTCGGTCCGGCCCGGCTCAACGACCTTCGCCTTGCCGTCATCCAGGGATTGAACGCCGAGTCCTGGTTCCGGACCTCCTATCACGCCTTGGCCCGCCGGGCGCTGTCGACCGTCGTCGGCAACGAGCTGGCGATGCAGCGCACCGTCGGTCTTTCCGTTCAGCTCCCCGGCGACGACAGCTCGCTCCTGCCGCTGCACTGCGACGTCTGGGACGGCGATTCGCCTTACGAGGTCGTGCTCTGGCTGCCGCTGGTGGACTGCCTGCGCACCAAGAGCATGTGCATCCTGCCGCCCGCCGCCAACGCCAGGGCCTGCGCCGGCCTCAAGGGATTCGCCGACCGCACCGTGGACGACCTGTTCGCATCGGTCGAGCAGGACCTCGTCTGGCTCGACGTACCCTACGGGCATTTCCTGCTGTTCAGCCAGAACCTCCTCCACGGCAACCGGGTCAATCTGGAACCGGCCACCCGCTGGTCGATGAACTGCCGGTTCAAGAGCCTGTTCAGCCCCTATGCCGACAAGCGGCTGGGCGAGTTCTTCGAGCCGATCACCCTGCGCGCCGCAACGCGGCTCGGCCTCGACTTCCGGTTTCCGGACGGCTTCCATGACTGAAGCCTTCGGATACAGGGGCTATATCGGCAGCCGGTCCTATTTCGGCCAGAACCCGCCGCAGCACGTCCAGAACCTCGTGATCAGGGACTTCTGCCGGCGCAAGGGCTTCGACTTCCTGCTGAGCGCCACCGAATACGCCATGCCCGGCTGCCACATGATGCTCAACCAGGTGCTGACCGAACTCCCGGTCGTCCAGGGTATCGTCCTGTACAGCCTGTTCATGCTGCCCCGCGACACCGAGAAACGGCGTGCGATCTACCGCCGGGTGATCGACAGCGGCGCCAGCCTGCACGGCGCCGTCGAGAGCCAGTCCATCCACGGCGCCGCCGATGCCGCGCGCGTCGAGGATATCTGGCTGATCCGGATGGCGCTCCCGCACTGCCCCACGAATCTCTGAAAGGGGGGATGACCGGCCATGGCGACGCTCTACAGCCCGCTCAAGTACCTGGGTTATGCCGACCACCTCGCGGCGATCCGCGAGCGCCGAGTGGAGGCGCCCGTCCATATCCGGATCAAGCCGACCAACCGGTGCAATCACAATTGCTGGTACTGCGCCTACCGCGCCGATGGCCTGCAACTGGGCGAAGGGATGCGGGAAGCCGACCAGATCCCCGAAGCCAAGATGATGGAGATCGTGGACGACCTGATCGCCATGGGCGTCAAGGCCGTCACCTTCTCCGGCGGCGGCGAGCCGCTTCTCTACAAGCCGCTTCCCGACGTCATCGACCGGCTCGCCAAAGGCGGCATCCACGTCGCGACGCTGACCAACGGCAGCAACCTGAAAGGCCGGGTCGGCGAAGCGCTGGCCCGTCATGCCACCTGGGTCCGGATCTCCGTCGACGCCTGGGACGACACGAGCTACAGTGCCGCGCGCGGTGCGCCTGCCGGGGCATTCACCCAGCTTCTCTCCAATGTCCGGGACTTCAAGGCGACCGGCACCAAGGCGGTGCTCGGCGTCAGCCTGATAGTGTCGAAAGATAACGCCGCGCGGATTTTCGAGATCGCCAGCCTGTTCAAGGAAGCCGGCGCCGGCCACGTCAAGCTGTCGGCCGCCGTCGTCGCCAACGATGCCGCCGCCAACAATGCCTATCATCGGGAATTCAGGGAGGTGGTCGAACCGCAGATAGCCTTGTGCCGGACGCTCGACGGCGACGGCTTCGGCGTGATCGACCATTATCACGAGATGACCGAGGGCTTCGAGAAGACCTATGCCACCTGCCCCTACCTGATGTTCCTGACCGTGATCGGCGCCGACCAGCACGTCTATACCTGCCAGGACAAGGCCTATACCGATGCCGGCGACCTGGGCTCGATCGAGACGAAAAGCTTCCGCGACCTGTGGTTCTCCGGCGAGAACCGGGAACGCCTGCATGCCTTCGATCCGCGCACCCAGTGCATGCACCATTGCGTCACCCACTCCAAGAACCTGTCGATCCTGGAATACCTCTCGATCGACCCCAAACATGCGGTATTCGTCTGATGGCCGAGATCGACTTCCTGCACCCGCTCCACACCGGTACGAAGCGCCAATACGTCGAGCGGGTAACCGCCCACGACAAGGCCGAATGCGCGGCGGTCGCCAAGCAATGGGGCTTCGACTACTGGGACGGCGCCCGGCAGTATGGCTATGGCGGCTACCGTTACGACGGCCGCTGGCGTCCCGTGGCGGAAGCCATGGCTTCCCACTACGGTCTGAAGGCCGGCGACCGCGTGCTGGACGTCGGCTGCGGCAAGGGCTTCCTCCTGTACGAGCTGACCCAGGCCGTTCCGGGCCTGGAAGTCGCCGGCATCGATATCTCGGATTATGGTGTCGCCCATGCGCACGAGGAAGTCCGCCCTGTCCTCCGGACCGGCACCTGCACCGCGCTGCCCTGGCCGGACGGCCATTTCGACTTCGTCTATTCGCTCAACGTCTTCCACAACCTTTATAACTACGAGCTGTGGACGGCCCTGAAGGAGATGCAGCGGGTCGGCCGGGACCGCCGCTATATCTGTGCCGAATCCTACCGTAACGAGCGGGAGAAGGCGAACCTGCTCTACTGGCAGCTGACCTGCGAAACCTTCTACACGCCAGCCGAATGGGCATGGTTCTTCGCGCAGGCCGGCTATACCGGCGACTACGGCTTCATCTACTTCGAATGACCGGGAACCGCACCATCGTCCTGGGCCTGATCGGCGCCGGCATGGTAGGCCAGCTGGCCCACCTCGCCAACTTCGCCGGCCTGCCTGGCTGCCGCGTCGCGGCGCTGGCCGAATTGCGCCCCGATCTGGCCCAAGCCGCCGCCTCGCGGTTCGGCGTGCCCAAAATCTATCCCTCCCATCGGGAATTGCTCCGGGACCCGGAAATCGAGGCGGTCGTCGTGGTCACCCGGCGGCCCGCCACCGGCCCCATCGTGCTGGACGCCCTCCATGCGGGCCGTCACGTGCTGTCGGAAAAGCCGATGGCCCATACCGTGGCGCAGGGCGAAAGGCTGGTGGATGCGGCGGAGCGGGCAGGATCGATCTATGCTGTCGGCTTCATGAAGCGCCACGATGCCGGCGTCCAGCACGCCAAGTTCCTGCTGGACGAGGCCCGGTCGGACGGGCGCTGGGGCCGTCTTCTGACCGTGCGCTGCCACTGCCACGGCGGCGACTTCGCGGCGGGCACGCAGCTTGAAGGCGCCCACGTCATGACGGCGGAACCGCGGCCCGACGGGCTGGAGCTGTGGCCGGCGGCGCCGGACTGGCTGCCGCCATCGATGGCCGACGACTATGCCTGGTTCCTCAACGTCTTCGTCCACGACCTCAACATCCTGCGCTGGCTGTTCGGCGCCACGCCCGATGTGACCGCCGCCGACCTGCGCCGACCCAACGGCCGGATGGTGCTGCTCGACTTCGGCGATTTCCCGGCGGTGCTCGACATGGCGGAGACATCCGGCCCCGGCTGGAACGAGGGGATCGAGGCGACGTTCGAACGCGCGACCCTGACGGTCTCGTTCCCGCCCCCGCTGCTGCGCAACGTCCCGGCCGGCATCACCCTCCGCCACGCCGGCGCCGTCACCGCCATTCATCCGCCGCCGTCGGGCTGGAGCTGGTCGTTCCGCCGTCAGGCCGAAGCCTTCGTCACCGACATCCGCGCGCGGCGAACGCCACTCGCCAATGGCCGCGACGCCCTTGAGGATCTTCGGCTCGCCGAAGCTATCTGGCGTCATTCCGGGAGCTTTGCATGAAATCCGCCTTCCACCATCGCGACACCTGCCGGCTGTGCGGCGGAGCCAATGTCGACAATGTCGTGCCGTTGCGCCCAATCCCGATCGCGACGCCGAACACCGGGGAAGTCGCGGCAGGGCTGAAGGACAGTCAGGTTCCGCTCGACCTCTATTTGTGCCGCGATTGCGGCCACTTCCAGCTCCTGGATATCATCGACCCGGAAATCCAGTACCGGAACTTCCGCTACCGCACCACCATTTCCCTGGGCCTTGACGAATACTTCCGGTCGTTCGCCGGTCAGGTGGTCGAGAGCCTCGGCCTCGCCGCCGGGGACCTGGTGGTCGAGATCGGCAGCAACGACGGCACCCTGCTCCGCGCCTTCCAGCCCTTCGGCCTGCGGGTCCTTGGCGTCGATCCGGCGCAGGAGATCGCCGCCCGCGCATCCGCCGCCGGCACGCCGACGCTGGCGCGCTTCTTCGACGCCGCCCTGGCCGGCGAGATCCTTGAAACCCACGGCCGGGCACGGTTGGTCGTCGCCAACAACACCTTCGCCAACCTGGACGATCTCGGCGACGTCATGGCCGGTATCCGTGCGCTGCTGACCGCCGACGGCACCTTCGTCTTCGACACCTCCTACGGTGCCGCCGTCGTCCGCGAGACGCTGATCGATACCGTCTACCACGAGCATCTCTCCTACTTCATGGCGCGCCCGCTGGTCGGATTCTTCGCTCGCCACGGGATGGAGCTGATCGACGTGCTGCCCGTCCCGAATAAGGGCGGCTCGATCCGGGGCATCGTCCAGCTCAGGGACGGACCGCGTCCGGTCTCGCCCAGCATCGCCGAAACGGTGGCGGCCGAACTGGCGGCGGGTCTCGACCGGCCCGAACCCTACCGCGCCTTCGCCCGCCGCCTGACGGAAGTCACCGACCGGCTGGGCGACCTGATCGCGGCGGAGAAAGCCGGCGGCGGCCGTGTCGCCGGCTACGGCGCATCGGTCGGCTCGGTCACCCTGGTCCACCAGTTCCGCCTCGGCGACGTCCTGGACTTCATCGCCGACGACAAGCCGCTGGCCGGCACCTTGCCGGCGGAGGGACGCGATATCCCGGTCACCACGTCGGACGCCCTCTACCGCGACACGCCGCCCTCGGCGGTCGTGATCCTGGCATGGCGCTACGCCGCCCCGATCATGGCCCGGCACGAACGCTACCGGGCAGCCGGTGGCCGCTTCATTGTGCCTCTGCCCTTCCCCACGATCCTCTGAGGGGAGGAGATCCGCCATGCCCCCGGTGCGCCGCCTCGCCCATGTCTGTCTCGGCACGTTCGACCTTGAGCGCCTGATCGCGTTCTACGGCAGTCTGATGGAAGCCCGTGTCATCCACGAGTTCGTCAACCTCGCCGGCGAGCGCTACGGCGTCCTGCTGACCGTCGCCCCAGGCACGTTCCTGGAACTGTTCAACGAACAGGACCCGGAGTCTCGGTCCGGCCGCGGCCTGTTCCGCCACCTGTGCTTCGAAGTCGAAGATATCGAAGCAACGGCGGCCCATGTCCGGACGCTGGGCCTCGCCGCTGAGGTGAAGCGGGGCCGAACCGACCGCACCTTGCAGTTCACCATCGCCGACCCGGATGGGACCCCGGTCGAATTTCACCAGTACGACAGCCAGTGCGTCCAGTTTCCCTATGTCTGAGGCAAGGATCGACTTTGATTTCAGCCTACTATGGCTTTCACCTAGATAAGAAATAGCAGTAGCATAATCTTGTAACTTCAATCCTGAATAGCACTGCTCGATTTCATACGCTGCGGAAATCAATCGGCCGGGATTGTAGGATGTTGCATCGTCAACATGCCGCATTGCGCGAATTTCATCTTGTCATTACATCTTTGTGCTCCTGATATCAGGACGCATCCGGCGGCACCATGGCCGATGGGGCGGGACTCCCGGTTACAGCACGTCAACCCGTTCCGAAATGCCTGTCGTCATGACCGATACCGCTACCCAGCCCCCCGCCGCCGAAGCGGCAAAGCCCGATACCGGTCTGGTGTCGCTGGCGCTGATCTTGCGCTTTCTCGGCATCGCGGCTTCACCCGACGGGTTGAGGCACGAATACGGCCGAAGCAGCCGGGCGATGGAACCGGCCGAGCTGCTTCGATGTGCCAAGGGGCTGGGCGTCAAGGCGCGCCTCGTCCGCACCTCATGGGATCGTCTGGCCCGCACTCCGCTGCCCGCCATCGGACGGCGAAAGGACGGCGGCTTCTTCGTGCTCGCCCAGGTGGCGGCCGACAAGGTGCTGATCCAGGACCCGCTGGAGTCGCGCCCCCTAGCCATCAACCGCGACAAGTTCGAGCAGGCCTGGAGCGGCGAGTTGATCCTGCTGACCCGGAGGGCGGCGCTGACCGACGCCAACCGCAAGTTCGGCATCGGCTGGTTCGTCCCCGCCATCGTCCGCTACCGGACGCTGTTCACCGAAGTCCTGGTCGCCTCCTTCTTTCTCCAGGTCTTCGCGCTGATTTCGCCGCTGTTCTTCCAGGTCGTCATCGACAAGGTGCTGGTCCATCGCGGTTTGACCACTTTAGACGTGCTGGTCCTAGGGCTGGTTGTCGTCTCGATGTTCGAGGCGGTGCTGGGCACGCTGCGAACCTACGTCTTCGCCCACACCACCAACCGCATCGACGTGACGCTCGGCGCCCGGCTGTTCCGCCACCTGCTGGCCCTGCCGCTGTCGTATTTCCAGGCGCGCCGGGCGGGCGACAGCATCGCCCGGGTGCGCGAATTGGAAACGGTGCGCAACTTCCTGACCGGCTCCGCCCTGACCCTGGTGATCGACCTCGTCTTCACCGTCGTCTTCCTGGCCGTGATGTACTTCTACAGCCCGGTGCTGACTTGGATCGTGCTTGCCACGATCCCCTGCTACGTGGCGCTGTCGGTGCTGGTCACGCCGGTCCTGCGCCGCCGCCTGGACGAGAAGTTCGCGCGCGGCGCCGAGAACCAAGCATTCCTGGTCGAGGCGGTCGGCGGCGTCGAGACGCTCAAGTCGATGGCCGTCGAGCCGGAAATGCACCGCCGCTGGGAGGAGCAGCTTGCCGGCTACGTCTCGGCTGGCTTCAAGGTCTCCAACCTGGGCAGCACCGCCGGCCAGGTAGCACAGCTCATCAACAAGCTCGGCACGGCGGCGACGCTGTATTTCGGCGCGCTCCTGGTGATCGGCGGCGACCTCAGCGTCGGCCAGCTCGTCGCCTTCAACATGCTGGCCGGCAGGGTCAGTTCGCCGGTGCTGCGGCTGGCCCAGCTGTGGCAGGACTTCCAGCAGGCCCGCCTGTCGATCGCCCGGCTGGGCGACATCCTCAACACGGCCGCCGAACCGTCCTACAACCCGAACCGCGCGGCCTTGCCGCCGATCAAGGGGGCGCTGCGGTTCGACCACGTGACGTTCCGCTACCGGGTGGACGGATCGCCGGCGCTGACCGACGTCTCGATCGAAGTACCGGCCGGTCAGGTCGTCGGCATCGTCGGTCCGTCGGGCTCAGGCAAGAGCACGCTGACGAAGCTGCTCCAGCGGCTCTATGTGCCGGAGGCCGGCCGCGTCCTGATCGACGGCGCCGATCTGGCCCTGGTCGATCCGGCCTGGCTGCGCCGCCAGATCGGCGTGGTGCTTCAGGAGAACGTCCTGTTCAACCGTACGATCCGCGACAACATCGCCCTGGCCGATCCGGGCATGCCGATGGAGCGGATCATCGAGGCGGCCAACCTCGCCGGCGCCCACGACTTCATCCTGGAACTGCCGCAGGGCTACGACACCATGGTCGGCGAGCGCGGCAGCACCCTGTCGGGCGGCCAGCGCCAGCGCATCGCCATCGCCCGCGCCCTGGTGACCCAGCCGCGCATCCTGATCTTCGACGAGGCGACCAGCGCTCTCGACTACGAATCCGAAAGCGCCATCCAGCGCAACATGCGGCGGATCTGCGCCGGCCGGACCGTGGTGATCATCGCCCACCGCTTGGCCGCCGTGCGCGGCGCCGACCGCATCCTGACGATCGAGGCCGGCCGCCTGACCGAGGACGGGACCCATGCCGACCTGCTGCGCCGGGGCGGCCGCTACGCCGCCCTCCACCGCCTTCAGAACGGGGAGGCCCCCCATGTCGTCGCGGGCTGAATCGGCAGCGCGCCTGAAGCGGAACCGCCACGAGCTGGAATTCCTGCCGGCGGCCCTTGAGATCGTCGAGACCCCGCCTTCTCCCGCCGGACGCGCCACCGCGCTGGCCTTGGCCGGGTTCCTGGTCACGGCCCTGGTCTGGGCCTGGTTCGGCCATGTCGACGTCGTCGCCGTGGCCGAGGGCCGGATCGTCCCGGACGAAGGCAGCAAACTGATCCAGCCCAAGGAACTGGGCGTCGTCCGGTTCATCCATGTCCGCGACGGCCAGTCCGTCACGGCCGGCGACATGCTGATCGAGCTGGATCCGACCGAGAGTGCCGCGGAGCGCGACCGTCTGTCGCGTGAGGTGACCGAAACCGCGATCGAGGGCATCCGCCTCCACGCTGCCCTGGACGCCGCCGACGCCCATGTTCCGGCAGCCGTGGCCGTCCTCGACCTGCCGCAGGGCACCGATCCTGTTCTGGCGGTGCTGCACCGGGAACTGCTGCGCAGCAAGTTGGGCGAGTACCAGTCGAAGATCGCGGGATTGGGCAACGAACTGCTCCAGCGTCAGGCCGAGCGGTCCGGCGTCGTGGCGGAGCAGACGAAGCTCCGGACGACGCTGCCGCTGATTCGCGAGCGGGTGGAGGCGCTGCAATACCTCGCCCGCAGGGACCTGACGCCCAAGCTAAGCGCGCTGGAGCTTCAGCAGGAACTGGTCGAGGCCGAGCAGGACCTGTCGATCCAGAACCACCGGCTCACCCAGCTGGATGCCCAGATCGTGACGCTGCGCGACAGTGCCCGGCAGGCCGAGCAGGAGTTCAGGAGCGTCACCCTGAGCGCCATCGCGGAGGCGGAGCGCAAGCTGGCCGGGCTGCGCCAGGAGTTGATCAAGGCCGAGGACCGTCACGGGCGCCTGCGCCTGACCGCCCCCATCGATGGTGTGGTCCAGCAACTCGATGTCCATACCGTCGGCGGGGTGGTGACGCCGGCTCAGAAGCTGATGGTGATCGTGCCGCGCGATGCGAAGCTCCAGATCGAGGCGCTGGTGCTCAACCGCGATATCGGCTTCGTGCGCGAGGACCAGGAGGCGGAGATCAAGGTCGAAACCTTCCCGTTCACCAAGTACGGCCTGCTGCGCGGGCAGGTGCTGCACCTGTCGCGGGATGCCTTGACCCCGACGCCGGCGGCCAACGCCGCCGACGGCCAGAACCGGCCGCGCACCCCGGACGGCCCCGTCTACACGGCGCGGGTGTCGATGGACCGGACCGTCATGGCGGTGGACGGCCAGGAGATCCCGCTCGGCCCCGGCATGGCGGTTTCGGTCGAGATCAAGACCGACCAGCGCCGCGTCATCGAATACCTGCTGGCCCCGATGCTTCGATATAAACAGGAAAGCCTGCGTGAAAGATGAAGCCTGTTTTAGGCGGCATCAGTTGTGCCGAAGCGGGAGCCGGCCCACGAATGAAATTGAAACCATCGTAGAATTATGTGCGCATAGTTGCATTTCATTGACATTTTACCCTAAATCCCATAGGGTTCGCTTACGCGAAACGATCAGTTTGAGCCTTCGGTCGATGGTGCCGTCCTTGACAAATCAACCCTCGTCCGGTTGGTCCCCCTCATCCCTGTCCCCGATATGAGCCCATCGTCCTCCACGGCCGCGGTTCGGGCATCGGCCACCCGCATCGTGCCGCAGGATGCGGGCGATGCCCAGGCGCGGGCATGGTATGGCAGATACCGGCGCCTGTTCATCGGCGACGCGATCGTCCGCGCGACGATGGACCTTTGTGCGCATCGAGACGATCCTTGCAAGCACGCCGCCTTCGCCCGCCTGCGCGAGGATTGGAGCCGGCACGGGGGCTACATCGAGACGGTTTCGCTCGATCAAGTTCGTTCCTGGCCCGGATCGGGAGAACACATAATTGCCGAAGCAGCACCGTTCCGCCCGGATGGCCGCTTCGAGGTAGCCGCGGACTGCGTATACCATCTGCCCAGCGACGACTGGGTGATGCGGGAGTTGTCGAAGGAGCCGGTCGAGATCTATGACCGCACCCTGTACGACACGATCATCGAGGACGGCCCACAGGCGACCGCGCTCATCGATTTTCTGGGCGTTCTGCCGGAGTGGCCGCAGCGCGAACTCGCCGGCGACGCACGGTGGGCCGGCATGCGGGAGCTGCGGCGGCGCAATGCCGCGCTGCCGCCGGAGCTGCGCATCCGCCACGTCGTCGGCATGACCTTCGCTGTACAGGGCGTCGAGCCGCTCGATCCGGCCGAACGCGCCAGCTTCGGGCCGCTCGTCCACCTCGCCGATCTCGGCCAGGAGGAGATCGTGAACCGTGCATCGATGCGGGCAATCTCGTTGAGCCGCCGCTGCCCGGCCCGCCCGCTTGGCTGCTGGACGCATATGCCGCCGGTGCCGGTCTCGGTGGACGGCCGGCCCTATCGCCTCCACGTGCACTGGTACGTGCGCGTGCGTAACGTGGACCTTGCGACGGTCGATCCGTCCTCTGAACCATCCGACCCGGAGTTCGCATGCCTGCCAACCTGATATACGTGCCGACGGATCGGCAATGCGCCGATCAAGTCGAGCAGCTCGCTCAAGAGGCTTTGCTGATCCGCGAGAGAACCGGCAGCTGCCTCGTCGCGCTCATCGAGCACGCCGACCGTCCGTGGAACGGCGCCCACCGAGATGCCCTGGCTGCGGCGCGTACCCGCCACGGGATCGACGTCGCCCATATGAACTGGGCGGGAACCGCTGCCTTCCTGCGCGCCGTCGTCGACGGCGCCGGCCTGCTGGCGAACGAACGAGAGCGGCTGCTGACCCTGCTGCATCCCCGTGAAGCGGCCTACGGCGCCGGACCGAACAAGGCGGCGCTCCTTGCGGCGGCGGTCGGAGCGCGGGTACTTCACCGCCGGGACTCCGACGTGCGCATCGATGACAGGCCCGGCCTCGGCCCCGCCTATCCCTGTGTTCTTGAACTCCAGGCGATCGATGCACGCGTCGTCGAGCTCGATCTCGAAGTAGCAAGCGGAACGCTCGCCGCTGCCGATATCGTTTCCTTCGTCGGCACCGACGCCTTCGGGAGCGCCGTGCATGACCGCCGCGACCTGCTCGCGGTCGATGTCCGGCACGTCGTGGAAATCGAGCTTCTCGCCTCTCCAGATGCCTCCCGCGAGGCGCTGATGCGGGAAACGGACCAATACATGGTTTCCGGCCCGGATATCCGCCATGATCGCGACTTCTTCGAAGAGGACGTAAATGCCCGCACCTGCGTAGGCGCCAGCACCATCGCCGACATCTTCCTGGAGTTGCCCGAGATGCCCATCCGCGGCACCCTGGGCAGCGACTATCTCCGCCGCAATGCCCTGCGCTTCCTTGGACGGCCGATCATCTATCACTCCCGGAAAGTGCTGCACCGCTACGACGCCGCGCGCGCCGGGCAGCGCGACCTCGACGCCGTGGTCGACTATGCGCGCCGCGACCTCCGCCATATGATCGTCTGGCCGGTGCTCGTCGCCCACCACCGCACCCTGCGCGCGCGTCCGACCGACTTCCTCACCACGTCCGGCGGCGTCGACACCGCGGCATACCTCGCCAGCCTTCTCGCCGCCCTGGAGGCTTCCATGCCCATCATGACCGGCATGCCCTCTGCTTTCGCGGCGATCTACCGCACCGCTGCGGGGGAAGCGGACGACGCCGCGCGCAGGGGCCGCCTCCTGGCCGTGGCAGAAGCCGTCGAGCACGGCCCCGACTTCGTGGAGGAGGTCGCCCAGGGAATCCACGACTTCGCGTTCCTGATTCGCCACTGGCCGGCGCTGGTAGCCTCCGCCCGCTGCACCCCCTTACCGGAAGCGATCCTGCTTTGAAGCGCTGCGCGGCGGAGCCCGCTCCGCGCACCCTTCAGAGCTGTTTGACCAGCGGCGACACCGCCACGATCAGCACGCCGCGCCGACCCGGCGCGCCCGCCTTATCCTGCCGGATCGGGCTGACGTGGTGGCTCACGCGCGAATTGTGCACAACGAAGCTGTCCAGTTCGTCATGGAGCGTGAACTCCGCGTCGATCATCGCCTTGGACAGCTCACAGGGGAGCAAGCCGACGCAGCGTGGCGGCGCGATGTAGTTCGTTCCTCCTTCGACGTTGTCGCGCAGAATGAGGTGGATGAAGGTGAAGGCTACGGCGTCGCCATCCTTGTGAAGCTCATTCGGCGTGGCTGCGGCCTCCCGGCCTGCCTCGTCTACCGAAAGGAGCATGCAACCCACTCCCACGCTGAGCGGCGTCCGCGCGAAATCACCGAGCCACAAGGTCTGCGCGACGTCGAAACGCACGATGCGCTCGACGAGCGGGTCCGTTCGGACGGCGTCCGGAACAGCGGGCATCTGCCGCTTCACCGAGGCGAATTCCGGATTGTAGCCCTGCATGTCGTAATCCACGACGCTTCCGTACTGGGCGTCTTCGATGTTCGGAAGCCAGCTCAGGCGGTCTTCCCAGGGCAGGAATACACCCCGCGTATGCCGGCGAAACCGTCCGGAGTCCGGAGCGTAACGATCGGGCGGAAGGTCACGGAAGAAATGCTGGAGCTGCGCGAGCGAGTTGCCGAATCCGTCGAACGAGTCGCCGAGGATGCGCGCGCGGTCATACCTCGTCCAGCCGAGCTCCCGAAGCGGCGCCGGATCTGTTGCGTTCATGCTGTCTTATCCTCTCTGATGAATTGGTGTGGATGCGCTCGATCGATCAAGGCGGGAATGCACCGATACTCGTATCAGCGCAGGATGAGCCCCAGGTTCTTCTTTTGCTTTTTGTAGTTTTCCACCCAGACATTACCGTCTTCATCGCGGTGAACGACCTGCCGCGAGGCTGGAATCTTGCCGTAGTCCGTCGTGAGCACGTATTGCGGGACGGAGAATCCGGTGGTGAAGCCAAGAAGCTGCTCCATGATCTCACGCCCCTCTTCGAGGCTTGTCATGAAGTGGGAGACGCCGCTGACATTGTCGCAGTGATACAGATAGTAGGGCCGGACGCGGATCCTGAGCAGCGCCTGCACGAGGTTTCGCATCGTCCCGGCGTCGTCGTTGACGCCCTTGAGCAGCACCGACTGGTTCTGCACGGGGATGCCGTGACGCAGCAGCATGTCGCAGGCGGCGGCTGCTTCCGGCGTGACTTCCTTCGGGTGGTTGAACTGCGTGTTCAACCATACCGGATGCAGGGATTCGAGCATGCGGCAGAGTTCCGGGGTGATCCGGGCGGGCATGAACACCGGAAAGCGGCTGCCGATGCGCAGGATCTCGACATGGGGTATGTCCCGGAGGGCGCGAAGCAAGGCTTCGAGCTTCTGATCGGTGTACATGAGCGGATCGCCCCCCGTCAGGAGGACGTCCCGGATCTCGGGATGATCCGCGATGTACTGAATGTCAGGCTCGAAGGAGGCCCCTTCCCGCTCCTCGAAATACGTGCCGTCGACGTTGGTGGTGTGGTACTTGCGTGTGCAGTGCCGGCAGTATACCGGGCAGACGCTGGTGACAAGGAGCGCCACCCGGTCTGGGTATTTGTGGATCACGCGGTTGGTCTTCCGGTAGACCATGTCACCCACGGGATCGATTTCGGCGCCTAGGTATTCCACGAACTCTCCGGGACTGGGCACGGCCTGAAGGCGGATGGGGCAGTTCTCGTCGTGCCGATCCATCAGCGAGGCATAGTACTGGGTGATGCTCCAGCGGTATCTGCCGCGGCATCGCTCGATGGCTTCGACTTCGGCCGGAGTGATGTCGATCCACTCACGCAACTCCTCGATCGTCCGGATGCGGTTGGAGAGCTGCTGGCGCCATTCGCCCCAGCGGGCCTCGGTGGCGAGGTGAGGAGGCGGGTTGGGGCTGGCTGGGGCTGGGTCGGCCATTGAGCTGGGTCTCCGTAAGGGGGCACGTCCGGGATCAGGCCGGATCACGCGGATGGGGAGGCGGGACGCCTGTCCCGGGGCGCCGCGGCCGGCGCCGCTGCGGGCAGGGTTGCATAGACAAGGAGCCCGCGCTCGGTGAGATCGACGGCGGTGGGCAGCATCGGTAGCTCGGCCCCACAGAGGATGGCCGCTGCAACGATGTCCTCGATCCCGATCGCGTGAAAGTTGCCGGTCGCGAGGTTGGCCAGCCACAGCAAAGATCCGATGCGCCGCGCGATCGTATGCGGTCCGATCGCAAGGCTCGCTCCCTCGGCGAGAGGCGGCAGCGATCGGTAGCGCGCGGCGGCCACGGGCGGCGCCTCCGGCGGGATGCCGACGGCATGACTGGCCAGCAGGCGGCGAATGGCGGCACCCGGTTCGGGAGCGTCGCACACCGGGACGGGACGCACTCCTTCGACGGCACAGGACAAGAGGTCCCGCTGCTCCCCGGTGGTGAGCAGCAGACCCACGGTGTGGCCCAGGGACGATACGGTGCGCACCAGCCACACGTCGTCTCCGAGCGCCGTGGTGGCGAGGTCGTACGCGGTGATCTTCTCGCGCAGGTGGTCGGCATCGCCGTCGAAGGGCTGGGCGGGTCCGGTGAGGGACAGGGACACGGCATATTCGCCCAGCCGGTCGATCCCCTGGTTGGCGCCCTCCACCCGGCACCGGCTCCGGGCGGCGATATCGGACAGCGCCGGAGCTATGCCCAGTACCTCGTCGGACCAGGGGATAGGCGTCAAGCCGAAGGCGTCGAGGTCGTCATATATCGGCTGGCCCGGAAGCACCGTGAAGGCCTCGTGGCTGACTCCGAGCAGCCGATGGTTCGCCATCATGCGGTGCAGCCGGGCGGCCGTTCGGAGAAAGCTCTTGGGAGTGTCTCCCGGGAAACCGGGAATCAGGCCGACCTTGACCTGGATCCCGGCGTCGAGGAAGGCTTGCACCGCGTCAAGGTTCTGCTGTTCGGTCCGGCGCTTGTTCATCCGCCGAAGGGTCTCGTCGTCCAGCGATTCGACGCCGACGAAGACCCACATGCAACCCGAGCGGCGCAGCAGCCGTGCGGTTTCGGCGTCGGTTTGGGCGCGCATGTAGCCGCTCCAGTCGATCCGAACGTCCTTGTCGATCAGACCCTGGGCGAAGGTCCTGAGATGGTTGGGAGATCCGTTCAGCAGCGAGTCCGTGAACCAGATTCGCTCGGCGCCCCAACGCCGTTGGAGTTCTCTCACATCCGCGACAGCGCGATCCATCTGCGTCAGGCGGAAACGTTCCCACAAGACCCATTCGCTGCAGAAGCTGCACTTGTCTGTGCATCCCCGCGAAAGCTGATAGGAGACGACGCGCTTGCCTCCCAAAGAGTAGGCGGGAAGGTGCATCTCGTCGAAGTCGGGCAGCGGCAATTCCTGAAGCTTCAGAAGCCCGCGCGGCTTGTGGACGAAAGCGCCGTCGTCCGGGTCGATCGCGAGCGTCCCTCCCACTTGGGCGGCGACCTTGCGCCGGGTGGACGAAAAACCGGCATAGAGGTCGAGCAGCGCCTGCTCGCCCTCGCCGACGACCACGGCGTCGAAGAGGCCTGCCCTGAGCCCGAGTTGCGCCGCCGTCGAACTCTGCGAAACCTGCGGCCCGCCCGCCACGATGAAGGGAGCATCCTTGCGCCGCTTCAGGCAGGCGGCGGCAAGCAGCGTCGTCAGGTAGTTGGAGGTCCAAACCGAGAAGCCGACGAAGTGGAGCTCCGGAATCCGGTCGAACACCGACGTCACGAGGTGCCCCATGCGCGCGAGATAGGAGCGCAGGTGCAGTGAGTTCAAGCCGCGCTCCTGGCAGAACGGCTCGACTATCGCATCGGGCAGGTCGAGGAGATCCCCGCCAAGCCGGAACTGTTCGAGCACGGCGAGCACCAGCGGGAGGTCCGGCACGTCGAGGACGAACGACTCACCGAAGGGACCGATCTCCCGGTAAGTCGGCTTTGTCACGTCGGGGGCGAACAGCCGAAGATCAAGGAAGGAAAAATCATGGCAGCCGGCGGCCTTTAGGTAGGCCAGCAGCGCTGCTGCGCCCGCTGGAGGACCCCAGATCGCATAGGGCGGCACGATCGCGAGCAGGTTGGGTTTGATCGAAGCACCGATCGACATGACACCCTTTGAGGCAGAAATTTTTCCGTGTACACTTTTTATAAGAAAATCTGTATAGAATACACTTTTTAGGCTGAGTTGACAATCGTTTTCATCCCAGCCTGCCGCAGTTCAGCTTCAGCGAGGCTGCTTCCGTAACCTGTCGGAGCAAGAATGGACAGCTAACCGTCTCCACTTGCAGCATCCACCAAATTACCAATTTAAAATTGTGGTCTTATCGCCAATGCGCATCGGATTGACCTACGATCTTCGTGATCGCTATCTTGAACTTGGCTTCACCGCCGAAGAAGCGGCGGAATTCGACTACCCTGAAACCATCGATGCCATCCAAGAAGCGCTGGAGTGCCACGACTGGCAAGTCGATCGGGTCGGAAATCTCGAAGATCTTGCAGGCCGGTTGCTGCAGGGCGACCGTTGGGATCTGGTTTTCAACATGGCCGAGGGGATGCATGGGATCGGCCGCGAGGCCCAGATCCCGGCGCTGCTCGACGCCTGGCGCATCCCGTACACTTTCTCCGACGCGCTGACCTGTGCCCTCACCCTCCACAAGGTGATGGCAAAGCGCGTGCTCCGCGACCACGGCCTGCCCACTCCTCCCTTCGCCATCGTGGCGGAGCAGGCCGATATCGGCCAAGTCGATCTTCCATTTCCCCTTATGGTCAAGCCCCTTCAGGAGGGCAACAGCAAGGGCGTATCACCGGAATCGAAGGTCGACTCGCCGGCTGCGCTCGAAGCGCGCTGCCGTCACGTCATCACGCGCTTTGCGCAACCTGCGTTGGTCGAAACCTTTCTGTCGGGACGGGAGTTCACCGTCGGTATCCTCGGTACCGGACCGGACGCGAGACCGGTCGGCGTGCTGGAAAAACTGCTGGGCGACGAGCCCGTCTATTTCAAATACGCGACCGGCTTCCCCGGGGTCCTGGTCGACGACCCGGAAGCGCGACTGGCGGGCAGGCTGGCCCTCGCCGCCTGGAACGCCTTGGGCTGCCGGGACGGCGGGCGCATCGACATACGCTCGGACGCCATGGGCAACCCCTACATCCTCGAAGCCAACGCGCTGCCGGGGCTTCGCCCCCACAATTCCGATCTTCCCGTGATGTGCGAACTGGCGGGCATCCCGTTCCGCGAACTGATCGGCCGGATCGTGCGCTCGGCCCTTGCCCGGAACCAAGCTCCGGTAAGCTGGCTCCCGGGAATCGGACAGGTCGATTGACAACTGCCTCGCATCGATGTTTGCGGTGCGCGCCACGAGCATCCGGTGAGCAGAAGCATGCTGGAGTGGAAAATCAGCGGCGACTTTTTGACCGCCGGAGGGTTTGCTATAAAAGTTCTATAGCCGGAGTTTGCGGATCGGCGCCGCGAAGGGAAGAAAGATGAAGGCAATCGTCCTTGGCGACGGTGGAGTGGCACTTGATGACGCTCCCGTGCCCCAGCCTAAACCGGCGGAGGTACTGGTCCGCGTCCGGGCCTGCTCACTGAACCGCGCCGACTTGATCGTGACCAGCGGACGCAGCCACGGCGCCATCGGTGGTCCGGGCACCATTCCTGGCCTCGAATGGGCCGGCGAGGTGGTCGAGACCGGTGCCGAGGTTCCACCCGGCATCAAGCCGGGTGACCGGGTGATGTGTACCGGAAGCGGCGGCTATGCGGAATACGCCGTCGCCGACTGGGGGCGCGTCGCTCCCGCCGGCACTGAATTGAGCTTCGAGGAAGCCGCTACCCTTCCCCTCGCCTTGCAAACCATGCACGACGCCATCGTCACCAATGGGCGGCTGAGCGCTGAGGAAAGCGTTCTGATCCAGGGGGCCAGTTCCGGCGTCGGGCTGATGGGGCTCCAGATCGCCAAGCTCATGGGGGCCGCCGTCGTGATCGGAACTGCCAGGGATGCCGGCCGGCGGGCGCGGCTTCAGGAATTCGGCGCCGATCTGGCGCTCGATCCTTCCGATCCGGAATGGCCTGGGCAGGCACTGAGCGCCACCGGCGGCAAGGGCGTGGATGTCATCGTCGACCATGTTTCTGCGGGCGTCATGAACCAGAACATGCAGGCTGCGGCGGTGCTTGGGCGTATCGTCAATGTCGGCCGGCTCGGTGGTTTCAAGGGCGAGTTCGATTTCGATCTGCACGCGCTGAAACGGATCTCCTATATCGGGGTCACCTTCCGCACCCGCTCGGTCGAGGAGGTTCGGACGATCAACCGGCTGATGCGCGAAGATTTATGGGATGCCGTGACGGCCGGCCGGCTGCGCCTGCCGATCGACCGGACATTCCCGCTCGATCAAGCCGCCGACGCGTTGGCCTACATGCGCAGCAACGGGCATTTCGGCAAGATCGTCATGACGGTTTGAGCATGTTCTGTGGGGAATATGCAGGCTTCGGGCAAACCGTTGGTCGGTTCGAGAGCTTATGGATATAGGCCGGCAGACATTGATCCTGATCGCCTCAGACCGATGGCAGACATCATGCGCTCACAATAACTTTGTCAATATGACCTATAATCCTGATTAAACTCTCGAGTTACCATCCAAATACATTTCCATATTATTGTGCATCGTGATTGCCGTTATATAGGCTGATTCTTTTGTTACTTGCACCGGCTAGGCATCTTTTGGACAGGTGCCGGCGTATAGTCACATATTCTTTTTACTGCAAAAACTACTCCCTGGGAGATCGTCAACCGCGCCAGCGGCAGTGGTAGAGTCATTTTTAGACGACAACTCCTCAGTTTATTTCCAAAAGAGGCCGAAATGGGATTTTCAGCTCGCCGGGGCCTGCGGCATTGTTCTGCCCTGTATTCCGCCCTCGCCCTGCTTCCCCTGGCCGGAAGTTTGCTGGCCGGATGTGCCGAGACCGGCGCCGGGGAACGGTTGAATGTTTCCCAGTCACCAGACACTATCTCGATTGCCAGTGCACCGGTCAGCCACGCAGGCATGAAGTTCGTCCAGCCCGCTTTCGAAATGCGGACGGTACAGGCCATCGCCGGGCAGGCCGGGGCGGAAGTCTCGTTACTGGAGTCCTCTCCTGAAGCGGAAAGCGATGGCGCCGAAAGGGAAAGGATCGGAAGTCGGCAGATCGCCGCACCGACTGCCGTTTCCATCGGCTCGTCCATCGATGCCGACGACCTGATCCAGTCCCGCACGATGCCGGACTTCACGATGGCCGACCGCGTCGTGGCGCTGCAAACCCAAACGATGCTGGCGGGTCTGGCCTGCGGCAAGGTCTGGGCGGATGTTGTAGCGTTCAAGAGATATGCGGACTTCACCGTCCGGAATTCATCGCTTCTCCGCCGTTCCCAACTGGACGTAGCCGCCCGTCTGGGTGGAGTAGAAGCTTTCGACAAGATGCACACCCGCATTTCCAACGGGGAATCCAAACGCCTGATCGAACTGGGGGATTCCACCTATTGCGACGAAATGCGGAAGCCGTTCTACGTCGTGGTGGACCTGGACGAGCGGCGCCTTGCCGACATGGCGATGGATCACGAAACCGTCATAGCATCGCTGCAATAACAAGGAACCTTCCGGACCGGAGGTTTCCGAGACTAATACCAAGGGCCGAAGAATTTGACCGGCGCTTCGGAAGTGTTGGGCCACGGCCCAACCTACGAAGCAGGAGCCTGTAGGTTGGGCCGTGGCCCAACAAACACTGCCCACACAGGTCAATGTCTTCGGCCCCTGGTATAAGACCAACAGCATCAAACACTGACCGGTCTGGAGCCTTAAATGTCGGGCTGAAGAGGCCCGACCTACGCCAGAGTGCTCTTGTAGATCCGGCCTCTTCAGCCTGACATCTTTGCCGGAACTCACCGGTCAATCTTCAATGCCGTTGGTATAATCTCGCTCGGTCAGCCAGTAATCGGGTGCAAAAGCGGCTTACGTTCAAGATCCGTCGTCAGCGCCGCGCTCTCAGCTCGTCCATCAGCGCATCGATCAGGCGGTTAAGCCGGGCCGTTTCTTCCGCATGGGCGCGCCGGGTCTCGCGCAGCTCGTCGAGAAGCCTGTCGTAGGCGCCGCGTGAGCCGGTTTCAACATCCGCCGGTTCCTGAACGCCATCGCCGGCACTTTCCTCGTTGCCGTCGGACAGGGCTTCCGGAGCGATTGGCGGCTCTTCGTCGGCATCTTCCGGGCCGCCCTTGCCCTGCCGCCGTTCCCACTCGGCGATGATCTTCTTGAGCCGTGCGGCACTACCACCGCCCGCGGCATGCTGGAGCGCCGAAACCGTCACGGTACCCCAACGGTCATGCGCCTCGTCTGCAAGTCTGAACAATTCGTCGTCGGTCAACCGCCTGCGTGTAGCCATCTTCAATTCCGTTTGTACAATAGCGAGAACAAGTCTATCGCATGACGAACGATTTTGTTCAGTTCATCCGGGCGAATACACGGTGCTGGAGGACGGGACGGTACTCTCGGGCTAGCGCGCAAGGACACGTGCCGCCTCCTTGGTCTTGCCGACAGCCGCCGCGACGTGCCGCACCGACGACGCGATATCGCCGATATTGCTCGTGATGGCGGAAACGGCGGTGGAAGCGCCTTGCATGCTGCGTGACATCTCGCTCGTGACCGCGGTCTGCTCCTCGACGGCGCTGGCGGTCGTGAGCACGTAGTCACGGACCGATTCGATGGACAACCGGATGCCGCCCAAGGCGCCGACGACATCGCCGGAGATCGTCTGGATGCCGTCGATCTCGCCGGAGATCTGGTCGGTCGCCCTGGCGGCCTGATTAGCGAGGTTCTTAACCTCGGTCGCCACGACGGCGAAGCCCCGGCCGGCCTCTCCCGCCCTGGCTGCCTCGATCGTCGCATTGAGTGCCAGCAGGTTGATCTGCCCGGCGATGCTCCTGATGAGGTCGATGATGCCGGTCATCTGGCGGGCAGCGTCGGCAAGACGCTGGGTCGCGCGATCCGCGGTCTCCGCCTGCCGGCCCGCTTCGTCGGCCGCCGTCCTCGATCTCGCCATGCTCGTGGAAATCTCGACGGCGGAACTCGCCAGTTCCTCGGCGGCGGCGGCGACGGCCTGCACGTTGCCGGAGGTATCGGTGGCCGCGTTCATAGCTGCCGCCGACTGGCCGTCCGACTGCTCCAGCGCTTCGGCTATTTCCCCGAAGTTGTGATCGATCAGTGTCTTGAGGTGACCCAGAAGCTCGACCTGCCTGGTGATATCAGTGGCGAACTTGACGACCTTGATGATCTTGCCGTTGGCATCCAGGATCGGATTGTACGATGCCTCGATCCAGATCTCGCGCCCATCCTTGGCGATGCGCTTGAACTGTGCGGCCTGGAACTCTCCGCGCCGCAGCTTCTCCCAGAACAGCGCATAGTCCGAACTGGATGCCGTGGCCGGATCGACGAACATGCGGTGGTGCCTTCCCTGCACCTCGGCCAGCGTATAGCCCATCGCCGCCAGGAAATTTCCATTCGCAGAGATCACGGTGCCGTCCAGTTCGAATTCGATCACCGCCTGGGACTTGTTGATCGCATCGACCTGCCCCTGGAAATCGGCCTCCCGCGCCTTGCGGATGGTGATATCGGTGGCGAACTTGACGACCTTGGAGGGTTTGCCGCGCGCGTCGAGGATCGGGTTGTAGGAAGCTTCGATCCAGATTTCCCGCCCGCCCTTGCCGATGCGCTTGAACTGGGCGGCCTGGAATTCTCCGCGCCGCAGCTTCTCCCAGAACTGGAGATACTCTGCGCTGGAAGCCTGAGCCGGTTCGACGAACATGCGATGATGCTTGCCCTGGATTTCCGGCAGCGTGTAGCCCATGGTCGACAGGAAATTGCCGTTGGCACCGATCACGATACCGTCCATGTCGAACTCGATCACCGCCTGGGACATGTCCAGGGCCTTCAACAAGGCTTCAGCACCGGATGACTTTTTGGAACGAATGAGACCGAACATAGTCAAAGCCCTTCAAGTGTTACAATTTTATCGTTTAATTCAATTGCTGCCGGCAGCCTGGTTGCGGGACTGCACCGGCCCGGCTTGCCGCGCCAGCAGGAGCTGATTGACTGCCACAACCATTGAGGCCAATTCGAACGGCTTCCTCAATGCCAAGTCGGCGCCGAAGATGGACGCGGCGGGAAGGAAGTCGAACATCGGATCGCTGCCTCCGGAAATCGCAATGATCCCGATGCCGCGTCCGGTGCGCCGGATTGCACGGATCAGTTCCAGCCCGTCCATGTCGGGCATCAGGATATCGGTTACGACGATGCTGGGCGTACTCTGATCGAGAACCGCCAGCGCTTCCTCTCCCGTCCGGACCCCAGAAACCGAAAACCCAGCCCGCGTCAGGACGCGCATTACGATGGTCCGGTAGGTCCCATCATCATCGACGACCAGGATTTCCTGCATGATGCCCTCTCGAATTGAACTTAGCGATTTATTAGCATTTGTCATGCCAACCCAATGTCTTCGCCTCAAAGGCTTTTCATATGCTGTCTAATAAGGGAGGGGAGTGGCATGCGCGCTTGCCCCCGTGGCATTTCACCATGGTAAATTGCAACGGCATGCGTTTTTGCGGCCGATCGGGCCTGGATTGAGCGAGTGAAATCGCTTTAGACGGTTGCCGTTATTTCTTAGGAAACTAAGAAAGATAAACGATCGGTTTCATACTGCACTGCATTGTGGAGATTGGACTTGCAGAACGCCCGGCTGGTGCTGGTGGTAGAAGACACCTTGAGCCTTGCTCGAATCTATCTGCGCTATCTTGAGCAGGCGGGGGTATCCGCCCGGCTGGCCGCTTCACTTGCCGAAGCACGGGATGCCGTGAAGCGTTTTCAGCCCGACGCGGTGCTGTGCGACCTTCAATTGCCGGACGGCGACGGCATGACGCTGGTCGAGGAAATCCGGCGGGAGGATGCCAGAACAGCCGTCATCGTCATCACGGCCAACAGCTCCATCGAGACGGCGGTGGCCGCCATCCACGCCGGGGCTGACGATTTCTTGACCAAACCTTTCGACGCCCCACGGTTGGAAACCACGCTGACCAATGCCCTCGACCGGCGCCGGCTGTCGCGCGTGGTCGAACTGCTGGGCGGCGACGATCTGGGCGGCGACCGGCTTTCGGAAAGGTTCGAGGGCTTTATCGGCGCCGACATGACGATGCGGGCAGTCTACCGCGTTATCGACCTTTCCGCCCGCAGTAGCGCTCCGGTCTTCATCACCGGCGAGAACGGCACCGGCAAGGAACTCTGCGCTGAAGCGATCCACCGCCGCAGCGCACGCCGCGACGCGCCGCTGATCGCGGTCAATTGCGCGGCAATCCCACGCGATCTGGTCGAATCCGAACTGTTCGGCCATGCGCGCGGCGCCTTCACCGGAGCCGTGCGCGACCGGACGGGCTTGGTCGCACAAGCCGACGGCGGCACGCTTTTCCTGGACGAGGTCTGCGAGATGGAGCCTGCAATCCAGGCCAAGCTGCTGCGTTTCGTCCAGACCGGGGCGATCCAGCCGGTCGGCGGCAGCGGCACGGTGCAGATCGACGCGCGCCTGATCTGCGCCACCAACCGGCGCCCGCTGGAAGAAGTCCGCGCCGGCCGCTTCCGCGAAGACCTTTATTACCGGCTCCACGTGCTGCCGGTACACCTTCCGCCGCTAAGGGAACGCGGCCGCGACGTCTTGCTGATCGCCCGCCACCTGCTGGTTCGCATCGCCGAGCAGGAGGGAACCGGCAGCCGCGAACTGAGCCCGGATGCGGAAAGCCGCCTGCTGCACAGTACCTGGCCGGGCAATATCCGACAGTTGCAGAATGTCCTGCGCGGCGTCGTGGTCCTCAACGACAAGCCGGTTATCACGGCCGAGATGCTGCCAGACGATCTGGTCGGCGAGGCGACCCAATCGGGCAACCGTTCCGTCCCCTACCGGGATAAGCCCGGCATTCCCGACGACGACCGTATCCTGCCCTTGGCGGAAGTCGAGCGCGAGGCGGTCGAGCGGGCGATCCGGCTATGCGGGGGAAACCTGTCCCAGGCCGCGCAGAAGCTGGGCATCAACGTATCGACGATCCACCGCAAGCGGCGTCTCTGGCTGGCCGATGCCGAAGCGTAGTGTTGCTAACGCATGCTGCCTTCGATTCCATACGTCTCCAGGATGCGTCCGAGCGATCCGTCCGCTTCTAGCCGGTCGATCACCTCGTCCACCGCCTTGACGGTCGCGAAGTCCGAGCGGCGGAAGGCTATCGCCGCCGGATAGTCCAGGGCCGGATCGACCGTCACGCCCTTGACGACATCGACCGGCGCCCCCGGGGAGTTCTTGCGGTACCAGCCAAGCCCTTGCAGGGAAACGACACCTGCATCGGCCTCGCCGGCCGCAACCGCATCGAGTATATCGGCGTCGCTGGTGAACCGGACCCAGACGGGGATGCCCCGGCTGTTGAGGACATAGTGCGCCCAGGAACCGCTGGGTACGGCGACATGACGGGTGCGGAGATCGTCCAGGTCGCGGATCTCGCTTCGCGCGGCGCCAGCGGCTAGGACGAAGCGGACATCCATATAAGGCCGTGTCAGCAGTCTCGGGAACCGCCGCGTGGCTGGAGCGGTTTCCGCCGCACGGCGTTCGTCCGCATCCTCGGGAAGGCTGGCCGCCGACATGAAGGCGTCGCAGTGCGTCCGGCCGGCGTATTCCTTGCTCTTGATCCAGGTGACCCTGAAGCCGAGACCGAGCTCCCGCGCGATCCGCTCGCCCAGTTCGAGCTGGAAACCGGGAAGGCCGCCGGCGCGGCTGGAAGAGGGCAAGGCGTCCGGGGCGGCGCAGACTTCCAGATACCCGGCCTTCCGCATTTCCTCCAGGGTCCCGGCGAGCGATTGGAAGGGAGTCGAGGCCGCGGCAATCAAGGACAGCACCGCCGGCAGGAGGGATCGGAAGCATTTCATGGCTTCTGCTCCGGCATCGTCCGCAGCGACATGATATAGGCCGCAAGTTCCCAGATCTCCTCTTCGCTGAGCGTGCTTTTCCACGGCGGCATGACCAGCGCCCCGCGCTTCCTGCCATTGGAGATCACGGTGAAGAGCGCCGCGGGCGTCAGGTCGTTCCGCCGCTGCAAGGTGGCTCCCTTGCCGCCCGTGCCGGCATAGCCGTGACAATAGACGCAACTCTGGTTGAAACGTGTCGCACCCTTCCCGATCGTATCGGATGCTTCCAGATCGACTGTCGGAGGAGGGTCGGCCGCGCCGGAGACTGCGGGAGATGCGATGAGCAAAACAGCCGTCACGATGCCGGAAAGGCGGCGCCGGGCCTTGGGCCGGGCCTTGGTATCAGGAATGCGCATGATGATCGTTTCCGCCGAATTGAAAAGCTGGCGATCCGGACTGCGGATTCGTGATCCAGCAGTCCGGAATTCACCGGTCGACCCTCAAACCCGCTGGCATCAGTCCAGGGCGAAGACGACCATCGTAGCGCCGCCCTGCAATTCCTTGACGCGCGGAAATACGCTCGCCATGAACCCCGGAGCCAGCGAGCCCCAGCCGCTCGGCACCGCAAGATACTGCTTGCCGTCGACGGCATAGCTGACAAGGCCGCTGCGGATGCCGGACCCTGCCCGGAATTGCCACAGCACCGATCCGTCATCCGCGTCATAGGCCCTGACGATACCTTCCGGATCGCCGTTGAAGACCAGCCCGCCGCCGGTGGTCAGGACGCTGCCCAGGCCCGGCAGCGGGTAATCGACCGTCCACTTGCGTTCGCCGGTCACGGGATCGCGGGCATCCAGCCGGGCGCTGGCCTTGCGGCCGGGGGGTGGGACCGCCTCCAGCTTGTCGACGCCAAGATAGAGCCCCGCGATGCCGAGCTTGGACGGGTCCTGCTTACCGGGAACGGCGATCTCGCAGACTTCCATCGCGTTCGTGTACCACAGCCCGGTCTTCGGATTGAAAGCGCCGTGGTTCCAGCTCCGGGTGCCCAGCAGATAGGGGCAGACGATGTTCTCCTTGCCGAATTCCAGCGGGCGGCGGTCGATCAGTTCTCCCGTCTTGGGGTCGATCGACTTGACGAAGTTGTACGTCTCGCTGAGCGGCCAGACATTGACCAGGGCGCCGGTCGCCTTCTCCATCACGAAGACGAAGCCGCTCTTGTTGAGGTGGACGATCAGCTCGCGCCCGTCCCTTTCGACCACCAGCGCCTCGTAGGCGCTGTCGTAGTCCCAGGTATCGTGCGGGATCTCCTGACGATGCCATTTCAGCTTGCCGGTCTTGGGATCCAGCGCCAGCAGCGTCGCGGTGTAGAGGTTGTCGCCCTTCCGCCCGTCGCCGTAGAAGTCGGGGGCGGCGTTGCTGGTGCCGATGAACAGCGTGTCGGAGACGGGATCGTAGGTTCCTGGCAGCCAAGCTCCGCCGCCGCCGACATCGCCGGTATCTCCCGGCCAGCTCGCTTCGCTGGCGTTGATCGTGTCGAAGGTCCAGGCAGGCTCGCCGGTCGCGGCATTGACCGCGAAGATCTTGCCCCGCTGCGGCTGGTCGCCGCCCGTCGTGCCGCCGACCAGGACATTGCCGGCCAGGACGGGCGGGGAAGAGAACAGGCAGCCCGAACACTTGGACTGATCGACCAGGCGGGTGGACCAAACCTCCTTGCCGGACTCCTGATCGACCGCGACGAAACGCCCGTCCATCGTCCCGACATAGACCTTGCCGTTACCGACGGTGACGCCCCTGCTGGCCGAGGCGTAGAAGCTCTCATAGGCGAGCGGGTCGATCTGCGGCTGGTAATGCCAGACCTGCTCGCCGGTCGCTGCGTTGAGCGCGAAGACGTTGTTGTTGGGTGCTATGTAGTACATGACGCCGCCGACCACGATGGGCGTCGCCTGCAATCCCATCGTGATGTCGCCCGGCTGATGCAGCCAGGCGACCTTGAGGTTCTTGACCGTCGTCTTGTTGATCTGGTCGAGCGGGCTGTAGCGCCAGGCGTTGGAGGTGCGGTGATACTGCGGCCAGTCGTTGGGGTTCTCGGTTCCGGCGGCCGATGGAGATGTCTGGGCAGGTGCGGGCGTGCCGTATCCGCCGATCAGGGCGAGGGCGAGCATCCAGACGCCCGGATTAAGAATGCCCACGCGCGGGCCAGTCTGTCCGTCCAGCTTCATGTGTTCCTCCCGATAGGATCGCGTTTTTTGCTCGTTGGCTGGCGGCGCTTGGCACCGCTCACGATCGCATCGGGTAAATTGCAATCCCGGTGCCAGCGCTGGAGGAGCGCCGGCAAACAAGATATGGCGGATTTCCGCCGGCCGGCCCACTACCGGACCGGTCCGCCTGACACACTTGGCGCACGTGCCGGCCTCACGTGTCGCAGTCGGCCCGCCCTCTCCGCACCGTGGAGACTATGCCTGCTGGTCCAGGAACCCGGTCAACTGCGCCATGAACTTGTCGGCGTCCTCCATCAGGAAGAAGTGGCTGCATCCCTCGAAGATGACCGTCTGCGAATTGGGGATGCGCTCGGCCATCCATTGCGTTGCGGTCGGTGAACAGATCGGGTCCTGCCCGCCTCCCATGATCAGCGTCGGAGACGAGATCTCGCCCAGGCGGTCGAGCGTGTCGTGCTCCAGGCAGGCATGGTTCTGCCGGATGTAGCATTCCGGCAGACGGGTCTCGCCACCGATCAGGTCCACGATCCTGGCGATGCGCTCGGGTTCGCTATTGTAGAACCGCCAGCCGACGAAGTTCTGGATCGAGTGCAGGGCATGGTCGCGCCAGTTGTGCCGCCACTCCAGCACCTCGCGCATGTTGGTCAGCACCCGATGGCCCAGCGGGTCCAGTCTGGCGAAGGAAGCGCAAAGCACCAGCGACCGGACCAGTTCGGGCCGTTTCAGCGCGATGTGCTGCGCTATGGCCCCGCCCATCGAGCGGCCGACGATATGCGCCCGATCGATGCCGAGTTGCTCCATCAGACCGATGGTATCAGCCGCCAGATCCTCGGTGCTGACCGCTTCGTCCATCTGGGTGCTGCGGCCGGCCCCCCGATTGTCGAAGACGACGACCCGGTAGCGGTCGCGCAGTTCCGCCATCTGCGGCAACCAGGCGGTGTGATCTCCCGCCAGACCATGGATCATCACCACGGCGGGTCCAGAGCCCTCCTCCAGATAATGGATGTCGTAGCGGCCGATGCGAGCGACAGGCATGAAGCGTTCTTCCCGGTTGGTTATGGATCAGACGGAGCGCATGCGGGCGCCGGCCTCCAGGCCGAGGAAACCGGAGATCGCTCTCACGAACCCATCAGGGTCCTGGACCATCGGCGCATGGCCCAGTCCGGGCAGTTCGACCAGTTCGGCACCCGGGATCGACCTCGCCAGTTCGTGCGACATTGGGGGCGGCGTCGCGGCGTCCAAGCCGCCGACCAGGACCAGCGTCCTGTTCCTGATGGAGCCGATGGATGCCTTTAGGTCGAGCGCGGCCAGCGCTTCGCAGGCCTGCGCGAACAGCACGGGATCGGTCTTGACCAGTGCCTCCCTGCGCTCGGCGATCACATCGGGGTTGGCCTCCATGAAGGTGTCGGGGAACAGCCGTTTCATCGCGATATCGACGACGCCCTCCATCCCATGCTCTCGTACCCGACCGGCCATGGTATGGAAAGCCGCCTTGCCGGCATCGGAGAACTCGACTCCGGTATCGGCCAGCACCAGCCGGTCGAACAGATGTCCGTGGCGTATCGCCAGCGTGCTGGCGACGAAGCCGCCGAAACCGTTGCCGAGAACGTCGGTGTCCGAACCGAGGTCCAAGGCCGGGAACAACTCGGCCAGCCGGTCGGCGAAGCCCTCGATGGCCGAACCGGCGGACGACGAGCCGCCGAAGCCCGGCAGGTCGGGAACCACGACGCGGCGTCCCGCCGCCAGCGCCGGCACGACCCGGTCGAAGACCGAGCGGTCGGCAAGCAGCGAGTGCAGCAGCAGCAAAGGCTTGCCCGTGCCCTGTTCGACGGCGTCCAGGGTGCCGCCGTTGACGTTGATCTGAGACATGGGTCCCCTCAATAGATCCCCAGGAGTTTTTCCAGGAGTTGTTCGTTGGAGCGGATCGTCGAGACCGGTCCGCTATGGGCGACGCGCCCGCTGTTCAGGATGACGACATCGTCGGCGATGTCGGTGGCGAGCGCGGTGTTCTGCTCGACCAGGACGATGGCGAGGCCGCTGCGCTTGAGGTCGACCAGGACGCGCGCGACCTCCTGGATGATCTGCGGCGCCAGTCCTTCCGACGGCTCGTCGAGAAGAAGCAGGCGGGGATTGGTCATCAGCGCCCTGCAAATCGCCAGCATCTGCTGCTCGCCGCCGGACAAGGACCCGGCGAACTGCTTCTCACGTTCCTTCAGCCGCGGGAAGGCCTCGTATACGTGCCGCAGGGTCCACCCCGGCCGGCCGTCGCCCTGCCCCTGGGCGGAAGTCCGGGCCGCCACCGTCAGGTTCTCGCGCACCGTCAGCGTCGGGAAGATGCGCCGGCCCTGCGGCACCAGGCCAATGCCCTTGTAGGACAGCGCCTCGGGGCTCAGTCCGGCGATAGGCTCGCCGAACAGGCGCATGTCGCGCGCCCTGGAGCGTACGAAGCCGATGATCGATCCGATGCAGGTGCTCTTGCCCGCACCGTTCCGCCCGAGCAGGCCCAGGACGCGGCCGGCGCCGACGCTGAACGAGACGTCGTGCAGGACGTGGCTGTCGCCGTAGAAGGAGTCGAGCCCGTCGAGGACGAGAGCATCAGTGGCCAAGATAGACCTCCCTGGTCTTGGGATCGGCGACGACTTCCGCCCGGGTGCCCTCGACCACGATCTGGCCGCGCTGAAGGACCGTGATGCGGTCCGCGAAGGCCAGCGCGACGTCCATGTCGTGCTCGATCATGACGATGGTCACGTCGCGTGGGATGCGTTCCAGCAGGCGCTGGACCTCGAACCGTTCGTCGGCGGAAAGGCCGGCAAGTGGCTCGTCGAGCAGCAGGATCTTCGGGTCCTGGGCCAGCGCCATGGCGATTTCGAGCCGGCGGCGTTCGCCATAGCTGGTCTCCAGCACGGGACGGTCGGCGGCATGGCCCAGTCCGACGAGGGCCAGGACCTCGCGGGCGCGCTCCCACAACGCGGTCTCCGCACCCAGGTCGGCGAACGGATTCCAGCGGCGCTTGCGCAGGCCCAGCAGGGACAGTACGACGTTGTGGGCCAGCGTCTGCTTGGCGAACAGGGTGATGATCTGGTAGGTGCGGGCGACGCCGCACTGGGTGCGCTGATCGGTCCGCAGTTTCGTAACGTCCCGGCCGAACAGGCTGATCGTTCCCGAACTCGGCTTGAGATCGCCGGCGATCAGGTTGAACAGCGTCGTCTTGCCGGCGCCGTTGGGGCCGAGCAGAAGCCGCCGCTCCCCCGCCTCGACCTTGAGGGTGACGTTCTGGACCGCGGGCAGGCCGCCGAAGAAGCGGTTGAGGCCGGCTATCTCAAGGACTGCGGTATTCATGCCGACCTCTTGCCCAGGGTTGGCGGCAGCGCCGCAGCGTCAGGTTCCGTGTTTTTCATGGCTGTCCGCCGGGTGTTCCTGAATCGACGGAACAACCGCGACACGCCCGGCACCAGTCCGTCCGGCATGAACAGGACGATGGCGACGAAGACGGCGCCCAGCAGCATCATCCATCGGGCGATGTAGGCGCTCGCCACGTTCTTGAGGATCACGACCAGTGCCGCGCCGACCACCGGCCCGAACAGCGTTCCCGCCCCACCGGCGATGACCATCAGCAAGGTCTCGGCTGAGGTCGTCAGGTGCAGGACATGTGGGCTGACGAACTGGTGGTAATAGGCATAGAGCAGCCCGGCGACTGCGCCCCAGAACCCGGCATAGACGAAGCTCAGCAACTGGATCGATCGGACATTGTAGCCGAGTGCCGACATCCGGCGCGGCTGGTCGCGCGTCCCCTGGAGGCTCTGGCCGAACGGTGAATGCATGAAGCGGTGGATCGCGAACAGCGCCAGTCCGAAGACCACGAGCGCGAAGTAGTAGAACGCGGCCGGATCCGCCAAATCGATGCCGAACGGCTGCGGCCGCGTGAAGCCGCCGAGCCCGTTGTCGCCGCCGGTTAGGCTGACCCAGCGATAGGCGATGCCCCACAGGATCTGCCCGAGCGCCAGCGTGATCATCAGGAAGCCGAGACCGGACGCCCGCAACGCCAGCAGGCCGAATAGCAAAGCCATCGCGGTCGTTCCAGCCACGGCCATCACGGCGCCGGCCAGATAGCCAAAGCCGGCATGCGCGCTCAGATAAACCGTGAAATAGGCCGCCGTCCCGGCGTAGGCCGCGTGCCCGAGCGAGGTCAGCCCGCCGAACCCGACCAGGATGTTGAGGCTGGACGCCAGGATCGCGGCGATCAGGATCTGGCTGCAAAGATTGACGTAGTAGGCGGAACCGATGACCTGCGGCAGCAGGATCAGCACGGCGCCGAATGCCGCGACCCAGAGCAGGGACGGTTTCATACTGTTCTCCTTCCCATCAAGCCGCGCGGCCGGAGCGTCAGCACCAGCACCATGGGCAGGAACAGGATCACGTATGCCAGATCGGGCAGCAGGGCCTGACCGTAGCTGTAGATGAAGCCGATAATGAAGCTGCCGAGGAAGGCGCCGCCCAGGCTGCCGACGCCGCCCAGGATCACCACTACCAGCGCCAAGGGCAGCATGTCACTGTCGAGACCGGGATAGACCGACAGGATCGGTCCGGCCAGAACTCCGCCGGCTCCCGCCAGCGCAGCGCCCAGGCAGAAGACGACGGTGAACAGGACGGACGTTCGGATGCCCATGGCGCGGGCCATGTCCATGTCGTCCACTCCCGCCCGGATCATGGCGCCCAGGCGCGTCCGTTCCATCAGCAGCCACAGCGCCAGTCCCAGCGCACAGGCAACGGCGACCACGAACAGGCGGTATTTTGGGAAGACGAAGCCCTGGAAGCGGAAGACCCCTTCGAACCCCGACGGCACCGGCACCGGCCGGGGATCTCCCGTCCACAGCCAGATGCAGGCGTCGGCGATGATGAAGGCGATGCCGAGCGTTACGAGTACCTGTTGCAGGGGCCGGCCGGCGAGCCTGCGCAGGATCAGGCGTTCGACCAACCCGCCCAGCAGCGCCACCGTCGCTCCGCCGGCAAGCACCCCGGCCCAGAAGCCGTAGCCCCGGTCGATGCATGTCAGGCCGACATAAGCGCCCAGCATGAAGTAGGCGCCGTGCGACAGATTCGCGACCCGCATCAGCCCGAATATCAGGGAGAACCCCGCGGAGAGAATGAACAGGAGGGCACCGAGCGCCAGCCCGTTCAATCCCTGCATGACGTAAAAATGCATGACGCGTCCTCACGGCCCGATGGGGCCTTGATCCGGGATTACTTCTTCGCCGGCTGGTAGTCGCGCGAGTAGACGGGCTGCGCCAGGAACTCCTTCTGGTCATAGGTCCAGAACTGGCTGGTCGCGGGATAGGTCTTGACCACCACGTTCTGGAGGCGCCCGTCCTTCTTTTCGACCTTGCGGATCGTGACGTCCATTACCGGCTGGCCGAGATCGTCGATCGAAACCTTGCCGTAGGGACCGCTGTCGATGCTGACCGAACGAAGCGCCTTCATCAAAGCGTCGCGGTCCTCGACATTGCCGCCGACCTTCTCCAGCGCGTTGTTCAGGAACTGGCAGGCCATATAGGCGCCGACGGTATAGTAGCCGGGATCGGCGCCGTATTGCTTGCGCACCGCCTCGGTGAATTCCTTGTTGCCGGGATTGCTGTTCGCGGCGCTGTACCAGCCGGCGGAGATGACACCAACCGCCTCGTCGCCCATGCTCTTCAGCACGCCTTCATCCACCGTCGTCATGGCGCCCAGGACGGGAGTGGTCATGCCGTAGTTGTTGTACTGCTGGAGGAACTTGATGCCATTGCCGCCCGCGAACGCCGCGAATACAGCATCCACGTCGGGTTCGATCTGGGAGATATAGGAACCGTAGTCCGGCGTATTGAGCGGCGACCAGAGCTTCTGGACGACCTTCCCGCCGTTCTCCTCGAAGGTGCGCTGGAAGCCCGATGCGATCTCATGGCCAAAGGCGAAGTCGTCGGCGATCACGGCGATCTTCTTATAGCCCAGTTCCTTGGCGGCATACTCGCCGAAGGGATGGTAGGGCTGGGCCGAGGTGCCGACGGCCCGGACGAACCAGGGATTGGGTTTACGCTGCGTCATGTCCTCGGCGGCGGCCGAGGGAGAGATCGTCGGGATCTTCGCCTGCCGGATATAGTCGTCGATCGCCAGCGCCTCGAAGGCGGCCAGCGGTCCGATCAGCACGTCCACCCCGTTCCGCTCCACCAGTTCCTGCGCCTTGGTCTTGGTGACAGCCGGCTGTCCCGCCGTGTCCGCCGTTATCACCTCGATCGCGCGGCCGGCCATCTTGCCGCCGTACTGGTCGACGCACAGCTTCAGCCCCTCCTCCATCTGGCGGCCGCCGGCACTCAGCGCGCCGGAGCGGACGGTCATGAAACCGACCTTGATCGGATCGCTTTGAGCCGAGGCGAAGCCAGGCGGCAGCAGCGTGGACAGGAATACCGTGGATAACAGGGCAGCCGACAGAGCCTTGCCGCGATGCAGCATATCACATCCTCCCAAAATTCTCGCCTTCTGAACATTACGAGGCGGCATTTTTCTTTCCGTCACGATCTCACCAGATCGTTCTTTCTGTCAACCATCTAACTACACGGTGGCAAAAGTTCGCCTTTGCACTGCGTTTCCAGTGCCTCTAACCAATCTTCTCAGATTCAACCGCCTCTAATTTTGCATTGACGTGAGATATCACGACTGCCAAGGTATCTTCGATTGGATCGCATGAATCGGTTGGCTGAAATGCTGCGGGAAGAGATTTACGCAACGCTGCGGAGCGAGATTCTGACCTGTGCGCTGGCGCCGGGGATCGAACTGCGCGAGCAGGAACTGGCGGTTCGGTTCGAGGTCAGCAAATCCCCTGTGCGCGAGGCGTTGCAGCAACTGGTCCGCGAAGGATTGGTCGCCGTCATGCCGCGTCAGGGCTATCGCGTGTCGCCGGTATCGGTGTCGGACGCGCACGATATGTTCGCGTTCCGCCAAGTGCTGGAACTCGCCTGCGTGGCGGAAGCCAGCCGCAATGCCACCGACCAGCAATTGACCGATCTCGACCGCTTCAGGACGTTCTCGGACGAGGACGCTTCCGCCTTCATCACCTACAACAAGGACTTCCACTGCCAGTTGGCGCGCTGTTCCGGCAATAGCCGCATGATCAAGGCGACCTGCGACCTGATCGAGGAAATGGACAGGGTCGTCCGGCTCAGCGTCAACACGATCAGGGGACGCAACCCGCAGAAGCTCGTCGCGGAGCATTGCGCGATCATCGACGCCGTGCAGGAACGCAACGCCAAACTGGCGGTCAACCTACTCAAATCCCATACCCAGGCCGCCGAGAAGCGCCTGATCTCCGCCCTGGAATGGGCCGCCGTCCTGGCCTGAGAAAACGAAGTTGATACCCTCGTACAAGCAACAGAAAATGGTACCCTGGGGAGTGAACATGAGCCTCGCTGACGCCATCAAATCCAAGAGCAGCGTCGAGACCCACGGTCTCTATATCGGCGGCGGGGAAGTCGCCGCCTCCAATCCGGAGCTGATCGACGTCCTCAATCCGGCAACCGGCCAGTTGATCGCCCGCATCGCCCATGCGACCGCCGAGGATGTCGACCGGGCCGTCCGGAACTCCCGCGCTGCCTTCCGGAGCAAGGAATGGTCGGGCATGGATATCCGAACCCGCGCCCGGCTGGTCAACAAGCTGGCCGATGCCTTCGAAGCCAACCTTGAGGAGCTTTACCACCTCGAGACGATGAACAACGGCCGTCCGCTCAACGAGACCAGGGCTCAGCTGCGCCGCCTGCCCGACTTCTTCCGCTACAACGCAGGTTTGGCGCTGTCCCGCCGCGATGCCGTCATTCCGGTCGAGGGCGACTACCTGAACTACACGCGGCGCACGCCGATCGGCGTGGTCGGCAACTGCACGCCGTTCAACCATCCGCTGATGATCATGTGCAAGAGCCTGGCGCCGGTGTTCGCGTCCGGTTGCGTCACCGTGGTCAAGCCCTCGGAGTATACGCCGCTCACCACCCTGGCGCTCGCCCGCATCTTCACCGAGGCGGGCTTGCCCGACGGCGTGTTCAACATCGTCACGGGCCTAGGGCCTACCACCGGCAAGGCGCTGTGCGACCATCCCGACCTCAACAAGATCGTGCTGACGGGCGGCACCGAGGCCGGCCAGTACGCCGGCAGTCAGGCCGGACGCCACTTCGCCCATGCGACGCTCGAACTGGGGGGCAAGACCCCGGTCATCGTGTTCCCCGACTTCGACCTTGAGCAAGCCGTCAACTATGCCGCCTTCGGCGCTTTCATCGGAGCCGGCCAGACCTGCGTCTGCGGCAGCCGGCATATCGTCCACCGCGACATCTACGACGACTTCGTCGCCGGACTGGCGGCCAAGGCCAAGTCGATCCGGATCGGCGATCCTACCGATCCGTCCACCCAACTCGGTCCGGTGATCTCGGAACGTCAGCGCCAGCGGGTCCTGAAATACGTCCAGTTCGGCCATGAGGACGGCGCCCGTCTAGTGGCCGGCGGCAAGATACCGGAGAATCTGGCCGACCGCGGCTTCTTCGTCGAACCGACCGTGTTCGCCGACGTGAAGCCGGAAACCCGGATCTTCCAGGAAGAGGTGTTCGGGCCGTTCACCTCGGTCACGCCGTTCTCGACCGAGGAGGAGGCGATCGAGCTTGCCAACAACTCGCCCTTCGGGCTGGCGGCCGCGATCCGCACCCGCGACATCGCCCGCGCCCACCGGGTAGCGGCGAGGGTGGAGGCGGGCATCGTGTGGATCAACGACCACCACCGCCTGGACCCCGCCTCGCCCTGGGGTGGCGTCAAGCTCTCGGGCGCCGGCCGCGAGTTCGGCCCGGAGTCCTTCGACGACCACTTCGACGTCAAGAGCGTCATGGTCAACCTGGGCGACAAGCCGTTCGACTGGTACCAGGATACCGCAGGTCAGTCCCGATTGAACTGACCGGCACCAGGGGGCGGCAGGCGCCGATACTCACCCGGTGGGCCGGAGTCCGTCGGCGGCCGGTAATCGGGAGGGGGACGCACCGCCGGCCGCTGCGGCTGGACAGGCGGCTGATATGACGGCTGCGGCGTCAGGTTGGGAAGCGACCGGGGTGCCGGCGGCGGGCGCACGGTGGGCGGCCGGATCGGGGCCAGCCCCCGGCTTGGGCCGGTTCCACGCTGCTGTGCCAGCACGGACGGAGCATCGGTGGCTACCTTATGGACAGGCGATGCCAGCGCCGGGGACGACGACAGCATCGGCAGAACGAGGGCGACGGCGACGGCGGCGAGAAGCTGGCTCATCCTGCCCTCGTTCCATGGCGTCTCTGGCGGAAGACCAGGAAGGCGAGGGCAAGGCCGATCAGCGCCCCGCAGGAATTGACGGCGAGATCGGCCCAATCCGGCTGCCTGCCCGGCGAGAATGCCTGGAGCAGTTCGAGAAGTCCGCCGAAACCGATGGCGGCTCCCAGAAGGATGCCTAGGCCGATCCGGTGCGACCAGCCCAGCGCCATCAGCAGCATCAGGACCGTATAGGCGGCAAGGTGATCCACCTTGTCGCTTAGGCCGGACTGTATGGCCGGTCCCTGGGGTGACAGCGATGCGAAAGCGATCACGACGGCAGCACAGACGGCGGCCGTCCGTACCAGCAAGACATTGGGTGTACGAAGGAGAATGCTGTCGATATGGGTCATGCTCCTTCATGCCGCCCGGCAGCCGGAAGTTCCACGGCGCGGCCGGGTTACCGGCCGGAGCAGGCGGCTTCCCCATCATCTCCGGTTCTCCCGCCCCGCCACACCCGCCAACGCGAGCACGGCGATGATGACAACGCCCTGGATGATCTCCTGGGTGCCGCCGGGCAGCCCGGCGATCTGCATGGTCGTCACGATCAGCACCAGCAGGACGGAACCGCACAGCGTCCCAAACGCGGTGGCGCAGCCGCCGAAGATCAGGGTGCCGCCGAGCACCACGGCTCCTACCGATTGCAGCAGGAAAGGACTGCCCATGTCGAGAAAGGCCCCGCCGGCTCGCGCCGACAGCAGGGCGCCCGTCAGGCCCGCTGCAACTCCGCTGGCGAGGAACGCAAGGGCGATAACCCGGCTCGCCGGGACGCCGGCTAGTTCCGCCGCGCGACGGTTCTGTCCGACGGCGGACAACGCACGTCCGAAGACGGTGCGGCTGAGCACGAAGGCGGCAAGCGCCGTCACCGCCAGGGCCGCCAGCACGATCACCGGAACGCCGGCTATCTTGCCCGTCGTGAACCATGCGAGCGCCGGACTGACCCGGTAGGTGGAGAAGGAGCGGTTCGCCAGCAGGGTCGCGGTCGCTAGGATGTAGCCGGTCGCCAGGGTCGTGATCATCGCTGGGATGCGCAGCGCCAGCACGAGGAAGGCGTTAACCGCCCCTACTCCCAATCCGACGGCCGCAACCGCGCCCAGCCCCAGCGCCAGACGCGCATCGGACCCATCGACGATGTTGACAGACAGGAAGGCGGACAGGGTGATGACGCTGGGGATCGACAGGTCGATGTTGCCCCGGCCAGTCGTCACCACGATCATCTGGCCGAGCGACGGGAACAGCAGGAAGGCGGCGGAAGCCGCCACTCCCGACAGGCTTTGAAGGCTGAAGCGGGACGTCAGCACGCTGAGCACCAGCCACAGGATAACGATCCCGGCGAGCGACCAGATCCAGCGCCGCGTCTCGACCCACTGGAAGAACGAGGGGGCGGGCCGGTATGCGGGAAGCGCCGTCATTCCGCACCGTCCTCCCGCCGCTCGATCAGGGTGCGCAGACCCAGGATGGCGATCAGCAGCAATCCCTGCACGGCGGCATTGTAGTCCGTGCTGACGCCGAGAAAGCTGAGCAGCGATCCGATCAGCGAGAGGGTCACGGCCCCGGCCGTAACCCCCATCGCCGTGACGGTACCGCCCAGCAGATGGCAGCCGCCGATCACCACGGCGGCGATGCTCAGCAGCGTGAAGCCGCCGCCGGCGTTGATATCGCTCGCCGTCGTGATCGCGGTCAGGGACAATCCCGCGACCATCGCGAAGATACCGGCGACGACGTAGCGCAGCACGGTATAGCGGAGCGGCGACCATCCGCCCTGCTCCAGGGCAGCCGCGTTGTTGCCGAAGCCGCGCAGCACGACGCCGGTGCGCGAGCGGTTGACAGCGACGCCGCACAGGCCCGCTATCAGGATCAGCAGCAGCGAGGTCGGCAGGCCGGGGATCTGCCAGTTCACCGCCGCCATCAGCCAGTCCGGAGCCATGCCGCCCGGAGCGGACTGGAGGGTGTAGCCGCATCCGAGCCAGATGAAGCTGGCGCCCAGCGTCACGACGATGGCGGGAATGCGGCGCCGTTCGATCAGGGCGCCGATCACAGCGTAGCCACCGAGACCGGCGGCCAGCAGGACGACCCCCAGAGCGGGCTGTTCGGTCAGAACAGTGGCGCTGACCACGTTGACCAGACCGGCGAAGGCGCCGATGCCAAGGTCTATCTGACTGCCGCCGACGACGAACATCTGAGCCAGCGCGATCAGGACCAGCGGGACCGCCGAGCTGAGCAACAGGTCGATGCCGAACAGGCTGGCGGCCGCCGGGTTGAGCGCAGCCAGGGCAACGCAGACAAGCAGGAGGCCGATCAGTGGGATCGCGTGGTTCAGGAGGCCGGCGGTGTTATGCCTGCGTTCCGCCGGAGCGGCGTTGCCGCCGTGGCCGACCGGATCGCCCCCTTCCTTCTCATGGAGGAAGGCGGTATCGACGATGCTCTCCTCGGAAATCTCGGCGCCGACCAGTTCCCGGACGATGGCTCCCTTGTGGAAGACGAGGACGCGGGTGCATTGCAGAAGCTCGATGTCCTCGGTGCTGTACCAGATCACCGCGACGCCGGCATCCGCGCTCTGCCGCACGACACGGTAGAAATCATGCTTGGAGGCAACGTCGACGCCGCGCGTCGGATCGTCGAGGAGGAGCAGGTCCGACCGGCGCGCCAGGGCGCGGGCGACCAGCGCCTTCTGCTGGTTGCCGCCGCTGAGCTGAAGCACGTTGGAGGACAGGCGTGCGGGATCGAGACGCAGACGTTCGGCCCAGTGCCGGGCAGTCTCCGCCTCTTCCTCCCTCACCACAAGGGATGCCAGCGGCTTGCCGGCCAGCGCGCCGATGCCGATGTTCGACAGCACCGACCACTGCGGCAGCACGCCGTCGCGCTGGCGGTCGCCGGACACGAAGCCGGCGCCGGGATGGGCTGCTCGGATGGCATGGAGCCGGGCGCGCTGGCCGCTGCCTTCCAGACCGGCGAAGCCGACGATGTCGCCGGCATGCAGGACGACTTCCCGTCCGAGCGGTGCCGTGAGCGCGCCGCCCAGCCGCAGGATCTCGCGGGCAGGCGCTTGCGGGTTGCGAGTACCGGCGCTGCCGGTGGCCGCGCCGGTTCCGCCTCCCATCAATTCCACCAGCGAGTGGACGGTGAAATCCCGGGCGCTGCCCTCCCGCGCGATGCGGCCGTTGCGCATGACGACGACACGGGTCGCGATCTCCAGCACCTCGCGAAGCTTGTGGCTGATGAAGATGAAGGAGATGCCCTGGGCAGCGCGGCGGCCGACATAGTCCCTGAGCTGGGCTGCCCGTCCGGCATCCAGCGACGAGGTCGGCTCGTCCAGGATCAGCAGCTTCAGCTTGGGATCGCTGGCGGCGCGGGCGATCTCGACCATTTGCCGCTGGCCGAGCGGAAGTCCGGCCAGGACGGCACCCGGATCGATGCTGCTGCCGGGAAACACGGCATCTATCCCGGCCTGTGCGAATCGGCGGTAGCGGGCGCGCCAGAACGGCGAGAGGGTGCCGTGCGCGGGTTCCTCCAGATAGAAGTTCTCCGCCACGGTCAGGTTGGTGCAGAGCGACAGTTCCTGATAGACGATGCGGATGCCGGAACGCCGGGCGGCGGCCGGGGACCAGTCCCGAAACGGAACCGGCCGGCCGTCCAGCGCGAGCGTTCCGCTATCCGGCCCGGTCACGCCGCACAGGATGCGCATCAGCGTGCTCTTGCCGGCACCGTTCGCCCCGACGAGGCCGATCACCTCGCCGGGGCGGACCGACAGGCTGACGTCGTCGTTTGCAAGGGTTGGACCGAAGGTCCGAACTATCCGGTCGAGGACCGCCACCGGGAGGCTTGCGCTTTCCGGCTGCGGCGTTTCCAGAGTCTCGACCGGCATGCGGGATACGGCTTCGGCCATCAGCGCTGCCTACTGCTTGGCCGGGGACTGGAGAAGCATTCGCTGCACCCATTCCTGGCTGAAGGACGGGCTTACGATGGTGCCGGACGGCATCTTCAGGTACTCGTCCAGGTTCTTCTCGTCGACGACGGCGACCGGCATCGTCATCTTCTGCGGCGGCTTGGCGCCCTTGGCAATTTCATACGAGAGCCAGAAGGCGGCGCCGCCGATGCCGGGAGTGGTGTTCATCGAGATGGTGGAATACCCGTTCTTCTTCCGCCGCTCGCTCCACCACTGGATGAAGTTCGAGCTGCCGCCGCCGCTGATGATCGGCATGGCGTCGGCATAGGCGCCGCCATATTGCTCGAACGCCTGGGCGATGCCGAAGTCGTCGCCGCCGCCCTGTCCCAGCACGGCATCGACATGCGGCAGGCTCGGCAGCACGTTGGCGACCGCCGACTGGGCGACCGAGGTGGTCGCCTGCCCGTAGACGGTCGCGACCGTCTTGATCTCGGGGAACTGCTTCAGCGCTTCGATCTGGCCGTTGTACATCTCGTTGTCGGGCGCCGAACCCTTGACGCCGCGTACGACGATGATGTTGCCCTTGCCGTTCAGGCGCTTAGCGATCTCCCGCGCCATGTCGCCCTGGTACTTGGCGAAATCGAAGCCGAGGGTATAGGCGCAAGGGGCAGAGACGATGCTGTCGAAGGCGAGGACCTTGATGCCGGCCTGACAGGCCTTCTGGATCGTCCCGTTGAGCGCCGTTTCCGACGCGGCGTTGATGGCGATGACATCGACCTTGCGCAGGATCAGGTCGGCCATCTGGCTCATCTGCTGATTGGTCGTGCCGTCGCCGTTGACGACGATGAAGTCCTGGATCTTGCCGTCCTTCTTGGCTTGGCCGGCGGCTTCCTCGAAGCTTTCGACCATCTGGTGGCGCCAGGTATTGCCGTAATAGGAGTTGGACAGTGCGATCACCGGGCTTTCCGGCGATGCCTGCGCGGCGTTCCGGTCTGCGGTGAACGAGAACAGCAGGGTTGCCGCCAACGCGGCGAAGATCAGGCGATTGCGGGATTTCGATGGATTCTGCACGGCGCTTCCCTCCCACAGGTTGATGCCACGGCTTTTTGTGCCGGTTTGTTCGCACCGGCTTTGCTGTGGAACAATCATCATACCAGTTGGCTCGGGACGCAAGATGCTTTGTGCAAGGACGGCATGCGCGCTTTCTCAGACGAACCCGCCGATATGGACCCCGTGGCCGGCAAGCCGGATGTCCTCGCCGCCGTTCCGGAAGGTCGCCGGCTCCCCTGACAGATTGAAGGCGCAGAGGATCTCGGAGCCCTGGTACCGCCGGACGAAGGCGAAGACTTCACCCGGTTCCGGTGAGGCGTTGCCGAGAAAGGAGATATCGCCCTTGACCAGCGCCGGATGCTCGGAGCGGAAGCGCAGCAGGCGCCGGTAATAGTTCAGGATGGAACCCGCATCAGTGTCCTGGGCATTCACGGCACGGCCGAGATGGGCGGCGGATACCGGCAGCCAGGGTCGGCCGCCGGTGAATCCGCCGGTCGATGAGCCGCAGTCCCAGACCATCGGCGTCCGGCAGCCGTCGCGGCCCTTGAACTCGGGCCAGAGGCGGAGACCGTAGGGATCGACGAGGTCCTGATAAGCCAGTTCGGCTTCGTGCAGGCCCAGTTCCTCACCCTGGTACAGGCAGATCGAGCCGCGAAGCGACAGCAGGAGCGCCGCGGTGAGCTTGGCGAAACCCAGGTCGTCCGCGGCATGCGACCGCCACCGGCTGACATGACGCACCACGTCATGGTTGGAAAAGGCCCAGCACGGCCAGCCGTCGACCGCGACTTCCTCGAAGCGAGCGATGTGGGAGCGGAAGTGATCCGCCGAGAAGGCCGCACCGAGGAAGTCGAAGGTATAGGCCATGTTCAGCTTGTCGCCACCGCCGGTATACTCGGCCATCAGGTCCAGCGAGCGGGGACCGTGGCCGATCTCGCCGACCGTTGCCGATCCGGGGTAGAGGTCCAGCAAGGCGCGCAACCGCCGGAGGAAGCCCGGCGTTTCCGGACGGTTCTTGTCGTAGCGGTGGTCCTGCCAATTATATGCCTCGATCCGCTTGTTGTCCGGGACGGCGGGATCGGGCGGGTTGGAGCGCAGCGCGGTGTCGTGGAAGTAGAAGTTGGTTGTGTCCAGGCGGAAACCATCGACGCCCCGGTCCAGCCAGAACTTGACGGTGTCCAGCAGGGCTCCGACGGTTTCCTCGTTGTGGAAGTTCAGGTCGGGCTGCTCGGTCAGGAAATTGTGCAGATAATACTGCCGGCGGCGGGAGTCCCAATGCCACGAACTGCCGCCAAACACCGACAGCCAGTTGTTGGGCGGACTGCCGTCGGGCTGCGGGTCGCTCCAGACATACCAGTCGGCCTTGGGGTTGTCGCGGCTCGACCGGCTCTCGACGAACCAGGGATGGCGGTCGGAGGAATGGCTCAGCACCTGGTCGATCATGACCTTCAGGCCCAGCCGGTGGGCCTCCGCCATCAGCGCGTCGAAATCAGCCAGGGTTCCATAGGCCGGATCGATGTTGCAGTAGTCGGAGATGTCGTAGCCGAAGTCCTTCTGGGGCGACATGAAGAAGGGAGCCAGCCAGATCGCATCGACGCCGAGATCGGCCACATAGCCGAGCCGGTCCGTGATCCCCCGCAGGTCTCCGATGCCGTCACCGTTGGAATCCTGGAACGACCGGGGATAGATCTCGTAGATCACGGCGCCGCGCCACCAGTCCGGGTCATGGGGCGACAGCTGGGCGGCGGGATCGGGTTTCGCAGATCCGGAGGGATGTGTGCTCATGACGTATCGGCCTTTCACGCGGTTCGGCTCATTCAAGGCCATCGACCCAGCGGCGGAGTTCACGTTCGCCCTGGACGAAGGCTCGGTTCATCCGGCTGAGGATCGCTAGATGATCGACCCTGCGGTCATGGCGGAGCGCCATTTCCAGATGTTCGGCCAGTCCGGAAAGCGCATCCAGCCCGAAGGTGCTAGCGGCGCTTTTGAGCGAATGCGCCTCGCGGATGAGATCGCCGGTGTTTCCCCGCTCGACCAGCCGTTCCATGCGCTCCAGCCGCGACACCGTTTCCTCGATCATGACGGCGACAGTTTCCTGCACACCGTCGAGGCCGATATCCCGCAGCAGGGTTGTCGGAACGGATGAACTGAAGTCCGCTTTGCCATCGAGGGTCGCGGACTCTTCGCCATCTCCGGCCTCGTCGTCCCGGTGCGCCAGCGCCTTGACAGCTTCGACCAGACGGTCGGCGACGATGGGCTTCGACAGGAAACCGTTCATGCCTGCCTCGAAGCAAGCATCCCGGTCATGGGAGAAGGCGTTGGCGGTGACGGCCAGGATCGGGATGCGTGCGGCATCGCCGGGAAGCGCGCGGATCGCCCGCGTGGCCGCGATCCCGTCCATTTCCGGCATCATGACGTCCATCAGGACGATATCGTAGGGCCGGCTGCGCACCGCCTCGACCGCTTCGAACCCGTTTGCGGCGACATCGACCCGGAAGCCGAGACGCTCCAGCATGGTTACGGCGACCAGCTGGTTGGTCCGGTTATCTTCGGCAAGCAGAACCCGCATCCTCACCGGCGGAGATGCGGACACCGCGGCGGGACGGTCGGGTGCCTCCGGTCCGGGATCGCTCGTGCGGCCGCTGAGAGCGCCCAGGCAGCGGACCAGTTCCGAAAGGGCGACCGGTTTCCGGAGGATCGCGTCGCAAGACTCCGATTGGCGGACGGCCAGGGGACCATCCGAAGGACGGGCCGGACACCGCGTCGCCGCCAGCAGGCGGACCGCGCCGCGCTCGTTCGACGAGGCGCCTTCATGCGGCTCCATGTTGACGAGGGCGATGTCGAAAGGACGGCCAAACCGCAGCATCCGGTCGGCATGGATACGGGCCTCGCTATCCGACGGGAAGGCCTCCGCGTATACGCCGATCTCGGCCAGTTGGTCTTTCAGGATCTTGCGTCCGACCGGATTGGGATCGGCGATCAGGACGCGCAGATCCTTCAGGCTCCCGTCTCGGGTGCTTCGTGGCCGTCCGTTCGCCGTATCGGCCGGGAATGCGCAGTCCCGCCGCAGAAGCGCCTCGAACCGGAAGCAGCTCCCCTCCCCGAGAGTGCTGTCCACCGCGATGTCGCCGCCCATCTGGGCGACCAGCCGCTGGCTGATCGCGAGGCCAAGACCCGTCCCGCCATAGCGGCGCGCGGTGCTGCCATCGCCCTGCGAAAATTCGCGGAACAGCCGGACCATGAGGTCGGGGGCGATGCCGATCCCGGTATCGGTCACGGAGAAGGCGACCAGCACTTCGTCGCCGTCGCTGCCCAGCAGGTCCACTTCCAGCCGGACGCCGCCGCTATCCGTGAACTTGATGCCGTTGCCGATCAGGTTGAGCAGGACCTGGCGCAGCCGGCTGGGATCTCCGACCAGACGGACGGGTACCGCGGACCGTATCAGATAGCCGATCTCCAGACCGGCGGCATGGGCGCGCGGCACTAGCATGTCGAGCGTGCTCGTCACAACCTGCTCAAGGTCGAAGGAGATCTCCTCGAACTCGATCAGGCCGGCCTCCAGCTTGGAGAAGTCGAGCACGTCGCTGACGATCTGGAGCAGATGGTCGGCGGATTCCCGCAAGGTTTCGGCGAGCCGGCGCTGCGCCGCGTCCAGGCCGGTATCCAGCAGCAAGCCGGCCAGCCCGATGACGCCGTTCATGGGCGTGCGGATCTCGTGGCTCATGGTCGCCAGGAATTCCGTCTTGGCGCGCCCTGCCCGCTCCGCTTCGGCTTTGGCGAGGATGATCTCCCGCTCCGCCAGCTTGGCCTCGGTGATGTCGACATGCATGACCACGGCGCCGTCGCGCCGTCCCGGTGTCAGCGGCGCCGCCATGAAACGGTACCACCGCTCCTCACGCGGCGAGTGGCACGGATAGTCGAGGCTGAAGAAGTCCTGTTCGCCCTGGAGTATCCGGCGCAGGCCGGCCCCTATCGGCATCGCCTCCTCGGCGCAGGTGCCGCTGGCGTTCTCGCAGACGGCGAGATAACTGGAACCGAGCGCCACCCCGCCGCCCGAGAGCCCGTTGTCCAGCGCGAAGGCCCGCCACGCCTTGTTGACGGAAACGATCGTGCTGGATGCGTCGAGCAGTGCTACATGGGCGGGCAGCGCGTCGAGCAGACCTTCCTGACGCTCCGCCAGTTGGCGCACCTTCGCCTCGCGCTCGCGCAGCGACTCCTCCGATCGACGGCGCGCGGTGGTGTCGCGCTGGATGGAGATCCAGTGGGTGTACCAGCCGTTGCTGTCGGCGATGGGCGTGATGTCCAGTTCGACCCAGAACTCCGACCCGTCCTTCCGGTAGTTCAGCACCTCGGTCCGGACCGGCTGCCATGCGACCAGCGCCGCCCGGATGCGGTCGAGTGCCGCGCGGTCGGTGCCGGGTCCCTGGAGCAGGCGCGGCGTCTGTCCGGCGACCTCGTCCGCCGTGTAGCCGGTCATGGCGGTGAAGGCTTCGTTGACGTAGACGATGCGGGGACCGTGGCCGTCGATCGGCTCGGCCTCGGTGATCAGCACGGAGTCGTTGGCGTAGAGCACGACGGATTGCAGCAGCGCGATCCGCTCCTCGGCCGCCTTGCGCTCCGTCAGGTCGCGCAGATGCGCCGTGAATAAGGTACGTTCCCCCAGCTTGATGGGAGAGATGGCGAGTTCCGCCGGGAACTCTCGGCCGCCTTCGGCCATCGCCGGCAGTTCGATCCGGCGGCCCAGGATCGTCGAGGCGCCGGTGGCGAGATACCTTGCCATGGCCAGCCCATGGCGGCTGCGGAATCGCTCCGGCACCAGCAGGCCGGCCATGTCCTCGCCCAGCATATCGGACCGGGAGCGGCCGGTCAGCAATTCGGCGGCACGGTTGAATTCGACGATCCGGCCGTCGTCGTCGACGGTGACGATCGCATCCAGGGCGCTGTCGAGGATCGACCGCTTGAGCGTCTCGCTGTCGCGCAACGCCGTCTCGGCGGCATGCCGGCCGGTGATGTCCCGCGCCGTCCCCCAGTATCCCATGAAAACACCGGCCTCATCGATCATCGGGACGCCGCTGACGGCGACATGAAGCGCTTCCACCCGGTATTCGAAGTTGCGGAACGGCTGCCGCTGGTCCAGCAACTCCCTGTGATCGTCCCATAGTGCCGCATCGGCGTCGTGATCGCGTGTCGCCACCTCCCAGCGAGCACGGCCGAGCAGGCATGCGGGATCGAGCCCGAACTCGCGGCAGCTTGGCGAGACGAAGCTGAAGCGGTGGTCGGCGTCCGTTTCCCAGAACCAATCCGCGGAGACTTCGGTCAGGTCGCGAAAACGCTGTTCGGTGGCGGCGGCCGCCGCCTCCGCCTGCTTGCGCCGTTCGGTCTCCCGGTCGTGCCGCGCCAGAGCCACGCGCAGTTCGAGAGCGTCGACGACGGCCTGGGCCAACAAGGCAAGCAGCCGGATATTTTCCGGCGACGGGCGGCGCGGCTTGAAATCGATGACGCACAGGGTGCCCAGCACTTCCCCTCCGGGCGTGCGCAGCGGTGCCCCCGCATAGAACCGGATATGGGGTTCGCCGACGACCAGCGGGTTGGAACGGAAGCGGGGATCACGGGTAGCGTCGGGAACGACCAGAACGTCGTCGGCACGGATGGCGTGGTCGCAAAAGGCCATGTCGCGCGGCGTTTCGGTCACCGCCAGTCCCCGGCAGGACTTGAACCATTGACGCGTCTCGTCGATCAGCGATACCAGGGACACTGGGGTCTCGAACAGGCCAGCGGCGACGGCCGTCAACCGGTCGAAAGCCGCTTCCGGTTCGGTATCGAGGATTTCGTAAGCCTTTAGCGCTTCCAGCCGGCGCAACTCGTCCATTTCAGCCAAACTCCAATCCCGCCGGCGCCCGAGCGCTTCAATGCTGAAGCACGCTGAGATTGGGCGCACGAACGTTAAACTCCTGTGAGCATTTCGAAAGGATCGAGCGATCCGGGTATGATACGGCGATGCCCGGTCGTCAAGTCGGGCTGCACCTGTAAATTGCCCAACCGGCATCGTCGACGCCGCAGATAAAATCATTGTCACAAAACAAGACGCGCGTCCGGCTGTTGAGTTCACTTGACTATGCAGCAGGACAGGTGACGGACGATGGCTCAGACGGTCGGCGATTTCTTTTGGCGGCGCTTGTATGACTGGGGTGTGCGGCGCGTTTACGGCTACCCCGGCGACGGCATCAACGGCCTGCTCGGCGCCCTCGACCGGTTCGACGGCAAGATCGAATTCATCCAGGCGCGGCACGAGGAGATGGCGGCTTTCATGGCGGCGGCACATGCCAAGTTCACGGGTGAACTCGGCGTCTGCATCGCCACGTCGGGTCCCGGCGCCTCGCACTTGATTACCGGTCTTTACGATGCGCGCCTCGACCATATGCCGGTCCTGGCCATCGCCGGCCAGCAGGCGAGGACGGCGGTCGGGTCGCATTACCAGCAGGAACTGGACCTTGTCAGCATGTTCAAGGACGTCGCCGGCGCCTTCGTGCAGCAGGCGATGGTTCCGGGACAGGTGCGCCATCTGGTCGACCGCGCGGTCCGGATCGCCGTATCGGAGCGGCGCGTCACGGCGTTGATTTTGCCCAACGACCTTCAGGACATGCCTTACGAGGACCCGCCGCGCAAGCATGGGTCCGTGTTCTCCGGCGTCGGCTACCGGGTGCCGAAGATCGTTCCCTACGATGAGGACCTCCGTTCGGCGGCGGATGTGCTGAATGCCGGCAAGAAGGTGGCGATCCTGGTCGGCGCCGGCGCGCTGCATGCCACCGACGAAGTGATCGCGGTGGCCGACAAGTTGCAGGCCGGCGCCGCCAAGGCGCTGCTCGGCAAGGCGGCCCTGCCGGACGAACTGCCGTGGGTGACCGGATCGATCGGCCTGCTCGGGACCAAGCCCAGCTACGATTTGATGATGGAGTGCGATACGCTCCTGATGATCGGCTCGGGCTTCCCTTATTCGGAGTTCCTGCCCAAGGAGGGTCAGGCTCGCGGCGTCCAGATCGACATCAAGCCGGACATGCTGAGCATTCGCTATCCGATGGACGTCAACCTGACCGGCGACAGCGTCGAGACGCTGCGCGCCTTGCTGCCCTTGCTTGAGCAGAAGACCGACCGGTCCTGGCGCGACGAGATCGAAGGGAACGTGGCTGCATGGTGGAAGACCCTGGAGTCCAGGGCGATGCACTCGGCCGATCCGGTCAACCCGCAGCGCGTCACCTGGGAACTGTCGCCGCGCCTGCCGGATCGGGCAATCATAACCAGCGATTCCGGGTCCTGCGCCAACTGGTACGCCCGCGATCTGAAGATGCGACGGGGCATGATGGGCTCGCTGTCCGGCGGTCTGGCGTCCATGGGCGCCGCGGTGCCCTATGCCATCGCCGCCAAGTTCGCCCATCCCGACCGGCCCGTCATAGCCCTGGTCGGCGACGGCGCCATGCAGATGAACAACATGGCGGAACTGATCACCGTCGCCAAGTATTGGAGGAACTGGGCCGATCCCCGGTGGGTCGTCTGCGTCTTTAACAACGAGGACCTCAACCAGGTGACCTGGGAACAGCGGGTGCAGCAAGGCGACCCGAAGTTCGAGGCATCCCAGCAGATCCCGGACGTTCCCTATCACAGGTTCGCCGAACTGATCGGGCTGAGGGGGATATACGTGGACGATCCCGAGCGGATGGGTCCCGCCTGGGATGAGGCGCTGTCGTCGGACCGGCCGGTCGTGCTGGAGGTCAAGACCGATCCCAACGTGCCGCCCCTTCCGCCCCATATTACCGTGGCCCAGGCCAAGGCCTTCATGTCCACCCTGCTCAAGGGCGACCCCGATCAGGGCAGCGTCCTGGTCGATACGGCGAAGGAAGTGCTCAGCGGCATCATTCCGGGCCGAAAGATCTGACATCGCGCCGCCTCGCCGCCGGACTGCCGTCGATGGACCGTTTCAGGTCGATCGGTTGCCGCCCGGCTCTGCGGGACAGACTGTCGGAAAGTCCTTCGGGTCGATGCCGAACGCCTCCAGCGCGCGAGGGGGAACAGGCGGGATCCGAAGGATGGATGCAGGTTTCGCCGGCGCGGGGGCGGCAGCCGGCTGGTTCGGGGACGGGGTTTCCGCCGACGGAAGCGGCGCTTCGGGTGGATCTTCGGCGGATAGGTCTTCGAGAGGGGGATCTTCGTCCTCGCGCGGGTCGAAGAGACAGGTGCTCAGATCGTCATCCGGACTGTCCGTGTAGAGGGTGAAGCGGCGATCATGGATGAAGCCGCGCAGCTTCAGTTTCAATTCGATCGCCATCAGTGCCGCGGTCGGACGTTCCAGGCGGATCGCCATTTCCACGACCTTCCCGGTTTCCTCGACGGCTTCGGCGATAGAGGCGTCACGCTCGGCCATCCATTCGCGCCGAAACTCCTCGACACGTAGACGAATGTCACTATTCGCCATCAAAACGCTACCCCGCTGCCGCGCACCCTGCGGCGAGTATCCGGCCAGCCGCGACGCCTGCGCAAGGCTGGCGCCGCGTGAGGCGTGGAAGGCGAAAAGCTCCTGACGCGGGAGAAGGCGGCGGGGGCTCGGGGCTGGCGTGGCGGATGCGGGCATGGTCGATGGTCCTTGGAAGAACAGAGTGGATGTTTTATCCTATCGACATAGGATTTTCAATGATTTTAATCCTAAAATGCTGACTGTGAAGCACGAGTGGCGATCATGAACGAACCGGCATGATCTTAATCGACAGTCGCCATCGGCAAATATCCTGCGCCATTGTTGTCGTGCGCCATCGTGGTGTGCGCTGCTTCCTTTCAAGCGATGAGGCATTGGGATGGCGACTTTCAATGGAACCATGAACGACGACTCCCTTTTCGGAACGCTCGGCGACGACGTACTGAGAGGCTTCGGCGGCAGCGACGGTCTGAACGGGCGCGCCGGCAACGACCTTCTGGAAGGAGGAGCAGGAACCGACTTCCTGGCTGGCGGAACAGGCAACGACCGCCTGCGTGGCGGTACGGGTGAGGATTTTCTGTTCGGCGGGACCGGCAACGACATCCTGAACAGCGGGACCGGAGTTGCGCACAGCAACGGCGGCTCCGGTGACGACTTGCTGCTCTACGATCCGGGTCGGGGCGATATCCGCTTCTTCACGCCGGATCTGGCCTTTAGCGAACTGGACGGCGGCGTCGGCGACGATATCGTGCGGATCACGAACAACACCCATGTCGGCGGCAAAAGCACCGATGTCATCATCCGCGACCGGGAGTCCACGGGGACGGAGAGCCTGGCAATCACTTTCGGGATCGATGACAGCGACGACAGTAACGATTTCGACGTCGGCACGATTTCCACAACGGAACGGATCGAAGTCTTCGGCGAGGGACGCCTGATCTATATTCCCGGATTTTTCCATAGCTTCGACATCGAAGTCGTCGGTACAGGGAAGGACGACTTCTTCGGCGACGCGGTTGGTGACGAAACATTGATCGGCAAGGGCGGCAACGACGAGTTCTACATCAGCGGCAACGATATGATCATCAGCGAGAACAACGACGCGGATATCTTTCATCTATCCGCCAGCACGGTGATCGAGGTAGCGCCGGGCGACAGTTCGGTAACCGGCTTCAACGGCGCCGGCGTCGCTGCGGGGGACCGCATCATCATAGAAACGCCGGATGGCGATCCGGGCGACTATCGCCTGGATGTCTCGGTCGCCAGCGGCAAGACCGTGTTCAGCCTGACGACGCCGGAAAGCGAGTTCAATGAGAATACCAATACGCTGACGGTAGATGCAGTCGAGCTGGTCAAGGGCATCGATTGGTTCTTCGTCTGACGCGCGGCATCACCGGTCCTGAGCGATCAGCGCGTCGATTGCGCGTATGATTGACAGGTGATCTTGATCGAGCGTGCATACCTTCTGACCTAGCGCCTTAGCCGGCAGCGAGACAAGTTGAAGCGTGTCCATGACAACGACTTGATTATCCACTGTAAAAGAAGGGTTCAGTTGCCGGTCAAGTATTCCGAGCTCGCTACGAAGAACAAGGGGAACGACGATACGGTGAGTCGAGGATTCGAAACGATCACTTTGGATGACCAGCACGAAAGGAACCGAGTTGCGTGTGCGGCCTTGGTTCAGATAGACGTCGAACTGGCCCATCAGGGTATGTAGCCGTCAGGAAGCAAATGTCTGTTGTGCTCATCAGCGAAATTGCCCTGCTTGGCGTGGAACTCGTTCCAAGAGTCGCAGACTTCCGCCCAATGCCGTTCGTCTTCCGCCTTTCTGCGCCGCTCCTCCTCCACCGCCGAAATTAGCAGCTTTTCGACATAATCGGAAAGGTTGTCGGTGTGTTCGCGGACAGCGCGGACGAGATCCTCGTTAAGTGTCATGTTGAATCGCGCCTTAGAGGGCGTCGATATCGTAAGCCTTCGTCGTTCCAATCCGCATCGACTTTTCCTCCCGTCGAGCAGTGTGTGATGCGTATTATGATGCGCATCATCTTTTTAGCAAGCGCTACCGGGGGCCGAAGACATTGGCGTGTGGGGACAGTGTCTGTTGGGCCGTGGCCCAACATCTCCGGAGCGCCGGTCATCCGGCTCGGCATAGGCCTATGGTTTTCCATGCGGAGGAAATTTCGCTTCGAAAAGCAGTGTCTTTGACAGGGTAATGACAGGTTGTTCTGTTATAAATCAGTCGACGGGCAGGTCAACTGAAGTCAGAAAGCCGCTTCGACAAGTCTACCGGAAAATTAGTTTCAGTTGAGTCCTGTTGACGGAACAGAAGTTCCGTTCTTCACGGCCCGACCGTGCTCGCAAACGACCATAAACATGGCCATAAACAGGGGAGGACGACATGCAGGTCACGGGAATGCTCCATGGCGCCAAGCTGCTGCAATTCGCCGGGTTTCCGACGTCGGAAGTCCTGGGGCCGGCGGCTTCGGAAGGCGAGATCAAGGACCTGATCGCCCGGCACGGCTCCGTTTTCGTCAAGCCGGTCTTCAAGGGCGGCGTCGGCAAGAAGGGCAAGGCGGGTTTGCTGGGGCGCGCCAAGGACCTTCAGACGGCGCTCAAGGAGAAGGAACGGCTTTACTTCGCCGAGCACAGGGTTGGCAACAATTTCTACAAGGCCAACGGCGTGACCTTCGAAGGTGCGGTTCCTGCCGAACATGAAGTCTATTTCTCTATTACGGACAGCACCCGGTTCCGTGCCCCGACGATGACGCTTACCCATCACGGCGGCGTCGATATCGAGGAGATCGACAAGAGCCTTGTCGCCAGCATTCCGTTCGATCCGCTGACCGGCCTTAAGGCCTTCGTGGTCGCCAATGCGCTGACCGAACTGAAGGCGCCGAAGCAGATCATCTCTCCCCTGGTGCAGCAGCTGCCCAAGCTGTGGGAGCTGTTCCACAATTTCGGCATGACCACGCTGGAGCTGAACCCGATCCGGATGCGGGCCGACCGGCAGGGGCGGCTGACGCCGGTCGCCTGCGACTTCAAATGCGGCTTCGACCGCGACGATCCGCGCTGGGGCCGGCTGAACCTGCCGTCCGACCTGTTCGCGGTGGACTATTCCGACTTCGAGCAGGAGATCAACCAGCTCCGCACGTACCAGGGCCAGAGCGACGTCTATGTGATCAACCCGGCCGGGACGATCCTGGCGCCGACTTTCGGCGGCGGCGCCAATTCGCTGGTGACGGAGATGCTGGGCGACAACGCGATCATCTCCTCCGACTTCGGCGGCAACCCGCCCTACGAGAAGATGCGGGAGGTCGCAAGGATCTGCTTCAAGCACTGGCTCCGGCAGACCAACGTGCTGTTCATCATCGGCGGCAAGTCCAACAACACCGACATCTTCGAAACCTTCCGCGCCATGGCGGATGCCCTGCGCGAGCATTTCAGCGCGCATGGCCCTACCCCGCTCCATGTCGTGGTCGGTCGCGGCGGGCCAAACCTGATCCGGGGCATGGGCGCGATGCGCGACACGCTGGAGGCGCTGGGAGTGCCCTATCACATCTTCGGCTTCGACAGCGACATGAGCGAAGTCGTCGGATTCGCCCGGCAAATAGACGAGTGGATGAAGGCGGGCGGGCGCGACCAGATCGCGGCCAGCCTGAAGAACGCCCGCGCGGCGGCCTGAAAAAATCCGGGAGGAAACGACGATGTTCAAGCAAGGTTTCGGCGAGTTCAAATACTATGTCGGCATCAATTCGCTGTCGCAGATCGCGACGAGGCAGGACCGGGTCTGCGTGCTCAACATCCTGGGCGGCGAGTCGAAGGACGTTACACCCGTCGGGCACGTCTATTCCGGCGGCAACGTCGTGTTCGGCACGTCACCGGGACGGAGCGGCCAAGTGCTGGAAACGTCGCTGGGGGACGTTCCCGTCTATAACAGCGTGCGCGAGGGCATGCAGGCGGGGCACCGCTTCAACTGCGGCGTCGTCTACCTGCCACCATCGGCGGCGCGCGACGGCGTGGCGGAGCTGATCCGGGTCAACCCGGAACTCAACAAGATCTTCATCGTCACGGAAAAGCTGTCGGTCCACGATGCCCGCGAGATCCGGGCGATGGGTCAGCAGAACGGCATCGACATCTTCGGCGGCAACAGCCTGGGTGTCGCGGATGCCTGGAACGAGGTGCGTATCGGCGGTGCTTTGGGTGGAGACAACCCGGCGGAGGCGCTGAAGAAGGGCTCGATCGCAATCCTGTCGAACTCCGGCAACTTTACGACGACGATCGCGACGTATCTGCGGATGGCGGGCTGGGGCACGACGACGGCGATCTCCAGCGGGAAGGACATCTACATCCACTATGCGGCGCCCGAGTTCGCCTTTGCGTTGGCGAACGACGCGCGCAGCAAGGCGGCGGTGCTTTATGCCGAGCCGGGTGGTCATTACGAGCTTGAGGCCGACTTCAACAAGCCGGTGGTCGCCTGCGTTGTCGGGCGCTGGAAGGCGAGGCTGACGCGGGCTGTTGGGCACGCAGGCGCCATGGCGGGCGGAGACGACGACGCCGGGGCCAAGGAACAGTGGTTCATGGCGAAGTTCGGCGTCGACGGCATCTTCACGCCGGAGAACCCGGTGTTCTCGGCAAGAGGCGCCGTGGTCACCAACATCGCCCATATTCCGATGGCGCTGACCGCCGTGATGCGCGAGAACGCGACCCGGCCGGACTTCCCGCCGGAAGGCAGCCTGGCGCTGAAGCCGTGGTTCGCCTCGACGCGCGGCATCTCGCTTCCCGCAGCGCTAGACCTGCCGGTGGTCGAGGCGGTGGCGCCGTACAACGAGCAGATCGCGCTGCTGAACCGGCAGGTCGGCACGGTGTTTCCGCGCCAGACGCTGAAGGACGCATCGGGCGCGTCGCAACTGGACCCGAAGACCCAGGTCGCCAGCCTGAACGGCGTCACGATGCTGGACGCGGCGCAGAACCCGCTGGAGACCAACATCGCCCTGGCGCTGGTCCATGAGGCGGGCGGCGACAACGACCGCGCACTGGTCAATGCGGCGGTCGGGTCGTTCCTGAACCTGCACGGCACGCCTGTCCTGGTGGCGGCTCAGGCGTCGCGGGAGGACGGCAACGCGCCTAATGCGGTGATGGCCGCGGCAGCCTGCCTGATCGGTCCCAGGCGGGTCGAGCCGGCGCGCCGCGCAGTGCGGTTCCTGGTCGATGCTTTTGCCGGAGCCGGCTTGAAGACGGCACTGGACGAGGAATTCGACTTCGGCGGCGTGGTTCCGGACGAGGCGATGCGCGGCGTCTTGGTGGGGAAGAAGGAGGATGCCGAGGCGGCGGCTTTGCTGGCGGGGCTGCGGGAGCGGGGTGCGCGGTCGGTCTTCGTGCGCTATCTGGAAAGCCTGGGCAGGCACCCGACGGCGGATGGAGTGCTGGCAGCAATTTCAGCGACGCTTGCCTGGGGGCCGCTGATGCGGAAGCGGATTTCCCTGCTGTCGGTCGAGAACCTGCCATGGGGGATAAAGCTTGTCGGCACGCTGCTGGGGGCGTCGGTCCCAGCGAACCAGCACGAAGCCGGACGCTTCTGCGGTGTTTCGAATGAGGAAATCCTGGGACGTCGGTCGCTGACGGAGGTGGCCTATCTGGGGCTGCTGGGGCAGGAACCCAGGCCCGAGGACCTGTTCGTCTTCCAGACCTTGATCGGGCTGCTGCTGACCAACGGCCCAGGCGCCATCAGCATCCAGGGCGTCAAGGGTGCCGTGTCGGCCGACGGGCCGGAAACGCCGGAGCGGGTGCAGTTGAACAAGGCGCTGGTCGGCTTCCTGTCGCACAGCGGCTATGCGCATGGCGGCAACGGCTACGAGGGCATCGCCTTCCTACTCGACCAGTTCCGCGACGCCGACCTGAACGATCCGGGCGACAGCGGCCACGGCCTGGACCTGAAGGCCCTGGCGGTGCGCTATACGGAGGTCTACGCCCAGTACAAGTCGAACCGGAAGACGGCGGGCAGCCTGGACATCCAGAAGATCCCGGGAGTCAACCACCCGGTGTTCAAGGACAAGCCGGTCAACCACGACCCGCGCGAAGTCTTCATCTGGGACTTGATGCTGGACCGGGGCGAGTACAACGTCTTCCACGACTATTACCGCGCCCTGGTGCAGGCGCTGTTCGACGCCGGCGTTTCCCGCACGGTCTATTGCGTCAACATCGACGCCGTGATCGCGGCGCTGCTGCTCAAGATGCTGTGGCAGCCCTACCGCAGCGGCGCGTGCCCGGCGGCGGCGCTGGAAACGGCGGCTTTCACGCTGTTCCTGTACGCCCGCATGATCGGCAGCCTTGCGGAGGCGGATGACCATCTGAACCGGGGACGCAACATGGATACCCGGACACCGGCCTCGCAGTGCAAGTTCGTTGCGTGAGACCGATCGTATAGTTGTTGCCGGAAGGTATTGAAGTGCAAGTCGGGGCATGACGAGTGACAGCGCCATTATTTCAATCTTGTCATGCCCCGACTTGTGCCCGGACTTGACGGCAAATCGACCACGAAATTTCTAATCTCGCAGCCGCAACTATATCCGGCGGTTCTGGTTCATGGGGGCGAGCTTTACGCGCTCATGAACCAACAGGGATACCAATGCCAGACTTGACCAATTCTAGCCGCACCGTCGAGACGGGCGATCATACGGTGCTGGGCGCTACATGGACTGGCGAGGGGACCAACTTCGCCATCTTCTCCGCCCATGCCGAGCGCGTGGAACTCTGCCTGTTCGACGAGAAGAGCGGCGAGGAAGTCGAGCGGATCACCTTGCCCGAATACACCAACGAAATCTGGCACGGGTTCCTGCCGGGCGTCGGTCCGGGCACGCTCTACGGCTACCGGGTCCACGGTCCCTACGATCCGGAGAACGGTCACCGCTTCAACCCCAACAAGCTGCTGCTCGATCCCTATGCCAGGGCGCTGCATGGCGAGGTCGAGTGGTCGCCGGCCCATTTCGGCTATATCCTGAACGACGAGGAAAAGGACCTGTCGTTCAACGCCGACGACAGCGCCAAGGGGACGCCGAAGGGCATCGTGGTCGACCCCAACGCCTACGACTGGAAGGGCGACGAGAAGCCGCGCATTCCCTGGGCGAAGACGATCTTCTACGAGACCCATCTGCGCGGCTTCACCAAGCGGCACCCCGCCGTCGCCGAAAACCTGCGCGGCACCTTCGACGGCATGGCCGACAAGGCGATCGTCGACTACATCAAGAGCCTGGGCGTGACCTCGGTCGAGTTGCTGCCGATCCACGCATTTCCCGATGACGAACACTTGATGTCCAAGGGCCTCACCAATTTCTGGGGCTACAACACGATGGCGTTCTTCGCGCCCGAGCAGCGCTATCTGGGACCGGGCGGGCTGAACGGCTTCCGCGACATGGTGCGGACGTTCCACGACGCCGGGATCGAGGTGATCCTGGACGTCGTCTACAACCACACCGCCGAAGGCAACGAACTGGGGCCGACGCTGTCGTTCAAGGGTATCGACAACTTCAGCTACTACCGGACGATGCCGGAGGAGCCGCGCTACTACATCAACGATACCGGCACCGGCAACACCGTCAACACGTCGCATCCGCGCGTCCTCCAGATGGTGCTGGATTCCTTACGCTACTGGGCGACCGACATGCATGTCGACGGCTTCCGCTTCGACCTGGGCACGATCCTGGGGCGCGAGCCGCACGGCTTCGACCAGCGCGGCGGCTTCTTCGACGCGGTCGGGCAGGACCCTGTCCTGAGCAAGGTCAAGCTGGTCGGCGAGCCGTGGGACATCGGGCCGGGCGGCTATCAGGTCGGCGGCTTCCCGCCCGGCTGGGCCGAGTGGAACGACAAGTACCGCGACACCGTCCGCGACTACTGGAAGGGCACCGAGGGCGTCATGCAGGACCTGGCCGCACGGGTGACCGGGTCGGGCGACGTCTACGACATCCGGGGCCGCCGGCCGTGGGCGGGCGTCAACTTCATCACCGCCCATGACGGCTTCACCCTCAACGACACCGTCTCGTACAACGAGAAGCACAACGAGGCGAACGGCGAGGACAACAAGGACGGCCATTCGGACAACCGGAGCTTCAACTACGGCGCCGAGGGCCTGACCGACGACGAGGGCATCATCGCCGTCCGCGAGCGCCAGAAGCGCAACTTCCTGGCGACGCTGCTGCTGTCGCACGGCACGCCGATGATCCTGGCGGGCGACGAGTTCGGCCGCTCCCAAGGCGGCAACAACAACGGCTACTGCCAGGACAGCGATATCTCGTGGGTGGATTGGGAAGGCATCGGCGACAGCGGCAACGCGCTGATGGCGTTTACCCGCCGGCTGATCGAAATCCGCCAGTCCCAGCCGATCCTGCGGCGCGAGAGCTTCCGGGACGGCATGGCGGTCAACTGGTTCAATCCCGGTGGCGGCGAGCAGACGCCGGAGCATTGGGAAGACGCCGGCGTCAAGTCGATAGCGCTCCGCCTGTCGCGCGACGACCTGACCGGCGAGGGCGAGTGGAACGACGTCATCGTCGCGTTCAACGCCTTCGACGGTCCGGTACCGTTCAAGCTTCCCGAGCGGGAAGGCCACGTCTGGAAGGCGGTGATCGACACCAACGCGCCGGATGGCGAAGGCTTCGAGACGCCGGGCGGCGAAGAGGCCGTCGAAGTGGCGGCGCGGTCGTTGGTAGTGTTCGTCGCATATTCCGCCTGAGAGACTGTCCCGTTGATTCTCCTTGCCGGCGGTTGAAAGCCGCCGGCAAGGAGACTGGGATGCGGAGCGGGATATCATCAACCCCTGTTGACCGGGTAGCTTACTCTCATCGCCGGATCATACAATAGAGCTACCTCTAATGGTTAAATCATAGTACTATCCTGATGAGAGCGATCGCTCCATGAAGCGAACGGCACGGATGGCACGCTGAGGGTCGTCTGTTGGCCGGTCCTGAATGGGCATGGCTACACAGATGGATGTACTGCCCATGGATGATGTGCCCTACCAGTTTCCAGCTTATGTCGAACTGAGGCGCGACATCGTCATCAACAGCGACCTCTGGTCGGAAACGTCGAAAATCCTGTCCGCCGACTTCGGATTCGAGGGTATCATCGGCATCCCTGGCCTGACGACCGCCGCCGATCTCAACCGTGCCGTTGCGGCGGGAGCGGGCGTGAACGGAAAGCTCGCCACACTCACCCCGACGCCCCCGCTGCGCAATCTCACCTCCGCCGTTCCGGTCGCCGGCCTCCTGGCGGGCGGTTACGGGGCGACGGTCGTCCAGGGCGACGCCCTGCCCGTCGTGTTCAGCTGGCCACTGCTGCCGAGCACGGTATCGCCGACCGACATCGCGATCCGGCTCAATACCGGGCAGGTGGTGACGCCGTCGGCGGCGGCTCTCAATCCGAACTACGACTACAACGAACGGAACGTGATCGTCGTGTTCGGCCAGTTCGGCAACCGGCTTGCACCGGGGACACCGGGGGCGGTCTATCCGGTTTCGGTCGAGATCGTCGCGGACGACACGCCGCTGAAGGTGATCGGACCCAACGGTCCCCAATCCGCCGTCGGCCTGACGGCGGCAAGCCGCAATCCCTACGTTGCCGGTCCCGCCATGCTCGGCGCCCGGCTGACATGGTTGTCGTCGGTCGGCGATTTCGCGCCCGCCTCGCTCGGCGGCAATATCCGGAACGACGGCGCCTCCCTCTATCCGGGCAATGCAGTCTACCGGCTCCGGCTGCTGACATCCGGCGGGTTCTCTCCGGATGGCGTCAGCGGCAAGCTGCCGAACGAATTCGCCCGCTATTTCCGGCTGGAGGCCAGGAACGCCAGTGGGCAGATCGTGGCCATCGACCGTGACGGCGTGAGCTACGACCTCGGTCCCGGCATCGGGTCACTGAAAGTGCTGGGCTTGGCCGAACTGGGGGCGCCGGCCAACGGCACCACCAGCGTCTACGGCCCCTACTATCGGGAAGACCACGACAACCTCATCGACATCATTCTGAGCGGTGACGAAACAGCCATCCGCAGTCTCGTCAACGTCGTCCTCCCGACCGCCGCGGTCACCGGCTACAGCGACATCTATACTCCCGGCGGTCCCGGCACCACCCCCAAGCCGGGAACCATCTACACCAAGCCAGCTCTGCCGCAGACCATCGCCATCGATGTCAAACTGGACGAACAGGGGACGGTGAACCATGCCGCCCAGATGGTGGCCGACTACGACGCCGCCGACGGACTTCCAGTGGTGTTCCGGCTGCACCACCCCGGCACCGCCGACACCATCTACACGGCGAGCACCAAACAGGCCCGGTCCCTGATCGCACGGGGCTACGTCGAGCAGGGCGTCCCCTTTTCCAACGAGCCGAACCATAGCGCCCTGATCGGTGTCCAGGAGTTCCATTCGGCGGCCGGGACCGACCACATCTATACGGCCGATGCCGCGGAAGTCTCCCGCTTGCGGCAGGCCGGCAGCGGATATGCGGACCAGGGCACGGTCTTCACCGCGATCGGTAAGCCAGCCGCAGGAGCCGGGCCGATCTACCGCTTCCACTCCGCCGCGTTCGGGGACCACCTCTATACGCCGGACCTGACGGAAGGCTTCTCGAAGAACGGCTACGCCTATGAAGGCATTTCCTGGTACTCCGCCGTCCTGCTTCCCGGCTTGAGCGGCGACGTGGTCTTCGACCGGTCGGATGCGCTCGACTTCAGCGACGCGCTGACCGGCGCCGGCACTCTGACGAAGCGGGGCACGGGTACGTTGACCCTATCGGCTTCCAACAGCATGACCGGGACCAACGCCATCGCGGACGGCGTGCTGAACGTCACCGGCAGCCTGACCGGAAGTGCCACGACGGTGGCGCGTGGCGCGACGCTGACGGGAACCGGGACCGTCGGCGCCGTGACCGCGAGCGGCACCATTGCACCCGGTGCCTCCATCGGCACGCTGTCCGCGACCGGTCCGGTGACGTTCGAGAGCGGCTCGGCCTTCGCGGTGGAGATCGGCCCTGCCCAAGCCGACCGTCTCGCAGTCGCCAGTTCGGTGGCGCTGAGCGGCGGTACCCTGCGTATCCTGCCACAGCAGGGGTCCTATCTCACCGGGATGTCCTACGATGTGATCACCGCGACCGGCGGGATCGCCGGCCGTTTCTCGACGGTGGACGTGGTGAACCCCGAGCGGCTGCGCGGACTGGTCCTCAACGCCGGCAATTCTGGCAGCGCCCTGCGGCTCAGTCTGGCAGACGACGTGATGCTGACCGGCGGACCCGATACGGTGACCTTAATCGGCCGGTCCCTCATGTCCGGAATCACCGGTCTCGGCGCCGACGACACGGTCGTGTTTCTCGGAGCCTCCAACAGCGTGAAAGGCGACATTGCCGGCAGTGGCTCCCTGGTGGTCGGATCGAGCGATGGCGCCGCGACGACGCTGGCGCTGGAAACCGGCACGCAGTCCTTCGGCACGGTCGTCACCCGGCCAGGTGCTACGCTGGCAGTCAATTCCCGGCTTCAGGCGCAGTCGCCGCTCCTGAACGGCGGCACCCTCGGCGGTGACGGGACCGTTTCCGGGATGGTGGTCAACACGGGAACGCTGTCTCCCGGCAACTCGCCGGGAATACTGACCGTCGACGGCTCGATCATCAACTTCGGCGACGCGGCGGCGCTGCGGATCGAGGTGGATGGGCCGACGGCGGGCAGCGGCGATGGCTTTCACGACCGGATCGCGGTGACCGGAACACCCGGCAGTTTCACGGCTTCGGGCACGCTCGTCCCCGTTACCCGAGGATTTGCCGAAGCCGAGGCATCCGGATACACGCCCGCCCTGGGCCAGAGCTTCGATATCGTCGGCGCCACTGGCGGCGTTCTGGGCGGCTTTTCAGGCCTGACCCAGCCGGCGACGGGCTTGCCGGCCGGCACCCGGTTCGACGTGTCCTACGGGACGGACAGCCTGTTCCTGGCGGTAACGCCCGCGTCCTACGCGTCCCTGGACGGTCTGACCGCCAATCAGCGGGCGGTGGCGGACACCGTCGAGGCGTTGCGCCCGGCAGCGGGAACGCGCAGCGGCACGGATCGGGATTCCCTGTTCAACTCGCTCTATCTCACCACGGCGCCGGCGATCCCGGCGGCACTCGATCAACTCTCGGGGGTGGTGCATGCGGAAGCGGTGACGGCGACGCTCGGCACCGGGCGCCTGTTCGGCGAACTGCTGGCCGACCGGACGGCGGCCGTCCGTGGCGGCTCGGCCGGTACGGCGATCGGGCCTCTGACGTCCTTCTCGCTGGGAGCAACCGATACCGGGACCGCCGGCGCCACGACTCCGGCCGGGAATGGATCTGCGGAGGGCGGTTCGATGAGCGATCCCGCGACACCGAACGTCTGGGGCCGAGCCGTGGCACGATTCGCCAACATGACCGGCGACGGCAATGCAGCCGGCTTCAAGTCCACGACCGGCGGCTTCGCGTTCGGCCTCGACGGCAAGATGGCGCCCGACATCGATCTGGGGGTGGCCTTCGGCTATTTCCGGACGGATGTGGACGCGCGGGGTAATGGCGGAAGCATCGACACCGACAGCTATGCGGTGGCCGCATACGGCAACTATTCGACCGGGGACTTATTCGCCGACGGCTCGCTGAGTTACGCGCTTTCCGATTACGACAGCCGCCGGCCGATCCGTTTCGGCGGCATGGACCGGACTGCCGATGGCTCAAGCCAGGGACACGGCTTTGGCGCGGCCTTGGCCGTCGGCTACACATGGCGAACACAGGGCGCGATCGTGGAACCCGCGGCTTCCGTGCGCTACGACCGGATCAGCCGGAACGGCTTTTCCGAATCCGGTGCCCAGTCCCTGGGGCTGGCCGTCGGCGACATGACCATGGACACGGTCAGGACCGGTCTCGGCATCCGCGCGGCCAAGCGTTACGATCTCGGCGGCATGGTGGCGGAGCCGGAGGTCAGGGTTCGCTGGGACCATGATTTCCTGGACCGCGCCGCCGACAGCCGAGTTACGCTGGCCGGGGCTCCCTTCCAGGTGTCGGGCACCGAGGCCGGTCGCGACGCGGCCGTGTTGGGTACCGGGTTTGTCGCCTACCTGGAAAACAGCCTGGAAGGCTTCGCCGGCTACGATGTCGAACTGCGCGACGGCTCGTCGGCGCACCGGGTATCGGCGGGCCTGCGCTACCGCCTTCCGTAACGAGGGTTCCAGCCCGTAACCTTCGGATGCCTTGATCCGGGCATATCTCCTTCCAGGAGCGATCCGGCGCCGTTTCGATAGCCCGCAATAGCCCGTTATGCCAAAAGGCATTCCCGTCCGACATGTCGCATAGCACCATTTATCCGCGATAAAGAGTTAATTTTATCTTTATCGCGTTCAATTTTTCGTGCAGTGTTTCTCCAACGCGGAAACGAACGCGTCACGAAATACCGCCCCGGATTACGCAGCCTTTCATTCCTCTAATGTTTTCGGAGACCGCCGCCATGACCTCGTCCCGCACCGTTCTGATCGAGTCCAACCAGCTTTTCCGTCAGGGTCTTAAGCATCTTCTGGCCGATACCCGCTTCGCGGTCGAGGTCGAGTTCGGCACGACGGCGCAGGCCCTGGCGAACGCCGAAACCGCTGCGGCTTCCGGCATGGTGATCACGGGATTGGCCGGCAAGGAGCCGGGCGACCTCGACATGCTGCGCAACGCCTATCCGAACGCCCGCATCGTGGTGCTGGCCAGCGACCTGTCGGTGGACACGCTGCGCGACGCCATGACGTCGGGCGCCGACGGTTTCCTGATGAAGGACGTGTCGCCGGAAGCCCTGATCCAGTCGCTTCAGCTGATCATGCTGGGCGAGAAGGTGTTTCCGACCAACCTCGCCGCGATGCTGCTCGACCTGAACAGCACGCCGTCGCCGGTGAACTCGCTGCGCGGCCTGTCGCCTCGTGAGCAGGAAATCCTCCAGGCGCTGGTGACCGGCGCCAGCAATAAGCTGATCGCGATCAAGCTCGGCATCACCGAGGCGACGGTCAAAGTCCACCTGAAGACCCTGCTGCGCAAGATCGACGTCAACAACCGCACCCAGGCCGCGATCTGGGCGATGAACAACGGCTTCACCGCCGGCGATGCGGCGGCGCCGACCCGCAATCTGCACGCGATGTCGGCCTGATCGCCGGCGATCGATACCCGGTCAGGCCGCTTCGGACAGGGCGTATCTCCGGCAGTGTTCGAGATAGGCGGCTTCGTGGATGGAGAGCAGGTCGACGACGCTGGACCAGAACCATGACGGCGTGTCCAGCGTCGCCGACCTCGACCGGCCAAGCTCCTGCCGCCACTTTTCGCGGGTGTCCGCGTCCATCTGGCGGCCATGGGCTCGTCCGACGACGCCGCCGAGATAGCCGGCCAGTGCGACGGCCTCCTGCTCGGTCAACTGTTCGACCTCGATCTTCAGGTCCTGCGGCATCAGCTCCCTCAGGATGACGCCAGTGTTCAGCAGGCGGGCGGGGATCATCCGTTCGCCCAGGTGAGGCGACAATTCCCGCGCGCCGGTGACCACCCGCAGGGCGTTGTCCCGCGGCATCGCCACGCCGGCGGCGCGCGGAGCCGCCGCGGTGACGCCTTCCTTGACGTCCATCAGGCAAAGGTCGCTTCTTCTGCCGTCGCCGATCCGAAGCATGACGGCGAAACGCAGGCGTCCAAGCGAACTGCACCCCTTCATCCAATATGCAGCATCGACCATGCGGACCGCATCGGCATCGCCGTGGCCCTGAAGGCGTGCGATCTCGGCCCGGATTTCCGGTGCGCCGAACAGGCTGCGCAGGGCTTCCTCTTCCTTCGGGGCCAGCGCCCAGAACTTCTTGCCCAGCGGAACCATCGGCTTGACCGTGTCGAGACGTTCTTCGGCAAGATGACGCCACCGGCGGCGCACCGCCCTGGCCAGCAGGTCCTGGATGATCTGCGAGCGGTGGTTCCTGTCGCGGGCGCCGTCGAACGATCCGGCGAGCGCCTGCTCGTAGCCGGCGGTCAGGTTTTCGAGCACGCGCGCCGTCGTGACTCCCGGCAAGTCGGCGCCGCGCGCCGCCGAGGCCAGGGACAATCCCAGCCGGATCAGGTCATGCGCCGGATTGCCGATCACGGTCTGGTCGAGATCGCGGATCTGCACCGCTACGCGGCCCTTGGCGTCAGCGAGCGGCCCCAGGTTGCCGACATGGCAGTCGCCGCAGATCCAGACCGGCGGCCCTTCGGGCACCCGGCCGAAGCTGGCATCCAGCCACTCGTAGAACTTGACGGTGCTGCCCCGCACATAGGCGTGGGCGGAACGCGCCATCTTGAGGTTGCGGGTCCGCCGCAGGGCTTCCGCCCGCTCCTCCGGCGCCGTCACGCCCGAACTCCCGCCGCGACGGACGCGGCGCCGACGATGAGATCGCTTTTGCTGAACATGACAATGCCTGAGTTGATGCACACACCATAACGTGCGGATGCCCGTCCCGGTTCACGGCGCCGGTTTCAAATGCAAAGATTGTTTTTCGGCGTCTCCGGATGCCCTCAGTGTACGGTGTCTCAAGGCATGGCTTTCAGGAAGGCCCTGACGACGGCGGCGGAGTTCTCCGAGGCGAGCTGAAAGAAGGTCTGCATCTCGTTCTCGCCGTCGCCTCCTCCCGCCAGATCGGACAGGCTGCGGAAGGCGATGAACGGCGTTCCGTTGGCATAGGCGACATGCGCGACCGCTGCACTCTCCATGTCGAGCACCGAGGCGTCGAAGGTTCGCGCGGTGTATTCCCGGAACGCCTTGTTGTCGACGAAAGCCTGCCCCGAGACGCCGTTGCCGCCGACCACCACCTTGGGCCGGTGCGAGAGGCACCGGTTGTCGGCCGTACACTGCGCCAGTTCGGTCGCGGCGGCGGTGGCCTTGGCTACTTCCAGAAGCTTGGCATCGACCGGGAACCAGGTCTTGCGCTCGGGCTCCGCCTTGCCCCTGGCGATCTCGACGGATTGCGGAAAGATCATGCCGAAGTTGGCCGAACGGTCGGCGAAGGGAGGCAGTTGGTATCCGCCGGGCGTTTCGCGGGCGAAGACCGCTTCCAGATACTGGCTCCACGCCGACGGCACGACGACGTCGCCGATCTTGAGGTCGGGATCGACGCCGCCCGCGATGCCGGAAAACACGATCCGGTCGATGGTGAAGCGATCGAGGGCAAGCTGGGTCGTCATGGCCGCGTTGACCATGCTGATGCCGCTGAGGAACAGGACCACGGGCTTTGCCTCGATCGTGCCGGTAAGGAACACCGTGCCGTTGACGACATGCTCCCGGCGGTCCTCCAGGTTTGCCTGCAAGGCAAGCCATTCCGGCTGGAACGCCGACACGACGGCGGAACGGGGCGTCGTGTCGGGGAGAGCCGGTTCCGCTTGGGCACCTTGTCCGATGACGCAAAGCGCCATGCCCCCAAGGGTTCCCAGAACAGGCCGAAGGATCGTCGATGCGGCGTTCTGCAAGATCATGAAGGTCGACTCCCGTTGGTGCACATAAAGGCGGCATCGCTGCGAAGGAACATGGTCACCTTAACTTCCAAGAATGGTCGTTCAAGAGACTTTCATTCTTACATTGCTGTTTCGGATCTGCGTGCTGGAAATCGATGACGAAGACGCGGTTGTGGACGGCTTCTACTTTTGGGTTTTCCTTTGAGGTCTTGTATATCGATGCCAGCACCATGTAGAGCATTCGCTCTCTCCTTGTCCCAGTAGTAATACTTGCCGTTTGTGGTAATTCCTTCATCACGAGACCAAATATAACCCGTTGTTCGTCCTTAAAATATTACGCTAAATCGGAATAAAAACTGGTCAACGAAGATCGGCCCGATGGTAATGTCTTCACGGGATTGGATGGAGTAGTCAGGTCCGATTCCACGCCCTCAGCAAATCCATTCTTCAAAATTCCACAATCATTGCGGTATCAGGGGGAGTACATTAAGATGAATCATGGGTCGATTCAGAGAGTTTCCGCGCCCAGGGCGCTGTCGAGGCTTTCGGCCAAGTTCCTTTGCCTGATGCTGTCCATGGGACTGGCGGGCGCCGGACCGGCTGCCGCGGGCGACGACCGGTTTTCGTGCCGGGATTTCAGGGGCTACCGGATCATCGACCTCAACGAAAACTCATATCAGGAGACCTTCGTTTTCCGCTCCGACGAGGATGTGCTGTTCCTTGGGCCTGATTCGCCGAGGCGCAAGCATCTTCGCATCGACGGCGGCCGCCACGTCGCCGTGCTGGGCGGCAGCTTCGCGCCGTCCTACGGCTACAACGCGCCGACGGCGGCGATCGGGACCAAGAACCAGTCGGGGTCGATCTGGATCGAGGGAGTGTCGATCGACAACGAGGACTCTTACGGAAGCGACGGCATCGTCTTGAACGCGGCGGGCGCCAAGGCCATTCCGGCGACCGTCCTGAACACCTCCATCGTCAACGTCCAGGGAACCGAGGGCGGACGTCACGGCGACATCATCCAGCCCCAGGGCCGGATCAGCCTGCTCGACATCGAGAACCTGGTCGGCAGCACGTCGTATCAGGGGCTTTTCCTGACGCGCCAGGAAGGCGTGTCCTATGGCGGCAAGGTCGAGCGGATCAAGCTGAAGAACGTCCAGCTCGAACACCTTCCGGGCGGAGACAAGCGTTGCCTGTACCTGATCGCGGTCGGCGGCAATCAGCAGATCGAGCTGGACAACGTCTATCTGACACGCCAGCCCCATGTTTCGCACTGCTCCGGCGGCTCCTTCTTCGTGCAGAACTCCGCCAAGGTGACCGGCAGCCCCGAATACGGCGAGCCGGAGAGCGCGGAACTGTCCGGAGCCTCGGTCACCCGCGTATCCAGCAGCGGCGGCAGCAAGGGCAAGGCGGTGGCGGCGAGCTATCGGGCGGCTTCGGGGGCGGCCTGCGGTCAGTAACCCCGGACGCCGTCCGCCGGATCAAGCCGCCGGGTCCAGCCGGCGCGACCAGAAAGCCCGGTCGTGCCAGCGCCGTTCCAGCCCGTACCACGCCCATAGATGCACCCGGTAGGCGTCGTGGATTTCGGTCAGGCCGGCCTGATAGTCCGGCAGGGCGGACGCGTCGCCCGCAAGGTGGCGGTCGGCGGCTTCGGCGGCGGCAAGGCCGGTGTAGAGCGCGTTGAAGATGCCCTGCGACGACAGGGGGTCGAAGCCCAGCGCCGCATCTCCTACCGCCAGCCAGCCGTCGCCCGCCGCCGGGGACAGATGGGTGCTGTGGGCGGTGCAGAAGCCGGCGGGGCCTTCCGCACGGAAGCCGCTGCCCGCCAGCACGCCGGACAGGAACCCCCGCGCCGCAGCCCGCCTAGACAGGGCCGCGCCGTCGCAGGCATCGGTCGCCGCCGGCAGATCGGCATCGGTGTGGAAGGCCAGGACGCGCCGGCATCCCGGCAAGGGCGCCGTGTACCACCAGCCGTCGGGTTCCGCCTCGATATGGGTCAGCCCCGATTGACGGCCATCGGCGTCGCGGCCATGAAGCCAGCCGCACACCAGCCGGTCGCCCG
>NZ_AVFK01000139.1 GCF_000936425.1 Skermanella aerolata KACC 11604 | reverse complement strand
ATCAGCGGCAACCCATTCATGCCGGGTGCGTGCGGATCATGGTTCGCCTTGGTCGTCGACAGGTTGCCGGCGACTTCATGGCGCAGGCCCTGCCGGAGTGGCTGCTCGAACTCGAAAGGTCAGCCGGCCGGCCCCCGATCCGCGGCACTCAGGAGGGCGTCCTGATCGCGCGCACACTGGCTCTTGAGGGGCTTGATACGGGACAGTGGGCCATGGCCTGCCTTGCCTCCCTGTGGATCATCCTTTACTGCCCGGCACCGGCGGGAGCGGATCTTGCCGACCTGATGGCGCTGGCCGGTACCGGAGTGATCACCATCGTCGCCAGTGCCGACGGCAGCACCTGGTATTGCGACATAAGTCAGATCGACGGAACGCCGGGCCCTGCTGTTCATTGAACTGGGCAGGCGGGACTTCCTTCAGCAGCATGACCGAGGGCCATCCGCTTCAGTTCATTGCCTCAGCCACCGGCTCAACCTGATCGTCCTGATCGACTTCCCGATGTTCGATGGTGCGGCGTCCCTTCAGCACGGCGATGTTGACGATCAGCCCGCATGACAGGCAGTGGCACTCCTCGAAATCCGAACCCGGATTGAGGTGCTCGACCCGCCAGTCGCCGCACTTCGGGCAGAGGGGCAGTTTCTTCATGCTGTCCGAGTTCCCTTCAGCTGACATTTGCCTGCAGACAAACACCCGATGTGACGGATGGATCCGACGCTGCCGTATAGTCAGGCCTCATGGAACGCTGCCTGGGTGCGGCGCATAGACCCTGATGGCTCCCGGGCGAACCCGGAAGCGGGCCGGGGTGCTTTCCGTCAGCTCACCATCGGTGTTGATGGTCCGACGCCGCTTTGTTCTGACCTCGACTTCGGTGCAGGCGAAAGCCCGGACATCGCGCCACTCGCCGTGCCGGCCCTGGCGAAACGCCGGATACAGCGCCAGCAGCTTCCACCAGTGATCGACTTCCAGGCTGTAGAGATGGAGCACACCATCGTCTGGTCTGGCTGATCCTTCGACGACCATGCCGCCACCGTAATGGCGCCCATTGCCCACCGCGATCTGCACGGTTCTGACCCGCTCGGTCACGCCATCATGGCTGATTTCGGCGGTGAACGGGCGCATGCGGGCGAGCAGCCTGAGGGCCGCGATGCCGTAGCCCAGCCTGCCCCAACGCTGCTTGGTTTCCGAGGTGATCTCGCGCGCCAGCTCGGCGCTGAGGCCGATGCTGGCGACATTCCAGAAGAGCCGGCCGTTGACTTCGCCGAGATCGAGGGTTCGGATCCGGCCGGCGGCAATGATCCGCGCCGCAGCGATCGTATCCGGCGGGATCTCCAGGGTGCGGGCCAGGTCGTTGGCTGTGCCCAGCGGCAGAATGCCGAGCGGCAGACCGGCTTCGACCAGTGTCGGCGCCGCCGCGTTCAGCGTGCCGTCACCGCCGCCGATGATCACGCAGTCGAAAGCGCCGGATTGCAGCCGGATGACCTGGGCCAGCTGGTCCGGCGCCGGGCAGGCTTCCTCCCGGACATCGATCCCGCCCTCGTTCAGCAGAGCGATGGTGTCGTCCAGCACCGTGCCGGCGGCACGGGCGTTGCGGTTGACCAGGAGCAGCGCCCGCCGGCGGGAGTTGGTCATATGTGCCCTTCCTGAAGTGTGGCCTGATGGAGCGGATCCTGTCCGGACAACAACCTGGATGGTCGCTGTCCTGTTCCGGGACAAGGACCGCACCGCTGACCGAGTCGCGCTCGTCGTCCTGACCATGCGGATTGCAGCGTATCCTGCAGCCCATGTTCTGCCCGTCTTCGCCGGCCCCACAGTGCTGAACACGATTTATGCCGGCTGGTCCGGTAAGATGCTTGGGGGTATGTAGGGGTATCCTGGAACAGCAAGGCATGGTAGCGGGTGTGACCGATCTGGAAATCGAGGAAGCGATCCGGGAGGCGTGGGCAGTGCTGCACTCTGACGCGGCCGCATCATCGTCCGCGCGCCGGCTGGCGGCGGCGCTGCTGGCACTGACCGGAGGCACGTCGGCCCATCCGCACTGGGTCACTCCCGATGACCTGTGGCGCGACCGGCTGGCCGTTCTGGCTGACCAGGGTGCCTGGCTGGCAGCCTGGGGGCCTCGACCGGGCGAACCGGATTGCCGGGTGCCGCGCACCCTGCTGCCGGAATTCCAAACGCGGC
>NZ_AVFK01000138.1 GCF_000936425.1 Skermanella aerolata KACC 11604 | reverse complement strand
CATTGCCGCCATTCTTCTATGGCTCTGAACTTTGCAGAAGCGCCCTAGTTCAGCCCGCAGGAAGTCCGTAACCCTAGGCGCGACTGGTTGGGTGCGGAACCGCTGGAACCAGTGACGATCAATGAGTCAGGCTTTTCCGGCGGCCTGCACTAGAGGAAGCTCCATCTGGCGGTCGACGCGGCGACCAGCACCATTGTCGCCGCGACTCTGGCTACCAGCGGCGAAGGCGATGCAGGCCAAGTCGGCCCGCTGCTGGACCAGACCACGGGACACATCGACACCGTCATGGCGGACGGCGCCTATGACGGCGAACCAACCTACCAGACTGTGGCCAAACTGACAGAACCAGTCCATGGGGCCGCGCTGCCGAGGCACCATGATTTACCCGATCCAACGCAGAGGGGAACAACAGATTCAGTTTAAACACCTAGGAAGTAATCCTGATTGGCTACCAGACCTACGGCGTCGACGATCGCCTGCCCGTTGCCCCAGTCAAATAGCGTCGTGCCGTCGGCGCGCTCGGTCACCGTCACGTCGGTACCAAAAAAATCAATGCGGTCTCCCCCTGCCCGGCCTTGGCCGTTGAAACCCTCTATCTCGGCAACACTGGGATCAAAGCTGTTGAAGGTGAAGTGGTCGGCATCATCCGGATTGCTGATTAAGCGGTCATGTCCGTTATTGCTAACCCAAAACGTATCGTTGCCTTTGCCCCCTTCGAGTACTTCATTGGCCGGCCCCGTCACGAACCGGTCGTCACCGTCGCCACCGACTACGGTCATTGGCCGAGGCGCAGGGCCCCCTGCCATGTAAATCAGCTTGTGGGAAGCATCGCTGCGGATCACGATCCGCTCGATATCATAGAGAAAGGCGTCGACCCCGCTTAAGTCTTCCAGCGTGTCGGCCGTGCTGCCGATGGTCATTAGCATGTCAGAAATGGGTGAGTCCGGATGACCGCCCCCCCAGATCAGGATATCGGCTGGCTTGAGGGCATTTTCGGCAGCCCCTTCCGACCAGTCTTTGGTGAAGGCGATGTTGGTGACGACCAGCGTGTCCCGGCCGGGTCCGCCGTGGAAAGAGCTGTTGTGGTAGAGGATGTAATCATAAACATTGACGCCGCCGACATCATAGGCGATCCGGTCATTGCCGCTGCCGCCATCGATGGTGCTGCCCATGCCACCGCCATCCAGCCGGTCGTTTCCCGGACCGCCCCACAGCGTGTCGTTCCCTTTTCCACCCAAGATCACATCACAACCACCACCGCCGTTCAGCCGTTCGTTACCGGCACCACCGGAGAGGAAATCCCGACCGCAGCCACCGAATAGCCGATCGGCCCCGGCCAGACCGTAAAGCCTGTCATTGCCGGAAAATCCATAGATCTGATCGTCGCCCGTCGTGCCGACGAGGGTATCGGAGCACCTGCTTCCCTTGATGATCGACATGGACGTTTTCCCGGAAAATGGCCAGCATTAGAGCAGATCGCAGTCCACCTGAAAGGTGGACTGCGATCTGCTCGTCAAACCAAAGACATTGAACGAATTTTGGTTCACACTGACCCGAAATTCGCTCTTTCCTCAGCGCTAGCAGGCCCAGCACGCGCAGTGGTGCCGTCACCCCCAAGGCTTCGAACCCGTTTTCGACCTCCCCCTGATCCACCCTTGGTATGCTTACGCATAAAATAGCCCCTTACAATCGTTGCCATTGAGCCAGGAAAAGCAAGGCTGGGCATTAACTTGGGTTATCGCAGCCCCGGTATTGGCATCGTCACATTGACTTGCTGAGGTGGCGAGAGGCGTTTGGGTTGGGCATGGTGGCGGGATGAAACGCGCTTCTGATCCGCATTACCGTCACCGCTTCCCGGCCGACATCATCAGCCATACCGTCTGGCTGTACCACACGTTCTGCCTGAGCTTCCGGGACGTCGAACTGATGCTGGCCGAACGCAGCATTGAGGTTGCCTACGAGACGATCCGGCGCTGGTGCCGGAAGTTCGCCCAGACCTTCGCCACCCGGCTGCGGAGACGCCGGCCGAGACCCGGCGACCGCTGGCATTTGGATGAGGTGTTCATCCGGATCAACGGCGTCCAGCACTACCTCTGGCGCGCGGTCGACCAGGAGGCGTGGTGCTCGATGTCCTAGTGCAGAGCCGGCGCAACACCAAGGCAGCCAAACGCTTCTTCAAGAAGCTGCTGAAGGGCCTGCGGTATGTGCCGCGGGTCGTGGTGACCGATCAGCTGAAAAGCTACGCCGCGGCCAAGCGCCAGATCATCCCGCATGTCGAACATCGCCAAAGCCGCTACCTGAAC
>NZ_AVFK01000137.1 GCF_000936425.1 Skermanella aerolata KACC 11604 | reverse complement strand
GTCATCGGCACCTTCATGCGGCTCGTCCACGAGTTCCCCGGTACGACCTTCTCCGACGTGAACGAGTGCTCGGAGTATCAGCCGGAAAAGTCCGCCTGCCTGACGCTGAGCGAGGCTGAGCGGCTCATGGCCATGGCGATCTGCGGCATCTATCACCTTGAGGTCCATGAGGGCATCGCGGAGCGCCCGCTTGAACGGTACCTGGACTTTTACGCCGCCCGGCATTCCGGCGGCGGCTCGGTCCCGGCCCGCATCATCGACCGCCGCCGCTTCATGCTCGACTTTCTGCCGTTCGAGGAGCGGCGCCTGACCAACCGCGGCTTCGAGATTCTGGGCGTCGCCTGGTTCGACGATGTCCTGCGTCCCCTGATGGCACGTGGAATCGGGCGGGGGATGCCCAGGTACACGCTGCGCTTCGATCCGCGTGACATGTCCCGCATCCACGTCTTCGACGAGGCCCTCGGCGATTATCTGACCCTTGCATACCGCAACCGCACCAACCCGCCCGCCACCTACCGGGAGCTCAGGCTGGCGCGGGAACGGCTGTCCGACCTCAAGCGGGACCTTGTCACTGAACGCCGGATCTTCGACACGATCCTGCTCATGCGCCGCGAGATCGCAGCGGCCGCCGTGAAGACCAGGTCGGCGCGCAAGAGCCAGGAACGGCGCGCCGTCGCCCTGTCGGCTGCGGCCCGGGACCGGGAAATCGGAACGATGCCGCAGGTCCGTGAGACTTCGGCGCCGGGCACCGGCCGCGATCATCCCATCCCGGGATTCCGGCGCGGTGAGTGGATCGAGGATGTATCGGAGGATCTGTAATGTCGTCCGGAAACCATGTCACCGAAACCACACGGGCCTACCTCGGCCTGCCCGATCCGCAGCGCATCGCCAGGATCAACCGCGACGTCTGGATCGGGTACGACCGGGCCGGCAAAGCGTTGCGGCGCTGCCTGGAAATCCACGAGGGAAGCCGTTGCCGCGACAGCCTGCTCGTTGTCGGGCCGTCGAACAACGGCAAGACCATGATCTTCCGGCGCTTCCTCAGTCGGACCTGGCAGCGCCAGCAGCCACGGGCGGAAGCCTCGACTTTGCGCGTTCTGGGCATCGCCGCGCCCAACGGCGCCGACGAGAAGGGTCTGCTGCTGAACATCCTGGAAGCGGCGGGGGCGCCGGTGGACCGGAAAGCGGCGACCCGGGACCTCAAGGTGGTCACATACGACCTGATCAGGAGAACGAGCCTGCGCATCCTGCTGGTCGACGATCTGCACATGGCGCTGCGCGGCTCCCGCAGGGCGGTCGGTCAGGTCCTGGGCAGGCTGAAACTGATCGGCGAGGAACTGGGCGTCTCGACCATCGCCTTCGGCACCCGGGAGGCGCTCTACGCGGTCCGAACCGAGGAGCAGTTCATGAACCGGTTCCCGCCCTTCCCGCTGCCGCGATGGGAGCTGGAGGACCCGGAGTACTGGCGCCTGCTGAACAGCTTCGGGCGCTTCCTGCCCCTGCGCGAACCCTCGGAATTGGACGACCCGGTGCTGGGCACGCGGATCCTCGCCCGGGCCGAGGGCCTGATCGGTGGCGTGGCGGAGATCATCCGGCTCTGTGCCGTCGAGGCGATCCGCTCCGGCGCCGAGCGCATCACGCCCGAGGTGCTGGAAGCGATCCACTACATCCCGCCGTCGCACCGGGACTCGGCCGCCACCCTCGGCATCGAGTGAGGCATGGGCGGCGCGGAACTCCTGATCGAATTCCAGGAGCCGATGCGCCTGGGTGGCCGGCTCTGGCCCCTGCGGCCCCGGATCGGCGGGGATGAGCTGCTGTCGAGTTGGCTTCGGCGGGTCGCGGCAACTTATGGGATCGCACCGCGGACCTTTCGCGCCAAGGTTCCCTGCGGGCATTCGTTCGACGACGCCGACCTAGAGATGCCGGCGGCGGGCCTCGCTTTTCTTGCAAATGTCTCCGGGCATGCCTTCCCGGATCTGGCCGGCGCGATGCTTGTCCCGCCGGCCGGCTACCTGATCGCCCGGGACGATCACAACGTCCAGGCCGCGCTGGTGCGGACCGACGGCATGCTGCTGCGCGATCCGGAGCGGGGGCGTTTGCCGGTGCTGCAGTTCTGTCCGCGCTGCCTCGCCGAGCATCCGGATCCGGTTTTCCGAAAGGACTGGCGACTTGCCCATGTCTGTGCCTGCCCGGACCACGGTGTTCGTCTTCACGACCGGTGCCCTGGCTGCGGCGCCCGGGTCGACCTGCTCTCCGGTCGGAAAGCCGTGCACGAACCCCAGTGTCACCGCTGCGCGTATGTTCTTCGACTGGCTCCGGTCACGCCGGCGGCGATGCTCACGCTGATAACCCAGAAGCGGCTTGCCGCTCTGTTCGACTTCATGGTCAATCGGGG
>NZ_AVFK01000136.1 GCF_000936425.1 Skermanella aerolata KACC 11604 | reverse complement strand
ATGCGGGTTCTGGCCGTCCTCGGGGTTCCACCGGTAGATCTTGAAGTTCTTGGCGCGCTTGGCGCCCTTGACTATCGAGACCTTCTTGCCTGGCGTGATCCGCGAATTGCGGGGTAGCGCGAACTCAACCATCGTTTCCGTTTCCTCGAAAACCTCGCCCGCATCAGTCCGCGGGCCGGTGCCGGAGCGGTCGATACCGCTCCGGCTTTTCTGTTATGGCCCGTGTGATCAGTAAACGCGTGCCTTCGGCGGGAAGGGCTGGACCTCGTTGGTCAGCGTGTAGAGGTGGACAGGACGGAACTCGAAGGTCGTCTTGCCGCTCTCGTCGATGCCGACCACGGTGTGCTTCATCCAGTTCTCGTCGTCACGGTCCGGATAGTCCTCGCGGGCGTGGCCGCCGCGGCTCTCCGTCCGGTTGGCCGCCGAGTTCATCGTGACGACAGCCTGATACATCAGGTTGTCGAGTTCGATGGCTTCGACAAGGTCCGAATTCCAGACGAGCGTACGATCCGTGATGCTGACATGCGGGCGCTTCTTCCAGGCCTCCTGCATGAGCTGCACGCCCTCATCCAGAACCTCGCCGGTGCGGAACACCGCGCAGTTGTTCTGCATATTGCGCTGCATCTCGGCCCGGAGGTCGGCGGTACGGACCTCGCCCTTGGCGTGGCGCAGCCGGTCGAGGCGTTCCAGCGCCAGATCGGCGCCGCCCTTGGGCGTCGGCTTGTGCGAGGAGCCCTTGTCGATGATTTCGGCGGCCCGAATAGCGGCGGCGCGGCCGAACACGACCAGGTCGAGCAGCGAGTTGGAGCCCAGGCGGTTGGCGCCGTGGACCGACACGCAGGCCGCTTCGCCGATCGCCATCAATCCCGGAACGACCTGATCGGGATTGTCCGGGGTCGGACGGACGACTTCGCAGCGGTAGTTGGTCGGAATGCCGCCCATGTTGTAGTGGACGGTCGGCAGGACCGGGATCGGCTCCTTGGCGACGTCGACATCCGCGAAGATCTTGGCCGTCTCGGCGATGCCGGGCAGGCGCTCGTGGATGATCGACGGGTCCAGGTGCTCGAGGTGAAGGTGGATGTGGTCCTTGTGGGTACCGACGCCCCGGCCTTCACGGATCTCGATGGTCATGGAGCGGCTGACGACGTCGCGGGACGCAAGGTCCTTGGCCGACGGCGCATAGCGCTCCATGAAACGTTCGCCGGTCGAGTTGGTCAGGTAGCCGCCTTCGCCGCGTACGCCCTCGGTGATCAGGCAGCCCGAACCGTAGATGCCGGTCGGGTGGAACTGCACGAACTCCATGTCCTGGAGCGGCAGGCCCGCGCGCAGGACCATGGCGTTGCCGTCGCCGGTGCAGGTATGGGCGGACGTGCAGGAGAAGTAGGCGCGGCCGTAGCCGCCGGTCGCCAGCACCACCAGATGGGCGTTGAACCGGTGGATCGTGCCGTCGTCGAGGTTCCAGGCCATGACGCCGCGGCAGACGCCGTCCTCGTCCATGATCAGGTCGAGCGCGAAATACTCGACGAAGAACTCCGCCTCGTGCTTCAGCGACTGCTGATACAGCGTGTGCAGGATGGCGTGGCCGGTGCGGTCGGCGGCGGCGCAGGTACGGTATGCGCGGCCTTCGCCGTACTTGGTGGTCATGCCGCCGAAGGCGCGCTGGTAGATCTTGCCTTCCGGGGTCCGCGAGAACGGCACGCCGTAGTGCTCGAGCTCGATGATGGCGGGCATCGCCTCCCGGCACATGTACTCGATCGCGTCCTGGTCACCCAGCCAGTCCGACCCCTTGACGGTGTCGTACATGTGCCAGCGCCAGTCGTCCTCGCCCATGTTGCCCAGTGCCGCACTGATGCCGCCCTGCGCCGCGACCGTGTGGCTGCGGGTGGGGAACACCTTGGTGATGCACGCGGTCTTCAAGCCCTTTTCCGCCATGCCGAAGGTGGCCCGCAGGCCGGCTCCGCCGGCGCCCACGACGACGACGTCGTAGGTGTGGTCGATAATCTGATAGGCGGTCGCCATCGCTGCCTCAGCCTCCGAATGCAATCTTGAGAACGGCGAAAATTCCGGCGACCGCGAGAGCGAAGCACAGGAACTTGGCAGCGATGATCGATGCCATCTTCACCAGTTCGTTATGAACATAGTCTTCCAGAACGACTTGGATACCGGAGGCGGTGTGTTGAAACGTCACACCGACGAACAGGATCGCCATAACGGCCGAAAAGGGCGAGCTGAGCCACTCGACCGCCGCCGCATGGCCGTCGCCGACGATGCTCAGGGCACCGAAGACGAACCACAGGGTCAGCGGGATCAATGCCACGGAGGTCAGCCGGGACAGCCACCAATGGTGGGAGCCGGCCTTGGCGGAGCCGAGGCCGCGGACGCGGCCGAGCTGGGTGC
>NZ_AVFK01000135.1 GCF_000936425.1 Skermanella aerolata KACC 11604 | reverse complement strand
GGGAAATTTCATTGATCGAACTCGACAGCTCCTCGGTCGCGGTGGCGACCGTTTGGACGTTGACGCTGGTCTCCTCCGTGGCGGCGGCGACCGCCGTGGCCTGTAGGCTGGTTTCCTCAGCTATCGCCGCCATGCCCTGAGCGGTTGAGCGCATCTGCTCGGCCTGTCCGGCGACACCTTCCACGACGCCGCCCACACCCGCCTCGAAGCTCGACGCCAGCGCCTCCATCGCCCGCCGCTTGTCCTCCTCGGCGCGGACTTCGGCTTCCTTCCGTTCGCCTTCCAGGCGGATGCGCTCAATCGCGGTCTCCTTGAAGACCTGGACGGCGCGTGCCATGTCGCCGACCTCATCCCCGCTGGTCAGGCTGGGAATGACAACCGCCATGTCGCCACCGGCCAGATTGGCCATCGTGGCCGTCATGCACGTGATTGGGCGCGTGATCCCCCGGCCAATGATCCAGGCGCAGCCCAAGCCCAGAACGAAGGCGACAATCATCAGGACGACAGCCTCGGTTTCGCCGTCACTGATTTGGTCACTGACATGCTGACCGACGACGGCCTGCTCGCCTTTCAAGGAACTCCAGATAGCCTCAGCGGACGCCAGAATGGCCGTACCTGCGGGATTGAGGTCTTGGGCGATCAGACGGTCCATGTCCGTGACCACCTCGACCGCCTCGCCGAACGCGCTCCTGTAGGCTGTGAACCCCTCTTTGGCCTCAATGGCCAGCCGCCGGCGGTTTCCATTCTCCAGATGCGTCAGGAGGTCGGCATGCTCACGCTCGAAATCTTCAAACTGCTGATGCGCTTGCTGGACATGGGCCGGGTCGTGCCGGGCAAGAAACTTCTGCACATCCAGCCGTGCAAGCAGCAGGGAGCGGGTCGCCTCACCGGCGTTGAAGGCTGCTTCGATGTCGTTGTCGTCATGAGCCGACCGCATGATCGAACTCAGCGCCCGCTCGACTTTCGGACCATCGATGTCCAACCGATCGGTTCGGAGGGCGATGAGTGTCGCCTCCAGACGCGCCACTTTCTCGAAGCTGGCTTCGTACCGGTGCAGCGCTTGAGTGGCCGTGGCGAGGTGCTTGCGCCGTTCCGGGTTCTGTATGGCCCGATCCGCTTCGACGATGAGATGGTCGGCCTGGCGCAGAAAGGTTTCAACCTGTCGCTGATCCTCGTCGCTGCCGGTCAGCAGGAACTCCTTGACGTTCAACCGTGCGTTCATGATGGCCGCTTGGAGCGTCGAGGTCAGCGCCCCATCCTGAGCCGTTTCATGATAAGCGGCGAAATCTTCACCGACGGTGTCGAGGCTGTAAACGCTGACCGCCCCCACGGCCGTCAGTAGGGCGAGGATGGAAAAATACCCTGCCGCGATGCGGGTCCCAATGCGCAGCTTCATCGACTTGCTCCGGAATAATGCTGCTGAAAGGTTTGACACGTCCCTGTTAAATTTTTGTTTAAAAATAATATGATTTCTCAGCGTCAATGATTGGGTGATACCTGGCTCACCTGAAAACCCGAAAATCCTCCGGTGAAATGATGCGAAAGTTATCGGTCGCACTATCGCAAAACGTGTTCCGCTTGTTATGCACATCGCGGCGCAGGAAACTGAGCACAGCTTCGCAAAAGCCGTTGTAAATGGCGTAACATCGGTTGTGGGTTACGGGTTTGTGCATCGGCCCCCAGAGACGCTCGATCAGGTTCAGATGCGGGCAGTAGGCCGGAACGAAATGGAGCCTGATCCGCCGGCCCGGCATTGCCAGCCAGTCCTGAATCGCGCGGGCGTGATGGTAGCGGGCATTGTCCAGGAACACATGGATGACCCGCATCGCCGGATACAGGGTCTCGATTGCGACCGGGAGGGCGATCGTGCTCAGGGCGTTGACCGTCAGCACCTCGATCATGCGGGTCTTGCCGGTTTCCACATCGAGGGCGCCGTGAATGTTCAAGCGGTCCCGGCCACTGGTCTGGTCCACCGCGACCTTGATCTCTTTTGGGCGCCCAACAGCCCACTGGCCATGTCCCATGGGTGAGATGCACGGCGTCGGTGAACAACACTGCTTCGTCGTCGGGCAGCGTCTTCAACAGCGTCTCGTAGGCATCGATGAAGGCCTGCTGTTCGGCCGGGTCGAGCTTGCGCGACACCGCTTGGGGCTTGCGGTGTTCCAGCCCCAGACGATGCAGCAGCGCGATCAGTCCGGAGCGGCGCTCGTAGACGACCCCGAACGTCTGCTCGATCCACGCTCCGACCTCGCGGGCGTCCGCGGCAAGGTTTCGCCAATCCACACCTTCAGCGTCGCCTGCTGTTCCAAGCTCAATGGACTGGCCCGCCGCCGTAGTTGAAGCCGGCCAACCCATCAACGTCATCCTTCTCGAACCGGGACTGCCGAGCGATTGGGGGTCATGCCGCCATGGCCAGCTCT
>NZ_AVFK01000134.1 GCF_000936425.1 Skermanella aerolata KACC 11604 | reverse complement strand
GGCGCGAGGCCGGCAAGCTGCGCGCCATCGGCAGTTCCTGCGGCTTTCCACTGGTCAGCCTGATCGCCCACCGGCTGGAAGTCTATCTCGGCGGAACCCTGACCCGCCTGACGGATCGGCAGCTTGCCGACGTCACCCGCTTTGCCGATCGTCTGGGCCAGGCGGTTGACCTGGAGGAGCGTCCCAACGTTGCCGATACCAACCAGATCATCCGTGCGCTGCCGGTCCGCTACGAGTTCGACATCACCGACATCGAGGTGCGCGATGTCGAGATCATGCTGGTGACACCCTCGAAGGTGGTGAGCCGGCTGGTCGGCACCGAACTCGCCGCCTGCGGCTTCCGGACCGTGGTGGTCCACGACCCGATCGAGTCGATCGCGCTGGCGGTGCGGATGCCGCCGAACATGATCATCGCCTCGGCCGTGATGGACGGCCTGGGCGGCCTTGACCTGCTGCGCGGTCTGAAGGCCATGACCCCAACCCAGGCCGTGCCGATGGCGCTGCTGACCAGCCTCGACACCGCGGTCGCGGAGGTTCCGGACGGCATCGCGCTGATCCGGGTCGGGAGCCAGTTCGGCGACGACTTTGCCGCCGTCATCACGAAGTTCAACCTGGGCTGACCATCAAGGCTTGAGCAACAGGATCGACCACACCGGCCTCAAGTCTCTCGATCCGGATACACGGCGGGAGAAGATTGCCTGTGTTGTCGATCCTAACACCTGTGCGTCGGCTGGTCAGGCAAATGTCAGGTCACGACACAAGGCCGTTGCCCAGCAGAAAGCGCGTTACGAAGAAGGCCGCAATCCCGAGTAGCACCGAAACACCCAGCAGTGCCCAAACGCCGAGGTTCGATGTCTCGCGCCGGGAGCCGGCCTGTTCGAAGACGGTTGTGGTTACCGTCCGGTTTGCCGAAGGATCGGTGAACAGCTGCTCCACCCTGACGCGCTCGAACCGCCTGCTGGCAAGCGCGTCCCTGGCCTGGGCCATGGCTTCGTCCAGAGCGCTGCTCGGCTTGCTGGCTGTCCAGGTGCCGCCTCGCATCATCGACGCTCGATAGGCAATACTGCGCTTTTCAGCGGGTTTGCCGGTCATGGCTCGACCGGGACAAAGGGATCAGCGACAGGGTGTAGGGTGCGGGTCATGACTCTTCTTCTGGAACTCCGCCGTTGTTGGCTGGCGGAAAAAGCGTCCCCCAGGATGGCGAGAATTCCGTTAAAATCAGGATAATGAAAAAGTCTGGTGCCTTGCCGAGCGACGCAGCAGCTCCGGCAGCCACCGGTCAGGAAGCCTCAGCCAAACCGGCGGCAGCCACACTGAAATTTAATCAATCTTGTATTATCAGGAAGATTATCGGGAACTCGCCGTTCGGAAGTCAGAAGCCCTGCCATGCCGACAGAAACACGCCAGCTGGTTTTTTCAAACGAAGAATTGGTCGCAGCGCTGACGTCGCACAACCGCATGGCGGTCGACAAGCTGTTCGTTGGCCGGATTATCGGCTGCAGCGTGCTGCCCGAGGAAGCGCTGACGGTGCGGCTCACGATCCGCCACGAAACAACGAACAACGACTACGACATGATCTTCGGCGCCGACGTGATCGGAGCGGCACTGATCCGCTACTGTCTCGAGATCAACATCCCGCTGCCCCGCCGGGCACAAAAGCGATTCGGCGTGGTCGACGGTCATGCGGCGATCAGCATGTGTTTTGACGTGCATCCATGAAGTACGCCCAGAAGCTCCGGAATGGCCTAATGGATCCGCTGGGTGAGGATGAGAGTAAAAGTCACCAGTGACACTTACTCATTTACCGACTTTTAGCCAAATCGGCCGATTGTCAAAGCTCCATCCATTGTCATCCGCACGACAATGTTCGCAACTCGGCCGCTCTCCCGACCTGTTGGAAGAAAGCAAGTGACGTGGACGATCTTTTACAAGAATTTCTAACCGAGACTGTTGAAAGCCTGAGCCTGCTCGACACCCAACTGGTCCGGCTGGAGCAGAACCCCAACAATCCTGAACTGCTGGGCAACATCTTCCGGCTGGTCCACACGATCAAGGGAACCTGCGGTTTCCTGGGTCTGCCGCGCCTGGAGCATGTCGCTCACGCGTCGGAGAACGTGCTGGGCAAGTTCCGGGATGGTGAGTTGCAGGTTTCCCCCCAGGCTGTCTCGGCCATCCTGGAATCGCTTGATACCATCAAGCTGATCCTGTCGGTGCTGGAAGCGACCGAGGCGGAGCCGCCCGGCGACGACAGCGGCCTGATCGCCCGCCTGAACGCCATCGCCGAAGGGCGCGACGTGCCCGCAGCCGCGCCAGCCGCCCCTGCTGTTCCGGCGCCCGTCGCCTCCAAGCCAGACTTCGTATTCGAGCCGGTACCCGCAGCGCGGGAACCGGCGGCCGCCGTTCCGGTCCCCGCCGCTTCGATCCCCGCGCTGCCGGTCGTCAGCACTCCGGAACCGGAAGTGCCGGCGACGATCGCCGCCAGGGAACC
>NZ_AVFK01000132.1 GCF_000936425.1 Skermanella aerolata KACC 11604 | reverse complement strand
GGACGGCCACTCCTGCCGCAGACGGGATTGTAGGTGGCCTGGATCCAGACCTCACGACCGCCCTTGCCGAGGCGCCTGTACTCGGCCGTCTGAAAGCGGCCCTCCTTCAGCCCGGCCCAGAACTGTCGGTACTCGCTGCTCTCGCGCTCTGCGGGATCGACGAACAGGCTGTGGTGCCTGCCCCTGATCTCATCGAGCGTATAGCCGACGGCGGCCAGGAAATTTTCGTTGGCAGTCAGGATCGTGCCGTCCATTGAGAACTCGATGATGCCCTGCGACTTGCCGATCGCGGCCAGTTGGGCCTCAAGTTCCCTCAAACGTTTGGATTTGAAAAACATATCAAGGCCTCGCTCTGCCGGTCGCTGGGATGTCGTGAGTTCGACGTGCCGAGCTGCCTCCAAACAAACCGAGGTAGGGGCAACTCTTCCGATTTAACATAATGGGAAAATAGGTTTATTGTAGCTCTTAAGACTAAAATTAGTGATTGATTATTTCCTTCGTCAGACCTCAGCCGATACTGCGGATCACCGGCAGCACAGCCCCGCGATGCGCCGCCCGGCTGGTTTTTTGTCAGCCGAACAGAGCGTCGATGTCGGACTGGCTGCGGCCCTGGCCGGGCGGCGCCGGACCGTTGAGCAGGTGGGCATCGGGCCGCGGGTCGGCTGAGCCCGGCGGTGGCCCGCCGCCCGGGCCTCCTGGCTGATCCGCCCAGAGCTGGATCATGGCGTTGACCCGCTGTTCCAGGTAGCGCAGTGCGTTGACCACCTTGGTCGTGCGCTGACCCGTGATGTCCTGGAACGAGCACGCCATCAGGATCTCGGTCGCCTGCGCCTCGATGCCAGCGGCCAGATCACCCAGCCCCGCTGCGCTGACCTGCCCGGCCTGCTCGAGCAGGCGCTCGGCCGCGTTCAGGATCTCCGAGGTCGCCCGCTCGGTGGCGCTGACGATCGCGTCCAGTTCGCCGGTCGCCGCCAGGATCCGGTTGTCCGCCGCGTGCTCCGGGCGCAGGGCCGCGATCTCGCGCCGCATCTGCAGGATTGCGCCACTCATCTCCTCCAGCTCGCGCCGCACCAGTCCGGTCCGCTGGTCGGCGGCATCGGCGCCGCGCTGCTGCCACAGCTCGCGCAACCCACTGACCAGAGCGCGCACCTCGTCGGTCCCCACGACCCGGGAGCGCAGTTCCAGCGCCCTCAGAAACGCCCGACCCTCGGCAGTCCGGCCGATTTCGTGAGCGATCTCCTGGAAACGGTTCTCGCTCAGCGCCGCTTCGCAAGCAGAACTATCAGTCATGGTGTCCCTCACCCGAGCACGCTGGCGATCTTCTGCTTCAACGTGTCGGCGTTGAACGGTTTGACGATGTAGTTGTTGACCCCGGCCTGCTTGGCGGCAACCACGTTCTCGGTCTTGCTCTCGGCGGTGACCATGATGAACGGCGTGCCACTCAGCTTATTATCAGCGCGCACCTCCTTGAGCAGCTGCAGACCGGTCATCGGCTCCATGTTCCAGTCGGAAATCACCAGCCCGAACTGCGTCTCGCGCAGCTTCTGCAGGGCGACGATGCCATCACCTGCTTCCTCGACATCGAGGTGGCCGATCTGGCTCAGCAGGTTGCGCACGATGCGGCGCATCGTGGCGTAGTCGTCAACAACCAGGATCTTCATGATAGAAATACTCAGCATGTGGGAAAAGTACGGTGTGGGCGGTATCAGGCGACGGCGGTGAGGGAGGCGAGCAGGCGGTCGACCTCGAGCACGATCAGCAGCGCGCCGTTCAGCCGGTAGATGCCGCTGGACAGCTCACGCCAGCGGCCGTCGAGCGTTTTGGGCGTCCGCTCGAAGTCGTCGGGCGACAGGCTCAGCACCTCGCCGACCTCGTCGACCATCAGGCTGTAGAGCTCGCCGTACAGCTCGACCACGATGCTCATGCCAGGTTTGTCCCCGGGCCGGGCCGGCAGACCGAGGCGCAGCCGGACATCGATCGCGGTGACGATCCGGCCGCGCAGGTTGAGCGATCCGCCGACCTCCGGCGGCGCCAGCGGAACCCGGGTGACGCGCTGGGGGCCCAGCACATCCTGGACCTGGAGCACCGGAATGCCGAACTGATGGCCGGCAATCGTCAGGGTGATCAGGTCCTCGCTGAGGTTGGCGGCCGGGCCGGCAGATCTGGACGAGGGAACAGGCAGGGCGGTCATGCGGCACCTTCGGAGAGGGTCTGGGACAGGGAAACCAGCAGGGCGTCACGGTCGAACTTGGCGACATAGTCGGTGAAACCGGCCTGACGGCCCCGCTCCAGATCGCGCGGTGACGCACAGCTGCTCAGCGCCACCAGCGGAGTGGCGTGCCAGCGGGTATCGCCGCGGATCACTTCAGCGAACTCGAAGCCGCTCATGCCCGGCATCTCGATATCGCTGACGATGACGTCGAAGTCCTCGCCTGCCTCGCACAGGTTCAGCGCCTCGTCGGCACTCTGCACCGTGGTCACCTGATAACCGGCCACCGTCAGCAGCGGAGTGAGAAGATTGCGGAAGAACGGGCTGTCGTCGACCAGCAGGACCCGATGCGCCTTCTCCTCCTCGTAGGCCTCGCGGGCCGACGAGCCGAACCAGTCGCCGTAGGCCTGGGTCAGGAAGAAGCCGGCGTCGATCAGGTCGGTCGCCTTGC
>NZ_AVFK01000131.1 GCF_000936425.1 Skermanella aerolata KACC 11604 | reverse complement strand
TCGGCCTGAACGAGCCCGGGGACGAGACGGTCAACCCGGCGGTGACACCCGAGGCGATCACCGCCCGCAGCGCCGCCACAGTGGCGGCGATGGATGCGGTGAGCGAGCAGCTCGACGACCCGGAACAGGCGGCGGCGGCCGAGGATCTGCTGCGCGACCTGCGGGTGCGCGCCACGCAGGCCGATCAGATGCGCCACGACGCCGCGACCGGCACTCAGCGCCGGGCAGCCCAGCTCGGCCTGCGCCTGACCGCGATCGAGGCGGCACGGGCGAAGCTGCTGGCCGAGCACACGGACGAGATCGACAGCGAGGCCATGAGCGCGCTGATCGCCGAGCTCGATCTCGAGGAGCAGCAGGTCAGGACCGCGCTCGGCGAGGGTTGACCGGTCTAGAGGCAGGGGAGCAGCATGCCGAACAATCAGCGGCAACCCATTCATGCCGGGTGCGTGCGGATCATGGTTCGCCTCGGTCGTAGACAGGTTGCCGGCGACTTCATGGCGCAGGCCTTGCCGGAGTGGCTGTTCGAACTCGAAAGGTCAGCCGGCCCGCCCCCGATCCGCGGCACTCAGGAGGGCGTCCTGATCGCGCGCACATTGGCTCTTGAGGGGCTTGATACGGGACAGTGGGCCATGGCCTGCCTTGCCTCCCTGTGGATCATCCTTTACTGCCCAGCACCGGCGGGAGCGGATCTTGCCGACCTGATGGCGCTGGCCGGTACCGGAGTGATCACCATCATCGCGAGTGCCGACGGCAGCACCTGGTATTGCGACATAAGTCAGATCGACGGAACGATGGGCCCTGCTGTTCATTGAACTGGGCAGGCGAGACTTCCTTCAACAGAATGACCGGTAGAAAACATGACAGAGCGGCCTATCAAGTCCCCGACCAGCGCCCGGCAGGGCACCCGGGAGGGCGTCGTCCGCTATGTGCTGATGATCTCGCTCGTCCTGGTCATCATTGCCTTTGTTCTGGCTTTCGTATTTTCCTGACCGCTCCCGCTGGCTGGCCGTGCAGACCAGGGCACCTGCTTCAGCCCGGCAGCTACGTCACCGGCTCGTTCTGATCGACTTCCCGATGTTCGATGGTGCGGCGTCCCTTCAGCAGGGCGATGTTGACGATCAGCCCGCATGACAGGCAGTGGCACTCCTCGAAATCCGAACCTGGATTGAGGTGCTCGACCCGCCAGTCGCCGCACTTGGGGCAGGGGGGCAGTTTCTTCATGCTGTCCGAGTTCCCTTCAGCTGACATTTGCTTGCAGACAAACACTCGATGTGACGGATGGATCCGACGCTGCCGTATAGTCAGGCATCTGAAACGCTGCCTGGGTGTGGCGCATAGACCCTGATAGCTCCCGGGCGAACCCGGAAGCGGGCCGGGGTGCTTTCCGTCAGCTCGCCATCGGTGTTGATGGTCCGACGCCGCTTTGTTCTGACCTCGACTTCGGTGCAGGCGAAAGCCCGGACATCGCGCCACTCGCCGTGCCGGCCCTGGCGAAACGCCGGATACAGCGCCAGCAGCTTCCACCAGTGATCGACTTCCAGGCTGTAGAGATGGAGCACACCATCGTCTGGTCTCGCTGATCCCTCGACGACCATGCCGCCACCGTAATGGCGCCCATTGCCCACCGCGATCTGCACGGTTCTGACCCGCTCGGTCACGCCATCATGGCTGATCTCGGCGGTGAACGGGCGCATGCGGGCGAGCAGCCTGAGGGCCGCGATGCCGTAGCCCAGCCTGCCCCAACGCTGCTTGGTTTCCGAGGTGATCTCGCGCGCCAGCTCGGCGCTGAGGCCGATGCTGGCGACATTCCAGAAGAGCCGGCCGTTGACTTCGCCGAGATCAAGGGTTCGGATCCGGCCGGCGGCAATGATCCGCGCCGCGCCGATCGGGTCCGGCGGGATCTCCAGGGTGCGGGCCAGATCGTTGGCCGTGCCCAGCGGCAGAATGCCGAGCGGCAGACCGGCTTCGACCAGTGCCGGCGCCGCCGCGTTCAGCGTGCCGTCACCGCCGCCGATGATCACGCAGTCAAGGGCGCCGGATTGCTGCCGGATGACCTGGGCCAGCTGGTCCGGCGCCGGGCAGGCTTCCTCCCGAACATCGATCCCGCCCTCGTCCAGCAGGGCGATGGTGTCGTCCAGCACCGTGCCGGCGGCACGGGCGTTGCGGTTGACCAGGAGCAGCGCCCGCCGGCGGGAGTTGGTCATATGTGCCCTTCCTGAAGTGTGGCCTGGTGGGATGAAACCTGTCCGGACAACAACCTGGATGGTCGCTGTCCTGTTCCAGGGCAAGGACCGCACCGCTGACCGAATGGCGCTCGTCGTCCTGACCACACGGATAGCCGCGGCGCATCCCGCAGCCCATGTTCTGCCCGTCTCCGCCGGCCCCAAGGTGCTGAACGCGATTTATGCCGGATGGTCCGGTAAGATGCTTGGGGGTATGTAGGGGTATCCTGGAACAGCAAGGCATGGTAGCGGGTGTGACCGATCTGGAAATCGAGGAAGCGATCCGGGAGGCGTGGGCAGTGCTGCACTCTGACGCGGCCGCATCATCGTCCGCGCGCCGGCTGGCGGCGGCGCTGCTGGCACTGACCGGAGGCACGTCGGCCCATCCGCACTGGGTCACTCCCGACGATCTGTGGCGCGACCGGCTGGTCGTTCTGGCTGACCAGGGCGCCTGGCTGGCTGCCTGGGGGCCTCGACCGGGCGAGCCGGATTGCCGGGTGCCGCGCGCCCTGCTGCCGGAATTCCAAACGCGGC
>NZ_AVFK01000129.1 GCF_000936425.1 Skermanella aerolata KACC 11604 | reverse complement strand
GCCGGTTCATGATGATGTCCTCGACCGTGTCGTCGGCCATGAACTCGGCGAACGGTGCGAGGGCGAAGTCGAGCAGGGGAAGGGCCGCGTGTTGGTGGTTCATGTCCCGTGTCCTTCAGCGATCGGGTTAGCGGGCCATCGTCAGCGAGAAGCACGGCCGCATGTCGATGTCGTCCATGGCCATGATCAGCACCTGTGGCGCCTGCGCCCGGCGTAGCGTCGGGGGGATGTCGATGTCGTCGCCATAACTGCCCTGGGCGAGGTTCCTGGAACCGCTCTGGAACTGGTTGAAGGAAATGCCGCTGTCGGCGCCGATGGCGTTCGACGCACCGATCGCGGCGGCCTGCCCGGCGGCATCGAGCAGGGCGATCATGGCGACGCCACGGAAGCGCTCGAAGAAGTGCGTGTCGACCTCGCCGTCGATGCCGGGGGTTCCAAGCTGGTCACCCAGCGAGGCCCGCAGCTTGATCAGGCAGCCCTGCGGCGTCTCCAGCCGGGTGACCACGGCAAAGGCGCGATCCATCCCGCGCTCCAGGTGCTGGGTGACGCGCCCGAATGCCCAGGTACCATCGTCCAGCAGCGGCACCGCGCCGGACGTGCTGTAGACCGGACCGCGAACCTTGCACCGGAATGGGCCGGGAACCTGCGTGTTGATCGGCTGCTCCAGGATGCACGGGATTGGCGTGCCCATCGTCATGAACAGGTTGCGGTCCGGCAGCATCGTTGCGGAAACCGTACCGCCGTCGCGTCCGGCCCCGAGACCTTCGTCCAGCCGATCCCCATCGCCGTTCATGGCGGAAATGCTTTCGACGCCGCCTTCGGTAGACTGCGCCGGTGCGGTGGGACTGGCAGTGGTCTTGAGTCCTCCGCTTGTCTGCAATGCCGAGATCGGCGGCCGAACGATAGGTCGAGCCAAGGCCGTGGGCATGGTCGGCATGCCTAATCCAGCCGGTCTTGCCGGTGTCGGTGGCGGCCTCACGGCAGCCGGTGTTACCGGCGGAGCTGAGGGCGGGATCGGCGCGAAGGCGCTGCCGATCTCACCGTTGCGGGCGACGGTGCCGCGATCGGCTTCGACCGGCGGTGGCGGGCTGTCGGTCAGGATGAACCAGCCGGCGGCGATGATGGTGACGGTGCCCAGCAACGCCTTGCCGAGCTTCTTCTTCCTGCTCTCTCTGGGGCCGGCGATCTGCGACGTCGTGGCGTCGGTCTGCGGCGTGATGGTGTTCCCGAGCATTATGAGCCGCTCCTGACCTGGCGCACGACACCAGGGTCGATGGTGCCGGTCCCGGTCCGATGCCTAACCGGGTCATAGGCGTTGTTCGTGATGCAGAGCACGGAGTTGCCGTCGCGCAGCCGGAGCATCGGCACGACGCCGTGGATGATCAGCAGGCTGCCCCTGGTCGCTGAGTCGACCACGGTGTTCTGCCCGATGATGGCTTCACTGCCATCAGCCATGACCTGATAGGCCAGGGGCGCCGGACGATTGCCTGGATAGCGCAGATACGTGCGCTGGCCATCGTCCCACATCGCATCGAGCCCGGCCGGCGCCGTCGGCGCCAGGGCGATGCGGTCGGCGTCGGTGCCCTGGCCGTCATAGGCCACGTTGTGGGCGAGGACGGACTGCTGAACCTGCGTCAGCCGGTCGGCCACGGCCTGGGCCTGGAGCTTCTCCTGCTTTTCCTGCCAGAGTTTCTGCCGCTCCTGCCGCTCGGCTTCTTTGAGGATCTTTGCAGCGACTGGGTCGGAGAAGACGACGGAGAAGAAGGTGTCAGGCGCCTGCGGACCGCCGGGGATGGTGCTGAGTTCGAAGGAATGGCGGCGATGGTCCTGCTTGCCGGTGACCGGGTTCGTCCACACGCCGATGACGGTGAACGGCTGCGGCTCGAGGTGGCGCAGCGCCTTGACCATCAGGAACTTTGACGGGTTGGCGTCGGAGCCCGGCATATGAACCTGAAGGTTGTCGTCGGCAGTAGCGGACTGGCCGGTGGCGACCCGTTCGGTCGGCGGCTTGCCGCTGATGATCTCGTTATCTGATGTGCCGACGCTGTAGACGACCTCGTTGTCAGGCAACTGAAGAGTGGTCGTGGCGCCGGGCACCAGGAACAGGCTGATGATCTGGCTCGGATCGTAGGTGATGCAGCGCTCGCGCGGATCGGGCCCGCACGGCTGCGGGACTTCGGCGGCGGTGGCGGTCGAGGACATCAGTGCCAGTGCCACGGCTGCCATCGAACCGATCCGGGGTGCTTTGTTCATCACCTGCTGACTCCTTCGCGCTGGGCGCCGGCGTACTCGATGACCTGGATCTGCGGGGCGTTGAAGGTCCATCGCTGCCAGATCCGGTCCTGTGGAAGTTCGACGTTCCGCTTGATCGCGACTGTCGCGGCATAGCGGACCGGTGGCATCCGCTTGCCGTCCGGCAGCGTCTCGACCCGGTCGAACCAGACGCGATAGGCGGGAGGGCCGTCGGCGATGCAGGCTTTCTCGACCGGGCAGATCGGCTCCCATCGGACGAAAGTCGTCTCGACCGTCATGTCCTTGTAGATCTGCGCCGGGCTTTGCGGATTGTCGGCGCGGTACCAGTTCTGGAAGCTCTCGCGGACGCGTGGCGCCGACAGGGCCGAGACCATCGTCCACGCCCATCCGGCATTGCCGGCCGACCAGCTCTCGCGCTGCTGCACATAGCTCCAAACGACATTGACCGTCGTGTCTTCGCGGACCGGCTTCGACAGGGACTCCCACTTGACCGCCGTGGTCGTGGTGCCGTCGTCGCGGACGTGGGTTGTGATCGGGATGATCTCCTTGAGCGGCAGCAGGTAGGAAATGACGGCGGCTTCGGCGACGGCGATGAAGACGATCCCGGCGAAGGC
>NZ_AVFK01000012.1 GCF_000936425.1 Skermanella aerolata KACC 11604 | reverse complement strand
CCGCTTCCTCAGCTCTGGAGCGCGCACCTGAACTGATAGATGGCAAGGGATCAATGCCTATCTCAAAACCAGCTACTTCTATCCTGAAGATTGAGGCGAACCCACGCAAACCACGAAGCCCACGACCCGCAAGACTTTTCGATGCCTCAACCACAGACAGCGAGCGCATAACTTTCCGCATTTCTGGAACCAACAGGCGAGCAAGGCTTGCGTCTTCTGGAGACTCAATCTTGGATGTCAGCAGGCCTTCTTCTTTTCCTATCTTTTCTATTTCGTTGAGCAAAACCGTTTTCCCAGTGCCTCTAAGGCCAAGGAGCATGAGCGATCGAGCGTGCTTTCCTCTCACGGCTCGCCCGCAAGAGATCCTTGCTTGCTCTAAAATCGAGTCCCTGCCGGCCAGCTCTGGCGGACGACTGCCTGCCCCAGGAGCGAACGGGTTTAGATACGGGTCCACTTTTACCTCATGCTTCGGCATCTATAGGGAACGATAGTGATGTATAGCGTTTTTCGCTATATATCACAAGATGCCTCAAAAGATGCCTGTGACAGGATGGCATATCAGTCTGAGCACCCACTCAACCACACTCCAGAGCATCCTACGTCCATTTCCCGGACGCTGTTCCGCGACACTCTTACCTCAGCCGGTTCGCTCGATCCCGCCGCCACGTCCGGGCGGCGGCAACCAGGGCGTCGATATTGGCTTCAGGAGTGCAAACCGGCAGCGTGCAGCCTGGGGCCAGCACGAAACCCGGCCCGTTCAAGCGTGTCAGTAGCGCTTCGGCCTCCGCAAAGGCTTCCACGGCGCTGCCGGAACTGAGGACGCCCCAAGGGGAAGGGCCTGTAGCCAGACCTCCACCCGCCAGCAAGGCTTCGGGTGTGAGATTGCCCGGCGACGCCTCCATGTGGAGCAGCGCCGGAAGCCGGTGCCGGAACAACCCGTGATGCACGCCGTCGCCATGCAGGTGCAGGATGTTGAACGGCAACTCCCACATCGCCTCGAGGCAGGCGATGTCGCCGGGAAGCCCGAAGCCGGCGTAAGCATCGGCGGTGAACGCTTCAGCGCGGGCGTTCTGCACCGCCAAGAAGACGCCGTCGATTCCGGTATCCGCCAAGGCGCGGATAACCCGCACGGTATTGGCGGTAATGGTGCGCAGCCCTGCCGCAACCGCTTCCGGAGCCTCGCGGACATGAACGGCCAGAATACCCGCCTCGGCCAGCTTGGCCGCCTGAGCTGCTGGACCGTAGACGGTCGCGACGACAGGCACTCCCGGCAAGGCCCGCCGAATCAGCCCGGCAGCACGCAGGATTTCGGTAACGAAGCCTCGGCCGGGGTCGAGCCGGGGCAGACGATGCCAGTCCTCCTCGACCGTCACGACCCGCCGGGTTATCCGGCGGCGACCCAGGGCATCGTCCGGATCGAGCGCATCCTCGACGCCATAGTCCACGATCTGCCACGTCGAAGCCGCCGTCAGCTTGACCAGATCGAAGTCGAACCGCGCCTGCCACGCCAGGGTCGCCTCCGCCAGCCGTTCGCCGTCCTGATCCGCAGCGGGATGATGCCGATGGGCGAACACCGGGCAGACCGGCATCGGCTCACCCGCCAGCACCGCCGTCAGCAACTCGCGATAGCGCGGCGGCGGGTCTCGCCCGGTCACGGCGGCGTCTCCACAACACCCCCCGACCTCGTCCGGAGAAGCGATGACGAAACGCCCTCTGTCCGCGGCAGGAAGACCACGCCGATCCCCAGCGCTTCCAGCCGGGGACGCAGGCGGGACCAGCGCGGCGTGTCCTCCCAATCGGCCCCGATGAAAACGGCGTCGATCCCCAGACCGGCGATGAACCCGGCGAAAAGGTCGGTGTCCTCCATCGAAACCGCCACCGGCAAGGCCTCGGCCACGCAATCGAAGGCGGCCACCAGTTCAAGCCGCTCGGCCTGCGGGGTCAGCGGAACCCGCCCCTTGGCGCGGGCCACCACGGCATCGCTCGGTATGCCGACGACCAGACGCCCGCACTGGGCGGCGGCCGCGCGCAGATAGCGCAGATGCCCGACATGCACCTGATCGAACGCCCCCGAAGCGTAACCGGTCCGCCAGCGATGCCGGGCCACCCCGCAAGTTTCAGGCAAGTCCATCGGCAATCCGTTCCATCAGGTTAGGCGAGACATCCCGCTGGAGCAGGGTCAGTGCTAGATGACGCGCCAGACCGGCCCGGCCGGACAGCATCGCGTCGGCAAGCCGGATAGCGGCCACGCTGCGCAGGAAGCTGGTGAATTCCACGATGTTGGGGGCTGATACCAGCGTGTCGAAATCGGCGTTAGGCGTCTCCCAGTCGCCGTAAGTGGCCCGCAACTGCTCTTCCGGAAACTCCGGCAACGGCAGCCGGCGGCCGACGCCGGCATGATCGGCCAGCCGCGCGGAAAAGGCCGGTACAGCCGCCTGCCGCAGCACCACGCCCGAGGGATGACGCCATGTGCTGATGAAGCGACCACCTTCCCGGCGATACTCCGTCACATCAACCGCCAAGCCGGTCCGGATATGGACCAGCGTCCGGAACGAACCGGTATCCAGGGCCGGCCGGCGGATGCGGAACGCCCCGGTCGCCGTCAGCGCCTGCGCCACCTCGGCACTGGTCGCCGGCGGCAGGGCGGCCAGATCGATATCCTGATCGCAGGGAAAGAAGCCGCCTTCCCTGACCAGACTGAGCAGCGTGCCGGCATGAACCGCCACCGGCAAGGCCTGGGTCAGGACGAGTCGTTCGATCTCGCCGATAACGATCCCCTGCCGGCGCCGGGTGCCAAGCCGCGCCGAAGGCGCCGGGGATGAAGGCCCCGGCCCTCCTGCCTCAAGAAGACCCTCCGCCACGCCGAGCGCCAGCGCCTCGCTCTCCCCGAAGCGCAGGGCGTTGTGGTTCGCCATGGCCCTCTGAAGCCTGACGATGCGGCGCTCAGTGGGGAACTGCGCCAGGATCGACTGTTCGAACCGGGCGGCGTCCCGCAGGACATCGTCATGCCGTCCAAGCCGCCCCTGCACCTCCCAGCGCGCCGGGAGCCAGGCAAACGGAAAGTCCACGATCCGCCGTTCGCGCTCCAGCATCAGCTCCAGCAGCGCCTCCAGATCCTCCTCCCGCTCCGCGATCGCGACCCTCATGTTCAGGTATGCCCCGGTCGCCTCCGGCACGGTCGAAAGACCGTCGGCACAGCCGCGCGCCGTGTCCAGGTCTCCGGCCAGAAGCGACAGCGACGCCAGGGCACAAGCGTAGCCGACCGGGTCGATACGAGGGCGAAGCCCGCGCAAGATCGCGCGACCTTCATCCTGACGCTCGGCGCACGCCGCCGCGCGAACGAATACATCGACCACCGAACGGTTTCCCGGATGCCACGCCAGCAAAGCCAGGGCCTCGCCATAGGCGGCGGCAGGCGATCCGCTTTCCAGCAAGGCATTCGCGCGCTCGATCGACGGATTCGCCGGATACACGGGTCCGATTTCCCGGATTTCCTTCATCGCTGAGGGGACATTCTGGCTCTCGCCCTGGAAGAAATAGGCTTAGCTGCCCGATGGTAGCAGTCACCTGGGATTGCGAATTCGGACGGGCATGATTAACGACACGCAATGCTTTAATAATCATCAATGCGAAGCAAATTTTCGAAATATCGAGCTATTCAGTCGCCGATCCTGCCCTGCAAGTCCTGATAGCCTGCAAGCCCTGATAGAAAGAGGCATTGCCAGCCTGTCGGGTTAATCGTCCAAGCGCGCTCGACCCTTTGGAACACCAAGCCTATGATGCCCGCGCGGTGTGCAGATCATTCGGGAGAGGCTGGTAATGCTGGCGTTCACGTCCCTGCGGCGGAAGTCCTCGAAGACGGCACGCCCGATCCTTGGAATAAGCCTTGGCGCCGCCATCCTGATGACTTCGGTCAGCGCCGGCGCCATGCCCATCGTCGCCTTCGGCGACAGCTTGTCGGACACGGGTAACGTCTCGATCCTGACTGGCGGCGCCCTCCCTCCCGCTCCCTATTACTTCGAGGGACGATTCTCCAACGGGCCGATCTGGCTCGACCAATTGGGTGCGGCGCTGGACGGCGCCGTCGATCCCGTGCTGGGCGGCGGCACCAATTTCGCCTTCGGCGCCGCCAGGGTTACGGCAGCGCCGCTCGTCCCCAGCCTGCGCGCACAGACCAACGCGTTTCTCAACGCCACAGCCGCGACCGGAGCCGATCCCACAGCACTCTACGTCGTCTACGGCGGCGGCAACGATGTCCGGGATGCCATCGGCAGCGCCGATCCGATCGCGGCCATCACCACGGCGGCCGAGCAACTGGCCGGGATCGTCGGCGATCTGGCGGACGCCGGAGCGGTCGATATCGTCGTGCCGACGCTGGCGAACGTCGGGCGCCTGCCGGAAGCCCGGCAGGCCGGCGATGCCGTGGTCGGTCTGGCGGGGCTGCTCAGCACGGTCTTCAACCAGACGCTGGCGCAGGGGCTTGCCGGGCTGGAGGCGACCAGCGAGGTCAACCTGATCCGGCCGGACTTCTTCGGCCTGCTCGAAACCATCACTGCGTCGCCTTCCAGCTTCGGCCTGACCAATGTGACCGACGCGTGCCTGCCGGTTACGCCGTTCGCCGTCCCCGCCGGCGCAACCGCCTGCTCCGATCCGGACGAGTTCCTGTTCTGGGACCTGCAACACCCGACGACCATCGGCCACGGCCTGTTCGCCGACGTGGCCTTGGATGCCATCAGGGCCGCCCTCGACCCCGTGACCGTGCCGGAACCCTGGCCGATGGCCCTGATGGCCCCCCTGCTGCTGGCCGGCATCGTCACCAAGTTCCGCCGGAAGCGACAGTAAAATCGGGAGAATATCTAATTCCGTCTTATACCAGTGGCCTTTAAGATTGACCGGTGAGTTCCGGCGAAGATGTCGGGCTGAAGAGGCCCGACATCTAACGCTCCAGACCGGTCAAACTCTTAGGCTCCTGGTATTACCCGGACTTGGAGCCCAGTACCTCCTTGCGTCAATCCCCAAGTCACGGCGCCCCACTCCCAAGCCGTACTCCCTAACCGGCGTTGCATGAGCCTCCGGCCTAAGCCGTCGAGGAACCGGAATAGCTCTCCAATATTTATTGAAAATACCGGACACTCGCTCATCGCCAAAGCTGCGCGCGCTCTATCCTTGTCCATAACAGTAAAGACATAGTCAGATGATGAACGCGGAAAACGATGCGGTCCGTAAAGCATCCCCTCTGGTCCGGTTCATTTGCACTCTCCTGTTCGTCGCCTCCCCCCTCCACTCCCTCCACGCGGCGGAAGCGGCCGAAACCCAGACCACGGCCCTGACGACGACGGCTCCGATGACGTTCCCGCGGACGTCCTGGATCGGCAACAGCTTCAGCGGGCGCGAGGCCTGGGTGCCCCACAACATGGACGCCCTGTTCGTCCGGCCCGATGGGACCGCCTTCACCAATACCTACTGGGAAGAAGGCACCCACGAAGTCACCATCTTCAAGGGCGGCAAGGTCGTCGGCGGGTCGAGCGACCTGCACGGCTGGGGACGCAACGGCGGCTACGCGATCACGGCGGACGACAGCTATCTCTATGTCGGCATGGTGCAGGGCGGCTGCGACGGCGGCAATTCCAGCAGGAACCAGTTCGGCCTGCCGCAATTCCCCTCCTGCGGGACCAATTGGTATGCGGTCGGCCGCTATGACTTCCAGGGCAATCCCGCCCCCTTCAACGGCGGCTACGGCTACAAGGCCCATATGCTGGTCGTCAGCATCGATGGCGCCCAAGTCCCGGCCCATGTCTCGGGACTAGCCGCCGCCAACGGCAAGCTGTTCGTCAGCGATCCCGCCGCCGGCGAGGTCAAGGTCTACAACACCTTCAGCATGAAGCAGGAAACGAGCTGGGCGGTCGCCGAACCCGGTCCGCTGGCCTATACCCGACCCGGCCAGCTCTGGGTGCTCCAAGCCAAGTCGGGCGTCATCCGGAGCTATTCGCCGACCGGCGCCGCCCTGCCGCAGAAGATCGCCGTCCCCGGCGCCAGCGCGATAGCGGCCGACCCCACGGGCGGCATGCTGCTGGTCGCCGACAACGGACCCGACCAGAACGTGAAGTTCTTCTCCGGCCTCGACAGTTCTCCGGTCCTCCACCATACATTCGGGACCCAGGGCGGCGTGGTCGCAGGTCCCGTCCCCGGCAGGATCGGCGGCCCCAGGTTCAACGGCCTGACCGGCGTCGGCATGGACGCCAAGGGCAACCTCTATGTCAGCCAGAACGGCACGGGTCCGCGCCGCACCGCCAGTTCCTACAACACGACGCTCGCCGCCTTCGACCCTTCCGGCAAGGAGCTGTACCGCCTGTTCGCCCATGAATGGGTGTCGATGGCGGTGGTCGATCCGCTGACCGACGGGGCCGAGCTTTACGGGCGGACGACGCGCTATTCGATGGACTATGGGAAGCCGGCCGGCCAGCAGGCGACCGATCTGGCGGTCACGATGGACCGTTTCGCCTATCCGGACGATCCGCGCCTGAAGATGAGTTCCGGCTTCGTCTATCCCGTGGCGCTGCGCCATATCCAGGGACGCAAGTTCCTGTTCATGACCAGCATGTACGCAACGGGCCTGATCGTCTACCGCTTCGACGGAGAGATCGCGGTACCCGCCGCCTGGCTGTCCGCCGGATCGGTCGGCAACGAGGACGGCAAGTTCCCCGCCAGCCAGCCCGACGGCGTCTGGATCTGGCGCGACGCCAACGGCAACGGCAAGTTCGACGCAGACGAGTATTCCAGCGGCGACGGCAGCCTGAACGGCTCCTTCGCCTGGAGCGTCGATGACGACGGCAGCGTCTGGGCGGCCGGCGGTTCCTCGATCCGGCGCTACAAGGCGCTGGGCCTCGACCAGCGCGGCAACCCGGTCTACGACACCGACAAGTCGGAAGTCTTCAACCTTCCGCTCGACTTCGGCAGCGTCCAGCGCCTTCACTACGTGCCCGCGACCGACACGCTCTATGTCGCCGGCTTCCGCCCCGGCCAGTCCGACGACGGCTGCTGGGGTCAAGTCGGCAAGTCGCTGGCCCGCTACGAACGCTTCGCCACCCGCCGTCCCGCCAAGCAGTTCCAGATCGACATCCCGTCCGACTGTGAAGGCCGTGTCGTGCCCAAGGCGATGGACATCGCCGGTGACGCCATCTTCATCGTGGACGTAAGCTCCGGCGGCCACGGCACCGGCTTGCTCCGCGTCTACGACGCCCGGACCGGCGCCCGCACCGTCGCCTTCCACGCCGACCCCAATGTCGTCGGCGGCATCTCCAACACCGGCTGGATCGACATCCCCTACGGCCTCCGCGCCTACCGCCGCGCCAACGGGCAATACCTGGTGTTCGTCGAAGACGATCTGAAGTCGAAGGTGCTGATGTATAGCTGGGAGTGAGGTGAGACTATCGAAGTCTTCGCCGGTAGGTACCCCAGGGCTGTTCAGTGCTGTATGGAAATGCGCTGATCGGGCCTGTCGTCGCTGACATTACAAGCACGGACTTGAAAAGTCCGTCATGCCAAGACTTGATCTTGCCATCTCCTGGCGGAGGCGCTCATGACAATTTCAACTCAAAGTTTTCATGGACAGGGGAGCCCGGCTTGGATGGGGAACGGGATGGCGGGGAGCGACCCGGCGGCGGTGCGGCAGGATTGAGCATCGCGGCATCCTTTTGCTGGTGCCGAGTGTTGGAAAACAGGCGAACCGTGAGCGCGTCTTGCACAGCCGGATGCCCGCCTATGCTAGTCATTCCACTAGTGGCCGATGCGATTATTTGTGGAAAATTGGCCGCAACTTCGGCTTAATCACTGTAAATGTTTTCCGTTGCCAAGTCACGTCGTTAACACCGGTGAGCGGGAAAGCGAAAATGCGGCGGATGCATGCTCGATTGGGACGATCTGAGATTTTTTCTGGCCTTGGCGCGCAGCGGCAGCCTGTCGGCGGCGGCCCGGGATCTGCGGGTCGCTCAGTCGACGGTCGGCCGCCGGCTGGGCTCGCTTGAGGCCAGCCTCGGCGTCCGGCTGCTGAACCGCACGCCGGATGGTTATATGCCAACTCTGGCCGGCGAGGAGGTTCGCGCCCAGGCGGAGAAGCTCGAGGCGGAAGCGCTGAGCCTGGAGCGCACCGTTGCCGGACGAGACACCCGTCTGGCCGGCCTGGTACGCGTCACCTGCGCGGAAACCATCGCCAGCTATCTCCTGGCGCCCTGCCTCGCGGCGCTGCATGCGGAGCACCCCGACATGATGGTCGAGTTGATCTCCAATCCGCGCGAGCTCAGCCTCGCCATGCGCGAAGCCGAGATCTCCGTGCGCCTGACGCGATCGGATCAGCACGATCTGGTGGTGCGGAAGATCGGCAGCCTGGGCTTCGGGCTCTACGCCGCTCCAGCTTACCTGGACCGCCAGGGTGAACCGGACTATGCCGCCGGCTGTTCGGGTCACCACCTGATCACCCAGCTTGACGACATTCAGGACGCGGCACAGGCCAGCTGGCTGGCCGATCTGGCGCCGCGCGCCCGTATCGCGGTGCAGACCAACAGCCACGAAGCTGCGGTGCTTACTGCTTTGCATGGCGGCGGCCTGGCATGCCTGGCGCGGTTCCGGGGCGACCGTGAAAGCGGGCTGACCCGCCTGATCACGCAATCGCCGCCCCCAAGCACCGGGATCTGGCTCGTCGTGCACCGCGACAACCGCCACACTGCCCGGATCAGAACCGTGCTCAGCCACATCACTGACAGCGTTCACGCGCTGGCCGAGGCATTGTCTCCAAACGTCAGGAAATCTTCGGGAGAAAAGCAGGTCGGGTAGCTCGAACAGCTTCGCTGTTGCTCGATGCCGGCAGTCGTGCGGATTTGCATAGCTAATCGTCATATTTGCATATCGGGGAATGAACAACTTTTCTGCTTTTCATTCGTTCTGTTTGAAGGAGCCGCCGGCCGACTGTGCAGACGAAAAAAGTCTCGTCTCGGTTATATCTCTGTATGCAGAGAAAAGTCTCATTAATGAATTGGCAACAAGCGCCAAACAAGAACTATTATTCATGAACCGTGACCCTTAGATATAGGAAAATCATTATTCAAACTGACAAGGTATTGATTGGTATTTCGCTCCAGGATTAGTCTTCTGTCCGATCATAGTTGGTAAAATTCTTTAAAATATTCTATTATTAAATTTTCATTTGCAAGTGAGGAATAATGACGAAGGGATCGGATCTTCTAGTAGCGGCGCTCGAGAACGAAGGGGTCGAGTTCATCTTCGGCGTCCCCGGCGAGGAAAACCTCGACGTCGTCGAGTCTTTGCGTACCTCGCGCATCAAACTTGTCCTCACCCGGCACGAACAATCGGCGGCTTTCATGGCGGCGACCCATGGCCGTCTGACCGGCCGACCCGGCGTCTGCATTTCCACGCTCGGCCCAGGCGCACTGAATCTCGTCACCGGTGCCGCCTATGCCTATCTCGGCGCCATGCCGATGATCCTTCTGACCGGTCAGAAGGGCATCATGAGCAGCCAGCAGGCCCGCTTCCAGATCGTCGACATGATCGCAACGATGCGGCCGCTGACCAAATCGACCCGCCAGATCGTAAGCACGCGCTCCATCCCGACGCTGGTTCGCGACGCCTTCCGCGTGGCGATGGAAGAGAGACCGGGGCCGGTTCACCTGGAACTGCCTGAGGACATCGCCGGCGAGGAGGTCCCGGATCTCCCCATGGTGCCGCCGCATCCGATCGAACAGCCGGTGGCGCCTTCCCTGGCGCTCGACCGCGCCGCCGAGATGATCCTCAAGGCGAAGCGTCCGCTGGTCATGCTGGGAGCCGCCACCAGCCGCCCCCGCCTGAGCGCCGGACTGACGGACTTCATCGCCCGCACGCAGATACCCTTCTTCAACACCCAGATGGGCAAGGGCACCGTGGCCGGCGGTCACAATCTCTATCTGGGCACGGCTGCCCTGTCGCAACGGGACTACGTCCACGAGGCAATCGACCGGGCCGACCTGATCATCGCGATCGGCCACGACACGATCGAGAAGCCGCCGTTCCTGATGGGGCTCGACGGGCCGCAAGTGATCCACATCAGCTACACGCCGGCCAATGTCGAACAGGTCTACTTCCCGCATGCCGAGGTGGTGGGCGACGTCGGTCCCAGTCTGGCGCTGCTGTCCGAAAGGCTGGAAGGCAGACTGAAGACGGCATCCGCGCTGACGTCGCTTCGGGAAGGGATACTCAGGCGGATCACGGACCGCGCAACCGAAGGCCGCTTCCCGCCGACGCCGCAGCGGATCGTCCACGATGTCCGGCAGGTCATGCCCGAAGACGGTATCGTCTGCCTGGACAACGGCATGTACAAGATCTGGTTCGCCCGCAACTACCGTACCTGGATGCCCAACACGGTCCTGCTCGACAACGCGTTGGCGACCATGGGGGCGGGCCTGCCCTCGGCGATGATGGCGGCCATGCTTTATCCGGACCGGCGCGTGCTGGCGGTATGCGGCGACGGCGGGTTCATGATGAACTCGCAGGAACTGGAAACCGCCGTCCGTTTGAAGCTGAACCTCGTCGTCCTGATCCTCGACGACAACGGCTACGGCATGATCCGCTGGAAACAGGCTGTCGACGACTTCTCCGACTGGGGCTTGACCTTCGGCAATCCGGACTTCGTCAAATACGCGGAAGCGTATGGCGCCAAGGGATCGCGCGTCGAAGCGACCGAGGATCTGGCGCCTGCGCTCGAGGCGGCGTTCAAGGCCGGAGGCGTGCATGTCGTGACCGTTCCGATCGACTATTCGGAAAACATGCGGGTGCTGGTGGACGAGCTTAAAACCTCCTACCAGGACCCGCGCGCCGGTGAAACCGTTTCCGAAAGGTCGATGCCATGAAAATCAGAGCGGCCGTTCTCAATGCAATGGGCGCTTCGACGCCCTATCGAACTTCGCAGCCGTTGACGATCGAGGAACTGGATCTGGATCTGCCCGGTCCGGGAGAAGTGCTGGTCAGGATCAAGGCCGCTGGTCTTTGCCATTCCGACCTGTCGGTGATCAATGGCGATCGGCCACGCCCTCTGCCGATGGCTCTCGGGCACGAAGCCGCCGGCATCGTCGAGGAGGTCGGACCCGGTATCCACGATCTTGTGCGGGGCGACCATGTGGTCTGCGTGTTCGTCCCCTCCTGCGGTCACTGCGGCCCCTGCGCCGAAGGCCGGCCAGCCCTGTGCGAGCCGGGCGCCGCCGTGAACGGGGCCGGGACGCTGCTCTCCGGAGCGAACCGGCTGCACCGCGCCGACGGTACGACGGTGCTCCATCATCTCGGCATCTCGGGCTTTGCCGATTACGCCACCGTCTCCCGCCATTCGCTGGTGAAGATAGATCCCGAGCTGCCGCTTGAGGAAGCGGCTCTGTTCGGCTGTGCCGTGCTGACCGGCGTCGGGGCGGTCGTCAATACGGCACGCGTCCAGGCCGGCGCCTCCGTCGCGGTCATCGGCCTGGGCGGCGTCGGACTGTGCTCGCTGCTGGGCGCAGTCGCGGCTGGCGCCCGCGAGATCGTCGCCATCGACCTCGCCGACGACAAGCTTGCCTTCGCGCAGGAACTCGGGGCCACGGCGACGTTCAACGCCAAGGACCCGGACTGCGCCGAGCAGGTCAGGAGCGCCACCAAGGGCGGAGTCGAGTACGCGTTCGAACTCGCCGGCTCGGTTCGGGCGCTCGAACTCGCTTACAGGATCACGCGCAGGGGCGGCACCACGGTAAGCGGCGGACTGCCGCCGCCGACCGCCACCATGCCGCTGCCTGCCGTCAACCTCGTGGCGGAGGAGCGAACGCTCAAGGGCAGCTATATCGGCACGGCCGTTCCCAGCCGCGACATTCCCCGTTTCATCCAGCTCTATCAGCGCGGCAGGTTGCCGGTCGACAAGCTGATGACCGGTACCTTGGCGCTGAGCGACATCAACCAGGGCTTCGACCGGCTGCACGACGGCACGGCGATACGTCAGGTCGTGAAGCTCTGAAATCGAACCCGCAGTAGGCTGGACTGGAAATTTCCCTGGAGGACATGATGCCGATACGGGACAAGGTCGTCAGCGCCGATGAGGCGGTCGCCATCATCCGCTCGGGCGACATGGTCGCCACGTCGGGCTTCGTCGGCGTCGGCACGCCCGACGCGATCTTCACGGCTTTGGAAAAGCGGTTCCTGTCCAGCGCCGAGCCCAGGGACCTGGGTCTCCTGTTCGCGGCGGCGCCCGGCGACGGCAAGGATCGCGGCCTCAACCGTCTGGCGCATCGCGGATTGATCCGGCGCGCAGTGGGCGGGCACTGGTCGCTGGTGCCGAAGCTGGGCAGGATGGCGGCGGACAACCTGATCGAAGCCTGGAACCTGCCGCTCGGTTGTATCTCACAGCTTTTCCGCGAAATCTCCGGCCGGCGGCCCGGTCTGCTCAGCCGGGTCGGCCTGGGCACTTTCGTCGATCCGCGCCAGGGCGGCGGCAAGCTTAATGCCATCAGCACACGGGATCTCGTCAGAGTGATGGAGATCGACGGGCAGGAATGGCTGTTCTACCAGGCCATCCCGGTCGATGTGGCGATCCTTCGCGGCACCACGGCCGACCCTGACGGCAACATCAGCATGGAGCGCGAGGCGCTGGTCCTGGACAATCTGGCCATTGCCATGGCGGCCAAGGCGAGCAAGGGCTTCGTCATAGCGCAGGTCGAGCGGCTGGCGGCTGCCGACGCCATACCGGCCAGACAGGTCGTGGTCCCAGGGTCGCTGGTCGATTGCGTTGTCCTGGCGCCGCCGGAGCATCACGTCCAGACCTACCAGACCGCCTACAATCCGGCTTTCTCGGGGCAGTTGCGGGTACCGATGGACCGCATTCCACCCCTTCCGCTGGACGAGCGAAAAATCATAGCACGGCGCTGCGCCATGGAGCTTCCCATGGGAGGCGTGGTCAATCTGGGCATCGGCATGCCGGAAGCCGTGGCCGCGGTGGCAAGAGAAGAAAACCTGCTGGAGCAGGTGACGCTCACGGCGGAACCCGGCATCTTCGGCGGCATACCGCAGGGCGGGCTCGATTTCGGCGCGGCCCTCAATCCGTCGGCGATCATCGCCCAGAACCAGCAATTCGATTTCTACGATGGCGGCGGACTCGACCTTGCCTGCCTCGGCATGGCCCAAGCTGACGCCCTGGGCAACGTCAATGTAAGCCGGTTCGGCGACAGGTTCGCCGGCGCCGGCGGTTTCATCAACATCACGCAGAACGCCAGGGCGCTGGTTTTCGCCGGCACCTTCACCGCTGGCGGACTGCGGGTCGAAGCCGGACAGGGCCATCTGCGCATCGCGCAGGAAGGGCGCTGCCGGAAATTCGTGACCGCCGTCGAGCAGGTGACCTTCAACGGCGCTCTGGCCGCCGCTGCCGGGCAGCGGGTGCTATACGTCACCGAGCGTTGCGTTTTTCAGCTCACTCCAGCCGGTCTGGCTCTGGTGGAGGTGGCTCCGGGCATCGATCCGGAGCGTGATATCCTGGCCCTGATGGACTTCCGCCCGGTCATGGCCGAATTCAAGCCGATGAACGACCGGCTGTTCCGCACGGCGGCGATGGGTCTCGACGCCATGCTGCTCAACCGTCCGTTGGCCGAACGCTTTACCCTCGATGCCGCCCGGTCGATGCTGTTCATCGACCTGACCGGCTACCAGGTACGGCGCGACGAGCAGGTCGAAGCGGTGCGGAAACAGGTGAGATCGATGATCGAGCCTCTCGGCCGGAAAGTCACGGCGGTCATCGACTACGACGGATGCGTCATCGATCCCGGGGTCGCCGAGACCTGGTTCGATATGGTGCGCGACGTTCATGGCCGCTACTACGACAAGGCGTCCCGCTACACCACCAGCGCGTTCATGCGGCTGAAGCTTGGCGACGAGCTGCGGCGGCGTGAGATGGCTCCCCACGTCTTCGAGTCTGCGGGCAGGTCCTCCGCCGAATAACGCCACGGCTCCTAATGTTACAGGCCAGTCAATGTTTAATGCCCCTGGTATAATATCGGCGGCATCGACATCCGCATTCGCACCAGGAGAAGACCCCCATGAGCCCCTCCCTTGGAAACGGGATGATCGTCGAGAAGAAGGTATTCGAGTTGCAGCACTTCGTCACATCAGGCGGAGCGACGCTGAAATCCGTCCGGGTCGGCTGGGAGAGCTACGGCGAGCTGAACGCCGACGGATCGAATGCCATTCTCATCACGCACTTCTTCTCCGCCACAAGCCACGCGGCGGGCCGGTATTCTCCCACCGACGAATTGCCCGGTTACTGGGACTCCATCATCGGCCCGGGCAAGGCGATCGACACGGACCGGTACTTCGTCCTGTCTTCCGATACGCTCGTCAATATCAATGTCCACGACCCGAAAGTTACGACGACAGGCCCCGCCTCGCTCGATCCGGACACCGGGGAACCCTACGGGATGAGCTTTCCAGTCGTCTCGATCCGCGATTTCGTCAATGTTCAGAAGGCTCTGGTCGAAAGCCTGGGCATCTCCAGGCTCAAGGCGGTGGCGGGACCCTCCATGGGCGCGCTTCAGGCTTATGAATGGGCCGCCACATATCCTGAGATGGTCGAGCGGATCATTCCCGTCATCGGCGCCGCAGGCGGCGACCCGTTCCTGATCGCGTGGCTCGACATCTGGGCGCAGCCGATCCGCCTGGACCCCAATTGGCGCGGAGGCGACTACTACGGCGGAGAACGGCCTTTGGAAGGCGTCAGGCTCGCCCTGAAGACCATCATGCTGCATGCCAATCAGGCTGGATGGGCGGCAGGGTTCGGCAGGGAACCCGCCGAACCAGGGAAATATCCGGCGGACACGCTCGCCAACCGGTTCAGTATCGTGGAGTTCATCGATCGGGCGTGCGCGCTGCGGGCGCCCGTCGTCGATGCCAACACGCTTCTCTATATGGTGCGGGCCAATCAACTCGCCGAAGCCGACCCAAGTCGGATCAGAACGCCGGCGCTGATCGGCTACTCGCCGAACGACCTTGTTTTTCCGCAGCCCTGGATCGAGCGGACAGCGGCGGCGATCGCGGCAAACGGTACGCCGGTAGAAACGGTTGAAATCAACGGTCCCAACGGGCACCTGAACGGTGTCTTGCATGTGGCCCAGGCTGCGCCCCGCATCGCAGCTTTTCTGGCAGAATGACATTCCGGCAAGCCTTGCGAACTGGCACGCCGTTGACGCTTCTTCCTGTGTAGGATATAAATCCTTAACTAGACTCACGGGAAGGGCGCACCGCGGTCCAAAATGTTTACATTTGCGTCTTTCTGCGGCCTGGAAGGGAGTGTCTACATCCCCCTACCCCGCCCGCGGTCAGCAGCGGTCCGCGACGCTCAGCGCTACGTCCTCGCGGCGCTCCAGGGTGCTCGACAAGACTGTCGCCCCCAGCGCCAGCAAGGCCAGCGTAGCGCCGATCCAGGGGATGGCAGTGTACGACATGCCCTGCGCAATCGCGACGCCGCCGATCCAGGCGCCGCCGGCGTTGCCCAGGTTGAAGGCGCCCTGGTTCAGGATCGCGGCGAGGTTGGGCGCGCCATGCGCTTCATCGACCACCCGCACCTGAAGCGGGGCCACCAACGCGAAGGCGACGACGCCCCACAGGACTATCGTCACGACAGCCGGTATGAAAAACTGGCTGGTGAAGCTGAGCGCCGCCACCACCGGCACCAGGACGCTGAAGATGCCGATAATGGCCGGCATCAGCTTCCAGTCCGCCAGCCTGCCGCCGACGAAGTTTCCGATCGTCAGGCCGACGCCGAACAGCAGCAGGACCATGGTAACGCCGTGTGGCGACACGCCGGTCACTTCCTGAAGCAGCGGCGTGATATAGGTGAAGACGCTGAACAGGCTGGCCGAGGCCAGCACGCTGATCGACATCGCCAGCAGCACCTGCGGCCGGCGGACGACGCGGAATTCCTGAAGCAGGCTGCCCGACCGGTCATGCTTCACCGCCGGAACCCAGAACAGGATGGCGAGCAGGGCGATTACGCTGATGCCGACCACGCCCCAGAAGGTGGAACGCCAGCCGGCGGCCTGACCCAGCGCCGTCCCCAACGGGACGCCCAGCACATTCGCCAGCGTCAGTCCGGCGAACATCAGCGCTATGGCGCGGGCGCGCTGGCTGGGCGGGACCAGCCCGGCGGCGACCACCGACCCGATGCCGAAGAACGTGCCGTGGCAGAACGCCGTCACGACCCGCGCCGCCATCAGCGTGGCATAATCCGGCGCTATCGCGCACAGAGCGTTGCCAATGATGAATACGGCCATCAGTGCCAGCAAAGCCGTCTTGCGCGGCATTCGGGACGTCAGGATCGCGAGGATGGGAGCGCCGACCACCACGCCCAGGGCGTAGCCGGACACCAGCATTCCCGCCGACGGGATGCTGACGCCGAGGTCGGCGGCGACGTTGGGCAGCAAGCCCATGATGACGAATTCGGTAGTGCCGATGCCGAAAGAGGCTACGGCGAGCGCCAGAAGCGGAAGAGGCATGGGACCTGCTCGGGAGGGCGGTGGAGGAGGACGGACGAAGCTGTAGGCACCCCTCCCGGCATTTTCTCGTTTGTCCTATAACAGTATGCTGAACTGACTGTTTGCAACAGAAACTATGCCGCATCGCAGCAATGCACGGCGGTCATAAAAGGGGATGGGATATGGCGGGCGAGTTCATTCAGATCACGGCCGAAGCGGGCGAAACCTTCCGCGCCTACAAGTCCGTACCGCGCTCCGGCGACGGCCCGGCGGTGATCGTTCTGCCGGAAATCTTCGGCATCAATCAGCATATCCGCGACGTCGCCGACTTCTACGCCGAAGAAGGCTATGTCGCCCTCGCGCCCGACGTCTTCTGGCGGGTCGAGAAGGATGTCGAACTCGGATACTCCGATGCCGAGCGCGACAAAGCCCTGGAACTGCTCGGGCGCTTCGATACCGACCAGGGGGTCCGCGACATCCTCGCCACCGTCGCCGCCGCGCGTGCCCTGCCCGAGGTCACCGGCCCAGACGGCCACAAGGCGGTCGGCGTCGTCGGTTTTTGCCTGGGCGGACGGCTGGCCTATCTGACAGCCGCGCGCGGCGATGTCGATGCGGCGGTCGGGTACTACGGCGGCGGGATCGACAAGCTGCTGGATGAAGCCAGCAACCTCGGGTGCCCGCTGACGCTTCATTTCGGGGCCGACGACAGGATCTCGCAACCCGAAGTGATCGATAAGATCAGGCAAGCCTTCGCCGGGCGGCGCGATGTCGAAGTCTTCGTCTATCCCGGTGCCGGCCACGCCTTCAACAGGCCGGGCCACTCGTACAACAAGTCTGCCGCGATGATGGCCCATTCAAGGACCATTTCGGTCTTCCGCAAGGCGATGGGACCGCATTATGACCTGTCCGCCCTCTGGGACAAGCACTGCGAATACGAGTTCGGCACCCGGAACGTCGACGACACCATGTCAACCATGGTCGCCGAGCCCTATGTCAACCACATCCCGACGATGACCGGCGGCTATGGCTACAAGGACCTGCACCGCTTCTATCTGAACCATTTCGTCCACGGCAATCCGGCGGATACCAAGCTGGTCCCGATCTCCCGTACCGTCGGGGCAGACCGAGTGGTGGACGAAATGCTGTTCTGCTTCACCCACGACCGGGAAATCGACTGGCTGCTGCCCGGCGTTCCGCCGACCGGCAAATACGTCGAAATCCCGCTGATCGCGATCATCAACTTCCGGGGCGACAAGCTCTACAACGAGCACATCTACTGGGATCAGGCATCCGTGCTGGTCCAGACCGGCTTGCTCAAGCCCGACGGCCTGCCGGTCGCCGGGGTCGAGACAGCGCGGAAACTGGTCGATCCCTCCCTGCCCTCCAACACGCTCATGGCGCGCTGGAGTCAGTCAGGGAAGGAAGGCGGCGATCATTGATAGCCGCCTTCCTTTCGCTCCTCGGCGGCTTCTTCCTGGACCTTTTGATCGACGTTGCCGGTCTTCTGGCTGGCGCCGTCGTTCTTCTTCTCGGGCTTGTCCTCGTTCCGATCGGCTTGGTTCTGGTCCGCCATGACGGTCTCCCATGAAAATTCGTTCAGCGGAGGGATCAACACGGGATGCGGGGAATCGTCACGGAGACGCCAGCATAGATTGCGACTGCCGCCCGGCTATGGCACATCCGCGCCACCCCTCTGTTATGCAGCGGTCGGGACCATGAAGGGAAAACGACTTTGCTGAAATACGATCCTCGCAAGCTGGTGCGGGAGGACAACCCCGGCGCCAATCCCGGCGACCTGGGTATGTTCAAGTTCGTCCCCGACGACCTGCCCGACGGAGCACCGCTGGTCGTCGTCCTTCACGGCTGCGGCCAGACGGCGGCAGGCTACGCGACGGGTGCCGGCTGGACCACGCTGGCGGAACGCTGGGGCTTCGCGCTGCTGGCGCCGGAACAGCAGGCCGCCAACAATCAGGCCAAGTGCTTCAACTGGTTCGAGGCCGGCGACATCGAGCGCGGCCAGGGCGAAGCCGCCTCGATCCGGCAGATGGTCGAACGGATGCGCGCCGACCACGCCATCGATCCGAAGCGGATCTACGTGACCGGTCTGTCCGCCGGGGGAGCCATGGCGGCGGTCCTGCTGGCGGCATACCCGGAAGTGTTCTCCGGCGGCGGCATCGTCGCGGGTCTGCCCTACAAGTCGGCGGTCGGCATGCGGGAGGCGCTGGGGACCATGTTCCGCGGCCGGATCAAGACGCCGGTCGAATGGGGCGATCTGGTCCGCACCGCCTCCGGCCATACCGGCCCCTGGCCGGTCGTGTCGATCTGGCAGGGCAACGCCGACAAGACGGTCGCGGCGTCGAACGCGGTCGAACTGGCGAACCAGTGGGCCAACGTCCATGGCGCACCGGGACCGGCCAGCGAGGGGTTGGTCAACGGGCACCGGCATATCCTGCTGCGCAACCCTGACGGCAAGCCGGTGGTCGAACTTTTCGAAATTGCCGGCATGGGACACGGGGCGCCGATTTTTCCAGACGATCCGGAATTCCCGCTCGGCGAGGCCGAAGCGTTCATCCTGCCAGTGGGGATTTCCTCCACCCTGGGTATCGCCCGCTTCTGGGGGTTGGAGCCGGGTGCTGTCAGGACCGAAGAGATCGTAACGGTTCCGGAACGAGTCGAAGCCGGCGGTGCCGAAACTCCCGTCTTCACGCGCCCCGCGAAGACCGGTATCCTCAAGAAACTGTGGAAGGGGATCAAGCGGATCGTCGGCCGCACCTAAACTCCCAAAATTCGATGGCAGGGCATGGCAGACATCGTCCTCATCAGCCCTCGGTTCGAAATGTCGTATTGGGGGCTGGAGCACGCCCTGCCCCTGATGGGATGCCGGGCCAACATGCCGCCGGCTGCTCTGCCCCTGATTGCGGCGCTGACACCACCCGGCCACGATGTCACGATCATGGACGAGAACGTCGGCCCGATCGACTTCGACCGCTGTGCCCGAGCGGATATCGTCGGACTGACCGGCATGATCGTCCAGCGCCACCGGATGCGGGAGATCCTGGAAGAACTGAAGTGGCGCAGCGTTTTCGTCGCGGTTGGCGGCCCCTGGATCAGCGTGCGGCAAGATTATTTCGGACACCTCGCCGATACCGTCTTCGTCGGCGAGGCGGAGGAGACTTGGCCTAAATTCCTGGAGGACTGGGAAGCCGGGAAGCCCGCTCCGCGCTACGAGCAGGCTGAAAAGACAGACCTGTCCAAGCTTCCGGCGCCGCGTCTCGACCTGCTCGACATGCGAAACTATGCCTTCGGCAACGTCCAGTTCACCCGAGGCTGTCCCTTCACCTGCGAGTTCTGCGACATCATCGTTTTGTTCGGCCGGCGTCCCCGGATCAAGACCGTCCTGCAGATCATCGCCGAACTCGACCAGCTGCACCGGCTGGGCCAGGAAATCGTCTTCATCGTCGATGACAACCTGATCGCGAACAAGAAGGCCATCGTCGAAGTGCTTCGCGCAGTGATCGAGTGGCAGCGCGAGCGCGGCTTTCCGCTGACCTTCTTCACCGAAGCCTCGCTCGATCTGGCCGACGAGCCGGTGCTGATGCAGCTTATGGTCGATGCCAACATCGTCAACGTCTTCGTCGGCATCGAGACGCCGAACGAGGAGTCGCTGCGGGAAACCAAAAAGCTCCAGAACCTGCGCCGGGGCGGCACGATGGTCGAGAAGATCCACGCGATCCAGTCCGCCGGCATGGAAGTCTGGAGCGGCATGATCCTGGGCTTCGACCACGACGACGAGACCATCTTCGACGCCCAGCTCCGCTTCGCCGGTGAGGCCCGGATCGTCGGCTCCATGATCGGCATGCTGAACGCGATCCCGACCACCCCGCTCCACGCCAGGTTGGCGGCCGAAGGCCGGCTCGACCCGGACGACGATTCCGTGTTCGGGACCAACGTGATCCCGGTGAAGCTGGACCGCGCGGGGCTGCGCGACGGCTACCTCCGCGTGCTGCGCGATATGAGTGAACCGGCCGCCTATTTCGACCGGATGGACTCGCTCTACATCACCGGCCCGCTGTCCGGCGACCAGGGACGCACCGCGAGGTTGATGGCACGGCCCTGGCTGAGGCGGCGCGAGCAGGCGCGCTTCCTGGTGCGTGCCGCCGTGCTGTTCGCAAGGCTGATGCTGCGCGTGACGGAGCCGGACCTGAAGGCGGAATACCGGCGCAGGATACTGAAGCTCGCCAGGACGAACCCGCGCCCGGTGCTGCTGTTCGTCTATGCCTTGCGCGCCGCGATGCACTACCACGCTTGGCGCTTGGCCGGGTCGATGTCGGGCAAGCAGGGCAACGTGGTGAATTCGTACTGAACCGCTCGTCATCGGCACCGCCTTGCCCGCGTCTCCTCGTCCCATTGCCGTTTCAGACGGACGGTCTCCAGCTTTAGCCGCAGCGATTCCAGCCGGTCCAGGCGGCTGCGCCGCTCTTCCAGGTCGGCGGCGATGTATTTGCGGAAATCGGCGACTTCCGGCAGACGCCGGTAGGCGAACTGCTCCCAGACGGCGCGGAACGCCTTCCGCCACAGGTCGCGCGGCCAGCCGGCCATGACTTCCACATCCATCTCCAGCGCGATGTCGTCCGGCAAGGGGAAACCTCGACGCGACGCCAGCGTGGTAAGGGCGGCCAGGATCTCGCCGGCGTCGCCGGGAGCCAGATCGGAACGGGCCTGGGCGACGGCGGCGGGCAGGCGATCGACGATCTCAGCCGGCATGTCCGGCAGATGGATCGCCGGCTCGTCGGCCCATGAGTCGGTCCAGGCAGGCAGCCGCACGGCGCCGGTTGTCGTCGGAGAGGGAACCGCCGGCTGGGACGGACGGGTGAGCTGGACCACGGTTCCGGGGTTTTGCCGAGCGGGTTTCATGAGCTGGTTCCTGAGCGGGAGCGGCGTTGGCGGTGGCGACTGGAAGTTGCGGGAGCTTGCCCTTTGGCTCGATCAGCCAGCGCCGCCACGCGGCGGAGGGATCGGCGTAGCGGTAGCCTTTCGCTCGGCACGACAGAACGAAGCTTTCCGTGAAGGCCAGGACGTCGAGGTTGGGGTGCTTCGATCTGGCCCAGGCGATGTCGTCTACGGTCGGGACCCAATCGGCGGAAACCGGCTCAGCCGAAACAGGGTCAACTGGCTCGCGCGCTGAACTTGAGAAAGAGGTATTTGATTCGTCGTGATGACTCGTGTCAGCGGGCTGTACAGCGGCGTCAGCTTGTTCTGACACCTCCGACGCCTCGGAGTCGGCATCGCTGCGGCGGCGCGCCAGACCGTCCTGAAGGCGGTAGCGGCTGGCCCGTTGGCGGCCTTCGATGTACTGGCGGTCGTGCAGGAGAAGGCCCTGCTCTTCCAGCTCGGCAATGGCGGCGTGAACCCAGGCGCGCGAGCGCTCCAGGTCGGAGGCGATGGTTTCCTGACGCACCCAGATCCAGCCGACGCGGTCGGCATAGGTGGCGAGTGCGGCGTAGACAGCTTTGGCAGCCACGGAGAGGCCGGGCCGGCGCATGACCGACGCGGCAACGGTTCCCCATCGACTGCCCAGTTGTTGAGCGCCCATGATGTCCCTGCGGATATGTTGATGACCCGCGACGGACAAAGTCCTTCCCTGGCGAGAAACCGCTGGCCGGCTTTTCGCTTGTCAGGAAGGACGGGACCGGACTACTCTGGAGGTGTCGAGGCTACAGGTAGGTGGTTCCATCCGCCGCTTGTATTCGGGGAAAGGTCCGCCCTGGCAGGCGGGCCTTTCCTTGTTTTCCGGCTACGTCATGTCAAAAAACCTCATTCTCCCAAAACTTCGTTCCTGTGCCTTCACAGTTCCGGATTCCAGAACGGCAGCGTCGTGAAGTCCGCCGGCCTGCCGGAGGACCGCCGCCAGAAGATGACGGCGACATCCTTCAGCGGGATGCGTTCGGAGCCTTCCATCGGCCCGGCTTCCAGACGTTTCTGGTTGGCCAGCGCAATGCCGTAGTCGGGCAGGCTGTCCGCCTCCAGCAATTGCTTGACCAGATACTTGAACCCCTTGAGCGGGGTCGAGCCGCCGACATGGGTCTTGAGGGATTCCAGGTTGATCCGGAAACCCTCGTTGCCGCCCATGTGGCTGCGGGCGATCTCGTAGATGCGCCGGGGCAGCGGCGCCAGTTCGAAGTACCGCTGGTTATAGGTCAGCATCATGTCGTCGTGCAGGATGGCGCGGTAGAGCCAGTCGCACAGCTCGACCGTGATCGAGCGCATCGACTTCTTGCCGTCCTTGGTCGTGCGGTAGTTGATCTTGGCCTTCGAGATCCAGGAGAACCAGGCATCCTCGCCCTCGCCGCCGGTCTCGATATTGGTCTTGATCTGGGTACCCTGGAGCCGGTCGATACTCTCCCGGATCTGCTCATAGGCGGAGCCGCCCACCACCTTGCCGGATACCCGGCAGAAGTCGTTGGCGGTGAAGGTGAACTTCTGCGCCGGCCGCTCCCCCTTCTCCATCTTCTCGCGCATCAGACTGGCGATGTAGATGATGAAGTCCTTGTCCACGACGTTGGCCATGCCGGAATAACTCGGCTTGACCTCGATCCGGCGCAGACCGTCATCATAGACGATCGGGTCCATGGATTTCCGGCTGGTATCGAGAGCGAAGAAGCCCCAGACCATCATCCGGCGATCATTGCTGACGTCGCCCCGCAGGGGACTGTCGAACAGGCCTAACTGGCGTCCTTCACTCATGGCTCCTCCTCATGGATGCATGATGCCACCGCAGGTCCGCCCGTACAGTCGATGAATCGCGCAGGTCAACCAAACGCCAAATCTTTTTCCCTGGGGTCAACCAAACGCCAAACCGGTGAACCTCCGAGGTGAACCAAACGCCAATGCGGTCGACCATCAGGTAAACCGAACGCCAATACGATGGGCATCCAGGTAAACCAAGAGCCAACGAGACCCACTCGAATCGGCCCCGACTCCCGATTTGGTCCGTTGACGGGAGTGTGAGGCATCGCCGAGCTTGGCGTTCGGTTGACCAAAACCGCCCGAATCGCGTTTAGGAGCAGGTCGCACCCCCTGCACTTGGCGTTGGATTGACCTGATGGAGGTGGGGACTGGGGGCCGGACGTGCCGCTTGGCGTTCGGTTGACCAACCGGCGGGCCTATACACCGAAACCGATCGAGAGGAGACTTTGCGACATGGCGACGATCAGCGAGCAGCAATTTCTGGCATCCCTGGAGCAGGACCCGCCGACGGTCGAACTGCCGCCCCTGCTTCAGGCCATCCGGCTTGGGCTGAGGGGTGAGTGGGAAACGGCGCACGGGATCGCCCAGACGATGGAGGACGACGCCGACGGGGCCTGGGTCCACGCTTGGCTTCACCGGATCGAGGGCGACCTCGGCAATGCCGGTTACTGGTACCGCCGCGCCGGCAAGCCGGCCGCGACCGAGAGCACCGATGCCGAAGGTCGGGCGATAGCGCGGGCGCTGCTGGAGCGGTGAACCGGCGGTCATGGAGATCCCCACATAATAAAAGGGCCGCGGTTTCCCGCGGCCCAAGGTCGATCGATCGGTCTCTGAAGCGTGGTGAAGCTCAGAGGCTGTGTTCGGAGAAGAAACGCAGCATCTCGCGCGAGGCGTCCGGTCCGCGCGGATCGGTGTAGGAACCGGACGGGCTGCCGCCCGCCCAGGCGTGACCGGCACCCTTGATCGTCCACTGCTCGCACAGCGCCTTGCCGGAAGCGTCGGCGTGGACCGTGCGGCTGTAGCCGTGGCCGCCGGGCGCGGTCGCCTGCCCGCTCTCCACCTTGGATGTCAAACCGGACGCCGAGGCCTTGGCTTGGGCAACCACCGCGTCGCCATTGCGGAGGTTGACCGTGGAGTCCTTATCGCCGTGGAAGACGATGGTCGGGACAGGGCGGGTGCCGGCAGATCCCGTGCTCCCTCCCCCCTGACGCATCGCGGCGAAGGCGGAGGGGATGTCGCGGGCGGCGCCGACCGGCAAGCCGGAATGGACGCAGACCGCGGCGTAGAGCTCGGGATAAGCCGCACCCATGATCGCGGCCGCCGCACCGCCGGCCGACAGACCGGCGACATAGACGCGGGTGGCATCGACCGGATGCTCGGCGATGATCTGGCGCGTGATCCCGGCAATGATCGACGGTTCGCCCCGGTCGCGGCCCTGATCGTTGGGGGTGAACCAGTTCCAGCACTTCTGCGCGTTGGCCGACGACGGCTGCTGCGGGTAGACGACGATGCAGCCGTGCTCCTCGGCCAGTGCGTTCATGCGGGTTCCGGCGGCGAAGTCGTCGGGCGACTGGGTGCAGCCGTGCAGCATGACGACCAGCGGCATCGGCTCGGCGGTCCGCTTGGCCGGGACGTAGAGCTTGTAGTCGCGGCTACCGGCCTGGTTGGTGAAGGTCGCCGTGGTGAACGACGCGCCGTCGGGCAGCGGCTCGGCTGCTGGGCGCAGACCGGCGCCGCCCAAGCCGTTGAGGCCGCTCAGGCCGCCGATATCGAAGTTGCCGATATCGAACTTACCGATGTCGAACTTACTGATGTCGAACTGGCCGGCGTCGAACTGGGCTGTCTTGGCGCGGGCGGCGAGATCCCGCAACGTTTCGGCAAGACCGGTACGGGGCTTCGGGTAGAACTTGCCGGTGAAACCGGAGGCCGGTTCGGCAGCGGGTTTGGCGGCTTTGGCCTTGGTCGCGGGCTGCGGCTCGGCGTCGTCGAGAACGACCGGCTCCACGTCGATGATGGTCGAAGAGTTGGCGGTCGAAGCGGGGCCGGTGTGCGCCGGCTCCGGGATGTCGCCGCCCTGGAGCAGGCGCTGGATCAGGGCGGTAGCTTCGGCGAGGTTACCGGTCGAGGTGAGGCGGGTCGCTTCCGCCATTCCGAGGGACATTCTGTTGGACATGTCAAAGCCTTTCAAAGCTTGCAAGCGGGCTTGGGAGAGGGCGCAGGTCCTCTGGTCGAGGGACGATGCCGTCTCCCGCTGCTGGGTTCGGTCGGTGTCGGGGCCGGCGGCGCGTGGTGCCGCCGGAAGCGACTATTTGATGCGGTCTGCCAGGGCGGCCTTGACGGCGGCGCTGGCGTGCAGCGCCCCCAGCACGGTCAGGGAGGCGATAGTGGCTCGGGCGAGTTCGGGCGTTACGTCGGGGGAGATGGTTGCGAGCCCAAGGACGCGGACGTCGAGCATCTGCCCCGCTTCCTTCGCCGCTTCAAGATCCTCGCGGGTGAAGGTGCGGAGGCCGAGATCGACGCTTTTGCGGGTCACGGCCTGCCGGACCACGTCCGAGTGCCGTTCGATCTGATTGCGGATGGCGGTCCGGATGAAGTCGGTGCGGTTGGAATAGAACCCTTCCTGCACCAGGAGATCGACGTGGCCAAGGTCCACGTAGCCGAGATTGATCGTGATCTTCTCGCTGTCGGTCGCCTTCGATCTGATGTCAGTTACGTTGTTGGCCATCTCATTTCCATCCTCTCACCATCTGCATGGATGGTAATTGGTGCTGACCCGGATGTCCTTCAAGCGGAAACCGCCCTGCCCATGGAAGAATGTTCACATGCCCCTCGCGTGCGTAAATGTAAGCAGGTGTCATGATTCTGCGGTCTCCAGTATGCGGATATGCGAATGCGTTTCCGCCGAGGCTTCAGCGGATGGAAATGGCGGACATGGTTCGGGTGTTGACGGAAGGACACTTATCCTAGATCGGGAACGCCGTCAATCGTTGCGGATCGTGATGGTTCGGCTTGCCGTCTGTTGTTCCAGACAGGTGTTCAACGGGAAAAAGCAACAGGAGAGATCAGGTGAACGCGAGCATCAAATCGGATAAAACCGATGGGAAGAAAGACAGCGACGATCTGACGATCAACACCGACGATCCGCCCGCCGGCCTGCCGGATATCGGAGCGCCGGGGCTAGGCGGTGACGAGATGCCAGGCGGCGTCATTACCGGCGGCGACGGGAAGGCGATCCGGAAGGAGAAGAAGTCCGAGTCGTGAGGCGGACAGCTTCCTATAAAAGTGAACAAGTAATACTGCGACTTGATAAAGCTGCCTGGTAAAGACGTTTCCGCTGTAGGTCGGTCTAAAGCGGAAACGGTGGATGGATCGTGATCGAAAAATGTGTTACATGGTACTGTCTGGAAAACACATCAGGATGTCGAACATGCCGGATGCGACCTTCACTTTCCGCGTCGAGGACGAGTTGAAAGCAGCTTTCACCGCGGCAGCGAAAGCGCACGACCGCACGGGCGCGCAGTTGCTGCGCGATTTTATGCGCGACTACGTTGGCCGTCAGGGGGACGAGCAAGGATATGATCCATGGTTCCGGCGTCAGGTGCAGGCAGGCATCGAAGATGCCGATGCTGGCAGGGTCGTATCCGCCGATGAGGTAAATGCGACCTTCGCAGCGCGGCGAGCCGAAACTTTACGCAGACTTGACGGCGCGAAATCTTGAAACTGACTTGGACCAGGACTGCCATAGCCGACCGCCATAAAATTTACGATCATATCGAAGCCGATAATCCACGGGCCGCCGAGCATTTGGACAATGTGTTTGAAGAGAAAGCCAGCTAATTATTGCAATATATGAATATCGGCCGCCTTGGCCGTGTTTCAGGCACTCGCGAACTGGTAATCTCAGGAACGCAATATTTGATGATCTATCGTTATGACAAATCATCGGTCATCATCTTGCGCATACTGCATGGTGCTCAGCAATGGCCTGATGCCAGCGGGAACTGAAATTTGACTAGTGATTTCCGACTTCTCTGCCGGAAATCACTAGTCAATTCTAAATGCTATCGCCGCTACTTCACCTCTCCCGCCAGCCAGTGCCCGATCGTCCCCTTCTCGGAACTGACTTCGCTCCAGCCGGGCTGAACACCATCCATGTTGGGCAACTGGTGCGCGATGCCCTTGTGGCAGTCGATGCAGGTGCGTTCTCCCGTGAACAGGTAGCGCTCGTGGACTCGGGCGGCCCTGGCGCCTTGTTTGGTGATGTCCATCGATTCGGTCGAGTGGCAGTTGCGGCATTCGAGTGAGTTGTTGGCCTTGAGCCGCGCCCATTCGTGCTCGGCCAGTTCGCGGCGCATCGCCACGAACTTGTCGCGCGTGTTGATGGTGCCGAAGATCTTGCCCCAGACTTCCTTCGACGCCTGCATCTTGCGGGCGATCTTGTCGGTCCATTCATGGGGGACGTGGCAGTCGGGACAGGTCGCGCGGACGCCGGAGCGGTTGGTGAAGTGGATGGTCTGCTTCAACTCCTCGTAGACGTTGGTATTCATCTCGTGGCAGCCGACGCAGAATTGCTCCTGGTTGGTCGCTTCCAGCACGGTGTTGAAACCGCCCCAGAAGATGACGCCGGCGGCGAAGCCGCCGAGCGTCAGGAAGCCGAGGCTCAGATACCGGCTGGGGCTTGAGAGCGTGCGCCAAGGGCGCAGCAGGAACTCGGGCAGCTTCAGTCTCATTGCCCAGCACCTCCGGCAGACGGGCGGCTGATCATGCTGTCGATGGTCTGAAAGGTGTTGGGCACGAGCGGCTGGGCCGTGGTCTGCGGGACGTGGCACTGCATGCAGAAGTACCGGCGTGGCGACACGGCGCCCAGCGTCTGGCCTTCACGGTCTAGGTAGTGGGTGATGCTGATCATCGGCGCCTGAACGGCTTCCGTGTACTGGCGGCTATGGCAGGTCAGGCAGCGGTTGGTGTTCAGGTTCAGTTGATAGTCCCGGACATTGTGCGGGATGACGGGGGGCTGTTCCGGATAGTTGCGGGCGACGCGGCGGTCGTCGGTGACGTCGGCCGGGATCTGTGGCGGCGTCACCTCATCGGTGAACTGGACCGGCGGGCGGAAGGGCGAGTCGATCTTGACGCTGCCGGTGTTCACGCTGCCGGTGTTCTGGGCGGACAGGAGCGCCGGGACCAGGAGGCAGGGCAGCGCCGCGAGCAAGGCTAAGTGGTAGAGACGCATGATTCAGCCCTTCCTTATGCCGCGACGATCTTGACGGCGCATTTCTTGAAGTCGGTCTGCTTGCTGATGGGATCGGTGGCGTCGAGCGTGACCTTGTTGATCAGCCGGGCGCTGTCGAACCAGGGGACGAAGACCACGCCGCGCGGCGGCTTGTTGCGGCCGCGCGTTTCCACGCGGGTTAGCATTTCACCGCGCCTGGACATCACCTTGACCTCCGACCCGCGCCGCAGGCCCCTGTCCTTGGCGTCGTCCAGGTGCATGTAGACCAGCGCCATCGGCATCGCCTTGTAAAGCTCTGGCACGCGCATCGTCATGGAGCCGGAATGCCAGTGCTCCAGCACGCGGCCGGTGACCAGCCAGAGATCGAATTCCTGATCTGGAGACTCGGCCGCCGGTTCATAGGGCAAGGCGAAGATATTGGCCCTGCCGTCCGGGTTGCCGTAGAACTTCAGCCCTTCGCCGGCCTTGACGTAGGGGTCCAGGCCCTCGCGGTAGCGCCACAGGGTTTCCTTGCCCTCGACCACCGGCCAGCGCAGGCCGCGCGCTTCGTGGTACATGTCGAACGGCGCCAGATCGTGGCCGTGACCGCGCCCGAAGGCGGCGTATTCCTCGAACAGGCCTTTCTGGGGGTAGAAGCCGAAGGCCTTGGCCTCGCGGTTCTCGTAGTCAGGATTGGTTTCCGCTGCCGGGAAGCGGTCGACGGTGCCGTTGCGGTAGAGCACGTCGAACAGGGTCTTGCCGCGATACTCGGGGTGGGCGTCCAGGGTTTCCTTGGGCCAGACCTCGTCGGTGGTGAACCGCTTGGAGAACTCCATCAACTGCCACAGGTCGGAGCGCGCCTCGCCCGGCGCATCGACGAGCTGGTGCCAGAAATGGGTGCGCCGCTCGGCGTTGCCGTAGGCGCCTTCCTTCTCGACCCACATCGCCGCCGGCAGGATTAGGTCGGCGGCAGCCGCCGTGACGGTCGGATAGGCGTCGGAGACGACGATGAAGTTGGCCGGGTTCCTGTAGCCGGGCCATGTCTCGTTATCGCTGTTCGGCGCCGCCTGGAGGTTGTTGTTGACCATGATCCAGAAGGCGTTGAGCTTGCCGTCCTTGAGCATCCGGTCCATCAGGACGGCGTGATAGCCGACCTTGGCGGGCAGCAGGCCGTGCGGGATCTTCCAGATCTCCTCCGCGTGTTCGCGGTGGGCGGGATTGGTGACCACCATGTCGGCGGGCAGCCGGTGGGCGAAGGTCCCGACCTCGCGCGCCGTGCCGCAGGCGGAGGGCTGGCCGGTCAACGAGAACGGGCTGTTGCCCGGTTCCGAGATCTTACCGGTCAGCAGGTGGATGTTGTAGACCATGTGGTTGGCCCAGACGCCCCGGACATGCTGGTTGAAACCCATGGTCCACAGCGACATGACCTTGGTCTTGGGATCGGCGTAGAGTTCCGCCAGAGCGATCAGCCGTTCCTTGGGAACGCCGCTCAGTTCGGACGCCTTCTCCACCGTGTAGTCGCTGACGAACTTGGCGAACTGCTCGAAGTCTATCGGCGTGCTGTCGGCGGGAGTCTTGGAGTTGGCGGCGCTCGTTTCCAGTACGTGTTCCGGACGGAGGCCGTAGCCGATGTCCTTCTGGCCTAGGCGGAAGCTGCAATGCTTGGCCACGAAGTCCTGGTTTACCCGGCCGGTCTGGATGATGTGGTTGGCGATGAAGTTCATGATCGCCAAGTCGGTGCTTGGCTTGAAGATCATCGGGATATCGGCCAGCTCGAAGCTGCGGTGCTCGAAGGTGGAGAGCACGCCGACCTTGACGTGCGGAGCCGACAAGCGGCGGTCGGTGATCCGGGTCCACAGGATCGGGTGCATCTCCGCCATGTTGGAGCCCCAGAGCACGAAGGCGTCGGCGTGCTCGATGTCGTCGTAGCAGCCCATCGGCTCGTCCATGCCGAAGGTGCGCATGAAGCCAACCGCCGCCGAGGCCATGCAATGCCGGGCATTGGGATCGAGGTTGTTGGTCCGGAAACCGGCGCGCATCAGCTTGGTGGCGGCGTAGCCTTCCCAGATCGTCCACTGGCCGGAGCCGAACATCCCGACGGCGTCGGGTCCCTTCTCCTTGATCACCCGTTTCCACTGGCTGGCCATCTCGTCGAAGGCCCGGTCCCAGGAAACGGGCTGGAACTCGCCCTCCTTATGGTATTTGCCGTCGCGCATGCGCAGCAGCGGCGTGGTCAGGCGGTCTTCGCCGTACATGATCTTGGACAGGAAGTAGCCCTTGACGCAGTTGAGGCCGCGATTGACCTCCGCCTTGATGTCGCCGTGGGTGGCGACCACGCGGTTGTCCTTGGTCGCGACCATCACGCCGCAGCCGGTGCCGCAGAACCGGCACGGCGCCTTGGACCATTTGAGCTTGGCGTCCTGCCCGGCGACCATGGACGACTGCGCGAGAGCCGGGACGCTGATGCCGCCCGCTGCGGCTGCGGCGGCCACGGCCTGCGCCTTGATGAAATCCCGACGATCCAACATGGGTTGGTCCCCTGTTCCTTAAAAATCGGCTGTGAAAATTCAGACGGTGGCCAGCGCCGCTTCGTGTTCGGCGGGCTCGACTTGATGAAAGACCAGGACGGCGGACAGGACGCCGTCGAGCAGGTGCATCGCGGTCATGCGGTCGGCGATGAAGCCTTCGTGCGGCCCCTCGACCGTGACCACCAGCTTGCTTTCCTGGGCGAGGTGAATTTCCGCGCCCTCCATGGCGAGGATGGCGGCGTGGACCGCCTCTCTCATCGAGGGCTGGAAATGCACGAGCAGCGACGCGATGTGCAGTTCGCCACCCCATGGAATCCGCTTTTCCGTCTCAGACCTTGACTTAGGCGGCATGTCCGTCTCCCGCGTGCAACTGGATGGTGATCGCCCCGACCGGGCAGGTGGATACGCAGGCGCCGCATCCGGTGCAGGCTTGACCGTCGACAAGGACGCGGGCGATGCCGCCCGGGGCCAGCGCGAAACGGATGGCGGACTGGTCACAGGAGTCCTGGCAACTGCGGCAGGTGATGCCCTGGGCCGAAAGGCAGGAGGCGCCGGCCGCCGCGACGGCGTTCCAGGGGTTGCCGGCGGTGTCGCCGAACACAGGTGCCGGGCAGGCGGCGGCGCAGTCGCCGCAGAATGTGCATTCGCCCTTCAGGAAGTCGATCTCGGGGAAACCGCCGTCGCCGGCGCCGACGATGCCTTCCGGACAGGCCTCACCGCACTTCCCGCAGCGGATGCACAGGGAGGTGAAGCTGTTCTGGTCGGACCACGGAGGCCGGATGGACGGCCGGGAGGGGCGTGCGCGACCGCGCAGCAGGTTTCTCCGCCGGATATCGACTGTATCGCAGGTCATTGGGTGTCACCGATCCGCGATCAGACGGCCGGTGGTCCGGGAGGACCCATGATCATCTGGTAGATCCAGACGGCGAACCCGTAGCCGCCTACGACGGCGACGGCCAGGATCGGCCAGATCGCGAAGGCGAGGACGAGGAACATGGTGATTTCCCGGCGCTTGGCCCCGGCGTCGGCCGGGACCTTGAACTTGGACGCATACACCATGTCATCGGATGATCCTGGTGAGGATTCTGGGCGGTTCGGACGCATGATCACTCTTCCGCATACCGGGAGGGCATGGCCCTTCAGGTGAGTTCGTTTGGTCTTATTTGTTGGTAAGCGGGGTTGCCGGGGAAGAAATTGACTTGGATCAAATCACCGGACGTTAGTGAGCCGATTTACTCACTATTCTCCGTTTTCGGCAAGAAAAATTTAGCCTCTTGATAAATATCAAGTGACGCATTTAGCAGTGATATTGTTGAATGGGTGACTTTTACTGCCGGGTTTCTTGATGGGTGCTGTGTGGAAGCGGCGTCGAAGCCGACTGGTGAGTTCCGGCAGAAGTGTCGGGCTGAAGAGGCCCGACCTACAAAAGTAGCTTGGCGACAGCACGCTGACGTAGGTCGGGCCTCTTCAGCCCGACATTTAACGCTCCAGACCGGTCGCAATTTAAGGCCGTTGGTATAACTTTCTAGGTTGGCGTTATGCCGGCATGACGGGGAACGCCGGGCGCGCCTGAGCGCGCCCGGTAGCCGCCGAAGCGGATCGTTATGCCAGCGCCAGCTTGCGGGCCGCTTCCTCACGCTCGATCCAGCGCTCGAGGATGGCGACGTGCTCACTCTCCTCCTTGACGAACTCCTTCGCCAGCGTCTCGATCTCGGCGTCCTTGGTGTGACCGGCGACGGTCAGGTAGAACTCGAAGCCGAGCTTTTCGCCGTGGAGCGCCGCCTTCAGGGCGTCGAGACGCGACAGCGAGGGGTCGCCCGCCCACAGGGCGGTCCGCTCCGGTGTCGCCAGATCGGGCCATACGTGGTCGCCGGGCATGAAGCATGATACGTCCACCGACCCCGCCCGCTTCTTGGCTTCGGCCAGGTGCAGGCGCGAATATTCACCCAGCTGGGTGAAAAGCTCGCTGATCTCCTTGTTGCCGACCTTAGCCATTTCGACCGCCAGCTCTTCGAAGTGGATGGCGGCATCCTCCTCGACCTTGACGGCGTAGCCCAGGAACTCCTCGACCGAGGCGATCTCGAGGCCGCCCTTGTAGGACTTGACGGCGGTGGACAGGGCCGGCCGGGCCTTCGGCAGGGTCTCGTCGCCGGCGAAGATCACGGCGATGTCCTCGTCGCGCACGAAGTACTGGCACGCCAGCCGGTAGCGCGGCGGCATGTCGTTGGTTTCGGCGTTCTCGATCTCGGCCGGAGTGATCTTGCCGAGCTGGCGCAGCATCTCCTTTTCTTTTTCGGTCAGGGCAAGGCCATAGGGCTTGTTGGTGCCGAGGTGCTTGATCTCCACCAGGCAGGAGCCGCAATTGCCGTCGCCGCAGTCGAAGGGGATCGGAAGCTTGTGCTCCTTGGCGAGCGCCAGGAGCGTTCCGCGGTCGCCGGCGACCGCATACAGGGTGACGTCCTTCGCCATCACCGGAGACTTGAAGGTCACGTTCGCCAAAATAATAATCCTTTTTCAATTCAGGGTAGAACTACCCGTTGAGCAGCCGCCGGCCGGTCAGGCAGAGTCGTCGAAATCCTCGATGTATTTTGACGGTTCGATGAAAAGCCGGCAGCTCCTCCCTATCCCCGGCACTGCCGGGGATGTGGTGGAGGCTAAAGGTGCAAAATTCGTGCTAAAGCTACGTTTGCCTGTAATGGCAATGGCTTAGGCGATATAGCCGTGCCGAAGGGTTCGACGATTGAGATGAACCCGACACAAGACGAACCTGACAAATGGTCCCGTTCCGGACATCGCGTCGTCGGGTGTTTTTCGATTGCCGAAGGCGCCGCCGATCGAAACCGGCGGCCGCTGCCGGTTCAGTTCATCCGGCTTTCCGGACGGCGTCGAAGAAGCTGTGGTCGAACAGCGCATTGAGATCGACCGGCTTGATCTGGGCGCCCGTGGTCTGCTGGAAGTCCTGGAGGAGTGCGGTGGACTCCATGATCTCGTGCGGGTTGGCGACGAGGTTGGTGTTGGGCGACCGGAGCGCTTTGGCGATCACGTCGGGGTCGACCAAGCCCTTGCCGATAAAGGCGGAGACGTGCGCGGCGGCGCGGTCGTGTCGCGTGTTCGCGAAGTCGGTGGCGCGGACATGCAGTTCGACCAGCTTGGCGATGGCGTCGCGGTGTTCGGCGATCGCCGTTTCGCGTACCGCCAGCACGGCGCCCGGCTGGCGCGGCAGCATGGCGTTGGCGGGCGCGACGATCCGGGCGGTCGGGTCGCGTTCCTGCACGATCGTCAGGACGGGTTCCAGGATCGAGGCTCCCTCGACCGCACCGGCAAGCAGCAACTGCTGCACCTGATCCTCGCCGACGCCGACGATCTCGACATGCGCGGGATCGGCCTTGGCGACGTTCCGGATGTAATAGCGGAGTATCGTGTCGGGCACCGAGCCTTGCGGCAGCGTGGCGATCTTCGCGGGGCGCCCCGCCCTTTGATAGAACTGGCGGAACCCGTCGGCCGGAGACGCCGAGGCGGCCATGGTTTCCGCGAAAGGGCCGCGCCCGATGAAGGCGACCTGATCGATAATGTTGGAAGCCAGCACCTTGATGTCGATGCCGCGCGACCGCGCGACCATCGCGGGGCCGATGCCGACATAGACGACGTCCAAGCTGCCGGACGCCAGCGCCTGAACCATGGCTGGGCCGGAGGAGAACGACGTGAGCTTGAGGTCTAGCCCGGCCTGACCGGTCCAGCCTTCCCCTTCCATGATGAAGAGCTGCGTCATCGGTATGATCGGAATATAGCCCACGCGGAGCGTCACCGGGGACGCGGCCTCAGCGCGCGACGACAAGGCCGCCGGCGACAGCGTTGCAGGCGACAGGGCCAGCGTTGCGGCGGCTCCGGACAGGCGAAGGAACCGGCGGCGGGCTAAGGGTATCTGCATGACGGAAGCTCCCAGGCATTTCATTTTTCTTAACTTACACGGTCGATCGGACCGGGTCGCCCTGGAACTCCGGTGTGGAACCCGGCAAACGGTCAGGGAAAAAGTATAATCGCGATCTTGGCCCTACCCTATCGACCATCATCATAGTTGCCGCATCAGTATGCAATAGCGGCTGATCCATCGGGACCATCCATGGATATTGTGAAGTCATTCCGGTTCCCGGAGGACGACACGCCGTTGTTCGCCGGTGACTTCCGGTAGCGGAAAAGGGCTTTTGACACCTCATGCAGGTTTCCTGATGTTGATCATTGCAAGAACTTTCGTGGCAGCCGTGCTGGGAGCGCTGACCGTGCAGTCCGCACAGGCACAGGTCCAGCCGCAACAGGCCCAACAAGCTCAGGCCCAACAATCTCAAGCCCAGCCGCGCAAGGGCGCCAGCCAGTCGCCGAAGGAGAGGATAAACGCCTGGACGGTCGGCCTCGCGGGGGGGCAGCTGGAGGGCGCGCCGCTTCGGCTGGCGTCGGAGATCTCGCGGGTGGTGGACGACGGCGACAACCTGCACGTCTTGCCGATCGTGACCCGGGGCCCAACCGAGAACGTCAATTCTCTCCTGTACCTCAGGGGAGTCGACATGGCGGTCATCAATACGGACGTGCTGGATGAATACAAGGCGCAGGTGCCGAACATCCAGCAGCAGATTACGTATGTCCTGAACCTTTTTCCCTCCGAGCTTCATGTATTCGTCCGGCCGGAAATCCAGTCGCTCGCCGATCTCAAGGGTAAAAAGGTCAATTTCAACACGCTGGGTACTGCCGCGGCCTATTCGGGTCCCTTGATCTTCACGCGGCTGGGGCTCGACGTCGATAAGACCTTCATCCCGCATCAGGTGGCGCTGGAGCAGATGAAGTCCGGCGGGATGGATGCCGTCGTGTTCATCACTTCCAAGCCGGTGGACGCCTTTCTCAAGGGCCGCTGGGAAGCGGGCTTCAAGTTCCTGCCTGTCGAATACGACAACAGGCTGGCGGATTACTATCTGCCGTCTCAGCTTGGGTCCACGGACTATCCGTCCCTGATCGCGGAGGGCGCCCAGGTGCCGACGATCGCGGTCCCGACTTTCCTGGCCGCCTATAACTGGCCACGCAATTCGGACCGCTACAAGCGCATGGACCGGTTCGTCGACCGGCTGTTCAGCCGGCTCGAAACGCTCCAGGGGCCGGGGTTCGATCCGAAGTGGAAGAACGTCAATCTGGCCGCGAAGGTGCCGGGACTGGAACGCTACCGGTCGGCACAGGAATGGCTGGACCGGCCCGGCACGGTGGAAGAAAGCGGTTTGCCGAAATGAGGCGGGCCGCGATCCTTCCGCTGCTCCTGTCCTCCCTGATCACCGGACCAGACGCCTGGGCACAGGATACCGGCAGTTCCGACCGGCATGACCCGGAAGAATGGGTCATCAGCGAAACCAGGTCGCCGGTGGACTACAGCCCGCAGGTCAGTGCCATGATCGCGTCCATCCCGTCGCCGGGGAACTGGGGGATGTCGTTCTCCCTGCATTGCAGGCAGGGCAGGACCGAGGCGCTGTTCGGCATCCCGGACTTCGCCCGTTTTCCAGCGGGGTCGGGATTTCCGGTGGAGTACCTGGCAGTCAGCCAGCAGGCCATCGACGCCCGCTCGGTCGAGCGCCGCTGGGTGGAGCGGCGCGGCGTCGAAAGGGGCTTCGACGAGGTGAGCGGCGCGGTGGACGCCGCCCTAACGGGAGATGCCGTCGCATTCCTGAAGTCGCTGCCCGACGACGGCATCCTGTCGGTGCGGGTGCGCGACAGGAATGCCGTGACGCATGACGCCGAGTTCCATCTGAAGGACTTCGGCCCCGTTCGGGACAAGCTGGCGGCGGCCTGCAACTGGCCGCCGCGATAGGGATGGGGACCGGCGGCCCGGTGGGCCGGCCGGATCAGTCTTCGGAGGCGTCGGCGGCTTCGCCGTCGCTGTCCGGGGAGCCCATCATGGCGCTGGCGACGAGGCCGGCATTTTCCCGGATCTTCGCCTCGATGGTGTCGGCGATCTCCGGGTTCGACATCAGGAAGCCCTTAGCGTTCTCCTTGCCCTGCCCGATGCGCTGGCTGCCGTAGCTGAACCAGGAACCGGACTTTTCGACGATGCCGGCCTGGACGCCGAGATCCAGCAGCTCGCCGGTCTTGGAGATCCCCTCGCCGTACATGATGTCGAACTCGACCACGCGGAACGGCGGGGCCATCTTGTTCTTGACCACCTTGACTCGGGTCTGGTTGCCGACGACGGTGTCCTTGTCCTTGATGGCGCCGATCCGCCGGATGTCGAGCCGCTGCGAGGCGTAGAACTTCAGCGCGTTGCCGCCGGTCGTAGTTTCCGGATTGCCGAACATCACGCCGATCTTCAGCCGGATCTGGTTGATGAAGATAACCGTGCAGTTCGACCGGGAGATCGAGCCGGTCAGCTTGCGGAGCGCCTGGCTCATCAGGCGGGCGTGGCGACCGACATGGCTGTCGCCCATCTCGCCTTCCAGCTCGGCGCGCGGCACCAGGGCCGCGACGCTGTCCACCACCAGCACGTCGATCGCACCGGAGCGGACCAGGGTATCGACGATCTCCAGCGCCTGCTCGCCGGCATCGGGCTGCGAGATCAGCAACTCGTCGACATTGACGCCGAGCTTGCGGGCATAGCCGGGATCGAGCGCGTGTTCCGCGTCGATGAAGGCGCAGGTGCCGCCCGCCTTCTGCGCCTGGGCGATCACGTGCAGGGTCAGGGTGGTCTTGCCCGAGCTTTCCGGACCGTAGACCTCGATGATGCGTCCTTTCGGCACGCCGCCGATGCCGAGTGCTATGTCGAGCCCGAGCGACCCGGTGGAGATCGCCTCCACAGCCGGCATCTCGCCGCCGCCGCCCAGTTTCATGATCGCGCCCTTGCCGAAGGCGCGTTCGATCTGGGTCAGGGCTGCATCGAGCGCCTTGTTACGATCCTGTGTGGACTCAACGAGCCTCAACGGAGGTGTGGACATGATAGCGACGTTCCCAAATTCCAATCAGATCCGTTATGTACTATTTTTGTTCTCATTTTTTAGGGTTTGGCAGCGTTTTTCGCGCTGCTAATTAGGGGTAGAAATATACTGTGGGATGCAGCCGCCGCGATGTCGTCTTTGTCTTTACCCGCCGAACGGCATAGATTGTCGGCTGAGAGTTTGGCGGAGCCAGGACATGGAACGCACCTGCCTGCCGGCTAACCCAGCCTTAAGATTTGTAGCCTAATTTAACAAAAATTGCAGGAAGTCCGGGCCCCGGACGCAAGTTTTAAGTGGAAACCGTTGGAGACTGGACATGCTTGCGAGGGGAGAAGCGCGGGATCGCCTGATCGTGCTTGCCAGTTGCGCTTTGGCGCTGGCCGTTTCCTCATCGCTGGATCTCGTTGAAGCGATCCATGATTACCTGGATGGATTGGAGCATTTCGAGGCGGACGAAGTCTTCACCGCGTTCATCGTGGCCGCCATCGGGCTGGTGTGGTACTCCCGCCGGCGGCTGAAGGACTTCCGGCGGGAACTGAACCGCCGGATCGCGGCGGAAGCGTCCCTTACCCTGGCGGAGCAGCGTCTCGCCCTGGCGGTCGAGGCGGCCGATGTCGGCCTCTGGGACTGCGACCTGGAAACCGGCCGCATGGAACGCTCGCACCAGCTGGACGAGGTGATGGGCTGGAACGCGGCCGATCTCCATACCGGCGAGGACTTCCTGGACCGCGTGCATCCCGCCGACGCCGAGCGCGTGCGCGGTCGCGTGACCGAAGCGATGAACGGCGGTGCCTACCGGGTCGAGTTCCGCGTCCTGCGGTCGGACGGTTCCGTTGCCTGGCTCGAGTCACGGGGCCGCGTGCTTTTCGACGGGAGCGGATCTGTCGCCAGACCCAACCGGATAGCCGGGACGGTCATGGTGGTGACCGACCGCGTCCTCAGCGCCGAACGGCTCAAGGCGTCCCTTGCGGAAAAGGAAACCCTGCTTCAGGAGGTTCACCACCGCATCAAGAACAACCTTCAGGGGTTGTGGTCGCTGATCCAGCTGGAAAAACGCCGGCTGGGCCGCGGAGCGATCCGGGACCGGCTGGACGCGCTGGAGGGCCGCATCCAGGTGATGGGGGAGATCCACAAGGCGCTCTACGCTTCCGAAAACGTGTCCACGGTGGACATCGGTCCGCAGCTGCAAACCCTGTGCGAGGGCATCCGCAACATCTCGCCCAGGCCGGAGCTGATCTCGATACAGGTCGCCTCCGATCCTCTGCGGTGCTCTCTCGACACCGCCATTCCGCTGGGAATGCTCGTCCACGAGATCGTCACCAACGCGGTCAAGCATGCTTTTCCCGAAGGCAGTCCGGGGCGGATTTCGGTGTCGCTCCGACGGGCCGGCGACACGGTGCGGCTGATGGTGTCCGACGACGGCCGGGGCGACGGAACCTTGGACTCGGGGGAACCGGGCGGTATCGGCAAGCAGCTGATCCAGTCGCTGAGCGGCCAGCTTTGCGGTTGGGTGACGGTCTCGAAACTGGAGGGGACGACGGTCACCGTCGAGATGCCCGCCGGCCTGTTCCCGCTTTCCGACCCGAATTCCTCCAGCCACCATCCGGTGCTGGAAGCCGAACCGGTCTGATACCAGGAGCCTGTAGGTTGGGCCGTGGCCCAACAAACACTGTCCTCACAGGTCGATTTCTTCGGCCCGGCATCCCTGCCGGAGTCGGGAACCCCGGCCTAGGCACCCCACATCAGCCGGGATGGCTCAGCGAGGCCAGGGCGCCCCGGACGCGGTTATACTCGGTTCCGATGGACGCCAGGGTGCGGGTGGCCATCCCCTCGGGAGGGGCCGTGCCCTCGGCAGCGCCGCGCGCCGCCGTTTCCAGTTCCCCGCAACGGGCTGTCAGTTCGAGCGCCCCGATGCTGGCGCTGCTCGACTTCAGGCTGTGGACGGTCTTGGCGATCAGGGGCCAGTCACAGAATTCGACGCCCTCGCGCAGCCGCTTCATAAGGTCCGGCGTCTTGTCGAGATAGAGCTTGGCCACTCTCACCAGCACGTCGGGATTGCCGAAGGAACGCAGTTCGTCCAGCGTGCGCCGGTCCAGCACGCTGTCGGCATCGAGACCGTCCAGACCGGCATCCGGACCGGCGTCGCGCCGGGGTTCGGCGGCGGGCGGAGCGCCTGGTTCGCGCGCCGCCTCGTTCCGGGCCAGCCACCGGCGCAGGACCACGCCCAGCTGCTCGCGCGTGAAGGGCTTGGCGATGTAGTCGTCCATCCCGGCGGCAAGGCAGTTTTCCCGGTCGCCGTTCAGGGCATTGGCGGTCAGGGCGACGATCGGGATCCGGGCGGCCTTCAAGGGCTGGCGCGTTTCGTCCAGACGGATGGCGCGGGTCGCGTCGAAGCCGTCCATCTCCGGCATCTGGCAGTCCATCAGGATCAGGTCGTAGTTGTGGCGCCGCGTCCGTTCCAGCGCTTCCGAGCCGTTGACGGCGGTGTCGACTGTGCAGCCGAGCAGCTTGAGCCGTTCCATCGCCACTTCCCGGTTGATCGGGTTGTCTTCCACCAGCAGGACATGGGCCGAGAGCGGGTGGTTGAGCCTGCCCGGCACGAATACCGGCCCGGACGCCGACTGGTCCACGGCACAGCCGGCGGCAGCCGGTTCGAACGCAACGGTGAACCAGAAGGTCGATCCGGCGCCGGACCCGCTGGCGACGCCGATCTCACCGCCCATCAGGGAACAGAGCTGGCGCGCTATCGCCAGTCCCAGACCCGTGCCGCCGAAGCGGCGCGTGGTCGATCCGTCCGCCTGGGCGAAGGCATCGAAGATGGCCGCCTGCTTGTCCTGCGGGATGCCGATGCCGGTATCGGCCACTTCGAAGCGCAGGCCGATCTTTCCGGCGGGGATCTCGTCTCCGGCGGCGGGCTTGACCCGCACCGTGACCTCGCCCGAACGGTCGGTGAACTTGAGCGCGTTGCCGATCAGGTTGACCAGGATCTGGCGCAGCCGGCCGGCGTCGCCGACCAGGCCGGAAGGGATCGATATCGGGATCAGGCAGGCGAGTTCGATGCCCTTGGCGGCGGCTTGGCCGGTGAAGCACTCGGTGACCTCCTGGACCAGGGATCGCGGGTCGAAGGGACTGGAGTCGAGCTCCATCTTGCCGGCTTCGATCTTCGACAGGTCCAGGATCGAGTTAATCAGGCCGACCAGCGTTTCACCGGAGTGGCGGACCACTTCGGCAAGGTGCCGCTGCCGGTCGGACAGGTCGGTATCCAGCAGCAGCTCCATCATGCCCAGGACGCCGTTCATCGGCGTGCGGATCTCGTGGCTCATGTTGGCGAGGAACTCGCTCTTGGCGCGGTTGGCCGCTTCCGCCGTCCGCTTCGCGTGGCGAAGCTCGCGGACGATCCTTTCCAGCTCGGCATTGGCGGCGGACAAGGCCGCGGTGCGTTCGGCCACCTGCCGCTCCAGCATCTCGCCCTGGTTGGCCAGCCTCTCGTCGCGCAAGCCGATCTGCCGCAGCATGTCGTTGAAGCCGTCGATCAGGGCGTCGATCTCATCGCCGCGCCGCTCTTCGCGCCCGGAGCCCGGGTCGCGCCGGAACAGGCGTATCGCATAGTCGTTGGACGCCGATACGGCGGCCATCGTGGTGGTAAGGTCCACGATCGGACCGGACACCACCCGCTGGAGCCGAGACGAGATCAGGAACGTTCCCAGCAGCGAGATGACCGCGGCGAGCGCCACGATGCCGTAGTAGCTGCGAAGGTTGACGGCCAGCTCAGTCAGGTCCGCCGTCAGGTGGACCAGCCCCAGGATCTCGCCGTCGAGCCGGATCGGAACGAAGACGTCCAGTCCCTCGTCCGTGAACTCGTGGAACTCGTGGTCGTCGGGGCTTCCGGCAGTATAGGTACCATTGAATTTGCCGGTCAGCAGGGCATCCCTGATGAAGTCCTGCTCCATGTCGGCAACGGCATCCGCGGAATTCTCGGCTTCCACCTCGCCCTTGGCGGCATATGTGGCGAAGGCGCCGCCGCGCAGCCGGACGATGTGGGCGTGCCGGATCTGGGGCTGGGCATGCAGCGCCGCCAGGGTCTGCTCCGCCGCCCTCGGGTCTTCGAAGGTCAGCGCCGCCGTCGTGTTGGCGGCGATCACGTGGCCGATGCTCGCCAGCTGCGTCACGGCGCTCTGCCGGTAGCGGCCCTGCTCGTGGAAGATCAGCGCCGCCGTGATCATCAGCAGGCTGATGCCGCTGGTCAGCAGCATGATGCTGATGAGTTTCCGCTGGAGCGGCATCTGGCGGAACAGGGAGATCTTCATGACGAACCTCCGGCGCGGGTGATGATCGCCAGGTTGAGCAGTTGCGAACTGACGGTCAGGCCGGTCGGCGCTATCCTGTCCGGGTCGATCTCGAACCGGATGCGGCCGTCGGTGAGGACGAAGCCGACCATGCCGCCGGAGCGGACGAAACCCTGGCCGTCGCCCACCGTCAGGACCGGCTTGTCCTTGAGGTTTTCGGCCAGTCCGGCGATTTCCCGGGCGTAGGGAAGGCCGACGAAGACGATGCGGCACCGCCCGATCTCGCCCGGCTTCGTCAGCCGGCGCACCTCGACCGGCCTGCCGTCCACCGGCTTGCCCTTGAGCAGGTCGAGCGCCGGGCCGAACGGATCGTCGCCAAGGATGCAGATCGTGAAGGTCGCTTCAGTCGGTGAGGGCGAGGGTGGCCACGCCATGAATTTTGCGAAGTTGTAGAGGAAGGCGGCCTTCACTTCGTACTCGTTCGGCGCCGCATGGGACTGGCCTGAAGAACCCGTGGTCGCGAGCAGTGCTATGAGGATGGTCAGCGCATAGCCGTTCATGCGCCGGAAATGGCTGCGGACCTGTGCGCTCCATTTGAATAGGCGAGGCATGCTTCAGAACTGCACCGTCGCCTTGGCGTAGACGCTGCGGCCCACGCGGGTCGGAGCCGTCGACAGGAATTCCGGCCGGTACTCCAGGCGCGAGCCGCCGACGAGGTTCTGACCGACCAGCGACAGTTCCAACCCATCCGTCGCCCGCCAGCCGATGCGGGCGTCCAGCGTGGTGTAGCCGTCGATTTGGAGGGCCGGCAGCCCGGTGGTATGCCGGACGATCACGTCCATCTCGACATCGCCGCCGAGATCCGCCGAGGATTGCAGGTTGAACTGGTGCTGCGGACTGCTGCCGTCATCCAAAGCCGCCGAGAAAGTGTCCACGCTGCCGCTGTCGGCGCGCGTTTCCATCCGCAGGAAGGTGTAGGAGCCGCGCATCCGCCAGCCGTCGAGCGGCTGCCATTCGGCGGCGGCCTCGGTTCCCCAGGTCCGGGCGCTCAGGCCGTTGCCGGCGAGCAGGGGCATGTTGAACCGGGGAGCCGGCGCCGATGAGAACGCCACCGGCTGCTGTTCGAGCGAGCGCAGCTTGTCGTAGATGTTGTAGAAGCCGGCGATGTCCAGCGACAGGTTGGAGGCGAGATGGGCACGGTAGCCGGCTTCGAATGCCGTCAGGTTCTCGGAGTCGAAGCTGCGCTGGCCGGTCGGCTCGACCGTTACCGCCAATCCCGCCGGTCCCGGCTGGATCGCCTGGACGAAGCGGATATCGTCTTCCGCCCGCGACGGCGTGCGGACCGCGCGCGACACGGCCGTCCAGAACGTGTGATCGGCCGCCGGCGTCCAGAGCAGCCGGGCGCTGGGCTGGATCTCGGTCCCGCTATAGCCGTTGTGCTCGAACTTGGACCCGACCGTGAAGTGCAGGGTATCCGGGATCAGCGTGATCTCGTCCTGCACGAAGGCGCTGAAGACATGCTCCGTCCGCCGCCCCGGCTCGACCGACAGCGAGAAGTTGCTTGAGATGTCGTCGGAGTTCAGCCGGTATCCGGCGCCCCAGATCAGGTCGTGCCGGTCGAACGGCGCCATGCGGTGCTGGAACTCGATGTCGACCGTATCGTTGGTCGCCTCGACCTGCGGCCAGTCGATGCTTTCCCGGTTGTAGTAGGCTTGGAGCGAGATTTCCGACGTGGCGGACAGGGTGCGGGTCCATCGGCCGAGCAGGTCGGCGTTGAGCAGCTTGTCGCGTTCCTCGACGCTGCGGGCGAAGGGCGCATCGGGATGGAATAGCGTCGCCGTCTCGCCGAGCCTGCCGGTGGTGATACCGCCCTGGGCCGAAAAGGCATTGTCCGCATCGGTCTTCCAGTCCGCGCGAAAGCCGGCTCGGCTGCGGTCGAAATCGTCGGAGGCGTCCTCGCCGGACGATGTCAGGCCCTGCTCCCGCCGCGTGTGCTTGGCGTAGACCCGATAATGCCCGTCGCCATTGGCGAAGGCGTCGCCGAAGCGGACGGCGCCGGCCGCCCGCTCCTGATCGCCGACGGCGCCGGCGACCAGCATGCCCTGCGTCGCGGCGGCGGGCTTCGTGATGATGTTGATGACGCCGTTGACCGCATTGGCGCCCCACAGGGTGGCGCCTGGACCCCGGATGACTTCGATCCGGTCGATGTCCTCCAGCATCGTGTCCTGCAATTCCCAGAAGACGCCGGAGAACAGCGGCGTATAGACGCTTCGGCCGTCGATCAGGACCAGCAGCTTGTTGGCGAAGCGGCCGTTGAAGCCGCGCGCGGTGATCGCGTAGCGTCCGCTGTCGATCCGGGCGACCTGGAGGCCGGGGATCAGCCGCAGCGCGTCGGGTATGGTGGTGGCGCCGGAGCGCCGGATGTCGTCGCCGGTCAGGACCGAGACGGCCGCCGCCACGTCGCCGAGCGCCTGGGCCTTCTTCGCCGCCGAGGTGACCTCCACCCGCAGGTTCATCAGGTCTTCGAGGCTGAGATGCGTCAGGTCCGATACGCCCATCCGGTCGAGCGCCGAGGCGGCGCTTACCGGCATGACGACCGCTGCAAGGATGGACATCAGCGTCCTTAGACCGGGTCGGCGTCGCACGGCGGTAATCCTGGTTCGGATGGATGGCGGGATGTGGTTGGGCGGCATGACGGCTTGAAGTTCATTCGGCAGCCGTGACCGGCAGCCTCCGCTTTTCCGTAAGGATGCGCTCCTGTGGAAACGTCAGGATGACCGTCGTTCCGACATCGGGGGCGCTCAGGATCTCCAGCGTGCCGCCGTGGAGCTCGATCAGCCGCTTGGTCAGCGGCAAGCCAAGGCCCGTGCCCTCGTAGCGCCGGCTGTGGGAACTGTCGATCTGGCCGAACTTGGCCAGGGCGATCGGGATATCCTCGGCCCTCATGCCGATGCCGGTATCCGCGACTTCGAACACCAGGCCGCCGGTGCCGCCCTGGTCCGGGAATTGGCCCGGATGTTCGCGCCGGACCCGCAGCATCACCTGTCCATTGTCGGGCGTGAACTTCAGGGCATTCGACAGGATGTTCAGCAGGATCTGGCGCACCCGCAATTCATCGGCGAAAAGGGCGGGAAGCGGCCGTTTCGGCAGATCCAGGGTGAACGAGATCCCCTTGGCATCGGCCTGCGCCTGCAACAGGCGCCGGCAGGCATGGGCGACCCTGGTCACGTCGATGGGGTCGTCGTGAAGCTCGATCATGCCCTGCTCGGCCTTGGACAGGTCCAGGATCGCGTTGATCAGGTGCAGCAGATGTTCGCCGCTCTCGTGGATCATCCGGACATAGCTCTCGTACTGCTCGTTGCCGATCGGGCCGTAGAGCTTCCTGTCCATGATCTCGGTGAAGCCGAGGATGGCGTTCATCGGCGTGCGCAGTTCATGGCTCATGGTCGCCAGGAAATCGGACTTCGCGCGGTTCGCGGCTTCGGCCTGATTGAGAGCCCTGCGCAGGACGTCCTCGCTGCGGCGGCGTTCGGTGATGTCCTGGGCAACCCCGGCGACGCGGACGATCTCGCCGCGGCAATCCCGCTCCGGCCGTCCGGTGAAGCGGACGATCCTGATGTCATCGCCGTCGTCGACGATGCGGAAGTCGCCGCTTTCCTCGGCGGGCGGCATGCCCTGCCCGAGCAAGTCGGCCGCCGTGCCGAACCGGTCCCGGTCGTCGGGATGGATGCGCGAAAGGACGGCGGCTAGACTGGGGGCGAGTTGCGACCGTCCGTCGCCGTCCGGAGCGTAGCCGAGCAGGGAGAACATCTCCCTGGACCAATTCATCTCGCCCGTGCCGACGTCCCATTCCCAACTGCCGAGAGACGCGATCTTCTGGGCCTGCGCCAGCCGCCGCTCGCTTTCGCCCAGGCGGCGAAGGCTTTCGCTTGCGCGCAGCATGTAGCGCAGGCGCTGCATCAGGATCATCCAATTGATCGGCTTGGTGATGAAGTCGGTGGCGCCGGCGGTATAGGCCTGCTTGATCGAGCCGACGTCGTCCAGGCCGGTGACGATCAGGATCGGTATATGGGCGCCGATCCCGGTGGGCAGGGCGCGCATGGCGGCACAAGTCTCGAAGCCGTCCATTCCAGGCATCACGACATCGAGCAGGACCAGATCGGGCCGGTGATCCTGGAACATCGTCAGCGCAAGTTCGCCGTTGCAGGCGTCCACGACCTGAAAGCCTTCGCGCTCCAGCGCCTGGCGATAGAGAAACTGCGCCACTTCGTCGTCGTCGACGACAAGGACGAGAGGCTGCGATCGATCGCTCCAGCCTGGGCTTGTCAGATCGCTCAGCATTGGGGCACGACACGATTGGAGATGGGATTATGGCGGATTCCACAGGCGAGATGGAGGATCGCGTCCATTTTCAATCCCTTCGTCGCATCCTGGTGAATTACCTACAAATAGAGATATCTCAAATGCCCCGTGTAATTCATTAGAACGTTCGCCTTTACGCTAACAACGATCTAGGTATAACCATATGGCTATCGATATAGATAATTTAATAAAATGCCGTTATTTGGGGTAGAGGCATGTAGCGCCAAGGCTTGCGCGACAATATGGCAGCGGCTGCCGGGCCGATACCAAGGGGCCGAAGACATCGACCTGTGTGGACAGTGTTTGTTGGGCCACGGCCCAATCTATAGGATCCTGCTTCGCAGGTTGGGCCGTGGTCCAACACTGCCGGAGCGCCGGTCAAACTCTTCGGCTCCTGGTATGTTAAAATCGGCGGGAAGCCGCTTCCACGCCCGGCGACCGGCGGGACGAGTGGCTTGAACCCGTCCGGTCAGGCCGCTTTGCGGTGCGCCGGCCGCAGACGGCGCTTCATTTCGTCGAGAAACCGCCGCACCTCGCCGACGGTCAAGCCGTCGCGGGCCAGCAGGGCATGCAGGATCGGGTCGTTCAGCAACTCGTCGAGCGACGGCTCGGGTCTTCCTTTGTTCATCACCGATCTCCAGAAAATTGATTTTCGTAAACTTTGCCGGGACTCCACGGGGACTCCGGCGTCAGGAAATCCGGATAGGAGTTCGGTGAATCGGATCGGCTGGGCATCGCATGATTCCCTCCCTTGCAAAGCCGGTTTATTGTTGATGAGCTTTTTTCCGGCAGCGCCCTTTTAGGCTTTTCGCACTGATGTCTCCAATCTAAAAATACTGCCGGCTGCGAATCTTTCGGCATAAGGAATAGGCCCTTGTGCAAGTCTCTCCCGCAGCGAAGTGTGCGGTCGGAATAGACCGGCTGAGACCGTCCGAACCCCATGCGCTTGATGACGTGAAGGCAGGTGTCGCTGGATGGCTCGTTCAGCATCCCTAAGCTTTGGCTTCACCTGAATTCAATCTGGATTGCTTAAAACCAAAAGTTGTTCATCTTGAGAGTAAAAGAAACAAGGCGTAATAATCCGCGCCGCATTTTCAGATTGGTGTGAAACAAGATTAGTATCTTGAGAAATTAAAATAACTCAAAAATTTGATATTTGCTAATTGATAGTCTTTAAGCATTTAATTTTGATAATCATTTGCATGCATAAACAGTATCAAGGATGATGATGCTTTCACCTTCCGACTTTATGCATGAGCATAAGAGGTATTTCTATACATTTAATAAGCGATTTACCAAAAGAACTATGAGTATGATCATCGAGTGATCCAGTTAACTTATGCTAATAAAGCCCTGCCGATGCAAAAGGTCTTAACATGACGAAGGTTCCTGGTGTTTTGCGAACCTTCCGGTTTGCGAACCCGTCAGAGAAGTCCATGACAGGGAGTGTGAGCTTTGCCGTATGATATCGAGGCGCTGCGGACAGTTATCGGTCTGCTGAAAGACCCGGCCCTGCTGCTCGATACCGACGGTCGCACGCTTGCCGCGAACCGGCGTTCGGCCGCGCTGTTGCGTTCCTGTCCGGAAGCTTCCCGGAGAACCAATGCCGATGGGGAAAGGTTCTTCGACGGTCTTCCTGCCGCCGGAGATCGCGTACCCTGGCAGACGGCGGCAAGGAGCGTGGTCAAATCAGGAAAGCCGGTCCATCGTGAGGGCCTGATCCACGGCCGAAGGTTCGACGTCATGCTGGCGCCGCTGACCGGACCGGATGGGCAGCCCTGCGCCGTCCTGTGCCATGCGGTCGAGCAGGCGCAGCCCGAACCGGGCAGGAGCCGCGGCAGTGATGGACCCGATCTCCAGTCAATACTCGATCAGATCCCCTACGGCATCTTCTGGAAAGACCTTCACTCTCGGTATGTCGGCTGCAACAAGCCCTTCGCCGATGCGACAGGACTTGCCGATCCCCGCGAAATCGCCGGCTTGTCGGATTTCCAGCTCTTCGATCCGGATATGGCCCGGACCCTGCACCGGGAAGACCAGGAGGTGGTGCGGAGCGGACGGGTGCTGCGCAAGGTGGAACAGCAGGTCACATGGTCGAGCGGCAGGAGCCTGGACGTAGAAAAGCTGAAACTGCCGCTCCGGTCCGGAACGGGAGATATCATCGGCGTTCTCGGCATGGTCGAGGATGTGACGGCCCGCCGGGAAACCGAGGAGCGCCTGAGAGCGGCCAAACAGGAAGCGGAGCGGATCAGTGCCGCGAAATCTAGTCTCTTCGCGGCAGCCAGCCATGATCTGCGGCAGCCGATACAGGCGATGAGCCTGTTCGTCGCCCTGCTTGCGAACCGTGTCGCCGATCCGGCTGCCCTTGCCCTCGTCGAGAAGCTCCGGCAGAGCATGACCGAATACACGACGATGCTGGACGCCTTGCTGGATTTGTCGAAGCTGGAGACCGGGACGCTCGACCCGGTCATCATGCCGATCCGTCTTCAGGATCTCCTGCGGCGTCTGGACGATGAGTTCGCGCCGCTGGCCGCCGAGAAGGGGCTGCGGCTGACCGTCGTGCCGACCAGCCTGTCCGTTCGCAGCGATCCGATGCTGCTGGACCGGATGCTGAGGAACCTCATTGCCAATGCGATCCGCTACACCGCCAAGGGGCGGATCCTGATCGGCTGCCGGCGGCGCGGAAAATGCGCCTGCATCGACGTCCAGGATACAGGCATCGGCATTCCCGCCGACAAGCTGGGTCAAATCTTCCGCGAGTTCTACCAGATCGGGCACGACGCTTCCGGTGCCAGGGAAGGGGCTGGACTGGGATTGGCCATCGTGCACCGGATCTCCGTCAGCTTGCATCACGAGGTCAGCGTGTCATCCCGCGTCGGCCATGGGTCGCGCTTCAGTGTCGAGGTCCCGATCGAATTCAGCCCCGAGGCGGCCGCTTCTCAAGAGGGATGATGTGCCTAAATTTCGCTCACGCAATTACTTAGAATTGTCTCACTCTCGAACTTGACTCGAAAAGGCAAGTCAAAGTAGCAGTCTGGCATCGACATCAATCCTTATATGGAAATGGCAATGCCCGAACCTACCGCATACGATCAATTTTTGCTTGAGCTGATTAACAAGGCCCGCGCCAACCCGACCGCTGAGGCTTCCAGGCTCGGTATCACGCTGAACCAGGGTTTGAACTCCGGCCAGATCTCTACGGCCGCCAAGCAGCCGCTCGCTTTCGACGGCGATCTTGTGGACGCGGCTCATAAGCATTCGAAATGGATGCTCGATACCGATACCTTTTCACACACGGGCGCCGGCGGATCCAGCTTCACGACCCGCATGAAGGCCGAAGGCTATGTCTTGTCCGGCAGTTGGACGGCGGGCGAGAACATTTCCTGGGGCGGCAGCACGGGCACGATCAACCAGCTGACGCATACCCAGGCGCGGCACGACTCCCTGTTCAAAAGTCCGGGGCACCGCGTCAATATCCTGAACGACAACTTCAAGGAAATCGGCACCGGCGTCGAGTTCGGCAAGTTCGGCGCCTACAACGCGTCGATGGTGACGGAGGATTTCGCCAGGACCGGCACCGCGTCGTTCATCACCGGCGTCGCTTATGACGACCGCAACGACAACAACTTCTACACGCCCGGCGAGGGACGCGGCGGCATCAAGGTTTCGGCGGTTTCCACCGGAACGGCCACCCCAGTCACCGTGACCGACATTACCGGCGTCGCCGGCGGGTACGACATCGCGGTCGCTCCCGGCACTTATAAGGTAACCTTCTCCGAAGGCGGTCTGGCGGCCCCGATCGTTCGAACCGTCACCGTCGGCAGCAAGAACGTCAAGATCGACCTGATCGACGCACCCTCCGCCACGGCCCAGGTCGCCGGCGTCTCGGCTTCCGCTTCGACTTCGGATGCGCTGGACTTCACGGCACTGGCCGGAAGCGCCGGAAAGCACGGCGCAGGGCATCACGCCGGTGCGCCTCACCCCGGGGCCGCTCACGGTCACGACGGCGCCCACCACACCGCGCCCGTCGATTACGCCCAAGCCATGCTCGCCCTGATCGGCGTTCCCGACGGCCATCACCAGGGCGATTACCTGGCGGCGTAAGCGGGATAGGTTTCTCGAACCTGTTCGGAGGCTATCATGGTCTCTGGTACCGAGACCCCTAATACCAAAGGCATTTAAAATTGCCCGGTGAGTTCCTGTAAAGATGTCGGGCTGTAGAGGCCCGACATCTAACGCTCCAGACCGGTCAATGTTTGATGCCGTCGGTATAATACCAGGGGCCTAAGACATTGACCTGTGAAGACAGTGTTTGTTGGGCCACGGCCCAACCTACAGGCTCCTGCTTCGTAGGTTGGGCCGTGGCCCAACACTTGCCGACCGCCGGTCAGACTCTTCGGCTCCTGGTATAAGGCCACCGCCGAGCTTCGTGACCGCCGGATTGCGTTGATGCAAATAAGCGAAACCCAGGGTGCCATCCAGAAGAAGATCGATGAGGCGAACGACTGGTTGGCACGCCGGGTTGGCTGAAGGATCTGATCGCCTGACCGCTCGGAAACGTTGAATGTCGGGCTGAAGAGGCCCGACCTACAAAACCAAACGCGGGCAAAAGCACGCTGACGTAGGTCAGGCCTCTTCAGCCTGACATCCAGCGCTCCTGACCCGTCAATGTTTAATGCCCCCGGTATCAGGCCAGCGCCGCCGCCGTGACTTCCTCCAGGTCGTCGATCCATTCGCTGCCGAAGCGGACCAGCGGCCGGTCCGTTCCGGCGCGTTCGCTCAGCAGGTATAGTTGAATATGCCGGTCGTCGGCGCCGCGCGCGCCTAGGACCATCGTGAATGTCTCGCCCGCGACGACGTGCTGGAACCGGGACTGAGCCGTCCCGTGGGGCATCGGCGCTATCTGCGGCAGCACGGCGGACGCACTGCGGAAGGCGTAGCCGTGCTCGCCCTTGTGGCTTCCCTGGGGCTTGCCGCACTGCCCCAGCGTCGCCTTCGTCGCCTTGATCAGATCGCCAAGACGGGAGAGGGCAGCCGCGTCGAAGCTTTCGCCGCAGGCGTGCCATAAGCCGCCGTTGCCTTCCAGCAGGGTCGCGATGCCGCCCTCGAACGTGGGGTCGGTGGCATCGACGCCGATGGCGAAGTGCTTGCCCAGCGCCGTGGTGGTGAACATGCCTTCCATCTGCCTGGAACTGAGACGGATATCATGGTCCGCTTGCGTCATATGTTCGTCCTCTGGGTTCGGCCCATCCGGAAGCGGCGCGGCCATCTCCCCGTGGCGGCGCCCCCTTGACCCGCACGCTCCGCGTATCGGGCAGGGGGTGACGATGATGCGCCTAAACCCACCCGGACCGCTAGCTGCAAAGCACCGGGAGCAGGACGTCCGGACTGCGATTCGAGGCCGCGTCCGCCGGGATGCGGCGCCATTGCACGATACTTGATCTTCAGCCCAGATTTAGAGCGATGACTTTGTGTGCAAAACGGCGGCGGTTTTAATACTTCTGTCACTTAAGATTTGATCTAGATCAATAATGCGGCCGTGGTCTTTATTGGCGCAATTTGTTTAACCGACTCTTTATGTTGCAGTGCAATATTCCCGCATGGCGCGGTTGAGCGCAAAGACCTCAAGTCGAAGGGGCAGTTGGTTTTCCGGACCGTGGGGGCGAATCCGCGTCGTCACGACCTGGGAGCATGCTCCGAGACCAAGAAATTGGATTATTAATATGGATACCTTCCAACCGGAAAAGCCCGTCTCAGCCCCAGTCGCTTCGGGACTCGTCGAGAACGTAACCTACGACGAGATCACCATCGGCCAGACGGCGTCGCTGTCACGCGTGCTCGACCATAAGGACATCGAGCTGTTCGCGCGGGTTTCCGGCGACACCAACCCCGCCCATCTCGACGCCGCCTATGCGGCGGAGACGATCTTCAAGGGTGTGATCGGCCACGGCATCTGGTCGGCGTCGATCGTCAGCGCCGTGCTCGGCACCTGCCTGCCCGGACCCGGCGCCATCTATCTCAGCCAGGACCTCAGGTTTCGCCGTCCGGTGCGGCCCGGCGACAGGATCACCGCGACCGTCACCGCCAAGGAAAAGCGCGACGACAAGAAGATCGTCGTCTTCGGCTGCGAAGTCGTCAACCAGACCGGCGAAGTCGTGCTGAGCGGCGACGCCACCGTGATCGCTCCGTCCCATAAAGTGATCCGCCCGCGCATCCACCTGCATGAACTGCGCGTCCTTGACCATGCGGGACACGACGCCCTGCTGGCGAAGTGCCAGGGGCTGGAACCGATCCGCGCCGCCGTCGTGTTCCCGACCGACGAGGTTTCGCTGCGCGGCGCCGTCGAGGCGGCAGACGCCGGCCTGATCGTGCCCCTGCTGGTCGGCCCCGAGACCGTCATCCGCGCCGTCGCCGAGCGCCACGGGCTGGACCTGTCGGCCGCCGTCATCGTCCCGGCCGCCGATCCTGTGACCGCGGCGACGGTGTCGGTCGGCCTGGTGCGCGACGGTCAGGCGGAGGCCCTGATGAAGGGCAACCTGCATTCCGACATCCTGCTGGGCGAAGTCGTTCGCCGCGACTCCGGCCTGCGCACCGGCCGCAAGGTCAGCCACGTCTTCGTCATGCACGTCCCCGGCCGGGTCAGCTCGCTGCTGGTCACCGACGCCGCCGTGCTGATGTACCCGACACTGGACGAAAAGGTGGACATCGCGCAGAACGCGATCGACCTTGCCCATGTGCTGGGCATCGACGTGCCGCGCGTCGCGGTGCTGTCCGCCGTGGAGACCGTAAGCTCCAAGATCCCGAGCACGCTCGACGCCGCGTCGCTGACGGTCATGGCGGCACGCGGCCAGATCCGGGGCGCCGTCGTGGACGGCCCGCTGGCCTTCGACAACGCGGTCGATCCGGAAGCGGCACGCATCAAGGGCATCAAGAGCGAGGTCGCGGGCCGCGCTGACATCTTGCTGGTGCCGAATTTCGAGGCCGGCAACATGGTCGCGAAGGAATTGTCCAAGATCGCCCAGGCCGACGGGGCCGGAGTCGTGATGGGCGCCCGCTGCCCGATCGTGCTGACCAGCCGGTCGGATGACGAACGCACCCGCGTCGCGTCCTGCGCCGTCGCCGTCCTGGTCGCCCATGCCCGCCGGGGCGGCTGAGGCCTTCGGTTGCTCCGATACCGGCGCCGATCGCGGCGCCTCCGACATTTCAAGACCCCCGACACTTCAAGACTAGGAGCCAAGCGATGCCTGACACCACCTCCCCCGCCGCCGGCGCTGCCGTTCGCACCGCGCGCGTTCCCGACCTTGCCGGCAAGCGCGGCCTGGTCGTCGGCATCGCCAACGCCAGCAGCATCGCCTATGGCTGCGCCAAGGCCTATCGCGACCTGGGCGCCGAACTGGCGGTGACCTACCTGAACCCCAAGTCCGAGCGCTTCGTGCGCCCGCTGGCCGAGGAACTGGGCGCATCGATCATCATGCCGTGCGACGTCACGACCGAGAACGAGCTGGAGGCCGTCTATGCCGAGATCGAGCACACCTGGGGCAAGCTGGACTTCATCCTGCACTCCATCGCCTTCGCGCCGATGCAGGACCTGCATGGGCGGGTGATCGACTGCTCGCGCACCGGCTTCATGAACGCGATGGACGTGTCGTGCCATTCCTTCATCCGGATGGCCAAGCTGGCCGAGCCGCTGATGGAGAAGGCCGGCGGCGGCAGCATGCAGACGGTGTCGTATTTCGGCGCCGAGAAGGTCGTCGAGCACTACAACATCATGGGACCGGTCAAGGCGGCGCTGGAAAGCGTCACCCGCTATCTGGCGGCCGACCTGGGTCCCAAGGGCATCCGCGTCAACACGCTGAGCCCCGGCCCGCTGGCGACCCGCGCCGCTTCCGGCATCGACCATTTCGACGACCTGATGGTCAAGGCGACGGAGCGGGCACCGACCCATCACCTGACTACCATCGAGGAAGTCGGCTCCTACTCCGCGTTCCTGGCGACCGATGCCGCCAAGTCGGTGACCGGCCAGCTCGTCTATATCGACGGCGGCTACAACATCATCGGTTGAGCTGAGATCATGACCTCCCAGACCACTTTCCCCGAAGCTCACCTTCCCGATGCCGCCGCGATGTCGGAAGCCCTGAGCCAGATCGTCGAGCACGGTAACCATATCCTGGCCGAAGCGGCCGGCAAGGCCGGCTCCGGCGGAAAGGTCTCATCCGATCCGCTGCACATCGGCGATGTGGCGCTGGCCGCCGCGCGCTCGGTGATGGCCGATCCGTTCCGCATGATGGCTGCTCAGACCGACCTGCTGTTCGATTGCGGCAGGCTGTGGCGCAACACGGCGCGCCGCATGCTGGGAGAGGCGCCCCTGCCGGTCATCGTGCCGGAAAAGGGCGACCGACGCTTCTCCAACGCCGACTGGACGGATGTCTCGGCATTGGACAACGTCAAGCAGCTGTATCTGCTGTGGTCGCGTTTCCTGACCGACAGCATCGGCGACGCTAAGGCGCTCGACCCGCACATGGCGCGCAAGGTCCAGTTCTATACGCGCCAGCTGATCGATACCCTGGCTCCGACCAACAGCCCGCTGACCAACCCCGAGGTGCTGCGCGCCACGGTGGAGAGCGGCGGCCTGAACCTGGTGCGCGGCTTCCAGCACATGCTGGAGGACATGGACCGCGGCCATGGCCGGATGTCGCCGAAGATGACCGACTTCGACGCCTTCCAGGTCGGACGGAACATCGCGACGACCCCCGGCAAGGTCGTCTATCAGAACGACCTGATGCAGCTGGTCCAGTACACGCCGTCCACGGCCGATGTGAACAAGCGTCCGCTGCTGATCGTGCCGCCCTGGATCAACAAGTTCTACATCCTGGACCTGCGCGAGAAGAACAGCTTCATCAAGTGGGCGGTCGATCAGGGCCATACCGTCTTCGTGATCTCCTGGGTCAATCCGGATGGGCGCTTCGCCGCCAAGAGCTTCGAGGACTACATGCTCGAAGGTCCGCTGGATGCCCTGGACCAGATCGAGAAGGCGACCGGGGAGAGGTCGATCAACGCGGTCGGCTATTGCCTGGGCGGCACGCTGCTGGCATCCACGCTGGCCTACCTGAGCCGCAAGGACGGCGGCAAGGGCCGAGACCGCATCGCGTCGGCGACCTTCTTCACGACCATGACGGACTTCACCGATGTCGGCGAGATGTCGGTCTTCATCGACGAGGAGCAGATCTCCAGCATCGAAGCCGGCATGGCGGAGAAGGGCTATCTCGACGGCTCCGCCATGGCGTCGTCGTTCAACATGCTGCGCGCCAACGACCTGATCTGGTCGTTCGTGGTCAGCAGCTACCTGCTGGGCAAGGAGCCGCTGCCGTTCGACCTGCTGTACTGGAACAGCGACAACACCCGCATGCCGGCGGCCATGCACAGCTTCTACCTGCGCAACATGTACCAGAAGAACCTGCTGGCGAAGCCGGACGCCGTGACGCTGGCGGGCGAGCCGATCGACCTGCGCCGGATCGAGACGCCGTGCTTCTTCCTGTCCGCCCGCGAGGACCACATCGCCCCGTGGAAATCGACCTATGCGGCGACGCAGGTGTTCGGCGGGCCGGTCAAGTTCGTGCTGTCGGCGTCGGGCCATATCGCCGGCGTCGTCAACCCGCCGGCCGCCAACAAGTACTGCTACTGGACCGGCGCCGACCTGCCGGCGGCTCCCGACGCTTGGCTGGAGGGTGCGGCCCGCACCGAAGGCTCGTGGTGGCCGGAATGGAACGCTTGGGTCGGCGGCTACGGCGAGGGCAAGGTGCCGGCCCGCCAGCCGGGTGCCGGCGAACTGCCCGTGCTGGAAGACGCGCCGGGCAGCTACGTGGCGGCTCGGATCGAATAGCCGCCTTCCCGCATGGCGGCCTTGCCGGGGGAACTCCTTGGCATCGCCGCCATCCGGGCTAAATGAATGATGTCGCCGCTCCGGCGCCCGTGACACGGCGCCGGAGCGGCTTCGTTTTCAAGGCAGCGTAGCAAGCGAATGTCGGAAGCAATTGTCAGGGATCGTATCGAGCGTGCGTGAAAGAGGTCAGGGAGTTCCGCTATCCGATCTGATGGAGCCCCTGCTGGGAGCATCGGACGGCAACGACGGCGAGGTGCTGGATGCCGTCAACCTCGTGGCCGAGGCCATCGCGGCATTGGGCATCACGGTGACCGACACCCAGGGGCATCCGCTGCCCGGCGTCACCGACACGGTCGCCGTCCTGGCCATGCTCCAGCAGTACCGGCAGCAGCTTGTCCGCCGGGGCCGGATGGAGGACGCCGTCGGCCTGGGCGATCTGGCGAAGCGGATCGCCGGACTGAAGTAGAAGTGCGGAGTCCGATCGGACGGTAATCACTTTTAAAAGAATTCGTCCCAATATGCCGACGCAACAACTGAGGGCGTCGTCGTGGGGTTTTCGTCGATCCGGCATATTCCCGTTTATCTCGAAGCTGACATGGCGGCGCCGATCGCCGCATGCTCGATGAGCAAGGCGCGGATACTGATCAATGACTACGCGGCAAAGCTTGGGGCGATCAACGGCCGGTCCGGCCTGTCCATCGTCTCCGCCGATATTCTCAAGGACCATGTCGGACCGCTTCTTCAACTGATTTCGCCGGCGGCGGCCGGGGCTTCGAAGTCGGCGGACGGCGATGCGCCTGTACTGTCCCATCGGCCCATGAATGACCGCGAGGTGATGGAGCTTCTGGTGGAAGCCGCCAACCTGACGCGTGACGCCGTCGGCGGCTTGAGCGAACGGACCATCGCGGAGCTGCGCGAGATCAGGCAGAGGCTGTCGGATGCCGTTCCCGGCATGACCTTCCCGCGCCCGACCATCGGCCCCGTCGCCAGCAAGCTGAACCAGTTGCTCCAGGTCTTCAGTCAGGCCCAATCCGACAGGAAGCTGGACGACGTGGCGACGATCAGGAAGATTCAAGCCCTGACGTGGTGACCGAAGCCGAAGCCGGGTGAATGGCGCAAAGCGAAGACAGACATGACGAGGACTGGCATGACAAGGACCGGCGTATCCGTGTCCGCGTCCGTGGACAGGTCCAGGGCGTCGGTTTCCGGCCGCGTGTCTTCACGCTCGCATGCCGATTCGGCCTGACCGGCTGGGTGCTGAACGACGCGGAAGGCGTCCTGCTGGAGGTGCAGGGGACCTTGGCCGGGGACTTCCTGGCGGCGCTGACCGCCGAAGTGCCGCCGCTTGCCCGGATCGACGCGATAGTGTCGGAGCACGTGCCCTTGCTGCCCGGCGAGAACGGGTTCGAGATCCGGCACAGCCGGACCGGTGGCGGCATGGCCACGGGCATCGGTCCCGATGCCACGGTCTGTCCGGATTGCCTGGCGGAACTGTTCGACCCCGCCGACCGCCGCTACCGCTATGCCTTCCTCAACTGCACCCATTGCGGCCCGCGTTACACGATCACGCGCCGGCTGCCCTACGACCGGCAACAGACCTCGATGGCCGGGTTTCCGTTGTGCCCGACTTGCGCCGCCGAATACGGCGATCCCGCCGACCGCCGGTTCCATGCCCAGCCCACGGCCTGCCCGGATTGCGGCCCGCGCCTGTCCCATCCGCCCGAAGAGATCCTGGTCCATATTTCCGCCGGGCGGATCGTCGCGATCAAGGGCCTGGGCGGCTTCCATCTGGCGGTCGACGCCGGCAATGGCGATGCGGTCGAGCGGCTGCGGCGGGTCAAGCAGCGGAATGGCAAGCCCTTCGCCTTGATGGTCGCCAACGCGCGGTCGGCTGCGCGGTTCGTCCACCTGGACGCCGATGAGCGCCGCCTGCTGGAGAGTGCGGCCCGGCCCGTCGTTCTGCTGCGCCGCCGGGCCGATACTCCGCCGCTAGCTCCCGCCATAGCGCCCGACCTGGCGTGGCTGGGCGTCATGCTGCCCTACACTCCCCTGCACTACCTGCTGTTCCACGAGGCCGCCGGACGACCGTCCGGTACCGGGTGGCTGGACGAGGCGCTGGACCTGACGCTGGTCATGACCTCGGCCAATCCCGGCGGCGAACCGCTTGCGATCGACAACGACGAGGCGCACCGGCGGCTGGCCGGCATCGCGGATGTGGTGGTCGATCATGATCGCGATATCGTGGTCCGGGCCGATGACTCGGTCGTCCGGATGGTCGCGGGTGCTCCGGCCTTCCTGCGGCGCGGCCGGGGTTTCGTGCCGGTGCCGGTCCGGCTGCCGCGCGCCGTTCCGCCGGTCCTGGCGGTCGGCGGGCACCTGAAATCGACGGTCTGCGTGACGCGCGGGAGCGAGGCGTTCCTGTCGCAGCATATCGGCGACCTGGACAACGCGGCGACCGTTGACTTCCTGGAGGAGACCGTCGGCCACCTGCTCCATGTGCTGGGGGTGGAGCCGGTGGCGGTCGCCCACGACCTGCACCCCGATTTCCACTCCACCCGCTTCGCCGAACGGCTCGGCCTGCCGACGGTCCCGGTCCAGCACCATCATGCCCATGTCGCGGCCGTGCTGGCGGAACATGGGGTGGAAGGACCGGCGCTGGGGCTGGCGCTCGACGGCTTCGGGCTGGGAAGCGATGGAGGTTCCTGGGGCGGGGAAATGCTGCTGGTGGATGGTCCGGTGGCGCAGCGCATCGGTCATCTGGCGCCGCTTGCCCAGCCGGGAGGCGACGCGGCGGCCCGGCAGCCCTGGCGGATGGCGGCGGCGGCGCTGGTCCGTCTGAACAGGGCGGACGAGATCGCGGTGCGCTTCAACCGCTTCGGCCCGGCCGACGGCGTCCGCCGGATGATCGAGCGCGGCATCAACTGCCCCCTGACGACATCGTGCGGACGCTGGTTCGATGCCGCCTGCGGGCTGCTCGGCATACGCCCGACCGCCGGATTCGAGGGGGAGGCCCCGATGGTGCTGGAGTCCTTGGTCCGACATCCGCGCGCCGTTGTGGGAGCGTGGCGCATCGACGGCGGCGTGCTCGACCTGCTACCGCTGCTCGACGCCCTGCCGACGGCATCGGACGCAGCCGAGGGCGCCGACCTGTTCCACGGCACGCTGACCGCCGCCCTGATCGACTGGACGCTGCCGGTCCTGCGGGAACGCGGGCTGCAACGGGTGGCATTGTCCGGGGGTTGCCTGATGAACGGCGTCCTGGCCGAAGGCCTCGCCTCAGGCTTCGCCGCCGCCGGCATCGAGGCGCTGCTGCCCCGGCAGGCTCCGGCGAACGACGGCGGCCTTAGCCTTGGTCAAGCCTGGGTGGCGGCATCGAGCGTCCGGGAAACGCTTCAAAAGTCTGGACGGAACGGTATTGTCTTTCGGGCCGAATGAACGAAGCCTGAGGATCGAGACGCCATGTCCGCTACACCGGCCGCCCCGCGAATCGCCGCGACGCTGATCCTGCTGCGCGACGGTGCGCGCGGGTTGGAAATCCTGATGATCGAACGGCATGCCGGGCTGCGCTTCGCGCCGGGAGCGCTGGTGTTTCCAGGCGGAGCCCTGTGCGACGACGACCTGTGCGACGACGATCACGCCGATGGCGACGACAACGATATGCCGTTGCGTCTGGCGGCGATCCGGGAATGCTTCGAGGAATGCGGCATCCTGCTTGCCCGTCCCAGCGGAGGTACCGGGCCGATCGATGCGGAGGCTGTCGAGCGGTTGACCGGGCGATATCAGAGGCGGCTGCTTGCCGGAGAAATCGGTTTCAACGCGATGCTGGCCGCCGAGGGGCTGGTGCCGGCTTGCGACCTCCTGGTTCCCTATGGACACTGGATAACCCCGGAAATTCGGCCCAGGCGCTTCGACACGCTGTTCTTCCTGGCCCCTGCCCCATCGGGTCAGGCCGCCGAACCCGACGGGTCGGAGGTGGTAAGATGCCTGTGGGACCGTCCCCAGGATATCCTGCTGGCGGCGGATCAGGAGCGGGCGCGCCTGATCTTCGTGACGCGGATGAATCTCGCCCGGCTTTCGCGTAGTGCGTCGGTCGCCGCGGCGCTGGCGGGTGCATCGGCCCAGCGGATCGTCAGGATCACGCCGGAATATGTGGAAACCGGCGGAGGCGCCGAGCTGCACATACCCCAGGGGACCGGCTATGAACCCTGCGTTTCACCGGCCTCGTTGAACGATCTGGCGTAATTATCTTACGCAGCCGTATCACACACCAGAATGCACTTCCACCCAACGGGAAACTCTGCTGCTCCTGGTACGTGGCATATTGCATTCAATACGCCACAGGCAGAAGATGATTTGACATAATAAGAACCGTGGGAGGAATGTGTGAATAGCAATGGGACCCATCGTCACGCCCCGTCCGCCGTCATTGTCTCCGCCGTTTGTTTCGGAGTGCTGGCCGGCTTGGGGCAAGCCGCGATCATGCTGTTCACGGACCTGCCGGGCCTGGAACTGCCGCGGATGGTCTGGACGAGTTTCTGATGCCTATTCGATGCCGTACGGGCGCTCGTGGCCTTCGCCGCTCTGGGAAAGACGGTCGGACGTCCAGAAGATGCTGTCGGTTTCTCCTGCATCGTCGGACCGGGTGAACGGCCAGGCAGTGCCGGTAGTCGTCAGGACATGGGTCACGAGGCCGGCAAAGGCGGTGAGCGTAAGAAGGAAATCGGTGTTCTTCAGCATGGCTTGGGCCTCGTAGATAGGGTTGTGATGCTGTCGTTTGCTGCATAGCAACATAAACCCTTCGGCAGGCGCGATCAAGGTCGCTGAAATACAAAATACCAGATGCCAGCCTTGCATTTCGGGCAAGGCTTGGAGCATTGTGATCGGCAAGTAAAACGCAAGTGCCATGTTGCACTGCGAAGTTCCCGCGCAGCTCGGAGAAAGTCCTTGAGCATAGGTGCGGTCTATCCTTCGAGATCCCCCCGAGCAGAGCGAAATATAAAACCCCGGTTATGGCCGGGGCTTTTTGGTTTCGTTTTCAACTTTTTCTTTCGGATACCTCGCCTGATCCAGTTCCGCATCGTGGAAAAATAAGAAAAGCATTTGCAATGGACTTGGTGTATGGCATTCAATATACCAGACACCAGGGAGAACGGAGCCCGCAGAGGCGAGGGAACAACGGAAACTCCCCGGAAAAAATGAAGTACGGACCAAAAAGGCTGTCCATCCACACGGAGGAAACGTCCGATGAATACATCGGTTAATCAACAAGGAAGAACAGCGGCCGAACAGGCCGATCGGACGCGCTGGATTCAGTTAGTAGTTGGCGTCATCTGTATGGTCGCCACCGCCAACATCCAGTACGCGTGGACCTTGTTCGTCCCTGAAATTCAGGCGACCTATGGATGGACCCGCGCGTCGATCCAGGCCGCTTTCACGATCTTCGTCGTCGTCCAGACCTGGCTTACGCCGATCGAGGGCTACTTCATCGACAAATACGGCCCCCGCGTCATGGTCGCCATCGGCGGCGTGCTGACCGGTCTGGCCTGGGTCATCAACTCCTACGCCACGGACCTGACGGGCTTCTACATCGGCGCTGCCGTCGGCGGCATGGGTGTCGGCTGCGTCTATTCGACCTGCATCAACAACGCGCTGAAGTGGTTCCCGCATCGCCGCGGCCTTGCGGTCGGCCTGACCGCCGGCGGTTACGGCGCCGGCTCGGCACTGACCATCCTGCCGATCGCCAACATGATCGCGACGACCGGTTTCCAGAGCGCCTTCTTCTTCTTCGGTATCCTCCAGGGCACCATCATCTTCGCGGTGGCTTGGTTCCTGCGCTCGCCCCAGAAGGAAGAAGTCCGTCATTCGACCAAGGTCTCCCAGTCTCGCCGTGACTATACTCTGGGCGAGGCCCTGCGGACCCCGGTCTTCTGGACCATGATGGCGATGTTCATCCTGACGGTCACCGGCGGCCTGATGGCGGTGGCCCAGCTCGGCCTGATCGCCCACGACCTCGGCGTCAAGGAATTCCCGGTCAACCTCTACTTCTTCACGATGGCGGCCCTGCCCTTCGCCCTGATGCTGGACCGCGTCATGAATGGTCTGTCCCGTCCGCTCTTCGGCTGGATCTCCGACCACATCGGCCGCGAGAAGACCATGTTCATCGCCTTCACGATGGAAGGTGTCGGCATCGTCGCCCTCGGCTACTTCGGCCACAATCCCTACGCCTTCCTGATCCTCTCCGGTGTCGTGTTCCTGGCCTGGGGTGAAGTCTACAGCCTCTTCAGCGCCACGGCCGGAGACGCCTTCGGCACCAAGCACGTCGGCAAGATCTACGGCGTCCTGTACTGCGCCAAGGGCTTCGCCGCCCTCCTGGTCCCCGTCGGCAACCTGCTGATGGAAGCCACCGGAACGTGGTCGACCGTCCTCTACACCGTCGCCGCGATGGACCTCCTGTCCGCGACCTGCGCCCTTGTCGTCCTGCGGCCGATGCTGGCCAAGCACCACGCCCGCAACGCCGAGGAAATGCGGATCGCCGATCTGGCCCAGAACCAGCAGATCCGCCCGGCGACCACCTGATCTCCCCCTGAAGCACCCGACGTACCCGTCAGGGACTTCTAAACTCAAGCCGCTGCCGAAAGGCAGCGGCTTTTTTCTTGTGAGCTCTTATAGCAAGGGCCAAAGGCATTGACCTGGGAGGACGAGGTTTGTTGGGCCACGGCCCAACCTACAGGCTCCTGCTTCGTAGGTTAGGCCGTGGCCCAACATTTCCGGAGCGCCGGTCAAACTTTTCGCCTCCTGTTACTACACCCCGACCGCCGCCTTGATCCGCCTCCGCGTCAGCGGCAGTTCGTGCAGGCGGACGCCGGCCGCGTCGGCGATGGCGTTGGCGATGGCGCCCGCCGTCGGTCCCTGGGCTGCCTCCCCGGTGCCGAGATACGGCTTGCCGGGCCGGTCGATCACATGGACCTCGACGCTGTCGGGGATGTGGTCGAAGCGGAGGATGGGATAGGCGCTCCAGTCCCGGCTGGTGATCCGGGTGCGGTCGAACGTCACCTGCTCCATCAGCGTCCAGCTCGACGACTGGACGATGCCGCCCTCCGTCTGGTTGCGGATGCCGTCCGGATTGACCGCCTGTCCGCTGTCGATGGCGGCGACCGCGCGGACCAGCCGGGCGGCTCCCGTCTCCCGCTCGACCGCCACCTCCACGGCGACCGCGCAATAGGCCGCATAGTTCTTGTAGCGGCCGAAGCCGAAGCCCTTGCCGTGCCCCGCCGGAAGACGGGCGGAGGACCAGCCGAACTTCTCGGCGGCCATCGTGACGACGTCGCGGGCGCGGGGGTCTTCCAGGTGGCGCAGGCGGAAATCGACCGGGTCGGTGTCCGCTGCTGCGGCCATCTCGTCCATGAAGCTCTCCAGCGCGAAGACGTTCATGAAGGCGCCCAGCCCCCGGAGCGCCGAAGTCCTGACCGGCATATCCGGGATGTAGCGGTGGACGATCCGGACGTTGGGGATGGCATAGAGCGGGATGGCGTTGCGGTCGCCGCCGCCGGCCGGCTGCGGGATCGGCTTCGGCGGGTCCGGCTTGAACGGTTCGGCCAGATGCCACGCCGGCATCAGGGCACCCGCCCCGCCGGGGCGGGTCGAATGCGGGGCGCTCCAGACCTCGTACTGGTAGTCGACGATCCGGCCCTGGGCATCGACGCCGCCGCGCGCCTTCGACACCATGGCGGAACCGAACGGCTCCCAGCAGTGCTCGTCCTCCCGCATCCACTGGACCCGCACTGGCCGGCCGGGGAAAGCGCGGGCGATCAGCGCCGCGTCGGCCCCGGCGTCGTCGGCGCCGTTGTGGCCGTAGCAGCCGGACCCCTCCGTGTGGATGCAATGGACCTGCGCCTCGTCCATCCGCAGCATCTCGGCGATGGCGGAGCGTAGCGGGAACATGCCCTGGCCGTGGGACCACACCGTCATCGCGCCGTCGCGGAACAACCCGATCGCGCAGGACGGGCCGATCGAACCGTGGATCTGGAAGCCGCGATGGAATTCCGCGTCCAGCCGGTGGACGGCGCCGCCGACGGCGGCCGGGTCGTCGCGCCGGTCCTGGATCACCCGCTCGTCGGATTGCAGCGTCTGGATGTCGCGGAACAGCGTGCCCTGGTCGGGCAGTGTTTCATGTTCGTCCCACTTTACCGCTTGCGCCAGCACCCGCATGGCGTTGATCGCCTGCCATTCCCGCTCCGCCACGACGGCCAGATAGTTGCCGTCGCGGAACGTGCCAACCACGCCCGGCATCCGTTCGGCGACAGCGGTATCGACCTCGCGGATGCCGGCGCCATAGCTGGGCGGGCGGACGACGCGCGCATGGACCATATTGGAAAGCCGCATGTCTTGGACATAGGCGGCGCCGCCCGTAACCTTGGCGGGGATATCGACGCGCGGCAGGTCGCGTCCGATCACGCTGTAGGAAGCAGGGTCCTTCAGGACCGTTCCGGCTTGGGCGCGGACGCCTTCCAGCTCGCCGCCGGCCACCAGCTCGCCATAGCCGAGGCTTCGGCCGTCCGGGGCCGCGACGGCTCCCTGCGCCAGCTTCAAGTTGTCCGCCGGTACGCCGAAGCTTTTCGCCGCCAGATCGCGGAGGATAGCGGCTACCCGCGCTGAGGCGTGCAGGATGGCGGTGCCGCTTTCCTGCATCGACTGGCTGCCGGCGGTGTAGCTTTCGTTCGGCGTCCGGCCGGTATCGGCCGTAACCAGGGTGATCGCCATGGGATCGACGGCCAGTTCCTCCGCCGCGACCTGAAGCAGGGCGGTCCGGATGCCCTGCCCCAGCTCCGCCTTGCCGGTGAAGACGGTGATCCCACCGTCGGCGTCGATCCTGATCCAGGATTCTAGCAGCGGGTTGCTGTTCAGCGCCTTGGGCATGCCCGGCGGCGTCCCGCCGTCGCCCTCCTGCGGGGCCTGGGCCAGCAGGCGTCCGGGGAACAGCGTGAAGCCCACGACGAGCGCGCCGCCGCCGAGGAAGCCCCGGCGCGATAGAACCGGTCCGTTCATCGCCGGTCCTCCCCGTTGCTGGTGGTAGCACCCGCATCGGCGGTCTGCATGAACCCTGCCGCGCGGCGGACCGCCTTCATGATCCGCATATGGGTGCCGCAGCGGCACAGGTTCGGCTTCAGGGCGTCCCGGATTTCGGCGTCGGACGGCGAGGGCGTGCGCTCCAGCAGCGCCTGGGCGCTGATCATGAAGCCGGGGATGCAGTAGCCGCACTGTGCCGCCTGCTCCTCCATGAAGGCGCGCTGGACCGGTCCGGGATCGTCGACCGTGCCGAGACCTTCGACCGTGCGGATGGCGCGGCCCTCCAGGACGACGATCGGCGTGACGCAGGACACGACGGGAGCGCCGTCCACCAGCACCATGCAGGAACCGCACTGCCCCAGGCCGCAGCCGAACTTGGCCGCGTTCATCTCCAGGTCGTCGCGCAGCACGTAGAGCAGCGGCGTTGCCGGGTCGGCATCGACCTGATGGTCCCGGCCGTTGACGGACAGGGTAATCATCATTCCCCCTTCGCTATTCTGGTGCTGGAGCCGCCGGCAGAACCGGTTTCGGAGCGGATGCGGGCGACATGCCCCTCGATATCAGTCCAGGCGGGCTGGCCGCTGAACCGGGTACGCAGATACGCCGTCAGTTCCGCGAACTGCTTGTCGGTCAGGATGTGGGCGAAGCCCGGCATCAGCGGGGCGGCCGCCGCGTCGGGCGTCATGACGCCGCCCATGATGGCCTGGATCACGTTGCGCGGGTCCGGCTGGGCGATCGATGTCGCCTTGGCCAGATCGACCGGTGCCGCGAACTGAAGGGGACCACCCGGCTCGTGGCAGGTGGCGCAGGCCCCGGCATAGACCGTCGCGGCGCCGTTGCCGGCCGGCACGGCTCCGGCGGGAGGTGCTGGCCGCCGCTCGCCCATGCCGTCGGCGATATAGGTCGCCATCGCCCTGATGTCCTCGTCCGGTACGGACGACAGGTTGCGGATCACGGGAGCCATCGGACCGGCGGCCAGGGCATGGTCCTCGCTGACGCCTTTCCGTAGATAGGCGTAGAGGCTGTCCTGGTCCCACGGGACGGGAGCGGTCGAGGCTTCGTTCAAGGCCGGCGCGTGCCAGCCCTCGGACTCGCCGCCGGCGAACTTGCGGTCGGTCTCGCGCGCACCCAGCAGGTTGCGCGGCGTGTGGCAGGCGCCGCAGTGGGCGACGCCCTCGGCCAGATAGGCGCCCCGGTTCCACTCCGCCGAACGCGCCGGATCGTCCTTGAACGCGCCCTGATCAAGGAACAGCAGCTTCCATCCCGCCAGCAGCGGGCGGAACTGGAGCGGCCAGGGCAGCTCGTTGGCCGGCGCTTCGGCCCGCACCGGCTCCCGCGTCATCAGGTAAGCGTAGAGCGCGCGGTTGTCGTCCGCCGAGATGCGGGTGAAGTGGTCGTAGGGGAAGCCGGGATAGAGGTGATGGCCCTCACGGTCCACCCCCTCCCCCATCGAGCGGGCGAAGGCTTCCTCCGACCACGTGCCGATGCCGGTTTCCGGATCGGGCGTGATGTTGGTGCCATAGATCGTGCCGAACGGCGTCTTCAGTGGATAACCGCCGGCGAACGGCTTGCCGCCGGCGGCAGTGTGGCACTGGGCGCAGTAGCCGAGCGAGGCGAGCTTCGCGCCCTGCGCTATCCGTTCAGGCGGAAACGCGGAGCGCTCGGGCGGTTTTATCGGATCGAGTTCGGACCGCCACGCCAATGCTGCGAACCCGCCTGCACCGACGACCGCAAGCAGCAGCAATCCACCCAGGATACGCGTCGTCCGCAAATGACATCTCCCTCCGGTTTTGCGGCGTGACCGGAAGAAGCTGTTTCAATGCTCGAGAGGCCGCCGCGGGGTTTCTGTTTGGAACTATCCTGTTCCAACAAGTCTCCGCCCGCGACGGTTCCCGTCTTTATCCAGCCAAATCAGGCCGCTTCGCGCAAGCCGACGGTCGGCAGGTCGAACGGCATATCCGCCGCGATCTTCTCGGAGACCACCTGCGCGGTCGCGGCTGACAGCGTCCATCCCAGATGGCCGTGGCCGGTGTTGTAGAAGACACCCGCACGGCGGCCGGCTCCCACGCGCGGCATCATGTCCGGCATCATCGGGCGCAGGCCGCTCCACGGCACGACCTTGCCGGTATCGACCATCGGGAAGAGCTGGCGGGTCCAGTCGACCAGCGGCTGGATGCGGTCGGCCCGGATGTCGCGGTTCTCGCCGTTGAACTCCGCCGTGCCGGCGATCCGGAGGCGGTCGCCGCCCAGGCGGCTGGTGACGATCTTGGCCTTGTCGTCCAGCAGGCTGACCCAGGGGGCCGCGTCGCGGCTGGCTTCGTCGTCCAGATGGACGGTGATCGAGTAGCCCTTGACCGGGTAGATGTTGACCCGGTCGCCGACCATGGCGGCGAACTTGCGGCTGGCGACGCCGGCGCAGATCACGATGCCGTCGACGACCAGTTCGTCGTGGGAAGCCGTCGCGTCGCCGTTGGTCCAGACGACCTTGATCTCCCGGCCCAGATGGTCGAGCCGCTCGACCGTGGCGTCATGGACGAAGCGGACGCCGCGCCGGATGCAGGCCTTCGCCAGCCCACGGGTGAACTTGTGGATGTCGCCGGTGGCGTCCGACGGCGTGAAGAACCCGCCGTGGAAGTCGCCGGTCAGGGCCGGCTCGATCGCGCGGATTTCTTCCGCCGTCACGGCGCGGCGGTCGAGCCCGCCTTCCGTCAGCATGTCGTTGACTTGCGCTGCGTGGTCGAAGCTCTTGCGGTCGCGGTAGAAGTGCAGGATGCCGCGCGTTTCCAGGTCGAAGTCGATGCCTTCGCGCTCCGCCATGTCGAACAGGTGCTTGCGCGCCTCGATGGCGAGCCGCGTGGTCGCGATGGTGTTGGAGCGGTACTTGGGAATGTTGCCGACGAACTCGGCCATCCAGGAATACTTGTGCCAGTTGGGCGACGGGTTCATCAGCAGCGGCGCATCGCGCTTCAGCATCCAGGTGATGCCCTTGACGACCGTGGACCAGTGGTTCCAGACCTCGGCGTTGCTGGCGGAAAGCTGGCCGCCATTGGCGAAGGAAGTTTCCATCGCGGCGTAACGCTGCCGGTCGAACACGGTGACGGCATAGCCTTTTTCGGCCAGCGCGTAGGCGGTGGTGACGCCCGTGATGCCGGCGCCGATGACTGCGATATGGGGGGTCGTGTTACGCATGGGATCTGTTCTCCGGAGCGCGTGAGGATGACAGGGGCCGGGTGCGAGTACCCGGTCCGGTTTTCCCCATCTGTCTCTGTACCTGAGAGCTTGCCCCGAGGCTCCTTAGAGCGTCGAGCTTCCCCTTCGGTGGGCGTCGTCATGCCTGATGATTTGGCATGGCCGCCTCTCTCCAGATCGTCCGGCTGGTGCGGTCCCTGGTGCCTGAGAGTTTCCTGGGGGGTTGCTCCGTCGGCGCCGACGCCGGTTTGAACCGCGTCGAACTCTCCCGCATGGCCTTAGTGGACTGAGTTATTTATTCACATCGCCATTAAGGCGTCAACCAAAAAACCGAAGTATTTCATGGGCCGGTCGAAATCGAAGCGCCGGCCGGCCCACGAAATTTAAGACTTATTCGGCCGCTACAAGATGTCCGTTAGTTTCCTGCCGGAAATATTCGCGGGTCAACTTGACGATCACCGGCGACAGCAGCAGCAGGCTCAGCAGGTTCGGGATCGCCATGAAGGCGTTCAAGGTATCGGCGATCAGCCAGATCAGGTCGAGCTGGGCGACGGAGCCGACGAACACCGCGAGCGTCCACAGCACCCGGTACGGCTTCTCCGACTTGGTCCCGATCAGGAACTCCCAGCACTTCTCGCCGTAGTACGACCATCCCAGGATAGTGGTCATGGCGAAGACGGCAAGCTCGATCGACAGCAGATACTGGCCGATGCCGGGCATGGCGGCCTCGAAGGCCGACGACGACAGCACCGCTCCCGATTCACCGCTGTTCCACACCCCGGAAACGATGATCGCGAGGCCGGTCATGGTGCAGACGATGATGGTGTCGATGAAGGTGCCCATCATGCCGACCAGGGCCGACCGGACCGGGCTGCGGGTCATGCCGGCTGCCTGGGCGATGCCGGCGGTGCCGAGACCCGCTTCGTTGGAGAAGATGCCTCGGGCGACACCGTAGCGCATGGCCGCCCAGACGGCTGCCCCGGCGAAACCGCCGCTGGCCGCGACCGGCGTGAAGGCGTGGGTAAAGACCAGCGAGAAGGCTTCCGGAATGCGCTCGGAGAACATGAACAGGACGAACAGGGCGCACAGCACGTAGCTGATGCACATCAGCGGGACGAGCGATTCCGCGACCTTGCCGATCCGCTTGATGCCGCCCAGGATGACGGCGCCGGTTACGACCGTCAGGACGATCCCGGTGATCCAGACGGGGATGCCGAAGGTATTCTCGGCAACCCCGGCGATGGCGTTGGCCTGCACCATGTTGCCGATGCCGAAGCCCGCCACGCCGGCGGTCAGGGCGAAGGCGACGCCCAGCCAGCGCCAGTTCGGTCCCAGGCCGTTCTTGATCGCGTACATCGGGCCGCCGACATGCTCGCCGTTTTCATCGACTTCGCGGTAATGCACGGCCAGCAAGACTTCGGCGTATTTGGTCGCCATGCCGACAAGGGCGGTACACCACATCCAGAACAGCGCGCCCGGCCCGCCAAGGGCGATGGCCGTGGCGACGCCCGCGATGTTGCCGGTGCCGACCGTGGCGGCCAGCGCCGTCATCAGCGCCGCGAAGGGGCTGATCTCGCCGTCTTCGGCCGAGCCGGACTTGCGGCCCTGCCACACCAGTTTGATACCGTAGCCGATCTTGGCGATCGGCATCATCTTGAGGCGGATTTGCAGGAAAAGGCCGGTGCCCAGGATCAGGACCAGCATGGGCACGCCCCAAACGATGCCGTTCAAGGCATTGAGGCCTTGGCTAAAAGCTTCCACGTTTCCTCCGGTTAACTTTTATCTTCAATTCGATGAAGTTAAGGCCGGAGGCAGTGGAAAGGACCAATGGTCCGCCACGGCCTCCGACCTTGGTTAACCGTCAGTTAAGCAAGGCTCGTGCCAGCAGCGAAAACCTTGCCGTCACAGCGGCTTGCGGAAAAGCCGGGACGGCACGGTGCGTACACATAAATTTACACCAAGCCGGTCTGGCTTGGTGTTCATCACGAAAGATAGTTTCCGAGCAAGGGTTTGCCCGCAGTGTACATCGACGGGTACGGTGTACCTGGTTGTTTACGGCACTGCCGGCCTCAAGACCTTTGCTTCATGTGGGAACGGGGATTATGGCCGTATTCCTCCTCGAAGCGCCGGCGGCGCATCTGCGAGACCAGGGAGCGGACCAGATAGCCCGCGATAAACCCCAGCAGTATTCCCAAAAGCAAAGTGTCCATCGGTCCCCTGACTGGCCCGTTCGCGTATCGACGACCGATGGATAATATTTGCTTCAATTAGCGGGATACAAGCAGCCGCTTGGACGATGGCCGAAAGAAGCGGCCCCAAAAGAAATAGCCATCGGGCGGCAAGCGGCAGGGTCAGGCTGCGCTGTCGAGCGGCTGCAACCCGGCCGTGATCGCCGCGAAGGCCATCCTGAACCGCGCATCGGCGGCCTCCCGCGGGTCGAAGGTGACATGCAGCGCCTCCCTGTCCGCGTCCAGTACGGTAAACCCGATGCGGACCCCCTGCTTCTCCAGGATCAGGACGCCCGGCATGCCGGTCCTGACACCCCCGATGCCGGCGATCATGGCGCCGCCTTCCGACAGGTCCTCCAGCTTGGCGGTCCGGCGCTCGGTGCCGAACTCGACCGAGCACCGTTCGTCGACCCGGTAACGGACCATGCGCCGGCGGTTGGCCTCGACCGTCGATGTGCGGACCACGCGGACCAGGACGCGGCGCAGTTCCTCGATGCTGACGGCGACTTCCCCGGAGTTTGTCTTGACTTGGCCGGCCTGGATTCCGGTCTGCAACACTTCACTGGAAACCTCGGAGATCCGGTTGGAAACTTCCTGCGCGGCTTCCGTCGTCTCGCTGACGTTGCGGCTGATCTCTTGGGTCGCGGCGGCCTGTTCCTCCATCGCGGCGGCGATGGCACCGGAAACTCGGTCGATCTCGCCGATGGTCAGGCCGATCTCCTCGACGGCGGTGACGGCGCTCGCGGTGACGGACTGGATCTCGCCGATCTGGCGCGTGATCTCCTCGGTCGAGCGCGCCGTCTGGTTGGCCAGGTTCTTGACTTCCTGCGCCACGACGGCGAAGCCCTTGCCGGCGTCTCCCGCCCGCGCCGCCTCGATCGTCGCATTCAGCGCCAGGAGGTTGGTCTGTCCCGCGATGGCGTTGATCAGCTTGACCACTTCGTCGATCTTGCCGACCGCCTGGGACAGCGAACCGATGGTCGCCTGGGTGCGTTCGCCGCTCTCCACGGCGCGGCGCGTCACGGCGCCGGAATGGGCGACCTGGGCCGTGATCTCCCGGATCGACGCCGCCAATTCCTCCGTCGCGGACGCTACGGTCTGGGCATTGAGAAGCGCCTGGGTAGCGGCCGCCGCCACGCTGCGGGAGTTTTCCCCGACCCGTTCGGCGGAGGTCGCCATGCCGACGGCATCGCGCGCCATCCCGTTGGTGTGGACCGCAACCTTTTCCACGGCGGCCCGGGCTTCCTGCTCGACCGTTTCGGCCATCGCCCGGAGCGCCTTGGTCCTGTTCTCCTGCTCGGCTTCGGCGTATGTCTCCAGCAGCAGTTCCAGGTCTAGCCACGCCAGTTTGTTCAGAGCCGTGCGCAGTGCCAGTTTCCGGGCGGTGTCGGCTGCTCCGAACAGGGAACCCAGGCCCTTGCCGCCGGTGTCCACCCCCATTTCCTCGATTATGCCGTTGATGACGGTGCTGTGGCAGATGGCGACCGCATAGCCGGGAACGCCGTTGTCGTAGAAGGTCCGGGCCAGCCGTTTCGCGGAGTCCATGAAGTCGCCGTCGATCCTTCCGGAAACGGCTCTTACCCAGTGTTCCACCCGCACGGCATGGACGGCGGGGTTGGCCAGCGCCGCCTGGATCTCGGGCCAGGCGGAAAAGCGCGAGTGCCACTTCTCGAGCAGTGCCGGCAGGCGTGTTTCCGCGAAGGACTTCTGCTGACGAACCAGGTCGACTTCCGCATCGCTCAACTGAAACACGGCAAGCCGTCTGGAATGGTGGTCCAATTCGGGCGGATTGTTCGAACTGTCATGTATTCCCATAATTCACCCATGGATAATGTAAGGTGAGACTTTTCATGACAGTCGATATCGTATTTAGAATAAACGACTTGTTAAGTTATTACCTAATTTCTACAGATCATATGCTTGAAACTTATATCATATTTTGATATATTAAGGATTTTACAGTTCCTATAACTAAAAACATATTGGATGGCATCGATCCGCCGTCGATGCCGCCCCAAAACAGGGAACACATTTCCCATGTCACATCCCGTGCCGCCGTTTCGTCATCGGGGAGAAGGCAATCCCGCCTTCTTCCAGGATGGTGAAAAGACATGTCCCTACGTCTCGATGCAAGTAAAGCCGCTCCCGAATCCCTGCGCCCCATGATGGCGCTAGAAGCCTCGATCAAGGCGTCCGGCCTTGAGCACAGCCTGATCGAACTTGTGAAGACGCGCGCTTCGCAGATCAACGGCTGCGCCTATTGCATCCACATGCACACGGCGGATGCCCGCGCCGCCGGGGAAACGGAGGAGCGCCTGTACATGCTGAGCGCCTGGTGGGAATCGTCGCTCTACACCGCGCGGGAGCGGGCGGCGCTGCTCTGGACCGACGCCTTGACCCTGGTCGCGGAGACCCGGGCGCCCGACACTGCCTATGAAGGTCTGAAGGGTCACTTCACCGACGCGGAAATCGTCAAGCTGACGCTGCTGATCACGACGATCAACGCCTGGAACCGGATCGCCATCGGGTTTAGGATGGAGCACCCCAAATCCACCTCGAAGGCTGCGTGATGACCGGATCGGAGCGGCAAGGCGCGACGGAGCGGCAGGGCGCGACGGAGCGGCAAGGCGCGACGGAGGCCGTGGTGGTTCCGGCGGCGGACCCGTTCGAGGAGCGGCGGCCGTCGCTGCTCCGGCTCGGATATCGGATGCTCGGCTCGGTCGCCGAGGCAGAGGACGTGGTACAGGAAGCATGGCTGCGCTGGAACGCCGCCGACCGGCGCACGGTCGGCAACCCGCATGCTTTCCTCACCACCGTCGTCACCCGTCTCTGTCTCGACCACCTGAAGTCGGCGCGTGCCCGGCGCGAGACCTATGTCGGCGCCTGGCTGCCCGAACCCCTGATCGAAGCCGGCCCGTTCACCGATCCCGGTCTCGACGGCTTCGGGGGCGGAGACGGCGTTGCCGACGACCTGTCGGTGGCGCTGATGCTGACGCTGGAACGGCTGTCGCCGCTGGAACGCGCGGCCTTCCTGCTTCACGACGTCTTCGACCTGGACTTCGACGCGGTGGCCAAGGTGCTGGGCCGGACCAACGTGGCCTGCCGCCGGCTCGCGGCGCGGGCGCGTACCCATGTGAGGGCGTCGCCGCCGCGCTACAACGCCTCGACCGTAGCGGGAGAGGCGCTGGCGCACGCTTTCGCCGTCGCATCGCGCAGCGGCGATGTCGCGACTCTCCAGGCCCTGCTGACGGAGGACGTCGTCATGATGTCGGATGGCGGCGGCAAGCGGCCGGCGGCGATCAATCCTCTCTACGGGTCGGACAAGGTGGCGCGTTTCTTCGCGGGGCTGGTCCACAAGTTCGGCTTCGGTCCGGTCCAGCCCTTGCAGATCGTCCGCATCAACGGTTTGCCCGGTTTCGTCTCGGTCGAGAACGGCGGGGTCCTTCAGACGACCGCCCTGGAGATACGCGACGGCCGGATCGCCGGCATCTATATCGTCCGCAACCCCGACAAGCTCGCGCATGTCGGCGGTCCGGCGGCCGCCGACGGCTGACGGGACGGGTTCAGGCCGTCTGTTCAGGCCGTTTGGGGAAAGCGCAGGTTTGCCCAGGTCAGGGCGGAGGTCGCGTCCCTGGCGAAGGCGTCCGCGCCGATCCGGCGCCACAGGTCGGGGCAGCAGTTGAACGGATAGCCGCCGACCATGATCTTCGTGCCGTCGCAATGCGGGTTCGACCGTATCGCGCCGATCAGGGCGGACGCCTTGGGCAGGTTGGGTGCGATCGTGACGGAGAGCGCCAGCACATCCGGCCGTTCGAGTTCCACCAGCGACACGATCTCCTTCACGGGGATGCTGGCGCCGAGATAGACGGCGTCCCAGCCGTTCATCGTGAACACGTCGCAGACCATCCTGATGCCGATTTCATGAAGCTCGCCGTCGATGCAGGTGGCGATCAGACGCTGGCCGCCGCTCGGTCCCCGCATCAGGTAGGGGTAGAGCTGCGACATGATCGTCTTGGTCGCCGCGGTGAAATAGTGTTCCTGCGGGATCGTCACCCTGTTCATCTGCCACAGCCGGCCGACCTCGCGAAGAGACGGCTGAAGCACGTTCATGTACAGGTTGGATATGGGAATGCCGGCATCGGCGGCATTGAAGATCAGGTCGGTGGCGCCCGGCTGGTCCTGGGCCAGCAGCCGGCTCAGGTAGTCCTCGGCCATGGTGCCGAACGGGTTGTCTTCGGTCAGCCGGCTGGCGGGAACGTCCTCCATGCCGTCGAGCAGCCGCAGCGAGTCGTCCAGGTATTCGGCCTGGATGAAGTCGCCGCGCTCGATGAAGATCTCCTGCAAGGTCTCCAGCGTGCCGGTCAGGTCGTCCACGTCGATCTCGAAGCAGATGAAGATCGACCTGAGCCAAGTGACGTAGTCCCGGAAAAGCTCCATGCTGCCGGTCGAGACGGCGGCCTCCAGGTAGACCAGGGTATACAGCATGTCCTCGACGCATCGCTGGCGGCCCTTGTCGCCGTAGCGCGCGGCGATGCTGGGCTGCCGCAGCCAGTAGCGCAGCACGGCCCGTTCCGCGAAGGCGCGCCGCTGCTGATCGGAATTGGCGTCGAAGATAAGGCCCATGATCTTCCTTGGCGCGGAAATGCATGCCGTTCAAGGATGATATGGCCCCGCACCCCTTGTGCGTAAACGCATTTTCGAGGCATTGGGGATTAAAGCTATTGACGCGCGCCGCCGTCCGGGTTGGCCTTATCGGCTCAGGCATCAACGGACAGGGCTTGCGTCATGACCGAACCCGATCAATCGCGCTTCGCCGAACCGGATCACTCGCGCTTCGCCGCCGGGGCCGCCTATATCGACGGCCGCTACATGCCGGTCGCGGAAGCGGCGATCCCCCTGACCGACTGGGGCTACCGCCGGTCGGACGTGACCTATGACGTCGTGGGCGTATGGGACGGCGCGTTCTTCAGGCTGGACGACCACATCAGGCGGTTCCGCGCTTCCATGGACGGGCTTCACATGAAGCCGGCCGAGAGCGACGACGAGATCAAGGCCGTCCTGCACAAGATCGTCCGCCTGTCCGGACTGCGCGCGGCCTATGTCGCGATGGACTGCTTGCGCGGCGTTCCCGCTCCGGGCAAGCCGCGCCACCCCGCCTATGCCCGCAACTACATCGCCGCCTTCGCGGTGCCGTGGGTGTCGGTCGCCAGCCCGGAGATGTGCGAGCGCGGGCTTCACCTGATGATCGCCGATACGCTGCGCATCCCGCCGGAATCGGTCGAGCCGCGATACAAGAACTTCCACTGGGGCGACCTGACGCGCGGCCAGTTCGAGGCGATGGACAAGGGCGCCGACTTCGCGATCCTGCTGGACGCCCAGGGCAACGTCACCGAAGGCGCCGGCTTCAACGTCTTCAGCATCACCGACGGCGTCGTCGCGACCCCGGACCGGGGCGCGCTGGACGGCATCACGCGGCTGTCGATGATCGAGTTGTGCGAGGAACTGGGCATCCCGTGCGAGGTGCGGCCCGTCCCGGCGGCGGAACTGCGCGACGCCGACGAGATCTTCACCTGCACGACGGCCGGCGGCGTGATGCCGGCATCGCGCATCGACGGCCGGATCATGGGCAATGACCGGCCCGGTCCCATCTCGATGCGGCTGCGCGACGCCTTCTGGGCCAAGCGGGCGGAAGGCTGGCACGCGACGCCGGTGGATTACGAGGGGAAGGATTAGGGCGGCGCTCCACGCGACCAGGAACCGGCGTCCAGCGGCAAGTCGTCGTGCGGATCGAAGACCGAAACCGCTGCGGGCGACGCGACCTTCCAGAGGACGATGTTGACGCCGCCGGGGCGTACGGCCGAGCGGAAGAGGAGTCCCTGGCCGCCGGACTCGATCAGCCGGTCGGCCAGCGCCCAGGTCGGCGGCTCGCGTTTCTCGATGCGGAGCCGGTAACGCCAGTCGCAACCGAGATCGGCAGGCGTGATGCCGAGATCGGGAAGCGGCGGCTCCCGGGTGGCGTCCACGATCCTGCCGGCTTCGACGGTATAGCCGGCGACCAGTCCCGGCCTGGGAATGCTGCCGATCTGCTGGTACTCGGCCCATGCCGTCTCGATATCGGCAGACAGGTAAAGCGCTTCCTGGCCGATGCGGTTGAACCGCCCGCCGGTGAGAGCGGCGCCAGCGCCGCTGAGCGGCCGGTGCGCCCAGCGCGGCGTGAGAACCCGGATGAATGTCCCGGTCAGCGGTGTTCCGATCGGCGGCCTTCCGGTCAAGAATACGTGCCGTGACGCAGATCGTCCAGATAGGCGACCACGGCGTCCGCGTGCCCCTTGGCGACCAGTTCGGCGGGCGTCTGGAAGCGATAGGCTTCGATCGGCTGGTGCCTGTACCACAGCAGCGCGCGGTTCAGGTCGCCGGCAACTTCCGTGGCGCTTTCCAGAAGCCGGACCACTGCGCCGACCGCGTTCTGTACCTTGGGACTGCGCGGATTGCGAGCCACCGTGTTGCGGTCGACACCGGCAAGGGCCGCAAGGTCCTGGACCTGCATTCCGGTGAGGTTTAGAAACCGGCGCGGATCGAGGTATCGGCCCTCCGGCTCCGCGACAGCCTGAACTACGGGACCAAGCAACCCTTGGCCTATAGCCGCCTTCTCCATGACCCTATCCTCGCATCAAGATCGCACGACTTAGTATGGTCCTGCTATCTTGATGCGGCAAGCGTCATTCTCTCCCACGCTCGCCGAGATACGGAACGACTTCCGGTCTACTGCTTCCGAACCTTGTCGATCTCGGCGTAAAGCTCCGTCACCAGTTCCTCGCCGATCTCCTTGCGGAACTTCTCGATCACCGGACCGGCCTTTTCGCGCAGCTTGGCGATCTCCTCCGGCGGGAGTTCGTTGATCGTCATGCCGGACTTCGCGATCTCGTCCAGCGCCTTTTCCGCCTGCTCGCGCGCGACCTGACGCTGGTAGACCGTCGCTTCCGTCGCGGCTTCCTGAAGGATCTTGCGCTCGTCCTCCGACAGCTTGTCCCACAGCTTCTTGCTCGCGATGACCGCCTGCGGCGTATACATGTGGTTGGTCAGGCTGAGGTATTTGGAGACCTCGTTGAACTTGCCGTCCATGATGTTCAGCAGCGGGTTGGTCATGCCGTCGACGGCGCCGGTCTCCAGGGCGGTATAGGTTTCCGTGAAGGGCATCGGGACCGCGTTGGCGCCGACGGCGTTCATGAACTCGACGTAGATCGGCGTCGGGATGACGCGCATCTTCAGGCCCTGGAGGTCTTCGGCCTTGGTGATCGGGCGCTTGTTGCCGTGCATCTCGCGGAAACCCAGGTCCCAGTACGCCAAACCGACCAGCCCCTTTTCCGGTAGCTTGTCCAGCAGCTTGCGTCCGACCGGACCGTCCAGCACGGCATCGGCTTCCGCCGCCGTGTTGAACATGTAGGGGAAGTCGAGGACGGCCATCTCCTTGACGTTGCCGGCCAGCAGGCTGGCGTTCATGACGGTCAGGTCGACGGTGCCGCCCTGCATGGCGGAAACGGTCTGGAGGTCAGCACCCAGCACGCCGCCGGGAAACGGCTTGACGGTGATCTTGCCGCCGCTCTTCTCCGACACCAGATCGGCGAACTTCTGGACGCCCAGGACTTGCGGATGCCCCTTGTTGCTGGCGGACGGGAACTTCAGGGTCCGCTTCTGGATGTCGGCGGCACCGGCGGCGCCGGCCAGCAGCATGATGCCGGGAACCAGGAGACCGGCAAGGATCTTGGATGAAAGTGTTTTCAAGGCGTTTCCTCCTTCGCTGTCCGCTTCTTTGGGAGCGGCATGGTTGACTATACAACTCGTTCTGTTGAGCGGAGAATGCGCAGGCGGGCCGTTAACGTCAAATACCAAGATATCGGTCCGGATGAACATGATGTTAACTTGCGGGCTTGACGACCGCCGTCATTTCGGCCCGCAGCAGGGCGATGAAGCTTTCGGCGAAGCTCGACAGCCCGCGTTCCGCCTTGACCGCGACATAGGTGTCGAAGGCGGTCGGTTCGTCGATGTCGAGCAGGCGGATGCCGGGTACCGCGTCGTGGGCCACGGTGAACTGGTCGATCACCGCGATCCCCAGTCCAGCGCCGACCAGCCGGCAGACCGTCGTGCCGAAACGGGCGCGGATCGGCATGGTATAGGACAGGCCGCGCCGCTCGAAGATATCGGCCATGATGCGGCCATAGGGGTCGTTGGGATCGATGCCGATCAGCGGGTAGCGCGCGATATCTTCGGCGGAAACGGACCCGCGCTCCGCCAGCGGGTGATCGGGCGGCGTGATGCAGAGCAGCTTGCCGCGCGCCAGCGCGATGCAGTCCAGCGAGGGGTGATCGACCTTGTAGCTCATCGCGACGATCTCCCCCTTTTCCAGCAGGAGGTAGTCCAGCGCTTCCTCGATCTTCAGGATATCGACATCGATCAGCAGGCCGGGATGCTTGGCTACGATTCGCTCGATCGCCCGCGGGACCATCATGTTGGCGATGCTGGGGACCGACGCGATCTTCAGCTCCGATCCGTGGCCGCTCTCAAGCCGCTTCACCGTGAACTGAAGGTCCTCGACCTTCTTGTAGACGGCGTTGATCTGGCTGAAGACGTCGCTGGCCTCGCCGGCCGGCACGTAGCGGCCGTGGCGCCGGTCGAACAACCGTATGCCCAGCGACTTCTCCGTGTACTTCATCAGGCGGCTGATGCCGGGCGCCGACACGTTGAGCAGCTTCGCCGCTCCGTTGATCGTGCCGGCGACCATGACGGCCCGGATCACCTCGATTTGCCGTAAGGTCAGCATCCTCCATGGATCGCAGGTCGCTCCGGTTTGATCAAGGGAGATCAGGGCCGCCGGCGGGTCACCCTATCCACAAGATAGACGATGGACCGGTACGGAACGCCGGAATGGTCCGACAGGCCGATCTCGCAGGTCCGGTTCGACGAGTAGCCGCCTTCGCAGCCGGCAGGCACCGCATCGGGCAGGCGCCGGAGCGCGTGGTCGTTCAGCTCCGGGGTCGAGAAGCCCTTGTCGCCCGCGAAGCCGCAGCAGCCGACGCCTTCCGGCACGACGACCGTCTCGGCGCACGCCCTTGCGAGGCCGACGATCTTGTCGCCGAGGCCCAGGCGCTGGGCCGAGCAGTTGACGTGGACCAGCACCGGTTCGGCCTGCTTCGCGACTACTTCCAGCCGGGGCATCGCGTGGTCGTGCAGGAACTCGATGCTGTCCAGCACGGTCACCCGTCCCGCCAGCATCTTCTTCAGGCGCAGCGTGCAGGCGGACGCATCCATGACGACCGGGATGCGCCCGTAGTCGTCGACGGCGATCACCGCCGCTGCCAGCTCCGCCGTCTTGGCGTCGGCCTCCCGGTCCAATCCCTTGCTCTCGAACGCCTGTCCGCAGCACAGGCCGGCAAGGCCGTCCGGGAAGATCGGGCGATAGCCGGCCTTGACCATCAGCGACACCAGGCGATCCGGCACCGCATCGGTTTCGGGTGCTCCGGGCGACGCGCCGAAGGTCCGGTTGGCGCAACTCGGCAGGTAGATGACGGGCGTGCCGGAGGCATCGCCCTGCCCCGCCGCCGGCAGGCTCGCCGGACCCGGCAGCGCCGGTCCGATCTTCGGCAGTCGCCCGCTCGAAATGCGCCGGCCGTAGTCGGCCAGACGGCGCGTCGCCGCCGGTCCCAGCGTCCGGTTGGACAACGCCACCGCGCCTAAGCCGAAGCGGGCGGCGGCCAGCGCGCCGCCGAAGTGGCGGCCAGCGATCCCGGCGATCCGGTGGCCCAGCGTCGATTGCCGGCGTCCCCGCAGCGCCTTGGTCAGCAGTCCCGTTTCGATCCCGACCGGACAGGCGGTGGCGCAGAGGCCGCAGGCGGCGCAGGTCTCCAGCCCCTGGTAATCGTAGAGGGTGCGGAGGCCGGCTTCCCGCTCCGGATCGGTCCCGGTGTCGGACAGGTGCGAGATCTCGCGCCAGCCGACGATGCGCTGGCGCGGCGTCAGCGTCAGTCCCGCCGAGGGGCACATGCGCTCGCAGAAGCCGCATTCGATGCAGGTATCGACCAGCGGGTCGGCCTTGGGCAGCGGCTTCAGGTCCTTCAGATGGGCCTGGGGGTCGTCGCAGATGATGACGCCGGGGTTCAGGATGCCGTCCGGGTCGAGCAGGTCCTTGATCGACCGCATCAGCCGGTAGGCGTCGCGCCCCCACTCCATCTCCACGAAAGGGGCCATGTTGCGGCCGGTGCCGTGCTCCGCCTTCAGCGAACCGTCGTATTTGTCCACCACCAGCTTGCAGACGTCGTCCATGAAGGCGGCGTAGCGCTCGACCTCGGCATCGATGGCGAAGTCCTGGGTGAAGACGAAGTGCAGGTTGCCGTCCAGGGCGTGGCCGAAGATGATCGCCTCATGGTAGCCGTGCTTCTCGAACAGCGTCTGGAGGTCCAGCGTGGCGGCGGCCAGATCGGCGATCCGGAAGGCGACGTCCTCGATGATGACGGTGGTCCCGGCGCGGCGGACCGCGCCGACGGCGGGGAACAGGCCCTTGCGGATCTTCCACAGCTTGCCGAACTCGTCCGGATCGGACGTGAAGGCGGCGGGCGCCAGCGTCTCGACGCCGCCGAGCACGGCGGATACCTGGGATATCCGGGCGTTCAACTCCGCCGCGTCCTCGCCCCGGACTTCCACCAGCAGTGCCGTGACGCCGTCGCCCAGGCCCCGGATCGCCGCCGGCATGCCCGGCTTGTCCTCGACCGAGCGGAGCGCCGGCCGGTCCATCAGCTCGACCGCGGCGACCGGGGTCGCCTTCAGCAGCGCCACCGCGCGGCAGGCTTCCCCGATATCGGGAAACAGCAGCAGGGCGCTGGCCTTGTGGGCGTGCTCGGGCACGGTGCGGTAGGTGATCTCGGCGATGAAGCCCAGCGTGCCTTCCGACCCGATCATCAGGTGCTGGAGGATCTCCAGCGGGTCTTCGAAGTCGACCAGGGCGTTGATGCTGTAGCCGGTGGTGTTCTTGATCGCGAACTTGTCGCGGATGCGCCGCGCCAGCGTTTCATCGGCCCGGGTCGCCCGGCCAAGCTCGTCCAGCTTGCCGAGCAGGTCGCGGTGGCTGGTCCGGAAGCGGGCGACGCTGTCGGCGTCTCCGGTATCGACCAGCGTCCCGTCGGCCAGCAGCAGGCGCATGGAAACCAGCGTCTTGTAGCTGTTGTCGGACGTGCCGCAGCACATGCCGGACGAGTTGTTGGCGGCGATGCCGCCGATCTTGGCGCTGTCGATGGAAGCCGGGTCGGGACCGATCTTGCGGGCATGGCTTGCCAGCCGCCGGTTGGCGTCGGCGCCCAGCACGCCCGGCTGAAGCCGGACCAGCGCACCGGCCTTCTCGACGGTGACCCGGTCCCACTTCTCGCCCAGCATCATCAGCACGCTGTCGCTGACCGCCTGGCCGGACAGGCTGGTGCCGGCGGCGCGGAAGGTGACGGGCAACCCGTCGCGGCGGCAGGCGGCCAGCACGGCCAGCACCTCCGCCTCGCTCTCGACCTTGACGACGACCTGGGGGATCAGCCGGTAGAAGCTGGCATCCGTTCCGTAGGCCAGCAGCCTCAAGGGATCGCGGACGACGCGATCGGAACCGAAGAGGCCGGTGAATTCCCGGATGGCGCCGGCATAGGCGCCGGACCCGCGTACCACCGTATCGGATGACGTTCCATCAGGCATGCCGCGACACCCTTGTAGCTGTCGGACGGATGATTCCGGCCGCGTGTTTCCTCACCGTGCGGTCCTTCGATGGAGACCGCTGCCGCAAGGGGGTACGACAAGTTGACCCGTTTAGTAAAGCGGCAAAATTAGTTTGCCAAATTCCCGTTGGTGTGGCGCAGGGTCATTTCGGCTTACCGGTGACCAGTTTCGCGCCCTGCTGGCGGCGAAGTGCGACTTCTAGCCGCGCATCCGCCCGTTGCGCCTCCCGCAGCGCTTCCATGGTCGACGCGAGGTGGGCGTCGGCCGTCGCGCGCGCCGCTTCCGGGTTGCCGGCGGCGATGGCGTGATAGATCGCCTGATGCTGGCGTAGAAAGCTGTCCCGCACGCCCCGGCGCTGATACAGGCTGGTCCGCTCGTAGAAGACATCCTCGCTCATCATCCTGATGAACTGCTGCATGATCCGGATCAGCACCTCGTTGTGAGACGCCTCGTAGATCGCGAGGTGGAAGGCGGCGTCGGCCGCCGCTTCCTGCGACGGGTCGTCGAGCCCGTGAGCCTCCTCCATCTGGCGCAGGCAGGCGCCCAGCTTCTCGATATCAGCGGGCGTACCCCGCTCCGCCGCGAAGGCCGCCGCCGGTCCCGCCATCATCCGGCGGAACTCCAGATAGTCGAAGGCGGTCTCGGGATGGCACTGGAGCAGCCGGGCGAGCGGGTCGGCCTTGGCTGCGTTTTCTTCAGTATCTTCGGGGTCTTCGGGCGCTGTGTTCATGCCGCGACGATACCGGACCCGGGCACCTGCCTTCAACACCTGCGACAATTGCGACACCTCCTGAGATGCATTTTTCGATTTACAAGATCACGGCATTTAAATTATCCACCCTACAGATTGTCGGTCTAATAAGTTTACCAAAGCCGGCGACGTGGAAATAAAAATCATCGAATGGCCGTCGAGCGCCTGATCGGGCGCCGCCGCGGCAATCCGGAGTGGAAACGATATGCAGCCCTGGATGCAGGTTTACGACCCCGCAGGCAATCTGTGGGTGTCCGCGCTCGTCGCGGCGCTTCCCATCATCTTCTTTTTCGTGGCGCTGGCGGTCCTCCGCATGAAAGGCCACATCGCGGCGACGATCACCGTCGCCATCGCCCTGGCGGTCGCGATCGTTTTCTACGAGATGCCGGTGGGTCAGGCGCTGGCTGCCGCCGGCTACGGATTCGTCTACGGCCTATGGCCGATCGCCTGGATCATCCTGACCGCCGTGTTCCTGTACAAGGTCACGGTCAAGACCGGCCAGTTCGACATCATCCGCGCCTCGGTCGTCTCGATCACGGAAGACCAGCGCCTCCAGATGCTGCTGGTCGGCTTCTCGTTCGGCGCGTTCCTGGAAGGCGCCGCCGGCTTCGGAGCACCCGTCGCGATCACCGCCGCCCTGCTGGTCGGCCTCGGCTTCAACCCGCTCTACGCCGCCGGCCTGTGCCTGATCGCCAACACCGCCCCGGTCGCCTTCGGCGCCATGGGTATCCCGATGATCGTCGCGGGGCAGGTGACGGGTCTCGAAGCCTTCAAGATCGGCCAGATGGCCGGCCGCCAGCTGCCGCTGCTGGCGCTGTTCGTCCCGTTCTGGATCGTCTTCATCATGGACGGGGTCCGCGGCGTCAAGGAGACATGGCCGGCCGTGTTCGTGGCAGGCTTCACCTTCGCCATCGGCGTCTTCTTCACATCCAACTTCATCGGGCCTGAGCTGCCGGACATCACCTCGGCGCTGCTCAGCCTGGTCAGCCTTACCCTGTTCCTGAAGGTCTGGAAGCCCAAGCGCATCTTCCGCTTCGACAACGAAGCCAGCAACGCCAAGCCGGCCGCGGTCGACTATACCCGCGCCCAGGTTATCAAGGCATGGTCGCCCTTCGTCGTGCTGACCGCCGTCGTCACCGTCTGGAGCCTCGCTCCCTTCAAGGCGATGTTCGCCAAGGCAGGGTCGCTCGCCTCGACCGTCTTCTACTTCCCGATCCAGGGCCTCGACAAGCTGGTGACCAAGGTCGCCCCGATCGTGTCCTCGCCGAAGCCCTATGACGCCGTCTACAAGCTCGACCTCGTCGCCGCCACCGGCACCGCGATCCTGATCACCGCGATCATCTCCATCGTCTTCCTGAAGATGAAGCCGGCTACGGCGGTCGCCACCTTCGGCGAAACGCTGAAGGACCTCCGCCGCCCGATCTACTCGATCGGCATGGTGCTGTCCTTCGCCTTCATCGCCAACTATTCCGGCCTGTCCTCGACGCTGGCCCTTCTGCTGGCCGGCACCGGCAAGGCCTTCCCGTTCTTCTCTCCCGTGCTCGGCTGGCTGGGCGTATTCCTGACCGGGTCGGATACGTCGTCCAACGCCCTGTTCGGAGCGCTCCAGGCGACGACGGCGCAGCAGCTCGGCCTGTCCGACATCCTGATGGTGACCGCCAACACGACCGGCGGCGTCACCGGCAAGATGATCTCCCCCCAGTCGATCGCGGTCGCCTGCGCCGCCGTCGGCCTGGTCGGACGCGAAGCCGATCTGTTCCGCTTCACGCTCAAGCACAGCCTGTTCTTCGTGACGATCATCGGCGTGATCACCGTGCTCCAGGCCTACTACCTGACCTGGATGATCCCGTAAGCCCTGCGGGCCGCCCATGGAAAGACGAAGCGGCGGCAGGTCAGACCTGCCGCCGCTATTCCGTACGCCGGTCCCCGGTCGTCCGCTCAGAAGTTGAAGTAGATGAACTCGCTCACCGCCGACAGGCGGGTCAGGGTGAACAGGAAGCAGGCAGCGGCGACGCCCGCCCAGACCGGCGTGAAGCGCCAGCGCGGCACGGCGGCGAACCGCCTCCCGCCCTCGCCCATGATCCACTCCTGGGTATTGGGAGCGATCATGGCCAGGGCCAGCAGCAGTGCTATCTGGATCTGGTCGCGGTACTCGTACAGGTCGCCAAGGTTCAGCGGCGCCGAGGTCCAGCCGTTCGCCCCCGTCATGGCATGCAGCATCCCCATCGCTTCCCCGACGGACTCGGCGCGGAAGAAGACCCAGGCGATCGTCACGCAGAGGAAGGTGATGCCGCGCGCCACCCATATCCCCGCGGCGGAGCCCGAAGACTGCCACCCCAGGGCCGAGCGGAGCGCCTGCCAGCCGTGGTTGACGATCAGGAACGTGCCGTGCAGCGCCCCCCAGATCACGAAGGTCCAGGCGGCGCCGTGCCACAGCCCGCCGATCAGCATAGTCAGGAACAAGTTGACGTAGCGCCGCCCCCTGCCCTTCCGGTTGCCGCCCAGCGGCACATAAAGGTAGTCGCGCAGGAACCTGGACAGCGTCATGTGCCAGCGCCGCCAGAAGTCGATGATGTTGACCGACTTGTAGGGCGAGTCGAAGTTGAACGGCAGCCTGATGCCGAACAGCAGGGCAAGGCCGATCGCCATGTCGGAATAGCCGGAGAAGTCGAAATAGAGTTGCAGCGAATAGGCCAGCGCTCCGGTCCAGGCCTCCCCCGCCGTCAGCGCCTGCTCTCCGGCGACGGCGAAGACCGGGGTCGCGAAGCCGGCCAGCGTGTCGGCCAGCACGACCTTCTTCCACAGGCCGGCGACGAAGAAGGTCAGCCCCATGGCGAAGTCGGCATGGCTGAAGCGCATCGCTTCCGGCTGGCGGAACTGCGGCATCATCTCCCGGTGGTGGACGATCGGCCCGGCGATGAGCTGCGGGAAGAAGGTCACGAACAGGCAGTAGTCCAGGAACCGGTATTCCGACGCCTTGCCCTCGGCGGCGTCGACCAGGTACGCGACCTTCTGGAACGTGAAGAACGAGATGCCCAGCGGCAGGACCACGGCCTGTATGCCGAAGTCCAGCCCGGTCAGCGCGCCGACATTGTCCACGATGAACATCGAGTACTTGAAATAGGCGAGCACGACGAGGTTGGCGGTGATCCCGAAGACGAGCAGGCTGCGCTTCGCCGCCGCCGAGGCTCCCGGCTCGGTCAGCTTCATGCCCAGCAGATAGTTCGCGATGATGCTGGCCATCAGCAGCGGGACGTGGACCGGGTTCCACCAGCCATAGAAGAACAGCGACGCCACCACCAGCCACAGGAACGGCAGGCGCGTGTGGCCGGTCAGGCAGAGCAGCCGGTAGACGACCAGCGTTATCGGCAGGAACGCCCCGATGAAGACGTAGGAGTTAAAGAGCATGGTCGGGACCCCCGCCGGCCTGATCGGCGCCGGCATGGCTGAGGCTCAGCTCGGACTTGTCCAGTTGCGAGATCAGGTAGCGCATCAGCAGCGGCACGGATCTCCATTGCAGATGGGCATGGTCGGTGAACTGGTCGTTGCTCAGGTGCAGCCCCTGCTGGGCGTCGATCAGGACCGTCCGGGTCGGATCGAGCCTGCGCGAGACCTCCCGGCGGAACTCCGCGTCCCGTACCCCGCCCGGATCGTAGGCGTCGCGCCAGGCCGGCATCTGGGGGAGCAGGACGACGATGAAGTCGATGCCGCGCCTCGACAGGTCCTCGCTCATGGCGCTCAGGTGGTCCAGGCAGGTGGCGTCGAGCTGGAAATCCTCGCGGATTTCCGGTTTCGGCAAGGTGAAGGGGCCGGAACCGTAGGGGTCCATCACCATCGAAGCCGATGCATCCTTTCCCGAGCGCATGCCGGGCAGGTCGACGACGTCCCGCGCGAAGGACACCGGCCGGAAGTTCTTCAAGTACAGGTGCCAGGCCGGGTCCTTGTCGAAGACGTAGCCCTTGGCGTCTTCCGGCCGGAAGAACTCGGTCGGCGATGCGGCGCAGGCGGAGAAATCCCGCATCGAGAAGACCGACATGACCGATTTGACGCTCGGCATGTTGTCGAGCAGGAAGTCGGTATAGAAGGCCGTCTGGTTGACGTAGAGGAAGCAGGGTGCCGCGTTCAGCGGCTCGACGTCTCCGCCGTAATGCTCCGCGAAGACCGAGAAGTCGAGGTTCCGCCACGTCACCGAGGATCCGACGGCGATCAGGCCGGGGTTCCGGATCTCGGTGTCGTGCATGAACTTGAACTTCTCGTCGATGCAGTTGGTGGCGGTGACGGGAGGGGCCGGCAATCTGCCCACAGCGGACAAGCCGGCAAGGCCGGCTCCGCCCAGCAGCAGGAACAGCGCGCACCACAGGATGAAAGCGATGTTGAAACGCATGGCGTTGGAATTGGTCATTTAGAAAAAGCTCTCGGTCTTGCCCAACCGGCGCGCCCCGGGAACGACTGGGGGGCGGCCGGTCCGAACTGAACAGACGGGCATGCTCGACGCCCGCCGGGTTCCCGGCGTGCTGTGATCGTTTCCGCCCCGGAACGGGACAGTATGCATCTGGGAAACGCCGCGAAGACGCGGCCGCTCACCGCCGGGACATGGCTGCCGGCAGGGACGGATCGATCACGTTGGCGTAGGAGAGCTTATGGCGGTGCGCTGGGAACGCACCGTTGACCGTTCCTCGACACGGCGGCGGGTCGGAAGGAACGGGGCGCCGCCGGCAAGCCGAGCGAGGAGACCGCGGTGCGTACAAGGGTGAAACGGCGCCGCGCCGAAAGGGCGGGGCGTCCATGAACAGGATCGAAGTTACTGGCTAGACTAGTCCAGACTCGCATCTGTTGCTCTTCACCACGTCAGAAAAATCATGCGCACGAAAGCGGCGTTTTACTAAAGTACTTCAATATTAACTCAGATCAGGCTGTTTTGTTTCCTGAAAATTCCAGGGCGTTGGAGGGAGGGCGCTGCCTCAGCCGGCGAGACTTTCGGACAATCTCTTTCCCCCCGGCTGGGTCACGCTTCCGGGTGCCCTGTCGGTGCCGAAACCGGCGCCAAGTGATAGGCCCTCTTCCATTCCGCCGGTTCCCGCCCACAGGGCGGCGTTGATCCGCCGCCGTTCGACCACGTGATAGGCGGCCAGGGCTATGGTGAACATCCAGACGATGCTGAGAGTACCCGGCAGGCGGGTGTAGAAGGCCGTTTCGGTGATGCCGCTGACCAGCAGCGTCAGCAGCATGACGTCGCGGAACAGGTCGGGACTGATCAGGAAGGTCCGGAGCTGGATGATCAGGATCGTCACCAGGAACAGCGTCCCGACGATCCCGACCGAGAACAGCGACTGGAGGATCAAGTTGTGCGCATGCGTCACCGTGAAGAACAGGAACCGCTCCAGGAAGATCGTCTCGGCCGAATTGTGGCCGTGTCCCAGGATCGGCGCATCCGCGATCTGGTTGAGCGTGAAGTCCCAGATGACGGAGCGGCCGGTCAGCGTCAGCAGTTCGTTGACGTCGCCCGAGCGTGATACCAGCTTGACCAGCTCCTTGGGCAGGACGTTCTCCAGCCCGACCGACGCCGTCGTCAGCGTGACCACCGTGGCGGCCAGCACGCCGATCGGGATCAGCCAGGACGCACCCGGCCGGATGCGCAGCCAGAAGATAAAACCCGACGCGAGAACAGCGACGAGCGCCATACGCGACTGCGACAGCATCAGAGTGGCCAGCGACAGGACGATGACGCCGCCCAGGATGATGCGGCGCTTGGGAAAATAGAGCATCAGTGCGGCACAGCACACCATCAGCATCGAACAGATGGCGGCTAGCGACACCGGATGGTTGGTGAAGCCGCGCAGCCGGTCGGCCTCGCCAAGGCTGTCGGCGTTGACCGGGGCGAAGCTGGCCATGAAGGGACTTATGGCAAGCGACGGCAGGACGACCAGGCAATACCCGATGGTCAGTCCGATCAGGATGTCCTTCACCGCCAGCTCGGCCACCATCGCCATCGCGAACAGCAGGGTGCAGAACAGCAGGATGCTGGAAACGATGCTGTCGCCGGGATCGGGCGCCCAAAGCGCGGACAGCATCATGAAGCCCATGAAGATCATCGCCGCGGCGCCGATCGGCGTCCGCAACAGCTCGATGACCGAGTTGATCCGCAGCATGGCGAGGAACGTGCCGCCGAACCAGACGGCAAGCTTCATGGCGACCTGCCAGTCCAGCCCGCCGGCACCGATCGGCCGGGTGCGCAGGTTGACTTCGGTCAGGAAGATGTAGAGCGCCAGGAACGCGATCCAGGCCCAGCGCCGGCCGGAGATGACCGCATGTCCGTAGAAGCCGAGCCAGATCACGATCACGAAGCTCAAGGGCAGGACATAGAGCGGCGCCTCATCGGCGCCCACCCCCGACGCCCAGAGCAGGACCGCCAGGAAGGCAAGGCAGACCGCGATGACGCCGCCCTTGAGAATGCGTTGGAACCCTAGCGGAACATCCATGCTACGCGCTCGCCGTCGGTTTGGCTTCTGTTGAATGATGATGCTTCATGTGCCTGCGGAACTTCCAGAACGACCACGATCCGCTGAGAGCCCAGCCGGAGATCACTCCCAGCAGCGCGCCGTTGGCGCCCAGGTACGGGATGGTCGCGACGCAGACCACGACGCTGGCGACCCCCGCCCAGATACGTCCCCGTCCGACCAGTTCAGGCCGCTTCAGCACGTAGAGCGAAGTCTCCGCCGGATAGGCCAGGATTGATACGACGCTGAAGGCGATCCAGAGGTATATCGGAACGGCGCCGTCGGCGTAGGCTCCGCCGTAGACGAGGTGGATGATCTGGTGGGGAAACAGCCCCAGCACCAGCCAGATCGGCATGCACATGACGAACAGCACGAGCGTCGCCTTCAGCAACTGGCGGAACATCTCGCCCATGCCGCCGGCGTTGAGGCTGCGGATCGCGCGCGGCCGGTCGAAATTGTCGACCGCCATCATCAGCACGCTCATCGGCTGGGTGAAGGTGCGGGTCGCCTGGAACAGCGCCACGGCGGACGGTCCGGCCATGATGGTCAGGATCAGCGGCGGGATCTGGTTGTAGCCGTTATAGGCGACGGCGCTGATGCCCGACCACGCGAAGTAGCCGCGCCGCTCGCCGACGAACCGACGGAGCGGCTCGAACTCCGCGTCGATCCCGAAGGCCCGGTTGCGTGCCCACGACGTCACGGCGGCAGCGAAGGCGGCAAGCCACAGCCCGCCCAGCGCCAGCCAGATGTTCTCCAGGCGGATCGCGAGCCCGGCGCCCAGCAGCAGGATCGCCGAATAGGCCGCGGCCGCCATCAGCACGGCGCCGATGTTGCCGATCTGGATCGACCAGCGCCTGTTGAATTCCTGGTACGCTCCCGGGATCATCAGAAGCGTCGCGGCCACCGTCATCGCGGCGATCCAGCCGCCGTCCGGCCATAGGAAGTTCAGTCCCGCCGCCGCCGCCAGGCACAGCGCCGTGAAGATGCCCAGCACCAGCACATTGTAGCGCCGCCACGTCCGCCCCGCCTTTCGCAGCAGGGCATGGTCCGCCGTCTCGATCACGAAGGGGACGACCACGAAGGCGCGGTGCAGGCTCAGCAGCAGATAGAACCCGACCCAGCAGCCGGAGAAGAAGCCAAAGCTCTCACGCGGGAAGTGCCGCGCCAGCAGCAGCATGAAGATGAAATTGGTGGCGGAGAGCAGGACCTGCTCGAGGATGGAGTATCGCCGCACCGGATCGGCGAACAGGGCCAGGAACTTGGCGGTTCCGCTTTTCCTAGAACCCGCCACGACCGCCGAAGCCCCTTCCACGGTCTGGGCGTCATCCTTCATCGCGAAGTATCCGGGCGACCGCCGCGGCCGCCTTCTTGGGATTCAGATCGTCGTCGAACGGCAGCGGCCTGTCGTCGGCATAGCGGCGCCGCTGGAAAGTGTAGCGGTCGGTCAGGCCCCAGGTTACGACGGTATCGCAGCGGGAATTGGCGAACACGGTTTCCAGATACGACGTGTACAGGTCGGCGACCTTGGCATCGATCGCCGAGGCGTCGCCCGACGCCCGGTCGGCCCGGACGTCCATTTCCGTGACGATCGGCTTTATACCCATGTCCTGGACTTCGCGCAGGAACTCCCCGAACGCCTTCGGGTCCCAGGGATCGCCCAGGCGCAGATGCGACTGGAGGCCGAGCGCGTCGATCCGGCCGCCCTCCCCTTTCACCCGTTCCAGCAGGCGCAGGATCGCGACGCGGCGGTCGCGGCTCCACCGGGCGTTATGCTCCGTGCCGTAGTCGTTGTAGACGAGCTCGGCCTTGGGCGCGATCTCGGCCGCCATCTTGAACGAGTCGGAAATGTAGCGAGTGCCGAACGCGGCCAGCCAGTCGGACTCCCGCAGCCCGTCCGGCCGGTCGTCGGTCGGTTCGACCGCCTCGTTGACGACGTCCCACGAGCGTACGACCCCGGCATAGCGGGTCATCAGCGTGTTCATCCAGGTATGAAGCACGTCCCTGCCCTGGGCTTCCTTCAGCCGGGTCTTCGCCCAGTCGGGCAGACCCAGGTGCCAGACCAGGGTATGGCCGCGAAGCTCCATCCCGTTCTCGGAAGCGAAGGCGGCCAGCTTGTCGCAGCCGCTGAAGTCGTAGCGGTCCGGGTTCTTCTGGATATTGTACCACTTCATCTCCCATTCCGGGACGATGATGTCGCACTCTCGCCTGATCAGGTCGCGGTAGCCCGCGTCCTTGCCCAGCAGCTCGCTTGAGACGGCGGCGCCGTATCGCCGCCGTCCCGCCTTGGCGGCGGCACGCAGCGGCATCACGCTGTCGGCGGCTGAACCGGTCCCCGGCCCCAGCGCGCAGCCCGACAGCGCCGCGGCCAGGGCTCCGGTGCCGAGACGCCGGAGTACGGCCCGACGGCTGTACCCCGGTGCTGCACCCATCGGGTTCTTCGGCACCATCAGGCGATCGGGTCCGTCTGTCGTTTGCCTTCGGCCACCGAGATGCCCGACGGCCAGCCCAGCGCTTCATAGGCGCTCAGCAGGACGGGAGCCTGGTGTTCCCAGGCCAGCACCGTCTCGATCCGGCGGCGTCCGAGCTGGCCCATCGCCGCCCGGGTTTCCGGATCGTCCAGCAGGTCCAGGATCCTGTCGCCTAGATCGACGGCGGAGTTCCGCTTGGCGTAGACGGCGGCGTCGCCGGCCGAATAGCGGCTTTCGGTCAGGTCGTACTGAACGATCGGCTTGCCAAGCGCCATGTATTCCATGACCTTGTTCATGGTCAGCTTGTCGTTCAGCGTATTGTACGGGTCGGGGCAGACCGCGACCTCGGCGGTGTTGAGCACCGGCACGATGACCTGGTCGTTGACCCATCCGGTGAAGGTCACGTAGTCGTCGACGCCCAGGTCGACCGCCATCTTCTGGAGGTTTTCCAGCTCCGGCCCCGATCCCATCAGGACGAACTGAACGTCGTCGCGCTTCCGCTCCTTGACGATGTGGGAGACGGCTTCAAGCAGGTAGTCGATGCCGTCCTGGTCGTTCATCACGCCCAGGTACGATACCATGTGCTTGCGGCCCTTCTTCCAGGACTCGACCGGCGCTTCCAGGCGGAAGCGGTTCAGGTCGGGACCGCTGCGGACGATGAAGATGCGGTCGGACGGCACCGACCCGCGCGTCTCGGCGATCCTGCGGAAGCTGTCGTTGGTCGAGATCACGACGTCGGCGGTCCGGAAGGTCAGCCGCTCCAGCTTGAGAAGGATCTTATGGAGCGGTCCCTTCTTCTGGAACTTGGCCTCGTAGAGTTCGGGCGACAGGTCGTGGTGGTCGAAGATGAACTTCTTGCCGAAGACGTACTTGAAGAAGCCGCCGACGATGAAGATCGTGTCCGGCGGATTGCACGCCTGGATGACGTCGAAGCCGTGCTTGAACAGGATGCGGAACGCCAGCAGGAACTGCCAGAACAGGGCGGAACTGTATTCGACCAGATAGCCCCACAGCCCGACGCCCTCGGTCGGATAGGGGTGCCGGTAGATGTGGACGTTCTCGAGGAACTCGTAAGGCTCGGGGTGCTTGTCGCTGCGCGGGCAGCAGACGATGACCTGATACCCGGCGGCGCTCAAGGTACGCGCTTCGATCCATACCCGGCGGTCAAGAGGGACCGGAAGGTTTTCAACGATGATCAGCACTGAGCGTTGCTGTTTGGAAACCCGCGTCGACATCATCAGTCCCCTTGTTTGATCTGTGCGGGAAGCACTTGGCTTACCGGGCTCGACGGAGCTTTCCGCACTTTCTTTGCTCTAGCTATGAAGGCGTTCACCTCCCTTGCCTGTTTGAGCCACCGCTCATCACGCTTGAGACGAAGTTCCCGCATGCCGGTTTCCAGTTGCGCCCACCGGCCGAGCGCGTCCTCCACTCCGTTCGCGATCGATCCCGCATCCAGCGGATCGACGAAGACGCTGCCCCCCGCGAACAGGGAGCGCAGCGTTTCCGTGTGGCTGAGCACCATCGGCTTGCCGGCCGCCACCCCTTCGTTGGCCGCCGACAGCTGGACCCCTTCCAGCGTCGTCAGGCCGACCAGCAGGTCGCAGCCATGAAGCAGGGCGTCGAAGTCCCGTTTGGATATGAACCCCGGGAACTCGACGTTCGGCGGCGCCCCGGCGACCAGCCCTTCATGAGCCTTCTTCGGGTTGCCGGTGACGACGTAGCGGACACCGGGCGTCCGCCGCGCCGCCTCCAGCAGCTGTTCGATCGGCTCGTCCTTGGCGAAGGAGCACGGCACCAGCACCAGCGGCGTCGCTCCGGGCTTCCGCTCGGACGATGATGCCGGTCCTTCGGACAGGCCGGCGCTGCGGTCCTCCAGCACCATCACCTGACCGGCGGGCGCGCCCAGCGCCGTCAGCGGCCCGACCACGTCGGCGTTGTGGGCGATGCTGAGGTCGGCCGACCGCAGCGACCAGCCATGGAACGGCACCTTCGACCACGGCGGACGGATCACCGCGTTGTGGCAGTCGATGATCACGACCATCGACGGCGCCATGACGCGGCGCCACGCCAGCACCAGATGCGGGATGAAGCTTGGCGGCGACTGCACCCAGACGACATCCGGGCGTTCCCGGTGGAGCAGGCCCAGCGTCTTTGCGCTCTTGACCAGATAGTCCAGCCCTTTCAGGGCTTTTGACGAAAATCCGCTCGTTACATACTCAACCTTGATGCCGAAGAAAGAGGCCAGTGTTTCCGGCCTGCGCTGAAAGCTCTTCCAGATCAGAAAAAGCTGGCGGTCCTGTTCCACTTGCGTTCGTTCCGGTCTATTGGCCGGCATTCGACGCTCCTATGCGGGAATGTTGTGATAGTCCTTGTAGCGGTATGCATAGGCCGACATGTCGCCCGCATAGCGCTGCTTGGAGTAATCGACCTTGGTCAGCACGATGCCGGCCACCGCGATATCCAGCGCCGTCAGGCTTTCGATGCCGGCCTTGACGGCGCTGCGCGGGGTCTTCTCCCACTCCACCGCGTAGAGCACGCTGTCGCAGCCCTTGGCGATCAGGGCCGCGTCCGAAGCGACCATGACGGGAGGGCTGTCGATCACGATGAAATCGTAGTTCATCATCAGCCGCTGCAATGCACCGCCCACGGCCGAGGACGAGGCGAAGAACCGCTGCGGGTTCTGGATGCCGCGTCCGGCGGGCATGACGTCCAGGCCGGTAGCCTCGTCCACGCGGATCGCTTCCTCCAGGCTGACGCCCTTTTCGATGCACTCCACCAGACCGGCCGCGTTGCCGAACCGGAAGGCCGCACCCACGGACGGGCGGCGGAGATCGCAGTCCAGCAGCAGGACCCGGAGGCCGCTGAGCGTCAGCGTGCGGGCGACCGCGATGGCGAGGGAGGTCTTGCCTTCGTCCGGCACCGAGGACGTGACGAGGACCATCTTGGCCCTGCCCCCGGCGGGCCGCTCGTGGGTAAGCCCGGTGATGATCGTCCGGATCGCTTCGGCATACGGTTCGAGCGGTTTGAGCAGGACCTGGTCGGCGATGCTCTGGCCGCTCAGGCGTACCTTGGGCACCGCTCCCAGCATCTTCAGCCCAAGCTCGTTCTTGATCTCGCGGGCCGAGCGGAAGCCGGGCGTCAGGTGGTCGTAGAGGATCGCCAGCGTCATCGCGAGCAGCATCGAACCCAGGGCCGCGACCGCGAGGAACAGCGGCTTGTTCGGATGCGACGGCTCGAGCGGCGCCCGGGCGGAGGTGACGATGCGGGCTCCGGCCTGATCCAGGTCGATGCGGCTGGTCGCTTCCTTGAAGCGCTGTTCCAGCGCCTCGAGCTGAAGCGCCTTGCCGTCGGCTGCGCGCTGAAGCTGGGCCAGCTCGTCGGCGCCGCGGCCGCTCAGATTGGCTTCCTGCCGCAGGCTGTCGATTTCGGCCTGCGCGCTGCGCTCGCGGGCACGGACCTCGTTGGCGCGGCTCTCCAGACCCTGTACGACCTTGGCGACTTCGATCGCCCGCTCGCGGCGCGTCTGGTTGAGCTGTTGGGTCAGCTTGACCAAGTCGGGGTGACGGGCGCCCAGCGACTGGGATAGGTTGGCGACCTGGGCCGCCAGATCCGCTTCCTGCTGGCGCAGGATCTGGATCGTCGGGTTGCGGGTGACGATCTCCATGCTGTCGGTGCGGCCCGATGCCTGAAGCTGCTTGACCTGGGCCAGTTGCGCTTCGGCTTCCAGCCGGGCGACCTTGAGCGTGCCGAGTTCGGTGTTGAGCGCGATGATGCGCTGGGTCGCGAGCTGAGCCTGCGGTCCGACCGGGACGAGGTTGTTCTTCGTCCGGAAATCGGCCAGCGCCGCCGTTGCTTGATCCAGCTCGGCGCGCACGCCGTTGACGCGCTGCTCCAGCCAGACCATGGCCTGGCTGGCTTCCCGCTGGTTTTCCGCGACCTGGTTCGCCAGATAGTGATCGACCAGTTCGTTTACGATGAGCGCCGCTTTTTCCGGCACTTCCGATACGAACTGGATGCGGATCGTATAGGCGTCGGGAGCGCTGCTGACCTGAAGCTGCCGTGCGATGGTGTTAATGACGGCGCTGCGCGGATCGACTTCTGGATCGGGCTCCGGGGCCGGCAGTTCGATGCCGACCTGTTTCAGTCCATCCGCGGCCAGTGCGTAGGCCCCGTTCATGATCAGCCTGGCACGGTCGCGCAGCGACAGTTCCTCGGCGATGGCGAGGTTGAATTCGGGGTCGGCGACCAGGTTCATCTGATCGACGACCTGGCCTATCAGGAGGGTCGAACGCACCGATTCCGCTTCGGTCTTGACGCTAGCGATGTCGGGACGCGCTGCGATGGCTGCGGGTGCTGCGTTGTCGATCAGCGTCTGGGGACGCGTCTTCAACGCGACCACTGCTTCCGCCGTGTAGAGCGGGGTCACTTGCCTGACGCCCCAATAGCCCAAGCCGATCGAGACAACAACAAACAGGGCGATCAGAAACTTACGCTGCCATAGAACGGCAGCATAATGGGCAAGCTGCTTCTCGTTGGTTTGAATGATAGTCCTCATAAGCAGAAATGCCCTGTAAGGATGGTTGCCGTTACCATTGCCCGAAACTTGCCTGCGACGCATGAAGCTGGAATAGGACTTGACAGTAAGCGTCGTAAGATCAGCGAAAAAATGCAAAGCAGCTTATGGCGAGTAACCGTTTGGCAGTAAGGCGCACCACAACGGATGGTATTTCCGTCGAATTGAAGCCACGAAAACCCCATACGCCGACAACACATTAAAAAGGCAATTAAAATTGCGACTACCTGCGAAAGTGGTAGAGGTCATGCCCGCGGCTGGTAGAGGATTCTCGTTCGGTGAGGCACTGCTTACCCCCGTTTCCGGCTCGACCGACCGAATCACTTAGCTTCGACGATGTCGACGGTACCCTGTCCAGCCAGCGAGATCTGTGAACCACCACACAGCTACTTGCGGAAGTATGATTATTTTCTACAAAACCGAACTATCGATTGGATTATACTAGATGCTTTCAAGCAAACATGTCGGGCTGAAGAGTATGACCGGCGGTCGGCAAGCGTTGGGCCACGGCCCAACCTACTAAGCAGGAGCCTGTAGGTTGGGCCGTGGCCCAACGAGCACTATCCACATGGATCAATGTCTTCCGCCCCTGGCATAACGTTCCGGACAATCCAAGCTTAAATGCCGCTCAAGCCCGACGCCGCTGCCTGCCGCAACGCCGGAGCCAGATCGCCGCGGTCCGCGATGCTCATCCGCTCCAGCAGCAGCCAGTCTGCCATATGCCGAAGTTCCGCCAGAAGCGCCTCGGCGGTATGCGCTGGCGCATGCGGTTCGGCATGGACCGCCAGCACATGCAGCGTACCGGTCGCCCGCTCCGCCTTAAGATCGACGCGGGCAGCCAGCCGGTCGCCCAGCAGGAACGGTAATACGTAGTAGCCGTGCTGCCGCTTCTCGACCGGCGTGTAGATCTCCAGCCGGTAGCGGAAGTCGAACAGCCGTTCCGACCTTGACCGCTCCCATACCAGCGGGTCGAACGGCGACAGCAGCGCCGCGGCGTCGATCCGCCGGGGCCGCCGGGCGTCCCGGTGCAGGTATGCCTGATGTTTCCAACCCTCGACCTCGACCGGCAGCAGGGTCCCCTCCTCTACCAGTTCGGCAATCCGGGGTTTGACGTCGGTGGCATCCAACCTGAAGTAATCGCGCAAATCGTTGGCGGTGCCGATGCCATGGGCGCGGGCGGACAGCGCCAGAAGTTCCCGGTGCGCACCCGCTTCGTCGGGTGTGGGCAGGTTCAGGATCTTTCCCGGCAGTGCCCGCTCCGGCAGGTCGTAGAGCCGCTCGAAACCTCGGCGCGTCCGGGTCGTGAGCATCCCCGCCCAGAACAGGTATTCAAGCGCGCATTTGACGTCACTCCAGCCCCACCACGAACCATTGCCCTTGCTGCCCTCGAAGTCCGAAGCGGCGAGAGGTCCCCGATCCCGGATTGCGGCCAGCGTCGCCGTGACGAAGTCCGGCCGCTCCCGGGCGATGGTCCCCAGCCGGCCATAGACCCCCTGCCCCGCCGCCGCCCGGGCCATCCGCCAGCGCAGCAGCGGGTGAAGGTCGAGCGGCAGCAGCGACGCTTCATGCGCCCAGTATTCGAACAGCGTCCGCTTGCCGCCCCAGGCCGCTTCGTCCAGTACGCCCACTGGATAGGACCCAAGGCGCGAGAACAGCGGCATGTAGTGCGCCCGCACCAGCACGCTGACGGAATCGATCTGAAGCAGCCCGGTACGTTTCAGCAGACGGCCGAGATGACCTTGCTGAAACGTGCCGCCGTCGAGCCTCGGCTTACCGAAGCCCTGGGCCGCCAGCGCGATGCGCCGGGCTTCCTTGAGCGACAGCTTCAATCGGGCACGCGTCCGCCCAGTTCGTCTTCGATATGTACCCGGATGATTTCGTCGAACGACTGCTCTGCCGTGAAGCCCAGCGACGCTGCCCGGCTGGTGTCGAAATCGCGTGCCCAGCCGCTCACGATCTTCATGATCATCGGGTCCGGTTCGCGCCGGATCAGCTTGACCGCCTTCTCGCCCGCGACCCGGCGCAGCGCCTCGATCTGCTCGCCCACCGTGGCGGACAGGCCCGGCATCGACAGGTTGCGCCTCCAGCCGAGCTGGCTCAAGTCCATGGTGGCCGCGTGCAGCAGGAACCCGACGGCGGAACGCGGGCTGGCGTGCCAGTGCCGGACATCCTCGGCGACGGGCAGCACCGCTTCCTGGCCGGCTAGCGGTTCGCGCAGGATGTTGGAGAAGAAACCCGATGCCGCCTTGTTCGGCTTGCCCGGGCGGATGCAGATGGTCGGCAGCCTGATGCCGATGCCGTCGAAGAAGCCGCGCCTGGAATAGTCGCTCAGCAGCAGTTCGCCGATCGCCTTCTGCGTCCCATAGCTGGTCAGTGGCGTCGTGAAGAACTCGTCGCCGATCTTCTCCGGGAACGGCGCTCCGAAAACCGCGATGGAGGACGAGAACACGAGGCGCGGTTTATAGGGAGACTTCGCACTCTCCAGCCGGACGGCATCGAACAGGAAGCGGGTGCCGTCCAGGTTGATCGCGTAGCCCTTGTTGAAGTCGGCTTCCGCCTCCCCCGACACGATGGCGGCAAGATGGAAGATGGTATCGGGCCGGCTGGCGACCAGCTTGTCCACCTCCCCCGGTTTGGAGATGTCGACCGCGACCGTGCTTGCTTCCCCCTTGAAGCCTGTCGGGGCCGGCGGATCGATGACATCGGCCAGCGTCAGCTTGGTCACTTCGCCGCTGCCCAGCCGCCCGTCGGCGACCAGTCTTTCGGTCAGCTTGCGGCCGAGCATGCCAGCCGCGCCAATGATGAGAATGTGCATGATGTCCTGCGACTTTGTTCATTGGGAACCCGGTCGCGTCAGGCTGTCTCGCCGGGCTTCACCAAGGACTATAAGGGTATGTGCCGGAAGCCTCCAGGGGTTTTGCTCACCAAGGCAATGGAGAAACCATTAGATAAATAATGCCAGTGGACAGTGTTTGTTGGGCCACGGCCCAACCTACGGGCTCCTGCTTCGTAGGTTGGGCCGTGGCCCAACACTTGTCTACCGCCGGTCAAACTCTTTGACTGGACGTTATAAGAACGATTGACCGGATCTAACGCTCCACACCAGCCAACTCTTCGGCCCCCGCTATCACACGTCCTCGACCGCGACTGCTTCACCCTCCAAATAATCTCCATCCTGAAGGTGACCGCCCTCGCCTTCCAACTCGCGGATGCGGTCCTCGACCTCGACCAAGGCTTGACGCAACCGATCGCGCTGCGCCTTCAGCCGCCGGAGATCCAGACCGGTCTGGCGCGGCCGAGCCGAGCGCTGGATGCGCTTGAACTCGATGATGTCCTTGCGGCCGATATCCGGCCTGACGATACCCTGCGCGCGGGCACGCTTGATTTCTTCGTTCGACAGCGTCGTCAGCTGATAGGCGATCGAATAGGACGGCGGAATTTCATCCTCGGAAAGCTTCTTGTCCTCGACAGCCCTGGCGATGGCGATCATCTGGCTGGCGATCGGCCGAGAGAACGGCAGGCCCTCCACAAGGGATTCGAACCGTCCCGGGAACGGCTCCAGCTTCTCCAGCGCGTTCATCAGGTTGCGGCCGATGGCAAGCACCCGCTGTCGTGTTTCCTTCCACAGACGTTCAAGATGTTCGCGGAAGGCATCGGGTTCGTCCAGCGGATCGACGATCCGGTCCAGGTCGCTTTCCGCGACGGCCGGGACAGTAGCCGGCGGAGCTTCAGCGGCGGCGCCGATGAATGAAAGCATCCGCGAATCCGCGACAGCCCCTTTCTTCTTGGCTTCACGCAGACTGACCATCAGAGCCTCATCTCGTTGCGAATGAAATGCCACAATCCCATGCAGTCGTCGCGACCGCTGGCATTGTCGATGTCCACAGCCGAAAGGCCCTGGTCGGCAAAGTTATGGATGTTCTCAAGGTCCGGGATCTCGGCCGGGCAGAGCCGCCCTTCCTTCAGGAGAAGCTTCTTCGCTTCCCGGAAAGCGACCGTGCTCCGCTTGACCCGGTTCATGACGAAGGCGGCTTCCTTGCCATGGTGCTTCATGACGCCCATCCACGGGATGGTGGACCGCCGGTCGTCGAACGTCGCTCCGGTCGGGATCAGCACGAAGTCGGCAAGCCCGATCAGCGCCACGAACTGGTCGCGGTATGCCTGCACGGCATTGGGAGTATCGATGATGATCAGGTCGTAGTCGGTGGCTTTGGTGATCGTCTCGGCCGCGTTGTCCATATCGACGGCGACGCAGTCGATGGGAGCTAGGCTCTCGTAGCCGGAAGCCTCACGCAGTTCGTGCCAAGCGGCGAGGCTGCCTTGAGCATCGGCATCGACAAGGAGGACCTTCAACCCCGCCATGCTGGCTGCGACGCCGATAATGCGGGAACAGCCGGTCTTGCCAAGACCACCTTTGGGACCGGAAACCAGCAACTTCTTCGGCGTCCTGGGTGCTGCCTCCGCTGCCGGCGCGGGAGCGCTCTTGGGCTTTTTGGACTTTGGCTTTTCAGCCACGGCTGTATCTGCCATCGCTCAACCCTCTGCTGCTTTAATGGCCGAGGTTTACAGCAAAGCGGGCAGGGGCGATAGGTGGAGCGGACACGGGATGACGATTAGTTCGCCGAGTGTGGCCCGTTTACCCGGTAAACGGCGCTCAATGATTTTGTCGGCCTTCGTTTACCCGGTAAACGAGCCAGCGATCTTGAGATGCCATAAGCCGGACATTCTCCGCCGGATCTAATTAGTTGGCTAATCCTTCGCCCGATGCTACGGTCGCCCTCCTCCGCAGTCTTGCATCCTGGCTGGAACAGTAATGCCTATCAACCGGCAGAATCGCTTCTTTTATCCCATTGACTGGCCGCAGATATCCGACTCCATTCGCTTCAAGCGCGCACGTGGTGTTTGCGAACGATGTGGCAGGAAGCATCTTTCCAGGATACGAATACTTCCCGACGGGCGCTGGCTCGATACCGTAGCGGGAGACACATGGCGAGACCGTTACGGACATCCATCGATATGGCCGGATATGTTGGAGATCAGCAAGTCCAAGTTCAGCCGCGTCGTACTGGCCTGTTGCCACAAGGACGGCAACCTCAGCAACAACCATCCGCGTAATCTGGCGGCGTTGTGCCAGTGGTGCCATCTCGACACCGACCGTGACTGGAACCGGCACCAGATGAAAATCACCGTCCAGATGCGGCGCTCGCTGGGCGATCTGTTCACCGGCCCTTATGTCCGCTGGTAGCTGAATGGATTTGGACGGTCAGGCAACGGCGATCCAGGCTGTCTCAATTCTTCAGATCATCCCAAGTTTAAGATCACCCCAGGCCAGGGCAGGGACCTCCGAGCGATCATGGATTTAGTAGCGCTGTTCTCCAGCATGACGGCAGTCATCGCTCCCGTATTCCTCGTCGCGGCGCTCGGGTTCTGCTGGACTCGCGCCAACCTGCCCTACGACAGCGCGTTCATCACCACCTTCGCGGTGAACGTGTCGACGCCCTGCCTCGTCTTCTCCTCCCTGACCCATACGCCTCTCTCTGGAGACCAGCTCGGCATCATGGCGGCGGCATCGATCGCCTGCATCGTCCTGCCGGGACTGGTCGCCTACCCGTTCCTCCGGCTTGCCCGTATCCCTTGGCGGGTTTACCTGCCCGCGCTCAGCTTCCCCAATGCCGGCAATCTGGGCCTGCCGATATGTCTCTTCGCATACGGGCAGGAAGGATTGAGCCTTGGCGTCATGTTCTTCGCCGCCATGGCGATCGGGCAATTTACCTTCGGACCGGCGATCGCCGCCGGCAAGTTCAGCTTCCGACAGCTCGTCCGGACGCCCGTGCTCTACAGCGTCGCGGTGTCGCTGCTGATCCTCCTGACCCAAGTCAAAGTGCCGTTGTGGATCTCGAACACGACGTCACTGCTCGGCAACTGCGCCGTGCCGCTGATGCTGTTCTCACTGGGCGTCGCCTTGGCGCGCCTGCGCTTCGGCGGCACGGCCCGCGCGATCCTGATGTCGGCATTCCGCCTTATCCTGGGCATTGCGGCAGGGTACGGCGTGTCCTGGGCGATGGGCCTTGAAGGCGCCATGCGGGGAGTGACCATCCTGCAAAGCGCCATGCCCGTGGCGGTCTTCAACTATCTCTGGGCGCTCCGCTACGACAACTCGCCGGAGGAGGTCGCCGCCATGGTGCTGGGCTCGACCGTGTTGGCCTTCCTGGTGCTGCCGATCCTGCTGCTGAACGTCATGTGATGCTAACGGCATTAAGATTGACCGGTGAGTTCCGGCAAAAGATGTCGGGCTGAAGAGGCCCGACCTACAAATTTATGCTGGCAAAAGCACGCTGACGTAGGTCGGGCCTCTTCAGCCCGACATCTAACGCTCCAGACCGGCCGATGTTTAATGCCGTTGGAATCACGTTCCACACCGACATAAAAAAACCGGCCTCCGTCTGTCATGACGGAGGCCGGCCAGCACCCCAAAACACCGCCGGGATCGCTCCCGGCCACAGCATCAGAACGGCGAGTCAGGGAAGTAGAAGTCCTTGGCATTGTCCTTGGTGATCAGCACCGACGGCACGATGGTCGTTGCCGGCAGCGCCTCCCCCTTCAATCTTGCCTCCGCCGTCAGCTTGATCGCCTCGTAGATGAACTTCGGCGAGTAGGAGACGTTGGCCTGGATGCGCGAATCCTTGCCGTCGATCAGCGTCTTGATCATGCCCTTGGACCCGGCGCCGCCGAAGACGATCTTGATGTCGTCGCGCTTGGCCTGCTCGATAGCTTTCAGCACCCCGACCGCCATGTCGTCGTCAGCCGCCCAGACGGCATCGATCTGCTTGAAACGCGTCAGGTAGTCCTGCATCACCTTGAACGCGTCGTCCCGGTTCCAGTTGGCGTATTTGGCATCCAGCAGCTTGATGTCCGGATAGTCCTTCATCACCGAATTGAAGGCGTCCATCCGCTCGTTGTCGAGCGTCGTGGCGATGCCGCGCATGGCGACGATGTTGCCCTTGCCGTTCAGCGCCTTGGCGATGTACTCGGCCGGGACCTTGCCAAAAGCGGTGTTGTCGCCGGAGATATAGGCGTCCTGCGCGCTCGGGTCCGTCAGCCCCCTGTCCACCACCGTCACGTAGACGCCCTTGTTCTTGACCTGTGCCACGGGCTTGGTCAGCGCCGCGGATTCGAACGGGAAGATCACGAGCGAGTTGATCTTGTTCGCCGTCACCAGATCCTGAAGCTGGTTGGCCTGCTCACCGGCATTGGCCGCCGTCTTGATCGTGACCTTTAGGTCCTTATGCTCCTTTTCCAGCTCAGCCTTGGCGGCGTTCGCCCACCAGACGATGCCGGCGGTGAAGCTATGGGTGGCGGCCGGAATGGCGACGCCCAAGTTGACCTTGTTCTGGGCGAAGGCTGCCGCCGGCGCTCCCAGCGCCACGACGCTTGCGGCCACACCAAATATAATGGATTTGATATTCATTTTATAGGCCCTCCCTTGGACGATTTTCTGAAGCTTCGATACTCGCATGAAACCCACTGTCCGACCCCTCATTTCCGCCTTTGCAGGAATGCTACCGTTATGATGACGAACCCTTGGACGGCAGCGTTCAGGTAGACGCTGATGATGCTGGTCAGGTTGAGGATGTTGCTGATGACCGACAGCAGGATGGCGCCCACGACGGTTCCCGCGATGCTGCCAGCCCCGCCTTTCAGCGCCGTGCCCCCGACGATCACCGCTGCGATGGCTTCAAGCTCCCACAACAATCCCGTAGTGGGGGAGGAGGAGCCAAGCCGGGGAACGTAGAGCAGCGTGGCGATGCCGACACAGGCCCCGAGCAGTGCATAGGTCAGCACCTTTATCTTGTCGACATCGACCGCCGCGTAGCGCGCGACCTGCTCGTTCGAGCCGATCGCCTGGACGTAGCGGCCGAAAGCAGTCCGGTTCAGGATCACTCCTCCGGCAATCGCCACCAGCAGGAAGACCCAGACGGGGATCGGCACTCCCGCCAGGCTGGTGTAGTAGACGGGGCTGTAGACGTCGGACAGGCTGTCGTCCAGCGTGATGGCTCCACCGTTGGAGAAGTATGTCAGGTATGCTCGGAAGATCCCGAGCGTCCCGAGCGTGACGATGAACGGCTCGATGCGGCCCCGCGTTATCAGCAGCCCATGGGCCAGCCCGAACGCCGCTCCCAGAACGACCGAGAACGCCATGCCGATGGCGACCACAAGGATCGGCTGGTCCATCCACCCGGCCATCGTGTTCATCAGCAGGATCACCAGCCCAGCGATCAGCGCCGCCATCGACCCGACTGACAGGTCGATGCCGCCGGAAATGATCACGAAGCACATGCCGACCGCGATGATCCCGATGAAGGCGGTACGGGTCAGCACGTTCATCGCGTTGTCCAGCGACGCGAAGTCGCTGTTCAGCAGGGTGCCGGCGACGCACAGCAGCGCCAGCCCGACGACGGGTCCGACGCCATGCAGCCAGGAGCCGAACGACCTCGCGCGTTCAAGCCTCCCCTCTACCACGGTACGGCCCCTGGACGGTGGTTCCTCGGCCTAGTTCTTCGTTCCGGTCGCATGGGAAATCAGTTCCTCCTCGGTCAGGTGTTGCGCATCGACCATGGCCTCAAGGCGGCCCGCCCGCATCACGGCGACCCGGTGGCACAGGCCCACCAGTTCCATCAGCTCGGACGACACCACGATCACGCCATGTCCCTCCCGCGCCAGCCGTTGGATCAGGAAGTAGATGTCCCGCTTGGCCCCGACATCGACGCCACGCGTCGGCTCGTCCAGGACGATGACTTTCGGCTTCGGGTGCAGGACCTTCGCCAGCGCCAGCTTCTGCTGGTTGCCGCCCGACAGCGACGACGCCCGGATGTCGAGCGACCCGGTCCGGATGCCGAAGTCCTTCACCGCCGTCTGAAGCGCCCGCATCTCGTCGCCGGGCCGAAGCCACGGCTTCGCGTAGTGCTCCAGCGCCATCAGCGTCAGGTTCTCCCGCAGGCCGAAGCCGACATGCAGCCCCTTGCCCTTGCGGTCCTCGCTTAGGTAAGTCAGCCCCTGTGCTACCGCTTCGCGCGGGTTCCGGATGCGGATCTCGTGGCCGTCCAGTTCGATCCGTTCCACGCTGTGGGGCCGCAATCCCAGAAGCCCCTCGAACAGCTCGGTCCGTCCGGCTCCGACAAGTCCCGCGAACCCCAGGATCTCACCCGGCATGACCTCGAAGCCGACATCCTGCGCCCAGCCCGGTACCGTCATGCCGACGACCTTGAGCCGTGGCATCGCACCGGCCGACGATGGGGCGGGGGAGGGGTCCTTTGGCGGATACAGGTCGGACAGCTCGCGCCCGACCATCAGGTTAGCCATCTCGCGCCGGGTCAGCTCGGCCGTCGGGCGGCGAGTGACGAAGCGGCCGTCGCGCATGACGATCACCTCGTTGGTCGTCCGCTCGACCTCGTCCAGCTTGTGCGAGATATAGACGATGGTCACGCCGGCCTCATGCAGCCGGCCCATCAGCCTGAACAGCGCCTCGGTCTCTCCCGGCGTCAGCGAGGCCGTCGGCTCGTCCATGATCAGAAGGCGGGCATTGCGCGCCAGCGCCTTCGCGATCTCGACCAATTGCTTCTCCGCGACGATCAGGTGCCGCACCGGCATATCCGGGTTCTTGTCCAGCCCGACCTGCGCCAGCACACGGGCGGTTTCGGTGCGCATCGCCGCATCGTCGAGCCACCAGCCGCGCTTCTTCTCATGGCCGAGGAAGATGTTCTGGGCGATGGTCAGGTCTTCGGCGAGGTTGAATTCCTGGTGGATCAGGACGATCCCGGCGGCTTCCGCCGCGCGCGAGTTGTTGAAGACCCTGGCTTCGCCGTCGACGAACACCGCGCCTTCGGTCGGCTGCTCGTAGCCGCTCAGGATCTTCATCAGCGTCGATTTGCCGGCGCCGTTCTCGCCGAGCAGACCGTAGACGCCGCCGCGCGGCAGTTCGAAACTGACGCCGTGAAGGACCCGGACGGTCCCGAACTCCTTCACGATGTTCTCGAAACGGACCGCAATGCTCATCCGCGCCGGCTCCCCCTCCCGTTTGGCCGTCTGATCGCGGCTTGGGACGCCACTGTGAAGCGGGCCTCCCCAAGCGTCAAGCTAGATCATTGATCCAAAAGGGCATATTGGCCGGCAAGGCCTTATGGCGGGCTTAGGGGCTCAGCCGCCGGGCCGCCTCAGCTCGGTCGCGAAGAAGACCAGCGCCGCCAACGCCAGGACGCCGCCGGTCAGCATCGACGTCCACCAGCCGCCATGATGGTAGGTCAGCGTCGCCACCGCCGATCCCCCGGCGCCCAGCAGGAAGACGATGGTCATGTAGACGGAGTTCATCCGGCCGCGCGCTTCGCCGGCAAGCGAGTAGATCACTCTTTGGCCCAGCACCTGATTGACCTGCGTCGCCGCGTCCAGCGTCACCGCGAACACGACCAGCGCCGCAAGGGAGGGCAGGGCTGCCGCCCAACCCGCGAGGAAGCAGCTGAGCATGACGGTGGCCAGCGCAACACCCGTCCCGATCCTCACATAACCCCTGTCGCCCAGCCGCCCGGCGAGCGGCGCCGCCAGCGCGCCTCCGGCGCCCGCCAGGGCGAACAGCGCGATCCCCTTCTGCCCATAGCCGAAGAGGCTCGCCAGCATCAGGGGCGCCGCCGTCCAGAAGATGTTGAAGATGGCGAAGACGATGCCCTGGTAGACCGCCCGCCGCTGAAGCGCCGGCGTCGTCAGCAGGATGCTCCACATCGAGGCCAGCATCCGTCCGTAGCTCCCCTGCGCCGGTTTCGTCTGGCCGTCGCCGCCGGAACCGTGGCTGCGGGGCAGGGCCTTCGCCAGCCATGCGGTCAGCAGCAGCATCAGGCCGGCGGACACCCAGAACACCGCCCGCCAGCCCAGCGTATCGGCAAGCATGCTCGATGCCGGCCGCGCCAGCATGATGCCCGCAAGCAGGCCCGCCATGACGTTGCCGATGGTGCGGCCGCGCCGTTCCTCCGGCGTCAGCGCGGCGGCGAACGGCACCACGACCTGAGCGCCGGCCGAACAGAAACCGACCGCGACCGAAGCCGCCAGGAAGACCGCGGCGGAAGAAGAAACCGCGACACCGGCCAGCGCCGCCGCGGCGCAGAGCAGGGTGGTCAGGATCAGCCGGCGGTTCTCGATCCGGTCGGCGAGCGAGACGACCAGCAGCAGCCCGGCCCCATAACCGAGCTGGGTCAGGGTGACGATCAGGCCGGAGATGTTCTCCCCAAGCCCAAGCTCGGGCGCTATCAGGCCGATCAGCGGCTGGGCGTAATATAGGTTGGCGACCATGGCGCCGCAGGTCGCGGCGCAGGCGACCGTCAGCGCCGGCGAAAGGCCACGGCCGGCGTTCGCGTCCTCCGCCGTGGACGCGGTAACGGACTGCGCGAGTGTGCGCATGCGGAACTCTCCCCTGAATTTCGCCGCATCGGCGGCGGAGTGGAGAGCATGCGCTTCCAAAGGGTTTTGGAAATGGATGCATGCCCGCAACGGCAACCGCTGCGGGCCTGCGATGTTCCTGAACGGCCTTCGCTTCAGCGAAGGTGCTGCGTCGCCGTCACATCATACCCATCGCGCCGGACAGCAGGCTGTCGGCTTTCTGCCGCTGGTCCTCCGTCAGGACGGCGTAGAGGGGACCGGCAGCCGTTTCCACCGCTTTCAGCGCCTCGGCATGGCTGGACATCATCCGCGTCTTCCCCTGTACCTTCTGCAACCAGCTCTTCGGCGGCGAGGCGTCGGGAGCCATCATCTGGTCATGCATGGTCCGGTGAACCTCGGCATTGCGGCGGAGGGCGCCGGCGAAGGCGTTCCACTGTTCCCGCTGACCCTCGGTAATGCCGATTTCCGTCTGAAGGAAAGCGAGCCGGCCTTCGATATGCTCGAACGGCATGCCCATTCCCATGCCCATGCCGGCATTGCGCCTCATCGCGCCCATCATCGGGCAATCCATCGAACCGCCGCCCTGGCCGCCCATCGGCATGCCATTCATGTCCATGCCCCGCATCGGCATCGGCATGGATGAACCGGGTGCCGGAGCGTCCTGGACTTCCTGCGCTTGGCCGCTGGGGTGATGGCGCTGATGGGGATCGGACTGCGCCTGCACGGCCGGGCTGAAAGCCAGCACTGCGAGGACGGGAAGCGCCAGGCGAAACGAAGTCTTCATGGTGTCCTCCAAAACGGCTACCGTCATGTCTGCAAGCCCATCTGGAGAGCATAGCCCGCCCCCACGCGGCACTCCTTAATCTAAATCAACTGCCTGCCGCGGGCGCCAGTTCCGCCCAGGCCGCACGCAGCATCTCCGCCGGCAGATCGCGGGTTATCAGCACCAGCCGGGTCCGCCGGTCGGCGTCCGGCCAGTTCTCCAGCGCCACGGGCGGATGGAAGACGTGGTGGACGCCATGGACCACGACCGGTCCGGCCTCGCCCCGAAGGTCGAGGATGCCTTTGACCCGCAGCAGGTTCTCGCCGTAGTGGGCACGAAGCGCCGACAGCCAGTCGTTGACGTCGGCCCATTCCAGCGGTTCGTCATGCGTCAGGCAGGTCGCCGCGATCCGCGCACCGTGCCGGTTGACGTCGTGGCCATGCCCGTGGTGTCCGTGGCCATGCCCGGCGTCATCGCGATACGCCTCCTCGTTCAGCCAGCGGCGCACGTCGGCGGTCTTGGCTTCCGGATCGAACAGCCCGGCGCCGAACAGCCGGTCCGGCTCCACCGCACCGTGGCTGACCGGCAGGATCGGTGCGGCGGGGTTGAGAGCGCGCAGCCGCTCCGTCAACATCTCGACCGCGCCGGCAGGGGCGATGTCCGTCTTGGTCAGCACCAGCCGGTCGGCCAGGGCGGCCTGCTTGACCGGCTCGGGCTGCTCGTCCAGTTGCCGGGCGCCGTGGACCGCGTCCACCACAGTCACGACGGCGTCCAGCCGGACCCAGTGGCAGACCATCGGGTTGTTCAGCAGCATCTGGACGATGGGGGCAGGGTCGGCAAGTCCGGTGGTCTCGATCAGGATGCGGCGGAACGGCGGGATCTCGCCGGCATCCATCTTGGACAGCAGGCCGCGCAGCGTCGTTTCCAGATCGTTGCGGATGGTGCAGCACAGGCAGCCGCTCGCCATCACGACCATGTCGCCGTCCACCCGCTCGACCAGCAGATGGTCCAGCCCGATCTCGCCGAACTCGTTGATGATGACGGCGGTCTCCGCCATGCCGGGATGCCGGAGCAGATGGTTGAGAAGCGTCGTCTTGCCGCTGCCGAGGAACCCCGTCACGACCGAAAGCGGCAGGCGGTCGGCTGACTTGTCGCGATCGAACAGGCTCATGACGATGCGTTCCCACTTTCTTGCTTGTTACTTGCCGGCGCCAGGATCATGGCGGGTCCGGGATGATATCGGCGTCGTGTCCAGCCGACAATCCTTCACGTTCTTGTTCGCGGCTGCAATAAACCGCCTTTTGCAACAGGCCGGGGGCACGCCCTTATTTGTCACTTCGCCGCGCTTGACAACGTCGGCACGCGCCCCGACGCTGGTAGGACCAATCAAGTCATTGCCCGAACAATGACCCCGAAGAACACCAAGGGAGGAACGCATCGATGGATGAGGAACAACCCCCACAGGATTCCAGCAACCCCGCCGGCGACGTCGAGCAGCCGGAACGCCGGACCTTCATGAAGACCGCCGGCGTGGTCACCGCGGCGGCGGCGGGCGCCGCCTTCGGCAAGTTCGGCTCCGCACCGATCACCGTCGCCCAGGCGCAGACCACGGCGGGCGGCGCAAGCGCCGCCTCCGGCTCGGCTTCCGGCGAGACGTGGTGGCCGTCCAAATGGGGCGCCGGCGACGAGGCCGGAGCATCCAACCACATCACCCCGGCCAAGGTGCTGGAAGCCGTCAAGTCGATCCGAGACGGCAAGATCTACAAGATCGGCCGCACTTACGAAGCGGGAATGCCGCTGTTCGGCGCCCGCGTCTTCGCTCTCCGCATCCCCGGTTCGCCGACCGGCGGTCCGTTCGGCAACAACAAGATGGTCTACAACGACGAGTTCGTGTCGGCGGAGATCGGCCAGATCGGCACCCAGTTCGACGGGTTGGGCCATATCGGCGTGCAGACCGGCAAGGCTGGCGACCTCAACGACATGCGGTTCTACAACGGCGTCACGATGGCCGAGATGTCCAACGCCTACGGCCTCAATAAGCTGGGCGTCGAAAAGCTGAAGCCGCTGTTCACCAACGGCCATCTGGCCGATATCGCCGGCCTCAAGGGCCGCATGCTGGAAGCGGGGGAGGAAATTTCGCTGGCCGATGTCCGCGCCGCCTTCCAGCGCCAGAACATGAGCGAGGACAACATCAAGCCGGGCGACGCCATCTTCTTCAACACGGGCTGGGGTCAGCTCTGGATGAAGAACAACGACCGCTTCAATTCGGGCGAACCCGGCATCGGCCTGGAAGTCGCCCGCTGGGTGATCGAGAAGGACCTGTGCCTGACCGGCGCCGACACCTGGGCGGTGGAAGTCGTGCCGAACCCCGACAAGAACCTTGCCTTCCCGGTCCATGTCGAGCTTCAGACCAAGCACGGCATCCACAACCACGAAAACCTGATCTTCGACGAGCTGCTCGCCGACCGCAAATACCAGTTCGTCTACATCTTCAGCCCGATGGCGCTGAAAGGCGCCACGGCGTCCGGCGGCACGCCGATCGCGGTGACCTGACGCGGCGCCTGCCGGAAAAGAATGGAAGAGGGGAGGGGGCGTCGAGCCCTCCCCCGGTCCTTACTCCGCCTTCTGCCCGACCTCGAAGTTGCTGGCGATCTCCAGCGCCCGCAGCATGCCCGAATGGTCCCAGGCCGATCCGCCATGTGCCGCGCACGAGTTGAAAAGCTCCTGGCACGTCGCGGTATTGGGCAGCGACAGCCCCAGCGCGCGGGCGCCGGACAGCGCCAGGTTCAAGTCCTTCTGGTGCAGTTCGACCCGGAATCCCGGATTGAAGTTGCGGGCGATCATCCGTTCGCCGTGGATCTCCAGGATGCGCGACGACGCGAAGCCGCCCATCAGCGCCTGCCGCACCTTGGCCGGGTCCGCCCCCGCCTTCGACGCGAACAGCAGGGCTTCCGCAACCGCCTCGATCGTCAGCGCCACGATGATCTGGTTCGCGACCTTGGTGGTCTGGCCGTCGCCGTTGCCGCCGACCAGCGTGATGTTCTTGCCCATCAGCTCGAACAGCGGCTTCGCCCGGCCGAACGCCTCTTCCGGACCGCCGACCATGATGGTCAGCGACGCCGCCTTGGCGCCGACCTCGCCGCCGGAAACCGGCGCGTCCAGATAATCGCAGCCAAGCTCGTTGATCCGAGCCGCGAACTTCTTGGTCTCCAGGGGAGCGATCGAGCTCATGTCGATCACCAGCTTGCCCGGCTTCAGCCCCTCGGCGACGCCGCCGGGTCCGAACAGGGCCGCCTCGACATGGGGAGTGTCCGGGACCATCGTGATGACGACGTCGGCCTGTTCCGCCACCTCGCGCCCGGACCGGAAGTCCTTGGCGCCCTTGTCGAGCAGGTCCTGGGGAGCGGCCCGCAGGTCGTGGACGAACAGCTCGTGCCCGCCGTCTGCCAAATGGGCGGCCATGGGCCGGCCCATGATGCCGAGCCCGATGAAACCGATCTTCATGAAATCTCTCCCTGTAGTTCCGGCCGGAAAACTCCGTTACGCCGGGTTCCTGAACTTGTTCGCCAGCGCTTCCGAGGACTTGACCAGCAGCCCGACGTCGGAACCGACGGCGGTGAAGATGCAGCCTTTCTCGATGAAGTGCCGCGCCAGGGTCTCGTCGCCGGTCAGGATGCCGGCCCGGTTGCCGCAGGCCACGATCCGCCCGATCGCGTCGTCGATCGCGGCGGTCACGTCGGGGTGGCCCGGCTGCCCCAGGTAGCCCATGTCGGCCGACAGGTCGCCGGGTCCGATGAACACGCCGTCCACGCCGGGAACGGCGGCGATCTCTTCCAGATGGCCCAACGCCTCGCGCGTCTCGATCTGCACCAGGACGCAGGTTTCCTCCGCCGCCCGCGCGTAGTAGTCCTTCACCCGGCCGAACCGCGACGCCCGCGAGGCCGAGGCGAAGCCGCGCAGCCCGTCCGGCGGATAGCGCGTCGCGGCGACCGCCTGACGGGCCTCTTCCGCGTTCTGGACATAGGGGATCAGGAACGTCTGGACACCCGCGTCCAGGTAGCGCTTGATCACCACCATGTCGTTCCAGGGCGGCCGCACGATCGGGTGCGCGGTCCCGCCGACGGCGGCCTGAAGCTGGCTGAAGACCATCGGCAGGTCGTTCGGCGAGTGTTCGGTATCGATCAGCAGCCAGTCGAAGCCCGACCCGGCCAGGATCTCGACCGAGATGTTGCTCGACAGGCTCGACCACAGGCCGATCTGCTGCCGGCCTTCCATGATCGCCCGCTTGAACGTGTTGATCGGCATGTCCATGGCGTTTCCTCCCTGTTTTTTGATGAGACCGGTTTTAACACAGAGCCGGTTCGGTTCAGTGGATCTCCGGCTCGCCCGCGGCCGCCGTCTTCGCGCCGGTCTCCAGAAAGCTGAAGTCGCAGCCCTCGTCGGCCTGGGAGACGAACTGCGAGAACATCGCCCCATAGCCGCGCTCGAACCGCGACGGCGGCGCCTTCCACTCGGCCTTCCGGCGGGCCAGCTCGTCCTCGGCGACCCGAAGCTCCAGCCGCCGGGCGGGGATGTCCAGCTCGATCACGTCGCCGTCGCGCACCAGCGCCAGCGGACCGCCGATGAAGGCTTCCGGGGCGACGTGAAGCACGCAAGCGCCGTAGCTGGTGCCGCTCATCCGTGCGTCCGAAATCCGCAGCATGTCGCGGACACCCTGCTGAAGCAGCTTCTTCGGGATCGGCAATTGGCCCCATTCCGGCATGCCCGGCGCTCCTAGCGGTCCGGCATTGCGCAGCACCAGCACGGAAGTCGCATCGACGTCCAGATCAGGATCGTCGATCCGCGCCGCCATGTCGTTGTAGTCGTCGAACACCACGGCCTTGCCGGAATGCCGGTGCAGGTGCGGCTCGGCGGCCGGCGGCTTGATGACGGCGCCCTTGGGTGCCAGGTTGCCGCGCAGCACCGCCAGGCTGTCCGACGCCACGACCGGGTTGTCGAGCGGCCGGATGATCTCGTCGTCGAAGACCTTGAAGCCTTTGATATTGGCGCCCAGCGTCAACCCGTTGACTGTCAGGCAGTCCGGGTGGATCAGGTCGCCCAGCCGCGCCAGCATCGCCCGCAGGCCGCCGGCATAGTAGAAGTCCTCCATCAGGAACTTGCCCGACGGCCGCAGGTTGGCGAGCAGCGGCGTCTTCCGCGCCAGCTCGTCGAACCGGTCGAGCGTCAGGTCGACGCCGGCGCGCCGTGCCATCGCGATCAGGTGGACGACCGCGTTGGTCGAGCCGCCCAGCGCCAGCACGGTCGTCACCGCGTTGTCGAACGCCTGCGGGCTGACGATGTCCGACGGCTTCAGGTCGTTCCACACCATGTCGACGACCAGCTTGCCGGTCAGCGTCGCCATCGCGGCATGACGCGAGTCAGGAGCCGGGATGCTGGATGCGCCCGGCAGCGTGAAGCCTAGTGCCTCGACCGCGCCCGTCAAGGTGGATGCGGTGCCCATCGTCATGCAGTGGCCGGCGGAGCGCGCGATGCCCTGCTCGACGCCCTGCCAGTCGTCTTCCGTGATGTTGCCGGCGCGCAGTTCCGCCCAGTATTTCCAGCTGTCGCTGCCCGACCCCAGCACAGCACCACCCCAGTCGCCGCGCAGCATCGGCCCCGCCGGCATGAAGACGGTCGGCAGGTCCATCGAGAACGCGCCCATCAGCAGGGCAGGGGTGGTCTTGTCGCAGCCGCCCATCAGGACGCAGCCGTCGGCCGGATACGACCGCAGAAGCTCCTCCGTCTCCATCGCCAGGAAGTTGCGGTAGAGCATGGTGGTCGGCTTCTGGAACGGCTCCGACAGCGACATCGCCGGCATCTCGACCGGGAAGCCGCCGGCCTGCCAGACGCCGCGCTTCACTTCCTCGACCCGCTGCTTGAAGTGGGTATGGCAGGGATTGATGTCGCTCCAGGTATTGACGATCGCGATCACCGGCTTGCCGGCATAGTCGGAGCGGTCGTAGCCCATCTGCGCGGTGCGCGACCGGTGCCCGAACGACCGCAGGTCCTTGACCCCATACCAGCGGTGACTGCGAAGTTCCTCAGGTTTCTTCCTGGTCATTGTCTGCTTCTCCCTCCCAGGCCCGTGGCGCCGGCTTTTCTTTTAAAAAACGAATGGACCCTGATGATAACGCTAACAAACGCATGATAGCGTTATCATCACGCTCTGTGAAGCTTTTTCCGTTCCTCCAGCACTGCAATACCACAGTAGCCACCCCACGGCCCCGTAAACGCCGTTGTCATCGGCGTCTCCAAGGGAGATACGACCGTACACCCCCTTTCCGATGTAAGCCTGAAGTGGTAACTTGCCGCCCGAAACGCTCCGTCCGCATTTCGGAACCGATCTGACTAAGGAAGGCCCCATGGCAAAGAAGAAGGATGAAAGCGAGGCTATCGCCAATCAACTCGGCTTCGCGGTGAAGGAACTGAATGCCGTCGCCGAACGCATGCGTGCCGCCGGCTATGCCGAGCTGGGCGACGAGATCCAGACCCTTGCCAACAGCGGCGCTTTCTTCGCCGAGGAGTACGCGCGCCTGCGCGCCCTCCAGGTAGCCGCAACGGACGCCGGCGGCCAGTAAAGCCTCCGGCGTCCCGCCGTCCCGTCGGGCTGGCACAGCCCGGCATATCTTCTCAGACCGCGGCCCCCGCCGTTCCTTCCTTGGCCGTCAGCTCGCGCGCCTCGGCGCTCGCCATCGCAAGCCGCCTCTGGCGGCGGCGCTGGAGCTGCTGGTCGGCGAGGACGCCGAGCAGGATCACGGCCCCCATGACGGCGAAGTTCAGCGAACTCGGGATGCCCAGGATGTTCACAAGGTTCTGCAATACCTGGAGCAGGACGGTGCCGAGCACGATGCCGACGATCGATCCCTCGCCGCCGCGCAGCGAGCATCCGCCCAGCACGGCCGCCGCGATGGCATAGAGTTCGTAGAAGTTGCCATGTGCGGAGGGGGAGACCGACTGCGTATAGAAGACGAAGAAGACGGACGAGATGCCGGCCAGCGTCCCCGCGATGACATACGCCATGGTGATCACCGTGGTCGTGGGAATGCCGGAGAACCGGGCGGCCTCCTCGTTCTTGCCGACGGCGAACAGGTAGCGGCCATAGACCGACTTATGCAGCACCACGCTCATGACGATGGCGACGATCACCAGGAAGATGAAGGTGTGCGGGATGTTGTAGGTCCGGCCGGACATCAGCCATTCCAGCGTTTCGTAGCCGCCGCCATAGCCGAAGCCTTGGGTCGAGTCCGCCGTGTACCAGCGCGCGATGCCCCGGTACAGCAGAAGCCCGCACAGGGTCACCACGAAGGGCTGCATCTTGAGGCGGGTCACCAGCAACCCGTGGATGGAGCCGAGGACCGCCCCGGCGGCGATCGTTATCAGCAGGGAGATCGGCCAGGGGATTTCATAGTTTACCAGCATGTCCAGGAAGAAGATGCCGAGCAGCGCGAACATCGATCCGACCGACAGTTCCACGCCGCCGGTGATGATCACGAGGCCGACGCCGATCGAGATCAGGCCGAACAGGCCGATCTGATTGGCAAGGTTCATCAGGTTGACCTGGGACGCGAATTGCGGGTTGATCGCCGCCGTGATGGAGCCGATCACCACGATCAGAAGAAACAGGCCGAGTTCTTTCTTAAGCATGGGTGACCACTTCCTCTTTCCCCAGATCTTCTTTTCCGAGATCTTCTTTACCCAGGTTGCCCACGGCCAGCGTCAGCACGTTGTGCTCCGAGAACTGCGACCTGTCGAGTATCCCGCTGATGCCGCCTTCGTGCATGACCGCGATGCGGTCGCTCACGCCGATGACTTCCTCCATGTCGCTGGAGATCATCAGGATCGCGACGCCGGCATCGGCCAGACCGCGCATCAGGGCATAGATCTCGCCCTTGGCCCCGACGTCGATGCCCCGCGTCGGCTCGTCGAAGATGATCAGCTGCGGCGCCATGGAGATCCATTTCGCCAAGACGACCTTCTGCTGGTTGCCTCCCGACAGGGTCACCGCATCGGTGTCGATCGACGGAGCCTTGATCGAGAGTGAGCGGCACTGCTCCGTCGCCACGCTGACTTCGCGCGAGGTATCGACCAGCATCGCCTTGGCGAAGCGCTTGAGGTCGGGCAGCGAGATGTTCTCGGCGATCGACATGTCGAGCAGCAGGCCCGACTTCTTCCTGTCCTCCGGCGCCAGATAGATGCCGTGGGCGATGGCGTCCGCCGGCGTCCTGATCGTGACCGGCTCGCCATCCAGCAGGATCTGGCCGCCCTTGGCCGTATGGACGCCGAAGATCGTTTGCGCCAGCGACGTGCGCCCGGCGCCGACCAGACCGGCCAGCCCCAGGATCTCGCCGCGATGCACCATCAGCGAAACATCCCGCTCCGGAAAGGCCGATGTGACGAAGTTCCGAAGCTCCAGCCCGCCGCGCCGGATGCCGACCTTGGGAGGGATGTAAAGGGACTTCAGGTCCCGGCCGATCATCAGCCGGACCATGGCGCCGCTGGTGATCTGGCCCTTGGGCAGCTCGCCGACCTGACGTCCGTCCCGCAGCACCACGACCCGGTCGGCGCAGTGCTTCACCTCGCTCAGCCGATGCGAGATATAGATGATGCTGACACCGGCCGCCTTGAGGTCGGCGATGACGCTCAGCAGCTTGTCGGTTTCCGTCAGGGTCAGGCTGGAGGTCGGCTCGTCCATGATGATGATGCGGGCATCCATGGACAGAGCCTTGGCGATCTCGACCATCTGGCGCTGTGCGATGGACAGCGCATCGACCGGATCGTCCGGCGCGAAATCGACGCCGAGCCGCCGCAGCAGGGGTTTGACGCGCTGGTGCAGGGCCGCATTGTCGATCAGGTTGAGGAATCCGCCCCGCCGAGGCTCCCTCCCGATATAGATGTTGGCGGCGACGTCGAGGTTTTCGAACAGGTGCAGTTCCTGGTGGACGAAGGCGATGCCGGCATGGGCGGCATCCTTGACGCTCAGCGCCGTTCTTGACTCGCCGTCGATCACGATCGAGCCCGACGAGGGTTTGACGACGCCCCCCAGGATCTTCATCAGCGTCGACTTGCCGGCGCCGTTCTCGCCGATCAGGCCGACGACCTCACCTTTCCCGACCGATAGATCGACACCACGCAGAGCCTGGACACCCGGATAGGACTTCGTGATCGAGCGTAGCTCCAAGAGTGTATCCGACATACGCGAACCTCGTTTGCGCGCAAGGAGCACTGCTCCCTGCGACGCTCGTATTCCAAGGACAGGCAGGTCCGGCGCCAGGGTGCCGGACCGGTAGGGGCGTTACTTCTTCAGCAACTCCCTGACCTTGGCCGCGAAGTCCTTGACGTTCGTTTTGTCGATGACCTGGGTCGGAATGATCCGCTGCTTGTTCTCCGGGATGAAGGACTTGTCGCCCTCGATGTACTTGGCCAGGTAGATCATGGACTGGTAGCCGAACTCGTAGGGCTGCTGCACCACGGTCGCGTCGATCACGTCCTCGGAAATACCCTTGAGCGTCTGCTGGTCCTCGTCGAAGCCGACGATCTTGACCTTGCCTTCCTTGCCGGCGGCCTTGACGGCGTTGTAGATCTGGGGAGTGTTGTAGGCCCACAGCCCGACCAGAAGGTCGATATTCGGGTACTTGGTCAGGGTGTCCTCGACGTTCGCCTTGGCCTTGGTCTGGTCGCCGCCGTCCGTCCGGACGTCGAGGATCTCGATCTTCGACCCGGCGATCGCTTCCTTGATGCCTTGCAGGCGCTCGCGCGCATTGGCGGCATCGAGGGTGCCGACGAACACCATCGCCTTGCCGCCATTGGGCAGCGACTTCATCATCTGCTCGCCCGCCTGACGGCCGGCCGCGACGTTGTCCGTCCCGATATAGAGCGCCCGATTCGATTTCGGCGCATCGGCGTCCTGGGTGAACAGGGCGGCCTTGGCGGCGACCTGATTCAGGATTTCAGTCGAGTTGTCGGGATTGACCGGGCTGATCGAAACCCCCGCGACGCCCTTTGCGAGCAAATCTTCCAGGATGCGCTTCTGCGCTGCGGCCGACATCTCGCCCGGGATGTAGAACTCGATGTTGTAGTTCGGCAGCTCCTTCTGGGCCTTTTCCGTGCCGCGCCGGGCGATCTGCCAGAAATCCGCCGGGACGTTGACCACGAAGGCCAGGGTCTTCTTCTCCTGGGCGAACGATGCCTGGGTTGCGAAGGCGCCAGCCGCGACGGCGGCAGCCATGCCGATCAGGGCACTTCTACGTCTGATCATAGCGTTTCCTCTATTATCGATTGTTATTTTCTTAGGCTCCCCTTGCCCCGACCTCCCTGGAAACGCCGGACGAATGCACAGGGCATCGGTCCGGGACCCAGGCCGGTCTCGGCAGTCAATTTCAGAATGCAAACCGATCCCAAGTCAAGCAGTAATTAGCCTCTTGACGTAGCAAAATTATTACTACCAGTGCGGCCGCGATGGCCGTGCGAATCTTGTTATTTATTATGAAGCACGGCGTTCGCGCCGGAATAACGGCGGCGGCTTCCGGGACCGGCCGGTGCTTCGGCTGGGCCGCCGGTCAACGTCCACCTGTTGGTCGGTCCGCCACGGCAAGAAGCCACCCACAACAAAAAATCCATGATGCTTGTTCAGGCAAGCTCTGAAAAAAGCGCAGGCGCTATGCGGCGGTCTTCAACCACCCGAATTCCGTTTCCTTGAACGTGACCGCTCTAGAGTCGTGCTCAAGCTCATCGATTTCGGTAAGAAGGTCGGCGACCTCCCTTGCGATCGGATCGCTTGTCATTCTGGCAGCATAGAACAGGCGAAGTGCAACGTCGGCAGAACCGGGAATTTCCTTCTGTGGGTTGCCTTCATAACGTGCGATAGCGGGGCGGCTCGTTCGCATGATTCGCGCCAGTCCCTCCTGGGACAAGCGCATGCGCCCCGCAGAAAACGCACTTCCTGGCCGCACATACGAGTTGGCCGCCTGACAATCTCCTTGGCATTGGCTTCGTGTAGTTGCTCAGCGTGTTGAATGGATACTCCACGGCCATAGGCGGTATCATGTATAGTATACCCGTTCATCAAGTAAACATAATCGAGCTCGCTTTTGATCTAGTGATAACCTTCGGTCATCGGCCCAAATCCATCCATTCCACGGTTTTCACGAAGAGCATCTGGCCCTTCACGAAAACGATTGTGACTACTCCAGCTTCCCGTCTTCCCAGCACTCTACGAACCATCATTAATATCAACGGCATTGAAGATTGACTGGTGAGCTTCGGCAGAGATGTCGGGCTGAAGAGGCCCGACCTACGGCAGCACACGATCCTCTTGACCGATGATCCGGCCATTATACACGAGCAGGCTCACGTAGGTCGGGCCTCTTCAGCCCGACATCTAACGTTCCCGCCCGGCAAAGCTTCGATACCGCTTAACCCCATTCGTCAGATCCACCGCCCGCAACAGCACCGCTTTCGTCTTGCGTTCTAACAGAAAAAAGGATTATATTCTTTTTATCTTCCTACTCAAGAAAGTCTCCGCCATGACCGCATCGCCAAGCCCCAGCATCCGCCTCACCCCACGGCAGGAAGCCTTCTGCGACGCCATGGCTTGCGGCGTCGGTGGGGCGGAAGCCGCCCGGCGTGCAGGATTTTCGGCGCAGGGTGCCAAGCAGCGGGGTGCGTTCCTGATGCGGCAGCCGGAAATCCGGACCCGGATCGACCGGCTGCGGGCAGCCCGGCGGGCCGAGCATCAAGCCCTGCTCGATGAAGCGGCGGAGCAGGTGGAGGCGATCATCGCCGGCGCACAGGAAAACAATCGTGGCGGGCTGGCGCTCCGCGCCATCGAGTTCCGCCTGAAGCTGCGCGGCGTCATCCAGGACAAGCGGATCGCCCATCACTACCATCTCGACCGGACCCATCCCGATGCCGATCTGGAAGATCTCGACGGCGATCCGCTGGAAGAACTCGACGCGCTCGAACCGCCGCCCGCCGCCATGGCTCTCCCCGCAACGACTCCCGCCGGTCAGGTCACGGACCTCCGGATAGTGACCAATAGTGACCTTTCGCGGTCGTTGCCGAAACGCCCAGCGCCGGCGTCCCGGTTCTCCGTTCCCGCCTCCGCCGTCATTGCCGCCATCGCCGCTTCCGCCGCTCCCAGCCCTACTGCTCGATCCGCAGGTTGCTGAGCTGGGAGCCGATCTGCTGGAAGATGCCGCGCAGTTCGGTGGCGCTGGGGGAGTTGAAATAGTAGCTCGGCTGGGAAGCGCAGGACCGGTACAGATCCTTGGTCGTGTTGCTGGTGACCATCAGCGTGATCGTGTAGATCGTAATCTTCTTCGCCTTCATGGCGGTGCACAGATCGGTCATCCGGCTGTTGATCCGCGATGTCGCCTGACCGCCGGTGGTCGTGCCGAGCCGGCCTTCGGACAGCCGTCCATAGGCGGTGTAGTCGTAGGAAGGCTGCTTGGCGTGGTCGTACCATTCATTGCTGCCGTCCGTCAGCAGCACGACGGCCTTGTCGGTATCGGCCGTGCCATAGTCCAGCGGCATGCCCGCCGGGGTCGGATCGCCCCACAGCCCGCGCCATTGCGGCGACAGGGTGAACCAGCCGGCCTGAAGGCCCAGGTTCGCCATGGTGCCGCCCCGGTTGACGCCCTTCAGCGTGGCGATCTTGCTCAGGATGTCGGCCCGTTTGTTGGTCAGCGACGTCAGCGGCGGACCGCAGCCCAAGTTGGGGCCGGCGCGGTCGTTGGTATCGACGTAGTTCGTGCTGTCTGTGATGGCCGGCCAGTCGTTGTCGCCGCCGCCGGGATACAGGCCCAGCGTGGACTTGTAGAGGAAGGCGGTGAACGGAGCGGAGGAGGGCGGCAGGTCGCTGGCGTCGTTGTTCGGGCGCGCTTCGACGCAGCCGCGCCAGGTGTCGGGCGCATAGGCGGATGCATCGGGCGACGAAGCGGTCAGCCAGTTTCGCCGCGTCGGCCCCAGATTGACGGTGGCGGTATAGGGTACCAGCGAGATCCACAGCGTCTGCGACTGCTCGTTGGGGCCGAACAGGATGTTGACCAGATCGGTGGCCGAACTCCGGAGCTGCCCGATCTTGTTGCTTCCCCACATCGACCCGGTGACGTCCAGCACCAGGGCCAGTTCCATGCCGCGCACGGTGCGGCGGATCCGGTTGGTCACCGATACCGGGATCGTGTCGAAGCCGAGCACGCGGGCGAAGGTCGTCGGCAGGGTGGCGCTGGCGCTCAGCGTCAGCGTCTCGTCATTGGCGCCGACCGTCACCTTCGGGCTGCCGACCGTGGCGCCGAGATAGTCGGCGGGGATGTTGGCGTTGAAATACATCCGGACATCCGCTTCGACATTGGCGGTGGAAAGCACGCGCCCGCCCGCCAGCGCTGCGGCGTCGAGCGCGCTCACCATCCTGTTGTGAAGCATGTAGGCCCGGACGCCGTCGACCGACAATCCGGCGGCGCCGATCAGCGGCACCGACATCAGGGCCGCCATCGTCGCGATGTTGCCGCTTCGGCCAAGAGTACGGCGGAGTTTCAGGCGAGATGCCAGCTCAAGGATCGGCCAGGACTTGAAGGTGCGCGGAACGGCGGACATCTCACGGTTCTCCGGAAAAATTGGAGCGTCGGTCGGATCGGAAAATATGAAGCGAAATCATTGACTGAGGGTCGTCAGGGTGCCCCAGCGCGGCCGGTATATCGCGACCGACCGGATATCGACGCTCTGGTCGGTCGGACTCAGCCAGCCGACGCTGAACAGGTAGGGGTGGAGCGTGTAGAAGACTTCGACGATCAGGACGTTCTCGCCGTAGCGGACGCTGAATCCCGGCGGCAGCGTCAGGCCGCCGCCGGAACCGATCCGGCTGACGGCATCGATGCGGCCCGACCGCCTTTGCCACATCACCGCCGGGCCGGACCCCTGGTCGCCGATGCAGGTGATGATCACGGCGCCGTATTGCGGCAGGTCCAGCGGCTTCGCGAGCTGCTCGGCCGCCAGGAACAGCATGCCGACCTCGTCGCCCTTGACCACCGTCATCGAGTCGCGCAGCTTGTCGTACTGCGCGCCGATATCGGCGGTGCCGGAACTGACGCGCTCCAGCTTCAGTACCGTCGAGACGTAGCCGGTTATGTCCACCATGCCGACCAGCAGCAGGATCAGCACCGGCATCAGCAGGGCGAACTCCACCGCCGCGACGCCGCGCCTTCCCCTGGGACTAAGAAGCTTCTTCATGACCGGTCCATTCCCTCAGCCCCGGAAGGGTTCGTTGCGGACGACCACGCGGGCCGAATAAGTCATCGGCGACGCCGCCATCAGCGCCGCGACCATGCCGGTCAGCGGGACGTCGGTGTAGCTCAGGGTATAGATCACCACCTGTCCGCCGCTGCCGGCGCTGGCCTTGCCCTGGTCCTTGTCCCAGAGGCCGTTGCCGTTGACGTCGGTGAACGGCTCGGACGGGTCGCAGACGCCGTTGCCGTTCAGGTCCATGCAGGGCTCCGGCTGGCCGATCTTCTCGAAGCCGTCATAGGCGGTGATGCCGATCGTCACGCGGGCCGGGTCGATCAGGCCCAACCCGGTCTCGCGCACGATCGCCCGCAGCATCTCCTCGCGGGTCATGCCGCCGGTCGGCGTCTCGCCCGTGACTCCGCCGCGCGACGCCTTGCGCGCCGACAGCTCCAGCAGGTTCTGGACCGTCATGATGTAGCCGAACTCGACGATGGCGACGGCGACCAGGATCACCAGGGGAGCCACCAGGGCGAACTCCAGCGCCGTCGTCCCCTTCCGCGACAGCCATCTCTTCATCGCCTTGCCGTCCATGACGGTCATCCCTTCCGCAGCCGCTCAGTTGGCGCCGGGGACGTGCCGGGCCGCCTCGTAGAAGGCGAGGTTGGCGCGGACGTCCTGCTCGCTCAGGTCGGCCCGGGCAAGCTGCGCCGCGCGGCCGCTGTCGCCCTTCAGGCCCAGCACCAGTGCCAGGTTCTGGCGCAGACGGGGCGTGCTGGACGGACCGTCGGCCAGCGGCTCCAGCAGCGCTTCGCCTTCCGCCGGGTTGCCGGCCAGGGCCAGCGACAGGCCCAGATTGTTGATCGCCGTCTTGTTGTTTGGGTTGACCGCCAAGGCGGCCCGGTATTCCTTCTGCGCCTCGGCGTGGCGGCCCAGCGTGTCGAGCGCCACGCCCAGCCCGACATGGCCGCGCGCGTCGTTGGGCGACTGGTCGACCACGGCGCCGAACTGGACGACCGCCAGGTCCGGCTGGCGGAGCTGCATCGCGACCCGTCCCAGGCCCAGCCGGGCGTCCGCGTTGAAGCGGTCGATCGCGATGGCGTCGCGGTAGGCTTCCGCCGCCGCCTCGAAGTCGCCGGCGCCCGTCAGGGTGTCGCCCAGCGCCACGTGCAGCGGCGCATTGCCCGGCTGGCCCGCCGCCAGCGTGCGGTACAGCTTGGCGGCATAGGGGAAGTTGCCGGCTTCGCGCGCACTCTCGGCAAGCCGCATCTGGATGCGGCCCTTCTCGTCCAGGATGCTGGCGGGCGGCGCGTTAGACACGGACGGGCCGGTGCCCGTGCCGGTTCCGACGCAGGCGGACATCATCAGGCAGCCGGCGATCAGCAGCAGGCGGGAGGCGGAGGCGAAATTCGGCATGGCGGCAAATCCTTCAAACAAAAGAATGAATTAACGAGAACCGAGGGTATTGATGAGGTCGAGGGCGGCGGGGCCGGCCACGACGATGAAGACGCAGGGCAGGATGAAGCAGATCATCGGCAGGGTGATCAGCACGGGCAGGCGGGCGGCCTTCGCCTCGAACTTGGTCAGCCGCTCGCGGCGCATCTCGTTGGCGAGCACCCGCAGCGCCTGTCCCAGCGGCGTGCCGTAGCGCATGGTCTGGCTGAGCGTCGCGACGAGGCTGCGCAGCGTTTCCAGCTTCAGCCGGTCGGCCATGTTGGCGAGCGCCACGAAGCGGTCGGGCAGCACCCGCATCTCGGCGGCGGTGATCGCCAGTTCGCTGCCAAGCTCCGGATGGGCGTGCTTCATCTCGCGGGCGACCCGCTCGAAGGCGATGTCCAGGCCCAGGCCGGCCTCGCCGCAGATCACCAGCAGGTCCAGCGCGTCGGGCAGGCCGCGCTCGATCGCGTCGCGCCGGCGCTTGGCCAGCCTGGACAGCACCATGTCGGGCAGCCGCCAGCCAGCCAGGGTAGCGGCCAGCAAGGTGCCGACCGTCATCAGCAGCGGCGCGGGGACTGTCTTGGCTTCCAGCCAGATCCAGTCGGCCAGGACGGCGGTCAGCGCCAGCACGGCCTTCAGGCCGACATAGTATGCCGGTCCGCCCGGCCTGTTGAAACCGGCGGTCGCCAGTTGGCCCTTGATCAGCGCCATCTCCGCCTGACCGATCAGCGGTCCCTTGGCGAGAAAGCCGCCGAAGCGCTCCAGCAGGCCGGGCGCTTCCACGATTGCGGCCCCTCCCTGCGACACCAGGGCGGTCTGCCGGACATGGTCCAGCCTGCCGTTGAGCCGGCGGCGGGACAAGCCGAGCTGGACCACGGCGGCGACCGTCACCAGCATCACGACGGCGGCGCACAGCAAGGCGATGTCCAGCGGGGCAAGGGTGGCGAGGGCGGTGTTCATGACAGGGCTTTCCGGATCAGCATCGACATGGAGCCAAGGCCGCAGGCGAGGCTCACGGCGGCGGCGGCGAGCATCAGCTTGCCGTCGCTGGTCGTGAAAAGGCGGGCGAGATAATCGGGATTGATCACATACAGCCCGCCGCCCGTGATGAAGGGCAGGGCCGCGAGGACATAGGTCGACGTCCGGGCCTCCGCCGACAGGGCGTGGGCGCGCTGGCGCACGGCCCGGCGCTTGCGGATCACGTCGGCCAAGTTGTCCAGCGTCTCCGTCAGATTGCCGCCGGTCTCGCGCTGGAGCACTATGGTCACCACGAAGAAGCGGTATTCCGGCAGGCCGGTCCGGGTCGCCAGCGACCACAGGGCGGTCTCCAGGTCGACGCCGACCGACAGCTCGTCGATCACGCGCTTGAACTCAGGCCCGGCGGGCGCCGGCATCTCGGCGCTGACGATCCGGATGCCCTCGGTCACCGGCACGCCGGCCCGGACCGCCCGGACGATCAGGCCGATCGCGTCGGGGAACTGGTCGAGCAGCCGCTCCGCCAGGGCGCGCCGCGCCCGGCCGAAGACGAAGCGCGCGCCCAGCATCGCGCCGCCGGCCGCCGCCGCCATCATGACCGCCGACGGCAGGCCGACGAACGGCCCGGCGATCCAGCCTGCCGCCAGGGCGCCGGCCAACCCGGCGCCAATGGCCGTCAGCACGACCGTCTTCGTCGTCTCCACCCGGTCCCGGTGGTAGCCGAAGCAGACGGCCGCCACCTTCCGGAGAGCGGGCCAGCGGCCGTCCGGCTGGCCCAGCGTGATGCTCACCGGCTTGGCGTCGGCGGCCACCGCCGGGACGCCCCGGTTCTCGGTGTCGTACAATCCGGCGATGCGGCGGTCGAGCCGGCGGCGGCGCGCCTGCGAGGTCAGGATCGCGGGCACCGTCATCAGGATCAGTACGCCCAGCCCCAGCAGCATCAGGTCGAACAGCGGAATGCCTCCCATCGCCCGGATCTCCCCTTACCCGCGGTCCTGCTCGACCGCCGCCATGTAGGCGCCGTCGAGCCCGAAATACTCAAGCCGGTCCATGAAGGACGGCCGCACCCCGGCGGAGCGGTAGGTGCCCCGGATCGTGCCATCGCGGTGCTCGCCCTGGAACTCGAAGGTGAACAGGTCCTGCGTGACCATCACGTCGCCCTCCAGCCCGGCCAGTTCCGAGATCTGGGTGATCCGCCGGACGCCGTCGCGCATGCGCTGGACCTGGACGATGATGTGGACGGCGCTGGCGATCTGGTGGCGCACCGCGCGCGGCGGCAGGCTGACGCTGCCCATCATCACCATGTTCTCGATGCGGGCCAGCGCGTCGCGGGTGTTGTTGGCGTGGACGGTGGACATCGATCCGTCGTGGCCGGTGTTCATCGCCTGGAGCATGTCGAAGGCTTCGGACCCGCGCACCTCGCCGATGATGATCCGGTCCGGTCGCATCCGGAGCGCGTTCCGCACCAGGTCGCGCTGGGTGATCTGGCCCTGGCCTTCCAGGTTGGCCGGCCGGGTTTCCAGCCGGACCACGTGGGGCTGCTGAAGCTGAAGCTCCGCCGCGTCCTCGATCGTCACGACGCGCTCGCCGATGTCGATCATCCGCGACATGGCGTTGAGCAGGGTCGTCTTGCCCGACCCGGTGCCGCCGGAGATGATCACGTTGAGCCGGGCGCGCGAGAAGATCTCCAGCGCCCGCGCCATCGGCTCCGACAGGCTACGGTAGCTGACGAGGGAGGCGAGGTCGATCCGCCGCCGTGCGAACTTGCGGATGGAGATGCAGGTGCCGTCGAGCGCCAGCGGCGGCACGACGATGTTGACGCGGCTGCCGTCGGGCAGGCGGGCATCGACCATCGGGCTCGATTCGTCGATGCGCCGGCCGATGCCGCCGGCGATCCGCTGGGCGATGTTCAGCACATGCGCCTGATCGCGGAACCGGACTCCGGACAGCACCAGCTTGCCCTGCTGCTCGACGAAGACCCGGTGCGGGCCGTTCACCATGATGTCGGTGATCCGGTCGTCCTCCAGCAGCGGCTCCAGCGGGCCGAAGCCCAGCATGTCGTGGACCAGTTCGTTGGCGAGCTGGCTCTGCTCGCGGCTGTTGAGCTGGAAGCGGTTCTCGGTCGCGATTTCGTCGATCAGGTTCTCCAGCAGCGGCCGGAGCGCCGCCGGCTCCAGCCGGGCGACGGCGGCCGGATCGATCCGGCTCATCGCTTCGGTCCGGATGCCGTCGAGCGAGCGGGCGCGCGGCGACGACTGATCGTGCGTAACAGCGGCTTCCACCAGCGCCGGTTGAGGCTGCGGCTGGAGCTGAGGGGCCGGCGCCGCCTCGGTCAGGGCAGCGCCCGACTTGCGTCCGAACAGGCCGCTCATCGTTTGAACATCCGGGCGAACAGGCCGGGCGCGCCGGAAGCGGACTGGCCGGAAACCGCCTGCGCCAGCTTGGCGATCTCGTTCTTGAACGGGGTGCAGCGGCGGATCGCCGGCTCGCCCAGCGTGGCGGCCTCGATCAGCGGCTTGGGCCGGTTCTCCATCACGCAGTCGGCGGCAGCACCCAGCGCGCGGTCGAACTCCGCCGGCTTCAGGGCGCCGGGAGCGCCGGAGCGGTTGTGCAGGACCAGCGTCGGGCGGGACACTCCCGCTGCTTCGAACGTACTCCGCAGCCGCAGGGCGTCGCGCGCTCCGGCAAGACTGCCGTCGGCCACGACGATCCGCAGCGCCGCCTGGTCGAGCACTTCGCGCGATGCGCCGACCAAGCCATGCGGCACGTCGAGGATGACGTAGTGGTACTGGCTCCGCAGCAGTTCCAGCAGGTCCATGACGGCCTTGGAGTCCTGATGGATCGCCGGGACGATCGGCTCTTCCGCCGCCAGCACGTCGAGCCGGTCGGAGGCCGGCTGCATCGCCCGCTCCAGGAACAGCCCGTCCACCCGGTCAGGCGATTCGATCGCTTCCCGCAGTCCCCGGCCCGGCTTGAGGTTGAGGTGCAAGGCCACCGTGCCGGTGTGGAGGTCGAGATCGACCAGCGCTATCCGGCGCCGGCCGACATCGGCCAGATACGAAGACAGGTTGACGGCGACCGTCGTGGTCCCGACGCCGCCCCGGGCGCCGGTGACGGCGATCAGCTTGCCCTGGCGGCCGGTCGCCTGACCCGATGCGGCGGCGCCCATGGCACGGCCGAACATCGCTTCGACCTGATCGGTGGGCAGCGGCTTGAACAGGTACTCGGCGACACCCAGTGCCCGCAGGTTGCGGTAGAGCGCCACGTCGTTGCGGTCGCCGATGGCGACCACGGTGACGCTCGGTTCGCAGACCTGGGACAGGCTTTCCATGGCGCCGATCGGCAGGTCGTTGCCGCTCAGGTCGACGATCAGCAGGTCGGGCGAGCGCTGCCGGGCCAGATCGCGGGCGGCGGTCCGGACATCGCCGCGCCGGATCTCGAAATCGGTCAGCAGCATCGGTGCTGCGACCTGCCGCAGGGCCGTCTCGGTGGCGGCGTCGGCGACATAGGCCAGCACCTTGCCGGAGCGGTCGCTGGAGGTCGGGGTAACGGCCTGGAGGAGGGGTTTGGGGAGTGCGCTCATGGGATTACTGCCTGCTCAGGCTGGCGCCGGAACCGCCGGTCGCGGTGTTCGACAGGAAGGGCTTGACCTTGTCGGCCCGGTAGCGGTTGACGGCGGCGACCTCGCGCTCCGTGTCGGCATCGCCCAGCGACCTTCCGACGATCAAGTCGCGTGGGTCCTCGACCATCAACTGGAGGTTACGGTTGGTGACGCAGCCCATCGGCAGGACCGGTCCGTTCTCCACGTAGTTCTTCTGGATGTCGGGCCAGCCGGCGCAGGTCGGCGGCGTCACCTCGAAGCGCTGGAGGGCGATCCGGACCTGCCCCGGAGCGGTGGCTGCGTCGCCGCCGAAGCTGAGATGGCCGGGAGGAACGCCGGCATCGGCGAACAGCTCGACCAGTGCCGCGCGGGCCTGGGCCGTGGTGCCGCTCTCGACCCGTGCCCGGACGGTCCGGACGGCGCCGAAGTCGGACAGGGTCTTCAGGGCCGCGGAACGCTCCACCGGGGAAATCCGGCCCTGGCCGTCCATCGCCACGGTGAAGGTCCCGTCGATCGCGTCGACGACGCCGATATTGTCGATGCGGGCCTGTTCGATCGGCAGTTCGGGAGTGGTGCAGGCCGTGGTGATGAGCAAGCCGGCAATCGCGGAAATCAGTCGGGGAAGGGAATTCATGGGAAAATCTCCTGTAACGCGCCGGACCGCCGGAGCCGCCCTGATCGAGGCATTGATCGAGCCATTAATCGAGAATGAAGCCGACGTCGCCGCGCAGCCGGACGCCGCCGGGACCGAACAGAAGCCCGCTGGCATCGGACTTGCCGGGCTTGTTCAGCCGGCCGACGAAGATCCGTTCCAGGTCGGAGGCCGGGATGTAGCCGTCGTTGGGGACCTGGAGCGCTCCAGGCTGGGACACCGGGGCGACCAGGTAGGGGGTCACGACGATCACCAGTTCGGTCTCGTTCCGCTGGAACTGGGTGGAGTTGAACAGGCTGCCGAGAACCGGGACGTCGCTGATGCCGGGCACCTTCTGGACGACCGTGCGGCTGTTGTTCTGGAGCAGGCCGGCGACGGCGAAGCTCTGGCCGCTGCCCAGTTCGACCGTCGTTTCGGCCCGGCGGACGCTGAGCGCCGGGATCTTCAGCCCTTCGATCACGACGGCGCCCTCGTCGGTCAGTTCGCTGACTTCCGGGCGGACCTTCATGCTGATGCGTTCGCCGGACAGCACGCTGGGGGTGAAATCCAGGCTGACGCCGAACTGCTTGAACTCGATCGTGATCTGGCCGTCGCGCTGGTTGACCGGGATCGGGAACTCGCCGCCGGCCAGGAAGCTGGCGGTCTCGCCGGACAGCGCCGTCAGGTTCGGCTCGGCCAGGATGGAGATCAGGCCGTCTTCTGCCAGGGCGTCGATCACGGTGTTGACGTCGACACGGCCGTTGCTGGACTTGTAGCCGATCGGCAGGCTGGCGGCGCCGGTGACCGAGCGGAGGATCGTGCCGCCCGCCGTCAGGGCGTCGCGGCCGGTGGCGATGCCGAAGGTGAAGGCGCCGACGTTGAACAGGCTTTCCCAGTTGAAGCCCAGTTCCTTGGTGACGGTGCGGGAGACTTCGGCGATCCGCACACGCAGGTTGACCTGCGTTCCGGCGGTTACCCGCATCCGGTTGACGAGCTGCTGGTCCTTGCCGAGGTAGTGGCGGACCAGATCGGCCGCGGCCGCGGCGGATGCCGGGTTGGGCGCCGACCCGGCCAGGACGATGCCACCGGGGGTGGAGTCCAGGTCGGCCTGGACGTCGGGGAGCTGTGTGGTCAGCCGGCGCTTCAGGTCGGCCAGGGAGTGGGTCACCTCGACCGAGTACGACACCATCGGCTTGCCGTCGGCGCCGAGCGCGAAGACGGAGGTCCGTCCCGGCGCCTTGCCGAAGACAAAGAAGGACGCGCCGTTGGTCGGGGCCTGGACGTCGGCGATCTCGGGGTTGGCGACGAAGACGGTTGTGGCAGGGCGGGCCAGGGTGACGGTCTTGCCGGCGTTGACTTCGAGCGTGACCTCCGTATCGGCGCTGGCGGCGCCGGCCATGACGACGAGCGCGAGGCTTACGAGGATCGCACGGCCCATTCGGCGGGCGAGGGTCTTGAACATGACCTGTGTTTCCTTGAGCGCTGGTGTCATTGGCCGGAGCGGGACGAGCCGCGGAGGATCTGCACGCCGGCGGGAGCGGATGATGCTGCCGGTGCCGCGACGGGGCGGGGGGCTGGTTTCTGGAGCGCCAGGGCCGGGGAAACATCCGCGGCCCAGGTGGAGACGACCTTGCCGGCGGGTTCGGCGTCGTCGGCTTCGGTGGCGATGCTGCGCAGCGCCAGGGCCAGCCGGCCCAAACCGGAAGCAACCGCGATCATCTCGGCCTGCCGGGCCGTCGCTTCCAGCGTCACGGTGCGCGGCACGCGGAGTTCGGCGGGATCGGACTGGCCGCTGACCGCTTCCTTGAGATGCTGGTCCATCGCCAGCACCCGCAGATCGGTCAGTACGGTCTCGCCGACCGCCTTCTGGCTGGGTTTGGTATCGTCGTGCTCGAAGGTCTGGGTCAGGATCAGGTCTACCCGGTCACCGGGCCAGATCAGGCCGCTGGCGGCGCTGACCGCATCGACCGCGACGGAGACGGCGCGGTTGCCGGGGGTCAGGACGGCGGCGAGGAAACCCCGGTCGCCCGGACTGACGATCTGGCCCTGGATCAGAGGCTCGTCCGGAGCGAAATTGCGCCGGGCGACCGAGCCGATGACGGCATCGGCGGAAACGTAGGTGCGGTTGAAATAGCCTGCCGGCACGCTGCCGGCCGTCCAGTCCTGCCAGCGCACGTCGTCGGCGCGGATCAGGGTGCCGGCGGAAACGGTCTTGGCGGCGACCATGATCGCGGCGCCCAGAACCGGCGCCGGAGCGGCTTCGGCCGTCCCGACGGTTTCAGTCGGCAGGGAGCGTACGACGACGATGCCGATGATGCCGAGCGACAGGCTTACCAGGCCGATAAGCAGAATACGAAGAAACATGACGGCACCCTTATCAATGGAGGCCGCCGAGCGAGATCAGTGCGCCGGCGGCGATTGCAACGCCGTAAGGGATCGATTGCTTTCGGGCGACGCGCCGGTGTTCCGCCGCCAGTGCCACCTTGAGGCGGCGTCTCCAGGAATGGCGCGAGGCGGCGCCGGAGAGCGGCGGGAGACGCATGGTGCGGCCGGACAATACGGCGTGACCGATCAAATAGAGGAGGGCCAGAATTCCCCCCGAAAGAGCTGTGGTGCTGAAAAAATCCGCCAGCCGTTCGAACCCGAGGAAGAACGTGCTGGCGGCTATCAATTTGGCGTCGCCGCCGCCGAGAAGTCCGGCCATGCAGAGCATGACGAGGACGATGAAGGTCCCGGCGGCGGTTGCGGCATCGGCGAATGCCGACGCGCTGCCATCGATCAGTAAGAGGCGAAGGAGACCAAGGAGAAGAAGTACTAGAGAACAGGTGTCCGGTATGATCCTGGTTGCCAGATCGAATGTCGCAGCCAGGATGTATACGAGGCAGGCCGCCAAGAGGATCAGGTCGATGAAAGGCACAGCGATTCTCCCAGCGGCGATCCAAGCGATCCTTAGCTGCCGGAAGCGGGAGCGGGGTTAGTCAACTTAGTCGCGATACCTTCGAACAGTGTTCCCATCGCCTCGCCCAGCGTGCCGAAGGAAGCGATGATGATGACGGCGATCAGGGAAGCGATCAGGCCGTATTCCAGGGCGGTGACGCCGCGGCGGTTCGACAGGGCCGGGGCGATCTTGGCGACGACCGGCAGGTTGGAAACGTATTCGGCGGCGAACTTGATGCTTTCCATGACAATCACTCCATGAGGATAAATAGGTGGGATCAGAAGCAGAAGGGTACTAAACGACAGTTATCGGAGATCAAATGGCGGTCACAGCGTAATCTGTTAGGCCCCTGAGAACTACTCGACATTCATACTGCCAAAATAAACCAGTTTTTTGAATGAATATTAAGCTCTTTATTAACTTGGTAATCTAGGATTTTTGTTTCGAATTTGCTGGCATTGGATCTTATTGGGTCGTCTGTGGTTGCCTGCGCTCCCTCGTTGTTGGTGATGACAATGTGCTTTAATTTCGTATTAACTTCAAACTATCGATAGGCGTAATCAAATCTACCCCCAACGATTTAGACATTGCGTAAACGGTCTGATAAAGCATTGATCGGCAACAAGATTTTTTCTGCGATCCCGACCAAATACGCATCGAATGAATATAAAATTTAATCAAATCTTAAGTATTATCCGGATAGTATGCGTGGCTGCGCCTTCGCTCCTGCGAAAGGAAGAACCGGTGCCGGGATACACGGCTTCTGGCATAGTTTCCGGCTTCCTCGTAGAGTTTCCGGCGGCGAAATCGCGCCGGGCTAACGGCTGGAGTATCGATTGAAAGTGCGTTTCCGCCGGAGAGGGCGCGGTGTTTCGGGCAACGGCGCGCTGGGTGAATTCGGTACCCTGCTCAGGCTGGTCTTCGGATCGGCTGCTGCGACGGTCGCGGCTTACCTGGACGGACTGGACCCGGCCAAGCGTTCGGGATCCGCGCGGACGGAGGGAGCAGGTTCCGCCATCATGCGCCTTCGCCGCGAACTTGCCGCTGCCAAGAGTCGGCGGGACGCCCTGATCTCCGAGATCCTACGCTATGACAAGGCGCGGGAGGTCATGACCGCCCAAGTAGCGGACGAAGCGGACCCTGAACGGCGCGCGGCCTTGCGGGTGTCGTTGGAAAGTCTCGAGGATCGGCTGACGATCTGGCTGGACGAACATGACGACCTGACGGCCACGATAAGCAGGCTCGAGGCGGACCTGTCGTTCTTCGATGCCGCTTCCGGTTCGGAATACGATACCGGGGAACGGGCGGGGCCGGACCCGTCGCCCGGAGAGACCGGGCCTGTCGTCGATGCCAGGACGCGGGACGCGCTGGCGTCGCTTGGCCTGACCAGGATGCCGGAGACCCTCGCCGACCTTAAGACCGCCTATCGCGACCGCCTGAAAGCGGTCCATCCCGACGTCAGCGGCCAGGGATCCACCGAGGCGGCGGCGCTGGCCACGGTCGCCTTCGCCGAGCTACGGAAGCGTTTTTCATAGCACGGCTCGCTGAAGGGCAAAACTTCACCGAACGTTAACCATCGCACCGCTATACCGCGCCACTGCCGGAAAAATCACCGGCGGACACCTCCGCGAGGGTTGGATAGATGATCCTTTTCCGCTTAGCCCTGGCCGCCGCGATGATCGCGGCGACAGCCTTCGTCTCCCCTACCACTGGCAACTCGGCCGAGAAGAAGGCCGACGCTCATAAGACCGCAGAGAAGGGACCGCCGGCCTGTGGTGCCGTCTCCTTCCGGCCGCTGCCCGCCGGGATGGCTGACGGCAACCAGCAGTCCGGCCTGTACCGGTCGCGTTACGGTTCGATCGTGCTGCAAGCCAAGGTCCAGGGCGGCCAGCCGACCGACTACTTCATGGAACTGAACGGCAAGACGCCGGAAGCCTTCACCGCCGCTCTCCCGAAGAGCGCCGACGGCTGCCTGAAGTCCAAGAGCGTTAAGCTGCCGGTCGCCAAGGCGCAGGGCGCCTGCGTCGGAACACGCTTCCGCGTCGTGCTGGACCGCAGCACATCTCAGCCGCTGGCGTTGCTGTTCGCCTTGCAGGGTGACGACTGGAAGCTCTGCTCGACCGCCAAAGCCTGATCCCGCTCTTCTTCGAAGGCCCCTCCTCCCGACCGGGAGGAGGGGCCTTTTTCGTTTTGTTCCCTGTCGTGGCTCCTGTGTCGTTAGCTAAGTTGACTAAGTGATGCCGTCTGGCTAAGCTAATCTTCCCAGCAGCAGGAACCGGGATGCAGCAGTTCACCATTCACGCCGCCAAGACCAACCTGTCCAAGCTCATCGAGGCGGCGCTGCGCGGCGAGGAAGTCGTCATCGCCAAAGGCAGCAAGCCGGTCGTCAGGCTGGTCCCGGTCGTCAAGGGCGCTTTCAAGGTCGGTCTGCTCAAGGGGAAGCTCGGCACTGGACCCGATTTTTTCGAGCCGATGGAAGAGGACGACCTTGATCTGTGGGAAGGCGGTCGGTGACGGCTGTCCTGCTCGATACCCACGCCTGGGCGTGGAGTCTGTCGGGGGATGGCCGTCTGTCGAGACCGGCCCTCGCCGCCATTGAGGCGGCGGACACGGTTCTGGTCAGCCCGATCACGTTCGTCGAGATCGCGCAGAAGGTTCGGCTCGGCAAATGGCCGGAGATGGAACCGTTCATCGATGGGTTGGCCGCACTGCTGGGCGAACAGGGCGGCTCGGTCGCCGGCTTCGATCCGGCGGTCTGCATCATGGCTGGCACAATGGCCTGGTCCCACCGCGATCCCTTCGACCGGTTGCTGGCGGCAACGGCGCTGACCTACAACCTGCCGCTGGTATCGGCGGACGCCGTTTTCGACGGCGTCGTCACGCGGCTGTGGTGATAGGCGCGCCTTTTCGCCCGCATCAAGCCTGTTACGAGATCGACAGTGGCATGGAGCATCACCCGCCGCAGTCCCAGTGTCCGCATCGTCGGCTCCGGTCCGGCCAGAAGTGCGCCCCAAGCCCACGCTTGGAGAGGCTTGCCCATCCGCAAAAATCTTCCATTGGTCAAAATGAAATTGCGCATTGACCATGTTGGTAAAATCATTTATCCGTCTAAAAAATCATGGTCAAGGTATCGATCATAGCGGTGGTTTCGAACAACCGCGCATGATCGGGCGGGAAGTGATTGGAGAGGAAACGGCGGAGCGGGGCGTGACGATGGTGCGGGGTCGGGTCCCGGCATCTACCGTCCGGCGATGCTCCTGATTTTCATAGTGGGGGAGACAACCTTGAGCGTCGCGCACATGTCCACGGCAGCGTCTGTGCCTGCCGAACGGCCGTCAACGGTCTATTTCTTCGGCACCTGCCTCGTGGATTTGTTCTATCCGGAAGCCGGCCTTGCCGGGATGGAACTGCTGAAGCGCGAGGGCTTGCGCGTCGTGTTCCCCCAGGGGCAGACCTGCTGCGGCCAGCCGGCCCGCAACTGCGGCTTCTTCGAGGAAGCCCGCACCGTGGTCCGCGCGCAGTTCGCTGCTTTCCCCGAGCCCTGGCCGATCATCGTCCCGTCGGGCAGCTGCGCCGGCATGATGCGCGTCCACTACCCCCAGCTGTTCGCCGGCGAACCGGACCAGGCACAGGCGGAAGCCTTCGCCTCGCGTGTCTACGAACTGAGCTGGTTCCTGGTCCATGTCCTCGACCTCAAGCTGGAAGACAAGGGCGAGCCGGTCACCGTGACGTGGCATGCCTCCTGCCACTCGATGCGGGAGATGGGCATCACCGACGAGCCGAAGCGCTTGCTGCGCTCGCTGTCCAACGTGACCCTGGTCGAGAACCCGAGGGAGCGGGAATGCTGCGGTTTCGGCGGCACCTTCTCGGTCCGCCAGCCGGAGGTTTCCGCCGCGATGGTCGCGGACAAGATCGCATCGGTGGAAGCGACCGGCGCCAGCGAGATGGTCACCGGCGACTGCGGCTGCATGATGAACATCTCGGGCGCAATGGAAAAGGCGGGAACCCCGATGCGCAGCCGCCACCTTGCCGAATTCCTGCTGGAGCGCGGCGATGTCCGCTGAACTGAAGACGGCAGCCCACGTCACCAATCATGGCAACGGCCATGTGACGGTCACGAACTTCGCCGGCCGCGCTCATGTGGCGCTGAACGACAAGCCGCTTCGGGCCAATTTCCGCCGCGCCATGGACGGGCTGATGGCGAAGCGGGCTGCGCAGTTCCCCGATGCCGGCGATCTGGCGAAGCTGCGGGCACGCGGCGCCGCGATCAAGGAACGGGCGCTCGCCCGCCTGCCGGAACTGCTGGAGCAGCTGGAAGCGCGCTGCACCGAAAACGGGATCAAGGTCCATTGGGCCGAGACCACGGGCGAAGCCAACCGGATCGTGCTCGACATATTCCAGGGCCACGGCGTCAGGACCGTGGTCAAGGGCAAGTCGATGGTGTCGGAAGAGATGCACCTGAATGCCTTCCTGGGCGAGCACGGCATCGAGGCGGTCGAGTCCGACCTTGGCGAATACATCATCCAGCTTGCCGGCGAGATGCCCAGCCATATCGTCATGCCCTGCATCCACAAGAACAAGATGCAGATCGGCCAGCTCTTCGCCGAACATATCGAGGGACAGCGCTACACCGAGGACGTCGACGAACTGACCGCCGCCGCCCGGCGCGTGATGCGGGCACGGTTCGCGGAAGCCGATGCCGGGATATCCGGCGTCAACTTCGCCGTGGCGGAAACCGGTACGCTGGTGCTGGTCGAGAACGAGGGCAACGGCCGGATGTCCACGACCCTGCCGCCGCTCCACGTGGCTGTCATGGGCATCGAGAAGCTGGTCGAGACGATGGCTGACATCCCGCCGCTGCTGGCGCTGCTGCCGCGCTCCGCAACCGGCCAGCCGATCACGACCTATGTCAACATGATCACCTCGCCGCGCAAGCCGGGCGAAAAGGACGGACCGCAGGAGATCCATCTGGTGCTGCTCGACAACGGCAGGACCCGCGTCTACGCCGATCTGGAACTGCGCGAGACGCTGCGCTGCATCCGGTGCGGCGCCTGCATGAACCACTGTCCCGTCTATGCCCGCGTCGGCGGGCACACCTACGACGCCGTTTATCCCGGCCCGATCGGCAAGATCCTGACGCCGCAGATCGCCGGGCTCGACGTGGCGGAAGACCTGCCGCACGCCTCCAGCCTGTGCAACGCCTGCGTCGAGGTCTGCCCGGTCAAGATCCCGATCGCGGACATCCTGGTCAGGCTTCGCCGAGAGTCGGTCAGGCCGTCGGCATCGCAGGCCGTCAAGGGCGGCGGCAGCGGCTGGACCCTGTCGGAGGCATCCGCCTGGACCGGCTGGAAATGGCTGAACGCCCATCCCCTGCTCTACAGGATGGGGACGGGGGTGCTTTCCGCCCTAGGCCACCTGATCCCGCCGTCGATGCCGCCGCTGAAAGCCTGGACCAGCGTCCGGACCAAGCCGAAATTCGCCGCACAGACACTCCACCAGCTTGCCCGCGACAAGGGTTTCGACGATGAATGACGCCCGTACCCGAATCCTGTCGCGCCTGCGCGCGGCGCCGCCCTCCGCCGTGCCGGACCTGCCGGAGTGGGACCCGCCGGTCTACGAACAGGCGGCGCGGCTCGCCCGCTTCCGGACGATGTTCGAGGCTATGAAGGCGGAGGTCCACGACGTCGATGCCGCGACCTGGCCCCAGCGGCTCCGGACCCTGCTGGACAACCGGGGTGTGCGTGCCCTGCTTCACGGCGACGGCTCGCCGGTCGCCACCCAGCTTGCCGCTGCCTGGAGCGGTGACGAAAACGCGCCCGAACTGGTCGCGTACGACAGGGTGGTCGAGGATTTCAAGGAAGAGCTGGTCCACCGGATCGATGCGGGGATTACCTGGGCTTCCGCCGGGATCGCCGAGACCGGCTCCGTCGTCCTGTGGCCGACGGCGCGCGAACCCCGCCTGATGTCGCTGCTGCCGCCGATCCACATAGCGCTAGTCGACGAGAGCACCATTCACGATACGCTCGCCGACCTGATGGCGGCGCAGGGCTGGGCGCTGCGGATGCCGACCAATGTCGTCGTGGTGTCGGGGCCGTCTAAGACGGCTGATATCGAGCAGACGCTGGCCTTCGGCGTGCATGGCCCGAAGGAGTTGATCGTCCTCGTTATCCGGAAAGCGGCAAGCGCCGGTTAAAGCTTTTGGCCGATGCAGTTGCCATTGCAAATGCGGCTTACCAACTCCATAAGGAAAGCAGACGTGCATCATTGAAGGGCTGTATCGTTCCATGACCGATCCGATCCGTCCTGCCAAACTCGCGGATGCCATTGCGGAGCGCCTGGAACAGCTTATCCTGGAAGGTTCGCTGCGTCCGGGCGAGCGCCTGCTGCCGGAACGCGAGCTGGCGCAGCGCTTCGACGTGTCCCGTCCAAGCCTGCGCGAGGCTTTGGAAAAGCTCGAGAATCGTGGATTGCTGGTGAGTGGGCGGGGAGGAGCGACCCATGTGGCGCCCCTGCTGGACGAGAGCTTCACGGCTCCGCTGTCCAACGTCGTCCTCACCAATCCGGATGCGACCTACGATTACCTGGAATTCCGCGGGCTCGCCGAAAGCTCGGCCGCCTATCTGGCAGCCCTGCGCGGGACGGAGATCGACCGCGAGCTGATCCAGGGATGCTTCGAAGCCATGGAAGCGGCCCATCAGAAGGACGATCCGACTGACGAGGCGAATGCCGATGCAGACTTCCATCTCGCGATCTACGAGGCGTCGCACAACCTCTTCATGCTCCATGTCATGCGGTCGCTGTCGGACATGCTGCGCAAAGACGTCTTCTATAACCGTGCGAACCTGTACCTGCGGCGCAACGTCCGCGACCTGCTGCTGGCCCAGCACCGCGCCATCCGCGACGGCATCATGGCCGGCGACGCCGAGGCCGCCCGGCAGGCGGCACGCGAGCACATGGCGTTCACGTCGGGCGCCCTGAAGGAGATCGCCAAGGCCGATGCGCGCCTGGAGGTGAGCCTGAACCGCATCGCCCGTCACGATATCGTGTCAGCCTCTCGGTAAGGCATCCGGCAGGTTGCCGGAAGACGGCGGAAAATCAGGGTGCATCCCAGGGGGTGCTACCGAATAGGCCGCCCGGCCGCATCGTAACGGCTGGTCGTGCGCGGCCGCATCTGAATAATGTCTCAACAATTCGTTGTTGTTTCGGGAACGCCTATGGCCAGCCAGTCGAACGATGGGGTTTACGCCTGCATCATCACCTTCAATCGGCGCGATATACTGCTGGAGTGCCTTCAGGCGGTATATTCGCAGACCCATGCCGTTTCGGGGGTGCTCGTTCTCGACAACGCATCGACCGACGGTACCGACGAGATGCTGGCCAGCGAGGGCTTTCTGACGCGGCCGGGTTTCGTCTATCACCGGAACGCCGTCAACTCGGGCGTTTCCCCCGGCTTCGAACAGCTGGTCCGGCTGGGCTACGAGCAGGGCGCTTCGTGGGTCTGGGTGATGGACGACGACGTCATTCCGAGCGAGACCGCGCTGGCCGAACTGATAGGCGCGAGCCGCCATTTCGACAGTCCGGCCGAGATCGGCTTCCTGATCAGCGCCGCCCGGACGCCGGACGGGCTGGAGAACAACGTGCCGCATGTCGACATGCGGCGCGACAGGTCCAACTGGAAGAACCGGCCGGAACCGGAGTGGGGGCACATGCTGGCCCACAGCATGGTCCGGGTCCGTAACGCCGGCCTGACATCCATCCTGATCCCGCGCACCACGATCGAGGCCTGCGGCGTACCGTCGGGCGATTTCGCGGTGCTGGGGGAGGATGCGGACTATACGCTCAGGATCTCGGCATGGCGGCCGGGATATCTGGTCGGGCGCAGCAGGGTCCTGCACAAGCGCTCGATCTCCGGCTATATCCATGTGCTGGTGGAGACGAACGAGGCCCGGCTGAACCGCTTCTACTATTACTACCGCAATTTCTTCTACCTGCGGAAACAGTACCATCCGACAGGCGACCTGATCACCTTCCTGCTTCAATCGGCATACCATCTTCTGCGGATGCCGACGGCGCCCAGCCACAGGCTGCGACGCGCGCGCTACCTGATCCAGGGCCTGGTAGCAGGGCTGTTCTTCAAGCCCCGCTACCAGCCGGTCGTTCCGATCCCTGGCTCATCCCTAAGCCGGACACATTCCGGAAGCATTCAACAGGAAGGCACCCGCCGGGGAGTGGATCAGAACACGAAGCTGGATGCGGTCAAGCTGGGCTGACCCAGCAGGGCGATCTGGAAGTCGGCGGCGCCGTCGCCGTTGGCATCACCCTGGACGAAGGTGTTGCCGTCTTCCTTGACGACATTCAGTTCGCCGGCTTGCTTGGTGAAGCCCTGCGAGCCGATGAACTTGAAGGACTGGTTGCCGCCAAGGCTGGAGTTGGCGTCGATCCCGGAAAGGTCGATGATGTCGCCGTTGCCGAAGTCCTTGATCAGGTCCATGCCCTCGCGGGTCGGCTTGCTGTCGGACAGGTCGGTAAAGACGAACCGGTCGTTGCCGGCGCCGCCGGTCAGCACGTCACGGCCGGCTCCGCCGATCAGCGTGTCGTTGCCGGCGCCGCCGTTCAGGATGTCGTTGCCGCCCTTGCCGTCCAGCAGGTTGTTGCCGCCGTTTCCGGTCAGGATGTTGCCGAGGTCGTTGCCCGTGCCGGCCGAGTTGCTGGAGCCTTCCAGCTTGAGGTTCTCGACGTCGCCCGGCAGCGTATAGCTCGACGCCCAGCTCAGGACCGTGTCGATGCCGCCGCCTGACTTTTCGATGATCTTGTCGCCGGTGGTTACGACGTAGGTATCGTCGCCGCCGCCGCCCGTCATCGTGTCCACGCCGTTGCGGCCATTGATCCAGTCGTTCTTGGTCGTGCCTACCAGAGTGTCGGAGCCGCTGCCGCCGCCGGCATGATTGACCTGGATGGCGCCGCTTTCCTTGAGGGTGACGGCGAGCGGCAGGGCCGCGCTGACGGGAGTGGTGCCGCCATCAGACGGTCCGCCGGCTTCCGGCTGCGTCGGCTCGGGCTGGGTCGGTGTGGGCTGGGTCGGCTGCTCGACCGGCGGCTTTTCGGGGGCCGTGCCGGTGGAGGTGCCGGAACCGGGCTTGTAGCCGAGCCCGACCTTGCTCGCCGGGACGAAGTCCATGCCCGGAGGATGGCCGATCGTCACGTGTCCCTTATAGGGCAGGCCCGGCCACGTCACCTCGTTGCCTTCCCGGACGGCGCCGATCTCGGGGATGCCGGTCTTCGGCCAGATCGCCAGGTATTCACCCTTCTGTCCGGGACGCTCGGATGCGTAGACGTCCTTGAAGGTGATCGGAAATTCCGGCTGCTTGGCGTTGTCGACGAACTGGTACAGATAGGAAATCTTCTGGCCGCCGGAATTGTACGACATGTCGACGCGTTCCAGGTCGGCCGACTTGACCGGCCACTGCGGCGCGATCCGGACGCCCTGATAATTGGTGCTGCCCGTCACGTTATACATATGGATGTTGCCCATCGGGCCGTGCTGCTGGAACACGTCGCCGTGGACGCCGGCTTCGATGCCGGTGACGTTGTCGATCCGGACGTTCTGGAGAGTGATATCGGCCTGTTTGCCGGGTGCGCTGTAGACGGCGATGCCGTCACGCATGCCTGCGTTCTTGTTGTCGATGTGGACGCCTTCGACATAGGCGTGGCCGTTCAGATTGGTGAAATAGATAGTGGCGGTCGCTTTACCTTCGGGCATGAACTTGCCGCCCATGACGACGATATTGTTGCCGCCATCGGTCTGGAGCCTTGGCAGCGTACGTACCGAATCATCAGCAATAAAAAGGACATCCTGGTTGGGTGCGAACTTCCAATAAGTCTTATCACCCGTCTTGCTGAGATCAATGATGGTCGGGTTGTTGAGTTTAGGCTGCGACCATTTATTGGGCATTTTTGAAAGGCTCCGATACTGCGTTCAGGACAATAGCCGCTGAAGGATCCCTTTAGGGACGCCAGATTGAAAGGAAAGACCAGAACCTGCTGGCTGCTGCTTCTATACAACGCTGATATGAGACTGAACTAGGAATATTAATTAATCCTTTACTCCGCAGTATGTCTTCTTTTTATCGTTTTTCCTTGTAAGACATTTGTAGGTTTACCTTAAGATATTTTTGTCTACTTAATGTTATTGGAAGAAAAACGACTTTTTTAAAACTGGATTAGGACGAAATTCGGTTGCAGTGGCAACGAAAAAGGATTGCAAAAACAATCCGAACAATGTCCTTCGGAGAGATTGATTTTCTTGCGTTTTTATGGGTGACGGCATGCTCCGGTCGACATTTGCCCGTGGCGCTTGGAGCGGGAGACGAAGCCGGTTAAAATGGCCGGTATTCGGCTTCGTCACCGAAGCCGTCATTCGCCGGGGAAACAGCCGTCATGCCGCCAAGCAGAAGGTCCGCAGGGAATGCAGGGCCGCCGACGGCGCAGGACGTGGCGGTGGCAGCCGGCGTGTCGACCGCCACGGTGTCCCGCGCCTTCAACAACCCTGAAAAAGTCGCTCCCGAGGTGCGTGCCCGCGTCCTTGCCACGGCGTCTGCGCTGGGATGGATGCCGCACGCGGCTGCCGGCGCCCTTGCGCGTGGGCGGACCAACATCGCGGGCGCCATAATACCGACACTCGACAACGAGATCTTCGCGGCCCAGATCGGCGGCATGCAGTCGGCCTTCGCGACGCGGGCGGTGACGCTGCTGCTGGGCTGTTCCAACTACGATCGCGACGAGGCGTTCAGGCATGCCCAGGCGATGCTGGGGAAAGGCGTGGAAGCGCTGGCCATTGCCGGCGAAGCGCACCGGCCGGAACTGTTCGAAACTATCGCTGCGCGCGGCGTGCCCTATGTCGTCACATATTCATACCGCGCGGACAGCCCGCATCCTTGCGTCGGCTTCGACAACCGCGAGGCTTTCCATCGCATGACGCGCTACCTGCTGGACCTGGGTCACCGGGAGATCGGGCTGATCGTCCAGCCCGTTGCCGGCAACGACCGGATCGAGGCGCGGGTGGCCGGGGTCCGCGAAGCGCTGGCGGAGCGGGGGCTTGGCCTGCGTGCCGGCCATGTGCGGGAGGGGGAGTGGAGCATCGGCTTCGGCCGGGAGAGCCTGCGGGCCATCATGAGCGGCCCGGCGCCGCGCCCGGCATCGCGTCCGACGGCCGTGATCTGCGGCAACGACTGGCTGGCGATCGGCGCCCTGCTGGAAGCGCGGGCGATGGGGCTGGCAGTGCCGACCGATCTGTCGATCACCGGTTTCGACGATGTGGCGATGGCGGCCCAGATGGAACCGGGCCTGACCACCATGCGCGTCGACAACGCCCGGATCGGCAGTCTTGCCGCCGATTATCTGCTGGAGCGGCTGGGCGGCGGAACACCGTCGCCGGTGCCGCCCCAGGTACCCGACCTGATAGAGCGGGGGTCTACCGCCCCGCCGCGCTGACCCGCTCCCGGTAGAGCGCGGTGCCGGCGTCGATCTTGTCGAGCAGCGCTTCCAGCGCCCAGAAGCGCTCGCGGATGTCGAAGTGGACGGCGCGGCTCTTGATCGACGCGAAGGTGCCGAGGCGCTGGTGATGCAGCTTGGCCAGGGCCGGATAGCCCATCGGCTCCGCCATCGCGGCCAGCGCCAGGAAGATCGACAGCTCGTCGGCGAGGCCGGAATGCGCCTGTCCTTCCGTCAGCAGCCACTTGTAGAGGTCGGGGTGGAAGTTGGTGAAGACGCCGTTGAAGCCGGGGGAGCCGGCCTTCATCGCATCCCAGGCGATGGCAGCGTTGGCGTTGAGGATCGCCAGCGGCGAGCCTGTTGTCAGGGCGATCCGGCGCTTGACCGTTTCGAGGTCGCAGGACACATCCTTCAGGATGACGAACCGTCCGCTGTCGGCGCAGAACTTCAGCTCGTCGTCGGTCAGCAGGCGGCGGAACGGGGCCGGGCACTCGTACAGGCCGAGTGGCAGGTCGGCGGGCAGGCGCTCCAGCAGCCATTTCAGGCTTTCCATGAAGGTGGTGCCGCCGGCATCGTGCGGGTCGAGCCGGTTGGTGACGAGCACGACGCCATCGACGCCGGTTTCGGCGGCTGCCAGGAGTTCGCCAAGCTGGTCGTCGCGGTTCTCGCTGATGTGGCCCGATGCTATTACCGGCACGCGCCCCGCCGCCTTCTGCTGGACGAAGCGGGCGAGCGAGACGCGTTCATCAAGGCTGAGGAACTGCATCTCGCTGGACTGGCAGACGGCGAACAGGCTGTCCGAGCCGTTGGCGATGTACCACTCGATCAGGTTTTCGAGGCCTTGGTAGTCGATCGCCCCTTCTTCGGTGAAGGGGGTGAGCATGACGGGGATGATGCCGTCGATCTTGTTCGACATGGTTTTGGTGCCTGTGGGGCGGTTATGGGGGCAGAGAGTTGACCGGTCAGGGGCGTTAGTGTCGGGCCTCTTCAGCCCGACATCTCTGCTTACTTGCCGCGAACCTTCGCGATCTCGTCGTTGACTTGTTTCATCAGCGCCGGATCGATCTGTGCGGCGTATTTGTCGGCGACGGGCTTCGCCTTTTCACGGAAGCGCTCGACCTCGGCCGGCGACAGTTCGGTGATCTGCAAGCCTTCAGCTTTCAGCTCGGCGACCGCCTTTTCCGCCTGCTCGCGCGAGACCTTGCGCTCGTAGTCGCGGGACTCGTTTGCGGCGTCCTGGATCAGCTTCCGCTCGTCGGCGTTCAGCTTGTCCCAGAACTTCTTGCCGATCATAACGATCTGCGGGTTGTAGGTGTGGTTGGTCAGGGTCAGGTGCTTCTGCACCTCATGGAGCTTGGCCGTCAGGATGCTGGGGGCAGGGTTTTCCTGACCGTCCACGGTACCGGTCTCCAGGGCGGGGTAAAGCTCGGGGAAGGGCATCGGCACGGCGTTGGCGCCGAGCGCGTTGAAGAGGTCGATGTATATAGGCGACTGGACCACGCGGATCTTCAGGCCGGCGATGTCGTCTACCTTGGTGACGGGGTGACGGCTGTTGGTGAGCTGGCGGAATCCAAGCTCCCAGTAGGCCAATCCGACCAGACCTTTTTCCGGCAGGCGCTCGGCCAGGGCCTTGCCGACCGGGCCATCCATCACGGCGTCGGCCTCTGCGGGACCGTCGAACAGGAACGGCAGGTCGACTACAGCGAAATCCTTGGAGACGCCGGCCAGCAGGCCCGCGTTCATCGTCGTCATCTCGATCGTGCCGCCCTGAAGGGCCGAGATCGTCTGGACGTCGCCGCCCAGCGTCCCGTTGGGGAAGCTCTTTACCGTGATGTTGCCGCCGCTCTTCTCGGCGACGATCTCGGCGAACTTTTCCATACCGAGAACGATCGGAGCGCCCTTGGCGCCCGTCGAAGCGAACTTTATGGTGTGCTTGCCGATGTCGGCGGCGAAGGCGGCGCCTCCGAACATCACCGAACCCGCGATCACCGCTACCGTCGTCAGACCACCCGCACGTCTCAGCATTTTCATCCCTCCCTGCCGATGTATGCGCATACATAAGGGAGAAACGTTGGATCTGTCAACATTCCCCGGCAACCGGGGAATGTTCGGGCGGGGGATCGAAGTGGGGCGGGGGTGTTTACCGCCCCGGCTGAACGGCGGCGAAGAGGCCGGTGTGCTGATCGCGCAGCAGGTTCTTCTGCACCTTGCCCATGGCGTTGCGCGGCAGTTCGTCCATGAAGAAGACGCGCTTCGGCACCTTGTAGTTGGCAAGCTGTTCCTTGCAGACCGCTATGACGCCGGCTTCCGTGACTTCTGGGCCGGCGGGGCGGCGCAGGACGACGGCGACGACCGCTTCGCCGAAGTCGGGATGCGGCACGCCGACGACGGCGCTTTCGCCGACGCCATCGATGGCGTCGACCACCGTCTCGACTTCCTTCGGGTAGACGTTGTAGCCGCCGCAGATCACCAGGTCCTTGGCGCGGCCGACGATATGGACGTAGCCCCGCTCGTCGATCTTGCCGACATCGCCGGTGATGAAGAAGCCGTCGGGGCGGAACTCGGCGGCGGTCTTCTCGGGCATGCGCCAGTAGCCGGAGAAGACGTTGGGTCCCTTGACCTCGATCCCGCCGATCTCGCCCTGGCCCAGGACGCGGCCGGTTTCCGGATCGGTGACGCGGACCTCGACGCCGGGAAGGGGATAGCCGACGGTGCCGGGGATGCGGTCGCCGTCGAGCGGGTTGGATGTCAGCATGACCGTTTCGGTCATACCATAGCGCTCCAAGATGGCGTGGCCGGTGCGGGATTCGAACTCGCGATGGGTTTCGGCCAGCAGCGGGGCGGAACCGGAGATGAACAGCCGCATCTGCCGGGTGGTGTCGCGGTTCAGGCGCTCGTCGGCCAGCAGTCGGGCGTAGAAGGTCGGAACGCCCATGAAGACGGTCGCGCGCGGCAGCAGGCGGAAGACCTGCTCGACGTCGAACTTGGGCATGAACAGCATGGAAGATCCGTTCAGCAGCACGCAGTTGGTCGCGACGAACAGCCCGTGGGCATGGAAGATCGGCAAGGCGTGCAGCAGTACGTCGTCCGGCTGCCAGCCCCAGTAGCTGTGCAGGGTCAGGGCATTGGAAGCCAAATTGTCGTGGCTGAGCATCGCGCCCTTGGAACGTCCGGTGGTGCCCGAGGTGTAGAGGATGGCCGCGAGGTCGCTGGAACTGGTGGGGACGGTCGGGAAGTCGGGGTCGAAGCTGGCCGAGCGGTCGGGCAGGGAGCCTTCGCCATCCTGGCCGAGGCTGAGCACATGTGCGGAGCCGGCGCTGAAGACGCCTTCCTGGCCGGGCCGGCAGACGATGGCGGACGGTTCGGCGTCGGAGACGAAGTATTCGAGTTCGTGGCGGGTATAGGCGGTGTTGAGCGGCAGGTAGACGGCGCCGGCGCGCAGGCAGGCGAGATAAAGGAAGATCGCCTCGGGCGACTTTTCGACCTGAACCGCGACGCGATCGCCTTTCCGCACGCCGATGGCGGAGAGCAGGCGCGCGTAGCGGCCGGAGACTGCTTCCAGGTCGGCATAGGAGTAGACGCGGCCGGCTTCCGTCTCGAGGAAGGGGCGGGACCGGTCGTCCGGGAAGCGGCTGCGGAACAGATCGTAGAGGTTGTCGGACATCAAGGCGTTTCCTGGGTCGTGGCGATAGGCTTGTGAACGCCTAAGTTGTTGGGCCACGGCCCAACCTACGAAGCAGAAGCCCGTAGGTTGGGCCGTGGCCCAACAACGTCAGCGCTTTATCAAATCACGCCATGTTTATCATGATCGTCTTCTTGTGCGTGAAGTGTTCCAGCATCGATTCCAGCGACGCTTCCTTGCCCAGGCCGGACGCCTTGACGCCGCCGTAGCTGAGGTTCGGCTGGACGACGAGGTTCTGGTTGACCTGCACGAAGCCGGCTTCCAGACGGTTCACGGCGTCCATCGCCTTGTGCAGGTTGTTGGTCCAGACGGTGGCGGCGAGGCCGTACTCGCTGTCGTTGGCGTCGGCGATGACCTGCTCGTAGTCGGTCCAGCGGATGATGCAGCAGACCGGGCCGAAGATCTCCTCACGGGCGAGCTGGCTGTCGTTGGTGAGGCCGGTGAAGATATGCGGCTGGACGAACAGGCCCTTGGCGAGCTTCGGGTCGGCCGGCATCGCCGAGCAGGCATGGGCGACTGCACCGGGGGTCTTCTTGCCGATGGCGATATAGCCCTGGACGCGGTCCATCTGCTGGGGTGAGACGATGGTGCCGATATCGGTCGCCTCGTCCAGCGGGTCGCCCATCTTCATGGCATCGACCTTGGCCTTCAGCTTCTCCACGAAGGCGTCGTGCAGGCTGTCGTGGACGAAGATGCGGGACGCGGCGGTGCAGCTCTGACCCTGGCGGGTGAAGCGCATGCCGGCAATGGCGCCCGCGACGGCGCGGTCGAGGTCGGCGTCTTCCATGACGATCATGGGGCTCTTGCCGCCCAGTTCCAACGTGACCGGGATCAGCTTTTCCGCCGCCGCCTTGTAGACGATCTTGCCGGTCTCGACCGAGCCGGTGAAGGTCACCTTGCCGACCTTGGGATGCGAGACCAGCGGCGCGCCGCATTCCGGCCCATAGCCGGACAGGATGTTGACCAGCCCCGACGGCATCACCGTGTTCATGAGCTGGATGACGCGGAGGACGGTCAGGGGAGCTTCTTCCGCCGACTTGACGATCACGGCGTTGCCGGCGACCAGGGCCGGGGCGATCTTCAGCGCCATCAGCAGCAGCGGCACGTTCCACGGCAGGATGGCGCCGACGATGCCGATCGGCTCGCGCATCGTCATGGTCATGATGGTCGGGCTGAACGGAACCGTCTCGCCCTTCAGTTCGGAACCGAGGCCGCCGAAGAAGGTGAAGGCGTCGGCCAGGACGGAAGCCTCGACCCGGCTTTCGGTACGGAGCGCCTTGCCGGTCTCCAGCGCGATCAGCCGGGCCAGTTCGTCGGCGTGCTCGGCCAGGATCTGGCCGCACTTGACCACTAGCTTGCCCCGGTCGCGGGCTCCGACCTTCTTCCAAGCCTTCTGGGCGGTGGCGGCCGCCTGCACGGCGGCCTCGATGTCGGCGGCTTCACCGAAGGCGGCTTCCGCCACCTGCTCGCCGGTCGCGGGGTTGATGACGGGGAAGGTCTTGCCCGACAGGCTCGGGCGCATCTCGCCGGCGTAGAAGTGCTTGCCGCTGAGGTCGCGCGCCAGGGCGAAGGGGTCGGTCTGGATGTTGGTATCTACGGAAGTCATCGGAAATAGCCCTTAGTTTAGCTGGCGGTGCCGCGCAGGAGCTTGATGATGCTGGAGAAATCGGTGCCGGCCTGACCGTTGCCGGCGTGCAGGCTGTAGAGCTGCGCCGCCAGCCCGCCCATCGGGGTCGAGGCGCCGGCCGCCTGCGACGCGGCCTGGGACAGCTTGAGGTCCTTGAGCATCAGGGCTGTGGCGAAACCGGGCTGGTAGTCGCGGTTGGCCGGGCTGTTCGGCACCGGGCCGGGAACGGGGCAGTAGCTGTTCAGCGACCAGCACTGGCCGGAGGACGTGGAGGCGACGTCGAACAGCGACTGGTGCGACAGGCCGAGCTTTTCGGCCAGGGCGAAGGCCTCGCAGACGCCGATCATCGAGATGCCGAGGATCATGTTGTTGCAGATCTTCGCCGCCTGTCCGGCGCCGGCATCGCCGCAATGGACGATCTTGCCGCCCATCTTCTCCAGCAGCGGCTTGGCCCGCTCGAAGCTTTCCGCAGTGCCGCCGGCCATGAAGGTCAGGGTGCCAGCTGCCGCCCCGCCGACGCCGCCGGAAACCGGCGCGTCCAGGAACTCCATCCCGGCTTCCGACGCGGCGGCGCCGACCTGCCGGGCCGTTTCCACATCGATGGTCGAGCTGTCGATGAACAGCGTGCCGGGACGCGCCGAAGCGATCAGGCCATCGGCGCCGAGATAGACGTCGCGGACGTGCTGGCCGCTCGGCAGCATGGTGATGACGGCGTCGGCCTCGTCAGCCACCGCGACGGCGGAGGCGCTGCAGGCGATGCCCGCCTTGCCGGCGGCCTCGATGGCGGCGGCGCTGACGTCGAAGCCCTTGATTTCATGGCCGGCCTTGGAAAGGTTGGCCGCCATCGGCCCGCCCATATTGCCGAGCCCGATAAATCCAACAACGCTCATGGTCGTTCCTCGTTTTGCTTTTTTATGCCGGTCTTATGCTGGAATCAGGCCCAGTTCCCTGGGACCGAGCGGGGCGAAGTGGGCGGAGACTGAGGCTTCCGACACTTCGGAAAGGGTGGGGGGCTGCCAGCGCGGCGACTGGTCCTTGTCGATCACGGCGGCGCGGACGCCTTCGCGGAAGTCCGGTGCGTGGAACATCCGGGCAATGATGCGGAATTCCACGTTCAGGCAGTCTTCCAGGCTGTCCAGAGCGCGGGCGCCACGCAAGGCTGCCAGCGTGACCTTGACGCTGGTGGGCGACTTGGCCTCCACCTCGGCGGCTGTCTTGACCGCCCAGTCGTCGCCGGAAGTCCGGGCGGTTTCAAGGATCTGCTCGACGGTATCATGGCCGAACATCACGTCGATGGCGGCGGCCTTTTCGGCGAGCGGGGCAGGGCCGGGGTCGCTGGCGAACGACTTCACGATTGCCTCGACGTCGGCGCCTTCGGACCCGGTTAGCGCCTTAGCCAGTTCAGACAGTCGTTCGGACTGGACGAAGTAGTCGGCAAGCCCAGCGTGGATCGCGTCGGCACCGCCGATCCGGCTGCCGGTCAGCGCCAGATATGTCCCAAGCTCTCCCGGAGCGCGCGACAGCAGCCAGGTGCCGCCGACATCGGGCAGCAAGCCGATGCCGACTTCCGGCATCGCCAGCATCGTCTTCTCGGTAACGACGCGGCAGGAGGCATGTGCGGAAATGCCGACGCCGCCGCCCATCACGATGCCGTCCATGAAGGCGACTATGGGCTTCGGGTAGCTGCCGATGGCGGCGTTCAGCTTGTACTCGTCGCTCCAAAACGTCTCGGCCATGCCGTCGTCGCGTGATCCGCTCTCCAGCAGTGCCCGGATATCGCCGCCAGCGCACAGCCCGCGCGTCCCGGCTCCATCGATGACGACAACGTTCACCGCGTCATCCGTAGCCCAGCCGGCGAGTGCCCTCGTGAAGGCGTGGACCATGTCGAGCGTCAGCGAATTCAGCGCCTTCGGCCGGTTCACGGTGATCCGGCCGGCTGCACCCTCGCGGCGAACGATCAGGTCTTCGAGAGTGGCGGCTGAAACGGTCATGAGCGGTTCCCTTCACTGAATACTGACCTGGACACGATCAGGCGCATGATCTCGTTGGTGCCTTCCAGGATCTGATGGACGCGGAGGTCCCGGACGATCTTTTCGATCCCGTAATCCGCGAGATAGCCGTAGCCGCCATGGAGTTGCAAGGCCGCGTCGGCCACCGAATAACCGGTGTCCGTGGCGAACCGCTTCGCCATCGCGCAGAAGGTCGTGGCGTCCGGCGCCTTGGCGTCCAGCTTGGAGGCTGCCCGGTACAACAGCGAGCGGGCGGCTTCCAGCTCCGTCGCCATGTCGGCGACGCGGAACTGGAGAGCCTGGAACTGGTCGAGCGAGCGGTTGAACGCCTTGCGCTCGCCCATGTAGCGGACGGCCTTGTCCAGCGCCGCCTGGGCACCGCCGAGGGAGCAGGCGCCGATATTGATCCGGCCGCCGTCAAGTCCGGCCATCGCGAGCTTGAAGCCGTCGCCTTCGTTGCCGAGCCGGTTTGCCACCGGAACCCGGACATCGTCGAACAGCACGGCGCGGGTCGGCTGGGCGTTCCAGCCCATCTTGCGCTCGTTGGCGCCGAACGACAGGCCGGGCGAGTCGGCGGGGATCACCAGCGTCGAGATGCCGCCGGGGCCGTCGCCGCCGGTCCGGACCATCGTCACGTAGAGATGAGAGGCGCCGGCGCCGGAGATGAACTGCTTGGCGCCGTTGACGACGTAGTGGTCGCCGTCAAGCACCGCCCTGGTCTTGAGCGCCGCCGCGTCCGATCCGGCCCCGGCTTCCGTCAGGCAGTAGCTGGCGAGGTATTCCATCGTGCAGAGCTTGGGCAGCCAGGACTGGCGCTGCTCCTCGTTGCCGAAGCGGTCGATCATGGACGCGGCCATGTTGTGGATCGACAGATAGGCCGACACGGTCGGGCAGCCCTGGGCCAGCGCCTCGAAGATCAGGACGGCGTCCAGCCGCGACAGGGCGGAGCCGCCGACGTCTTCCGCGACATAGATGCCGGCCATGCCGAGGGCCGCCGCCTCGCGCAGGACATCGACGGGGAAATGCTTCTTTTCATCCCACTCGACGGCCTTGGGCTCCAGCGCGTCGGCGGCGAAACCGAGCGCCATCTCGCGGATCGCGCGTTGATCCTCGGTCAGTTCCTGGGACAAGTCGGCGGCTCCCTATTTTATCTTGTTTGCGCGGATCATCTTCTCCCATACGCATTCGCGCTCAGGTATCTGATTAATCGCGCACCGGATGGGCGGAAAAACACACACCTATGGTACTTCCGCGCTATCTTCCGCAAGTGTCAACAGCATTGCAGGACGGCCCGTGCCGCCGTCGCGACGAAGTGAGCCACCGATCATGGGCGATTTCAACTGGAACGATCTCAAGTCCTTCCTGGCCGTTGCCCGCACCGGAAAACTGACCACGGCGGCGCGGTCGCTGGGGGCGGACCACGCGACCGTCAGCCGGCGGCTTGTCTCGCTGGAGGAGGCCATGCATGTCCGCCTGTTCGAGCGGCACCCGACCGGCTACAGCCTGACGGCCCAGGGCGAGCGGCTGCTGCCGCTGGCCGAGAGCATGGAAAGCACGGCGCTGGCGGCCTATGCGGAGTTGGCGAACTCCAATATGTCGGTGTCAGGCGCCGTGCGGATAGGATCGCCGGACGGCTTCGGCAGCTACTTCCTGGCGCCCCGGATCGGCGATTTGTGCCGCCAGCATCCGGCGCTGGAGGTCCAGCTGATCGCGATGCCGCGAATCTTCAGCCTGTCGAAGCGCGAGGCCGACATCGCCATCGGCCTCGCCCGGCCGCAGGAAGGCCGGCTGTCGGCGCGAAAGCTGACGGATTATCACCTTAAGCTCTATGCGTCGCGGACTTACCTGGAGACGGCGCCCGAGATCCGGAACTCCTGTGATCTGGCGAAGCACAAGTTCGTCGGCTACATCGACGACCTGCTCTACGCGCCGGAGCTGGATTACCTGAGCGCCGTCGGTACCATCGATCCGCAGTTGAAGAGCACCAACCTGATCGCCCAGCTCAAGGCGACGGTGGCCGGGGCCGGGCTGTGCATCCTGCCGTACTTCATCGCCAAGGCGGAGCCGGAACTCGTGCCGGTCCTGCCGGACGAAGTGATGCTGACCCGGTCGTTCTGGCTCATCATCCACGAGGACCTGCGCCGGCTCGCCCGCATCAGCGCCACGGCCGACTTCATCGTGGACGCCGTCTACAAGGCGCGGGGGGATTTCCTGTCGCAGAAGGCGGGATGAGGCGGCATCCCATGACCATATGAGTATTTCCGCACATCGGTTTCGCGGGATAGGGCCTTCCAACGGCCGGGCTGGTCCGGGATCATGCCTGCCCGAAGTACCAACACTTCCGCATCGATAAAGCGGAAGGACAACAAGCCCTGTTCCGGGGCAGCAAGGGGAGAGAATGACCGACCGATCCAGCGACTTCATCGCCGCGCGTAACCTGCTGCTGGAAGCCCGGACCGACCGCGCCCGCGCGGTGCGGGATTTCCGCTGGCCCGCCATGCCGGTCTTCAACTGGGCGCTCGACTATTTCGACGCGATAGCGCGCGGCAACGACCGGCCGGCGCTGTGGGTCGTGGCGGAGGACGGAGCCGAGCAGAAGGTATCCTACGCGGAGCTGTCCGAGCGGTCGAACCGGCTTGCCAACTGGCTGCGCGCCCAGGGTGTGCGCCGGGGCGACCGCGTGCTGCTGATGCTGCCCAACGTGCCGCCGCTGTGGGAAACGATGCTGGCCGCCATGAAGCTGGGCGCCGTGGTCATCCCCGCTACCACGCTGCTGGTCGGCGACGAATTGCGCGACCGGCTGGATCGCGGCGGCGCCCGGTTCGTCATCGCGATGGCAGATCAATGCGCCAAGTTCGACGGCATGGAGAAGGGTCTGGGGCTGATCGTTGTCGGCAGCGAGGCCGGCAGCGCTCCGGCGGGCTGGACCGCGTATGAGGACTTTACCAGGTCTTCCGCCGAGTTCGCGCCGGACGGCGAGACGCGGGCCGAAGACCCGCTGCTGCTGTATTTCACGTCGGGCACCACCGCCAAGCCCAAGCTGGTGCTGCATACCCATCGCAGCTATCCCGTGGGCCATCTGTCCACGATGTACTGGATCGGATTGCAGCCGGGCGACGTCCATTGGAACATCAGCTCGCCCGGCTGGGCGAAGCACGCCTGGAGCAACGTCTTCGCGCCGCTCAACGCCGAGGCGACGGTGTTCGTCTACAACTACACCCGTTTCAACGCGCGGGCCGTGCTGGACGTGCTGGTGCGCTGCGGAGTGACGACGCTGTGCGCGCCGCCGACCGTCTGGCGCATGCTGATCCAGGAGGACCTGAAGGCGTGGCCGGTCAAGATCCGGGAACTGGTCGGCGCCGGCGAGCCGCTGAACCCCGAAGTGATCGATCAGGTCAAGTCCGCCTGGGGCCTGACGATTCGCGACGGTTTCGGCCAGACGGAGACGACCGCCCAGGTCGGCAACAGCCCCGGCCAGCCGGTCAAAGCCGGCAGCATGGGACGCCCGCTTCCCGGTTACGACGTCGTTCTGATCGACGCCGACGGCAACGAGACGGAGGAGGGCGAGATAGCGCTCAAGCTCGACCCGCGTCCGGCAGGGCTGATGGCGGGTTATCAGGCATCGTCCGGGGAACCGGTGCAGGCGCCGCAGGGGGCATATTACCGGACCGGCGACGTGGCGAGCCGTGACGCCGACGGCTACCTGACCTATGTCGGCCGCGCCGATGATGTCTTCAAAGCCAGCGACTACCGCATCAGCCCATTCGAACTGGAAAGCGCCCTGATCGAGCATGAGGCCATCGCCGAAGCCGCCGTGGTCCCCAGCCCGGATGCGCTACGGCTAGCGGTGCCCAAGGCCTTCCTGATCCTGACCGGCGACAGGGAGCCGTCGCGCGAACTGGCGCTGGAGATCTTCCAGCACATCCGCGCCACCTTGCCGCCGTACAAGCGCATCCGCCGGATCGAGTTCGCCGACCTGCCGAAGACGATCTCCGGCAAGATCCGCCGGGTCGAGCTGCGCCGCCGCGAACAGCAGGTGGATCGGGGAACGGAGCTGCGCGGGACGCTGGAGTTCTGGGAAGAGGACTTCGCGGAACTGCGGGGGTGAGGCATAGAAGCTTGATCGATCTGAAACGTTAGATGTCGGGCTGAAGAAGCCCGACCTACGTGAGCGTGCTTTTGCCAAGTTCGCTTTTGTAGGTCGGGCCTCTTCAGCCCGACGTCTTTTTCTCAGACCAGCTTGCTGCGCAGATGGTCGGCCAGTCTTACGGCCATGGCCACGATGTTGACGGTCACCATCGTGGCGCCGGTGGTCGGAAACACCGAGCCGCCGGCCACGTAGAGGTTCTCGATCCCGTGGACGCGACAGTTCTCGTCGACGACGCCGTGCCTGGGGTCCTTGTGCATGCGGGTCGTGCCCATGTAATGGGCGGAAGAGTCCACGCCCGTTGGCCACGGGTCCGACTGGTCCTCGAACTCCACCTGGATGCGGCCCAGTCCCAATGCGCCGAACTGGCGGGCCAGCAGTTCCTGGGTGCAGAGAATGGTGTGCTTGTCCAGGTCGCCCAGGCGCCAGTCCAGCACCATCTTGTTCAGGCCTAGCACGTCGCGTTCGGTCCCCAGCGTGATCCTGCTGTCGGGGTTGGGAGCCTGTTCCGAGAAGTAGCGCGTCTGCAACAGGCGATAGCTGTTGTCGCGGAAGGCGCGGGCGTAGAGCGCCTTCGCGACCGTGTCCAGATCGCCGACGATGGTCGCCAGCTCCTCTCCCAGCTTGTCGGGCATCCGGCCATAGGAGAGGTGGCGCAGGATGCGCCGAATCGCGGCGAAGCCGGGACTGCGTTCCCCCTCGTAGCTCTGCTCGAAGAAGACGACGCAGTTCAGCATGCGCTCCGCCGCCTGGGCCTTGGCGGTCGGCTGGAGCACGTCAATCATGGGAAGATCTTCGCTGCGGAAGTTCTCGAACCCCCTGGTCTTGTAGAGCTTGATCGTTTCGTCCGGGATCGACAGCAGCGCCCGTCCGGTGCGCAGCGTCGTGTGCGCCATGAAATAGCGGCCGACATTGTCGTGGTCGTTGCCGAGACCGTTCGGCCGGACCCGGTTCGAGAGCAGCAGAAGCCGCGCGTTCTCGATGCCGGAAGCCAGGATGTAGATCTTCGACGTGAAGCGGCGAGTCTTGCCGTCCAGTCCCTTGGTCAGCAGAGACTCGACCTCGCGGGCGTCCGGTCCCGTCTCGATTTCCACGACGTTGGCGTGCAGGTAGACGGTGCAACCGGATTCGTCCTGCGCCAGCGCGCTCCGATAGACTTCGCCGAAGCGCGTGGGCGGGCTGCGCAGGAACAGCTTCTCGGTGATCGATTCATGATCGACCGCGATACGGCCCTGACCGAACTGAGGGACTTTTTCCGCCCAGTAGTCGGCTGAGAAATTGTCGGAGGGAAGTTCGCAGTACCGATAGGCCTTGGGGTAGAATTTTTCCAGCTCGGCCTTCTGAAAAGGCCAGCCGCTGTTCGGGACCCATGGCCTTTCCTCGAAGTCCATCGCGTCGAGTGGACCGCAATTACCGCCCCAATGACCGGTCGTGCCGCCGAAATAGCGCAGCCGGCTCCAGAGCAGATCGACCTGCTGCTCGCTGACGCAGGCGCCGTCGTTCAGGTTCTGGACATCGTCCTCGAACTCCAGCCCGCCGCTTTCCAGCAAGGCTACCCTGATGTCATGCCCGAGCAATTCCATCGCCAGCGTGATGCCGGCCGCACCGGCACCGACGATGCAGATATCAGCTTCTATGGTCTGACCGTCGGGGAGATTTCGAAGATCGATGAACATCTGCTGATCAATTCTGTCAATATAGCGCGGGCTTTCCGCAATTCTGAAAAGTAGTAGAAATTACCTGAGCGGGCACTGTCCAGTATCTCTTTGGAGTTCGCCATAGTACCCGCGCCCAAGGAAATGCGGGAGGTTATACATCCGGGGAAAGCCGATTCTTCGGGGTCCACCTACCGGCTTAAAACAATCCAAGACGGCCAACTCCAAGGAGCTCTTGAAATCGGGAAGGCCGGCTCTCTCCGTGCTCGGAAAGTGCCGGCCTTTTCTGTGCCGACTCTACGGTTTGAGCGGCAATCCGTTGATGTTCCGGGCAATCTCGAACAGATCGCCGGCATTTGCAAGGCACGAACCCGACGCATCGCCGGCGGCGCCGGTCGCCGACAGTGTCCTCAACTTGTCGGCCAACCGGCCGTCCTTCTTGTACACGCCGGGCTTATGGCCGTCCGGGACCAGCAGTTCGGGATGGTCGAACGGTGCCCGGGAGCAACGCACCCTGTCGTCGGTCAGCGATTGCAGGAAGGCGACCAGATTGTCCTGCTCGGTCTGGGTCAGCCCCAGCCGCGTCACGTCGGGGTCCTTTTCAGGATTGGAGAAGTCGCCGCCCCGGTTGTAGAAGGCGACCACCTGAGCCAGCGATGCCTGGCCGCCGTTGTGGAAGTAGGGGGGCGTCAGCGCGATGTTGCGCAGGATCGGGGTCTTGAACGCTCCATTGACGGCGATCCGTTGCGACTTGAGGTCGAGACCTTCCGGCAGTGAGTCCTCGCTACAGCCCGCGGCTTCCTGGCCGGGGAAGGGCACTTCGAACTCGCACGGCTTGACCTTGAACTTGTCCACCCGCTGACCGGTCACCCATTGCTTGGTAAACGACAGCGGGACGCCATAGGGATCGGTGCCGCCGAGGCCGATATCCTCGGCGGTCGGGCGGACACCGATGTTATAGAAGCCGTTGTCGTAGATCGCGGGCTCGCCATCCTTCATCAGCATGCGCTCGACCTGGCTGTTGTCGAGTCCCTTCGGGCCGACTCCGGCGGCTTTCGAAAACAGCGGACCGTCATGGCAAGCGATGCACTTGCCTTTTCCTTCGAAGACTTCCTTGCCTCGCTTTTGTGCGGCGGTGAGCTGGTCGCGATCGAACGGACTGTCGTCGGAAATCAGCGTCGCTTCGTACATCATGATCGACATGCCGAAGAACAGCGGGAAGTTCAGCTCGATCTGGGTATAGCCGTTGCTGTCGGGCACGAGGCTGGCGGTGCCGTCGTTGTTGTCCTTGATCTTGTACTTGTTGGTATCGCCCCAGAACTTCTTGTCGAAGCCGTTCTTGATCATCTCCCGGTAGGTAAATTTCAGACCGATCCTGGAAGCTGCCACCATATCTCCGACCGGACCCTTGCGGCCGAACAGGCTGTCCTGCATATCGACCGTCTGGAGTTGCAGGGCTTGCTGGGACAGCAGCTTGCGTCCGACATCGGCGAAGGTGCGGCCGGCGCAGGACATCTCGAACTCGCTGAGCGCCGGGCCTACCGCCTGCGAGGCGGCGCTGGCGTTCTTCAACTCGAGCGCCTGAAGCTTCAGCGTGCCGTCAGGCTGCTTCACGACAAGGCGCGCCGATGCATTCATCCTGGTGTCGCGCAGACCGAAGACACCGGAGCCGTTGAAGACGTTGTTTGCCCGCCCGTCCCAGAAGTTGCGATGATTGAACACGGCGTTGATGGCGGTCGGCGAATTGCGCGGCTCGACCTTGCGCACGCCATGGCCATCGACGTTGAAGACCGGATGGACCAGCGCGTCGCATCTGTCGGTATTGGTCGCTCGAGGCGTCTGCTTCGGCTGCTTCTTGCTGGAAACGAAATCGCCGGCGTAAGTCCCTTGCGAGGAGGCAACGTCGTTGCTGTCGAACAGCACCGTGCTGTCTGCGTCGGTCGGGTCGGACAGCCTGCGGAACGGAAAATCCTTGGGCTTGAGCGTGATGTTCGGTCCGGCAGCCTGCCCCGAGCCCATCAGCCCGCTGCCGTTGGAAGCACCGAATACGGTGTTGCCGCCCAGTAGGCCGGGGTCTACCTGATTGGTGATGCGCGGATCGGCACCTGCCCGGAAATGGCAGGTGGCACAGGCGACGGTATCGCTCCCGACCGTCTGATCCCAGAACAGTGCCTTTCCGGCTGCTTGAACCCATGGCAGGTTCGACACGACGCCGGACAGGTCTGGGAGAGCAGGGGACTTGCCCTTCAAGGATTCGATCGGGCGAGTCGGCGGATCTGCTTCCACGGCTTGGGACCAACTGGTCTCGGGCACGGCAAAGCATGTTGCAAAAGTGACCAATGAATAAACAGGCAAGCGAGCGAGAAACTTCTTCAAACCCGCCGCAGCGTTTTTGTTTCCCAATTACCCCTCCACCAAAGATATATGGCCGCGTTCTTTACATGGCGGTCAGACAGGAGACGAACGGGTCGAAATTTACTTCCCAACCTCGGATGACTTTTTCGAGGTTCCATTTTTTCCTGGGAATTTTTGCGAAGGATGCCGTCACCCGAAAGGGGTAAGGAGCCGGAACGATACCGATAGGTATTTTTCCGATGTCTTGGAGGCTGTTACGGGTGAGTTGATTTTTGAAGGTGAGTGGGATCGCGAACAGTTTTATTTATGTTGGTATCAACACATAGTCGTAGTGAAAAAATTTTTAATAATATGAGTCGTCGTGAACGCAGACAACGAGTGAGCCAGCCATGGAACTGTGGATGGTAAAGATATGACCCGAAGCCGAGCAGATACACCCGGAACCGGATCGGCTCACGCCGGCTCCCGACAATCGCCCTAGCCCGGATGGGTAGAGTTACGATCGCAAAAGCCTATGTCACACTGCCCGCGCCGGAGAGGAATGGAAGCCATAAAGGCTCCGCTTCGGCATCGGACCGAGCCGCGATCGAGCGGTGCGGCCCGCAGAGGACAACAGTTCGGGAGGAGCTCCAATGTCCAGCAAGGGAGGTCCGCGGCAGCCGTCGCGGCGCAATTTCATCCGTGCTGCCGCCGCGTCGGCCGGTGCATCCGCAGCGTTGTTCGGCGGTTTCGGCTTCAATCCGGCGCTTGCCGCCGAGATGGCCAAGGAAGTTTCCCGGTCGGAAAAGCCGCTCAAGGCAGCTTTCTCCAATGCCGGCTTGCAGGCTACATGGTGCGCCCAGGGCAAGCGCGCCGCGGAATGGTGGGGCAAGCTGCTGAACGTCGAGATCACCTGGTTCGACGGCGAGTTGAGCGCCACCAAGCAGCGTGCCGCGATCGACAACATGGCGTCGCAGAAGTGGGACTTCGTCGCCATCCAGGCGTTCGGCATCGGCACGCTGACGGCACCCGTCAACAAGATGATCGAAGGCGGCACGCCCGTCATCGACATGGACACGCTGATCGCCCCGCTGGAGCAGATCAACGTCCATAGCTTCCTGGCTCCCGACAACGAGTTCATGGGCGCTTCGGTCACCCAGGCGCTGCTGGACGCCATCGGCGGCTCCGGCACTATCATCATGACCCAGGGCGCCCTTGGCCATACCGGTGCGCAAGGCCGTGCGAGAGGCTTCGAGTCGGTGGTCAAGCGCTTCCCCAAGGTCGAGGTGCTGGACACGACGCCGGCCGATTGGGACGTGACCAAGGCGGTCCGGATCTGGGAAACTCACCTGACCAAGTATCCCAAGATCGACGCCGCCTTCTTCCATAACGACGACATGGCGCTGGCCGCCTGGAACGTCATGAAGGCGCGCAACCGGACCGACATCAAGATCGGCGGAGTCGATGCGATGCCGCCGGCGCTTCAGGCCGTCACGGAAGGCCGGATGCACGCGACGGTGCGCAACCCGTCGTGCCGCATCCATGGCGGCGCAGTGCTGGCCGGGGTCGCGGCCGTCCTGAACGGCGAGAAGTCGGGCGAGGGGATCCCCAAGCACATCATCACCGACGGACCCGTGGTCACCAAGGCCAATGCGCCCGGCATGCAGTGGATGCAGGATCACTTCCTTATCTGATCGCTGATCCGATTGGCCGATTAAGTGAAATACCGGGAGCATTGGAATGGTATTTGGTGGTGACCGGCCGCTGCTGGAACTCTCCGGCATATCCAAGTCCTTCGGCGGGGTCACCGCCCTCCGGGATGTCGATTTCACCCTTCACGCCGGCGAGATCCACGGTCTGGTCGGCGAGAACGGGGCCGGCAAGAGCACGCTGATGAAGATCATCGCCGGGGTCCACACGGACTACGGCGGCACCATGCGGATCGACGGCGAGGAGCGGAACTTCCGCTCCGCCCGCGATGCGCTGAAGGCCGGCATCGGCATGGTCCATCAGGAACTCAGCATCGTGCCCGACCTGTCGGTCGCGGAGAACGTCTTCCTCGGCAGCCAGCCGGTGACGCGCTTCGGCCGGGTCGACTGGCGCGGCATGAACGCGCAGGCGGCGGCGCATCTCCGCAGCCTGGGCATCGACGTCGATCCCCGGGTGCCGATCGGATCGCTTCCCATCGGGCTCCAGCAGATGATCGAGATCAGCCGCGTGCTGTTCTCCGGCGCCCGCATCATCATCCTGGACGAACCGACCTCGGCGCTTTCGCCGCCGGAGATCGAACGGCTGTTCGGCCTGCTCCAGGCGCTCCGGCAGTCGGGACGGAGCATGATCTTCATCTCCCACTTCCTGGACGACATCCTGGGCGTTTCGGACACCGTGACGATCTTCCGCAACGGCCGGAAGATCGTCACGGCCGAGGCGGCCGGCTTGCGCAAGAGCTTCCTGATCGAGCACATGATCGGGGCGGGGCACGAGGACCTGGAAGAAAGCTACACCTCCGAGATGATGCTCGACAGCAAGCCGGATGCCCCGGTGGTGCTGGAAACCTCCGGCCTGACGCTTGGGCGGGCGTTCCGCGATGTGTCGCTCACGGTGCGGGCTGGCGAGGTGCTGGGGATCTACGGCTTCATGGGGTCCGGCCAGCTCGAACTGGCCCGCGCCCTGTTCGGCAAGCTGCATCCGGAAAAAGGAACTGTGGCGATCGAGGGCCGGCAGGTATCGCTGAAAGGCACGGCAGCGGCACGGCGGGCGGGAATGGCCTTCGTGCCGGAAAGCCGGCGGTCGATGCTGTTCAGCCATGAGCCGCTCTATAAAAACATGTCGATCAGCATCCTGGGCCGGCTGCATCCGGTGCTGCTGCGTCCCAACGCCGAGCGCGAGATCGCGGAGCGGCACGTCGTCAGCCTGGGCATCCGGCCGCCGCGCGTCGACCAGCATCTGGGCACGCTGTCCGGCGGCAACCAGCAGAAGGTCGGGCTGGCCAAGTGGCTGACCTACCTGCCCAAGGTGCTGGTGCTGAGCGAACCAACCCGCGGGATGGACGTCGGGGCCAAGGACGACGTTGTCAAGATCGTCCGAGGTCTCCGCGACCAGGGGATCGGCATCGTCGTGGTTTCCAGCGAGCCGGAAACCGTACTATCGCTCGCCGACCGCATCCTCGTCATGAGAAAGGGCGAAGTCGCCCGCGAGTTCGTCAGCGAAGCCGTCAGCAAGGACCGCCTGCTGGACGCGGCTTGAGGGACGAGGATTAAACGGGTGTTGGGCCACGGCCCAACCTACGCAGCAGGAACCCGTAGGTTGGGCCGTGGCCCAACACCCTCCCGCACGTCAAAGGACCCGATCCAAAGGAAAAGCAATGAGTGCCCAATCCGCCGCGTCGGATAAGACGGACCCGCCCAAATCGTCGCGCACGATGATCTGGCTGCGCAGCCGGCTCAGCAATATAGCGCCGTTCATCACGCTGCTGTTCCTGGTCGTCTTCTTCTCGATCGCAAGCCCGTCCTTCGCGACGCTGGACAATGTCGGCAATATCCTCAACCAGATCTCGATCACGGCGATCATGGCGGTCGGGCTCACCTATGTGATCCTCTGCGCGGAAATCGACCTGAGCGTCGCCAGCGTCGCCAATGCGACCGGCATCGTGGTCGCATACTTCACGCTCCAGGACTCCTACGCCAATATCGCCAACGTACCATTGCCGGGCTATGCCGCGATCCTGCTGGCGCTGCTGACCTGCTTCCTGCTGGGTGGCGTCAACGCCTTCGGCGTGACGCGGATCGGTATCCCGTCCTTCATCATGACGCTGGCGATGCTCCAGATCGGCGCCGGCATCTGCGCGATGCTGGTGCGCGGCCAGATCGCCTATGCGGTGCCGCCCTTCATCGCGACGCTGGGCCAGAAGGCGCTGGGTCCCATCCCCTACGTCGTGATCGTGGCGGCGACGTTCCTGCTGGTCGGCCATCTGGTGCTGCAATACACCCGGTTCGGCCGATACGTCTACATGGTCGGCGGCAACCGGGAAGCGGCCGAGTATTCGGGCGTCAACGTCCGTCTGGTCATCGCGTCGGTCATGATCATCTCGGCCGCCTGTTCCGGAGTCGCCGGGATGGTCGGCGTCGCCTATTTCGGCAGTGCCCAGCAGAACGAATTCGACAGCTACCTACTCGACGCCATCTCCGCCGTGGTGGTGGGCGGTACCAGCCTGTTCGGCGGTCGCGGCGGCATTGGTAATACCATTGTCGGCCTGCTTGTATTGGGCGTGCTCAACAATGGCCTGGATCATATCAATATCGACAGTTTCCTCAAGATACTGATCCGTGGTCTGATCCTGCTTGCGGCGCTGGTCATCAACATCTATGCGCAACGCCTGCGCGCTAACCAGATGAACTGATTTCAGGTACTGTACTGTCCTTTGGGACTACTGCTTCGGGTCACACGATAGCTTCAGGGATCGTTAACCATTAACTGCGCAAAATTCCATCACATGAGGGCCGATGGAATACGGCTGATGACGACACCGGAGAATCCTGTGACCGAAAGAACCACCTGGATCGAACTGACGGCGTTGAACTTCATGGCGGAAGCCGCCGGCCAGCGCATCGGTTTCAGCTACGAAGCCGCCGGATTCCAGAGCCGGTGGGCGGTCCTGCTGAACGGCGCCGTCGCCGGTTACCGGAGCGACCTCATGGAAGCGCGCGGCTTCGCGCGTGAACTCCTTCGAGAGTGCCGCACGGACCGTCTTGCGGCCTGATGCCCCGGCATAACGATGACTATCCCGCAACGCCCCGCCAAGCGCGAAATCGGTGAGACCAAGATGTTCGATGTTGAGTTCCTCTCCCCGGCCGATCGGGAATTCGCGGCGCTGCCGGAAACCACCCGCAACGAAATCCTGGCCGCGGTGAAAGCGCTTGCGGCCGAGGGCAAGGCAGCAGTATCCAACCTGGGCTTCGCCGTCGCCCGTGCTGCCGGACAGGTCGCCGTGTGCCAGACCGACGGTTATCTCGAAGGCATTCAGGTCTTGCTTCTTGTAGATGAAAAACTGTGGGACGAGGGCGCCAAGGCGGCTTCCGACAGCACCGACGTCATGGTCGAGCGGATCGTCTGGCCGGCCACTCCGGCAGCCGTGCGCAACGCCCATCTGAGCAGCGCCGAAATATACAGCCTGGAAGAAGCCATCACCCGCGAGCTGGTGGAGATGGGCATGCCGGAAGTCGCGGCGCTGGCGATCGGCTTCGGCAACTGGGTCGCGATCTGCGATCTGGACAGCCGGGGCACCGTTTCGGTGCTGACGCTGCTGCCCCTACCGCAGTACAGCGCCCTGGTCGACGACGAGGACACCGACCTTTTCATGGGCTTACCGGTAACAGTGCTGGACGGCATTCCGTCCACCCGTCACTGACCGGCCTGCGGAAATAGCATACCGGTCTTTCCGCCGGTTGATGTTACCCACTTTCAGAGCACGGGTGCGACGCTGAAGCGCGGCCCGTCCTGTACGCAACAGTGGGTTTCATCCTGATGAACAAGTTGGCGTCAGACGATCGCAAGCCGTCGCTGGCCGACGATCTTCTGATCGATGCCGAGGACGCGCCGCAGCCGGTCCCGGCCCGTGGTCCGCACGCGGTGCTGCTGGCGGTCGGCCTGATGCTGGTGGCGCTGAACCTGCGCCCGGCCCTGTCGAGCCTTGGACCGATCCTGCCGGAAGTGATCCGCGACACCGGCATCACGGCGGTCGGCGCCAGCATTCTGACGACGGCGCCGGTGCTGTGCCTGGGCCTGTTCGGCTTCATGGCCCCTCGGATCGCGGGGCGGCTCGGCACCGAGCGGGCCATCCTGGCCTTCCTGGTCGTGCTCGCGGCGGGGACCGCGCTGCGCGGCACCCTGTCGTTTCCGGGACTGCTGGCGGGATCGATCGTCGCCGGCGCCGCCATCGGCATCATCGGCGTCCTGCTGCCCGGCCTCGTCAAGCGGGACTTCCCGGACAAGGCCAGCCTGATGACCGGCGTCTACACCATGGCGCTATGCGCTGGCGCCGCCTTCGCCGCCGGATCGTCGGTTCCCTTGCAGCAGGCGATGGGCGGAAGCTGGCCGGCGGCACTCGCCGTCTGGGCGATCCCGGCCCTCGTCGCGGCGGCGGTCTGGCTGCCGACGGCGCCACCCCGGCTGGGGGCGGCGACGGGCGGCGGTACCGGGGCTGCCTCGGCAGCCTCGCGCGTGGTCAAGGTCACCGGATTGTGGCGCGATCCGCTGGCATGGCAGGTCACGCTCTACATGGGGCTGCAATCCGCCGTGGCCTATATGGTGTTCGGCTGGATCGCGCCGATGCTGCGCGACCGGGGGCTGGACCCCGTCATGGCCGGTCTGGTGGTATCCTGCTCGATCCTGGTCCAGGTCCCGGCGGCTCTGGTCTCCCCGCTGCTGGCGACCCGGCGTCCAAGCCAAAGCGTCGCGGCGGTGCTGCTGATGGTCTCCACGCTGGTAGGCCTGCTCGGGCTGTTCCATGCGCCGCTCGGCAGCGTCTGGATCTGGGCGGTCCTGCTGGGGATCGGGCAGGGCGGCAACTTCGCCGTGGCGCTGACCATCATCGTGCTGAGGTCGCGCGACGCCCATGTCGCGGCCCATCTTTCCGGCATGGCGCAGAGCGTCGGCTATACGCTGGCGGCGATGGGGCCGCTGGGTGTCGGCGTGCTCCATGAATGGGCGGGCGGCTGGCAGGCCGTCAGCACGCTCTTCATCTGCGTCTGCTGCGTCGCCGCCGTGTTCGGCATCGCGGCGGGCCGCGACCGCCATGTCGCCGCCGTTGTGGCGGATCGAGCGACGGACGGCGCGACAAACCGCGCGACGGCTCAAGGTTCCTGAGAATGCCCTTCATCTTCATCCTGGGGCTGGCGGGGTTCGCCAGCGCGCTGTCGCTGCGCTCCGCCGATCCGCTGCTGCCGGTCCTGGCGCTCGATCTCGACGTCACGCTGCGGGAGGCGGCGCTCCTGGCCTCGGCCTATACGCTGCCCTACGCGATCATGCAGCTGGTGCTGGGTCCCGTCGGCGACGCCATCGGCAAGACCCGGCTGATCCGGATATCGCTGACCGTCCTGACCGTGGCCCTGGCGCTGTCGGCGCTGGCGCCCAGCTACGGCACGGTGCTGGCGGCGCGAGCCTTGGCCGGCGGTTTCGCCGGCGGCATCATCCCGGCATCGATGGCGCTGATCGGCGACCGCGTCGCCTATGCCGAGCGGCAGTTCTCGATCAGCCGCTTCCTGGTGGCGGTGATCTCGGGCCAGCTTGCCGGGTCCGCGATCTCCGGCGTGCTGGCGGAGGTCGCGGGCTGGCGCGCGGTGTTCGGCGTATCGGCGGTGGTGGCGGGAGCGGCGCTGGTCATGGCGACGGTCTTCCTGAAGGGCGAGACCACGCGCGGCGAGCTGTCCCTGTCCGGGTCCATCGCACGGTACCGGACGGTGCTGGAAAACCCGAGGTCGCTGCTGGTCTTCGCGACGGTGCTGGGCGAAGGCGTCCTGATCTTCGGCGTCTTTCCCTTTGTGGCGCCCATGCTGGTCCCCCATGGGGCGAGCGGCGCGATGGAAGCCGGCATCGCCATTTCGTGCTTCGCGGTCGGCGGGATCTTCTACAGCATGGTGGTCCGGCGGCTGGTCGGCAGCCTCGGGCAGTGGGGCATGATGCGGATCGGCGGGCTGGTGGCGGGGCTGGCCTATGTCTCGGTGGCGCTGCCGCTGCACTGGACCGTGATCGCCGGGATCTTCGTGGTGGCGGGCTTCGGCTTCTACATGCTGCACAACACGATGCAGACCCAGGCGACCGAACTGGCGCCGTCGGCGCGCGGATCGGCGCTGGCGCTGTTCGCATCGTGCTTCTTCCTGGGACAGGGACTTGGACCGATCCTCGCCGGCCCGATTTCCCACGCCATGGGCTTCGGCACCCTGTTCATCCTGGCCGGCGTGCTGACGATGGCGCTGGGCGCCGGTGCTGCGTGGCTGATCCGGTCACGATGAGCTGACAAGTAATTCTTTCGGGTGTAGACTCCATAGACTTCGACCGCATACTGAAAAAACAGTTGCGTCGAAATCAATACAGTTCACGCTTAAATATCAGAAGAGGCTAAGACCGGAGGACTCCGCATGGCGCTCGTGGGATGGATCGGCCGCCTGTTCGCCGGAGCCGCACGGCGGAGCGGAGTTCCTTTCCACGCGACGATACGGGGGCCGGGACCGGCCGGGGGCATCCGGATGGACTTGGAGGGCGTCAGGCTCCGCTATCTCTCTGGCCGTCACGAAGCGGACTTCCAGAACTACATCGCCCGGCGACTGCCGGCTGGCGGATGCTTCATCGATGTCGGCGCGGAGGTCGGGTTCTTTTCGCTCCTCGCGGCCAGGCTGGCCGGACCGGCAGGCCGGGTCATCGCCATCGAGCCGATCGAAGCCAACGCCGACCTGATCAAGGCCAACGCAACGCTCAACGGCTTCGACAACATCACCATCGTGACGGCGGCGGCCGGCGCCGCCAACCGGACGGGCGGCGCGTCCGCGGCGAACAGGCCGGTTCCCGTGCTGACGCTCGACGGGCTTGCCTCCCATCTCGGCCTGCCGCCGCCTGATATCGTCAGGATCGACGTCGACGGGGCGGAACTGGAGGTCCTGGCCGGCATGACCGCCACCCTGTGGCGGCACCGGCCCGACATCCTGTTCGAAGTGGCGGCGTCGAGCATCGGCGAGGCGGAAAACCGCTATGCCAAGGTCGGCGAAGCGTTGGTCCATTACGGCTACGACGTGAAACGGCTGGAGCAGGCTTACCCCAACGCGGGGGCGGCCGTCCTCCACGGCATCGGATTCGTCGACGAGTCCGAAGCGGATCCCTGAAGCCAGGTCACGCCAGATCCTGCAAGTACCGCTCGGCCTCCTCCCGGCTCTCGTAGATGTGCGGTGCCACCGACCGGCGCTGGAGGGCGTCGCCGAACTTCATGTGCATGAAGGCGCTGGTGGTGTAGCGGGTGACGCCGGAATAGAAGCGGTCGGCCAGTCCCTTGACCATGTCGGTATAGGCGTCCAGCAGTTCGGGCAGGATCCTGAAGTTGTCGTAGTTGACGATCGCCAGCACCTTGCGTCCGACCGGCTGGAGCCGCTGTTCGACCGCGCGGCGGACGTTGTCGACATCCTCGATCCGGCGGATCGACAAGCCTTCGAAGTTGATGAAGAACAGGTTTTCCGACGGCTCGTAGGTCAAGCGGGATTCCAGCGGCAGGCTGAGCCATTCCTCCCGGTAATGCATGGGGCCGGGTTCGAAAATCCGGGGGTCCATCGGCGCCAGATCGCCGGAGATGGCGGGGCGGAATGCCATTTCGTTCAGGATGTCACGCTCGATATCGACACCGGGCGCCACTTCGGTCAGTTCCAGCCCCTCGGCGGTCAGGCGAAAGACGCAGCGGTCGGTGATGTAGAGGACGGGCTGTTCACGGCGCACTGCCAGCGGCCCGCTGAAGGTGCGGTGCTCCACCCGGTCGACGAACTTGGACACGCCGCGCGCCGAGAAGGTGCCGAGGAACACGACCTTCTTGGCGTTCTGGCTGATGTTGATGAAGCCGCCGGCTCCCGCCAGCCGGGGGCCGAACTTGCTGACGTTGACGCTGCCTTCCCGGTCGGCCTGCGCCATCCCAAGGAACGCCATGTCCAGCCCGCCGCCGTCGTAGAAGTCGAACTGGGCCGGCTGGTCAACCAGCGCCTGGATGTTGCTGGCGGCGCCGAAGTTCAGCCCGCCCGCCGGCATGCCGCCGATGGTGCCCGGCTCCGTCGTCAGGGTCAGGTACTGGAGCGTCTGTTCCTCGTTGGCGACGTTCGAGATGCCCTCCGGCATCCCGATCCCCAGGTTGACGACGCTGTTGGGGCGCAGTTCGAACGCGGCGCGGCGGGCGATGATCTTGCGCGGTCCCATCTCCATCGGCGGGATCGCCCGCATCGGCACCCGGATTTCGCCGCTGAAGGCCGGGTTGTAGGGCGTGCCGAACGTCTGCCAGTGGTGCTCCGGCTTCGCCACGACGACGCAGTCCACCAGGATTCCCGGTATCCGAACGAGGCGTGGATTGAGGCTGCCGGTCTCGGCGATGCGTTCGACCTGGACGATGACGACGCCGCCGGAATTGCGGGCGGCGGTCGCTATCGCCAGCGCTTCCAGGACCAGCGCCTCCTTCTCCATCGTGATGTTGCCGTCGGGATCGGCGCTGGTGCCGCGCAGGATCGCGACGTCGATCGGACGCGCCTTGTAGAACAGGTATTCCTCGCCGCCCAGCGTCACGATCTCGACGATGTCCTCGGTCGTGCCGGCATTGATCTTGCCGCCGCCATGGCGCGGATCGACGAAGGTGTCGGTGCCGACGCGGGTGACGGTGCCCGGCTTGCCGGCGGCAATGTCGCGGAACAGGTGGCTGATCACGCCCTGCGGAAGGTTGTAGGCCTCGATCTCGTTGTCGATGGCGAGCTTCTGGAGTTTGGGACACAGCCCCCAATGGCCGCCGATGACGCGGCGGACCAGTCCCTTGTGACCCAGGTGGTTGAGCCCGCTTCCCTTGCCGTCGCCCTGGCCGGCGGCATACATCAGCGTCAGGTCGCGGGGACGGCCCTGGTCGAGGAAGTGTTTCTCGATCTGGACGGCGATGGCCTCGGCGAAGCCGATCCCGACGAAGCCCCCCGTCGCCACGGTGGCGCCGTCGCGGATCAGGCGGACGGCTTCCTCGGCGGTGACGATCTTGTCCTTGGGGATGATCGTTCCGCCGCTGAGCAGCGGATGGCCCTTCTGATCCGGCATTACTTCTTCCCTCCCGCCATTTTTTGGTCGTGTGCGTTCAGGATAACAAACCGGATCATGCCCGTGTGTTCCCCAAACGCGCCCCGCGCGGGGAAGCGGATGAGGGCGGTCAGGCTACTGCCTGGTTGTCGAAACAGAGGGTGGACTGCGAGGAGCTGCCGCAGCCGTGAGGCCGCCGCTGCAGCCGGATGCGGCGCCAGGTGCCGGGGCTCGTTCCCACGGTGCGCGAGAAGACGCGCGTGAAGTGGCTTTGGTCGGAGAAACCGCAGTCCAGCGCCACCTCCGCCAGGGATGTGCCGGGATCGAGCAGAAGTTCCTTGGCCCGCTCCACCCGGTTTTCCAGCAGCCAGCGGTGCGGCGGCTTGCCTGTGCATTGCTTGAAGGATCGGGCAAAGTGACTGACCGACAGGCGGCACTCGCCGGCGACCAGGGCCAAGGGGATCTGACGAGCGAGATGGGTGCTCATCAGTTCCTTTGCACGGCGCTCCTGCCAGGGTGCAAGACCGCCCCGTGCGGGCGGTGGGTCCATTTCGTCAACGCCGAGTGTCGGCACTGTAACGTCATTAAGTAATCCGCCGGCTTGTTTCACGATACTTCCTCCAGTTCGTTCCGGTATCGTGAATAATATATTAGTTAACCAAAGCCGCCCAATCGGCACTGGTTTGGCTATGCGCTGTTTTGGTTTTACTGGGATATACTTAGGTTTTAGAGCCTTTCCTTGAGCTTCCGTGTCAGACTTGCGTATGATTCCCTCGGTGAGCGACAACGCGCATCGTCGGAGTATCGGCCGTGCGCCATTGGCGCACGGCATGCGTCTTAAGGCGATGCGGATGCCTGACAACCCTTTGATAGCCATTGTCGACGATGATGAGGCCGTTCGAACCGCAACCGCCAGCCTGCTCCGGTCGTTCGGCTACCGGACGCACGTCTTCGCGTCGGCGACCGAGTTTCTCGCTTCCGGCATGGACCGGCAGGCGGCGTGCCTAATTACCGACGTGCGAATGCCGGGCATGGATGGGATGGAGTTGCAGCAAGTCCTGATCGCCCAGAACTGCACGATCCCGATCCTGTTCATGAGCGCCTATAGCAGCGATACCGTCCGCCAGCGCGTGCTGGCGGCCGGCGCCGTCTGTCTGCTGGAAAAGCCTTTCGATAGCGAAGTGATAGTCCGGCACCTTCGGGACGCGTTGAAGCCGCCGGCGGCGCCTTCCGACTGACGGCGTCAGGACTTCGGCGAGGATTGGTGAGGCAGCACCAAGGCCGGGCCGCCCGGCCCGGACGAGGCCGACGGACTCGGCGCGTGCTCCGCGGTCAGGAAGACGCTTTTGACGTCGATGCTCGACCGGTTGCCGATATGGCTCCAGTTCTCCCGCAGCCAGGCATCGGTAGCGTTCTGGCCGAGCGACTTGAGGTGAAGCAGGAAGTCCAGTTCGGCGTTCATCTTGCTCGTGGCGCCCAGCGCGCTCAATTGGTCCTCGTCGCCGATCATATGGATGTTCATTTGCTTCAGGCGCTTGCTTTCCTCGCCGATCAGGCTGCCGTCGGCGACAAGGCGCTGGACGAAGGCGATAGCCCGCATTTCCGCCATCAGCGATGCGTTGAAGCTGATTTCGTTGACGCGGTTGACGATCTCGATGGCCGTCTTCGGCGTGCCCTTCCGCTCGAGCGGATTGATCTGGACGACCGCGATGTCTCGGCTGACGCAGTTGTAGATCAGCGGCCAGATCACGGGGTTGCCCATGTAGCCGCCATCCCAGTAGGGCACGCCGTCGATCTCGACCGCCTGGAAGGTGAAGGGCAGGCAGGCGGAGGCGAGCAGCACGTTCAGTGTCACTTCATGGCGCCAGAATACCCGGGCACGGCCGGTCTCTACATTGGTCGCGGCGATGAACAGCTTGATCCCGGAACACCCCTGGATGTCGGGTTCGTTGATCAGTTCCGTCAGGACGGTCCGCAGGGGATTGAGGCCGAGCGGGTTGCTCTGGTACGGCGACAGCAGATGGGAAAACCACTCGACCGCCCCGACGACTGGGGATTTGTCAAGGTTCCAGCGGCCGAGCAGGCGGTCGACGAAGCTGCGGCGGATCGGGTTGAACTGCGACAACTCCGCCGTCCGATACCAGAACTGGTCGAGCACCGCCTTGGCGCCAGTCCTGCCGCCCTGCTTCCAGCCCTGGGCGAGTGCTGCCGCGTTCATGGCTCCGGCGCTGGTCCCGCTGATTCCTTCGATGACGAGGTGCTGTTCATCGAGCAGGCGGTCCAGCACGCCCCAGGTGAAGGCGCCGTGGCTGCCTCCGCCCTGAAGCGCCAGATTGATCGTCTTGACGCCATGGCCGTTGGTCTTCATGCGGATCTCTCGTTCCTGAATGCGGGACGATCGTATTCCGCATTGCGATATTGGCAAGCGAATGACAGCGGGGGCCGGTATGTCCGGCTTCAGGATTGGACCTGTGATGCCATCACGCCTGGGCATGCGACGCCATCACGCCTGGGCGTGCGACGCCATCACGCCTGGGCGTGCGACGCCATGGTGAGATCGGACGGAGCGCCGATCCCCAGCGCTTCGGCCTTGCGGACCAGATCGGCCAGCGATCTGGCGCCCATCTTCCGCATCAGGTTGCCGCGGTGGATCTTGACCGTGATCTCGCTCAATCCCAGCAACGCCGCGATCTGCTTGTTCATCAGACCCGATGTGACATGCTCCAGCACTTCGCGCTCGCGCGGAGTCAGGGAGGACAGCATAGACTTGAGGCTGGACAAGGCCTCGCTGTCGCGGCGGCGTCTGGCATCGCATTCGATCGCGGCGGCCACCGCGTCGAGCATGTCCTGCTCACGGAAGGGCTTTGCCAGGAAATCCACCGCTCCGGCCTTCATAGCCCGCACCGACATCGGTATGTCGCCATGCCCCGTCATGAAGATGATCGGCAGGTGGATACCGGATGCCGCGAGCTGCGTCTGGAAATCCAGCCCGCTCAGTCCCGGCAGCCGGACGTCGAGCACGAGGCACCCGGCAGCATCCGAACGGCGACCATTGAGGAATTCCATCGCCGACCCGTAAAGCTCGACGCGGAGGCCGACCGACCGGAACAGCGCGCTGAGCGCTTCCCGGACCGACCTGTCGTCATCTACGATGAAGACGACCGGACTGGCCGCTGCGACGAAGGTCGCGTTCTTTACAATGGCGTTCATCTGTAGAAACCGGTGCTGAACATCGCCATGACGGTTCTCCTGACGCGTTCCGGATGGGTGGCCATTATGCTGGTATGAGAAATTATTGGCACCTAAACCAACGTATAATTATGTGGGGGCTTTTGGAAACGTTCGGTCTGGCAGGCCCCGCTCCCGTAGCGTTCGGTTTCGCTTCGCATAGCCGAATATGACCTGCATAATCCCGGTAAAGATCGTACTGGAAAGATCCGGGAGGAAAGCGGTCATGACGTTTCAAGCTCTGATCTTCGACGTGGACGGCACCTTGGCGGAGACCGAGGAAGCTCATCGGCGCGCTTTCAACGAAACCTTCGGCGATTTCGGCTTGGATTGGCACTGGAGCCGGGCTGTTTATGCCGATCTTCTGAAGATTACCGGCGGGAAGGAGCGAATCAGGCACTTCATCGACCATTACAGACCCGAGGACGCCGAACGGGTGCGCGACATCGTCGGTCAGCTCCATCAGGAAAAGACCGCGCGCTATGTCCGCAACATGGGCGGCGGCGGGGTCCGTCTGCGGCCTGGCGTCGAACGGCTGATCCGCGAGGCGGCTGCCGCCGGGATGCGGCTGGCGATCGCGACGACCACCAGCTTGCCCAACGTCAAGATCCTGCTGGACGAGGCGCTGGGCGCAGGTGCGACCGGCCTGTTCGAGGTGATCGCGGCGGGCGACATGGTCGCGGCCAAGAAGCCAGCCCCCGACGTCTACCTGCTGGCGCTGGAACGGCTGGGACTGCCGGCCGACGCCTGTCTGGCGATCGAGGACTCCTACAACGGCGTGATGTCGGCACGGCGCGCCGGGATCACGACGCTGGCCACGACCAGCGACTACACCCGGCTGGAAGACCTGCGCTACGCCTTCGGCGTGCTGTCCGATCTAGGCGAGCCGGATGCTCCCTTCCTGCATTTCAGCGGCGTCGGCGCCGGGGAGAGCCACGTGACCGTGGATCTAATTCAGCGCTGGTGTCACGGCCGGGCGATGCCGCAATGAAATGGTGATCTACCGATACCTCGCCGAACACAACGAACATCTCATGCCCTTGGCAAGGCCATCGCCTGTCCGGGCACCAACCTAGCGGATTGGGTAGATGATCGTGGGCTGGGTGGACGCATTGGCTGCATGGCGGCTTGCCAAGGCATCATCTGATCTGATGCTGGCGCGTTCCGCCAATTTATACTACTATCCATCGGATAAATGTTAACCGCCTGGGTAGAGCGGAGAGAAATATGCCCGTTAGCGCAAATATGGTCGTTGACCGACTCCTGTCCTTGGGGTGGGACGCCGGGCGTCCGCTCACGCAGATTGAAGTGCAGAAGCTTTTGTTTTTTTCGGAAGGCTGGCACCTGGCAATCGTAGGCGAGCCGTTGTTTGACGAGGAGTTCCAGGCGTGGGCGAATGGGCCTGTAATACCTTCAATCTATGATAGATTGAAGAGGTATTCTTCTCATACAATTCCAAGAAGTGAGATCAAGTCACTTGATTTCTTGGCTTTAGGTGGGCTTTTACTTGATTTAACCCTTCGCATATTTGAGACATACAAAGAAAATGACCCAGGGGCCATGGTTGGCCTGACGCATCTCCCAGGAACTCCTTGGATTCAGGTAAGGCAAGAGCACAGCCTCCCGAAGGGGGCGCCTTCGAACGAGGTTGTTTCCAAGGACACCATGAAGGTTTGGTTTTCTGACGTATGGCGATCCGCCTTGGAGCCAGCCAACAGAGAACTGATAGAAGCTTCGCCGGAGGACTACGCAGATTGGGCAGAAGCCTCAACGGTAGCAGCCTGATATGCCGGGGGCGCATGTAATACTGATAGATCAGGAACTGGAAGCCATAGTCAAAGAGGCAGGGAGACAGATAGCTGGTCTTTTTGACTTGCTGCTTGGAGGCAAGAGGTACCTCGAAGACAAAAGACTGACGGACTATACCGGAGGTGTATTCATATATACCCCGAAGGCTCGCAGAGGCTATCTTGAGCCGGCCCCCATTGCGCGCGTCGTCCACGTTCATCTGCGCATAGATCCGGCTTTTGCAACCATCATCGGCTTATGGCTTCCGGAGCGCCAGCAGGGATGGGGTATTCCCCCAGCGTCCGGCACACCGTCAGTCGAAGTGGCCTAGTTTGCGAGTTCAAGCTAAGTATCCCGCAAGCTCCTGATCAACTGGGACGTGCTGCTGCCGCTGATTACCTTGCCATCCACCGCCTTCGGACCTTTTAGCGTCATCCCGCTGCTGGAAATCTCGTTGCGTTCGATGACCGCGCGGATCGGGACGATACCGGTCGCCTATGAAACGGTCTTCGTCGGCGCGTTGCTCCTGGTGGGCGTCGGGTTGTCGTTCCTGGTGCTGCCGAAGGCGCGGCGGTGATGAGGTAGGCGGCGCGCAGCTAGCGGGCGATGCCCGCCAGGGCGGGGTAGAGCGCCTTGTAGGCCTGATACGGCTCCGCATAGGCGGCGTGGCGCGTCTGGTCGGGTTCGATGGTGCGGGAGATCTGGACCATCCGGCCGGCGGCACTCGCGATGCTGTCGTAGTGGCCGGCGCCGACGGCGGCGAGGATGGCGCTGCCCAGCATGGGGGCGTTGGGAACGGCGGTCAGCTTGAGCGGCAGGCCGGAAACGTCGGCGTGGATCTGCATCCACAGATCCGACTTGGTCGAGCCGCCGCAGACGACGACGTCTTCGGGGTTGAAGCCGGCGGCGCCCATGGTTTCCAGGATCAGTTCGGTGCCGAAGGCCACGCCTTCCATCATCGCGCGGAAGATATGCGCTGGGCCGTGGCGGAGCGTAAGGCCGGTGATGGCTCCGCGTGAGTTGGGGTCGGTATAGGGTGTGCGATTACCCTGGAAATGGTCCAGCACGACCAGCCCTTCGGAACCGGGAGGAAGGGCGGAGGCTTCCGCGTTGAGCTGTTCATAGGTTATCCCAGAATCGATCAGCTTCTTGAACCAGTTGATGATCGACCCGGTTGAGGTCTGGCCGCCCTCGATCGCATGCAGGCCGGGAATCACGGCATCGGGGTAGGTTCCCCAGAAGCCGGCGCCGTGGACTTCCGTATCGGTGAAGCCCAAGTGGTTGTGGGACGAACCGGTGATCATGGCGAGGCGGTTGGGCTGGACCACGCCCATGCCGATCATGCCGATGAAGGCGTCGGATCCGCCCTGCGCCACCGGAATGCCGGCGGGAAGCCCGAGGTGGTCGGCGGCAGCCGTCGTCAGTCCACCGATCACGGTACCGAGCGGCAGGACCTCGCGCGGCCAGCGGTCGAGCAGGGCCTTCAGGTTCAGTTTATCGAGCAGGCCGGTGGCGTAGCCGGTGCGGCTGTCGTAGTGCCAGCGGGTCGAAGCGCTGGTGATGTTGGCGACCATGCGGCCGGTCAGATGGAAGTTGATGTAGTCCTGACAGTCGCAGATATAGTCGGCGCGCTCGAACAGGTCGGGCTGGTTTTCCGCCATCCACAGCGACTTGGGGATCATCCATTCCGCCGAGATCGGTCCCCGGCCGGCATTGTTGACCTTCAGGGCGGGATCGTCGAGGGTCGCGATGCGGGCGGCCTGACCGGCGGCGCGCATGTCCATCCAGATGATCGCCGGGCGGAGTGAACGGCCCTGCGCGTCCAATGCCACCACGGTGCAGCAGGTCGTATCGGCGGCGAGGCCGACGATCTGGTCGGGGCGGATCTTGGCGTTGGCAACCGCCTGACGGACCGAAGAACCGAGCGCCTGCCACCAGTCCTCCGGGCTTTGCTCGGCCCAGCCGGCTTGGGGAAAGCGGGTGGCGATGGGCGTGACGCCTTCGGCGATCACGGTTCCCGTCAGGTCGAAGACGCCGGCCCGCATGCTCTCGGTCCCGGCATCGACGCCTATCACGTAGATCTCGGCCATGATGCGCTCACGCCGCCGCAGCGGATTTACGGGCGAGGTTGGGCAGGGCGACTCCCGCTTCGTCGAACAGGTGGCAGTAGCGGGCGGTGACGCCGGCCGAGAGGGTGTCGCCGGCGCGGGGCTCGAAGTTGCCGTCGCCCTTGACCATGATTTGCGAACCGTCGGCGGTCTTCGTGTAGGCGAAGGTCTCGCCACCCAGGTGCTCGACGACGAGGATCTGGCCGGGAATGCGGGCCTCGCCCTGGCCGGTTTCGGACAGGTCTTCCGGACGCACGCCGAGCGTCAGGGACGCACCGGGAGCGACGCCGCCGGATGCGACCGGCACCAGCAGCCTGTCGCCGCCGGGCAGGGTGACGGTCACTCCGCCGGGTGCTACGGCCGACGCCGTGACCGGCAGGAAGTTCATCTGCGGCGATCCGATGAAGCCGGCGACGAAGCGGTTGCGCGGATGGCGGTAGAGTTCCAAGGGTGAGCCGACCTGCTCGATCCGGCCCTTGTTGAGGACGACGATCTTGTCAGCCAGCGTCATGGCTTCGACCTGATCGTGGGTGACGTAGATCATCGTCGCCTTCAGGTCGGCGTGAAGCTTGGCGATCTCCACCCGCATCTGGACGCGGAGCGAGGCGTCCAGGTTGGACAGCGGTTCGTCGAACAGGAAGACCTCCGGCTCGTGGACGATGGCGCGGCCGATGGCGACGCGCTGCCGCTGGCCGCCCGAAAGCGCCTTGGGTTTCCGCTGGAGCAGCGGTTCGAGTTGCAGGATCCGGGCGGCGTTCTGGACTTGGCGGTCGATTTCCGCCTTGGGCTTCTTGGCCATCTTCAGGCCGAAGGCGATGTTGTCGTAGACCGTCATGTGCGGGTAGAGCGCGTAGGACTGGAACACCATCGCGACGCCCCGGTCCGCCGGCTCCAGGTATGTGACATCCCGTCCGCCGATGCTTATCTGGCCCTGGGTGATGTCCTCCAACCCGGCGATCGACCTGAGCAGGGTCGATTTTCCGCAGCCCGATGGGCCGACGAAGACCACGAACTCGCGGTTCTGGATGTCCAGCTTGATGTCATGCAGGACCTTGACATCACCGTATGCCTTCTCGACGCCGTTCAGCCTGACTTCGGTCACAGTCGTCTCCCCTCCCAGGATTCTCGTTCTTGGCCGGCGGTGCCGGTGCGTTCCTTCGGTGCTTAGCTCGGAATATATGTATCTGACGAATTACAAATGCTTGACACCCTTAGATACCGCACAATACGATATTTGTAAATTCGCCGATACAAAAGTTCTCTAACGATACGAAAGCCAGGGGGGAGTGCTGAGCATGCGCGCCGCGTATATACACGGGGTCCGTGACCTGAGGGTCGGCGACAAGGCGACGCCGGAGCCCGCGGCCAACGAGGTTCTGCTGAACGTCAGTGCCGTCGGCGTGTGCGGCAGCGACCTGCACTACTACAAGGAAGGCGCCATCGGCTCGGCTGTCATCAGCCAGCCTTTCGTCCCCGGCCATGAATTCGCCGGCCGCGTGATCGAGGACCGGCCCGACCTGGGGCTGCGCGCCGGCCAGCTCGTGGCGGTCGATCCGGCCAAGCCCTGCGGCCATTGCGAATGGTGCGAGCGCGGTCACGTCAACCTGTGCCCGAACGTCGTCTTCATGGGTGCGCCGCCGACGACCCACGGCGCCATGACCGAGCAGATCTCGGCGGCGCCTAGCCAGATCTTCCCGGTCCCCGACAATTTCACCGACATCCAGGCCGTCATGCTGGAGCCGCTTGGCGTCGCGATCCACGCGATGGACCTTGCCAAGATGAAGCGGGTGATGGAGACGGTCGCCGTGATCGGCGCCGGTCCGATCGGGCTGTGCCTGCTTCAGCTTGCCAAGATGATCTGCCCGGACAAGGTCTACTCGATCGATCCCGTCGGCTATCGCGCCAATCTGGCGAAGAAGCTTGGGGCCGACGACGTGGCCGACAGCCACACCGCGATCTCCGACTGGACCAACGGTCGCGGCGTCGATCTGGTGCTGGAGGCGACGAACTCGCCGATGGGCTTCCAGGTGGCGGCGGAGACGGCGCGGATCGGCGGCCGGGTCGTGCTGGTCGGCATTCCCGACGGCGACCAGTACATGCCGCTGTCGGCATCGCTGCTGCGGCGCAAGGGGCTGGACATCAAGATGTCGCGCCGCATGGGCCATGTCTATGAACGCGCCATCAAGCTGGTCGCATCGGGCCGGGTGGATGTCGATACCATGGTGACCCATCGCTTCGCCCTGGAGGACGCGGACAACGCCTTCAGCTACCCGGCGGAATTCCACGATGGCGCCGTCAAGACCATCATTCTTCCCGGCCAGGCGTAAGGCTCGAAGACTGCTCGTTCGGCAGTCTCATGCCAAGCAGTCTCGGGTATGTCCGTAATCAACGTCAATAAGAACATGGAGGGGGACGCAATGAGGAAAAAACTATGGGGCGCCATCGCTTTCGCGGGCGCTCTGATGACGTCGGTCAGCGCCATGGCATGGACCCTGGAAGAGGCGGCACAGCCTTATAAGGGCACCAACATCAAGGCGATCTTCCTTGACCGTCCCGGCTATGCGGCGGCGATCAAGCTGCTGCCGGAGTTCGAGAAGAAGACCGGCATCAAGGTCAACTACGAGATCGTCCCCTACGAGAACAGCCGCGAGCGGCAGGTGCTCGACTTCACCGGCGGCGGCGAGATCGACGTCGTCCTGACCGACGTGGTCTGGATCGGCGAGTTCGCCGGCAACGGCTGGCTGGAGCCGGTCAAGACCTTTACGGACGACGCCAAGCTGGCCGATCCCAAGCTGAACCTGAAGGGCTTCTTCCCGATCCTTCTGGAATCCTTCGGCACCTGGGGCGATGAAGTCTACGGCCTGCCGTTCGACAATTATTCGGGGCTGCTGTACTACAACAAGTGCACGCTTCAGCAGGCTGGCTTCGACAAGCCGCCGGCGACGTGGGACGAGCTGATGAACGTCTACGCGCCGAAGCTGACCGACACGGCCAACCGCAAATACGCCTACGCGCTTCAGTCGCGCCGAGGTGAGACTCAGTCCGCCGACAGCTTCATGCGCGTGCTGTGGCCGTTCGGCGGATCCCTGCTGGACGACAAGTTCAAGTCGAACCTGAACTCCGCCCAGTCGCAGGCCGGTCTGAAGTTCCGTCAGGACCTGATGAAGTACATGCCGCCCGGCATCGTCGACTATGACCACGCAGAGGCCGTCAACGCGCTGGCCCAGGGCAACGTGGCGATGATCACGGAATGGTCGGCGTTCTATTCGACGCTGTCCGATCCGTCCAAGTCGAAGATCACCGACTGTCTGGCGGTGGCGACGGAGCCTGCCGGTCCGGCCGGACTCAAGCCCGCCCTCGGCGGGTTCTCGCTGGGCGTCAACGCTCAGTCGTCGGACGCCAAGAAGGCGGCGTCGTGGCTGTTCATCCAGTGGGTAACGTCGGAAGAAATGGCGAAGCCGTATATCGAAGCCGGCGGCGTCAGCGGACGGACCGAGGTCTACAAGGACGCGGACATCCAGAAGCGCTATCCGTTCGTCGCCCCGATGGTCGCCTCCTGGGATGGCGGCGTCCCCGACTTCCGCCCCCGCTTCGCCGAGTGGCCGGAACTGTCCGAGGTCGTGGCCGAGTGGGGCACCCGCATGATGCTGGGCAATGTCAGCATCGAGCAGGGCGCCCAGTCGATCGGCGCCCGGATGGAAGAAATACTGGGTCAGGCCGGCTACTACGACGGCAGCAAGCCGCTGCGGAAGTAATACCGGGAGCCGTGTTCCCTCGCCCCCTTGGCGGGGCGAGGGACAACAATCGAAGTTCTGAGGGGGAGCCTCGCCCATGTCCAGCGGCACTCAGCCCGGCACGCCGGCCAAGCCGGCGGTGTTCCCGACGATGTGGAACAACAAGCGCGCGGCTTTCGCCTTCCTGGCGCCTGCCGTCGCGGCCTTGGCGCTGATCGGCATCTTTCCGACGGTCTTCGCGCTGGTCAACTCGTTCCGGCGCTACAACCTTGCCAAGCCGCGCGATCCGACGCCTTTCATCGGCTTGGACAATTACCTGACGGTGCTCTACGACCCGTCGTTCTGGGGTGCGCTGGGGCGGACATTCATGTTCCTGGTCACCGTCGTTCCGATCCAGATCGCGCTTGGGCTGATCATAGCATTGCTGCTGCACAAGCCCGGTCTGTCGGGCTTCAAGCTGCTGGCGCGGCTTAGTCTGGTGATCCCGCTGGCGACGGCGCCCGCCGTGGCCGGCCTGATCGGACGCCTGATCTTCAACCGCGATTTCGGCGTGGCGAACGCTGTGCTGGCCTTCGTCGGCGCAGGGCCGGTCGAGTGGCTGGGCGACACCACCAACGCTTTCATCGCGGTCGCGCTGATGGACATCTGGCAGTGGACGCCGTTCTGCGCGCTGGTCCTGCTGGCGGGCCTGACGATGGTACCGACCGAGATCGAGGAGGCGGCCCGGCTGGAAACCAAGAGCCGCTGGCAGATCGTCCGCTACGTCCAGATGCCGTTCCTGCTGCCCAGCGTCACCGTCATCCTGATCCTGCGGACGGCGGATATCCTGAAGATGTTCGACACCGTCTTCACGATGACGCGCGGCGGTCCGGGCGCCGCGACCGAGTTGGTCAGCGTCTACATCCAGCGAGTCGGCTTCCGCGTGTTCGACCAAGGGGTCGCGTCGGCGCAGGCGATCATGCTGCTGATCCTGACCATCGTTCTCGCGCGTCTCTACGTCAAATACGTCTACCGGGAGGTCTGAGCCATGGCGGTAGCATCAGCCGAAAACACGGCGGTCCGGCAAGCATCGGCTCCGGCGAAACCGAAGCGTCTGGTCAACGCCTGGCATCTGGTAGGATTGCTGGCGATCTTCCTGTTCGCGGTCTTCCCGTTCTACTGGATGGTCGCGACCAGCCTGAAGACTCAGGCGGAGGCTTTGGCTTCGCCGCCGATCTGGGTGTTCACGCCCAACCTGGACAACTACTACTCCGTGCTGTTCAACCGGGACGTCCTGTCCAGCCTGATCAACTCGGTCATCATCGCCGTATCGACGACGGTGCTGGCGGTAGGGCTGGGAACCCCGGCGGCCTATGCGCTGGCTAGGTTCGAGTTCAAGTCCAAGGAAGAGCTGTGGTTCTGGTTCATCACCAACCGCATGCTGAGCCCGATCGTCGTGGCGCTGCCGATCTTCATCATGGCGCGGACGCTGAATCTGATCGACACGCATCTGGTCTTGGTCCTGGTCTACCTGACCTTCAACCTCCCCATCGTGGTGTGGATCTGCACCGACCAGTTCAGGGGTGTGCCGCGCGACCTGGACGAGGCGGCGCGGCTGGCGGGAGCGTCCCGGTTCACGATCTTCTGGCGGATCGCCTTGCCGCTGGCGATGCCGGGTGTTGCCGTTTCGGCGATCTTCTCCTTCATCTTCTCGTGGAACGAACTGCTCTATGCCCTTGTCCTGACACGCAATACTGCGCGAACAGCCCCGGTTGCGGCCACCAGCTTCATGAGCGGCTACGATTTGCCCTGGGGTGAGATCATGGCGACCGGCACGCTGATCGTGCTACCGGTGATCGTCTTCGCTCTGATCGTTTCCAAGCACCTCGTCCAGGGTCTGACCATGGGAGCCGTCAAGTAAAGGCCGTTGCCGATGCGGGAAGGAAAAAGCTGTGCAGAACAAACACTTGGACGACGACGTCATAGCCAGCTCTGAAGATCAGCTCAACATCCGCATCGCGTGGTACTACTACATCACGGACATGACCCAGCAGCAGATCGCCGATCGCTTCGGCATCACGCGGGTACGGGTCAACAAGGCGCTGGCGAACTCCCGTGAGACCGGAGTCGTCCAGATCCGGATCAACTCCAAGCTCGCGTCCTGCATCCGGCTGGAATACGAGCTGGAGCGGATGTACGGGCTGGAGCGCGTGACCGTGGTCCCGACGCCGGAGGACCAGCGCTTCATCTTCCGCGTCCTGGGTGTCGGCGTCGCACCCTACATCCACGATCAACTCGTGGACGGCTGCACCCTGGCGGTCGGCTGGGGAAGGACGCTACGGCAGGCCGTGCGCGAGACGCGCGGCAAGTCGCTGCCGAACCTGAAGGTGCTGTCCCTGCTGGGCGGGCTTCACTACGGGTCGGCCAACAACACGGCGGAAATCGCGTCCAGCTTCGCCAGCCTGTTCGGCGGGTCGTACTATTATCTGGCGGCCCCGGTGTATGCGAGCTCGGACGAGTACCGCGACATGATGCTGGCGGAGGGGTCGGTTCAGGACGTGTTGGGGCAGGCCCGCAACGCCGACATGGCGCTGGTGACCGTCGGCGATCTCAGCAAGCGCTCGCTGATGATCGAACTGGGGCTGGTCAGTCCGGAGGATGCCCGGACGCTGAAAGCCGCCGGTGCTGTCGGCGATCTGCTCGGACATTACCTTAACAAGGACGGCGAAGAGGTTGATCATCCATTGAACCGGCGGGTGATCTCGCTGGATCTTGAAGATATCAGGCACATAAGGAAAGTCGTGCTGGTGTCGGGCGGACCCTACAAGGCGGACATCATCCGGGCGGTCCTGCTGCGCAAGTTCGTGCATGAACTGGTGATCGACGAGGCGACCGCCGAGCAACTGATCGGCCAGCCGGTGACGGAAAATCCCCATTTGGAGAAGAGGGTGTCGTGACGAAGAGTGTGGGCGAACTTGCCAGCCGGGCCTGCGCGGAGATCGCGGCGACGTTCGGGAGCATCGATGAAAGCGCCGTTTCGGTGCTGGTCGAGGAACTTGCGGCGGCGCGGCGCATCGCCTTGCACGGCGTCGGACGCGAGGGTCTGATGATGCGGGCGCTGACCATGCGGCTGTTCCACATGGGCCTGGACGCGCATCCCGTGGGCGACATGACGACGCCGGCGATCGGACCGGGCGACCTGCTGGTGGTCAGCGCCGGACCGGGCGAGTTCTCAACCATCATGGCGCTGATCGGCGTCGCGCGGGATGCGGGTGCGCGGGTCGCGTTGGTGACGGCGCAGCCGGAGGGCGGGGCCGCCAAGGCGGCTGATGTGGTGATGTGCCTGCCGGCGCAGACGATGGCGAGTGATTCGGGACCGCGTGCCAGCGCGGTGCTGTCGATGGGCAGCGCGTTCGAGGGCGCGCAATACGTCTTCTTCGAGGTGCTGGTCCTGTTGCTGCGGGAGCGGCTGGGCATCGCCGCCGAGGCGATGCGGGCGCGGCACACCAATCTGGAATGATCATGACTGACGATTTTACCGGCAAACGGGTGCTGGTTACCGGCGCCGCCAAGGGCATCGGACTGGCGACCGCGAAGCTTCTGGCGGAGCGCGGGGCCGAGGTGATCGCGTTCGACCGCAGCGTCGTCGATCTGGGCGACGTGGAGGCGACGAGGATCGCCGTGCGGGAAGTTCTGCCGATCGACATGCTGGTCAACTGCGCCGGGATCGTCGAGCTGGAAAGCTTCCTGGAGACCAGCGCCGAGACCTTCGACCGCACCATGGCGATTAATACGCGGGCGCCGCTGGTGGTGGCCCAGGAGGTAGCGCGGGATCTGGTCCGGCGCGGCAGCCCCGGGGCCATTGTCAACGTGTCGAGTTTGGCGGCCGCCGTGGGAACGAGGGACCACACCGCCTACTGCGCATCGAAGGCGGCGCTGGACGCCATCACGCGGGTCATGGCGCTGGAACTGGGGCCGCACCGCATCCGCGTCAACAGCGTCAATCCCATCGTGACGCTGACGCCGATGGCGGAGAAGGCCTGGAGCGATCCAGCCAAATCCGGGCCGATGCTGGGGCGTATCCCGCTGGGGCGGTTCGCCGACCCAGATGAAGTGGCGGCGACGATCGCCTTCCTGCTCAGCGACGCCGCCGGGATGATCCACGGCGCCTGCGTCACCGTGGATGGTGGCTTCAGCGCCGGCTGAGAGCGGCCAGCCGGGGATAAAGGTCGCGCAGGCGCGGGTACAGACCGGTGTAGAGCGCCAGCAGTTCCGCGTGGAAATCCGCCAGGGATGCGTCGGGCTCGAACACCGTGCCGGTCCGGGTCATGGCGGCTGCCGCTTCGGCGAAGCTGCCGTACCAGCTGACACCGACCGCCGCCGCGATGCCGGCTCCCAGGCTCGACGCTTCCGCCGTTTCGGCGCGGACGACAGGGCGGGCGGTGATGTCGGCCATGATGCGGCACCACGGATCGCTGGCCGAACCGCCGCCGATCGCGACGAAGCTTTCGACCGGAGTACCGGTCGCGGCTGCGACGCGATTGGTGGCGAAGGCTTGCTCGAGTGCTATGCCCTCCAGCAGCGCGCGGTAGATCTCTCCCCGGCCATGATCGGGCGACAGCCCGAGCAGGCAGCCGCGTGCGTCCTGGTCCCAGTAAGGGTTCATGACGCCGTTCCAGTAGGGCAGCAGCAGCAACCCGCCGCTGCCGGGGCGGACGGATGCTGCTTCCTGCTCCAGCTGGCGGAAGAGGCCGGAATCGGCATCGGGGTCCAGCCCAAAAACCTGCCGAATCATGGAGTTGACGAGCAACGTTCCCGATCTAAGCGAGGTTTCCAGGATGTAGCCGTCGCGGTCGATGGCGCACATCGTCCGGAACGCCGGATCGATCCGGGGCTGCCGGTCATAGACGCCTGAGACGACGGCGGTGCCGAGGTTGAGGTACGCCGTGCCCGGCTTCGCGACGCCGGTCCCAAGCCCGCCTGCCTGACCGTCGCCGCCACCGGAGACGACAGGAGTACCGGCGCGAAGACCGGTCGATGCTGCGGCGGATGTGCTGACCTGCCCGATGACGGTACCGGGCGCTGCGGCGCGTGGAAATTTCTCCGGCGCCAGCGGAAGCGCTTGAAGCACATCGTCAGCCCAGACGTGAGCGCCAATGTCGAAGGCGCCGAGCGGATCGGCGCTGGCCCAGCTCGTGGCGAACTCACCGGTTAGCTGGCGAACGATCCAGGCATGCGGGTCGTAGACATGGGCGATCCGGGAGAACACATCCGGTTCGGCGCCGGCCAGCCACGCGAGGCTGTAGACTGCCGGCGCGAAGTCCAGCGGCTTGCCGGTCAGCGCATGCATGCGCTCGACGCCGACTTTGGCGGACAGCGCCGCAACCTCCGCCTTGCGGCGCTCGTCCAGCCACAGGATTGCAGGGCGCAACGGCCTGTCGTCGGCATCGGTGACCGCAATGGTTTCGCGCTGGTTGACGACGGCGACGGCGGCGACGCTGTCTTCTGGGATCTGCGCCGTGACGCCGGCCAGCGCCGTTTGAACCGCGTGCCACCACGCGTCGGGGTGCTGCTCGTAGGCATTCGGCTCTGGCCGCTCCAGCGATAGCGGAGCGCGCCCTTCGGCGACGGGACGACCGTCCGGGCTCCAGGCGATGGCCTTGGCGGTGGTGGTGCTGAGATCGAGTCCGATGACGGTGTTCTGCATGATGGCGGCAAACCTAACATACCGAAGGGCCTGAGTGTACACCCGTATGGCCCGCTTCTTGCGTGTGTGTAGCCGCAAGATTTGTAGAGAGGCGGACCACATGATGGCTCCCCACGCCACCAACGGGCTCGACCCGGAACGGCTTCGGCTCAAGGAACAGGCACAAGGCCTGCGGAATTGGCAGCTTTGGGGACCTTACCTGAGCGACCGGCAGTGGGGCACGGTGCGCGAGGACTATAGCGCCGACGGCGAAGCCTGGAACCACGTGACCTACGAGCAGGCCTGCTCGCGGGCGTATCGCTGGGGTGAGGACGGGCTGGCGGGGTTCTGCGATGCGACGCAGCGGCTGTGTCTTGCATTGGCGCTGTGGAACGGCGAGGACCCGATCCTGAAGGAGCGGCTGTTCGGGCTGTCGGGGCCGGAAGGCAGCCACGGCGAGGACGTCAAGGAGCTTTACTGGCATCTGGACGCCGTGCCCTCGCATGCCTACCTGCGCATGCTCTACAAGTACCCGCAGCGCCGCTTTCCCTATGAGGAACTGCGCGCGGCCAACCGGGGCCGGGCGCGGGCGGAGGGCGAGTTCGAGCTGATCGATACCGGCATCCTGGCCGAGGATCGCTACTTCGACGTCTTCGTGGAATACGCCAAGGCGGACGAGGCCGATATCCTGATGCGGGTGACCGTCCATAACCGGGGGCCGGACCCGGCGCCCCTGCACGTCGTTCCCCAGCTCTGGTTCGCCAACCACTGGTCCTGGCGGGAAGGGCACCCGAAGCCGGCGATGTCGGCGGAAGCGCTGGATTCCGTGTCGGCCGAGCACCGCATGCTGGGCGAATACACCTTCCACGTGGAGCCGGACGCCGAGCTTCTGTTCTGCGAGAACGAGAGCAATCCCTACGCCTTCGGGATGCCGCCGGAAGCGGGCGTCTACAAGGACGGTCTGCATGACAGGATCGTCGGCGGCTGGAAGGATGCCGTCCGGCCCAAGGGGCCGGGGACCAAGGTCGGGGCGTGGCATGTCCGGACGCTGGAGCCGGGGGAGAAGTGGACCGTCCGCGTACGGCTGATGCGCGGTCACCCGATCCTGCCGCCGTTCACCGGGTTCGACGCGCTGGTCGACCTGCGGCGGGCGGAGGCCGATCGCTTCTATGCCGAGTTGCAAAAGCATATCGAGGACGAGGACGCCCGGCTGGTGCAGCGGCAGGCCTTTGCCGGCATGATCTGGAACAAGCAGTTCTACAAGTTCGACGTCTACCGCTGGCTGCGCGGCGATCCGACGATGCCCCCGCCTCCGCCGGAACGGCAGCACGGGCGGAACTCCGACTGGCGGCACCTGTCGGCGGAAGACATCATCTCGATGCCGGACAAATGGGAATATCCGTGGTTCGCGGCGTGGGACCTTGCGTTCCACTGCGTGCCGCTGGCACTGATCGACCCGGCCTTCGCCAAGCAGCAGTTGCTGCTGCTGACGTCCGAAGACTACATGCACCCCAACGGCCAGATCCCCGCCTATGAATGGCATTTCGGCGACGTGAATCCTCCCGTCCATGCCTGGGCTGCGTGGCGGGTGTTCGAGATCGAGCGGGAGATGGTGGGAGGGCGCGGCGACCGGGTCTTCCTGGAGCGTATCTTCCATAAGCTGATGCTGAACTTCGCCTGGTGGGTGAACCGCAAGGACGCGCAGGGGCGGAACGTCTTCCAGGGCGGTTTCCTCGGGCTGGACAATATTGGAGTGTTCGACCGGAGCCGGCCGCTGCCGACTGGCGGCTATCTGGATCAGGCCGACGGCACGGCGTGGATGGCGATGTTCGCGCTGAAGCTGATGCGGATAGCACTGGAGCTGGCGCTGGAAGACGATGTATTTCAAGATATTGCGAGCAAGTTCTTCGAGCACTTTCTTTACATCGCACAAGCCCTGAACAACATCGGCGAGCGCGGCATCGGACTGTGGAGCGAGTCCGACAAGTTCTTCCACGATGTGCTGAACCTGCCGGACGGCACGATGCACGAGTTGAAGCTTCGCTCCATGGTCGGGCTGATCCCATTGTTCGCGGTCGAGACGATCGAACCGGACATGCTGCGCCGCCTGCCGCGCTTCGCCCGGCGGCTGGACCTTTTTCTGAGCCGGCGCACCGACTTGGCCGATCTTGTTTCGCGCTGGGATGAACCGGGCGTGGGCGAGCGGCGGCTGCTGTCGTTGCTGCGCGGGCACCGGATGAAGCGCCTGCTGGTGCGGATGCTGGACCCGGCGGAGTTCCTGTCCGACTACGGCATCCGGTCGATGTCGCGGGTCCATGCCGATGCGCCCTACGTGTTCGAGACCGAGCACGAAAGGATCAGCGTCGGCTACGAGCCGGGCGAGAGCCAGACCTATATGTTCGGCGGGAACTCGAACTGGCGCGGACCTGTGTGGTTTCCGATGAACTACCTGATCGTCGAGGCGCTGGAGCGGTTCCACGGCTATTACGGCAACGATTTCCTGGTGGAATGTCCGACGGGTTCGGGGTGCCTGATGCCGCTGCGCGACGTCGCGGACGAGGTTTCCGTGCGGCTGACCCGGCTGTTCCTGCGGAACGAGCAGGGTGCCCGGCCGATCCACGGACGGGAACACCGCTTGCAGGCCGACCCGCACTTCTCCAGCTATATTTGGTTCCATGAGTATTTTCATGGAGATACCGGCGTGGGTCTGGGCGCCTCGCATCAGACGGGCTGGACAGGGCTGGTCGCAAACCTTCTGCACAAGCAGGGTGGGAGGCGGAGTTGAGAGCGATCCGGGCGGGGTACTGAAAGGATATAACTTTTGTACGGGGCGAAGATGCGGTAATCAGTCACCTGCCGCACTGCGGTATCGCTGCGGCATAGGATGGCCGGCATGCGATACGGTATCAGGTACGTGGCTTGCGGACGGGCGTAACTGTTGTTGGAAGGGAAGACGATGTCTGTGATCGATAGTCTGGTTGCCGGGTTCAAAGCGTTCCGCGTGACCAATTTCGAGCAGCGCCCAGCCCTGTACGAGGCGTTGGTGAACAACGGCCAGCAGCCCGAAGTCCTGATGATCGCATGCTCGGACTCGCGGGTCGATCCGGCCCTGCTGCTGAACTCCCAGCCGGGCGAGTTGTTCGTCGTCCGTAACGTCGCCAACCTCGTGCCACCCTACGCGCCCGACGACAATTACCACGGCACCAGCGCCGCGCTGGAATTCGCGGTGCGGGACCTGAAGGTGGCGCACATCGTCGTGCTGGGGCACTCGCGCTGCGGCGGCATGGACGTGCTCCGCAAGGCGTCATGGGGCGAAAAGCCGGACCGCGAGTTTATCGCGCCCTGGGTTTCGATCGCGGAACGCGCCTGTGATTGCATCGGGCATGAGGCGATTACTGGGCCTGAAGGCAGCCGTCTGGTCGAGCAGGCCGGACTGAAGGTCTCCCTTGAGAACCTGATGACGTTCCCTTGGGTGCGCGAGCGGGTCGAGGCTGGAAATCTGACGCTCCATGGCTGGTGGTTCAACCTGGAAAAGGGCGAGTTGTGGGGTATCGGGGACTCCGGGGAAGAGCCGTTTATTCAGCTGGTCTGAGGCAGTTGGTCTGAGGCACTGCCAAACGCTCGCCAAGCCGCTATAGTAACTCCCTGACGCATCAAGGGGAGATCGGCCTTATGCCGGGAATGGGCATCGTTCGCGCCGCCCTTTTCGTTTGTGCGCTGACCGGCTGCGCCGGAACGCAGACATTCAGCGGCCGGAGCTATCTGGCGGATAACCCGCAGGCTTTCGCCGGCCGGGTGGTCGGCGACGGCCACTGCGTGCGGTTCGTCCAGACCGCAGCGGCGGCTCCCCGGACCACAGCGTGGCGGGCAGGGGCCTGGGTACGCGGAAACGATGCCATCCCTCCGGGCACGGTCATCGCCACCTTCGAGTCCGACGGCACATACACGCCGGAAACCGGCAATCACGCGGCCGTCTACCTTTCCCAGGACAGAACAGGCATCCGCGTCTACGACCAGTGGAGCGGCCAGCCCGTGCATCAGCGTGTGATCCGCTTCGAGGGTGGACGCGGTGCCGGGAGCGGCAGCAAAAGCAACGATGGCAAGCTCTTCCGCGTCGTGGTGGTGGACTCCGGTGCTGAGATGGCGGGTGGCATGTGAGAGAAGCGGATTTCGGGAGGTGCTGCATAGCGCTCGGGGCAATGGTCGGAGGCTGACGGTGACGGCGGAGGGCCGCCGGACAGCTACGCAAATTGGATTGGATGGTAAATTTTCACTTGTGCGAGGGGTCGTTTTGACCCATCTTACTTACGTCGAGTGTTGCTCTGGGCTATGCGTTCTTCAGCCCCATCCGTGGGTCTGGGTCTCTCCCTGTAGTGAATTTGATGCCTCTCACATGTCGTGTGGGGCAACGCCATCAAGGGAACTGACCCATGGCTACCGGTACTGTTAAGTGGTTTAATTCCACCAAGGGTTTTGGCTTCATCCAGCCGGATGACGGCGCGTCTGACGTGTTCGTCCACATCTCCGCTGTCGAGCGCGCCGGTCTTGGCAACCTTCAGGAAGGCCAGAAGGTCTCCTTCGAAGCTGTCACCGATCCGCGTCGTGGCAAGACCTCTGCCGAGAACCTGCGCGCCCTCTAAGCGCTGCGGGACTTGGTACAAGAAAAGGGCGGCTTCGGCCGCCCTTTTTTGTTGTCTGAAGTTTGTAGTACCAGCGGCATCGAAGCTTGATCGGTCGGAAATGCCAGACATCGTGCCGATAGCCCGCCACGGGGCTGCTGGAGCGGCGTAACCGTTTCGCGAAGGCTTTTACTTCTTTCCGCCGCCGTGTCCGCCGCCATTGCCACCACCACCGTGGCCGCCGCTGCTTCCACCGCCGCTCCCGCTATTACCACCGCCCCCACCACTGCCGCCGCCGCCACTTCCACTGCCTCCACCATGGCCGCCGCTGCCGCCTTTGCCGCCACCACTGCCGCTGCTGCTTCCACTCCCGCCACCGCTTCCACTGCTGCCACCTTTGCCGCTACCGCTACCGCTTCCACTGCTGCCGCCTTTGCCGCCACCACTGCCGCCGCTGCTTCCACTGTTGCTGTCGCCGCCGCTGCCACTTCCTCCACTGCTACCGCTGCTTCCATTGCTGCTGCTACCGCTCCTGCTGGCGGACCCGCTGTTTGCCCCTCCACTGGAATTACCTGATCCGCTTGCGCTCGAACCGCCAGTGCTGTTCGCCGAACTCGCCGGGCTGGTTTCCGATCCAGCGGCTCCACCTGTCTCGCTTCTATTGACCGATACAACCGGCGCTCTATCCCGACCGTTCGTTGCTGGAACGGGAACAGGAGGCGGTGGGACGACTTCGACATAGGTTTCGAATGGGTCGATGCACTTGCCTTGCTGCTTCGCGGCCGCCAGTTCCCGGTCCTTGATCACCCAGCAATCCATGATCACCGTCTTCTCGCTGGCACAAGCCGAAATCCCCATGACGGCAGGGATCACCAACAACATGTGGCGAAATGCCGGCTTCCTGATCTTCGACACGCTGCTGGGGAATCGCATTGTAATCTCGGTCTCCACGGAGGAAGCTCATTGAACACAGATGCAGAGTTATTGATTTCAGGTGATACTTATAACCTGATTTCTTGAAAATCTCTGTAATCGCATCTCGGTTACAATGCCACTATAGAGTTTTATGCAGTAGTTTGTGCCGGTGTACTGCTGATTTTCCGCGAATATTGCACTTGAGTTACCTCGGCACGACTGCGGAATTAAATTCAAAGCGTGAGCACGGCAGCGCCGGTGATGGTGCCGGAGCGGAGTGCCACAATGGCATCGTTCGCCTGGGCAAGATCGAATGTCGTGACATGGGTCCTGACCGGGATGGTCGGCGCCAGCGTCAGGAACTCCTCGCCGTCTCGCCGCGTCAGGTTGGCAACGGAGCGGACGACGCGCTCTCCCCACAGGATGTCGTAGGGGAAGGCCGGTATGTCGCTCATATGGATCCCGGCGCAAACGACGGTGCCACCCTTCGCCACGGCGCGGAGCGCCGTCGGGACGAGGGCGCCGGCAGGTGCGAAGATGATGGCGGCGTCGAGCAGGACGGGAGCCTGTTCGTCCGATCCTCCGGCCCAGGATGCGCCGAGGTCGAGGGCCAAGCGCTGGGCCGCCGCGTCGCCCGGCCGCGTGAAGGCATAGACGTCGCGACCCTGGTGGCGAGCGACCTGTGCTATGATATGGGCTGCCGCGCCGAAGCCGTACAGGCCGAGGCGTTCCACGTCCCCCGCCATGCGCAGAGCGCGGTAGCCGATCAGGCCTGCGCACATCAGGGGGGCGGCTTCGTCGTCCAGGTACGATCCGGCGATGGGAAAGCAGAAGCGGGCATCGGCCACGGTCATTTCGGCATAGCCGCCGTCGATCTGATAGCCGGTATAGCGGGCGCTGTCGCACAGGTTCTCCCGTCCGGACAGGCACCAGGGACAGGTGCCGCAAGTCCAGCCCAGCCATGGAACGCCAACGCGGTCTCCCGGAGCGAAGCGATCGACGGCGGAGCCTTTGGCGAGGACGGTCCCAATGATTTCATGGCCGGGGATCAGCGGCAGCTTGGGGCTGGGCAACTCGCCGTCGATCACGTGAAGGTCGGTGCGGCAGACGGCGCAACTATGAACCCTGATGAGAAGCTGTTCGGGAGCGGGGATCGGATCGGGCACTTCGGCGAGCGTCAGGAGAGTGCGTTGCTCCTTTAGGATCATCGCTTTCATCGGCTTTTCTCCACTCTTCCTCCGGCACTCGTCCCCCGGTTGGACGGGGCGGACCGCATCGTGCCGCGCCGATGAAGAGGGAGCTTTGATCTATATTAACCAGGTTGCTTGCCGTATTCGATCGGGGTCACTTGATCTGGATCAACGTAGTTTTCCCAATTATGGCGAATTATGGTTACCAAAGATTAAGCATATGGCCTGTGGGAGGGCTGAGATGGTTGCTCATATCGTCTATGTCGTCGATCGGCAGGAAACTCACTGGACTATCTCCGGCTGCGGCGACAGCGGATGCGGATGGTTCCCGACGCGGAAGGAAGCACTCAAATCCGCATTGTGGGATGCGGCTCGGGTCCGGCGCCTGGGCCATGACGTCGATGTGATGGTCAGGCGCAGAAACGGTACCGTCCGCGCAATCCCAACCCGCGTCAGTCCGGAAGGTGCGGAAGCTTGAATAACTTTAGTGCGCGACGGCTCCGAAATTCGGACTAATACCAACGGCATTGAAGATTGACTCGTCGATTGAGGATTCCTCTGG
>NZ_AVFK01000128.1 GCF_000936425.1 Skermanella aerolata KACC 11604 | reverse complement strand
GCCGGTTCATGATGATGTCCTCGACCGTGTCGTCGGCCATGAACTCGGCAAACGGTGCGAGGGCGAAGTCGAGCAGGGGAAGGGCCGCGTGATGGTGGTTCATGTCCGTGTCCTTCGGCGGTCGGGTTAGCGGGCCATCGTCAGCGAGAAGCACGGCCGCATGTCGATGTCGTCCATGGCCATGATCAGCACCTGCGGCGCCTGCGCCCGGCGTAGCGTCGGGGGGATGTCGATGTCGTCGCCGTAACTCCCCTGAGCGAAGTTTTTGGAACCGCTCTGGAACTGGTTGAAGGAAATGCCGCTGTCGGCGCCGATGGCGTTCGACGCGCCGATCGCGGCGGCCTGGCCGGCGGCATCGAGCAGGGCGATCATGGCGACGCCACGGAACCGCTCGAAGAAGTGGGTGTCGACCTCGCCGTCGATGCCGGGGGTTCCAAGCTGGTCAGCCAGCGAGGCCCGCAACTTGATCAGACAGCCCTGCGGCGTCTCCAGCCGGGTGACCACGGCGAACGCGCGATCCATCCCGCGCTCCAGGTGCTGGGCGACGCGCCCGAACGCCCAGGTGCCATCGTCCAGCAGCGGCACCGCGCCGGACGTGCTGTAGACCGGACCGCGAACCTTGCATCGGAATGGGCCGGGAACCTGCGTGTTGATCGGCTGCTCCAGGATGCAGGGGATCGGCGTCCCCATCGTCATGAACAGGTTGCGGTCCGGCAGCATCGTTGCGGAAACTGTACCGCCGTCGCGTCCTGCCCCGAGACCTTCGTCCAGCCGATCACTACCGCCGCCGTTCAGGGCGGAGATGCTGTCGACGCCGCCTTCGGTAGACGGCGCCGGTGCGGTGGGAGGCGCGGCGGTCCTGAGTCCTCCGCTCGTCTGCAATGCCGAGATCGGCGGCCGAACGACAGGTCGAGCCAGGACGCTGGGCACGCTCGGCATGCCCGTGCCTGTCGGCCTTGCCGGCGGCAGGGGCGGCCTCAAGGCGGCCGGTGCTGTCGGCGGCGCTGAGGGCGGGATTGGCGCGAAGGCGCTGCCGATCTCACCGTTGCGGGCGACGGTGCCGCGGTCGGCTTCGACTGGCGGCGGCGGGCTGTCGGTCAGGATGAACCAGCCGGCGGCGATGATGGTGACGGTGCCCAGCAGCGCCTTGCCGAGCTTCTTCTTCCTGCTCTCCCTGGGTCCGGCGATCTGCGACGTCGTGGCATCGGTCTGCGGAGTGATGGTGTTCCCGAGCATTATGAGCCGCTCCTGATCTGGCGCACGACACCAGGGTCGACGGTGCCGGTTCCCGTCCGATGTCCAACCGGATCATAGGCGTTGTTCGTGATGCAGAGCACGGAGTTGCCGTCGCGCAGCCGGAGCATCGGCACGACGCCGTGGATGATCAGCAGGCTGCCCCTGGTCGCTGAGTCGACCACGGTGCTCTGGCCGATTACGGATTCCGAACTGTCGGGCATGACCTGGTAGGCCAGGGGCACGGGGCGATTGCCGGGATAGCGCAGGTACGTGCGCTGGCCATCGTCCCACATCGCATCCAGCCCGGCCGGCGCCGTCGGCGCCAGGGCGATGCGGTCGGCGTCGGTGCCCTGGCCGTCATAGGCGACGTTGTGGGCGAGGACGGACTGCTGAACCTGCGTCAGCCGGTCGGCTACGGCCTGTGCCTGAAGTTTCTCCTGCTTTTCCTGCCAGAGTTTCTGCCGCTCCTTCCGCTCGGCTTCCCTGAGGATCTTCGAAGCGACGGGGTCGGAGAAGACGACGGAGAAGAAGGTGTCAGGCGCCTGCGGACCGCCGGGGATGGTGCTGAGTTCGAAGGAATGGCGGCGATGTTCCTGCTTGCCGGTGACCGGGTTCGTCCACACGCCGATGACGGTGAACGGCTGCGGCTCGAGGTGGCGCAGCGCCTTGACCATCAGGAACTTCGACGGATTGGCGTCGGAGCCCGGCATGTGAATCTGAAGGTTGTCGTCGGCGGTGGCGGACTGGCCGGTGGCGACCCGTTCGACCGGCGGCTTGCCGCTGATGATCTCGTTATCTGATGTGCCGACGCTGTAGACGACTTCATTGTCAGGCAACTGAAGAGTGGTCGTGGCGCCGGGCACCAGGAACAGGCTGACGATCTGGCTCGGATCGTAGGCGATGCAGCGCTCGCGCGGATCTGGCCCGCACGGCTGCGGGACTTCGGCGGCGGTGGCGGCCGAGGACATCAGGGCCAGTGCCACGGCTGCCATCGAACAGATCCGGGGTGCTTTGTTCATCACCTGCTGACTCCCTCGCGCTGGGCGCCTGCGTACTCGATGACCTGGATCTGCGGGGCGTTGAAGGTCCAGCGCTGCCAGATCCGGTCCTGTGGAAGTTCGACGTTCCGCTTGATGGCGACTGTCGCGGCATAGCGAACCGGTGGCATCCGCTTGCCGTCCGGCAGCGTCTCGACCCGGTCGAACCAGACGCGATAGGCGGGAGGGCCGTCGGCGATGCAGGCTTTCTCGATCGGGCAGATCGGCTCCCATCGGACGAAATTCGCCTCGATCGTCATATCCCTGTAGATCTGCGCCGGGCTTTGCGGATTGTCGGCGCGATACCAGTTCTGGAAGCTCTCGCGAACCTTCGGCGCCGACAGGGCCGAGACCATCGTCCACGCCCATCCGGCGTTGCCGGCCGACCAGCTCTCGCGCTGCTGCACATAGCTCCAGACGACATTGACCGTGACGTCCTCACGGACGGGTTTGGGCAGAGACTCCCACTTGACGGCCGTGGTCGTCGTTCCGTCGTCGCGGACGTGGGTTGTGATCGGGATGATTTCCTTGAGCGGCAGCAGGTAGCAAATGACGGCGGCTTCGGCGACGGCGATGAAGACGATCCCGGCGAAGGC
>NZ_AVFK01000127.1 GCF_000936425.1 Skermanella aerolata KACC 11604 | reverse complement strand
CGCGGTCGATCGCCCGGTAGAGATAGCACCATTTCCCGGCAACTTTGAGGTAGGTCTCGTCGACATGCCAGCACCGGCCGGCTTTGCCGGCCCGGCGCTTGCGCAGGCCTTCGGCCAACATCGGCGCCAGCCTGGCTTCCCAATCCCGCACCGCCTCGTGGGTGAACACGATGCCCCGGATCAGAAACATCTCCGCCAAGTCGCGCAGGCTCAGCTTGTAGCGCAATCTCCAGAGGACCACGAGAAACACGATGTCCCTCGGGACCTGGACCCGGTTCAGCGCCGTGCCGGTCCGCTCGTTGAACCGTCGCCCGCAACCCCGGCACCGAAAACGTCGGAAGCCATGAACCGTTCGCCCCTCCCGCTCGGTGGTCGACGATGAGTGGCAGTGCGGGCAGTTCATGGAAGCTCTCTTGATCGCTCAAAACGGACCTGGGAACCTATCCGCTGGTGGCACTCTCGGCAAACTGCCCCAAGATCTGACACAACCGTTCTACGATCCGGCGCTCTCGGGCGGCGGGTGTGTCATGGACCTGGGGGTTCATCTGGTGGACCTTGCCCTGTGGACACTGGATTATCCGCCGGTTTCCGATGTCTCCGGAAAGCTGTTCGCGGGCGGTGAGCCGCTCGGCGGGCGTGCGGACCGGGTGGAGGATTATGCGGTTGCCACGGCGGACCTGGCGACCGGAACCACGATGCGGCTCGCCTGTTCATGGCGCCTGCAGGCGGGCTGCGATGCCATGATCTCCGCCACGTTCTGCGGGACGGACGGCGGGGTGGCGCTCCGCAACGTCGACGGCTCCTTCTACGATTTCATCGCGGAACGGTACCGCAGCACCGCCCGCGAAACGCGTGCGACCCCGCCGGACGATTGGGGTGGGCGTGCTGCGGCGGACTGGGCGGAGCGTCTGGCCGCGGGGGAACGTTTCGACCCGGAGGCGGAGCGGCTGGTCGATGTGGCCTGTGTCCTGGACCGGATTTATCATCGGTAGGGTCCTTCGGCCGCGAAGCCGTTCCGGCTTCGCGGCGGTCGGATGCGGAACGATAGAGGGCGTGCCGGCATCATGCCCGGAGACTGGCGCAATGCTTGAGCTGAGGGATTCTGCCCTGAAGATCGCCGCCACGCTTCAGGCCGTGAAAGAGCCCGATCCCTTGCGCCTGGAGCTTCGGAACCACTCGCCGGCAACCGCGGCTTAATGGGCATCGATGCATCGTCACGTTAACTTGGATCGGACGTGCGACGACGTTGAAAGGCCGTAGTCAGCCTTTCATGCGGCCATCCGGACGCACGTTTCCTGCTTCCGGTTCTCGGACGCGTTGGTGCGGTAAGCGCGGGACTCGGCGGCGGTCATGAGATGCCGACAAGGATAGCTGTGCTGGTGAATGGGGTCATGAGCGGATAGGAACTGCTGGGCCTGCTTGGGCGACTTGAACCGCTTCATGCGCTCTTCGGGCTGGCGGGTAGGCTGATGCGAATTCCCCGCTCTGTTGTTCAGGTCATTATGCGGTTGCGATGGATCATTTCCCCAGGCGCCCCTACACCACGCCTCGGGACACGATCGTCCGTCATGGGTCGTTCCGCCATAAGCTACTCCTTCATACGTTCCGGCCTGCCACGATCCAGCTTTCCATCGGAGCGGGCCTTGAGATAGCCGTAGATATTCTGGACGTACAGCATGACGTTCTGGTCGGTGCCGAACGACGGCATCACCCTCTGCCCGGTCACTCCCTGCTGAGCCTTGCCGTTGGCTATAGTTTCGGAAAACGTGTCGAAGCCGATGTGCTTGAGGGATTCCACGAGCGCCGGCGCGAAGGAACCGCCGAGACCGTCCGGGCCGTGGCAGACATGGCAGGAGGAGTGATAGCGGCGATAGCCGTTATAGGTCCCCGGATCGACTTTGCCGCCCACGATGACGTAGGGCTTGTCGTACGGGTCGGTCTCTTCTTCGGCCTGCTGGGCGTGGAGGTTTCCCGTAACGAGAACGAGGAAACCGGTGACGGCGATTACGGCTTTTGCAAGAGCGGACAAGTTCATGGCGGTCAAGACCCATAAGGAAAGCCGGCGTTCCCGCCCATGGGCAGACGGGAGCGCCGGAAGTTTGGGGAGATTAGTCCAGCTGAGCGCCTTTCAGTTCGGCAGGGTGAAGACGGTCAGCACGCCGCCCAGGTTGGTGTACTGGCCGAGCGAGGCATGCGCACCGACGGCGCCCAGGCCCGCATGCGGATCGTTCAGGCCAGCCGCCAGACCGATGCCGGCCCAGCCGCCGATGCCCGACAGCACGGCGATGTGCTGCTTGCCGCCGGCGACGAAGGTGTTGACGTTGCCGATGATGCCGGACGGGGTCTTGAAGCGGTACAGCTCCTTGCCGTCCTTCAGGTCGAGCGCGACCAGATAGCCTTCCAGCGTGCCGTAGAAGGCGACGCCGCCCTTGGTGGTCAGGGCGCCGCTCCACACCGCGAAGGCTTCCGGCTTGGACCAGACGATCTTGCCGGTGGTGGCGTCGAAGGCGATGAAGTTGCCCATGCCGCCGTGGGATTTCGGCGCCGGGTACATCGACAGCGTGGCCCCGACGAAGGGCTGTCCAGTCGAGTAGGACACCGCGAACGGCTCGTAGTCCATGCAAATGTGGTTGGTCGGCACGTAGAACATGCCGGTGTCGGGCGAGAACGACGCCGGCTGCTGGTCCTTGGAACCGAGCGCCGCCGGGCAGATGCCTTCGGAGTTGGTGTCGGCGCCGTTGGCGAATGTGCTGAACTTGTCGACCACGGCCGGACGGCCGGTCTTCATGTCGACATGGGTCGCCCAGTTGACGGTCGGATCGTACTTCTCGGCCACCAGCAGCTCGCCGGTCACGCGGTCGAGCGTGTAGGCGAAGCCGTTGC
>NZ_AVFK01000126.1 GCF_000936425.1 Skermanella aerolata KACC 11604 | reverse complement strand
GTAAGCCTCCGACGAAGGCCGCCTTGATGGTTTGTTGAGGACAGCGGATGTTTGCGTGGCGCGTCATCGCGCGGACGCAAACGAGTGGTAAACGTCATGGCGTATCAGCGTGTCGAGATCCTCACGGGGACGGAGCGCCGTCGGAACTACACGCCGGCGGAAAAGGTGCGGATTGTGGAAGAGGCGTTTCGCCCCGGCGTGATCGTGAAGGACGTGGCCCGGCGGCTCGGGATCCACGAAAGCCTGCTGTACCGGTGGCGCCGGCTGATGAGGGCGGCGGCTGCGACAGGTGGGCTGCCGAGCTTTGTGCCGGTGATGGTAACGCCGGAGCCGGACGTGGTGGAACCGTCGGCCTTACCCCCGGCGGCGTCACCACCGTCCACGCCAGCTGCCGTCGCCGGAGCGGTTCTGGAAGTCATGCTGCCCGACGGGGCGCGGGTGCGTCTCGAGGGGGCGGTCGATCCGGCCCTGGCGGCGGCGGTGCTGACAGCGTTGGCGACATCGGGGCGGGTGTCATGATCCCGGTGCCGACCGGAGTGCGGGTCTGGCTGTCGACCGGGCATACAGACATGCGCAAGGGGTGGGCCAGCCTGGCCCTCCTGGTTCAGGAGCGCCTCGGGCAGGATCCGCACAGCGGTCAATTGTTCATCTTCCGAGGCCGCAGAGGTGACCTGGTGAAGGTGATCTGGCATGACAGCCAGGGCAGCTGTTTGTTCGTGAAACGGCTGGAGCGGGGCCGGTTCATCTGGCCGAGCACGGTGGACGGAGCGGTGTCGATCTCGGCCGGGCAGATGGGCTATCTGCTGGAAGGTATCGACTGGCGAAATCCGCAGAAAACCTGGAGGCCGGAAGCCGCCGGATAACTGCGACAAAGTGAATCAGCGGGCTCGTCCCGATCTGGAAATCGGCAGTCTCCTGTGATGCTTTGGGGTAAACTGGCGCCATGAATGCCGGTTCGCCCTTGAACGAGATCATGGCTTTGCGTGCCGCCCTGGCGCAGGCCGAGGCGCGTGCGGATGCTGCCGAGGCCGATGCCGCGCAGGCCAAGGCGAAAGCCTCCAGCGACCAGGCCTTCATCGCCTATCTGAAGCTGGAGATCGAGAAGCTGCGCCGTGATCTCTACGGCGTGCGCTCCGAACGCAAGGCGCGGCTGCTGGACCAGATGGAGCTGCAGCTGGAGGAGTTGGAGGCGACGGCGGGCGAGGACGAGCTGGCTGCCGAGCTGGCCGCCGCGAAGACCACGACGGTCGAGGCGTTCTCCCGCAGGAAGCCGGCACGCAAGCCGTTCCCCGACCACCTGCCGCGCGAGCGCGTCGTTGTTCCGGCTCCCGCCACCTGCCCCTGCTGTGGCTCGGACAAACTGTGCAAGCTGGGCGAGACGATCACCGAGACGCTGGAAAGCATCCCGCGCCAGTGGAAGGTGATCCAAACGGTGCGGGAGAAGTTCTCCTGCCGGGCCTGCGAGACCATCACCCAGCCGCCCGCACCCTTCCACACCATCCCGCGCGCCTGGGCCGGTCCCAGCCTGCTGGCGATGGTGCTGTTCGAGAAGTTCGGCCAGCACCAGCCGCTGAACCGGCAGTGCGAGCGCTTCGCCCGTGAAGGTGTCGAGATCAGCCTGTCCACCCTGGCCGACCAGGTCGGCGCCTGCGCCGCCGTGCTGAAGCCCTTGCTGACGCTGATCGAGGCTCATGTCATGGCGGCCGAGCGTGTGCACGGCGATGACACGACCGTGCCGGTTCTGGCCAAGGGCAAAACCGACACCGGCCGGATCTGGGTTTATGCCCGCGATGACCGGCCGTTCGGCGGGCCGGCGCCCCCGGCGGCGCTGTTCCACTACTCGCGCGACCGCTGCGGCGAGCATGCCGAACAGCACCTGGTCGGCTTTGCCGGCATCCTCCAGGCCGACGCCTTTGCTGGATACAACAGGCTGTATCGGGCGGATCGCCAGCCGGGCCGGATCACCGATGCATCCTGTTGGTCGCATTCGCGTCGCAAGTTCTTTGTCCTGGCTGATATCGCGGCCAACGCCAGGCGCGGCAAGAACGCGCCGCCGATCTCGCCGCTGGCGCTGGAGGCGGTCAAGCGGATCGACGCGCTGTTCGATATCGAGCGGGCGATCAACGGCCAGGGCCAGGAACACCGCCTGGCGGCGCGTCAGGAGCACAGCGCACCGCTGATCGCCGAGTTGGAAGCATGGATGCGCACCGAACGGGCCCGCCTGTCGCGCCACAATCCGGTCGCCAAAGCCATGGACTACATGCTCAAGCGCTGGGAAAGCTTCACCGTGTTCCTGCGCGATGGCCGGGTGTGCCTGACGAACAATGCCGCCGAACGAGCGTTGCGCGGTATTGCTCTTGGCAGAAAGGCTTGGCTCTTCGCCGGATCGGACCGGGGTGGCCAAAGAGCCGCGGTCATGTTCAGCCTCATCACCACGGCCAAGATGAACGATGTCGATCCGCAGGCTTGGCTCGCCGATGTGCTGGCCCGGATCAACGACCTGCCCCAGACCCGGCTGCACGAGCTGCTGCCCTGGGAGTGGAAGGCAATCCGCGAGCGGGCCAGGGCGGCGTGACCTCGGCGCCAGCCGGGTCAACGCTTCGCGAACAGTTCCTGGAACAGCTGCTCCGAGCGAGCCAGACCCTCCGGCGTGAAAACCACCGACTTGGCCCTGCCAACCGGATCGTGGATCAGGCCCTTCGTGTGCAGCCGGTCCATCGCGTCCCAATCAAAAGACTTCCACGCGCGCGCACCGTCGTGGAGTCCCAACCATAAAAGCGCCAGCACAGCATCGTCGATCCGATCGGTGTCGATGTCCATGACCGCCTCACAGTTCAACAGAACTGCGATCATGCGATAAGTCCTGCCCTCTTCTCAACGGCTCCCTCCTGCGGTGCTCGGCGGATGCTTAC
>NZ_AVFK01000130.1 GCF_000936425.1 Skermanella aerolata KACC 11604 | reverse complement strand
ATCTCACCGCGAGCCAATGTTCGTGCAGTTATTTTGGCTTGAGCCCTTAACGCCATGGGGCGGCCCTGATAGAATCAGGACACGTTTCGACCGCTTCCCCAGGATATTCCCCCGATGAGCAACTTCCGTCCGATCGACCGCCAGACCGGGTTTCTTCTGCCGCCTTCGGTTGACGAGTGGCTGCCGGAGAAGCACTTGGCCCGCTTCGGGATGGAGGTGATCGACGGCTTGGATTTGAGAGTGATGAGGGGGAGCTATCGCGGCTCGGGCTCGGCGTCCTACCCGCCGTCGCTGCTGCTGCTGGGCATCCTGGTTTATGGCTACGCAACCGGGGTGTTGTCGAGCCGCAAGCTGGAGCGGGCGACCTATGCGGATACTTCACGCGGCCAACGTGCAGGCCTGCGGGGCGGCCGGCATCGAGCCGCTGATCGCATTGGGCCGCGTGACCCACCATCCCTTCCTGGGCGAGCGCTTTGCCAAGGCGCTGCCCACGCCGGACGATCCGACACCGGTCGAGGCCATGGCTCACCGCCTGAAGACGCTGGAAGGCAGGAAGCTCTACGCCCAGCGCAAACACATTCCCGAACCGGTATTCGGCATCATCAAATCCGTGCTCGGCTTCCGCCAGTTCCTGCTGCGCGGGCTCGATCATGTCCGCGGTGAGTGGAACCTCGTGACCATGGCCTGGAACCTGAAGCGGATGTTTGTCCTGAGCCCGGCCGGATGACGGCGGGATAGCCGGGCTCAGGCCGCCCACGGCGCAGACGCGGACTGCGGCAAGTCGATGCTGACGGTTTCGAGGACGGCATCACCGTCCCGACGGAGTCTTCAGTACCTTCCGGCGGCGGAGCTGCACTCAAGCGCTTGCCCGAAAATCCCAGTCCGAAAGGCTGCTAGACTGGCGCGCTCACGCGTCTGACGAGTTCGGGGTAGGTTCAGGATACGTGTAAAAAGTGGTCACAAGGGCATAGCGGTACGAAAACCCGTTATAGAACACCACATTCGCGTCATCACCTGCTGTCCTCTGAGGGCTTCCACGACCATCGCACAGTCGATAGTCCATTGAGGTGTCCGGAAATGGTTCCGCCGGTGGCCGCCAACGTATCGTGTGTTTTCAACAAGATAGGGGAAGGACTTTGGTGTCCGGAAAGGTAAGCCTTACTGGACGGCATGCCGTGTTTCGGCGTCTCGCGGCTTGTGACCACTTTTTACTCTTATCCTGAACCTACCCCAGTTCCAGGCGCCCCGGGGAGAGGCGACTTATCAGGGTGCCGATGGGAATGTCCAGCTCAGCGGCAGCTTCCCCGTAGCTCATGCCGTTGACACAGACCAGCATGATGGCGAAGCGCTGCTCCTCCGGCAGAAGGGCCATCACATCACGCACCCGCATCATGGCCCCAACCCCACGCACGGATCAATTGCTGCCACCCTCTGGTTTTTTCTGTTTTTCTAGATAGATTTGTGACGCTTTGATGACAGGAGAACAAATGGACGTAGCAATGGGCTTGCTGGAGTGGGTAATAGCCATGGTAGGCTATGGGTGGGACGTAGTAATCCAGCGCGGCCACGCTCAGGACTGGCCGCATATAATGGCAAACATCCTCCATATCGTCCTCGCCTATGTCCTCGCGTTTCCCATCGGTTGGGAACGCGGCAAGAACTACAACATTGCCGGGCTCCGGACCTTTCCGATTGTCGCGATGGCAAGCTGCGGCTACGCTCTAGCGGCTAACGACCTGCCGGACTTCAATTCCGATGCGGTCTCCAGGGTGATCCAAGGCTTGGTCGCCGGCATTGGGTTCATCGGCGGCGGGGCCATCGTCAAGGAAGCCGGCACAGTCCAGGGCGTCGCTACTGCAGCGTCGATCTGGAACACCGGAGCCATCGGAATTGCCGTGGCCTACGGGAACCTCGACATCGCCATTACGCTGTCAGTTGTCAACTTCCTAACCCTGTGGCTCCTGACACCCATATCCGAAAAGTTCCGGCAGAGCAGTGACAGCCACGACTAGAGTGCGGGACCCGGTTCTGTCCGTATCTGGGTCCTTCGACATCTTGACCTTGCCCCGCCACACCGGACCAGTGGCAACGTTTGTCATGCAGCCGCTTGGATCAGCATCTCCGCATGAGCCTGGGCCGGCGTCCTGTAGTCGATCCCGGAATGTCGGCGTTTCCTGTTGTAGAAGATTTCGATGTATTCGAACAGCGCCGCCTTGGCCTTGGCACGGGTGCGGAACTGCGTTCGATGAACCAGCTCGGTCTTGATCGAGCTGAAGAACGATTCCATCGGTGCATTATCAAGACAGTCACCCTTGCGGCTCATGGATGCCTTGATGCCGTAGCGGTCGAGGATCCTGCGATACGGTCCACATGTCAATCGGCTTCGGAATCTGGGTTCTTCGTTCTTTTGTGTGCACGTCTCATGGTTGAGTGAATGTATCGAGCCAGCGGTCTTTCGGGAGTGATGCCATGGCGCGTCAGGCGTCTTATATGATGACAGCATCTTCAACAACGACGCTGACTTTTATTGATCACCCTCGACCCATCAGAGTTCTTCCCAAGTCTCCACGTCATCGATCGGATCGATCCTCAAAACCCTCGTCTTACACTCCGAGTACAGATGGATCAGGTAGATGCCTCCTGTCCCGTCTGCGACGTTCGGTCAGCGCGGGTTCACAGCCACTACTGGCGCAGCCTCGGCGACGTTCCCTGTCTGGGACGTCAGCTTGTTCTTCTGGTGCGCATCCGCCGCTTCCGCTGTGTAAACTCCGTCTGCCGCCGGCGGACCTTCGCCGAACGTCCCAATGTCATAGCCCGACCCAGGGCTCGT
>NZ_AVFK01000146.1 GCF_000936425.1 Skermanella aerolata KACC 11604 | reverse complement strand
GGCCGCATGACAAACGTTGCCACTGGTCCGGTCTGGCGGGGCAAGGTCAGTCATCCATCCGAAGGTTCGTTCGACCACCCAGCGGCGGGGCAGCACCTGGAAGCCTTTCTGGTCGACTATCTTGCGCACGACCTCGATCGTGAAGTCCTGGTAGGCTGCGGCACTCATCAGCTTGCCACGGTCGTAAGCGCCGTTGGCGAAGAGGTGCTTGAGCCAGGGCCAGCGCTTGCGGATTGCCTTGATGATGAGTTCGGCGCCGTCGGCATCCTGAACATCGGCGGTGGTCACGTTGAGCATCAAGAGATGCCCGTCGGTGTCCACCGCGATATGCCGCTTGCGGCCCTTGGTCTTCTTGCCGGCGTCGTACCCGCCGCCGCCGGGTGCGTTGGGTGCCTTGACCGTCTGGCTGTCCACAACGCCTGCGGTCGGGCTGGCCTCGCGACCCTGAAACTCGCGGTCGATCATGACCGCGATGTCGTGGATGGTCTGGAACAGAAAGCGCCGCAGCAGCTTGCGGAACCACCAGTAGACCGTCTGCCACGCCGGAAAGTGGACCGGCAGCATGCGCCAGCCACAGCCGGTGCGGGCCAGATAGCGTAGCGCGTTGAGAACCTCACGCATGTCCACTTTCGCCTTACGGCCGCGCCCGGCCGGTGGCGGCAGCAAGGGCTGGATGGACTCCCATTCCCTGTCGCTCAGATCCGTCGCATAACGCTGACGCTCGAACTGCTTTTGACGCTCACGATGCTCTTTCGTCCACATTCCCTTTAAATGGGCAGCCAAGTCCCAGATCTGCAACCCCAACCAATTCTCAAACGGGCTCTCAAGTATAGAAGGAATTCTGCGATGATGCAAAAATCCGTCCCTGTCGCGGCATCGCCTTTCCTCTCCGCCCTGAAGGACGGGGCTTCCAGGCGAGTTTCCCGCTGTGCATCCCCGCTGATCCCCCCACCACAATGCTTGCCGGTGCCAGACGAGGAGCCAGAGCCTCTTTCCATACCAGTATTGCTCAGAACCGAACCTCGACGGCGGCCTCGGCGGAAGGTGTCAGCTCGGTGACAGTTCGGCCATAGGTCACCGCAATCCTTAGCCGGGCACTTGGCCGTTTCATTGGTTCGGCTGGTTTTCCACGTGAAGGAGCCGATCGGCGATCCGGCCGTATCGGCATCGGAAACTGCCCTTACACTTGCAACCTGCTAAGGGTCAGTGACCGCAGGAAGCCTAATGTCCGAGACATCGGCCTAAGCGGAAGGGCCACGAACGGACTGCTGGCATAAACCTAACGGCACAAACCGAGTCAGCATCCTTACCAGGCACATAGGACCATTTATCCACGATAAAGTGTTAATTTTACCTTTATTTCATCTGGAATATCATACATTGTTTCTCCAACGCAGCAACGAACGCGCCACAGCCTATCAAGCCGGATCACGCGGTCGTTCGATCAACAGCGCTTTGGAGAGTTCGTTATGACACCGACACGCACTATTCTGATCGAAACCAACCGCCTGTTCCGCGAAGGCCTGAAGCATCTGCTTGCCGATACCCGTTTCGCGGTCGAGGCAGAGTTCAGCACGATTGAGCAGGCTGTTGGAGGTGTGGGTTCTTCCGGGTTGGTCATCACCAGCGAGGCTGGTAATCTGCAACGGATCCGAAGCGCCTACCCTGAAATCTGCATTGTGGTACTGGCCAACGACCTAGTGGTTGACGCCCTGCGTGACGCTATGACTGCTGGCGTCGATGGTTATCTGATGAAGGACGTCTCGCCGGAAGCTCTGATCCAGTCGTTGGAATTAGTGATGATGGGCGAAAAGGTGTTCCCGACCAACCTTGCCTCCATGCTGCTAAACCTCGATACCACGCCGTCACCGATGAAGTCGGTCCGTGGCTTGTCCCCGCGTGAGCAGGACATCCTCCAAGCACTGGTGAGCGGTTCCAGCAACAAAGTGATTGCGT
>NZ_AVFK01000164.1 GCF_000936425.1 Skermanella aerolata KACC 11604 | reverse complement strand
GAAGCGACCGTCAAGGTCCACCTGAAGACGCTGCTGCGCAAGATCGACGTTAACAACCGCACCCAGGCCGCCATTTGGGCGATGAACAACGGCTTCACCGCAGAGAGCGCCGTTTCGACCAGGAGCTTTCATGCCGTCTCCGCCTAATTTTTCCCTGCGGAACTCCCCACTTTAGAAGTGGAATTCGGTCAGGTTCTTGGTGAAGACGGGCATCAGGCAAATACTGGAGGAGAAGCCATGCTAACGCTGGGTTCAAGAGCAGGATACCGAGGCGATGACTGCATCGTTGTTGGTCGTACTATCGAAATGCACTGTCGATACGATCTTCTGTTTCCCGTATCGCGCCGAATCGAACAGAATGTACCGGAAAAGGACTTGAAGCCCTGCCCTATTGATCTCCTCCCTTCAGCTGACTGAACCATCCCTATAGATGGGAAAACCGCTGTGTTGAGCGGCGCATCCGTCAGTACCAGCCACCCGACAATGACAGGATTGCAGAGTGTTTTCATGGCAACCGGAACGACTGATAAAGCTTAGTGCATAAACACTGTCAATTTAAAACAGCATGAAGATCCTTGGTGTAGAGAGTCAAAAACCTGACTTCACCTTGGGAAGTATTGAAATACACGAATGCTTTTCCTAGTTGGTTCAACTGCTACATCTTACCGGCAACTTTGATGTTTAAGATAACAGACAGAGGCACGGGGGCTGTGGCTCATCAATGGATTCCGACATGACATCTGTGGTTTCGCAGGATGCGCAGCACGCCATCATCAGTCTGATGCCCAAACTGCAGCGTTTCGCCCGTGCTCTGACTAAATCTGCCGATGCGGGGGAAGATCTTGTTCAGACAGCCTATATGCGAGCTCTCAACCATCCAAATTCCATGGCTGAGATCGAGCAATTGGCAAAATGGATGCGCTTCATCATCTTGAACATCTGGATTGATGAGAAGCGCAGCGCCCGTAATCGGTTGTCGGAACCGCTGGAGAGCGATGATTGTTATGCGGCGACCGACGATACCGAGCGCACCGTGATCGCACGGACCACCCTGGCGCGGGTGCGAACCGAGATGGCGAGAATGCCGGAGGATCAGCGATCCGTCCTCGTACTGGTCTGCATCGAAGGATTAAGCTATAAGCAAGCTGCCGCCGAGCTGGGCGTCCCTGTTGGCACCGTGATGAGCCGCCTTCACCGCGGACGCCTTGAACTTGCGCAGCGCATCAGCTTACCGAGCCAGAACGCCAACACCTATACTCGGGCCGGTTCCGTCAGGTTTCGCGCCAGCTTGCCGTCAGGCGGGTGACTG
>NZ_AVFK01000125.1 GCF_000936425.1 Skermanella aerolata KACC 11604 | reverse complement strand
TCACCAGGGCGAACTTCTTCGACCCGGTGCTCAACGCCAGCTACTACGAGTTGGCCCGCCACTACGGTGCCGCCGTCCTGCCGGCGCGACCAGGCAAGCCACGGGACAAGACGTTGGCTTCATAATGCACCTCATTGCGATGATAGAACGGTGAACCCTAAGCCGGTGGATAGCGCATACCATTGCATTACGGAGTGGTATCGCTGCGATCCGGCACTGGCTCGGTACAGGGCAGTCTGGCGCCGTGACCACCATGGCCTTTGATGATGGCGATCCCGGAGGGTACTTCATAGAGGCAGCGGTTCAGGCTGTCGTAGTGATGCTTCGTCAGCAATCCCTGATCAGCCCAGGAATGGACAGCCGTCTGACCAATGCCGAAGCGGGCCGCCACCTCGCGCGCGGTCAGCAGGCCCTGTCGTCTCAGCCGATCGTAGCGGCTGGGCAGATGGTATTCCTGCCTGATGAACGCGACCTTCTTGAGATTGAACGACTTGTTCTCCCAGGTCCGGCAGCCGCTGTCGTTCAACAGATCGACAATCTCACGATCACAGTGGGCGTCGAGCAAACGGTCGATCTTGCTGATGACATCCGGCCTGGTCCTGCGGATCTGGGCGATCGGCACGGGTCGTGGAAGCATCAGACTGCGCGACGCGCCGCCGCGCAGCCGGACATGAACGGTGATGGCCTCGGCCTTGATCAGTGTCACGTCCTCGATCAGCAGGCGCGCCATGCGTTTGCGTTCACGAGGGCCGAGCGCCGGATCATTCCAGATGCGCGGAAAATCCTGAGCCAGTTCCAGCACCCGGGCTCGACCTGCGGCGTCAAGGCGTTGATCAAGTTGCCGGCGATGACTGTCGCAGGCTTCCTGCGCCTCGGCCAGACTCCGCAGCCGGGCGTTCCAGTCGGCCTCCAGGGCGTCGGCGACCAGGCGGTTGTCCGGATCGACCTTCATGTAGCGGTGCCGAGCCAGTTCGGCCTCGTAGCGCGCCCGCTCGACCTGCTGCCTGAGCAAATCATCGGTCCGGGTGACCTGCGCCTCGACCTCGTGTCGCACCGCCAGGGCGGTTTCCAGCGTCACCGGCGTCATCAGTTCCAATAGAAGGTCGCTGACTGCCGGATCGACGACCTTGCCGGGCACAGTCTGGCAGACCTTGCCGCCCTGGCGGCTCGAAACCTCCTGGCAGACATACGAACAAACGGATCGGCCATGCTCCTGGTTATAGTGAACTCCCATGCGGGCTCCGCAGACGCCACACAGAACCCGCCCCTGCAGCAGCGCCACTCCCTCGCGGGCCGGTCCCTGCCGACGCTGCCCCCCGAAACCAAGCGCGTTGTCAGCCAGACGCTTCTGATTGGCCTCGAACCGCTCCCAGGTGATATAGGCGGGATGTTGATCCGGCAGGACGATCGCCCACTGCTCCCGAGGTATGGTGCGGGCGAAGTAGGAGCCATCCGGGCGCCGGCCTGTCCTGCACCGGCCATAGACAAAGGCTCCGGCATAGCGTGGATTGTGCAGAACCTGAAGCAGCCGTGAATGCTGCGGTCTGGCCCATTGCAGCTCGCCTTTGCTGACGCCGGTGCGCAGACGGCGCGGAAACAGCAGACCTTCGTCGTGGAACCGCCGGACCGTCTGAGTGACCGAGCCTGTCCTCTCGAAGAGATCGAAGACGAGGCGCACGGCCGCCTGCACCTGCGCATCGGGATCGAGATCAAGCTGGTCGTCCGGACGGTATATCAAACCTACCGGCGGACCGATCTTCAGTTCGCCACGGCGAGCCTTGTTGAGGACTCCGCCACGCAGCCGTGCTTTGATGACGTGCAACTCGGCTTCGCTCATGGTGCCTTTCAGTCCGAGAAGAAGCCGATCGTTAAAATCACCTGGATTGTAAATACCATCCTCGTCAAGAATGATAGTTGCCGTCATTGCACACAGCTCTATCAACTTGTGCCAGTCAGCACAGTTGCGGGCCAGGCGTGAGACCTCCAGGCCCATGACGATGCCGGCCTTGCCAAGGGCGACTTCGCTGACCAGGTGCTGGAAGCCGTCGCGGTCGGTCGCCTGGGCGCCGGAGCGACCAAGGTCGCAGTCGATGGTCCGTATCCGCTCGGTCGGCCAGCCTGCCGCAATCGCCCGATCCCGCAAAGCATACTGGCGCTGGGTGCTCTCACCATGCTCGGTAACCTGGCGCGGGGTCGATTGCCGAACGTAGAGATATGCGTCCCGTTCAAGATGGTCGGCTGTAATCTTGCTCTCAAGCATGAGGGGCCTCCACAGGCAGAGACAAAATCAGAGCGGCAATCATGATGGTGACGCCACTCACTGGAAGGCAGGGAAGATCAGAAGGTCGCTGTGTCGGAGACGGATCGGAGGCTGCTGGCCGCAGTTCGAAAATCCTGATCCACGCCGTCATTCCCTCGCGCACCAGCACGACGCGGCCGCCCGGCCCGGTGCCGGTGCGATGGCTGGGGTGAATTACAGCGTCGCGCAGGATCTCATAGGCGGACTGGAGGCCATGCGCGCTCAGTCCAGGTCCGCAGGTGGTTTTAGGCGCGTCAGCGCGCGCTCCAGACTGCGTCGGTGAACGGTGATGCCGAAGCGGTCCTGAACCGCCAGCACACAGGCTGGCGTGGTCAGGCGGGGATTGGCGCCTTTGAGTTCGCGAACGAAAGCAACGACTTCGGTCGAGAGCTTGTGACCATCCTTCGGACCTGGGCGCCTGGGCACCAGGCCGGACAGACCAGCCACCGCCAGAGCCTCCCGCGCCTGGTAGAAGGTCTGCCGGGAAACACCAAAGGCGGCGGCTGCGGCGGAAACCGACAGACCCTCGGCCTGGTGCCGGCGCAGCATCTCGTATCGGGCCTGCACTCGATCGCGCGGGTCGAAGAACGGATGCATGCGAAACAGCGGATCGGTGATTGCGGCGGCCTGGTCGTTGAACGCGCCGCAGCGCCGCAGGGCAATCTCCTTGGCATCCTTGCAGGCAACCATGTCGACCTCCGCTGTGGCGTCCCACTGTATAGGGGAGCGGCAAAATCAACCTGACAGGTGAGGCAAAGTTCCCTTTACACATCATCTTCGGTCCGCAGATCTCGAAGATGGGCATCGAGTATGGCTCTCAAATCCAGCAGATCGTCGATGCGAAAGGCGGATCGTCCCGCTGCCGCTTGAGCGAAAGCATCGGGAGGGACAAGATCTGTCAGATTGGTAGCCAATGACAGTAGTCGACCT
>NZ_AVFK01000124.1 GCF_000936425.1 Skermanella aerolata KACC 11604 | reverse complement strand
TCGCCGCGCTGCAGGACCTGATCTCCGCCGCCTGATACAGCTTCTGGTATTCAGGCGTCTGTCTGCTACGCAACTTGCCCCGAATGCTGACAGAACCTGTCGGTGATCATCACGCGGGGTGCCCGGCATTTCCGCTTCAGCAGCTTGCGCAGCAGGCGCTTGGCCGCCTTCTTGTCGTGCCGGCTCTGGACCAGGACATCAAGCACGATGCCGTGCTGATCCACAGCGCGCTACAGATAATGCTTCTTGCCGGCAATCTTGAGGACGACTTCATCCATGTGCCACTTGTCGCCGGGGCGAGGCAGCCGTCGGCGGATGATGTTGGCGAACTCCTAGCCGAACTTCAGCCCCCACTGCCGGATCATCTCGTGGCTGACCTCGATGCCTCGGAACGCGAGCATCTCCTCCACCATGCGTAGGCTCAACGGAAAGCGAAAGTACAGCCTGACCGTGTAGCTGATCAGCTCGGGAGGGAAGCGATAGCCGGCGTAAAGGGACTTGGTCGAGCTCGTCATGCCGGCCTCATACCCGAACCACGCCCATCAGGCAACCCGACCCGCCGCCAACTTGACGATGCCCCCCCCGCCTGATCCCTGATCGCTCGGCAGTCCCGCCTCGTGGCAAGGTCGACAACAACTCTGCCGAACTCAGCGCGCGGCGCCGGCCTCGAACTCAATTTGCCGGACCTCCGCGGCAAGGACATTGGCACGGCGCACGAGCGCGAGACGTTCATCTGGCGTCACCGGAGCGAACGGAAGGAGTCGGAACTCACCGTCAAGCACCGCCACCGAGGTGAGCGCCGTCGCGGCCCGGCTATGAAGTGCATGCAGGCCGCCGGTGCCGCCTATGGCACCACCAAGATAGTCCGCCACAAGGGCAAGCGATGAGCTTGCCAGGGTGATGCCGGCAGTGAGCAGCGCCACGAAGCGCTGCTCCACGATAACCGCTCCGATCACGCCTGCGGCGGCAATGCCACCCACCAGATTGGCAGCGAGCCGCGTCAGACGAGAGCGCCGTAGCCGACGGTCGAGGAACCGAGCGGCTGTCTCGGCCCTATCGCGCGCCACCCGCAGGGCCTCGTCGGCCAAGCCCTCAAGCGCAGCATGAATCTTCTCGTCTGTACCGCCGAGCCTCTTGCCGGGTTCGAACACTGAAGCGGCTTCAGGAAAGCGCGCCCGGAGCCGATCGATCGCGCTTGGATCGTAGCGAGCGAGCAGCCCCACGAGCGATGTAACGTTAAGATCGGTCATCATGCCAGTGCCGTCGGAACGAAGTGGTGAGGATGCGCCTTCCGTCTGCCGAGACCAAGGATGCTTGCGGCGTTCGGATGATCAGGATCGCGAATAAAACAGCTGCCCATGGCAGATCGTAGGGTCTAATCCCCAGGTGCCGGCGGATCCATACTAGAAATCCCATCATAAACCATATGGCGAGCAACACCACGAGCAAAGCCAATATGTCGATAATCAGCAGCCCAGATACTGAAAGAGCCGTATAGAGAAGCGCGACAACAATCGTCGGCAGACCGACGCCATAGCCCGCGAATGCAAGAACGTCGCGCCAGCCCAATCTCAATGTGCTCAACCAGGATCCCTTACGGACCAATGCAGCCCCACCGATCACCGCCGCGAGATTGATAATTGCGAGAAGGCTTATTTCCATGACGAAACGACCCTCTGCTACCTCTACGACGAAGAGAGTCAAAGGAAGAGTGGAGGTTCCAATGACCACCAAAAGATGGGCTATATTAATCAGGACAAGGAATGGAAACATCGCGAAGAACAACATGAAGCGGAGCGTGCGCCGAGCCGCGCGCGTGATAGGGTGAGCATAGCTGTTCCCAGTCCCAGGAAAGGTATCTTTCCAAGATTTCCATCCACTCGGAAGAAAAAAAATACCGCTTACGAAGCCAAAGAACCAGAACATGCCGACCCACTTGAGAGCATTCAACAAGGGAACCGCCCAGGCTCCACGTGGGGTCAGCGCGAAGCGCACCCCGTTCAGCATGAGTTGATGCGAGGCTGCTCTCTTGTCATTCCTAGCCCGAGCCAGTAGCATAGCGGTTACATCGTCCAGCAATGCCTGGGTTACGACAAGGCCCTCCGGCGATGCCTGCGCCAGCGCCTCAAGCAGTTCGCCAAGGGTTCCCCCTGAGCGCAGAACGGCGAGCCCATCAGCTACAGCCGTCACGTTGACCGGCGACAGAAAACCGCTACGCATGGCACCTGCCGTGTCACAGCCAAGCAGTACCACGCCACTTCCGGCATCGCGGGCAGCCGCAACGATCTTTTCGAGTTCGACTTGCGCCAGCACCTCGCCACCGACGCCGCGCATCACAAACGACCCGTTCTCGACGTGACCTACGACAAGCAGCAGCCGGTCAGGAGACCCACGCAGATTGGCGATCCAACCCGGCGCCGCGTCCGGTGCCAGGGCCTTGTGGATGTCACCGACACGCTGGTCCAGCAAGCGCACGGTGTCGATTTCACGCGGATCAAAGAGCGAAACCACTTCAACGTCAGCGCGTGTGATTCGCGTTCGGGCCAGCGCCGCGAATACATCAAGGTTGGGGGCCGAGCGGAGATCCAGGTAAACGCGCTCGCCTACGCGCGCGAGGAGCCCGCCGCTCACGCCTTCGGATGCCGCCTCGATCGGTATCGCCGACCCATCACGGCGCAGGAGTTGAGGACGGGTGTTTTCCGGGATGGATGGCAACAGATGGCGAAGATCGTCCAGAGACTCTTCAGGAATCAGGAGGTCGACCACGGTGTACGAGGCAACCACGCCCGACAGGTTCGCCGCAATCGTCTCCACGTTGATAACTTGACCGCCGATGTCAGTCCCGACCAGCCTGAGTTGTCCGCTCTGAGGCGCCAGCACATAGACGCCGCGTCTGCCCGAAGCGGCTTGCCTGGCGGCAGTCAAGAGGTCGTCGAGCGAGCGGGCGCCTCCCGCTTCGGGCCTGATTGCCTCGGGCACCCTCCTGGACAAGATTGAGAAGAAATCGCCACGCGCCACGCTCGGCACCGCAGCGAGCGCAAGCAGCAACAGGAAAGCGACGGCTCGCAGTGCGAGGTGCAGGGACGTCCTTGCCCGGCTCAATCCAAAAGCGCTGGAAATGGCTGATGGTTTGCGTTCCGATCGAGGGGCTCCTCCAGTGTCCGGTGGCCTCGGGGCGAGGCGTAGACCGCTATTGCCGAATAGCTTCGACACCATGGAGCCGGTCGGCAGTGCGTGGATGCAAGTAGCCGAGGTACTATCGGTCTGGATTTGCAACTTTTCCTGTGAGATTCTCCACACTGGCGGCCCTCGTAGCCGGCGAGGCGACCGTAGATCGCTACAGCGGCAGTTGCGTCCACAAACTCCGATGCCGGTCTGACCAGTATTCCATCCCTGACTGGATGAGAGCCTGATGGAGTGCACCATCCGAACGCAATTGGTACCGTTCGATTTACGCTGGCAGTT
>NZ_AVFK01000011.1 GCF_000936425.1 Skermanella aerolata KACC 11604 | reverse complement strand
TGCTGCGCGGATCGTCGTCGTACATCTATGACGGCAACTGGAAGCTCCAAACCGAAAACGGGGCCGACGGCTACCATGTCAGCGCCGTCCACTGGAACTACGCCGCCACCACCAGCCGGCGCAAGACGGCGGTCAACGTTGACACGACCCGCGCCATGGATGCCGGCGGCTGGGCCAAGCAGGGGGGAGGCTTCTATTCGTTCGAAAACGGCCACCTGCTGCTGTGGACCCGCTGGTCGAACCCGGAGGACCGGCCGCTTTACGAGCGCCGCGACGAGTTGGTCGCCGAACATGGTCAGGCCAAGGCGGACTGGATGATCGGTATCTCGCGCAACCTGTGCCTTTATCCCAACGTCTACCTGATGGACCAGTTCGGCTCGCAGATCCGCACCTACCGGCCGATCTCGGTCGATAAGACCGAAGTCACGATCTACTGCATCGCACCGAAGAACGAGAGCGCCGAGGCCCGCGCACAGCGCATCCGCCAGTACGAGGACTTCTTCAACGCCAGCGGCATGGCGACCCCCGACGACCTGGAGGAATTCCGCTCCTGCCAGATCGGCTACCAGGGCAAGGCGGCTCCGTGGAACGACTTGAGCCGGGGTGCGACCCACTGGGTCCAGGGTCCAGACCAAAACGCCGAAGTGATCGGCCTTCAGCCCGTGATGAGCGGCAAGCTGACCGAGGATGAAGGTCTGTTCGTTGTGCAGCACCAGTACTGGCAGGAAACCATGCGCCGTGCCCTAGAGACTGAAGGTAAGGCAGAAGCGTCCGAGAAAAAGTCCTGAAGGGGAGGCTGACATGACGATCACGTATGAAAACCTGCTGGCCTTCCTCTACCGCGAAGCGCGCCTGCTCGACGACAAGCAGTGGGAAGAGTGGCTGCAACTCTACGCACCCGACGCCGAGTTCTGGATGCCGGCCTGGGACGACGACGGCACGCTGGTGACCAATCCGCAACGCGAGGTCTCGCTGATCTGGTACGGCAACAAGGGCGGTCTGGAGGACCGGGTGTTCCGCATCAAGACGGAGCGGTCCAGCGCCACGTCACTGCCGGAGCCGCGCACCTCGCACAACATCAGCAATGTCGAGATCCTGGAGAGCCAAGATGGCGTCTGCAAGCTGCGCTTCAACTGGTTCACGCTGAACTTCAGGTACAAGTTGACCGACACCTATTTCGGAACGTCGTTCTACACGCTCGACACTTCGGGCGAACAGCCGCTGATCAAGAACAAGAAGGTCGTGCTGAAGAACGATTACATCCATCACGTCATCGATATCTATCACATCTGATCAGCATCCCTTTGGATGATGTGATCAGGGGAGATGACCATGAGCTACAATATCGCACTCAACTTCGAAGACGGGGTCACCCGCTTCATCGAAAGCAATGCCGGCGAAACGGTGGCCGATGCCGCCTACCGCCAGGGCATCAATATCCCGCTGGACTGCCGCGACGGCGCCTGCGGCACCTGCAAGAGCTTCTGCGAGTCCGGGCGGTACGACGGCGGCTCCTATATCGAGGACGCGCTGACCGACGAGGAAGCGGAAGAGGGCTTCTGCCTGACCTGCCAGATGAAGCCGCAAACCGATCTGGTCCTGCGCATCGACGCCTCGTCGGAGGTGTGCAAGACCCAGGTCACCGACTTCAAGTCCGAAGTGCTGGGGATCGAGCAACTGTCCGACAGCACGATCAGCCTGTCGCTCAAGGTTGAGGACGCCGGCCGGCTGCATTTCCTGCCCGGCCAGTATGTCAAGATTCAGGTGCCGGGCGAGCTGGACAGCCGTTCCTACTCATTCAGCTCGCCGCCGGGTTCGGACATCGCGACCTTCCTGATCCGCAACGTGCCGGGCGGGATGATGAGCGGCTATCTGACCGAGCGAGCCAAGCCGGGCGACACGCTGACCCTCAAGGGGCCGCTGGGAAGCTTCTATCTCCGCGACACCAAACGGCCGGTGCTGATGCTGGCCGGAGGAACCGGGCTGGCGCCCTTCCTGTCCATGCTGGGCAAGGTGGCGGAAACCGGCTGCGAGCAGCCGATCCATCTGGTCTATGGCGTCACGACGGACGGCGATCTGGTCGAGGTCGAGACGATCGCCGAATACGTCAAGAAGATCCGGAACTTCACCTTTGCCACCTGCGTCGCCGACAAGGGCAGCAACCATCCGCTCAAGGGCTACGTCACCCATCACCTGGAGGCCAAGCACCTCAACGCCGGCGATGTCGATGTCTATCTCTGCGGCCCGCCGCCGATGGTCGAGGCGGTCCGAACCTTCTTCCGGGATCAGGGGGTCAACCCGGTGAACTTCCACTACGAGAAGTTCACGCCGAGCGAAGTGGGTGCGTCATGACCGGGCATGGACCCCTCAAAGGGCGTTTCCAGGGCAAGGTCATGGTCGTCACCGGCGCCGCCCAGGGCATCGGCCGCACCGTAGCCTTGGGAGCAGCCCGCGAGGGCGCCTCCGTCGTGCTGGTGGACCGTGCCGAGATCGTCCACGAGGTTCGGGCGGAGCTGGAGAGTATCGGCGCGCCGGTGCTGGCGGTGACGACCGATCTGGAGAACTACTCCGGGGCCGACAGCGCCATGGCCCAGGCGCTGGACCGGTTCGGCCGGATCGACATCCTGATCAACAATGTCGGCGGCACGATCTGGGCCAAGCCCTATATTGAATACCGCGAGCCGGAGATCGAGGCCGAGATCCGGCGCTCGCTGTTCCCGACGTTGTGGTGCTGCCGGGCGGTGCTTCCCGCCATGCTGAAGCAAGGCGGCGGCGTGATCGTCAACGTCTCGTCGGTGGCGACGCGTGGCGTCAACCGGGTGCCCTATGCGGCCGCCAAGGGCGGCGTCAACGCCATCACCGCCTCGCTCGCCTTCGAGTATGCCGAGCACGGCATCCGGGTCGTCGGCACGGCGCCCGGCGGCACCGAAGCGCCGCCCCGGCGCATCCCGCGCAACCCGACCGCCCAGGACGAGCGTGAGAAGGTCTGGTACCAGGGCATCGTCGATCAGACGATCTCGTCGAGCTTCATGAAACGTTACGGCACGCTGGAGGAGCAGGCGGCGCCGATCCTCTTCCTGGCGTCCGACGAGGCCTCCTACATTACCGGCACGATCCTGCCGGTCGCCGGCGGCGACTTGGGCTGAGGCACGGAAACGCCGACCTTCCCGTCATACCCGGATCAAGTCCAAGTAGGCCCTGACTTAAAGTGTTCCTACGCGTCAAGCCGGCATTCTCTTCCACTCGACCGTCATACCCGGACTTGATCCGGGTACCTCCCGGCGGAGGCTTACGGGAGGACTTCAAGCTGAAGTCCAGATGCCACCAGCGAGGCTCCTGAAAGGAGGTACCCGGATCAAGTCCGGGTATGACGGGAAGGTGGGGAAGACGGGCAAAGTCATCGCCTATGAAATCTAGTCCAAATATGTCGGACTTTTCAAATCCACAATAAACATGAACAGGGAGAGGAAAAATGGCGCTGACACGCACCATTGACGTCCAAGACTTCATGAATTCTCACAAGCTGTCGTCCTACCAGATCAGGATCATCGCGCTCTGCTTCCTGATCGTGGCGATCGACGGCTTCGACACGGCAGCCATCGGCTTCATCGCTCCGGCATTGCGAGCCGAATGGGGGGTGACGGCCGCTCAACTGGCGCCGCTGTTCGGTGCCGGCCTGTTCGGCCTGATGGTGGGCGCGTTCATCTTCGGTCCGCTGGCCGACAAGATCGGGCGCAAGTACTCGCTGGTGCTGACTGTTCTGTTCTTCGGCGCCGCCAGTCTGGCTTCGGCGTGGTCCACCTCGATCACCGAGCTGACCATCCTGCGCTTCCTGACCGGCATGGGGCTGGGCGGCGCGATGCCCAACGCGATCACGCTAACCTCGGAATTCTGCCCGGAGAAACGCCGGTCGTTCCTGACCACCCTGATGTTCTGCGGCTTCACGCTGGGTTCCGCCTTCGGCGGTCTGGCGGCGGCGCATCTGGTGGCAGCATTCGGCTGGGAATCGGTCCTGCTGCTCGGCGGCGTCCTGCCGATCGCACTGGTCCCGGTCTTGTGGCTGGCCCTGCCGGAATAGGTCCGTTTCCTGGTTCTCAAGAACGCACCCGCCGAGCGGATCGCCGCCGTGCTCCACAAGATAGCTCCCGAGGCCGATCTTGACGGCGCTGTTTACATCGGCATCGCCAAGCCCAAGGGCTCGCCCGTGCGGCAGTTGTTCCAGCCGGGGTTGGTACCGGGCACCCTGCTGATCTGGCTGACCTTCTTCATGAGCCTGCTGGTCTTCTATCTCCTGTCGAGCTGGCTGCCGACCGTCATCAGCAGCGCCGGCATGACCCTCAAGGAAGCATCCCTGATGGCGATGATGCTGCAACTTGGCGGGACCGCGGGGGCACTCCTGATCGGCGCGCTGATGGACCGGATCAACCCGCATACCGTGCTCGGCTCCTTCTATGTCCTGGCAGCCCTGTTCATCGCCTTGATCGGGAGCTCTACGGCATCGCCCTGGCTGCTGTCGGCCGCCGTCTTCGGCGCCGGGTTCTGTCTGGCGGGATCGCAGGTCGGCGTCAACGCGCTGGCCGCCGGCTACTACCCGACCGCCAGCCGTGCGACTGGTGTCGCCTGGGCCAATGCGGTCGGTCGCAGCGGGTCGGTGCTGGGTTCGATGTTCGGCGGCGCCATCCTGGCGAGCGGACTCGGCCTGCCGGTCGCCTTCGCGATCGTCGGCATCCCCGTGATCGTCGCCGGCTTGTCCATGTTCCTCAAGGGCCGGCTGGCGCCGCAGCCGACGCATCACACGGCGCCTGAAGTTTCAGGCGGGATCGACACCGCAAAGCCCGCTTTCCAGCACTGAGACACCTGCCAGAGGGGAGTTCCGGGCGTCTTCAGTACGCCCGGAACTCCAAGGTTTCCAATCAAAAAACGGAGGAAAACCATGAGACCAGCCGTCATCACCGTCGCGATCACCGGATCGGTTCCGCGAAAGAAGGACAATCCGGCACTGCCGGTAACGGTGTCCGAGCAGATCGAGTCCACCCATGAAGCCTTCGAGGCCGGCGCTTCGCTCGTCCACATCCACGTCCGCAACCCGGACGAAAGCTCCTCGTCGGACCCTGCCCTGTTCGCCCAGGTGCAGGAGGGCATCCGCAAGCACTGCCCCGGCATGATCGTGCAGTTCTCGACCGGTGGCCGGGGCCGCGATCAGGCGGCGCGCGGCAGTGCCCTCTACCTGAAGCCCGATATGGCGTCGCTCTCGACCGGCTCGGTCAATTTCCCGACCATCGTCTACGAGAACTCGCCGGCCCTGGTGGTCGATCTGGCGACAGGCATGAAGGAGAATGCCGTTCTGCCGGAGATCGAGGTCTTCGACCTGTCGCATCTCCACGGCGCCCACCGGCTGGTCGATGCCGGGCTGATGAGCGACCGCCCGCACGTCCAGTTCGTCATGGGCGTCAAGAACGCCATGCCGGCGCAGGAGCACCTGCTCGACATCCTGCTTGCCGAGCTGAAGCGCGTCCTGCCGAACGCCACTTGGACGGCCGCCGGGATCGGGCGTCATCAGAGCCAGGTGATGCGCTGGGTGCTGGAGCGCGGCGGCGACGGCGTCCGGACCGGGCTTGAGGACAACATCCGCATCAGCAAGGACCGTCTGGCCGGCAGCAACGCCGAACTGGTCAAGGTGGCGGTCGATCTCTGCGCCGAGTACGACGTTCGCCCAGCGACGCCTGCGGAAGCCCGAAAGCTTCTGGGGTTGGCGGCCTGACAGGCCGAAAAACCGTCCCAAAGCCCAAGAAACAAGCCTGATAGTGGTGGCTCCATGCCTTCGATCACCGTCAACGACGTCGATCTGTACTATGAGCTGACCGGTCCCCAAGGGGCGCCCGTCGTGGCATTTTCCAACTCGATCGGCACCACGCTGGAAATGTGGGACGCGCAGGCGGAGGCACTGTCCGCGCACTATCGCTGCCTGCGCTACGACACTCGTGGCCATGGACGGTCGGCGGTCGCCGACCGTCCGGCCCGCATCGCCGATCTCGCCGACGATCTGGCGGGCCTGCTCGATGCTCTCAGCCTGCCGAAGGCGCACATCGTCGGCCTGTCGCTCGGCGGCATGACGGCGCAGGCCTTGGCGCTGCGCTATCCGGACAGGATCACGAGCCTCACCCTGATGGCGACCGCCGCTTGTCTGCCGCCACCAGAAGGCTGGGAGCAGCGGGCCGTGACGGTCTGCCGGGACGGCATGGCGGCAATCGGCGATGCTGTCATTTCACGCTGGTTCACGCCTGCATTCCCGCAGGCCTTCCCGGAAACGGTGGCATCGGTGCGCGACCGCTTCCTGCAAATGGACCCGCGCGGCTACGCGGTCTGCTGCCGGGTCATTCGGGACATGGACCTGCGGCAGGAAATCGGGGCGATCACCGTGCCGACGCTGGTGATCGCCGGGGCCGAAGATCCGGCAACGCCGGTTGCCATGATGGAGGACATCCGGGCTCGCATCGCCGGTTCCGAACTCGTGGTTCTGCCGTATGCTGCGCACCTTCTGGCGATCGAGCAAGCCGACCGCGTCAACCGGCATCTGCTCAGCTTCCTTGGCGGCTCAGCCGTGGCATAGGGACTATGGTCATGCAAAAAGGCGTCGCCGATACCGGGAACATTGAAAACCGACAAACCCGGTCCCTGAGAAACGACTGGTCGATTTCGGCTGTCGCGGCCGGATTCCTGGCTGTCCTGATCTCATATTCAGGGCCGGCGGTGATCTTCTTCCAGGCGGCGGACGTCGCCCACGTGTCCGGCGACATGATCGCCTCATGGATATGGGGCATCTCGATCGGCGCCGGGGTGTCGGGCATCCTGCTGAGCTGGATGCTGAGGGTGCCCGTCATCACGGCGTGGTCGGCTCCGGGCACCGCCCTGCTGGTGACGCTGTTTCCCGCCGTCACGCTCGAACAGGCGGTCGGCGCCTACATCACGGCGGCGGTCATCATCTTCGTGATCGGCGTTTCCGGCGCCTTCGACAGGATCACGCGGCGCATTCCCGCAGGCATCGCGGCGGGCATGATGGCCGGCATTCTCTTCCAGTTCGGCGTCAACGCCTTCAAGTCGGCCACCACCATGCCGGCGCTGACGTTCGGCATGGTGGTGGCCTACGTCGTGTTCCGGCGTCTGGCGCCACGCTACTGCATCGTCCTGGTGCTCATATCCGGCGTCATCCTGGCGATGCTGCTGGGCAATACCAATGTCGGCGGTTTCGAACTGCACCTGACGACGCCCGTGTTCATCGCGCCGGAATGGACCTGGGGCACCACCCTGAGCCTTGCCCTTCCGCTGGTGCTGGTGAGCCTGACGGGACAGTTCCTCCCCGGCATGGCGATCCTGCACCTGTCCGGCTACAGGACTCCGGCGCGGCCGATCATTGCCGCCACCAGCCTGGCGTCGATCGGCGTCGCCTTTTTCGGCGGCATCACCATCGTCGTCGCGGCCATCACCGCCGCCCTGTGTACGGGCAAGGACGCGCACGAGGACCCGGCAAAACGCTATGTCGCGGGGATCGCCAACGGCGTGTTCTATCTGATCGGCGGCACCTTCGCCGGCACGATCGTGATGGTCTTCACCGCCCTGCCGAAGGAGTTCATCGCCGTCCTGGCCGGGCTCGCCCTGCTCGGCGCCATCGCCGCCAACGTCACGGCGGTGGTGCGGGAGGAGGATCATCGCGAGGCCTCGATCATCACCTTCCTGGCGACCGCTTCGGGCATGAGCTTCATGGGACTGGGCTCCGCCTTCTGGGGCGTGGTCATCGGCGGTTTTGCTTATCTGGTGCTCAACAAAGCGTAGCGTCGTCAACAATCACGAGTGAAAAGGGAACCTCCCCATGCGCTGTTCGCGATACGTCTCAACCCTGATCCTGGCAGCCACAGTATCGATCGCCAGCCCGCACGACGGAAAGGCGGATGTCCCCGCCCTGGAGGCGGCGGTCAGGGAAAAGACCGCCTCGATCGAGGGCAAGCTGATCGCCTGGCGCCGGGACATCCATCAGCATCCCGAACTCGGCGATCAGGAAACCAGGACGGCGGGCATCGTCGCCGATCACCTGCGAAGCCTGAGGCTGGAGGTCAGGACCGGCGTCGCCCGGACCGGCGTCGTCGCCGTCCTGAAAGGGGCGAAGCCCGGCCCGACTGTGGCCTTGCGCGCCGACATGGACGCCCTGCCCGTCAAAGAGCCCAAAGGCCTGCCCTTCGCCTCCGAGGCGAAGTCAAAGCACTTGGGAAAGGAGGTCGATGTCATGCACGCCTGCGGGCACGATGCCCATACCGCCATGCTGATGGCGGTGGCCGAGGTGCTGACGAGCCTCAAGGACCAGCTTCCCGGCACCGTGCAGTTCATCTTCCAGCCGGCCGAGGAAGGTTCGAGCGTGTATCCATCCTCTTCGGGCGAAAGCTCCGGGGCCGCGCTGATGGTGAAGGAAGGAGTGTTCGCCGAAACCAAACCGGATGCGGTGTTCGGTCTGCATGTCATGCTCGGAAAGTCGGGCGAGATCGCCTACCGCGCCGGTGCGACCCTGGCCAGCAGCGATGGGCTTGAGATCAAGGTAAGCGGCAAACAGGGGCATGGCGGCATGCCATGGCAGACAATCGATCCGATCACGGCTTCGGCGCAGATCGTCAATGGTCTGCAAACCATCGTCAGCCGCAGGGTCGATCTGACCGCCTCCCCGGCTGTTGTCACGATCGGGACCATCAATGGCGGCACCCGCGCCAACATCGTGCCCGAGACGGTGGAAATGACCGGCACGATCCGGACCTATGACGAAGCGATCCGCGGTCAGATCCACCGCGATATCGCCAACGTCGCCGGGAAGATCGCCGAGAGCGCCGGAGCCACCGCGAAGGTGTCGATCAGCCCTGGCTATGACACCACCGTCAACGACGAGGATCTGACGGAACGCATGCTGCCGGTGCTGGAGCGCGCAGCCGATGGCCGGGTCCGCCGTTCACTGCCGGTCGGCGCGTCGGAGGATTTCTCGGTCTTCGCGCAGCAAGCGCCCGGCCTCTTCCTCTTCCTGGGAGTAACGCCGGAGGGTCAGGACCCCGCGAAGGCCGCTCCCAATCACAACCCCAACTTCTTCGTCGATGAGGCGGCCCTCGTGGTCGGTGCCCGGACCATGGCGTCACTGGCCGTCAACTATCTCGCGGCACAGTCAGGAAAATGACGGCATTTCGATACTGATAAGGTATCGGATTAAACATAAACGGTATTTGCAGCTTTCATGCAAGGCCTGTCAATGTGGCCTTAGGAACAGGAACAAGATTTCAAATACAAAAACGAATGTGGGGAGAGAACTGTGTACGTTTGCATATGCAATGCCTTCACGGAAAAGCAGGTTTGCGTAGCGCTGCGTAAGGGCGTTTCATCCCCGGCCGGCGTGTTCCGTCATCTCGGTTGTTCCCCCCAGTGCGGTAAGTGCGTGCCCACGGTGCGTTGGATGGTCAAAGACAGTGCCGATCTTTCGATAAGGCGAAGGTACCAGGACCAGATGCAGGAACTGAACCATGGCTCGCTTGCCGGAAACCGCATTTCTTGAGAGATCGCCCATTTCCTGAGAGATCGCGGGTCCTCACGACGAAGCAGACATCACCCGAGTATTTCCCTGATGTCCGTGATCGCGCAGAAACGAGGCGGAAGTGAGCTTGGCTGTCCGCCTGATCTGAAATGAGAACTTCGAGACCCATGGGGTGCGGAAGGTCTCAGTTGATGAACCGATTTTCGCGAAGGCGTGACACCGCCAGATCGACGAAGGCTCTCACCTTGGCGGGGGCGTGGCGTCCTTCCGGATGAAGCACGTGGACCGGCAGCGGCGGCTCCTCGTAGTCGGCAAGCACGATTTGAAGTCTGCCTTCGAGCAGGGCGGGGCCGATCTGATAGTGAAGGACCCTGGTCAGGCCTGAACCAGCCAAAGCCGTCGCTATCGCGGCATCATTGGTGTTGCATTGCAACCATGGGCTGATCGTCACCCGTTGGTCGTGCGCGAATCTCCACTCGGGCGAGGCCCAGGCGCTAGTCGAGGCCGCGATGCGATGATCCTTGAGATCGGCGGGGGCGGCGGGAACGCCATGCTCTTCGAAGTAGGCCGGCGCTCCACAGACGACGCGCCGTATGGAGCCGACCTTGATCGCCGAGAACCCCGAATCAGGAAGGTGGCCGATACGGATCGCGACGTCGACGCCCTCCTCGACGATGTTGACCGGCCGGTCCACGAAAAGAAGCCTGCCGGACACGGTGGGATATGTCCTGAGGTATTCGTGCATGATCGGGAGCACGTACATCTGCCCGAACAGCGCCGATGCCGTGACAGCGAGCGTTCCGGACGGCGTGGCATAGGAACCCGCCGCGGCGGCTTCCGCCTCCACGATGTCCGACAGGATCCGGCGGCAGTCGTCCAGGTAGCGGCTGCCCGGTTCCGTCAGCTTCACCGACCGGGTCGTGCGGACGAACAGGCGCGCTCCGATCAGATCTTCGAGGGCGGCGACCGCGCGCGTCACCGCCGGCGCGCTCATGTGCAGCTGGCGTGCGGATTCGGCAAAGCTCTCCGTCTCCGCGACTTTCACAAAGATCCGCATTGCCTGCCAGCGATCCATCCGGTCCCCTCACGCGTTCGGCTGCCATGAGAGTAGTCGTGCAAGAACCCTCGGACCGGCACAAGAACCTTGGATCGGGATCTCACCGAAATAACCGCGCCGCTGCTGTCAGAGAGCGAGTTGGATGCGATCTTCCTCGCCGAACCCTTGCTCGGCCGGCACGGCGCAGCAGATCAGCACCTCGTCCGCGGCGACGCTGGCGGTCGGTTCCCTGACATAGGTCACGGCACCCTTGAGCAGCTTGGTCCGGCAGGTTCCGCATGTACCCTCGCGGCAGCTGAAATCGGGCTCCAGACCGCGCGCTTCCGCCAGCTCGAGCAAGGTGCCGGATTCCGGGGTCCAGCGCGCCTCCTTCAGCGAGTCCATGAAGGCTACGGGCACCGGCGACTTCGAAGGCGGGGGGCGAACGGGCAAGGCGGCGCTGGCATCCGCGGTTCGCTTCAATGACGACGGTCCGAACGTCTCGGCGTAGATCCGTCGGTCGGCGATGCTGTAGTTCCGCAGCCCGTCATAAAGCGCCTGTGTGAAAAGGGGTGGACCACAGAGATAGAAGTCGTAGTCGTTGAACTGCAGGAAGCGGGTCAGCAGGGCCATGTCGATGCGGCCCGGCGCGTCGTAGTCGATGCCTTCCCCGGCGCCGCCGGGATCGCTGAGCACCCGGATCCATCTCACCGCTCCTTGCGCGGCTTCCACGAGTTCGGCTAGTTCCCGGTCGAAGGGACGATCCAGCTTCGAACGCGCGGCCTGGAAGAGGATGACCGGCCGCATCCGCTGCCTGCGCTGGCCTTCGTAGACGATGTTACGCAGCATTGCGAGCAACGGGGTGATCCCGATACCTCCGGCCAGAAGGACGGCGGGCCTTGTCTCGTAAGGGTCGATGGTGAACTGACCGTCGGGCGCGCGAGCCTCGATGACGTCGCCGACGCGCATGGTATCGTGAAGGTGACGCGACACCGCGCCGTCCCGCTTGACGCTGATGCGGTACAGACCGTCGGACGGGGCCACGGACAGCGTGTAGGTCCGAATGACGGGCTTGTCCGCGCCGGGAACGGTCACGCGGATCGGCAGATGCTGGCCGGCGGCATGGGGAAGTAGACCCGCCCCATCGGCCGGCTCCAGGTGGAAGGAGCGGATCGACTGGCTCTCCTCGACGATCTTCGCCACCTTGTAAGGCCGCCAGCGCTCCGCGAGCTCGGCCGCCTGCAAACGAGCGGCCACCTGGGTCCAATCCCCCGTCAGAAGAGAGCTGGGAGACCAGGCGTCTTGCCGCATCGACCAGCGCAGCGCCAGTGCACTGGGCCGGCGCAGAATACGGCGCGGCCGGAACGTCCATAGTCTCTCCGCACCCTGGAACGCGGCGATCTCCGGCGAATCCAGTACCACCGCCGCGTCGCCGGTCATCTGAAGCATGTCGCCGCTCTCGTAATCGATGAAGACGAGTCCGGCCTTGCCGTTGAGGACGATGTTTCCCAAGGTCGAGAAGAAGAGATTGCCGTTGAAATCGGGCACGGTAAGGGTGCCGTCCCCGGCGATCCGGACGAAACCCGCCTTGCCGCCGCGATGGGACACGTCAACCTGCCGGCGCTCCTTGCGGTCGGCATAGGTCGCTACGAAGAAGGCATCCGCCGCCTCGATCATGGTGCGTGCAGGCAAGTCGAGTTGGGGCAACTCCTCCACGGCACCCGTGAACGTCTCCGCGGGGTCCCTTGCAAAGTCGAATTCGCGAAGCTGGATATAGCGGGGACAGTTCCCGAAGCTCTGGTCGACATCGACCCGAAAGCCGCCCCCGCCGACCGCGAGGATGCCGTTCATGCGGTTGCGGCGCCGGGTGTGCATCTCGATCCCCAGGAGACCGATGGGATCTCCGTCCCGCATGCCTGCGGACGCCGGATCGCCGGGGTCCGCCTGGGCGGCGATGTCCAGGGCCGTCGGCGCCGGAGATGACATGAAGCCCGGCTTGCCGACGAGAAGCGTGGCCCACGGGTCGCCTTCGGGATCGACGCTGCCGAGCACGACGAAGGGAAGCTGGGCATAGAAGTCGCGGTGTTCGTCGGGCATGTAGTCGCGGACCACCCGCTGGCCTACGGCCGCCATCCGCTCGGCTACGCCCACCTTTTCCTGGATGAACTTCTCACCCTCGTGCCAAGCCGGCAGCTTCGTCAGTGTCACGGTCATCTCCGATGTCCCATGCGGATCGATGTTGCGAAGTCAGGCCGCGAGGCCGGCCGGTGTCCGGGCGAAGGGAACGAAGCCCGGCAGTTCCTCGATCCGGCGGAGGAACGCGTTGACGGCGGGATAGCCCGAGAGATCGACATTGCCCTCCGGTGCCCGCGCGACGTAGCTGTAGATCGCGACGTCCGCGATCGTCGGACGCCCGCCGACCAGCCAGTCCTGTCCGGTCAGTTGATTTTCGAGCCTTTTCAGGAAGACATGCGCCCGGGCGATGACTTCTTCGGCATTGAACTTCGCCCCGAATACCGTGATGAGCCGGGCCGCCGCAGGACCATAGGCGACTTCTCCGGCTGCTGCGGAAAGCCACCGCTGCACGCCGGCGGCACCGCTCGGATCTTCCGGCAGCCAATCGGTACGCCCCGCCTTCCTGGCGAGATAGACGAGGATCGCGTTCGAATCCGCGATCACGATGCCGTCATCGTCCAGCACCGGCACTTGCCCGAAGGAGTTGAGCTTCAGGAATTCGGGGGTCTTGTGTTCACCGGCCTTGAGGTCGACCTCCACCAGTTCGTGGGGCAGCCCAAGAAGCGAGACGAACAAACGCGCACGATGCGCGTGGCCCGACAGAGGGTGGTGATAGAGCTTCATTTCCAAGTCCCGCGATGTCTCGGACGGGTCCATTCCCGTTCCGCATCGCCAGACTGCTGCATCGAGTGCGTGGCGAGAATGACCGGCTTCGACACTTCATCATTGCGTCCGGTGAAATGATGGCCCGACGCTGCCGGATCAGGCCGGCGGGCTGCCGGGAGAGCTGTCCGACGGGTCGAGCAGTTCGACCAGGAAGGTCGCGGCATCGGGTCCGCCATCGACAAGATCTATTCCGAGCACGTCTATTCCGGGATCGATCCGGCGCACGCATCCGGTGAACACGGCTACTCCGTGGGTTCGCTCGCTCAGGATGGCGATCTTCACGGTATCCCCGACCTGATAGCCGGCGGTTCCTTCGCGGACGTGGATTCCCACGCTGTTCGCCGACCAGTCCAGCAGGCGAGCCGAATGCCGCCCGATGCTCAGGGGATACTGGTTGCCGGATTTACGGAAGGACCGCCTGCGTTCCGTTTGATCTTCATCGTCCATCGGTCAAAATCCCGATCCTGTTGTCTGTCGATAGTTCATCCGGCGAACTTCATCTCGCCCGTTCCGGCAAGTCGAAGTCCTTCGCCCCGCGCAGATCCGCCCCCTTCAGGTCGGCGCCCCGCAGGTCAGCCATGGTCATGACGGCATCCGTCAGGATCGTCCGGCGGAGCAGAGCGTTCTGGAAATTGGCCTGCGTCAGGTCGCCGTCGCTCATGCGGGCGCCGGTGAAATCGGCCGAGACGGCCTTCACGCGGATCAGCCGGCCCTTGTCGAAGTTGGTCGGCCATCCCTGCCCGCTCCGCAGTTCCATCGGCGATGCGATGACGTTGGTCAGAATCGCTCCGGTCAGGGTAGCCCGCTCCAGGCATGCTCCCCGCAGATCCGCGCCCGACAGGTCGGCGCCCCGCAGGTCCGTCATGGCAAGATCCGCCATGGCCAGAACGGTGCCGGCGAGATTGGCCTTAGCCAGGACGGCCTGCTTGAGGATGGCGGCGGACAGGTTGAGATTGCTCAGGTCCTGTCCGGTGAGGTCGACGGCGGTCAGATCGGCGCGCTGCCCCTTGCGCCCGTTGCTGAGGATCCATTCGCGGTGCATGCGAAGCGCCTCGCCGATGACGCCCTCGATGCCGTCGAGGCGGCGGACCATGTCGGCGCCGGTCAGATTTGCCAAGGTCAGGTCGACCTCATCCAGCAGCGCTCCCAGCAGGCTCGCCTGGGACAGGTCGGCATGGCGCAGTATGGCCCTGGTCAGGATAGCGCCGTCCAGCTTGGTGCCCGACAGGTTGGCTTCCGACAGGTCGGCGCCTTCGAGATTGCATCCCGTGAGATCGGACCCGCTCAGGTTCGCCCTGATGAAGATGGTCCCGCGCAGGTCCGTGTCGCGCAGGTCGCTTTGGACGATGAAGGCGTTGGAAAGCTTGGCCTGGCTGAGGTCCGCCCTGGTGAGCGTCGCGTCCGAAAGCTCGGCGGCGCTCTGGTTGGCCGTCAGCGGCGTAAGCTCGCCGTTCCGGCTGCGCATCAGGTATCCGTCGCGCAGGTCGGCCTCCGACAGGACGGCGCGCGCCAGGGTGGCGCCGCGCAGCGTCACTCCGCGCAGATCGGCCTTGGCAAGGTTGGCGCGGGCCAGATTGGCTTTTCGCAGATCGGCGCCGAACAGGCAGGCGGTCCGCAGGTCGGCCCCGCCCAGGTCGGCGCCCATCATCATGGCGCCGGTCAGGTCGGCGCCGGCCAGTTGCCGCTTCGCGAGGGAGGCATGCGAAAGGTCGAAGAACTTGAGGCAAGCCCGGATTCCGCCCCGCTGGCCGTGCACATAGCGCTGGTGCAGGTCCAGCATGCGTTCGAGTTCCGGCTGGGGGATCTTCCGATGTTCTACTCCCAGGCTATCCAGTCCGTACCGGCCCGTCATTGCCATGCCATCCGCGGAAGCCTCGTCCGTTCAACTCCGGCGGATTTTAAGATATTTGAGTTAACCGATTGTATTCGAACGAATGATTAATGGCATAGGCAGATCGAACTTAAGGCGGCGTTCAGCGGGACGCCATCTCCGGTACCGGCGTCTTCACCGGATTGCCGGCGAGGAATGCGGCGATATTGGCGGCAACGAGGCTCTGCATCGCATCATGCGCGTCCCAGGTGCCTCCGCCGATATGCGGCGTCAGCACGACATGCGGGATCGCCTTCAGGGTATCCGGCACCAGGGGTTCCTGTTCGAAGACATCGAGTCCGGCACCGCCGAGTTCGCCGGATCGCAGCAGCGCGATCATCGCCTCCTGGTCGATGATGGACCCGCGGGCGATGTTCACGACGATGCCATCGGGACCCAGCGACTTCATCACGTCGCGGTTGACGGCGTGATGGTTGCTCGCATCGGCCCGCGCGGCGATCATCAGGATGTCGGCCCAGTCCGCCAGCGATCGCAGCGTCTCGTGGAAGTCGTAAGCTACGTCCGGCTTGGCCGAGCGATTGTGGTAGGCGACCTCCGCCTCGAAAGCGGCGGCGCGGTTGGCAATCCTGCGGCCTATGGCGCCGAAGCCGAAAACGCCGATCCTGCGGCCGGTCAGTCCGCGCACGAGCGGCATCCGCGCCGCCGAATTGCCGCTCCACAGGCCATCGCGCACGAACTTGTCCGCCATGACGATGCGGCGGTTGGCCGCCAGCAGCAAAGCCATCGCGAGGTCGGCGACCGCCGGCGCATTGGCGGCGGGGCTATGCGTGACCATGATGTGGCGCTCGGCCGCCGCATCTAGATCTACCCCTTCGTAACCGGTACCGTAGCAACAGATCAGCCCCAGGCCGGGAAGGCGATCCATTACCTCGGCGCTGGTCTTCAAGGTGCCCATGGTGACGAGCACGCGGATGCCGCGGGCTTCGGCTTCGGAGAGGCTGGCGCCGACCGGTCCGTCGAAAGGGCCGGCGACGCCGGCCTGCGGGACGATCTTGGCGCATAACTCGGCGGGGAAGGCTGCGGCCAGCAGGATTTCGATGCTCATGGCATGCAGGTTAGCCGATGGACGGGATATGCACAACGAGGCCGCTCCGGACGGCTACGACCGAACCACCGGGCTGTCCCGACGCTCGGTCACGGGTCGAGAAGCCTGGACAGTTCCTCGTCGTCGGCATCGAGCCTGTTCGCGTTGATCTCGATGATGTTCCGGTCGGGGTCCATCAGGTAGATCTGGGGAAAGCCGGCGGTCGCCCGGGGAACGACGGTCATGCATCTGAATTCATCGACGCCCGGAGTTCCGTTCTTGCGGTAACCGGCGTCGATCAGATGAGCGAGAGCATCCCGATAGCTGCCGACCCGGATGGCGAGATGGATATCCCGGCCGTCCAGGCCCTTGCCGTCCCGGAAGGTCGACCCTTCGTCCTGGATAAGGTGAAGTTGCTGCTCCGTGCCCAGCGCGAACCAGGCGCCCTGGAAGGGGAAGTTCGGACGATCGATCTGCGGCAAGCCGAGCAAGTCGCGATAGAAAGCGACCGACCGCGAAACGTCCCGGACCGGAAGGCTGATATGGTGAAGCATGGCCCGATTGGCGCCGATCGCCGGAGGTTTCCGGTTTTCCGTCATTCTTGTTTTCCTCCCTGCCGATTTCTATAGGTCGTGATCCGACTAGGCCGGTCACGCCGGTTGTTCGAGATACGATATTCCCAAACCGCAATCAGGCCAAGGGTGGGCCGGCCGAACTCCCGTTCGGGGCAAGAAGCGTGGGTGACAAAGAAGAATCGGCGCTGTTGAAGTCACGACATCGAGATTTGCAATCAGGAAAGGACTACAGCATGCCCCGCTTCCAAATTGGAACCATCGCCGCCGGTGCCTTGGCCATGACCCTGGCGGTCGGCGGGTGCAGCATGTCCAACGACGGCCGATCCGCCGACGAAGGCCCCGGCGCCACGACCGGCGGCGTAACCAGCCGCGGGGGCATCGGCGGCACCGGCATCGACGGCAGCGTCACGCGCGGCGGCACGGGCGACACTACCGGCGACGGCATGGGGGGGACCAGCGGGCCCCGCAGCGGCCTTTGAGGTTTTCGGCGCCGCACGCTTCCTTGGCGGCGGGCGAGTTGAGCCTATTTCCCTGAGTGTGACGGGGCCGAGTTGGACTGGCGGATCCAGGGATCTGGCGTGCGTTTTCTGTGCGATGAAATGCTTCACCGCCTGGGCCGTTGGCTGCGCGGCGCCGGCTACGACACCGTGATCGCCGAAGGAGGCGATCCGGACGGTGTCCTGTTGGCCCGCGCACTAGCCGATGGGCGGAAACTCCTGACCCGCGACCGGGCTATCCTGCAACGCAAGCGGGCCAACGAAGTTGTCGTCATGCTGAACAGCGATGCCGTTCGCGCTCAAGCCGGCTTTCTCGGGCAGACGCTCGGTGTGGACTGGCTGCTCGATCCCTTCTCGCGCTGCATGGTCTGCAACACCGTGCTGACACCGGCGGCACCGGAAATGGACCGCATGGTTCCCGCCAGGATAAGGGATCAAGGCGTGCCCATACACTTCTGTCCGGGCTGCGGGCGCCTGTATTGGCCCGGCAGCCACGAAAGCCGCATCAGGGCGACCCTGCTCGACTTCGCCCGTGCAAGCGGACGATGAGCCGGGTCTTGCCTGCACGGACCTCTCGGCTGAAGATACTGCCCCGCACTGTGTAAAGACAGTAATATCGAAGTTATTACATGGTACCAAAATGAAATGAAAATCCATTCATTATTGATAAATCCGTATTTCCACTGAAACATACTAGGGCGCTCAATACTATTTACTTACTCTAAACTATTGCGCGGATACCATCCCAACACTCGGTTCATCGCGCATGTGGTTGGAGGAGTTATGGCTGGAACGACTGGAACGTTGTCCGCAACGGTTGGCGCCTCGCAGTTTCAGCAGGGTGGCTCGGGGGCGGATGTTATCGCGGCGTGTCGGCAGGTGACGTTCGACTGGATACCGGATGCCGGAAATTCGAACGTGTGGACAGAGTTCTGGGACGAAGAGATTCAAGTCTGGGACGAACAATGGCAGCAATACATGACCGAGTTCGTCACGGTCTCGCACACCGGCACTTCACCCAGTACAGCCACGGGAACGGTGGTGTTCGATACGCCGATGATCGGCCAGTCCTTTCTGAAAGGGCCGGTCGCATTCGACTACAGCAGCTCTCCGGAAGGCAGGCACTGGACGGAATCGCTGGCGTCGTTCGACTATCCCGGACAGTGGATATGGAACCCGGCCACCAGGACGCTCGATCCCAATTATGCCGGCAGTTCTCCGGACGATCATAACTCCTACAATTATTACTATGACACGGCTATCAGCACTTCCCTCAACAACTACGACTACGGATATTATCAGACGGAATACGGTCACTGGGCCATCCGTGAAACAGGCGACCTGACGGCGTTCGGCGGCGGCGGGAACGATCGGATCTATGGAGGAACGGGCAACGACCGGCTGTTCGGCGAAGCCGGCGACGATGAGATCTACGGCGGTCTCGGTTCGTCCTTCCTGTCCGGCGGCCAAGGCAACGACACGCTGCACGCCGGCCCGGGCCAGAGTGTCATGAGCGGCGGCGCCGGCGCCGACATCTTCGTGTTCCATGCCGGGTCCGGCGGTTCGGACAAGGTGCTGGACTTCGATCCGGCAAGGGACAAAATCCTGCTGGACGGTGCGGGCGGACGACCGACCCTGCACGCACTGCTCGACGGCATGGCCGATCTTCACGGGTCCACGCTGATCGACCTCGGCAATGCCCATTCCGTGCTGCTGATCGGCGTCGAGGCGGCTGACCTCACCGCGCGCGCCGCCACCGTGTTTGAATTCGCCTGAACGGTCGGGCAGTCCAGGCGAAGGTCCAGCCGGCATGGAATGCTATCGGCATGCAGGCAGTTGATCACGGTGAAAAACTCCGATAGGGCTGCCATCATGCGTTCTCCATATCTCCTGACGCTGTTTCCCCTGCTTCTCCTGGGATGCGCCGAAATCCCCGACGACGACCGGGGTTACGGTATTCGGGGACCCGCTGCGATCGAACAGGATAGGGAAACCATCCTGACCGACCTTCGGCGAGCCTGCCGGGAGGGTGACCGCCAATCCTGTTCAAGCCTGGACCGCGCGGTACAGGAGAAACAACGGCAGGACCGCTACGAGGGACCTCAACCGTCGCTTTCCGAACGGAACCGCGATCAGCAGAGACGCGATCAGGAGAGGCTTGAGGAAAAGCAGCGGCGCCTGGAACAGAGGCCGAGCGACATCCTGCGGTACTGATCCGTCACGGTATCGGGCTCCGGTTTTCCGATCCGTCCGCATCCTTGCAGGCAAGCGGGGAACGTCATAGGTATGGCTCATCCACGGAAGAAAGCCGAGTACCCATGCGCTTCCCCGACCTTGAGATCGATCTGTTGCGGGCCTTCGTCGCGGTGGCCGAAACCGGCAGCTTCACGGCGGCCGCCGATGTGGTCGGGCGCTCGCAATCGGCAGTCAGCCAGAAGGTGCAGCGGCTGGAGGAGATCCTGGACCGGCGCGTCTTCGACCGGACCAGCCGGTCCCTCAGCCTGACGCGAGACGGCGAACGCCTGCTGGTATCCGCGCGCCAGATGCTTGAATTCAACGACGCCGTCGTCCGCGACATGCGGAAGCCGCCCGCCGCCGGCACCCTGCGGCTCGGCATCGCCGAAGACTTCATCCCGAACGAGCTGCCGAAGCTGCTGGCGCGGTTCAGCCGCCTGTATCCCGGCATGCATATCGACCTGATGACCGGCCTGAGTTGCTCGCTGCTGGCCGCCTATGACGAGGATCGGCTTGACGCGGTGATCGCCAAGAAGGACGGGCAGGCACAGCGCGGCCGGGTGATCTGGCGCGAACCGCTGGTCTGGCTGGCATCGGCCGATTTCCAGGTCGACTTCAGCAAGCCCGCGCGCCTCGTCATGCTGCCGCCGCCCTGCACCTACCGCGAACTGATGATTTCGGCGCTTGATTCGGTCCGACGCGAATGGACCGTGGCCTGCACTGCCAGCAGCCTGATGGGCGTTCAGGCTGCCGTCGCGGGCGGGTTGGGAGTCACCGTGCTGGGCAAGTCGTTCGTTCAGGAAGGCATGCAGATCCTCCGCGTGCCTGCCCACTGGCCGGTGCTGCCCATGACGGAGATCACGGTGATCGGGGAAGAGTCCGAAGCGGCCGAACTTATTCAGCCGCTCGTCACCTTCCTGGCGGAAAGCCTGTCGCGAACAGAAGCAATCACCCTGGTCGCCTGAGCTTTCCGACGCTTCAGGACATCCAGAGCACCGCGGTTTGGAAGGCTGTGATGATCGAAGCCTAGGGATCGATGACCGCTGCGCAGGCATCGGTCGGAGTGGCCGCAGCATGGCCGACGACCGGGACGATCTTGATCACCGCCGAGGCGACCCGGCACGGTGCGGCGGCAAGACCGCAGCCGCTTAGACAGAAACATGTGGCTAATAGAACCAGGGACCGCATCGCGTCTTCTCCGAATGGCCGGACACTCGAACCTTACATGAGTATCCTGCCATCCGGGAGCAACGCTCGTGACCACGTGAGCGGAAGATCGGCGGTCCGGACCGGTCAAGCTCCGATGCCACTGCTATCAGAACCGGTAGCCGACCCCGATGCCGACGATCCAGGGATCGATATCGACATCCGCCTTGAGCGCGCCGCCGTTGACCTTGACGTCGGTGCTCAGCCACAGCTTCTTGACATCGAGGTTGAGTGTCCATGGGCCTGAGATCGCATAGTCGATGCCCGCCTGCAGGGCATACCCGAACCCGTTGTCGTAGCTGATGGAAGCGGCGTCGCCGCTCTTCTCGTTATAGAAGACCGTATAGTTCAGGCCGGCGCCGACATAGGGGCTGAACCGGGACTTGGGCATGAAATGGTACTGCACCGTCAGCGTCGGCGGCAGCAGCCAGACGCTTCCCAATCCGACGGCGGCGCCGGGACCCTTGGCGTCCACCTCGTGGCGCGCGGTCGCGGCGATCAGTTCGAGGGCGATGTTGTCGGTCAGGAAATACGAGAAGTCGACTTCGGGAACGTAGGCGTTCCCCACTTTTGCATCCAGGCCGGTATCGGCGCCCCCGGCGGTCTTGACGCTGCCACTCTCATCGGGGAACACGCCGAGGGCGCGCAAACGGATGTTGATGTCGCCCGCCGCCTTGGGCTTGAAGTCCATTTCCTGGGCATTCGCCGTAGCCGTTGCGCCAAACGCAAACACAGCGAGAGCAAGGGTCGAGACGGCGCCGAGGTTGTGCCACGAACGAGACATGATCGATACTCCAGAGTAAAGCCGGCAATGCGTTTTGCCGAGCATTCCGAAGTAATGTTGTGGCACATGAACTTGAGATACGGGAGAGACGACTACTGTGGCATCTGGTCGCTGTACTGATCTAAATCAATTCTTCAAGTAACGTGAATTTCTTTATTGTGTGTTGCGGAAGTGCCAAGGACGCTGCAATTCCGTCCCTCTTCAGACATTATGGTATTTTAGACTAAATCACGACACTATTCAACCGTATATTCATTTTTACCTATATCGATATAGGTATTTGCGTTTTGTAACCAAAGCCACCTGTCCTTTATTCGAGCCCGGCACGACGGCGGCGGCCTGTCGGTAGAGCCGCCACGCCGTCGTGGCGCTGGGCGTCATTGTTCCCGAAACGCTCGCCTGAAGCTGTCGGTCAAGGGCTGGACGAGGTAGGTCCAGAAGGTGTGGTCTCCAGTGTGGATGATGGTTTCGACCGGCATGCCGGGCGTCAGCCCGATTCCCTCCAGGCCGGCCAATTGCCGCGCGTCCGCCTCGACACGCGCCATGTAATAGGGCTCGCCGGTGCGCTCGTCGTGCCGGACGTCCGCCGAGACCTGGACGACCCGGCCGTCGATATGAGGCGTCGTCCGGCTCTTGAACGCGGAGAGCACCAGCTTGGCGGTCAGGCCGTCGTGGACGACATCGATATCGGTCGGGCTGAGACGCGCCTCGACCATCAGCTTTTCGTCGCTCGGCACGATATCCAGGATCTCGTTACCCGGAGGAACCACCCCGCCGAGAGTGTGGTAGCGCAGATCGAGCACCGTGCCGGCCTGGGGCGCCAGGACTTCACGGCGACCCAGCTTGACGCCGGCCTCGGCAAGCCGCTCCTCGACCTGGGCAAGCTGAGTTTCGACCTCGCGCAGTTCCAGCGCGGCCTTTTCGACGCGGGTACGGCGGGCATTGAGGATTTCCATCCGGGCGCCGGCGATCGTCTCCCTCGACTGCGCGATGCGGCCGGCATAGTCCCCCTGCTGACCGGCGAGATAGGCGGCGTTTCTTTCCAGTGCCAGCAGGCGCGGCTTGCGCTCCAACCCCTTCTCCACCAGGACCTTGACGGAAGCGACCTCCTCGTCGATCAGGGCAAGCTGATCGACGCCCGCTTTCACCTGGGCGTTGAAGGCCTCGATCTGGGCGTTCAACTGGGCTATGCGCTGGTGCAGGACATCGGTTTCGCCTTGCAGGGCTTCACGCCCGCTGGCGAAGATACGTTGCTGCCCACGGACGATCTCACCGACCTTGCCGCTGGACATCCCTTCGCGCAGGAACTCCGGAAACGGTATGTCGTCATGGCCGTCGCGTTCGGCGATCAGCCTCGCCTGCTGTGCCGCGAGGGCGCTTTGCTGCGCCTTCAGCAGGTCGTACAGCGCCTTCGCTTCGAGATCGTCCAGCCTGAGCAGGACCTGACCCGCCGCGACATGGTCGCCTTCGCGGACCAGCAACTCGGCGATGATGCCGCCTTCCAGGTGCTGCACGGTCTTCCGCTCGGTCTCGACCCGAACGATGCCGGGAGCCATGGCGGCGCTCGACAGCGGAGCCAGCCCGGCCCAGGCGCCGAACCCGCCGAGGCACAGCACGATCGCCGTGGCTCCGGTCCGGAACAGGGACCCGACGGCGGGCCGGTCGGGGAGGCCGAAGGGATCGGACGGCCGGCCCGGCCGAGGATCGACGCTTTGCGAAAGGACGTTCATGTTCTTACTCCGCCGGCGTTGGCGTTGCGGCTTGGGGAATGGCGGAACGCGAACCGGCCGCCGCCTGCGCCCGTGCCGGCGATCCGGCCGCCACCGGCTGGACGTTGCGCCGGGTCAGCCGGTCCATGACTTCGGCGCGCGGGCCGAACATCTCGACCTGTCCCGCCACCAGCACGAGGACCTTGGTGACTTCCTGCAGCAGGCTGGGGCGGTGTCCGATCACGATGACGGTCGAGCCGCTGGCCTTCAGGGCCGCGATGGCCCGGTTCAGGGCTTCCTCGCCTTCGCCGTCGAGGCTGGCGTTCGGCTCGTCCAGGATGACCAGCCGGGGACGGCCGAACACCGCCCGGGCGAGTGCGATGCGCTGGCGCTGGCCGCCGGACAGCCGGACCCCGGCCTCGCCGATCTCCGTTTCGTAACCCTTTTCCAGCTTCAGGATCATGTCGTGGCAATTAGCCATGCGCGCCGCCGCGACGACATTCGCCGGGTCCGCTTCCTCCAGACGGGCGATGTTCTCCCGGATCGTGCCTGAGAACAGTTCGACGTCCTGGGGCAGATATCCGACATGCCGTCCGAGATCGGACTTCGGCCAGGAGAAGATATCGGCGCCGTCGAGCCTGACGATGCCGGTCTGCGGGCTCCTGACGCCGACCAGCAGCCGGGCCAGGGAGGATTTGCCGGCGGCGGAAGGACCGATGATGCAGACCGCCTCGCCCGGATCGGCCTTGAAGGAGACCGACTTCAGGATCAGGGGTTTCCCCTGAAGCCCGAAACAGACGCCCTCCACCGAAAGCCGCCCTTCCGGCGCCGGCAGGGGCATGGCCTCCGCCCTCAGCGGCGGGAGCGCCAGGAACGCGGCCAGACGCTTATAAGCCTCGCGGGCCTGGATCATCTGCTTCCAGGTTCCGATCGCCTGCTCGACCGGAGCCAGGGCGCGTCCCATGATGATCGAGCCGGCGATCATGGCGCCGCCGCTGACTTCCTGCCGGATCACCAGCCAGGCGCCGACGCCGAGGATTGCCGTCTGCACGAAGAGCCGGACGAACTTGGCGGCGCCTTGGATGGCGGCGGCCCGGTCGCTCGCGAGGGACTGCATGGAAAGCGCCCCGTGGCTCAATCCGGCCCAGCGCCGCAGGACAGCGTCCGTCAGGCCCATGGCGTCGATCGCCTCGGCATTGCGCAGGGCGCCGTCTACCGTGCGCATGCTCCGGGTCGCCGACCGGTTCGCTTCCCGCAGCGGCCGTCTGGCCGCGAGGTCGCTGGCCAGAGCGAGCAGGAACAGGATCACGGCGCCGGCCAGCGCCACGTGCCCCATCAAGGGGTGCAGCAGATAGACGACGGCGAGATAGACCGGAACCCAGGGAACGTCGAACAGCGTTGCGATGCCGGAGCCGAGGAACGTGCGGACGGCACCGAGATCCCGAAGGCTTTCGCCCTGGTAGTCGCGCTGGCTGAGACTGGCGTCGAGCGCCCGGCGGAAGGCGAACGGGCCGACACGCCTTTCCAGCCAGGTGGAGACCCGATCGAGCATGCGGCTGCGCAGGGTGTCGAGCAGACTGAGAAGCAGCAGTGCCAGGGCGGCGATGATCGTCAGGTACAACAGGGTTTCGATGCTTCCCGAGGACAGGACGCGGTCGTAGACCTGAAGCATGTAGACGGACGAGGTCAGCATCAGGACGTTCAGCACGGCGCTGAACAGCATCACTCCCGTCAAGGCGCGCCGGCACCGACTGAGAGCATCGGACAGAACATTATCTTGCGACACGGCGTTCCTCTTCCCAAAAAAGGAAGGTCCGTCCGCCGGCATGCAGCGGACGGACCAAGGCCTTAACCGAAGAAGTAGTCGGTCTGGACCGGTGCCCCGGCGTTCACCAGGGTGACCTGGAAGTCCTGGGCGCTGTCGCTGTTCGAATCCACGCCGATCACGGTGTCGGCGCCCATCGAGGTGCTTTGGACATCGTCGAAACCGATCCCGTAAGCGCTGAGATCGATCTTGTCGGTGCCCGAGACAAAATCGAGAATGGTGTCGTTGCCGGCGTCGCCGCTGAACACGAACACATCCTTGCCGGCGCCGCCGATGAACGAGTCGTTGCCCTCGCGGCCGTTCAGCCGGTCGTTGCCGGCGCCGCCGACCAGGAAGTCGTCGCCGAGGCCGCCGGTCAGGTGGTCGTCGCCCATGCCGGCGTTGATGTAGTAGGACTGCTCCTTACCGCTGTTGTCGAACTTGTCGTTCCCCTTGGTACCCAAGGTTACGACTTCGAACTGGTCTCCGCGCTGCACGCCGCTGACCAGATCGCGCACGTCGAAGGTAGCACCCGGCGTCATGCCGACGAAGCTGATGCCTTCGTCGTCGAAACGGCTGACTCCGCCGGTGAGGTTGCCCGCAGCGTCTTCGGCCTGCAACCGTACCGCAAGCCCGCCGTCCTGATTGGCCATCGTGCCGCTGTCACGGGCGCTGCCGTTGCCGACTTCGCTGCTCGTGAAGGTCAACCGGACCTGGGGAGCGGCAGGGGACATGACGTTGACGGTATCGGAACCCTTGCCGAGGTCGACCGTGTCGATGCCATCGGTGGCGACGTTGAAGATGGCAAGGTCGTCGCCCTTGCCGCCGACGATGGTGTCGTTGCCGGCACCGCCGATGAACGAGTCGTCGCCCTCACGCCCGTCCAGGCGGTCGTTGCCGGCGCCCCCGACCAGGAAGTCGTCGGCGCGGCCGCCGGTCACGTGATCGTGCCCCATGCCGGCATTGATGTAATAGGCCTTGTGGGAACCGCTCTCGTTGAACTTGTCGTTGCCCTTGGTTCCGAGCTTGACCACGTCGAACTCGTTGCCGCGCTCCACGCCGCTTACCAGGTCGCGGACGTCGAACGTGAACTTACCCTTGCTGACGAAGCTGATGCCTTCGTCGTCGAAACGGCTGACCGGTCCGACAAGCTCTCCCGACTTGTTTTCAGCCTGTGCCCGGACCGCGAGGCCGCCGTCCTGATTGGGCATCGTATTGCTGTCGCGCGGACTGCCGTTGCCGACTTCGCTGCTCGTAAAGGTCAGCCGGACTTCCGGGACGCCGCGTCCCGCACCGATCGAAACCGTGTCGTTACCGTCGCCCAGATCGCGCTGGACCGCTTTGTCGCGGGAGATGTCGAAGCGAAAATGGTCGTCTTTATCGTGACCCCGCCCCGGGCGGCTGACCTGATGACCGTAATTCGTCATGTTGAAATCTCCTGTTCGATGCGAGCGGCCGAGAGGGCCGCCGCGGATGATCGAAGGTGCGATCCCAAAGGACCCACATCTTGACTACCCAGCGGACGCACGAACGGATGCAGTGGCGGGCCGACTTTTTTTAACCAATCTTTTCGTCGTTGGAATCGGCACTGGGCAGGGGTGTCCAATCAGGAAATTAGCGCCTGACGCCTGCAAAAAGCCGATAAAGCCGTCACCGTGAAGGGACGGATCAGAATGTTTCCGCCGCATTTCCCTTATACAGGATCGGCCCCGTGGGACGTCCCGTGGGCGAACCGCCCGCCGGCTCCAGCGTGATCTCGAAGAACTGGTTGCTGGCGGGCGACGGCAGGTCGGACAGGTTCAACCGCACCGATCGGGCTTGGGAGAGCAGACCGATGGAGACGGGAGCGCTTTGCGGGGTCGGCAAGGTCCAGACCTGGAATACCTGTTCCGGCGGTATCGCGAACTCCTGCAACGGGACCAGCTTGACTTCCTGATCCTCGTAAATCTGGATAAGAGCGCCGGGACGCCTGTCGTCGGCCAGCAGCACGGCGACGAACAAGGGCTCTGCCGGCCGCGTCGCTACGGCGGTGACCAGCCCGGCGGTGAGCAGCATGGACGCCGCCAGTCCGCCCATCGCGCAACGTTTCCAGAAGTTCTGGTTCGCCGCCGCTTGGGGGGCATGACTGGGTAAGGCCGCCTCGGTGCGGGTATCGTCCGCTCCATCCAGCGATCGCTCGATGCGCTTCCAAAGCGCGTCGTCCGCCGTTTCCGGGTCAGCCGTCCGATCCAGGGCGCCCAACCGCCGGCGCCATGCCTCGACATCGCGCGCGAACGCCGGATCTTCCGCCACGAGGCGCTCGGCACGCTCGAGCACGTCGCCTTCCAGGGTGCCCATGGCGAACTCGGCCGCCAACAGATCCTGCTCTTCGGACTCCATGCGGCCGCTCATCCCAGACACTCTCTCAGGGCAAGCAGGCTGCGCCGGACCCAAGCCTTGGCGGTGCCGATCGGAACCCCCAGCCGGCCCGCCAGTTCGGCATGGGTGAAGCCATGGACATAGGCCAGCACAACAGATTGCCGGCGCGTCGGGCTGAGCGTCTCCAGGCAGCGGCGCAGGGACGTGCTGTGGGAAAGTTGCGAGATCACGGAATCCGGATCGACGGGATCGGCGCCGGCCAGCAGTGTCTCCATGTCGCCTTCGGTGTCGGAACGCGCCTCAAGGCGCGCCGCCGTGATCGCCCGGTTGCGGACGATCATATACATCCAGGCGCGACCCGACCCGGCTGCCGGGTTGAACGATCCGGCATGCCGCCAGATCCTGACGAAGGCGTCATGCACGATATCTTCGGGAAGGGCCGAATTGCGAAGGATGCGGCGCGCAACTCCCAGCATGGCGGGAGCTTCCGCTTCGTACAGTTCCCGCAACGCCAATCGATCTCCACCAGCACAGCGGACAAGAGCGGCCTCCACGTCGATGCCGCCGCTTGCAGAAACCTTGATTCCCCCCGGGACCAACTGATTGCCTTCCTGACACGTCTCGTTCGACCAGCCTCAATCTAGATGCCGCTCCGCGTTTCGCCAGACAAAAATTTCTTCAATCGGGCACGGGACGCTGCATCCGCCTAAGCAGGTGCTGGGTATAGCAGGTGTGACAACCCGTACTGACCGACATTCCTGCCGGAGACGAACGATGAAGATTTTCTCCCTTTTGACCGCCGTGTCGCTGATCGCCCTGCCCGGCGTTGCCAAAGCCGACACCGTCGCCGTCCTGATGGGCGGCGATACCCTGGCTCTCGTCGATACGGCCGCCTCGGCGGTCACCCGCACGATGACGATCCCGAATGCGGCCGGCCCGCTGGTCGGGATCGATGTCCGTCCGGCCGACGGTCAACTCTATGCGCTTTCGGCGAATGGCACCGTCCACGTGATCGATCTCGCGAGCGGTACCAGCACCGTGAAGTCGAAGCTGGACACGGCGCTTCCAAGCGCCGCCGGACTGGCCGTCGATTTCAATCCGGTCGCCGACCGGCTGCGCGTGATCGGGTCCGACGGAACGAACCTTCGGATCAATGTCGACGACGGCAAGGCGGTGACCGACGGCCGTCTGCGCTTCGCCGACGGAGACGCCCATTCCGGCAAGACGCCCCAGGTCGTCGCAGGCGCCTACACCAACTCCCACCGGCAGTCCAAGGAAACGGTGCTGTACGACATCGACGCCGCGAACGGCGCCCTGCTGAAGCAGTCGCCGCCCAACGACGGCGTCCTCAATACCGTCGGCGGAACCGGGCTGAAGGCTGTCGGAGGCTTCGACATCCAGTCGGACGGCGCCGGCGGCAATGTCGGCTGGCTGATGTCCGGCACCTCGCTTTACCGCATCGACCTGCTTACCGGCAAAACGACCGAGGCCAGCACCATCAAGGGTCTTACCGGCGAGATCCGTGACTTGGCGGTATTGATGCCGGCGCAGATGCCGGGACAGATGTAGGCACGGGACATCAGGGTGCCGGGCCGGCGTGAACCCGTCGGCCCGGCGGGTCGTTCTACTGGAAATCCTTGATGAGCCTTTGCGCTGCGGTGTGATAGCAGACGAAGGTAAAGATCTGATCGACCGTTTCGCCGTCGCCGGAAACCGGAAGATGAATTCCGGAAATGGCCTGGATCGTTTTGTCTCCGCCTATATAGGAAGGCGCGGTCAGCTTCGGCGCGCGGGTCTCCACGACGGTCCGGCGGTCATTCCAGACGACGCTGTCCGGACCCGTCCGGTTCAGCTCCGACAGGCGCAAGCCGGTATGATCGCGGCTGGATCGGGCGGTGATGCCGGTTCCTATCACCCTGTACCGGAAATCGAGCGGGTCCCTCAGGACGTCGACCAAGATGACCCAGGGCAACAGGCGGGGAATTTCCAGTACCGGGTCGAAGTCACGCCGCGCCGGCATCCGCCTTCCGCAAAGTTTGCCCTCCCAGTAGGCGAGAGCATCCTGCACGATTAGCGGCGCATCGCACGTCAGTCCCCAGTGGGAGGAAATGTCCTTGGACATCTTGATCTGTTCATTTTCCATATGCCGCCGGCGACGCAGACAACCGGATGCCGAAATGGTAAGCCACAATGCGGTTTCAGGATATACTGTTGCAGTAACGACGGTTGATTTTCTCAGAGTGTAAAAGTTTTTAAAGTATTTCGCATAAAAATGTTGGCATTAAACATTGACCGGTCCGGAGCGTTAAATGTCGGGCTGAAGAGGCCCGACCTACGTCAGCGTGCTTCTGCCAACATTTGGATTTGTAGGTCGGGCCTCTTCAGCCCGACATCTTTGCTGGAACCCACCGATCAATCTTAAAGGCCGCTGGTACCCTATCAAACAAGCATCACCAGCCGGCGAAGCCAGCTACCACATTGTCGGCGACCCGCCCGGCCTCGACGTCGGCAAGCGCCCGATCCAGTATCTCGATTGCAGTCGCGGCCTCTTCGGCACTGAGCAACAGCGACGGCGTCATTTCGAGAACGTTGGAGTTGATGCCGACATAGTAGAGCACGAGACCCAGTTCGAAGGCACGGTACACGACCTTGGCGGTTTCTCGTCGCGCCGGAGCCTTGGCGTCGCCAACCAGTTCGACGCCGACCGCCAGCCCACGGCCCCTGATGTCGCCGACCAGGGGATGCGATGACTTCAGCTCTTCCAGCAGAGTTGTCAGATGATGCCCGACGCGCGCCGCATGGGTGGCAAGGTCCTGGCGCTCGATCGTATCCAGCACGGCCAGCGCGGCGGAGGCGCAGACCGGATTGCCGTGAACTGTCTGGAACGAGAAGGCCGCCCTGTGATTCATGATCGCGGCAGGTCCAACGGCGGCCGAGATCGGCAGCCCGCCGCCCAATCCCTTGCCGAACACGATGATATCGGGCTCGATGCCGAGATGCTCGAAGGCGTGCAGACGACCGCTGCGCCCAAGCCCGACCTTCACCTCGTCCGAGACGACCAGGATGCCGTAACGATGGCACAGCGTCTCGACGCTCCGGAAGAAGTCCAGCGGCGGCACGATCATGCCACCGTCGGACTGAATCGGCTCCAGGAAGAAGGCCGCGACCTCCTCCGGCGGCACGGGACCGGCGAAAAGCTCATCGAGATGGGCCAGCGCCCTGGCGGATGCCTGTTCCGGACCGCCGTCCCGATAGGCATTCGGATAGGGCACCAGCGTCAGGCCGCCGGCCTTGGGCACTCCCTCCTGCGCCGGATGGCCGGAGATCGCCATCGAGCCGACCGTGCCGCCATGATAAGCGCCCTTGAACGCGATGATCCGGGGCCGGCCCGTCGCGGCGATCACTGCCCGCGCCACCGTTTCGTTGGCGTCCGAGCCGGAATGGCCCAGCCAGACGCGGCCCGCGGCCCGCTCTGGCACGATCGACAGCAGCCGCTCGGCGAGTTCCACCGCCGGCAGGTTGGCGCCGGAGAGATGGCTGGCGCCCGCCTGGTTGGACAGCGCCCGATCGACCGCCAACCGCACCGCCGGATGCGAGTGGCCGAGGCTTGCCGCTCCCCAGGAAGCGGAAAGGTCGAGCAGCCGGCGCCCCCCTTCGTCGAACAGGTACGATCCTTCTCCGCCCGTCACGGCCTGCGGAAAGAAGCGCAGGAACGACATGCTGGAGAGGGTGCGGGCATCGCGCTCGTAGAGACCGGTCATTGCGGCATCTCCCCTTCCCGTGATCCAGCTACTCGAAGAAGCCGAGCGCCTCGTCGAGCTGGACGACATGGCAGTAGATCATGTTGATGATCTCAAGCTCCCGCTTGTGCAGCTCCAGGGTCGCCGCGGCGCAGCAGTCGTCTACCACGACGACGCCGTAGCTCTCGTCGGCGAGGCTCCGCACGGTCGAGGAGATGCACTGGTCGGTGAAGATGCCGGACACGATGACGTCCTTGATGCCCATGTTGTGGAGCAGCAGGCGCAGGTTGGTCCCGGTCAGCGCGCTGTCGGTCGTCTTCATGACGACGATTTCGTCGCCCTGCGGCGCCAATTCCGGCACGATCTGGCCGTCCGGGCGGTCCTTGGGCAGCAGGAGATAGTTGAAGCCCGGCTTCTTCTGGCTGAGCGAACGGTCGCGGCCGTCGTTCTTCTGGCAGGCGATGCGGGCGAAGATCACCTCGACGCCGCGCTCCCGGCATTCCGCGATCAGTCGCTGGTTGTTGGGGATCACGGTGCCGCGCATGTGATCGAAGAACGGACGCCAGCGCTCGGTTTCCTCCGGCGTTTCCTTGTCTTCCAGGTAGGTGGTCTGGATATCCACGACCAGGAGCGCCGTCGTGTCCGGATCGAGCCGGATGTCGTCGGGCTCCTCGGCGGTGGCGTAATAGAAGGAGCGGTAGGCGGTCTTCCAGCTCATGTCGATCGTTCCCGTTTCGATAAGGCCCTGACGATGATGGCGCCGATCTCGCGCGACGGGAAAAGCCCGCCCGGACGTAGGATCAGGACCGCGATCATCGCCAGCGCAAGCACGACCTCGGTAAGGCCGATCACCTGCTCGCTGAAGATCTTGGCGCTGTTCAGGGAGCCCTCCAGCGACCGCAGCCCCTCGAAGGCTCCCGTCACGATGAAGGTGCCGACGACCGCGCCGGTCACCGTATTGGCGCCGCCGATCACCAGCATGCCCAGGATCACGAAGGTTTCGCGCAGGTAGAAGGCGTTGGGCGAGAAGGAGGTGATGAAGTGCCCCCAGAGCGCGCCGCCGATCCCGGCGAACAAGGCGGCCAGGACGAAGGCGCGCCAGCGCAGGTGCGGGATGTGGAGCCCTAGCGCGCCCGCCGCGACCTCGTCGTCGCGGCTCGCCCTCAGCAGGCGGCCCGTCCGCGATTCCTTGAACGCCAGCGCGCCGAGCAGGGCCGCTATCGCGACGCCGGCGGCCAGCGTCAGGTCGGTGGCGCGGGGCACGCCGAACAGCGTGCGCGGACCGTTGGTGACGTTGCTCCAGTTGGTCATGACGGTGTGCAGCACGACCAGCAGCGCGAAGGACGTGATGACGGCGGCGGCATCGGACAGCCGCATCAGCGGATAGGACAGCGCCGCCGCGACCGCCGCCGCGACCAGCCCGGCGATCGGAATCGCGAGATAGGGCGAGAGCTGCACGCCTTTGAACACGAGGTAGAGTTCCGGCAGGGCCATGCCCTTCATCTGGAGCGGGATCGTCAGGACGGCCGACGTATAGGCGCCAACCCCCATGAAGCCGATATGGGCGAAGGACAGGATGCCGGAGTTGCCCATGAAGACCTGAAGGCCCAGCACCAGGATCAGCGAGATGCACAGGTTGGTCGCGATGCGGTCGAACACACGGATGCCAAGCATCTCGGCGCAGGCGACCAGCAGGATGACGAAGCCGCCCAGGATGGCGGCGGTAAGGAGATGACGCGTCATGGGAGCCCTCACGTCCTCTGCCCGGTGGCGGGTCCCTTGAGAAGACCTTCCGGCCGCCACAGCAGGATCAGGATGACGAGGCCGAAGGTGAAGGCGTCGCGGAACTTCAGAAGCTCCTGGCTGAGCAGGTAGTTGAGCGAGGTATCGATCAGCGCCAGCAGGAAACCGCCGAGCACCGCCCCTTCCAGGCTGCGCATGCCGCCGATGACGGTGGCGATGAAGGCGACCAGCAGCGGTTCCGACCCGATGCCGGGCACGACCGACCCGATCCTGCCGATCCACAGGATGCCGACGACGCCGGCCAGCAGCCCGCTGATCGCGAAGGCGGACGAGATGATCAGGTTGGCGGGGATCCCGAGCATCCGGGCCATCGTGAAGTTGGTGGCCGCCGCCCGCATCGCGATGCCCAGCACGGTGCGCCGCATCGCCCAGGCGAACACCGCGAGAAGCACGACGGCTGCCGCTATCGTCACGAGATTGCGGACCGGCGTGATGACTCCGGCGATCTCCACCGTCTGTGAGAAGAGTGCGGGCAGCGGCACGTTGCGCGGCCGGGGCGAGATGAACAGGAGGGCCGCGTTCTGGAGCAGGGTCGAGAAGGCGAAGGAGGTGATCAGGACGGCGGTGATCGACTTGGCCCGGACTGGGCGGAACGCGATGTAGTCGGTCAGGACGCCGGTGACGACAGCCATCGCCACCGCGACGGCCGCCATGACCAGCCAGGGCAGGCCCGAGCCGCCCATCAGGAACAGCGTGTACCCGGTCACCATGATCAGTTCGCCATAGGCGAAGTTCACCAGCTTGAGGATGCCGTAGACGATGACCAGGCCCAGCGCCATCAGGGCATAGGCGCCCCCGAGGCTGAGCACGTCGATCGTGAACTGTAGAGCGAAGGTCAAGTCCTCATCCCCCGAGGTAGAGTGCGCCGAGGTCGGTCGTGGCGCCGATCTCGGCAGCGGAACCGGAGGCGGCGATCCGGCCGAGCCGCATGACATAGGCGCGGTCGGCGACAGCCAGCGCCTTGGCGGCGTTCTGTTCGACCAGCACGATGGTCAGGCCGGAGCGTTTCAGAACACCGATCATCTCGAAGATCTGATCGACGATGACGGGCGCCAGTCCCAGCGACGGCTCGTCGAGCAGCAGGATCCTGGGCCGAGACAGGATCGCCCGCGCGATGACCAGCATCTGCTGCTCGCCGCCGGACAGCGTCCCGGCCGGCTGGCCGTAGCGTTCGGCCAACCGGGGGAACAGGGCGAACATCTTCTCCCGGTCCTCCGCGACGCCGGCCCGGTCGGAGCGGCGGATATAGCTGCCCAGCGTCAGGTTCTCGGCGACGGTGAGGTCCGGGAAGACATCGCGCGTCTCGGTCACCGTCGCGACGCCGTTGCGGACCATCGCTTCCGGCGTCGCCGAGGTGACGTCCCTGCCGTCGAGCCGGATCGTCCCGGCTGCCGCCTTCAGGGCGCCGGCGATGCACATCAGGGTCGATGTCTTGCCGGCGCCGTTGGCGCCGAGCAGCGCCACCAGCTCGCCCTTCTCAGCCTTTAGAGAGATGCCGCGCACGGCGCGGATGGCGCCGTAGCGGACCTCTACGTCGGTCAGCTCAAGCATGGGCCGCCCCGATACCGGCTTCGGAGCCGAGATAGGCCTGGATCACGGCAGGATCTTTCCGGATGTCGGCGGCCTTGCCCTCCGCAATGGTCCGGCCGAAGGCCAGCACATGCAGCCGGTCGCATAGGCGCATGATCAGGCCCATGTCGTGGTCGATGATCAGGAGCCCCAGTCCCCGGCTGGCGGGCAGCGCCGACAGCTTGTGAAGCAGCGTTTCGGTTTCCGCCTCGTTCATGCCGGCGGCGGGCTCGTCCAGCATCAGGAAGGCCGGATCGGATGCCAGTGCCCGCGCGATCTCGACCCGCCGCTTGTCGCCGTAGCTGAGATTGCCGCCGAGATCGTCGGCGCGGGCACTCAGGCCGAACTCGTCCAGCAACGCTTCCGCCTTGGCCCTCGCCTTGCGGAGACCGTGGCCATGCGCCAGGGCGCCGGCCTCGACGTTCTCGATCACAGTCATGTTGTTGAACAGCCGGACGATCTGGAAGGAGCGCGACAAACCCAGCAGGGCGATATCGCGCGGCGCCAGACCGGAGAGCGGCCGGTCGCCCAGGACGACTTGGCCGCCGGCGAGCGGGACCTGACCGGTGATCGCGTTGATCAGCGTCGTCTTGCCCGATCCGTTGGGACCGATCAGCCCGACGATCTCTCCGGGGGACAACGTCAGGGAAACGCCGTCCAGAGCCCGGAGCCCGGAGAATTCGACCGCGACATCGACGACCCGAAGAGAAGCGCCCTTATCGGAAGGTCCCGTCATCAAGGAGCCGGAACGCTTTCGGGACGGCGCCAGCCGAGGAACTGCGGCTTGCCGCCCTTGAGTTCGAGCAGCACGGCCGCCTTGTCCGGCGCATGGCCTTCCTCGGCGGTGCCGTAGTCGAGGTCACCCGTGAGAAGCTTGAACTCGCCCTCCTCCAGCGCCTCGGCCACATCGGCACCGTCGGTCGAACCGGCCGCCTTGACCGCCTGGGCCAGCATCATGACGCTGTCCCAGCCCGTCGCGACGAAGGAGGTATCGGGGTCCTCGCCGAACATCTGCTTGTAGAGCCCGATGAACTTGGGCATGTCGGGATGCGCTTCCGGACCCATCCAGGTATGGGTGACGAAATAGACGTCGTTGCCCATCTGCTCGCCGAGGGCGGCATGCAGCGCCGGATCGTCGTAGGCGTCGCCGCCGAGCACCGGCGCGTCGTAGCCGACTTCCCGAAGCGCCCGGATGATGACGCCGATATCGGTGCCGTAGGACGACACGAAGATCACGTCGGGCTTCTTGCCGAGTGCCTTGAGCCGGGCGAGCTGGGCCGAAAAGTTGTTGTCGCCGTTGGTGTAGGTGTCCTCGAGCAGGACCTCGCCGCCATCGGCCTTGAACTGCGCCACGAAATACTTGGACAGCGACTTGGTATAGGCGATGAACTGGTCGGTGACGACATAGGCCGTCTTCCAGCCCTTTTCCTTGGCGAAATCGGCCGCGACCGCGCCCATCGTGGTGTTCCACATCGACAGCGTGAACTGCTTGTCGCCCAGCGTCCACGAACTGTAGAGCGGGTCGGAGGCGCAGGTCGAAAGACCGACGATGTCGGCAGCCTGCGCTTCGCGGCTGGCGGGGCTGCCGAAATCGAAGTCGCAGGGCGCCAGGATCATCTGGGCGCCCTGATCGACCAGTTCGACCGCGACGTTGCCGACGGTCACCGGGTCCGACTTGCCGTCGATGTTGATGAACTCGACCTGCTTGCCGAGCAGCCCGCCGTTGTCGTTCAGGTACTTGACCGCGACCTGCGCACCCTTGAAGCCGGGCGTGTCGAGCGGCGCCTGAAGGCCGGTCAGCGACAGCGCGCCGCCGATAACGATCTTGTCGTCGGCGGCCCTCGCCGACACTCCGGTCAGGAGAGCGGCTGCCGCAGCAGCTCCGATTAAGCTTTTCACGATCCCGGTCATCTGTGTCCCTCTTCGGTCTTCCGTGGTGTCGCCAAGGCACATAGTTGACTTATGAAATATTTTTTTCAGGATCTCCGCAATCCGGGTATTTTGTTGATTCACATACTTTTGCATCGCAGTGGTGATACCACTTTCGCTGCTAACCCTGACCGGCATGGAACGACCGGAGCACCGGGCCAAGCCGGCCGACCCATTCGGCGATGCCGTTGGCGTCCGTGATCAGGTCGTTGCGGATTTCCACCAGGATCGCCGGCAGGTCCCGGTCGGTACCGTGGACCGGGATGGCGTAGTCGCTTTCGCGATCGACGGTATAGGGCTGGTTCGCCGCGACGTTGAGGCCGGAGCTGCGCGCCAGCCCCTCGATCACGGCTTCGGCGAAGTCGTGCGACCGGTCGAACAGGATGCCCGCGTGCCAGGGCCGCGCCACGCCGAGGAAGACCGGCGTGAAGCTGTGGATCGTGACGATCCGGGTCGGGCGTCCGGCGGCACGGCGGCGGTCCAGATACGATGCCACCTTGTCGTGGAAGGGCGTGAACATGGTCCGTCTGCGCCGCTCGATCTCGGCCTCGCTGAGCCCGAGATTGCCGGGAATGTCGGTCGCCTCCGACCGCGCGGGAATGCTGGCGGGACTGCGGAACGGCCGGTTGAGGTCGATCAGCAGCCGCGAATAGGTGCCCAGGAAAGCCGGCGCGTCGAGGACTTCGGCGAGTCCCCGCGCCACCTCGGCGGCGCCGACGTCCCAGGCGATATGCGTCCGCAGGTCGGCTGGCGAGACCCCGAGCCCCCGGTACTCCGCCGGCATATGGTTGGAGGCGTGCTCGCAGATCAGCACGATCTCCGACGAGCCGGACGGATTGACCGTTTCGACCGCTTCGGGCCAGTCCTCCGCAAGGCTTGCCATCAATAGAGCGTCCGATAGGTTTCGCAGATCTCGGCGGCCGTCTTGCCCTCGAACAAGGCGATCTCAGCTCTTTTCACGCCGACATAGCTGTCCAGGAACGGCTTGGTGAACCAGCTCAGCACGATCGCGTCGGCCTCCAGGGCCGCCACCGCCGCATCGAGCGTTTCCGGCAAGCGGACCAGCCCGTTCCGCGCACGCTCGGCATCGTCCATCACGGACGGATCGCCCGTGACCAGAGGAGGTGCGGGCAGCTTGTCGGTGATCCCGGCAAGCCCGGCGAAGACGATCGCCGCCAGCGCAAGATAGGGGTTCGCCGTCGCGTCGGCTGCCCGGAACTCGATGTTGAACTGCTTGGCGGGGTCCCGTCCGCCGATCGACACCGTTGGGCAGATCCGCAAGGTCGCCTCGCGGTCGCGCTCCGCCAGCCAAGTGTAGGACGAGCTCCAATTATGGGGCTTGAGACGCAGGTATGACGGCACGCTGGCGGCGGTCAGCGCCGTGATGGCGGGAAGATGGCGCAGGATGCCGGCGCAGAAGGCGGCCGCCGCGTCCGACAGGCCGCCGGGACCGCCGGCATCGTAGGTAGCCGGCATGCCGTCCGGGCCGGTCAGGCTGAAATGGATGTGGACGCCGTTGCCGACGCCGTCGGGATCGGGCTTGGGGGCGAAGCTGGCGCGCGTCCCCAGCTCCCGCGCGACCTCGCGGGTGATTTCCCGGATCGCGACGGCACGGTCGGCGGCGGTCAGCGCGTCGGCGGGCGCGTGGGTGATCTCGAACTGGTGCGCGCCGTATTCTGCCAGGACCATCTCGGGTTCGACGCCGGCTTCCTCCAGGCAGGCATGAAGACGCGGCGCGAAGGGGTCGGCGCGGCGCAGCGCCTCGAACGAGAAGGCATGCGCCGCCGGCCCCTCGCCGGCAAGCTGGAACTCCTGCTCGAACGCCGTGAGCACGCTGAGGCCGGTCGCCTGCTTCAGGGCGGCAAGCGCTTCCTTGAGCCGGGTGCGCGGGCAGCCCTCCCAGCCCGTGCCGTCCAACTCGACGATGTCGCCCATGACCATGTCGAACGGCGTCGCGGACCCGGTCTTCGCCGTGGTGTAGCGGGCGGCAGTATCCGGAACGATCCGCAGGTCGCCGGTCGATCCCCAGGGGTTCGGGTCGCAGATCGAGTTGAAGGCGGTCAGGCAGAGGTTGGCCGGGACCCAGCCGACGCCCGCTTCGGCGAACCGGTCCAGCCGGTCGGCCGGAACCGGCCGTCCGCGCGTTATGGCGGCAAGGTCGGTGGTGACGATGCTGACCAGGGGAGTGCCCATCATGCCGCTCCCCGATCCAGGGCCAAGGCGTCGAAACGGGCGGCAACGGTCGCGGTGTCGGTTACCCAGCAGTAGCCGCCAAACGCCTTCAGCGCGTTCGCATGCCGCTCCGGCGTCGGCGAGGCGCAAGCATCGGACACGCAGGTCACCAGATAGCCACGGTCGGCGCCGTCGCGTACCGTCATGTCGACGCACTGGTCGGTCAGGATGCCGGCCACCACCAGATACCGGATGCCGAGGTTCTTCAGCAGGTAGTCGATGTTGGTCGAGTTGAAGACGCCCGACGAGGTTTTGGGCAGCAGGATCTCGTCGCCGACCGGGGCCAGTTCCGGCGGCGGCAGGCCCTCCTTCAGGCTGGGCGGGATGTGGATCGGCGTCAGCTTGTGGTCGAGCGAGCGGTCACGGCCATCCTCGGTCAGGCTCTGGATGATGGTATGCAGCACCTCGACCCCGGCGGCGCGGGCGCTTTCCAGAAGCCGGCGCTGGTTCGGGATCACGCGCTCCGCCGTTTCCCGGTAGAAGTAATGGTCGGCAGTCCAATCGGCGTGCCCCGGATCGAGACCCGGTTCCAGCCAGATCCGCTGCATGTCGACCAGCAGGAGCGCCGTCCTGCCGGGTTCGAAGGGTGCGTCGCGGCGCGGTAGGGTTTTTGCCATGTCGGTGCTCCGGGGGTCTCGGTATTCAAAAAATGGGGGGTGAAGGGTCCGGCCGATCCGTCAGGACCGTTCGCCGTCGGCGGACGGAGTTGCGGGTTCGGTCAGCGTGATGGCGTTGGCTTTGCGGATATGCTCGATCGCCTCGATCCTGCCGCGGCCGGCATCGCCGTAGCGGCTGATGGCGTGGGCCACGACGGCCTCCATCTGGGCGACGGCGGGCGCCAGCGTGTCGTAGGGCGACTCCGCCTCGGTCGGGACCACCAGGCTGACGGCGGCGAAGCTTGCGACCGGCGACAGCCAGATGTCGGTGAACAGCAGGATGCGGACGCCGCGCGCGGCGGCCTGCGTCGCGAAGCTGACGACGTCGGACTGGTAGCGCCGGTAGTCGAAGACGACGAGCAGGTCCTTCTTCCCCAGGTCGACCAGGGCGTCGAACTTCTCCGGCGCCAGCGCGCCCAGATCGCGGACGCCGACGCGGAACTGGATCAAGTATCCGGCCAGCATCGCAGCCAAGCTGCGGCTGAACCGCCCGCCGAGCAGGACCACCTGCCCCTTGGTTTCCCACAGCAGGCTTGCCGCTCGGTCGTAATTCTGGATCGGAACGGCGCTTTGGGTCTGTTCGAGATTGCGCGTCACGGAAACCAGATAGCCCTGTGCCGCACTCTCGGGCACGCCGGCGCGCTTGGCTTCCATCATCAGCAGGGGGGAGTGGAGATGCGCCTCGACCTCTGCAAGGAGCTTCGCCTGGAAATCCTGGAAGCCGTCGAAGCCGAGCTTCGCCACCAGCCGGGTCACCGTCGGGTCGCTCACCCCGGCCTTGCGGGCAAGGCTGGTCGCCGTTCCGAAGCCGGAAAACGGATAGTCGGACAGCAGCACCTGGACGATCCTGGCTTCCGACGGCGTCAGCGCCAATCCCGCTTTCGTCAGCACGTCGCGAAGCCGCAAACCCATGATCGTGCTCCATCCTGATCTGAAATATTTCTTTCAGAATGGTAAATATCTGTCAACTATGAAGAGATTTCGACGGTGCGGGCCTCGTGCCGGTCCGGGTCAGCGGGCCTGACGGTGTTGACGGTGTCAGCCTTCCTTGTGTCCCCCGCCCTGCGAGCGGTCTCCCCGGAGCTTCGGGCGGTTCAGGGCGGCATTGATGCGGTCGGCAAGTTCGGTCCGGCGGTAAGGCTTGCCGATCAAGTCCATTCCGGCCGCCCGCTGGCCGTCGGTTACCAGATCCTCGTTGTATCCCGTGGTAAACAGGACCGGCAGACCGGGCCTTATCCGCTGGGCTTCCCCGGCAAGAGCCATCCCGTTCATGCTTCCCGGCATGATGAGGTCGGTGAAGAGGAGATCGATGTCGATGCCGTCGTCCGACAGCAGCTTCAAGGCGTCGTCGGCGTTGCCGGCGGTCAGCACGGAATAACCCAGCGTCGTGAGGTATTCTCGCGCCAGCATCAGGATGTCCTCGGAATCCTCCACCGCCAGAACGGTCTTCGTCGCGGGCAGCGGCCCATCGCCTTTCGGTACGTCGCGCGCGTCCGGCAGCACTTGTCGTTCCAACGTCTTTTCCTTCGCCAGCCTGCCGGCCGGAAACAGCATGCGGACCGTGGTGCCGCTGCCAAGTTCGCTGTCGATCTCCAGCTTGCCCATGGACTGCTGGACGAAGCCGTGGACCATCGCGAGGCCCAGCCCCGTCCCCTTGCCGACCTCCTTCGTCGTGAAGAAGGGTTCGGTCGCCCGTGCGGCGACATGGGCCGGCATGCCGTTGCCCTGGTCGGTGACGGACAGCGACGCATAGTCGCCGGGAGGCAGATGATGTGCCGGGGCGTCGGCGTCGCCGCCGATCTGCAACGGCTCGGTCGTGATCGTGACCGTCCCGCCCTCGGGCATGGCGTCGCGCGCGTTTATGACGACGTTCAGCAGAGCCATCTCCAGATGGACCGGATCGATGAAGCAGAGCGGCGTCCTCGGCTTGAGGTTGAAGCGGAGATCGACGCTCCCTCCGACCGTGCTGTTCAGCATGTCGCCGAATTCGATGATCAGGCTGTTGAGGTTGATGGCTTTCGGCTCGAGCCGCGTCTTGCGGGCAAACGCCAGGAGCTGCCGGGTCAGCCTGGACCCCCGTTCGGCGGCAAGGCTGGCCGTCTCGACGAGACGCCGGGACTTCTCGTCGCGGACCTGCGGCTCCAGCAATTCCAGATTGCCGGTGATCACCTGCAACAGATTGTTGAAGTCATGCGCCAGACCGGCGGTCAACTGACCGATCGCCTCCATCTTCTGAGCCTGACGGAAGGCCGCCTCCGACGTGCGGCGCTTGGTTATGTCGAGCTGGCTGGCGAAGAAGTAGAGAAGTTTCCCCTCGCGGTCGAACACCGGCCCCAGGTAAAGGGCGTTCCAGAAAGGCGTTCCGTCACGCTTGTAGTTCAGGATCTCGGTCTGGAGGGCGCTCCTGGCCGCAACGGTCGCGCGTATTTCACCGACCGTCTCGCGGTCCGTGTTGGCGCCTTGCAGGAACCGGCAATTGCGCCCGACGATTTCGGCTTCCTCATATCCCGTCAGGTCCTGGAAGGCCCGGTTGGCGAAGACGATCGGGTTGTCGGGCAGGTTGGGGTCGGTCAGGATCATCGGCATGCGGGTCATCTCGATCGCGGCGAAGAAGACGTTGCCCCGCTGGTCCAGCCCCGCCTGGCTGATGGTCCCCTCTTTCCAGTGATGGATGCCGGGCGATCCCGTCGGGCTGAAGGAGCTGTTATCCGGCATGCCGGCGGCCGGTACGCCCCGGCTCTGCTGGTCTCCCTCGCCTTGCACATCCTCCGCCGGCGGGCGCGCGCCAGCGCCCCGTTCAGCTTCGGACGAACGGTCGCTTGCCTCCTCATGGTCGTCATGTTCAGCCATCCGTCCGCTCCATACCCTGTCTCCCGGACGCGACATGCTTGGCAGATCCCGGCTTTATGAAATTTGTGCGTTCATGAATCATGAGTAAGTTCTGCTTTGGCAATTTCTATCTCGGATTGCTTCATACCAGAAGCGGCTCCGCCATCCCCGGCCAGCCAATCGTGCATCTCGTCCCGCCGGGCTCGCTCCGCTCCGTTGCAATCCAGCCGCCGATCTGGGCGACGAGCGCATCGATCATGAACCGGCCCAAGCCGGACCCGCGAGGCGGCTGACCGGGGTCGAAACCTATGCCGTCATCCTCGACGATCAGGAGAGCCTCGCGGTCCGTGCTGCCGAAGACGATGGAGATCGTTCCGGCGGCACCGTCCGGAAAGGCGTACTTCACGGCATTCACGACCAGCTCGTTGATGACGAGGCCGAGCGGCCGGGCATGCTCCAGCGGAATCGGGTGCCGCTCAACCCGGAGTTGGATCGTGATCGGCCTTTGATCGAAGTAGGTCGCCTGTATGTCCGCGGACAAACCTTCCAGGAACTGCCTGCTGTCGATGACGGTTTCAGTACCGCCTGCCCATTGATCCAAGCGTGAATTCAAGCTGGCAAGGGCCTGGACACGGTTCTCGGCGACAATCAGTGCCGACTTCACGGCCGGATCGGTGGACACGGTCGCCTGAAGCCTCAGCATGGCGGAAACCGCCTGAAGATCGTTCCTCGCGCGATGGGTCGCTTCCGCAAGGGCGACTTCAAGTTCGGTCCTGGATTTCTCGGACATATCTTGCTTGTCAATATCCTGCTATCGGGATCCTGCTATCGGGTTCGGCGCGTCATCGGGATCGCCCAGCGTCCGGCGAGGACCTGACGTCCTCGCCGGCACCCTGTCGGTGTTCTTACTTAAGCGCGTCCCGAGCCTTGTCCTTGACGTTGCCGACCGTGCTCTGGGTCTTGCCGGCGGCTTTTTCCGCCGCTCCCTCCGCCTGCGTCGCCGTATCGCCGGTCAGCTTGCCGACCGCTTCCTTGACCGAACCCTTTACCTGCTTGGCGGCGCCGCCGATGCGATCCTTATCCATCGTTCTCTCCCGATCGGTGATTGATTATGTATCGGGCATCGTTGATACCCGAACGTGTAAGCGGCCCCGCCGAACCGAAGGAAATCGGCACCGGCTCTGGGCCAAACAGGACATGGGAACCGGGATTCCTCATTGTAACGGTGCAGATGTACCGCTCGAGACGGTACTTTTGTACCTTCAGCTCCGCCGGTCGGGCTGTTCAGGAAGCGCACCGTCGGCCGTGAAGCCGTGCTCATGGGCCCAGATCACCGCGGCGCTGCGGCGCTTGACATCGATCTTCCGGTAGATCGAGGAAACGCAGTTTCTGACCGTGCTGTTGGACAGATCGAGACGCCCGGCGATTTCCTTGTCGGCGAGCCCCTTGCAGATCAGCGCCAGCACGTCTCGTTCACGTGCCGTCAAATCGGCGATATGGGACGAGGTGTGGGAACGGTTCGGGTTGCGCAGGTTGGCCAGCTTGTCGATGACCGTCCGGCTGAACCAGGAAGTGTCCTGCATGACGGCCTCGATCGCCTCGATCAGCTCCGTCTCCGACCGTTTCCGCGCCGTGATGTCCTGCATGGCGCTGAGTATGCAGGCCCTGCCCTGGATGGTGACGGTGTCGGCGGAGACGATGCAGTCGAGCGTGGCCCCCTCCCGGGTGCACAGCTGGCTCTCGAAGCTTCGCACCGTACCGGTCTGCCGAAGTTCATGCTCGAACTTCGCCCGGAGATCGGCCGATGCCCATAACCCGATCTCCGGCGCGGTGCGGGCAACCACCTGCTCGGCCGTATAGCCCGTGGCGGCGACGAAGGCGTCGTTGACGTCCAGGATCTGGAAACTGTCGAGCGCGCTGATCATGGTCGGCACCGGCGCCAGCCGGAACGCCTTGGAAAACCGCTCCTCGCTCTGGCGCAGGGCGTCCTCCGCCTTCTTGCGCGGTTCCAGATCCATGAACGTGAACAGCATGCACCGCTCGTCGCCGATCTCGATCGGCTGCCCGGCGACGACGACCGGTTTGGCGGCACCGTCCGGTCCCTTGAGGACCGCTTCCATCTGCGGGATCGTTCGCCATTCGTTGAGGCGTTCGATGGCCTGTTCCTTCTTTTCGGCACGGTCGAGGATATCGATCTCGTAGACGGAACGGCCGATCACGTCTTCGCGGGTATAGCCGGTCATCTCCAGGAAGCCGGTGTTCACCTTGACGTACCGAAGATCCGAAATGCGGGTGATGATCGCCGGCGCCGGGTTGGCGCGGAAGGTCGTCTCGAACCGCTCTTCCGCCTCGAACCGTTCCGTCGCATCGTGTAGTACCAGGACCAGGAACTCGGGCTGGTCCGACGCATCCGACAGGATCAGGCTGCGGATGCGGTGGATCCACTGGGGTTCGACCATGCCCTTGGGAATGACCTCCACCACGACATCGGCGAGGGTTTCACCCGACAAGGTGCGGTTCATGGGGTGGTCTTCTCCGGTCACCTTGTGATTGTTACGGTAGCGCAATTCGAAGCGCCGCTGGTAGTCGTCAACCGTGGAGCCGAGATCCTCGATCCGTTCAACTCCATGCATGGCCAGAGCGGCGTCGTTGGCCCAGACGATCGAACGGTCGGGCGATACGAGGATGACGCCTTCAGTCAGCCCGGCAATGATTTCACGAAGATGGCGCTGCTCGGCCGTCCGTTGCGGGATCAAGGTTGTCATGGGTTCCGACCGGCGCCTTCTCTGATCTGTAAGTGCCTAGAATGTCGGGTTTACCAGAATTGTTGCGCCGGAAAGCTTGCCTGGAGCCCGCACTGCCACCAAGGGCGCTGTCGTTCATGCACAAACGTCCAGTTTCTCGTCAGAATCACGATATCGGACCGATGCCATGCCTACGGACTTTATCACCTCCCAATACCTGACCTTTTGCACCTCTTCATTCAGCTCAATCGTCTCGACCTTGAACTGCCACTGGCTGCCATAGTAGAGCAGCGATTTGCTACCGACTGTGGAGATTAGCCAGACCGCTCCATGACTAAAGTAATTCATTTTTTTACCAAAGAGGTAGCCTTTAAATTTTTTTCATGTTCTAGGAATAAGCTTCGCTAACGGCCGTCAGGTCTCCAGAAATGCTGTAACGGGGTTGGGAGGCTACGTGATGCTACGAATTTTCGGACCGGCTCTCGCTGTTCTTGCCTTATGGACGACGATCCCGGCACACGCTGCACAGGATGTCAGTCAGCGCAAGATGATAGACAAGACCTGCACCACCTACCAGGGCGAAGTTCATCGCCCGAAGTTGGGCTACATGACAAAAGGCGACCAGCACCGGCTGAAGTCGGAACAGCGCCTTCTGACGGTCGCCCGCATGGTGCACAGCGACCTGAACACGTATTACAATGCCATGAGCGGCGGCGCGGTCGAGGCTCCTGTGCTCAATATAGTCCGCAGCAGCAAGCGTCTCGGCAACAAGGGCTGCATGCCCATTCCGCGCTGAACCACCGCCGTCTCGATCCCGGTCTAATTGTACCGACTGATTGCCAGGAGTTTTTTGGTATGAAACTGCGCGCCTTGATGCTCGCCACCGTGGCGGCTGCCTCCCTCTCGTCCCCCGCTCTCGCCCAGATCGTCTCCGAAGTCGAAGGCAAGGTGTCGGAACTGGTTCCCGCCGGTATCGCAGGCACCGTGCCCGGCGATCCGACCCATCACCTGAAGGTGTTCAACACCAAGGTCGTCATGAGCGACAACACCTCGATCTCGACCCCGACCAGGGAAGATATCTCGCTCCCCACCCTGACCACCTGCAACAACGCCAAAATCCCCGGCTTCGCCAAGCGCCCGGCCGGAGGATCGATGTTCGGCGGCACGGCAATCGTCACCGGCACCTCGCTCGGCGGCGGTTACGTCAACGCCGAGACCGCGTTCTTCGAACCGGCCGAAAACGTCCTGCTCGGTCAGGTCACCAGTGTTCCGGTCGTTAACGGGGAAACAGTGAACGGTAAGCTGGAGATCGACGGTACCGAGATCATCGTAATCGGCAAGAAGCGCGGCGAGCAGTTCCCGCCCCCGATGGATGGCGCTACGGAGATTTGGAACCCCTGTTTCCCCGGTAAGGGTGTCAAGAACGCCTCCTTCATCGACATTCCTCCGGACAAGCTGATGAAGGACACCGAAGCCGCCGCCGAAGGCTGGTTCGGTGATGACGGCAAGTTCTACGCCTTCCTGATCGAGGGCAATGGGTCGGCCGGGTATCAGCCGCTCGCTGTCGGCGCGTTCCGCGCCCAGTGCCGCAACCGGGGTGCCGGGCGGGGCCTGGAGTGGGAAATTCGGGGCGGCGTCGGCCACCCCGTCAACATTGCCGGGTCGCTCTCTATCGGTCAGACCGTGGCCGGACGGGGCTATGTTCCGTACGGCATTCCCACGGTCAATCCCCTGGTCGATCCCGGCGATGCCCGCTACGGCACCTTCCAAATCCGCGCCGATCTGATCGATAACACGGTCACCGCCTGCCCGGCCACCGTGCTCATCCGCTACCAGCCGACCGCTGCGGTGCAGCCACCCCCGGTCGATAACGAGGCGCAACCGCTTCAACGATTCGTGCAGGTCCGGATGGCCGTGGATGCCCGGTAAGCGATCCGCTCGGGAAAGGAGAAGGGGGCTTGCGAGCCCCCTTTTCTTATGTCCCCTTGGCTTCCCACAGGTCCACGTCGCGCACATCCATCGATAAGTTGACTCCGAGCCCGACCAGCTTCTTCATGCCGCCACGATACGCGCGGACGGAAAGGCTCGTTCGGAATCGAAAACAACGTCAGGCCTCTTCAGCCCAATATCCGACGTTACTGACCAATCAAGCTTACAATATTTCTAGCATCGTCCGCCGCCGGGACCGACATTGATCCCGAGAGTCACATCATCCTGCGCTTGGCGGCGCAGGCTGCGCACGTCGCCAAGGATCAGACGGTTCCACTGGGGGTTGAACAGATTTTCACGCCTCCGCATTCGATACGGTTCCAATTCGCCGACTATCCGAGTCCTTGACGAAGATCCCTTCACGAACAAGTCCATCGTCTATGAACACGTCGAAGCAGGTTACTAATAGTCGTCATTGTTCAACCCATCCTCACAAAGAACCAATCCAAGATCTTCAAGACCATTTTTCATGATTTGCTGGGCAATTCAGCCTATAGCTATATACGTTCGACATTAGTTTCATTTAAAACAAAACCAAAAAGTTATACGCATTTTTTTCAAGTTGATCTGAAGGCCGATACTCGATGATAGTTTGGGTGTTTGAAACATCCAGCGGCAGCAAAATTTTATGTCGCATATCAACGGGACCTCAGATGAGCGCGCTGGCCTTGCAGGATGACTTACATACCCTCACCAAGCTGATACCCGAGCTTCACAGGTTCGCGCGGTCGCTCACCAGATCGGTCGATGCCGCGGACGATCTCGTACAACGGGCCTTCGAACGCGCACTCATGCACCAGGACTCCATTGCCGCCATCGAAGAGCCGGCGGGATGGATGCGCAGCATCATCAGAAACCTCTGGATAGATGAAAAGCGCAGCGCGCGGGGACGCTTGTCGTCGCCTTTGGAAAATGACCAGCACGTTGCGGCCGAGGACACCGAGCGAACGGTGATCGCCCGGACCACATTGGCGAAGGTCCGTTTGGAAATCGCCAATCTTTCGGAAGATCAGAGGACCGCTCTCATGCTGGTCTGCGTCGAGGGGCAGAGCTACCAGGAAGCCGCGGGACATCTTCGCATACCGATCGGCACGCTGATGAGCCGCCTCTACCGTGCCCGCGCGGAACTCGCCCGCCGTGTCGGACATACCACAACTCATCTATGCAGCCTGCATTTCCTGTGGAACTTTACCGCTTTGATCTGAACGGAAACGCTATACAGCGCAGGCACGCCTGCGCCCGGTTGCCTCCAATGGCGCCAAATCGCAGCAAAAAACATCGACTCCCTTCTGCCACTCCTATCTCTTAGTATTAATACCGACAAATTTGGGAATTTTTCATTTTCCGCTACGTCCCTGTCATGAAATTACCAAGGAGACCAAACACAGCAAGCCCGCCAAACATAACCCCCCAAATTCTGTAGATATTAACATGCTGTTACTTTCAGTGATCGTCTTTTATTGATCACTCGAATTGTATTAGCGAACTTTCAGCATGCATTTTCTTTTCTATATACCGCCTACCTCGACAAGCACTTCCCGTAAATAAAGCAATCACTGCCAACTCGATCGGCTGACGCATGGGTGTCCACCGGAAGGATTCCCTGATTGCTCACGCTTGACGTTATGAACAATAGGAGTTCCGTACCATGCGAAGGCGTGAATTCTTGCGATATGGAGGCGCATTTGCAGCCTTCACCGCGGTATCGACCTCCTTTCCCTCTTTCTCCGCGGCACAGACGACCGATCCCGCCGACGCCCCCACCGGCGAAGAAGCCGATTTCGACTTGGAGATCGTCGATGTCGACGTGGAACTGATCGACGGCAGCGTCGTCCCGATGTACGCCTTCGCCCATGCCGGCAAGACACCCACGATACCTGGTCCCATCTTGCGGGTGAAGCAGGGCGACACGGTCCGGATCGACATACGGAACTCCAGCTCCAGGAGCCATGGGTTTCAGATCCTCGGCCAGGACAATGCCTCCGCCTCCGGCCTCGACCCAAGCGACGGCGATGGAGAAGACAAGGCCAGGATCGAATTCGTCGCGACGAAGCCCGGAACCTACTTCTACGTCGACGGCGACAACATGCCGATCAACCGCGTGCTGGGATTGCACGGGGCGCTCATCGTCGAGCCGAAGAACGGATTTGCGGACGGCGCCGCCAAGAAGAAGCCGATGCCTTACGCTCCCGCATCGTCCGCCTCGATCAAGTCGCTATTCGGCGCCTTGGGAGAAGCGGCGATCGGCGGCAAGCCGGCCCGGTTTCCCGGCAAGGCTTGGCAGGCCGGCCGGGAATACATCTGGATATTCAACCAGATCGATCCCGTGCTGTGCCGCCGGGTCGCCGCCGGTGAAAACTTCTCGGCGTCGGATTTCCAGGAACAGTTCCATCCCCGTTACTTCACGATCAACGGCCTGTGCGGCCTGGACTCCGCGCACGACAAGGCGACCTGCCCCACCGGCAACACGGGTGAGCCGGCGCTGCTGCGTACCATGAACGCCGGCTTGGCGACCCACTCGCCGCATATCCACGGCAACCATGTCTTCGTGCTGACCCAGAGCAACGCCAACGGCGTGCCCGTCTATCAGCAGGACCTGTTCGAGCACGACGTCTGGCTGATGCCGCCGATGATGGTCAAGGATGTCCTGCTGCCGTTCACCGCACCGCCGGACATACCGCCTGCCCCCTGGAGAATGTCCCAGGAGAAGTATCCGCTGCGCTACCCCATGCACTGCCACAACGAGATTTCCCAGACCTCCGCCGGCGGTTCGTACCCGATGGGGCTGGTGACCGACTGGCACATAGACGGGCCGCTGGCGACCAGCTGAAGCCTTGCCGCGGGGAGGCTGGCGCCGGAATGGGGGCCTCCCGGCATTTCACCGAGACGACGACGCAATGGGCCACGCCGGCAACGAGACGCTGAGCCCTGCGTGCCCTGGAGATGCTGACCATGACGACGATTTACAGGCCGATCTCAGATCCGCTGGAATACGACACCTTCGGCTGCCATCCCTTCGAGAACGACCCCGCCACTCCCGACCGGACGACGCGGCAGGTCTTCTTCCAGCGGCAGGTGGCCGACTGGAACGTCGACATGAAGGACGGGTCGCAGCTGCAGTTCTGGGGCTTCAAGGATCCCAACGTTTCCGGCAGCGATTCCCCCTGGCCGTCGAAGATCATCAGGGTCAAGCAGGGCCAGATATTCCATTGTGAGTTCAAGCCGACCAAGGGCGCCCACACGATCCACTGGCACGGCATCGAACCCACCCCAATGAACGACGGGGTCGGTCACACCTCCTTCGAAGTCAAGAGCAGCTATACCTACCAATGGTGCGCCCATCAGGCCGGCACCTACCTTTACCACTGCCACAAGAACACCGTCCTTCACTTCGAGATGGGCATGTACGGGGTGCTGATCGTCGATCCCGTCACGGCCAGCCCGGACAGCGGCAATCCCAAGTACCTGTACGACCCCTACGACCGCGCCTCGACCACCGAAGCGCCGGGCATAACCGTCGGCGCTCCCTATGCGGCGGAATCCATACTGGTCTTCGACGACGTCGATCCGGTGTGGCACAAGCTGGATCACAATGCCGGCATGTGCGGCGACGACGTCGGGCTCGACAAGTTCGATCCGCGCTACTTCCTGATCAACGGCGTCCATAACGGCCTTACCCAGATCGACCGGCGAACGACGACGACGACCACGGCCGGCAAGAACGTCCTGGTGCGCCTCGCCAACGCGTCCTACAGCCGGCTTCACGTCACGCTGGACGTCGACGCCTGGATCGTTGAGGTCGATGGCCGTCCCTTGAGGACGAACGTCGCGAAGGGCGCCTTCGCGAAGCCGAAGCTGCTCCCGAAGGGCACGAGGCTGGAAGTCGCCGTAGCGCAGCGTTACGCGCTCTGGATCCCGAAGATCCCGCGCGGGGACTACAGGATCACCGGCAACTTCCACCACTGGATCACGAACAAGAAGCATTTCGACGGCCAGGCCGTCGCCAAGATCATCGCCACCTGACGAAGGCTGCCGGTCATGCACAAGAAAACTCACCTGCATTCCATCGCGCGGGCCGCTGCCTTGTCCGGCCTTCTGCTCTGCGGATCGGCCATGCCGTCGATCGCGGCATCGGGACACGAAGGACACGGCGAAGGCGTTCCCGCTGAAAAGCCGGAAGGCGGTCACGGATCCGGATACGGCGCCCACGGAGGATGGCCCGAGCCGGGCACGCTGGGCGGCGACTTCAGCCTGACCGACCACACCGGACGGAAGGTCACGCTGGAGGATTTCAAGGGCAAGGCGACCGCCTTCTATTTCGGCTATACGCAGTGCGGCGATATCTGCCCGATCATCGGCACAAAACTAGGCATGGCGGCCGACCTGCTGGGCGATAAAGCCGATCAGGTCAACATCGCCATGGTCAGCGTCGACGACCGTAACGACGGTCCGGAGCAGCTTGCGGCCTTCGTCGCCAAACAGCATCCGCGCCTGATCGGATTGTCCGGAACCCGCAAAGAGATCTACGACGTCGCCGCCCGGTACCGGGTGCGCCGTGATTACGTAGCTCAGAACCAGGTGGCCAAGGAAGGCCACCAGCAGGAAAGCGCGGGTGCCTCGGCATCCGAGGAATCGCACGGCGGCCACGGCGGTCACGGTGGCCATGCAACCCCAGCCGCCCCGCCGGAGCACGAGCAAGCGCCGGTCCCACGGACGCAGGCCGCCGTTGCCGGCACCGACGCGGCGCCCGGCAAGCGGATCCTGATCCGGTCGGCCTCCGACGATGCGACGCGGCTGCACAACATGGCGATGGCGCACACGACCCACATCTACCTGCTGAACAGGAATGGCCAGGTGGTCCGCTACATCTATCCGAGCCTGACGCCCGAGCAACTTGCCAAGCGCCTGTCCGACCTGATCCAGGACGGCTGACCTCCGGGGACGCAGCGACGCCGCGCGCCCGATGACTGTTCAACAAGGAATTCTTCTCATGGGTAATGCACTGGTTCACCGGGCGTTTTCAAGTTCGGCCAAGCTCCTCGCAGCTACCGCCATGATCGCCCTGTGGTCGATCCCTTCGGCAGCACAAACGGCGCCCACCGATTTGGGAGCCGGCGAGATCGAGATCATCGACGACATCGAAGAGACCGAACCCGAAGACGAGGTCATCGACGCCGCCGAGCCCGACGAGCGTCCGCTGGAATCCCTCAAGGGCAAGGCGCCGCCCCTGCCCGACCTTACCGGGATCATCAAGAACAAGTCCTGGGCGCAGGCCGCCGGCAAGGCGCTGTTCTGGGATCAGCAGCTCGGCAGCGACACGGTCGCCTGTGCAAGCTGTCATTTCCGCGCCGGCGCCGATCCGCGCGTCACCAACCAGCTGAACCCCGGCCTGAATGCTGGCGACAAGACGTTCGGTTCCAGCGCCGGCACCGGCCTGATGGCGTCGGGTCAGCCCGCCGGCCCGAACATCACGCTCAAGCCGGAAGACTTCCCGTTCCGCAAGCTGCTGAACCCGAACAACGCCAAGAGCCAGGTTCTCTTCGATACCAACGACGTTTCGGCATCGCCGGGGACCTATGCCGGCGACTATATCGGCACCATCGAGCGTCCGAAGCAGCGGCCGAGGGCGACCAACACCGACCGCTGCAAGATGACCACCGACGAGGTGTTCAACATCGCCGGCCATGGAACCCGCAAGGTCGAGCCGCGCAATACGCCCAGCGTCATCAACTCCGTGTTCTATCACCGCAACTTCTGGGACGGCCGGGCCAACAACCTGTTCAGCGGCGTCGGCGTCTTCGGCCGCCGCGACATCCGCAACGATCCGGCGGCGCGGCTCCTGGTCCTGAAGCCCGACGGCAGCGTGGCCTTGCAGAACGTCCGTCTCGACAACGCCAGCACGGCATCGCAGGCCGTGGGGCCGCTGCTCAGCGACTTCGAGATGTCCTGTACCAGCCGCGCCTTCGCCGATATCGGCCGCAAGATGATGGCACAGCAGGCGCTCAAGCTTCAGGCCGTGCATGTGGAAGACAGCCTCTTCGGGGTCGGCAGCCCGATCGGCGACATCGTCAGCGCATCCCGGATCGGCTTGAAGTACACCTATGCGGACATGATCCGGCAAAGCTTCGCCAAGCGCTTCTGGGCGGCGCCCGGCCGCTACAAGTTCGTCACCGACGCGGATGGATCGGTCGGCCTAGCGAACGACCCGGCCGGCTATACCCAGATGGAACTGAATTTCCCGCTGTTCTTCGGCCTCTCGGTCATGCTGTACGAGGCAACCCTGATTTCCGACGACAGCCCGTTCGACCGTGGACAGCTGACCGCGCTTCAGAAACGCGGCAAGGAGCTGTTCGAGGGCAAGGGCAAGTGCATCGCCTGCCACGACGGCCCGCTGTTCTCCAAGGCGGCCCATGTCTCCCATGACGGCAAGCAGCCCAAGCTGGTCGAGCGCATGGCCATGGGCGACGGCAAGACGTCGCTCTACGACAACGGGTTCTACAACATCGGCGTCCGGCCGGTTCAGGAGGACCTGGGCGTCGGCGGTACCGATCCGTGGGGCGCACCGCTGTCCTTCTCGAAGCAGTGGGTCCTGGGCCGGAAGGCCGACTCCTTCCTGGTCGATCCCTGCTCCTTCGACGTGCCGTTCCCGGGTCAGGAAACGGTCGGATGCAGCGGCGGCGCCGTTCCGTCCGGGATCAACCTGCGCGACGAGCGGCTGGCCGTGAACGGAGCCTTCAAGACCCCGACACTGCGCAACATCGCGCTGACGCCGCCCTACTTCCACAACGGCGGGCAGGCCACCCTTCAGCAGGTCATGTCGTTCTATAACCGAGGCGGCGACTTCAGCAGCCCGACCAAATCCCCCGACATCACGCAGCTCGGCCTGACGGCGGGCGAGCAGGATGCCCTGGTGGCCTTCATGCAGTCGCTGACCGACGAGCGGGTCCGCTGCTCGCGGGCACCCTTCGACCATCCGGAACTGCTGATCCCGGACGGTCACAAGGCCGATACGGTCAAGAAGGACGGCCGGCTGGCCGACCGCCTGCGGGTGCTGAACGCAACCGGAGCCGCGGGCTATCCGGCCAACCGCTGCCCCGCCAACACCGGCAACCTCTTCGACATGGCCCGCAACATCAACGGCTTCCCGATCAAGTAGCCGGTACGGAACGAACCCGCTGCCGGACGGCGATCGCGTCCGGCAGCGGGTTCGGCCATGGGACAGGACCTTACTCGGTGAACCGGACCGTTACCCGCCCGAGAGGCCCGAAATCAGCCTCGACCTCGTCACCGGGAACCAGAGGGATCGGCGTCATGCAGGTCCCGGTGGTCACGACCTGTCCGGCCTTCAGCACGATGCCCAGCACCGACAGTTCGTTGGCAAGCCATGCCAGTGCGACCCTGGGATCTCCGAGCACGTTTTCGCCGCTGCCGGTCAGGGGAGTTCCGCCGTTGACCGTGGCCTCCACCGGATAATGGGCAAGATCCAGCGAGCGCCAGGGCACCCCGGCGGCATGCCCGAGCACGAAGAGATGGGCACAGGCATTGTCGGCAAGAAGCTGCGCCTCGCCGGCGTGGACGAAATCGTCGAAACGGGAGTCCGGCACTTCGATCGCGGGATGCAGGCTTTCGACCGCATCCAGTACCTCGTCCACGCCGTAAGCGGTCGAGCGGGGCACGAGATCGCGCGCCATGCGGAAGGCAAATTCCGGCTCCGCCACCCGCATCGCGTTGCCCGCCAGCGAAAGATGGGCACCGTCGCCGAACGCCTTCTCCCTCAGCAGCCGGCCCGCCATCGGACCGTCCACGCCGATATGGGCCTGCCCCGCCAGACTGGTAGCGGCGATCTTCCAGCCGTATAGGGGCTCGTCGGTCCTGTGTTCCAGAAGGGCCTGTATCGCATAGCCTTCGGCACGCGTGGACGGCCGCATCCGTTGCGGCAGCGCCGTCATGCGGCGGCCATCCTGCCAATGGTGAAACAGCAGGTCCGACGCTCCATGGGCATGATTTTCACTGAGCATTGCTTTTTCCCCCCAACCTTTTGCCGGTTCTTTTCTTGCGACGGAATATGCCAGAAAGCACAGGCCGGGTCACTGTTCCCGACCTCACCGCTTCCTGATCCCTTCGGTGAGCAGGCTGATGACGCGGGCGACCAGGATCTCGCGCTCTTCCGCCGTCCGGCCCCGCAAGGCGCCGCTGAGCATGGGGGCGGCAAGAACGATATCGCGCGGCGTCAGGTCGGGCCGGCACAAGCCGGCCTGAACGGCGCGCCGGATGGGGCTTTCCAGGATGGAACAGGCCCGGGCCAGCGCCCGGTTCAGGAAGGCGCCGGCCTTTTCGTCGCGCTGCGAGCTGTCCCAACAGTAATTGACGAAAGCCAGCTCGGTGCTGGCTCCCTCGCACAACAGGGCCAGCAGGTCGAACAGGGCGGTATCGGACTGCTCCATGCCTGTCACGGCGGCTTCCAGCTTATCGATCGAACGTTCCAGCATCGCTTCGAGCATGGAGCCGCGATCCGGAAAATGCCGGAAGAAGGTCGTACGCGAAATGCCCGCATGCTCGGCGACCTCGTCGAGAAGGGGTATCGATCCGGTCGCCCTGAGGAGAGAGCTTGCCGTCTCGATGATTGCGATGCGATTGTTGAGGGCGTCCGAGCGCAAGAACCTTCTCTCCTGATGCCATACTTGGCGGCAAGCCCACTTCACTTGAAACTTTCCCGCGCCGTACGGCCGACAAACGACGAACACGGATTGGCCTTTAGCCTGCCGCTTCGTTCTGTGCCATATTCCCCGGCAAGCCTCCTTGACTGCAACCGCGCCGATGTGGAATCCACCCTGCCCCAACGATCTCGATTGGCCGACCCCATGGTCTCGGATGCCGAGCATGCCTCGGAAACCGCGAATGACACACGGCATATACGGAACCCTAAGTCCCACTTAGGAGTTATGCGGGAGCTTTCATTCCAGCATGATCGCGCACCGAAGACGGGACGATCCTGATGCCGACACACTCACACGCAGTCCTGCCGGGACGGCCGCTCATGGCCTGCCCCGACTGCGGCTTGCTTCACGCGCTGCCCGACATGTCGGTCGGTGAGAAAGTGGCGTGTTCGCGGTGCGGCGCGTCGCTTTACACCAAGCATGCCTATGGCCTGCATGCCACCGCCGCCCTGTCCTCGGCGGCGCTGATCCTGCTGGCGGTTGCGACGATGTTCCCGCTCTTGATCTTCGAGCTGGAAGGGCGGGAGCAGCCCGGCGGCATCCTGAGCAGTGCCGAAGCCCTATGGAACGTGGGATATCCGATCCTGGCGGTGCTGGTCTTCTTCACCGTCCTGGCGGCGCCGCTGCTGAAGATCCTGGCGACGCTCTATGTCGTGCTGCCCCTGCTGGCGGGCCGCCCGGCGCCGGCGACCGCGCGCGTTTTCCGGTTGCTCGACCATCTCAGGCCCTGGGCGATGGTAGAGGTCTTCCTGCTGGGCCTGATCGTCGCCTATGTGAAGCTGTCGGACATCGCCACGGTCGAGATCGGCCCGTCGCTGTTCGCCCTTGTCGGCTTGATGGTGACGATGACCTGGGCGGAGGCGGTGCTGGACCCGCTCGACGTCTGGGACCGCCTCTCGCCGCAGATCAGGGCCGGCGGCATGACGGGTGCGGCACCCGAGCGGCTGGTCCGCTGCCACGCCTGCGCCCAGCTGACGGAGAGCGGGCACGGGCCATGCCCGAGATGCGGTGCCGCACTGCACCGGCGGAAACCCGACAGCTTCCACCGCACCGCCTCCCTGGCGGTGGCAGCGGCGATCCTGTACGTTCCGGCCAATCTGCTGCCGATCATGACGGTCGTGTATTTCGGCTCGGGCGAGCCGGACACGATCCTCTCCGGGGTCGAGACCCTGATCGCGGCGGGCATGCTCCCGATCGCGCTGCTGGTCTTCTTCGCAAGCATCGCGGTGCCGGTGCTGAAACTGGCCGGGCTTGGTTACCTGCTGCTGTCGGTCCGGCGCCGCTCGACCGTGCGCCTGAAGGAGAGGACGCGCCTGTACCGCCTGATCGAGGGGATCGGCCGCTGGTCGATGGTCGATATCTTCATGATCTCCCTGCTGACGGCGCTGGTCCAGCTGGGTGCCATCGCCACGGTCCAGGCGGAGCTCGGCGCGGTCGCCTTCGCCATGGTGGTCGTCGTGACCATGCAGGCGTCGCATGCCTTCGACCCCCGCCTGATGTGGGACGCCGCCATCCGAAGGGAGAGTTGAACCGTGGATAACAAGAACCGGGATGATACCAAGGTCACCCCGGCTGCGGAGCCCGTGCGCCGACGGCGCACCCTGCCCACCATCTGGATCGTGCCCATCGTGGCGGCCCTGGTCGGCGGCTGGCTGATCTGGCGCACGGCAAGCGACCGGGGACCGCTCGTGACGATCACGTTCGAAACGGCGGAAGGGATCGAAGCCGGCAAGACGAAGGTCAAGTACAAGGCCGTCGATGTCGGAACCGTCGAGAACGTCACCGTTTCCGAAGACCTTACGCATGTCCTGGTGACCGCCCGCATGGTCAAGCAGGCCTCGCCCTACCTGACCCAGGGCAGCCGCTTCTGGGTCGTCAAGCCGAGGCTGGGCACCGGCGGGATATCCGGCCTGACCACGATCGTTTCCGGCTCCTATATCGGGATCGATCCGGGAGCCGGCGATGCGGAAACCAGCTTCAAGGGCCTTGAGGACCCGCCGCTCGTCCAGACCAATACGCCCGGCCGGCGCTTCCTGCTGACCTCCAGCCGCCTGGGCGGCCTGGCGCCCGGCGTGCCGATCTACTATGCCGGCATCCAGGTCGGCGAGGTTCTCGGCTACGAGTTCACCCAGGACTGGGGAGAGCTCCACATTCCGGTCTTCGTGCATGCGCCCTATGACAGGCTGGTCCGGCCCAACAGCCGCTTCTGGAACACAAGCGGCATCGAGTTTTCCTACGGCCCGGACGGGCCGGCCCTGTCGATCGAATCGTTGCAGACCCTGGCAACCGGCGGTGTCGCCTTCGACACGCCCGGAATCGAGAACCCCAACGATCCCGCCGCCGAGGGATCGACATACCCCCTGTTCGAAAACCAGCGCAGCGTCGAGGCGGCGCGCTATACCCGCAAGCTGCCGTTCCTCGTCCATTTCGACGGCTCGGTGCGGGGATTGCGGCCGGGATCGCCGGTCGAGTTCAAGGGCATCCGCATCGGTCAGGTGACCGACGTGAAGCTGGCGTGGGATCAGGCGAGCAACAGCGTGCGCATCCCCGTTACGCTGGAGATCGAGCCGGAACGGATCGATTCCGCTCCGACCCCGTCCGATCCGTCGGCGGCGTCCGCCGACTATGACAGAGTGGACGCGTTGGTGAGGCGTGGACTGCGCGCCCAGGTCCAGACCGGTAACATCCTGACCGGCGAACTGGTGGTGGCGCTGGACCTTTTCCCGGCATCGCCGCCCGCCACCCTCGACACCTCCGGCCCGCTGCCCGAGCTTCCGGCGGAACCCAACGTGCTGGATACCGCCACCCGGTCGCTGACCGGGCTGATGGACTCGCTGTCCAAGGCCCCCATCGGCGAAACGGTCGAGGAACTGCGCGCGGCGGTCCATTCCGCCGGAGTCCTGCTCGGGGGTCCCGCCACCACCCAGGCCGTCGCATCGCTCAGCAGCACCCTGGTCGAACTCGACCGGACCATGCGGACGGTCAGCGGCGAGGCGGGTCCGATGATCCGCGCCCTGCGCGAGGCATCGGAGAGCGTCGCCGCGATCGGCACCGAAGCCGAAGCCACCCTGAAGTCGACCAACAGGGTCGTCGGTTCGGCGCAGCCGGTGGTCCAGGACATGACCGGCCTGATAAGGGAGCTGGCGACGGCCGCCCGGTCGATCCGGGTCTTCGCCGACTATCTGGAACGCCATCCCGAGGCCCTGATCCAAGGCAAACGATGATGAGATACCGTAATCGACTGATGAGTTCGCTTGCCGTCCTGCTGCTGGTCTCCGGCTGTGCCGGATCGGAGCCGAGCCGGCTCTACACCCTGACCGCCGCTCCCCCCAGGCCGCCAGCCGTGGCCGCCAAGCCCGGCCGGGTGATCGGGCTGGAGGGCGTGGCGGTCCCCGACCACCTGCGCCGGCCCGAGATCGTCGTGCGGACGACGGGCAACCGCCTGACCGCCCTGGAATACGACCGCTGGGGCGGCACGCTCGAACTGATGATCAACCAGACCCTGCTGCGGAACCTGAATGCCACGGTGGAAGGCGCCGAAGTGCTCCAGATGCCGATCCGCATGGAGCTGACGCCGAGCAACACGGTTGAGGTCGACATCGACCGGTTCGACGCGGAAGAGGCCGGGCAAGCCGTTCTCGAAGCCCGGTGGCGGATACTCGACTCGGACAGCCGGCCCCTGCGCTTCGGACGGACCGTCGTCCGCAACCCGATGGCGACGCCGCTCGACCCCGACCAGATCGCGGCGGCGCTAAGCCTGGCGCTCCGCGACCTGGCCGGCGACATCGGCGCCAGCTTGGCCAAATGACGGCTTAGCTTCGGACCGCTTCGGTCAGTCGCGCACATCCCGGTCCTTGACGGGAGGCAGAGGCGGCGGCGGCACGTCGTCGCTGCCTTCGGTGCGGTCGCGGTACAGGGCGGCGCGGGCCAGCAGCATCAGCGTGACGGGCGTGGTGACCACCATCAGCACGCCGATCAGCAGTTCGTGCAGCACCAGACGCGTTTCCAGCACGGAGAAGAACAGCATGGAGGCGGCCAGGACGCAGCCGATCCCCATGGTCGTGCCCAGGGTCGGGGCGTGGATGCGGTCGTAAAAGCTGCCGAGCCGCAGCAGCCCGAACGAGCCGATCAGCGCCAGCGCCGCCCCGAGAAGGAGCAGGAAGGCCGTCGGCACGGCTGCCCAGACCGGAAGGTCGGCGGCGTAAGTCATTCGATCACCTCTCCACGCATCAGGAACTTCGCCATCGCCGCCGTCGCGACGAACCCCAGCAGCGCGATGATCAGCGCCGCTTCGAAATACAGCGTGCTGCCGCTCCGCATGCCGAAGGTCAGCAGCAGCATCGTGGCGTTGACGTAAAGGGTATCGAGGCCGAGCACCCTGTCCTGGGCGCGCGGTCCGCGCAGCAGCCGGTAGGTGGCGCAGGCCATGGCCAGACCAAGAAGGATCTGGGCCAGGAACACCGACCAGCCCAGCAGCACGACGCTCATTCCAATGTCTCCATCAGCCGAATATCTCCATCAGCCGCCGTTCGTAACGGTCCTTGATGATCCTGACCCACTCTTCCTCGTCGATCAGGTCGAGGACGTGGAGCAGCATGGTATTGTCCGACGTGTCGTATTCGACCCAGAGCGTGCCGGGAGTCGCCGTGATGATGCAGGCCAGCGCGGTCAACCCATAGGGTGCCCGCATGTCCAGCGGGATGCGGACGAAACCCGAGACCCGCTCGGTCCCCCCGGGACGCAGCACGATCCAGGCGACCGCCCAGTTGGAACGGACGACTTCCCGCAGAACCACCGCCGCGAGGTCGAAAGCCACGCGCAGATGCCTGAACCGGACCCTCGGCGGCGCCAGCGCCATCAGCGCCCGCTGGGCGCCGAAGGCCACGGCCAAGCCCAGGATGACGGCGCCGGGAGTCAGGCTCTCGGTCAGCAAGAGCCAGATCGACAGCAGGGACGCCGTCATCAGGGAGAAGGGCAGCCACTTCCTCATGGCGCCCCTCCCCCGGTCATGCCCGACGCCTTGGACGGCGGCACGACGCTGCGGACGTATTCCTGCGCGCCGTGCAGCGACTGTGCGGTCGCTTCCATGAAGCGCATGACCGTGCCGGCCTCGATCGTCATGACGACGCAGAGCCCGAGCAGCAATCCGATCGGGACGATCTCGGTCACCTGGACCCGCGGAACCTCGCTTCCCGGCGACGCCCAGAAGACGTCGATGCCGGCGCGGGTCATCGCAACGACCGTCGCCAGCCCCGACAGGATCAGCGCCGCGAACAAGGCCCAGCTGGTGGCCGGCATGGCGCCGCTGGCGTTCAGCAGGGGCGCCAGCATGGCGAACTTTGCAAGGAAGCCGGGAAGCGGCGGCAGTCCCGCCAGCAGCAGGGCACAGGCGAGAAAGCTGATCCCCAGGATGGCCATGGTCGCCGGAATGGGCGTTCCGATCTCGCCGTCGTCGGTTGGTTCCTCGGCCTCGCCGAAGGCTTCCCGCGTCACCGCCAGCACGTCGGCGCCGACCTCGCGGCCGCGCTCCACCAGCTCGATCAGCAGGAAGAACGCGGAAACCGCGAGGACCGAACCGGTCAGGTAGAACAGCGCGCCGCCCGTCACCTCGACCTGCCCGACGCCGATCGCCGCCAGGAGGGTGCCGGAGGAGACGAGGATGCTGGCGCCGGCCAGCCGCGCCATGTTCTGCGTAGCGAGCACCGCCATCGAGCCGAAGGCGATGGTCAGCAGACCGCCGATCAGCAGCCACGTGCCGCCGAACCCGGCGGAGTCCCCGGCGCCCTCGCCGAACAGGAGCAGCCACAGCCGGAGCACGGCATAGATGCCGACCTTGCTCAGGATCGAGATGATGGCGGCTGAAGCGGTTCCCGCCGCGGCATAGGTGGTCGGCAGCCAGAACCCCAGTGGCCACATGCCCGCCTTGACCAGGAAGGCGACGCCCAGGATCGCAGCGCCGGCCTCCACCAGGGCCCGGTCCTCGGGCCGCAGCCCGGCGATGCGGGTCGCCAGATCGGCCATGTTGAGCGTGCCGGCAAGGCCATAGATCATGCTGACGCCGATCAGGAAGAGCAGCGAGGCGACGAGGTTGATCGCGACGTAGTGCAGGCCGGCTCGGACGCGGGCGATGCCGGAGCCGTACAGCGCCAGCCCGTAGGACGCCGCCAGCATGACTTCGAAGAACACGAAGAGATTGAAGAGGTCGCCGGTCAGGAAAGCGCCGTTCAGCCCCATGAGCTGGAACTGGAAGAGCGAATGGAAGAACGGCCCGACCCGTTGCCAGTGCGCCAGCGAGAACACCAGCGCCGCCAGCCCGAGCACGCTGGTCAGCAGCACCATCAGCGCCGCAAGCCGGTCCAGGACCAGGACGATGCCGAACAGCGACGGCCAGTCGCCCAGCCGGTAGATGCGGACGACGCCGGCATTCCCGGCCTCTCCTCCCACCGTGCCGTCCGCCATCAGCAGCAGCAGGACCGCGAGCGCCACCATCGCGAGCGCCGAGCCGACGGCAAGCGTCGCCTTGAGCGTGCGGCGGCGGTCGTCGATCAGCAGCAGCAGAGTCCCGGCCAGCAGCGGGACGACGATCGGAGCGATCGTCAGGTGATCCATCCAGTCGCTCACCGCTGCTGCTCCTTGCCGTCGACATGGTCGGTACCCGTCAGCCCGCGCGCGGCGAGGAGCAGGACGAGGAACAGGGCCGTTGTGGCGAAGCCGATGACGATGGCGGTCAGTACAAGCGCCTGGGGCACCGGGTCGGCCTGCACCGCGAGGTCGCCCGGAACGCCGCGCTCCAGCACGGGAGCCGCCGCCGTCCGGAGTCCGCCGGTCGAGAAGATGAACAGGTTGACCGCGTAGGACAGCAGCGACAGGCCGATGATGACCTGGAAGGTTCGGGGCCGCAGCAGCAGCCAGACGCCGGAGCCGGTCAGCACGCCGATGCCGAGTGCAACGATGATTTCCATCAATCTTCTCCCGCCGGGATTTGCTGAGCGACTTGCACCGGCGCCGGTGTTGTCGCCGCCTGGGCGGCGGCCGGGCGCGGGACGGCCCGATGGCCGCGCACCGACTGGTGGGCGAGCGCGATCAGCATCAGCACGGTGGCGCCGACCACGAGCGCGAACACCCCGATGTCGAAGATCAGGGCGCTCGCGACCGGGACGTCGCCGATGAAGGGGATCTCCGCATAGGCAAAGTAGGAGGTCAGGAACGGCCGGCCGGCCGCCCAGGCCGCCATCCCCGTGCCGGTCGCGAGCAGCAGGCCGACGGCGATCCAGGTCATCGGGCGTATCCTCAGGCTGGCCTCGGCCCACTGGGTTCCCCCGACCATGTACTGGAGAATGATCGCGATCGACGCCGTCAGCCCGGCCGCGAAGCCGCCGCCCGGCAGGTCGTGCCCGCGCAGCAGCAGGAACAGCGCCACGACGCCGATCACCGGGAACAGCAACCGCGTGATGACGGACGGGATCAGCAGCCAGTCGGCGACGGTGTCGCCCTCCGTCCGGTCCGGCCGGGCCTTGTCGTAGGCGCTCTGGTCGCGCTGCTGCTCCGGCACGTCGACGCTGTCGGATGCCGGACGGAACCGTCGGAGGAGCGCATAGGCGGTCAGCGCCACCACGCCCAGCACCGTCATCTCACCCAGCGTGTCGAACCCGCGAAAGTCCACCAGGATTACGTTCACGACATTGGTGCCGCCGCCCTCCGCATAGGCCCGTTCCAAGAAGTGCTGCGCCAGAATTTCCGGCGGGACCCTCGTCATCACGCTGTAGGCCAGGGCCGCCATGCCGCCGCCCGCGGCGATGGCGATGCTGAGATCCCGCACGCGGCGGGCCATCGTGAGCACTTCCCGCGAGCCAGGTATGTCGAGCCTCTTGGGCAGCCAGCGCAGGCCGAGCAGCAGCAGGATCGTCGTGACGACCTCGACCAGGAGCTGGGTCAGCGCCAGATCAGGCGCGGAGAACCAGACGAAGGTGATGCAGACCACCAGCCCGGTGCCGCCGAGCAGGATCAGCGCGGCCAGCCGGTGGAACTTAGCCTGACGCGCGGCGCCTAGCGCACAGACGGCGCCGATCGCCCAGATCAGGGCAAGCACCGGATCGATGTCGGCGGGCATCAGGTTGCCCGGTCCGGGCACACGCATGTAGACGGCCAGGGCGGCTGCCAGGATGGCCGCGCAAACGACCAGCCGCAACTGGGGTTGCAGGCGGCGGGTGCCGAAAACGCCTTCGAGCGACCGGGCGAGACGCCAGGACAGGAACACCATGGTCCGCTCGAACATGCGCCGTCCTTCCAGCCGGCGGATCAGCGGCGGCCCTTCCGTGCCCTTCCGCAGATGCCGCTGAAGCGCCAGGTAGAGCACGATCCCGGCCGCCAGCGCCGTGAAGCTCATCAGCAGGGGAAGGTTGAAGCCGTGCCAGACGGCCAGGCTGTAGTCCGGCGTCGCGGACCCCAAGGCGGAATGCGCGGCCATGTCCAGGTAGGGTCCGACCGAAGCCGACGGAAGCACGCCGATGATGATGCAGCCCAGCACCAGGATCTCGACCGGGAACCTCATCCAGGCGGGCGGCTCGTGCGGGGTGCGCGGCAGATCGACCGGGTCCGGGCCGAAGAAGGCGCCGTGGATGAACCGCAGGGAATAGGCGACGCTGAAGGCGCTCGCCACCGTGGCGGCGAACGGCAGGATGTCGAGCAGCAGCGTCAGCGACGCCTGGGCCGACAGCGCCTCCGCGAAGAACATCTCCTTCGAGAGGAAACCGTTGAGCAGCGGGACACCCGCCATGGCCGCCGCAGCCACCAGGGCCAGACGCGCCGTGAAGGGCATGAAGCGGTTCAGCCCGGACAGCCGGCGGATGTCGCGGGTGCCGGTCTCGTGATCGATGATGCCGACCGCCATGAACAGCGATGCCTTGAACGCCGCATGGTTGATGATGTGGAAGATCGCCGCCACCATCGCCAGCGCGCTGTTGAGGCCGAGCAGCAGGGTGATCAGCCCGAGATGGCTGATGGTCGAATAGGCGAGAAGCCCCTTCAGGTCATGCTGGAAGATCGCGACATAGGCGCCCAGCAGCAGCGTGGCGAGGCCGGCGGAACCGACGATCCAGAACCATTCCTCCGTCCCGGACATGACAGGCCACAGGCGCGCCATCAGGAAGACGCCCGCCTTGACCAGGGTCGCGGAGTGCAGGTAGGCCGACACAGGCGTCGGGGCCGCCATGGCGTGCGGCAGCCAGAAGTGGAAGGGGAACTGCGCGCTCTTGGTCAGCGCTCCAAGCAGGATCAGGACGAGGGCCGGCAGGTACAGCTGATGCGACCGGATCAGGTCGCCCGACGCCAGCACGCGGTCGAGGTCGTAGCTGCCGACGATGTGGCCCAGGATCAGGACGCCGGCGAACAGGCACAGCCCGCCGGTGGCGGTCACGGTCAGCGCCATGCGGGCACCGTCCCGGGCGGCCGCCGTGTGATGCCAGTACCCGATCAGCAGGAACGAGAAGAGGCTGGTCAGTTCCCAGAAGAAGGCGAGCTGGACCAGGTTGCCCGAGAGCACGACCCCCATCATCGAGCCCATGAAGGCGAGCAGGAAGGCGAAGAAGCGCGGGACCGGATCGTCCGCCGACATGTAGTATCGCGCGTAAAGCACCACGAGCGCGCCGACGCCCGACACCAGCCCCGCGAAGAGCCAGGCGAAGCCGTCCATCCGGAGCGAGAAGTCCAATCCTAGCGACGGCATCCACTCGGCGGCGTGCCGGAGGATGCCGCCCGCCGCCACCGTCGGATAGGCGGCCCAGACGAGTGCCAGTTCGGCCAGGGCGGTCGCCCCGGCCAGTACGGCCGCCGCCGTGCGGGCATGGGTCGGCAGGATCGCCGCGGCGATCGCACCGATGAACGGAAGTCCGACGGCGGCTATCAGGAGCAAGGCGTCTGGCATAATCCCCTACGGTCAGGCCTTCGAGCGGGAGCCGCGTCGCGGCGTCATGGTCGTCTTCGAATTTTGGAAACACCCTCCCGTCCGCGATACCGGCGGACGCGTCGGGTCTGGAGCGTTCAGGTATCGTCCGGCGGAGGAATGGTCGCCGGAATGGCGCCGTCGCGGGCGGCGGCCAGCTGGCGGACGAGATCGATGACGGCTTCCGGCGTCTCCGCCGAACGGATCCGCCGCAGCGACTGCGGGTCGCGCAGCGTCCGGCAGATCTCGGACATCGCGGTCAGCAGCCCCTTGCCTCCCGACGACGGCCACAGCACAAGGAAGACGATGTCGACCGGCTCGTCGTCGCGGGAGTCGAAATCGATGCCGCGGCCAAGCCGCGCCAGGAGGACGATCGGCAGCCCGTCGCCGTCGAGCTCCGCATGGGGAAGCGCCACTCCTTTGCCGAGGGCGGTGGAGCCGATCTGCTCGCGCGCCAGCAGAGCGTCGAGAATTTCCTGATCGGGCCGGCCGAGCCGGCTTGCCGCCTCGGTCGACATGAACTCCAGCAGGGCTCGCTTGGTATTCGCACTGACGTCGAGAAGAACGTTCGAGGACGAAAAAAGGTCGGTTATCCCCATCCGTGTCTCCTTTCCTGCGGGGGCCTCGTCCCGCGTGTCGGATGCAGCCCGCGGGCTTGGCAAGTCGGCTGCCATTCAGTGAACGCTTGCCGGACGATAATGGGCAATCGCGCGGCGGGAGCCGCGGCAGCAGGACCATAGCTAAACCTGCAACCGGCCGTTTCAACCAAAATGAGCTATATTGATCTTTGGATTTCGCGACCCATCTGGTGCGGCATGTCCTTGACACCGGAACAATGCCGCGCGGCTCGGGCGCTCCTGACCTGGACCCAGGACGACCTGGCTACCCGCGCGGAAGTGAGCCGCAGCACCGTGCGCGGTTTCGAGAACGGCCAGCACGAGCTTCACCGTGCTTCGGCCGCAGCGATCCGCCGCGCGCTCGAAGATGGCGGCGTCCTCTTCATCAATGCCGATGCCGACCATGGTCCCGGCGTGCGCATGGCCGAACACGGATAGTTCCCGTTGTTGCGCCGGGCATGGAACGGTGATAGACACCGACCATGCTGCATCGCAACAGTCCGCCCTGATCTTCCCGATCGTCCAGCGATTTTGCCCCGGCGCCTGATCAAGCAGGCAGCCGCAGCTTTTTTCACGCCTTCCGCCTCCATGCCGTCCGGCTCGCATCCGGGAAACGGCTCCCCATTCTGTTCAGGTCCCAATGACATTCGATAGTGCAAGACTCCGTTCGGAGTGGTTCGGCAACATGCGGGGCGACGTGCTTGCCGGCATTGTCGTCGCACTTGCCCTCATCCCGGAAGCGATCGCCTTTTCGATAATCGCCGGTGTCGATCCCAAGGTCGGCCTCTACGCTTCGTTCATCATCGCGGTCACCATCTCGATCGTCGGCGGACGTCCGGGCATGATCTCGGCCGCGACCGGCGCCATGGCCCTCCTGATGATCGATCTGGTCAAGGATCACGGCCTGGACTACCTGTTTGCCGCCACCCTTCTGACCGGTGCGCTCCAGATCGCAGTCGGCCTGCTGAAACTCGGACGCAGCATGCGGTTCGTTTCACGGTCGGTCATGACCGGTTTCGTCAACGCGCTGGCGATCCTGATCTTCATGGCCCAGTTGCCGGAATTCGCCGGGGCCAACTGGCAGATGTACGCCATCGTCGCGGCCGGCCTCGGCATCATCTATCTGCTGCCGCTGGTCACCACAGCGATCCCGTCGCCCCTGGTGGCGATCGTGGCGCTGACGGCGGTCGCCATCCTGACCGGTGCCGACGTGCGGACGGTCGGCGACATGGGGGAACTGCCGAGCGACTTGCCGACCTTCCTGATCCCGGCCGTACCGCTGAACCTGGAAACCCTCGGCATCATCCTGCCCGTCGCGGTCACGCTGACCCTGGTCGGGCTGCTGGAATCGCTCCTGACGGCCTCGATCGTCGACGACATGACCGGAACGCAGAGCGACAAGGACACGGAGATCCGCGGCCAGGGCATCGCCAACATCGTCTCCGGCCTGTTCGGCGGGATGGCCGGATGCGCGATGATCGGCCAGTCCGTCATCAACACGAAGTCCGGCGGACGCGGAAGGCTTTCGACGCTTACCGCCGGTCTGGTCCTGCTGTTCCTGATCCTGGTGCTTCAGGACTGGGTCGTTCGGATCCCCATGGCGGCCTTGGTCGCCGTCATGATCATGGTATCGATCGGCACCTTCGACTGGGGCTCCCTTCGCCAGCTTCGGACCATGCCGGCCAGTTCCTCCATCGTGATGGTCGCGACCACGCTCACCGTCGTCGTCACGCACGACCTGTCCAAGGGCGTCCTGGTCGGCGTGCTGCTGAGCGCCCTGTTCTTCGCGCGCAAGGTCGCACACATCGTCACGGTCGGAAGCACGCTGAGCGACGACGGCCGCCGCCGGACCTACACGGTCCACGGCCAGCTCTTCTTCGCCTCCGCCGAAGACTTCATCGCCGGGTTCGATTTCCAGGAACGCGTCGATCGCGTCGAGATCGACCTGACCGGCGCCCACCTGTGGGACTACACGGCAGTCGGAGCCGTCGACAAGGTCGTGCTGCGGTTTCGCCGGCAGGGCGCCGTCGTCGGTCTGACCGGCCTCAACCAAGCCAGTACCACGCTGCTCGACAGCCTCGGCATCCACGACAAGCCCGAAGCGAGCCGGCAACTTGGCGGCCATTGAAGGAGGGTCATTGAGCGGGCTGCCGCGAAGAGGGTCTTTGAGCGGGCTGCCGCGAAGAGGGTCTTTGAGCGGGCTGCCGCTGCGTCGATTGCCATAAGCCGGCGGGCTGATAGTATGGCTTCGACGCTGCAAGCAAGGCCGGGACGGAATGGATAGCATACCTGTTGCACAGAGTTTCCTGCTGGCCCTTTCCGCCCTGTTCTCGATCGTCAACCCGCTCGGCTCGGCCCTGATCTTCAGTCAGGTCACCGCCGACCGCAGTCATGGCGAGCGGCTGAACATCGCGCGCCGGATCGGCTTCTACTCGGCGCTGGTCATGCTCGGGGCGCTGTGGGGCGGTGCCTATATCCTGGCGTTTTTCGGGGTGAGCCTTTCGGCGTTGCGCATCGCGGGCGGCGTCTTCGTGGCGGCGCGGGCCTGGAGCCTGCTCCAGGCTCCCGAAACGACGGAGGAGCGCAAGCAGGAACAGGCCTCCCACGCCGAAGGCGCCGATGACGTCGCCTTCTTCCCCCTCACCATTCCCTTCACGACCGGACCCGGCACGATCGCGGTCGCGATCGCCCTTGGCTCCAACCTGCCGGCCGACGACAAGGCCCTCGCTTCGTTCTTCCTCGGAGCATCGGCGGCGGCGATCGTGGTGGCGCTGATCGTCTGGCTGGCTTATGCGTCGGCCGACCGTCTTGTAGCCCTGCTGGGCCAGGCCCGCTCCCGGGTGCTGACGCGCCTCACCGCCTTCCTGCTCCTGTGCGTCGGCACCGAGATCGCGCTGAACGGAGTGACCGACGCACTGCGCCCGCTGCTCGCAGCGAGATAACGGCAGCCCGTTGCCGCAGCGGCCGGCATCCCTATGTGAGTGGGGGCCGGCTTGGCCGAGCCGGATGTCCAGGAGAAGCCGAGTGGCCAAGCGCAATCCCTATCACCAAGGCCCGCCGGCCCACAATTACGACGGTGTGCGCTTCTTCAATCCGGGAGAACCGGAAACCGACCGCACGCTGCGCCAACTTCTGCGCTGGAAACTGGCGGGCGCTGCGGCGGCATGGCCGAAGCAGGTCGCGGTCCAGCGGACGGTGCCGGATGCCCAGGTAAACGGACTCCGGGTCACGATGGTAGGGCACTCGACCCTGCTGATTCAGGCGGCCCGCCTCAACATCCTCACCGATCCGGTTTGGTCGGCACGCGCCAGTCCCCTAAGCTTCGCCGGTCCGCGTCGGGTCACCGCTCCCGGAGTCGCCTTCGACGATCTTCCCCGGATCGACGCGGTCCTCCTGTCGCACAACCACTACGACCATCTCGACGTCGACACGCTCAAGCGGCTGCACGAGCGCGACGCGCCCCTGATCGTGACACCGCTCGGCAACGACGTGATCGTCCGCCGCCATATCCGCACGGCCCAGGTCGTCAGCGGCGACTGGGGAGACCGGATTGGGATCGGAGAAGGCGCCGAGGCTCACATCGTACCCGCCAACCACTGGTCGTCGCGCCGGCCAAGCGATCGCCGGATGGCGCTGTGGTGCGGCTTCATGATTCGGACGCCCGTCGGGCTGATCTACTTCGCAGGCGACAGCGGCTATGGCAGCGGCCGCATCTTCCGGAACATGCGAGAACGCTACGGACGGCCTGACCTGGCCCTGCTTCCGATCGGCGCCTACGCGCCCGAGTGGTTCATGTCCGCCCAGCATTGCGACCCTGACGGAGCCGTGCAAATTCTGCTCGATCTCGAGGCGCGGCATGCCCTGGGAATACACTGGGGCACGTTCCAGCTCACCGACGAGGGACGCGATGAGCCGGCCCGGCGGCTGAGCGCCGCTTTGGCCGACCATGGGATCGAGCCCGCACGGTTCAGGGCTGCCGTTCCGGCGATGGTCTGGGAGGGATGACTGGCCGAAGAATTTGACCTGCGTTCCGGAAGTGTTGGGCCATGGCCCAACCCACGAGACAGGAGCCTGTAGGTTGGGCCGTGGCCCAACAAACATTGTCCCGGCAGGTCAATGTCTTCGGCCCTTGGTATAAGATAGCGCCAGAGCGGAACAGGCGCCGCGCCAAGTCGGCGTCAGGGCGGCAAGAGCAATGCGGCCGCTCCATCCAAGTCCGACACCTCCGCATAGGGCAGCCAGTCCGGATTGCCGGCCTCACCCCGCCTGTTCACCCAGATGCCGCGTAGACCCAGTTCATGACGGGCCTTCATGTCCCAGTACATGCCCATCGCCACATGCACCGTCTCGTCCGGCGTCACGCCCATCGTGCGGTAGGCGTACTCGAAGAGTTGTCGCGATGGCTTGTAGGCCTGCGCCTGTTCGGCGGTAATGACGTAGTCGAAAGGCACGCCGATGCGCGCCACGGTCGGCGCGATAAGATCGTCGTCGGAGTTCGTGAAGATCGCCAGCTTGTAGCGCTCGCGCAGTCGCCGCAGGACATCCGGGACCTCGGGGTGCGGACCCATCGTCATGGGTGACGACGCGATGCGCTCGATCTCGTCCGCGCTCGGGTTCAGGCCATGTTCGCCGAACGCAGCGGCAAAGCCGATGCGCAGGATGTCTTTGTAGAGGCGGTGCGGTCTCTCCGCCGTCAGGCGTCGCCCCTGCGCGGAGAAGCTGTCGAGGATCGCGGATGCATTTGCGCCGCTCGCGTCGTGCTTCGCCAGCGTCGCGCCGATCTCGCGCAGAAGCACCTCGTACCACTCCACAAGAGTGCCATAGCAATCGAAGGTGATGACCTTCGGCGCGGGATCGAGCTTGAACATCGAGGTATCGGGTTCGGGCATCAAGAAAGCCTGCGTTTAGTGGATGGCGGGAAATATTTCGCCAAATGACGCCGGCATGCGTTCTGACGGGCTGCTTGCAGCCCTTATGCCGTCAAACAGCTTAGCGCTGTCAGCACCGGAAGACCATGGCGGTGGCGAGCACGACTGCCGAGGCGTGGTGGGGATGCCGAGGCTCGATCAAGCGATCCACTTTTCGCATTCCATGCTCGAAGATCTCGGCATCCCCGCTCAGGTCATCCTGCGTTGCGGGGTACAGGCGTGTTGAGCAGCTGTTGTTCCCACAGGAACGCGATGCCGCTGCCGCCGGCATGTTGCGTGATGACTTCCGTCAGTGCTACGGCCTGATCGGCCCGAGCCCAGTCGCGTTGCCATTCGGCCGCCAGCGCAAGCCAGGTCATCATGTTCGCTCCGGCGGCGATCATGCGCTGGACGGCGACTTGATGGGCTTCGACCGAAACTCCGCCGGATGCATCGGTGATCACGGTCACGTCCCAGCCTTCGCCGAGGGCCTGGATTGCCGGCATCGCGACGCAGACTTCGGTCCACAGGCCCGCGATGACCAGCTGCTTGCGGCCCGTCGCCTTGACTGCGTCCACCACCTTCCGATCTTCCCAAGTGTTGATGAACGTACGGTCGATCACTTCCTGGCCAGGAAACACATCGGTGATCTGAGGAAAGAGGAGACCACCCCGTTCAGCGATCACGGTGGTGAGGATCGTGGGGACGCCGAAGGCCTTGGCGGCTTTCGCCAGACCTGTAGTATTGTTGATCACCATCTGCGGTTCGTGGCTGTTCACGTTCGCGAGCTGGTAAGGTTGGTGGTCGATCAATATGAGTACCGAGTCTTCTGGACGAAGAAGCGAAGCAAGCCCGTTACGAAACGTCATTGTTACATCCTTTACTGCCGTCGTGAGCGGCATTGGTATTTTCAGGAGACATGCGCCAGCAGTGGCGTTGCCTGAGAGTGACATTGCCGTTACTAGGCACGATGCGGTAGCGTCCTTTCATGCCAAGCTGTGTCGCGAAATGGGGAACGCTGGATTGGATATCGAAGAGCTGCGGACGTTCGTGGAAGTTGCCGATGCTGGCGGGGTTTCGCCCGCGGCACTCCGCCTCGGCGTATCCAAGTCGATCGTCAGTCGCCGGCTCTCCCGGCTTGAAGCGGAACTTGGCGTTCAGCTTCTGGCACGAACGACCCGCGGGGCTGCTCTCACGGAAGCCGGGGCCACTTTCCGAGACTATGCAGCCAGGGTCTGCGCCGAGATCGATATAGCCAAGGAAACGATCCTGCCCGCCGGTGACCTTCGCGGCCGCCTGCGAGTTGCCGCGCCGCTTACTTTCGGCCCGACCCACTTCGCTCCCGTGCTCGCCGAATTGGCGCGACGCCATCCCCGGCTCCAAATCCACACCTGCTACAGCGATCGCTTCGTCGATCTGATCGGGGAGGGCTACGATTGCGCGATACGGGTAGGCTATCTTCAGGACTCCAATCTGGTCGCAAGACGTGTCGGCCCGATCTTCGGGAAGCTCGTCGCCAGTCCCGACTATATCGAGGCGCATGGGTCGCCTGAGACACCGGAGGAACTCGTCGCCCATGAAGCCTTGATGCAGGGGACCGAAGCCTGGCACTTCATGGATGGCGACAAGACCGTGACGGTACGTCCGCAGGGACGCTTCAAGGCTGACAACGGCACGGCCCTGGTGGCGGCCGTAGCGGCAGGGCTAGGGATCGCGTACCTGCCCGACTGCCTCACCCATGAACATTTGGCCTCCGGAGCGCTCGTGCCGGTCATGACACGCCATCCACCACCGCCGGCAGGTGCATATATCGTCCGCCCGCCTGGTCAGCATCCCGCACGCAAGATACGGGTCCTCACTGAACTCCTGATCGAGCATTTCAGCCAGCCCCCGCACTTTGCTAGAGGCGCTCCTGTCTGATTCCAACGGCCCTGAAGCTTACCCTGTGAGTTTCGGCAGGGGTATCGGGCCTCTTCAGCCCGACGTCCAGCGTTCCGGACATGTCGAGCTTGAAGGCCGCTGGTACGATACCAGGAGCCGAAGAGTTTGACCTGCGGTCGGCAAGTGTTGGGCCACGGCCCAACCTACGAAGCAGCAGCCTGTAGGTTGGGCCGTGGCCCAACAAACGCTGTCCACACCGGTCAATGTCTTCGGCCCTCGGTATGAGCGGGCAACCAAGCCCCGGATCCGCAATGCCGCTCAATTCTCAAACGGGCTCTGAACTGATCGTTTCTCAGCCGCTCCAAAATCGGGTTACCATGCTCGAAGCCGCAACAGGAGCGACGCATGACCGACATGGAAGTCGAAAGTCCGGATACCCAGGACCCGGAGGGACTGGCGGAGAAGATAACCGAAGATCGCGGGCGGGGCCCCTCGGAGGTCCGTATACTCGGCCTGCTGGCAGCCCATGCCGACCAGTTCCTGGGGGTCCGGGAAGACCCGGAAGAGCCGGCGGGATTCGTCTACGCCTGGGCCAACGTGGTGCTGACGGACCACGGCAAGCGGCTGATGAACCATCTGCCGGAAAGCGTCGGCAGCCTGATGATCAACTACGAGAGCGGCCGCTGGCAAGTCCAGGAAGCCGGGGAAATCGTGGCCGAAGGGTTTGTTCCGTTCACCTGATCCGCCCCAAAGGCTATGCTGCCGCCCTGCGACGGCATAACGGCACGGCCGCACGGGAGGACCAGGGCGATGAACGAAGAAGAAGAAAAGAACAAGGGGCTCGGCTTCAGCCGGGGCCTCACCAATTATGGCGACCGGGGTTTCAGCCTTTATCTGCGGCGCTCTTTTGCGAGTTCCATGGGTTACAGCCGCGAGATGCTGGACCGGCCCATCGTGGGCATCGCCCATTCGGCCAGCGGCTTCAACAACTGTCACCGCCATTTCCCGGAACTGATCGAGGCGGTGAAACGCGGCGTCCTGGCCGCCGGCGCCTTGCCGGTCGAGTTCCCGACGATCTCGCTGGGCGAAGTCTTCCTCAGCCCGACCAGCCTCAAGTTCCGCAATCTCATGTCGATGGACGTCGAGGAGATGATCCGAGCCCAGCCGATGGACTCGGTCGTGCTGCTTGGCGGATGCGACAAGACGGTGCCGGCCCAGCTGATGGGGGCGGCCTCGGCCGACATCCCGGCGATCCAGCTCGTCGGCGGACCGATGTCGACCAGCCGCCACCGGGGCGAGCGCCTGGGCGCCTGCACCGACTGCCGCCGGTTCTGGGCGCGATACCGCGCCGGCGGCGTGAGCGATGAGGAAATCGATTCGGTCGAGCGCCGGCTGGCGAGCACCGCCGGTTCCTGTGCCGTGATGGGTACGGCGAGCACGATGGCGTCCCTGGCCGAAGCGCTCGGCATGATGCCGGCGGGATCGGCCGCGATCCCGGCGGTGGATGCCGACCGGCTGCGCATGGCGGAGGAAACCGGGCGGATCGCCGTGTCGCTGATCGGCTCCGACCGCCGCCCCAGCCGGATCATGACGGCGGAAGCGGTCGAGAACGCGGTCCGCGTGCTTCTGGCTCTGGGCGGCTCGACCAATGCCATCATCCACCTTGCGGCGATAGCGGGACGGCTGGGTCTTTCGGTCGATCTTGACCGGATGAACGAGTTGAGCGAGACGACGCCTGTTCTGGTCGATCTGAAGCCGACAGGCGTCGGCTATATGGAGGATCTCCACGCGGCCGGCGGCATCCCGGCGGTCCTGCGGGAGCTGCGCCCGCTCCTCCACCTGGACTGCGTCACGGTGACGGGAGAGACCATCGGCGAGCGCATCGACGCCGCCCATCCCTGGGTGGATCGGGAGATCATCCATCCGGTCGAGACCCCCGTCCGCGAAAACGGCGGGCTGGTGGCGCTTTTCGGCAATCTGGCTCCCAAGGGGTCGATCCTGAAGCGCGCCGCCGCCGATCCCGCCCTGTTCGAGCGCGAGGGACGCGCGGTCGTCTTCTCCTCCCTCGAGGATCTGGCTGCCCGGATCGACGATCCGGACCTTGACGTCGATGCCGACGACTTCCTCGTCCTCCAGAACGCCGGCCCGGTCAGCGAGGCGGCCATGCCGGAGGCCGGCTACCTGCCGATCCCGTCCAAACTGGCCCGGACCGGCGTCAAGGACATGGTGCGGATCTCGGACGCCCGGATGAGCGGCACCGCCTACGGCACCATCGTCCTGCACGTGACACCGGACGCCGCGTCGGGCGGTCCGCTGGCCCTCGTCCGCAACGGCGACCGCATCCGCCTCAGCGTCGCCGGACGTCGGCTGGAGCTGCTGGTGGACGACGCCGAACTCGATCGCCGCCGCACCGCTCTCGTCCCGGCCAAGCGTCCTCCGTCACGCGGCTACCAGCGCCTCTACGACGAGCAGATCCTGCAAGCCGACGAAGGCTGCGACTTCGCTTTCCTGCGCTCCCTCGAACGAAGCTGAGAGGGATCAGCCCGACATTCAACCTTCCAGGCCGGTCAATGTTTAAGGCCGCCGGTGTTAAATCTCCCGATAGGTCTGGGTCTCGAACTTGGTGAAGGTGTCGAGCGCCCGGGGCTCCACGAAGGGCAGTATCTGCATCAGGATGACGCCGGTGACCTTGCGCGTCGGGTCGATCCAGAAGAACGTGTTGGCGAGCCCGGCCCAGGCCATGCTGCCGGCGCTCCGTCCCGTCGGCGCCTGCTCGGTGTTGAGCATGAAGGCGGTGCTCCATTTCTTGACGATGCCGGGAAAGAACTCGGCATCGGCGGAAAGATCAGGGGTGTTGGTCGGCAGCAGCCTGACGTTCAGGGCGCCCATCTGGTTGGTGCCCATGACAGCGACGGTTTCCGGGCGCAGCACCTGCTGGCCGGTCGCGGAGCGGCCGCCGTTCAGGAACATCCGGCAGAACTTGAGATAGTCGCCGGCGGTCGAGTAGAGACCGCCGCCGCCCGCCTCGAACTCAGGGTCCTGCTTGATCTCGAAGTCGATCGGCTTCAGGGAGCCGTCGGACTGGCGGGCATGGACCTTCACCAGCCTCGCCCGCTGCGACGGGGTCAGCTTGAAGCCCGTGCTGGTCATTCCCAGCGGCGAAAAGATGTATTCGTCGAAATAGGCGCCGAGCTTTCGCCCACTGACCCGCTCGACCGCCAATCCGGCCCAGTCGATGTTGATGCCGTATTCCCAGCGGTCGCCCGGATCGAACATCAGCGGCAGTTCCAGCGACCGCTTAAGGCCGGTGGCGGTGGACGGATGGCCGGTCGCCTTCATGTAGCGGTCAAGCTCGGCATTCCAGATCGGGTAACAGAAGCCCGCGGTATGGGTCAGGAGATGGCGTAGCGTGATGGGCCGGCGGGCGGCGCGGTATCGCGGCCGGCCCGCCCTGTCGAAGCCGGTCAGGACGCGCGGCGATCCTAACTCGGGAAGTACCCCGCCGATCGGATCGTCCAGCGTCAGCCTGCCCTGCTCCACCATCTGCATCGCCGCGGTACAAGTCACCGCCTTGGTCATCGAGGCGATCCAGAAGACCGAGTCCGCCGACATGTCGACTTCCCCGTCAAGGCTGCGCTTGCCGTAGGCCGCCTCGAAGAGCGTTTCCTTGTCGGTGCCGACGGTCGCGACCAGACCGGCCACCTTGTCGGGGCCGATGGCTTGGCGGAGAACTTCATCGACACCCGCCATCCCCATCCCGGACCCGCCGGCCGCGCTTCGGGTGGCTGCCGGAGCGACCAGACCCGACGTTCCCTGCGCCGCACATCCGGCCGTGATCGCCGCGGCGCCCAGGATGACCGAGCGCCTGCTGATGTCCTTCATGATGCGTTTCCCCATAATCTTGTCGTTGCCCGCTCCGATTGTTCGGCGCAGTTGAAGGATGGCTTCCCAATACCATCAGTTGCAGATTAAACCAAGGACTGGAAGATGCAAGGTGCGATCCGGGAGTGGGAGCTTTCCTGATCCTTGCAGGAGCGAGTAAAATCCGTTATTATGGAAACTGAAGATCGCAGAGTCCAAGAGGCCCATCGGGCCGACGCCTAAATCCGTCTTTTCGAAAAAGAAGAAGCGGGGCGACGGGCTATGACTGTGGCTATCGTATTTGCCTTACTTGTCGTCGGGTCGGTCGTTTTCAGTCTGGTCAGTCCGTGGTGGTTTACGCCGCTGGCGTCCAACTGGGGGACGATCGACACGACCCTGATCATTACCTTCATGATCACCGGCGTCGTTTTCTGCGCCCTGGTCCTTTTCATGGCCTACTCCATGTTCCGGTTCCGGCACCGGGAAGGGATACGCGCCGGCTACGAACCGGAGAGCGGCAAGCTCGAACTGTGGCTGACCGGCCTGACGTCGGTCGGGATCGCGGCCATGCTGGCCCCGGGTCTGGTCGTCTGGAAGGACTACGTCACCGTTCCGCCCGATGCGGCCACGGTCGAGGTGATGGGCCAGCAATGGGGCTGGGCATTCCGCTTCCCCGGCGCCGACGGCGTCCTGGGCGCGGTGGACCCGATGCGGATCGACGCCGACAATCCTTTCGGGCTCAACCCAGACGATCCCCATGGCGGCGACGATGTCCTGGTGGAGGGCGGCGAGGTCCGGCTGCCGGTCGGCAAGCCGGTCAAGCTGCTGCTCCGGTCCGTGGACGTGCTGCACGACTTCTACGTCCCGCAGTTCCGGGCCAAGATGGACCTCGTCCCCGGCATGGTGACCTATTTCTGGTTCACGCCGACCGTGACCGGAAACTTCGAAATCCTCTGCGCGGAACTTTGTGGCGTCGGTCATTCGGCGATGCGCGGCACCGTCGTCGTCGTGGAACCGGACGCGCATCAGCCCTGGCTGGACGAATATCCGACCTTCGCCCAGGCAGTGCGGGACACCGCGCTGGCCGAGGCAGTCAGACAAGGAAACTCGATGAACCAATAAATCAGGAAACGAAAGCGGAGGAAGGGCGACATGGCTCAAACCGCGATACCGACCGGAACATATGACGATACCGACCACGACGAAGATCTGGGCGACGGCCATCACGAGCCGCGCAGCTTCATAACGAAATACATCTGGAGCCAGGATCACAAGGTCATCGCGATCCAGTATTCGATAACCGCGATGGCGGTCGGGCTGATCGCCCTGGTGCTGTCGTGGCTGATGCGGATGCAGATCGGCTTTCCCGGCAGCCTGCCCTTCATCGACCCGGAACGATACCTCCAGTTCGTCACCATGCATGGGATGATCATGGTGGTCTACCTGCTCACGGCGCTGTTCCTGGGCGGTTTCGGCAATTACCTGATCCCGCTGATGATCGGCGCCCGGGACATGGTGTTTCCCTATGTCAACATGCTGAGCTACTGGGTCTACCTACTGGCGGTCCTGGTGCTGGTCGCCAGTTTCTTCGTGCCCGGGGGTCCGACCGGGGCGGGATGGACGCTCTACCCTCCGCAGGCGATCTTGCCGGGAACGGCGGGCCGGGACTGGGGCATCATCCTGATGCTGGTTTCCCTGATCATCTTCGTCGTGGCCTTCACGATGGGCGGCCTGAACTATGTGACCACCATCCTCCAGGCGCGCACGCGCGGGATGACCATGATGCGGCTGCCGCTGACGGTCTGGGGCATCTTCGTCGCGACGATCCTGGGCCTGCTGGCCTTTCCGGCGCTGTTCGTCAGCGGCCTGATGATGCTTCTGGACCGGGTGCTGCTGACCAGCTTCTTCATGCCGACCATCACGTCGCTGGGCGAGCGGCTGAGCTATGGCGGCGGCAGTCCGCTGCTGTTCCAGCACCTGTTCTGGTTCTTCGGACACCCGGAAGTCTACATCGTGGCCCTGCCGGGCTTCGGCATCGTCTCCGACCTGATCAGCACGCATGCCCGCAAGAACATCTTCGGCTACCGGATGATGGTCTGGGCGCTGCTGGCGATCGGCGTCCTCAGCTTCGTGGTCTGGGCGCACCACATGTATGTCAGCGGCATGAACCCGTATTTCGGCTTCTTCTTCGCGACCACGACGCTGATCATCGCCGTTCCGACCGCTCTCAAGGTCTACAACTGGGTGCTGACGCTGTGGCAGGCCGACATCCACTTCACGGTCCCGATGCTGTTCTCGCTGGCCTTCATCCTGACCTTCGTGTCGGGCGGCATGTCGGGGCTCTTCCTCGGCAACGTGGTCGTGGACGTGCCGCTCTCGGATACGTATTTCGTGGTCGCGCATTTCCACATGGTCATGGGCGTGGCCCCCGTGCTGGTCATCTTCGGCGCGATCTACCACTGGTTCCCCAAGGTGACCGGGCGCATGCTGAACGACGCCTTGGGCAAGTTCCACTTCTGGGTCACCTTCCTGGGCACCTATGCGATCTTCTTCCCGATGCACTACCTGGGTTTCGTCGGCATTCCCCGGCGCTACCACGACTTCGAGGGGATCGCCTTCATCCCGGACTCGGCGCGCGAACTGAACGCCTTCATCACGGTCGCGGCCTTGGTCGTCGGAGCCGCCCAACTGGTCTTCCTGTTCAACATGGCGTGGAGCGGTTTCCGCGGCAGGCCCGCCGGCTCCAATCCCTGGAACGCGACGACGCTGGAATGGCAGACGCCGGAAACGCCACCAGGGCACGGCAACTGGGGGCCGAGGCAGCCCGTGGTCTACCGCTGGGCCTACGACTACAGCGTCCCCGACGCTGAACAGGATTTCCTGCCGCAGAATTATCCGCGCCCGGCCGGCGACGGCCTGAACCCCGAAGCGCCCCCGGAACAGGGGGGCCTCCTGAGATGACCATCTTCGGAACGCTGGCGGCCAAGCCCTGGCTCGAAAGCGGCAGCGGAGAGTTCCCGCCATCCGGCAGGTTGCGGATACCGACGGGGAGGCTGGGCCTCATCTTCTTTCTCATCGTGATCTCGGTGCTGTTCGTCCTGCTGGGCACCGCCTATGTCATGCGCATGGGGTTCGGCGACTGGGTGCCGCTGGACGAACCACCTGTCCTCTGGCTGAACACGCTGGCCCTGGTGCTGAGCAGCGCCGCCTTCCAGGGCGCCTGGATCGGCGTGCGGCGGAACCGTCCCGCCGGCGCCACGGCCGGACTATACGCCGGAGGGCTGTTCGCGGCCCTCTTCCTGGCCGGACAGCTCGTGGCCTGGAGACAGCTCGACGGCCTCGGATACTACGTCGCCTCCAATCCGGCCAACACCTTCTTCTACCTGCTGTCGGCCCTGCACGGACTGCACCTGCTCGGCGGGATGGCCGCCTGGGGGCGTGCCGCCGCCAGACTGCGCCATGCAGGCAGCGCCGCCGAGCTACGGCCGGCGGTCGAGCTTTGCGCCCTCTACTGGCACTTTCTGCTGGTCGTCTGGCTGGCGCTGTTCGGCCTGCTGCTGGCGGACAACGGTGGAGCGGATGCGGTGTTGCAGCCCCTTCCGCACGGGATGCATTAGCGGCGGAAGCCAGAACCGGGGAGTTGAGGCATGGCTCATCAAGGGACTGCCGGATATACCGCCGGCCCCTCGGCCCAGGCCGAAGGCTGGCAGGAGATCGTCACGGACCTTTCCGCGGACCGGAAGGCGTTCAGGAACGTCCCCTGGGGAAAAGCCATGATGTGGCTTTTCCTTCTCAGCGACACCTTCGTCTTCGGGTGTTTCCTGACGTCCTACATGTCGGTCCGGATGTCGAACACCGTGGCATGGCCGAACCCGAGCGAGGTCTTCGCCCTGACCATCGGCGGTGCGCATATCCCGCTCATCCTGATCGCCATCATGACCTTCGTCCTGATCAGCAGCAGCGGCACCATGGCGATGGCGGTCAACTTCGCATACCGGCGCGACCGCGCCCGAACGGCAGCGCTCATGCTGGCAACGGCGGCGCTGGGGGCCACCTTCGTCGGCATGCAGGCCTTCGAGTGGACCAAGCTGATCTCCGAAGGCGTCCGGCCATGGGCCAACCCGTTCGGTGCGGCGCAGTTCGGCTCGACCTTCTTCATGATCACCGGCTTCCACGGCCTCCATGTCTCGGCCGGCGTGATCTACCTCTCGGTCGTGGCTTTGAAGGTCGCCCGCGGCGACTACGAGCGGAAGGGCAATTATCAGATCGTCGAGATCGCCGGACTGTACTGGCATTTCGTCGATCTGGTCTGGGTCTTCATCTTCGCCTTCTTTTACCTGTGGTGAGAGGACGCCATGGATCACGCCGAGAATCAGAGCCATCCGATCGGGGTTTACCTGAAGGTATGGGGATTACTGTTCGTCCTCAGCACGCTGTCCTATCTGGTGGATTATTTTCACGTTCAGGGATACCTGCGCTGGTTCCTGATAATCATCTTCATGCTGCTGAAGGCGGGACTGATCGTCGCCGTATTCATGCATCTGCAATGGGAACGGCTGGTGCTTCGCTACGTCATCCTGCTGCCGCCTCTGCTGCTGCTGGTCCTGGTGGCGCTGATGGTCTTCGAATCCGACTACGTCCTGCTGACGCGCGTCCTATCGCTCGGATCGTGACGGGCGAGGCGTGACGGGGAGGAGCCGGGTCCCCTCAGCCCACCTTGGCGGCTGCGGCGATCCGTGGCGCACTCTCGACCACGCCGAACCGCCGACGCCGCCGGTCGTTGCGCAGTTCGTTGAGGTCTTCCCGCTCGACCGGGCGGAACTCGTCGGTGCCCGAATCTCCCGACAGCCGGGCGTATTCCGACGCGTCGTCCTCGACCTGACGGTTGGCGCGCTGGACCTCCCGCATCATCTCGGCGGAAGGCTTCATCACGAACAGGATATCGTCCTTGCGGCGGGCGACCATCTGGTCCTCGCACTCGACCTCCGCCAACAGCCCTCGTTCCTGAAGCACTTCGACCGCCCGGCGCACGCGCGCCAGCATGCTGCGGGTCTTCTTCCAGACGGCCATGCCCGAATCGCGCCGGATCTCGGTGGCGAGCATCTGCTGGACGTCGCGGCCGTTGCTGGCGATCTCCTGGTGAAGCCGCTTGTAGAGCCAGCGGGCGATCGGGTCGCGGATCTCCATCAGCAACTCGTAGCTGACTTGGCGGAAGGCGAGGCGCCGGATCGCGTCGGCCACCATCGGGTTGAATTCCACGAAGGTCTCGGCATCGTCGCTGTCGTTCCGCGTCCGCATGCCGATCACGGGGAACGCCGACGCGGACAGCAGGCGCTTGCTGTCTTCCAGCGCGTGGATGCCGACGGGGCACTCGTTCAGGATCAGGATGGCCTGCTTGATCTCGGACGTGTTGTAGCTGTGCTTGACGCGGGCCAGTTCCTCCCGAACCTCGTAGAGCGAGAACGGGAAACGCACCTTGCTGTCCTGAAGGCTCAGCCTGCCCTTCTCGGCGGCCAGGCGGCGGATCACTTCCTCGACGATCTGCTCCCGCTCGCCCGGATAGCGGGTGCGGAGCGTGCCGTCCTCGTCCTTCATGACGGTCGGCTTGATCGTGATGCGGTAGCGCTTGCCGGCGAAGGAGAATTCCCGCTCGATCAGCTTCCTCTGGCCGTCCTCGTCGCCGTTGGTGTCGAAGACGAACCGGGGCGCCAGATCGTAGAGCGCCACCATCTTCGTGTGCCGAGGATCCTCCTCCTCGAAGATAACGAACTGGAGAACGTGCTGTTTGCCTTCCGTCGTCACCGCCGCCGCTCCCTGATCCACTAAACGCGCCTTCACCACTTCCGCCTGTCATAAATGACCCAAACGCCAATGTGGTGATAGCCCAAATCCGACCACCGCCCCTGAAACCCACCGGGCAGTTCTGTGGGTTTCAGGGGCGGTGGTCGGATCGGCCGGGATCGAACCGGGATTGAGGGTCCTCGGACTCATCCGCCCCACCAACCCACAGGACCTGACGCCTTCGAGGAGATGCCCGAGTGCCCGATCGAGGGCCAAGCTGGCTTTCCAGGGAGTTTCAGGCGACTCGCCGGGCCTGGCGCGCGCGGAGTCGGTAGGTTCCAAGGGCGGATACGCGCCCTGGGCTCGGGGCTTTCACAGCCTCCGAACACGGTCCTGCCTGTCGGCGCCGACTCAGGACAGGGTTTGCAGCCTCCGCTCCATCGATTCGCAGAATCGGGAAGGCCGCGGGTCGGCGTCGAAGGACGGCAGCAGGAGTCACTCGCCCCGCAAACCCACACAAATGCCCCTGAAACCTACCGGACGCGCCCCGCAGACCGACACATCCGCCCCGTAAACCCACCGATCCGCCCTTCAAACCCACATAGCCGACTCTCAAACCTACAGGGCTGGCGTTTGACTCGGGATGGCGAAGGGCGTTGGAGTGTAGCCGACGAAGGTCCAGCCATCCGGCGCGGCCCTTCGGACGATCTATCCGGAAACTTGGCCCGAAACCAAGCCGGAAGCCAGGAAGCGAAAGGCGAAATTAGCGAAAGCTGACAATGGATTAGGGCAGTGCCCTGTGAAAACGGAAAGAGCCCGCCTGCCAGGGCGAGCTCTTCCGTGAACCGAAACGACGGGACGGACCCGGCATACGGCTACAGTTGACGCTTTGACCGTACCGCCAATCCGGACTCCAGAACAAGTGGGAAATGCCAGTTTCCCACAACGATGGAGTTTTGCCCGTCGTCGTCGAAGCATCGAACGACGGAGAGACCCATGGAGTCACCGGAAGGGATTTCAGGTCGTTGGGGAGTCGTGCGCGCCGAATGGCTGTTCAATCCCGATGTCGGGGTGGACGAGTTCGCGCTGCTGGCTTGCCTCTCGACATACCAAGACAAGGCCGGGCTGTGCTGGCCCAGCCAATCGACCCTTGCCGCACGGCTGAAGCGGTCGCGGCCCTGGATCATCAAGGTCCTGAACCGGCTCGAACAACTGGGCCTGATCGAACGCACCCGCCGCCTGCGCGGCGACGGCGGGCTGCGGTCATGCCTGTACCGGATCGTCCCGTCCGAAGCTTGCGCGATCGGCATCGCGGCGGACGCGGTGCCAGAACATGCTTCGTCAGGTCCTAGGCATGACAGGGGCTGTCACGGCGATGACATGAATCAGACTCATCCGATTCAAGAAAGAATCTCTCTTCCGCGTGAGGCGGAGCGAGTTTCTAGCGGTGTCGCAAAGCCGGTCCCGGACGACTGGACACCCAGCGCCCAGGATCTTGCCTGGGCCGCCGAAACGCATCCCGGTATCGACGCGGAAGCCTTGACCAAGGCCTTCGTCACCGGCTGCCGGGCCAAGGGCTATCGCTACATCGACGTCGGCTGCGCGTGGCGCGGCTGGTTCGCCAATCAGGAAAGATGGAGGCGGGAACGTGAGGGAAACAGCCATGACGGTGCAGGCGAGAGAGCAAAACCCTCACGCGGCAAGGGAACCGGCCGGAGCGGGAATCCGTCCGGCGCGCCCGGTAAGGCTGGTGCCGAACACCGGACGGGCGCTGACCTCGCCGGTCGCAACGCCGCCGAAGCGGATGCTTGCCTTGAGCGAATCCTGGCACGAAGAACCGGGCATCCACCTGCCGGAAACGGTCCGGGCTGATCTTGCCGACGGTCTGCCGGCAGCCCTCGACATGGCCCGGCGCGACCTGGAACCCGGCAGTCCCGCGGAAGTCCTGGCGTCGCTGGCGGTCTTGGCGAACCGGCGTGGCTTCGAAATGCCGACGGGGCTGTCTCTCGACCTCGACGTCGAACTGATGGCCGAATGGCCGCGCGATCTGTTCGTGAAGGCGTTTCGCGGCGTCTGGGAAACCTTCGCCTACAGGAGGATGCCGGAAGTCGCGGATTTCCGTAGGCATATCGAAGGCGACCTTGCCGAACGGCGCTCGCGCCTCGCCAAGCTGGAGGAAATCCGCCTCAGGCTGGAGACGATCCGCCTCCGCGAGCACTGGGACGCCGAATCCCGGAAACGGCGGACCGTGCCGAGGGTTGATAGGGTCAGTTCGGACTGAAAGATGACGATGGATGTATCCGCAGACACCTGACGGACGGTATTTCGTGGTGCGCGGCCGACTGTGGCGCCTGAGCGATCCCCGGCTGGAACCGGCCGAGCGTGAACGGCTGGTCCGCGACCTGATGGCGGCCCGGCGGTCCGTCCGCGACGCCAAGGGCGACGCAGAAGCGATGAAGCAGGCGAGAAGCCGCGTCGACGAGGCGAAACGGGCGCTGGGCGAGCGCGGTCCCGTGTGGTGGACCGACGGTGCCCCCGACTACAACAGGCACATGGCGGTCAATACGCCGTATGAAGGCTGGTTTCGCTCACTTGATTCCGAACCCGGCGATTCCAAGCCGGGTCGTTGACTGCTATGAAGGGCCTTCGGCAACCCGTATGGAGCGCGGATTCGATATGGCTACGAACCTTGCCGACATGGCTCCGCGCGACGTGGCGATCCTGCGGAACCTCCCTCTGTTCCAGCAGGTGCCGGAGCCGGTGCTGGCCTCGCTCATGGCGACGGCGACGATCCGCTCGGTCGAGCGCGGCACCGACCTGTTCGTCCAGGGAGATCCCGCGGACCGATTCTTCGTCGTGCTGGAAGGCTGGGTGAAGCTGTACCGGATCAACCGAGAAGGATCGGAAGCGGTGGTTGCCATGGTCAATTCCGGCGAAACCTTCGCCGAGGCGGCCATGTTCGCCCAGGGCAATTTCCCCGTCTGTGCGCAGGCGGTCACGGACCTTCGCGTGGTATCGATCACCGCCCACGCCTTCGCCCGCTGCGTCCAGGCCGATGTCGGGACCGCCTTCGCGATGCTCGGATCGATGTCGATGCGCCTGCGCACCCTGGTCCAGCAGATCGAGCAGCTTCAGATCCAGTCCGCTCCCCAGCGGGTCGCCAGCTTCCTGCTCAAGCTGTGTCCGGCAGACGAGGGGAACGCGACGTTCACGCTGCCGGTCGAAAAATCCCTGGTGGCGCGCAGGTTGGGCATCCAGCCGGAAACCTTCTCGCGAGCCCTCGCCAAGCTGAAGCCGGTCGGCGTCGAGGTGCAGGGCGCCGTGGTGTCCATCGCGGACATCGACGCGCTCCGCGACTATTGCCAGGACGATTGACGGCGCTGCGGTACGGGATTGACCGGCTCAATGAAGATAGGCGAGCGGGTCCGGGCCGATCACGAGCGGGTGGAGCAACAGCAGCACCGCCCATAGAACAGCCGTTAGAAGCAGGCGGCTCCAGCCGATCTCGCTCCAGACGAAGCTCTGGCGTCCCCGGAGGATGCCGGAAAACGGCAGGATTCCGGAACGGCGCCGAGCCGGGCTGGCGATGCTCCAGTTCTTTATGAGCGAGAACAGGGCTATCGCGGCCATGCCGGCGAAGAGGACGACTTGCCGCGCTCCCCCCAGCGACGCGAGATGCAGCGATGTCCAGAGCAGGACCGCGAAGCTGCCGGGCACTGCGGTGAGCCGGTAGATGCCGGTCGGTTCGGCCGTTTTCGCAGGTGTCGTTAGCCGGCCGACCAGCAGGAACAGGGGGACCGGCATGCCCAAGACGGCGAAGGCCTTGGCCTCGGCAGTTGGAAAATAGAACCACAGGCCAGGATCGGCCGTCCGGTAGCTCCAGACCACCAGCACCAGCGCCGCGATCGACACGGCGGAGTAGGTGGACAGGAACAGCCGGCGTCCCAATGCGTCGATCAGGCTCGACCGGATTGCCGGAACGCCCGGAACGACATGGCTGGCGATCATGAAGAGCGTTGCGGGGATCAGGGTTTCCATGGCAGCCGCTTCGGAGTGAAAAATCGGCCGGAGTGTCGGGCGTCACGCCGTCGATTTCCTTGACCGGAGTCAATCATACCCCTCGACCGGATCGATTCTATGGTTTCCGCGTTTCCCTTGCTGCGGCCGCATTTTCCAAGAAGCCGTAAGGGAGGGCACAAAAACCGATGAGCACCAATGCGATAGCAGCCGAGAACTACGCGGCTGACGACGACGATCCCTATCACCTTACCCCGGAAGGCATCAAGGAGCCGCCCGTCGGGTGGAAGCACAGCCTGAAGCACCTCGGGCCGGGCTTGATCCTCAGCGCGTCCATCGTCGGATCGGGCGAACTCATCGCGACCACTACCCTGGGAGCACAGGCGGGCTTCGCCCTGCTCTGGATGGTCATCTTCAGCACCCTGGTCAAGGTGGCGGTGCAGGTCGAACTGGCGCGCTGGACCATCTCGACCGGCCAGCCGGCGCTGACCGGCTACAACAAGGTGCCGCCGAAGATCGGGCCGGTCGGCTGGATCAACCTGCTCTGGGTCCTGATGGCGTTGTCCAAGATCCTTCAGATCGGCGGCATCGTCGGGGGAACCGCCGCGGCGTTCAGTATTCTGATGCCGATCGGCGGCGATCCGTTCAGCGGCATGTCGCTCACGGTCTGGACGATCATCGTGGCGGGATCGAGCATCGCGCTTCTGTACTCCAACAGCTACAGCCTGATCGAGCGGGGCGCCGTCCTGCTGGTCGTGGTCTTCAGCATCGCCACCATCGTGATCGCCCTGGGGCTTCCCTTCACGCCCTATGGCTACGATGCGAACGATATCGTCAGCGGACTCACCTTCGCCATTCCGGCCGGAGCCATCGGGGCCGCCATCGCGATGTTCGGAATCACCGGCGTCGGCGCCGACGAGCTGACCTTCTACACCTACTGGTGCGTCGAGAAAGGCTATGCCCGGTATGTCGGTCCGGCCGACGGCAGCGAGGAATGGGTGCGGCGCGCCAACGGCTGGATCAGCGTCATGTATAAGGACGCCTTGGTGTCCTGGCTGATCTACACCTTCGGCACGCTGGCATTCTTCCTGATGGGAGCGTCGGTCCTTCACCCGCAGGGGCTGGTGCCGAAGGGCAACGATATGATCGTCACCCTGTCGCGGATGTATACCGATACGCTTGGCGAGTGGGCGGGCGTGATCTTCCTGGTCGGCGCCATCGCCGTGCTGGGTTCGACCTTGTGGGCGGCGGTTCCGAGCTGGGCGCGCATGTACGCCAACTTCCTGTCAGTGATCGGCGTGATCGACTGGCAGAACACGAAGTCGCGCCTGCGCACGATCCGCGCCTTTACCGTGGCGCTCCCGATCATCTGGGGTGCGGCGTATCTGTTCATCCAGTCGCCGGTCCTGATGGTCCAGGCAGGCGGCGTGATGACCGGCGTCTTCCTGCTCGGCGTCGTCGTGGCGGTCTGGTATCTGCGCAAGACCGAAACGGACCCTCGCATCTACGGCGGCGGCCTGTTCAACGCCGTCCTGGTCGTCAGCAGCGTCGCCATCGTTCTGCTCGGCATCTACACCGCGCTCAACGTATTCGGTTTCTTCAGGTAAACGAAGAAGGCGGAGAGTCACGGCCTCAGGGGCCGTGACTCCGATCGTATCCGCTGCGCGGGGGCGATGTCCATCCGCGCGGCGGTTCGGCTGGTTTGTAGACTTCCACCAGCAGCGGGTGGCAAGAGGCCGCGTCGCTCGAATGCTCGGAGCTGCAATCGCCGCCCGGACAGGCCGACAGGGCGCCGAGAAGATCGATTTCCGCAAAGAACTCAAGGAAATCCCCCGGCCTCACCGGGCTGGCCTTCATGAAATACTGCCCGGTATCGCGGGTGAACCCGGTACACATGAAGACGTTCAGCACATCGTGGACCGCCGCTTCCACGCTCTCGCGCGGCTTGTCCAGCCGGTCGGCCAGGGCGCGCGTCAGGTTCGAGTGGCAGCAGTGATGATAATCGTCGCCGGCTAAAAGCCGGTGCGTATAGGGATCGCACCGCGTCCCGATCACGTCATGCACCGATCCGCCCCATTCGTCGAAGCCGTACCAGTCCAGGGTATCTTCCGTGATCGTCGCCATCGGCCGCAGATACGGCAAGGACGACCACAGGCGGTCCCCGGTCGAAAGATGGGTCCCATGGAGCGCCCGCGTCTTGCCCGAATAGAAGCGCTCATGAAGATCGTGCAGTGCCCACAGATTGAGATCGCCGACCTGCGGGCCTTCGATGCTGGCGATGCGGAAGAAGCACCCTGCTGGCACGTCGAAGCAACTCGCCTCGCGCGGCGGCACGATGGTTTCCGACAGCTTTTCCCAGCCGGTTCGGGCGGCGCGGTAGGACGGCAGATCAGGCTGTACCAGGCTGTCGACCGGATAGCAGATCACGGGCCTGACCTTCCGGCGCTCATCCGCGTCGGGGGGTTTCGGATGCTCGTACTGTTCAAGCTTCATCGGGGAGCCCCAAGTCAAAGTGCCGTATTGCAGCTCGGCAGAACAAGCCCATTCGCCCGCGCAGACTCGATCGCGTCCTCGTATCCGGCATCGGCGTGGCGCATGACACCGGTCGCCGGGTCGTTCCACAGCACCCGCTCCAGCCGCCGCGCCGCATCGGCCGTTCCATCGGCGACGATGACCATGCCGGCATGCTGTGAAAACCCCATGCCGACGCCGCCGCCGTGGTGCAGCGACACCCAGGTCGCTCCCGAGGCCGTGTTCAGCAGCGCATTCAGCAGCGGCCAGTCGGACACGGCATCGGACCCGTCGCGCATCGCTTCGGTCTCGCGGTTGGGCGACGCCACCGACCCGCTGTCCAGGTGGTCGCGGCCGATCACGATGGGGGCCTTCAGCTCGCCGCTGGCGACCATCTCGTTGAAGGCCAGCCCCAGCCGGTGGCGGTCGCCCAATCCTACCCAGCAGATACGGGCCGGCAGGCCCTGGAAGCGGATACGCTCCCGCGCCATGTCCAGCCAGTTGTGCAGGTGCGGGTTGTCGGGCATCAGCTCCTTCACCTTGGCGTCGGTCCGGTAGATATCCTCTGGATCGCCCGACAGCGCCGCCCAGCGGAACGGGCCGATGCCCCGGCAGAACAGCGGCCGGATATAGGCCGGGACGAAGCCCGGAAAGTCGAAGGCGTTGGCGACGCCCATCTCCTTCGCCATCTGGCGGATGTTGTTGCCGTAGTCGAGCACCGGCACCCCTTGTGCGTGGAAATCCAGCATGGCCTGGACCTGGACCGCCATCGACTGCTTGGCGGCCGTTTCCACCGCCTTGGGGTCGCGCTCGCGCTTCGATTCCCATTCGTTCAGCGTCCATCCCGCCGGCAGGTATCCGTTGAGCGGATCGTGGGCGGAGGTCTGATCAGTCACCGCGTCGGGACGGATGCCGCGCCGGACCAGTTCCGGGAAGATTTCTGCGGCGTTGCCCAGCAGGCCTACCGACACCGGCTTTCCCTGCCCTTTCGACTGTTCGATGATATCGAGCGCTTCCTCGATGGTGTCGGCCTTGCGGTCGAGATAGCCGGTCTGAAGCCGCATCTCGATCCGGGATGGCTGGCACTCGACCGCCAGCATGGAAGCTCCCGCCATGGTCGCGGCCAGCGGCTGCGCTCCGCCCATGCCGCCGAGGCCGCCGGTCAGGATCCAGCGTCCGGCCAAGTCGCCGCCATAGTGCCGGCGGCCGACTTCGACGAAGGTCTCGTAGGTGCCCTGAACGATCCCCTGGCTGCCGATATAGATCCACGACCCGGCCGTCATCTGGCCGTACATCATCAGCCCGACCTTATCGAGCGCGTTGAAGTGGTCCCAGTCGGCCCAGCGCGGCACGAGGTTGGAATTGGCGATCAGCACGCGGGGAGCATCCTTGTGGGTGCGGAACACCCCCACCGGTTTGCCGGACTGGACCAGCAGCGTCTCGTCATCGTTCAGGGTCTTCAGGCAGTCCACGATGCGGTCGAACGACTGCCAGTCGCGGGCGGCCCTGCCGATCCCGCCATAGACCACCAGCGCCTCCGGCTTCTCCGCCACCTCCGGGTCGAGGTTGTTCATCAGCATCCGCAACGGGGCTTCGGTCAGCCAGCTTTTCGCGTTCAGCTCCGTCCCGCGCGGGCTGCGGATCTTGCGGGCATTGTCGAGGCGGGAGGCGGGAGGAGGCGTCGCGGTCATTTCGGCGGTTCCTTATTCAAGCCCTGGTTCAAGCCCTGGTTCAATCCCTGGATTCAGGCCCTGGTAGCCCAGACGCTCAGGCGGTGGAGCATCGGCTTCAACACGGCGCGGAGCTGTTCCGCCTTGGCCGGGTCGAAGTTCCAGGGCGGCGCTTCCTCGGTCAGGTAGGCGCGCTGCGCCAGTTCCATCTGAACGGCATGAACGCCGTTTTCCGGATCGCCGTAGTGCCGGGTGATCCAGCCGCCGCGAAAGCGTCCGTTGACGACATGGTCGTAGCCGTCGGGTTCGGCATCGGCGCAGGCACTGGTGACGATGGCTTCCACCTCCGGCGCGCAGGAAGCGCCGCCATTGGTGCCGATGTTGAAGACCGGCAATTCGCCGTCGAATAATCGCGGCACATGGGACCGGATCGAGTGGCAATCGTACAGCACGACGCGCGGGTAGAGGCTCCGCAGCCGGGCGATCTCGGCGGCCAGCGCTTCGTGATACGCGGCATGCCACGGCCGACGGTGCCGGTCGATCTCCTCGTCGTCTGGGCCTGAGCCGTTCCGGTATAGCGATACGCCATCGAAATCGGTGGTAGGGCACAGCCCGGTCGTCGCCTGTCCCGGATACAGCGACGCGCCGCTCGGGTCGCGGTTGACGTCGATCACATAGCGCGACGCGGTCGCCCGGACCACCGTCGCCCCCAGTTCCTCGCCGAAGTCGTAGAGCCGGTCGATCCACCAGTCGGTGTCTCCCAACTCCAGCGCCTTGCCGGTCAACTGGCTCGCGACATGGTCCGGAACTTCGCGTCCGACATGGGGCATCGACAGGATCAGCGGCGCGTCGCGCTTTTCTACGATGGGTTTGGTCATCACTGGCCTCGCCAGACGCGGGAATGGAGGGGATTGAAGCCGATGCGGTACGCCAGCTCGGCCGGACGCTCGATGTCCCAGACGGCAAGGTCGCACCACTTGCCAAGCTCGATCGTCCCGATGTCGCTGTCCCGGCCCAGCGCCCTGGCGGCGTTCCGGGTGACGCCGGCCAAGGCCTCCTCCGGCGTCAGGCGGAACAGGGTGCAGGCCATGTTGATGGTCAGCAGGATCGAGGTCAGCGGCGAGGTGCCGGGATTGGCGTCGGTCGCGATCGCCATCGGCACGCCCGCCTTGCGGAACAGGTCGACCGGCGGCGCCTTGGTCTCCCGCAACGTATAGAACGCGCCGGGCAGCAGCGTCGCGACGGTTCCGGACTTGGCCATCGCCGCGACGTCGGAGGCGTCGGCGTACTCGACATGATCGGCCGACAGCGCCCCGAACTTTGCCGCCAACGTGGCGCCGTGGAGCCCGGAGAGCTGCTCGGCGTGCAGCTTGACCGGCAGGCCCAGGCTATGCGCCGCCTCGAACAGCCGTTCGACCTCGGCCGGGGAGAAGGCGATGCCTTCGCAGAAGGCATCGACCGCGTCGGCAAGACCCTCGGCGTGGACGGCGGGCAGCATCTCCCCGATCACATGGTCGATATAGCTGCCGGTGTCTTCGAACTCCGGCGGTTTCGCGTGGGCGCCGAGGAAGGTCGTCTCGATCCCGACCTGCCGTTCGTATCCCAGGCGGCGGGCGGCGCGGAGCTGGCGGATCTCGGCGGATGTTTCCAGCCCGTAGCCGGACTTGATCTCGACCGTCGTGACACCCTCGGCCAGCAGTGCGTCCAGGCGCGGCAGCGAGGCCCGCACCAGCGCCTCCTCGTCGGCGTTGCGGGTGGCAGTGACGGTGGACAGGATGCCGCCGCCTGCCCTAGCGATCTTCTCGTAGCTGGCGCCTTCCAGCCGCAGTTCGAACTCGGCGGCGCGGTCGCCGCCGTAGACCAGATGGGTGTGGCAGTCGATCAGCCCCGGCGTGATCCAGCGGCCCTCGCAGTCGATGGTCTCGACCGCGTCATGGCCGGTTGCCTCGGCGCTTTCGCCAATGAAAGCGATCCGTCCACCCCTGCAGCCGACGGCGCCGGTGACAATAGCACTGTATGGTTCTCCATCGGGCTCCATCGTCGCGACCCGCGCATTGATCCAAAGCCGATCCAGCTTCAAGCCCCGTCTCCCTGTGTATCCGGTGAGTTCTATCCGGTAGTTTTTGGTGAACCGTTATTGTATATACAATTAACGCCGCTTAACCGCTCGTGTCCAGAACTCGTGGGAAGCCCCATGGAATTTTTCGCCGGAAACGCTCTGCTCGCCAATGGTTGGGCTCGCGACGTGGTGTTCAAGGTCGATGCGTCGGGGGTGATCTCCGGCATCACCGCCGATGCGTCGCCGGGTGAGGCGCAGAGGCTTGGCCATGTCGTGGTGCCCGGCATGGCGAACTTGCACAGCCACGCCTTTCAGCGCGCGATGGCCGGTCTGGCCGAACAGCGCGGCGACAACGCGGACAGCTTCTGGACATGGCGCCAGACCATGTACGGCTTCCTCGACCGGTTGACGCCCGACGATGTCGAGGCCATTGCGGCGCTGGTCTGCTCGGAAATGCTGGAAGCCGGGTTCACGACGCTGGGCGAGTTCCACTACCTCCACCACGATCCCCACGGTCGTCCCTACGACGATTCCGCCGAGATGGCCGGACGCATCGTGGCGGCGGCGGCGGCTACCAGCATCAGCCTGACGCTGCTGCCGGTCTTCTACGCCCATGGCGGTTTCGGCGGACTTCCGCCCGCCCCAGGCCAGCGCCGGTTCATCAACGATATCAACGGCTTCGCCCGCCTGATGGAGAGCGCCGGCCGGCACCTGACCCATCACCCGAATGCCCGGATCGGCATCGCACCCCACTCCCTGCGCGCCGTGACGGTGGAGGAGATAGGCGAGATCCTGCCGCTCGCAGCCGACGGTCCGGTCCACATCCATGTCGCCGAACAAACCGCCGAAGTGGACGACTGCGTCGCCTGGAGTGGCCGGCGGCCGGTCGAATACCTGCTGGACAGTCTACCGGTCGATGACCGCTGGTGCGCCATCCATGCCACCCACATGACGCCGTCGGAAACTGAAGCGCTCGCCCGTTCCGGCGCCGTCGCCGGGCTTTGCCCGGAGACCGAAGCCAACTTAGGCGACGGCATCTTCGACGCCCCCCGTTATCTGGCTGCCAGCGGACGTTTCGGAATCGGTTCCGACAGTCACATCCACATAGGACTTGCCGAGGAACTGCGCCTGCTGGAGTACGGCCAGCGCCTGACCTCGCGTAGCCGCAACATCCTGTGCGCCCCCGGCGCCGCAACGGGAGATAGCCTGTTCCGCGCGGCTGTTTCGGGTGGCGCCCAGGCGCTTGGCCAGCCGGTTGACGGTCTCAAGCCCGGACAGCGCGCCGACTTCGTCGTGCTGGACGAAACTCACCCGTCCCTTGCGGGCCGCCCGCCCGAACGGATGATCGACGGCTGGATCTTCGCCGGCGACAAGTCCTGCGTTCGCGACGTCCATGTCGCCGGCCGCCGCGTCGTAGCCGAGGGCCGCCACATCGCCCGCGGCCGCATCAGGACCGCTTATGCGAAAGCGCTGGGAGCAGCAGCCGGATGAACTGGCAGGCGACCCTGCAACTCGACGGCTCCGGTCCGCTCTACGAGCAGATCAAGCGGGCGATCGTCCGCCCGATCCGCGAGTCCCTCTGGAAGCCCGGCGACCGGATACCGCCGGAACACGACCTGCTGCGCCACTTCCAGGCATCGCGGATGACGATCAACCGGGCGCTTCGCGAACTGGCGGAGGAAGGCTACGTTACCCGGCACCGCCGCGTGGGCAGCTTCGTGGCCTCTCCCCCAGCGCCTACCGCCATTCTCGATATCGTCGACATGGCGACAATCATTCCCAGCCGTGGCCAGCATTACCGGTATGAGCGGATCTCCCGCGACATCGTCAAGCCCGGACACGAACTCGCCACCAGACTGGGGATCGGTCCCGACGAAGAAGTTTGCCGCGTCGTCGGCCGCCACTTCGCCGACGGCGAGATCGTGGAACTGGAGGAGCGCTGGATCAACCTGACCGCCGTCCCGGAAGCGGCCACCCTGCCCTTCGACGACGTTAGCCCCAACCACTGGCTGGTTTCCCATGTGCCGTGGACGGAGGCCGAACACACGATCTCGGCGATCAGCGCCGACGCCGGTCTGGCGTCGGCACTCGGGTGTCCGGCCGGCGCCGCCTGCCTGCTGCTGGAACGGCGGACGTTCCTGGACGATCAGGTCGTGACCTTCGCCCGTCTGACCCATCCGGGTTCCCGCCACCGCCTGACCGAGCGGTTCAAGCCCGGCTCCAGCCGCTGAAGCGCGTTAGACGCCGGCGAGCGCCGGCGCTTCGGCCATCGACTTCCGTTCCGACACCGCTTCGACCGCCTCCACGACTTCGTCGGGAACGGCGTAATGGACCATGTGCCCGGCACCCGGAACCAGCCGCAGGACGCTGCCGGGAAGTTGCTGATGGAACCAGCGGGCATGGTCCTCGTGGTCCACGATCATGTCCTTGGTGCCGGCCATGATCACGATCGGGATGTTCAGCTCACGCATGCGATCCGCCATCCCGAACACCGCCGGAACCATCGTGACGGCATCCTGCGATTCGGCGCGGATCTGCGACGGACGGACGGGGAAGCCGTACGGGAACTCCCGCTTGAAGTGTTCCGGCACGTCGAGCGGTCCGAACATAGCCTTGACGTTCAACGGCATCAACGCGGCGCCCATCAGCGGCGAGACGGTGTAACGCAGCACGTCGCCGATGACGGGGATTGCCGGCGGCGCCACCAGCGGCACGTCCATCCTGACAGTCGGCTTGTAATAGCCGGCCAGCAGGACAAGGCCGCTGACGTCGTCGGGCTGGCCGAGCGCCAGTTCCAACGCCACCAGCGAACCCCAGGAGTGGCCGACGACGACCGGCCGTTCGATGCCGAGACGGAAGAAAGCCTCCGCCAGCAGATCGGCCTGCTCGATCGCGGTCCAGATCGATCCCTGCGGACGCTCGCTGTAGCCGTAGCCCGGCCGGTCGAACGCGATGACCCTGTGGTTCCGCGCAAGCCGGTCGAACACGCCGCTCAGCACGAAGTCCTCGGCGGTCACGACGTTGCCGTGGATAAGCACGACGGGCGGCCCCTCGCCCTTTTCCAGATAGTGCAGCTTGACGCCGTCCACGGTAATGAACCGGCCGCTAGGCGGATGGTCGTGTTCGACCTTGCGTGTCCGCAGGACATTGTAGACGGCGGTAGCCGCCAGGGCGGCGGCCGAAGCCGCGAGGATCTTCTGGGTCCGCGATACCGGCGAGCCTTTTTTCATAAGGCCTGCCGCTTGCGAAACGCTTGATCGGAAGCCGTTCACTTAAACTCTCCGGTATGTCAGGTGTTCTGGATGCGGGAACGGGCTCCGCATCGGTTCCGTTCAATACTGCTCGTCGAATCCCGCTTACTTGGACTTCCTGGAGCCGTTCGACTTGCCGTCGATATCCTCGACGGTGACGTCCTGGCGCCGGACCGTGCCGCTGACGACGACTTCGCGCTCGCCCGACTTCTTGTTCAGGGAAACTTCCTCGATCACGTGGGCCTGCTTGGAAACGACCGGCTTCTCGGAGATCTCGACCATCTCGATCGTACGCTCCTGGAACGCCTTGTCCGCTTCCTCCGGGCTCAGCGTCCGACGGGCCTTGGTCCGCTCGACCTCAACCGTCTCGGAATGCAGCGTCACGATTTCCTGGACTTCCCGCTCGCTGACAGAGACCTCCAGGCGCTTGCCCCCCGTTGTGCGGGCCACGCCGACTTCCAGTTCCTCCTCGATCACCTGCGCCGACTGGGTCTCGGCTTCTTCGGCCTGCTTGGACTTGCCCCGCTCGGGTGCGGCCGGCTCGGCCTCGACCGCCCTGGCTTTGGCCTTCGGCTTGGCCTTGGCGGCTTCTTCGGAACTCCGCTTTTCCAGCAGTTCCGTCAGAGCCTCGGGCGTCAGGGCATGGAAGCTCCGCATGGTGTCCAGTGCGCCGTCCGCCTCGTCGTCCGGGGCTTCCGCCACGATCAGGGCGCCGCCGTCGTGCATCGCCTTGGCGTAGCGCTCCGCCTGTTCTTCCTTGTAGCCGGCCTCGATCAGGCTGCTGGAAATCTCGGAGGCGGCGACACCCTCCAGGATGGCGATCACATCTTCTTCAATACCGTTTTCGATCAGCGCATCGGCGACCTTGCGGGCAATATCGCCATTTTCGAAAAGTCCAATGATGGAGGTGGTCATGTGTAATTCCATGTGACGGTTTGAGAAAAAGGCAGTGAGCGCCGGAGATCAGCTCCAGTGCGTTGTCGCATATGCACAAACATGTTGCGCTGCACAACGTTCCGAATATTTCTTGGTCTCGGAAGACATACAGTTGATAGACTCAATAATAGGGTATGAAAAGAGTCCCTTATTCGGGTCTGGCAGAGCTTTTTATTTCGTTCCGGCTAGCCGATTGGAAAATTGGATCAAGCAATCACGATGTCATCATCGGAATATGAGGTAAAATCCTGATCATTGAGATCGGATGGACCGCATAGAAAATTGTCCAAGTAGCGGCGGACAAGCACGGCTCCGTCCTGGTTCTTGCTAACGATCAAATCCATCGGCGCCTTTCCGCCAAAGGTCGGTGCATGGTGTGGGCTACGTAGCCACTCCGAGGCATCATGACCGATACCGAATAGAATTCCGAGGGACTTATAGATACCAAAGATGGCTGAAAGCCGGAGCAAGGCGTTGGTCGGCAAAATCAAAATTTGACCTGTTCGTGCCGTGCATATCCAGCTGAGATAGACCTGTCGCCCAGGCAGGCCGAGGACCATCAACCACTCGTCCTCACTCAGCTGCCATTGATCGGCGATATTAAGAAATGTCCGCATGGCCGGACTGCTCAGGCGCTGGCAAAGCGGGATCGACGCCAGTGCCGCCGTCGGTCCCGGCGCCATCTCCGGTCCTGCCCTACTCACCACCATGCTCCGCCGCCAGCCCGATCACCTCATCAAGGGCACCCGACTTCAGCGCGGCCAAAGGGCTAGCTCCTTCCAGGGCGTCGTCCTCCGTCAGGAGCCATTCCAGCCGCATCCAGGGGTCCTGGATCGGCATCGCTCCAAGCGCCCTGTCCAAACCGGCGACTATCCCCTGTTCCGTGAACTGGCACGCCGGATAGACGTAATCCTCGCCGGCCGGGACCACGATCAGCTTGCCGGCTCTCCGCCGCTTGTCCACGGCTTGGCGAGATATCCGCAGCAGGGATGCCACCTGCCCTACCCCAAGCGTTCCCCCTGCCCGCTCCAGCAGGTCGGATTTCAGCTTGGCCCCTGCCGCCAGCAGGGCCGCTTCCGGATCGAGCTGGGCAACCGCCGGAGCGGATGCTGCCGCCGATACCGCATAGGCCAGCGTGCCGACATCGGTCGGAGCTTCGAGTGCCCGCATCGCTGCCTCTTCGCCCATCCCGGCCATACGTGTGAGCGCTCCGACCGACCGCGTCAGGAACGCCCGCTGAGCTTGCCCCAGGGCCGCGATGTTCCAGGTGCGCGTCCGCCCGGAGGCATCCCTGAATTCGATCACGGCGGCTTCCGGCTTGCCTTCATGATGGTTCGGAGGTGCCGAAGCCATTGCATTCTCTCGATGGGTTGACGAATTATATAATGCGCCATTGTTCAAATTACGTCAACCAATGGCAAAGAATTCACTTTGATCTCGCCTTTCCTCCCGCTAAGTCGCTCTCCAACCAGATCTTTGCCCTCCCAAAACTTTACCCTCAGTGAAAAGCTCGATGCATAACCTGGAAATCATCTCCCATTCGCCCTCCGGTCCCGCCAGACCCACACCCCTCCTGTTCGTCCACGGCGCTTTCTGCGGCGCCTGGATCTGGGCCGAGAAGTTCCTGCCGTGGTTCGCCGCGCGTGGCTACGAAGCTCATGCGGTCTCGCTTCGCGGACATGGCCGGAGTGAAGGGCGCGACAGCCTGCACAATTTCGGCATCGCCGATTATGTGGACGATGTCCTCAAGGCCGCCGAAGGATGCTCCGCCCCGCCGGTGCTGATCGGTCACTCGATGGGTGGCATCGTCGTGCAGCGGGCGCTGGCGCAAAGCCATGACCTGCCCGGCGGCGTTCTGATGGCGTCCGCTCCGCCGCACGGTCTCATGGCCTCCACCCTGGGGTTGGCGTGGCGTGATCCCTTCGTGTTCCACAAGATGTCACAGATGATGATGTTCGGGATGGAGTCGATGGGTTTCGAGGCGCTGTACCGCGCCATGTTCTCGGATTCCATGCCACGGGACGAAGCCGCCCGCCTTGAGGGGCGTGTCCAGGAGGAGTCCCGTCGCGTGCTGATGGATATCGGCGGCTGGATCCCGTTTCCTTCCCTGCCTAAGCGGAAACTACCTGTCCTGGTGCTCGGCGCCGAAAAGGACCTGCTGTTCCCGCCGGATCAGGTGCACGCCACCGCCTGGGCGTTTCGCACCGACGCCACGTTCTTTCCGGACATGGGCCACTCGATGATGCTTCAGCCGGGCTGGGAGTCGGTCGCTCGCCATATCGGCGGCTGGGTCGATGACAATTTTGCGGCCCAGCCGAAAACCGCCCAGGCGGCGGATTGAACGGTTGACTTGCGCCGTCGCCGCCTCAGCTAGTTGAGGGTAACTTTACAGCGATGGAGTGCCCAAGATGCGTACAGTAATTGCTGCGACGGCCCTCGCTTTTGCCGTTTCCGCCGCTGCCCCGGCCTTTGCCGGCGAAGGCGGTTGCTCGTGGTCCCAGAGCGCCAGCGCGTCCAGTTCCTCCGGCTCCACGACTACCCAGACGGCGCAGACCAACACCACGTCGTCGACCACCGCCGGCAGCGGCGGCTCGTAACGCCGAAAACGACCCCGGTCTCCCTGTTACGGGAGACCGGGCTTCACAGGATCATTTCTCCAGCACGTAGCTGCCCGGTGCGTCCTCGACGATCGGGTAAGTCCCGCTGCCCATGCCCGGCAGCTTGCCCTTGCGGCCGGAATGCTTGCCCAGCCACGCGGTCCAGTCCTTCCACCAGCTCCCGTCATGGGCAGTGGAGCCTTCGCGCCATTCCTGCGGCGTCGCGGCGGACTTGCCGGACTCGTTGATCCAGTAGGTTCCCCGTCCGCCCGGCGGATTGATGATGCCCGCGATGTGCCCGCTCGACGCCAGCACGTAGCGCACGTCGCCCTTGACGAGCTGGTTGATCCGCCACGCGGCTTCCCACGGCACGATGTGGTCCTTTTCCGCCCCCACGGCGTAGACGTCCTGGGTGACGTCGCCGAGATCGATCGGAGCGCCCTTCAGCATCACCTTGCCCGGCACCATCAGGTTGTTTTCGACATAGGTGTTGCGCAGGTACCAGCTATGGGCCGCCCTGCACATGCGGGTGCCGTCGCTGTTCCAGTACAGCAGGTCGAAGGCGGGCGGCTTCTCGCCCATCAGGTAGTTGTTGACGACGTTGGCCCAGATCAGGTCGTTGGAACGCAGCAGGTTGAACATGTTGGACATCTCGCGGCTGTCCAGGTAGCCGCGTTCGAGCATCTGCTGCTCGATGAAGTCGATCTTGTCCTCACCCATGAAGATGCTGGTGTCGCCGACTTTCGAGAAGTCCTGCATCGACACCATGAATGTGGCCGAGTTGAACCGCTTGTCCCCCTGCGTCGCCAGCCAGGCCAGGGTCGAGATCAGCAGCGTGCCGCCGATGCAGTAGCCCATCGGATTGACGGTGGCACTGCCCGTGATGTCCCGGATCGCGTCGCTCGCCGCCAGCGGGCCCAAGTCCATGTAGTCTTCGAACGTGATCTCGTCCATCGAGGCGTCGGGATTCTTCCACGACACCATGAAGACCGTGAAGCCCTGGTCGACCAGATATTTCACCAAGCTGTTCTTGGGCTGAAGGTCCATGATGTAGTACTTGTTGATCCACGGCGGCATGATCATGATCGGTACGGCGTGGACCGTCTTCGTCGTCGGCTCGTACTGGATCAGCTCGATCAGGCGGTTGCGCAGGACCACCTTGCCGGGGGTCGTCGCTATGTTGCGGCCTGGTGCGAAGGTCGTGGTATCGACCATCGACAGTCGGCCTTCCTTCAGGTCGCTCAGCAGGTTCTGCGCCCCGGCGGCAAGGCTGGCGCCGCCCGTCTCCAGGGCCTTCCGCAGGGCAGCAGGGTTGGACACCAGCAGCAGCGTCGGGCTCATGGCGTCGACGAACTGCTGAAGGTGGAAGTTCAGGCGCTGGCGCTCGGCATCGTCGAGGCCCTCGACATCCTTGCCGTGCTTGATCAGCCAGTCGGACGCCAGCAGGTACATTTCCTTCAGGGTCCGGTAGACCGGGTTGGAGTGCCATTCCGGTGCGGCGAACCGCTTGTCGCCGCCTTTCGTCTTGGCGCCATCGGCGGGCTGCTGCCCTGCGAAGCTCAGCCAGCGCTGCCCAGCCTCGTTCCAGTTGTCGATCGCCGACTGCCACATCTTGGTGTTCAGCTCGGCCGCCGACTGCATGCTCTCGCCCGGCTTGGCCAGCGACAGCATCCAGACGGTGCGCAGCGCGCGGGCGATCTCCGCCCAGTCGACCGGCACGATCTCGCGGAACGGGTTGGCGTTCCACATTTGGTCGATCGAGCGCAACAGCGGGTCGCGGGCGAGCATTTCGTTGAGTTGCCTGCTCCCCGCCGACATCATGTTGCCGGCCATCTGGTCCGGCGTCACCTTCCACCAGGGCTCGGCGCTGCTCATCCAGTTCTGGGCGTGGCCGAAGCTGGATTCCATCCAGGACATCCAGACGGCCAGGGCCGTATCCGGCCTGGGCGGCTCGACGGCGGGCTCCCGATCTTCCCGGACGCGCTGTTCCGCCATCTTTTCGATGCCCATGAAATACCCTCCATTATCAGCCCCGTTTGAATTCGACGGGACGTTGTTATTGTATCGGCCCGAAGCGCCACGCGGGACGCCTCGGGCCGTGGTTCACAGGAAACCGGTCAATACATGTGCTGGCCGCCGTTGATCGACAGGGTCGAACCGGTGACAAACCCGCCGTCGTCGGACACTAGGAATAACACACCGCGCGCAATTTCGGACGCCTTGCCGAGACGGCCGACCGGCACCTTGGCGATTATCTTCTCCAGAACCGGAGCCGGAACGGCGCGGACCATGTCGGTGTCGATATAGCCGGGCGCTATCGCGTTGACGGTGATCCCCTTGGCGGCACCTTCCTGGGCCAGCGCCTTGGTGAAGCCGTGGATGCCGGACTTGGCCGCCGCGTAGTTGACCTGACCGTACTGACCGGCCTGACCGTTGACCGAGCCGATGTTGACGATCCGGCCGAAGCCGCGCTCCCGCATGCCGTCGATCACGTTGCGGGACATGTTGAAGCAGGATGTCAGGTTGGTCGCGATGACGTCGTTCCACTGCTCGAAGGTCATCCGGTGCAGCACGCCGTCGCGGGTGATGCCGGCGTTGTTGACGACGATCTCGACCGGACCCAGTTCCGCCGCGACTTTCGCCAAGCCTTCCTTGCAGGCGTCGAAGCTGCTGACGTCCCACTTGAAGACGGCGATGCCGGTCCGTTCGGAAAACTCCTTGGCCTTTTCATCGTTGCCGGCATAGACGGCGGCGACCTTGTAGCCGGCCTCTTTCAGGCCAATTGAGATCGCCTCGCCGATACCGCGGGTTCCTCCGGTGACGACTGCTACGCGTGCCATTTCTTATTCCTTCCTTTTCGAGTTTTCGTCCAGTGGTCCTCGGCCAATGAGGACCGCTTATTGGGACCGGTTCAGTGGAGTTTCACCGCTGGCTCGGTCCGGTGGGCGATGGTCCGCGCGACCGTCTCAAGGGCAACCTTGGATGATCCATGCAGGGCCATAAGGTGCATCTTATAGAGGGATACGTACATCATGCGGGCGAAGTAACCCTCGATCATCATGTTGCCGCCGACCAGCTTGCCCATCAGGTTGCCGACGGTCGAATATTTCCCCAGCGACACCAGGGAGCCGAAGTCGCGGTAGACGAACGGCTTCAGCGGTTTGCCCTCCAGCCGGTTGCGCAACTGCTTCCGCAGGTGGGTCGCCTGCTGATGGGCCGCCTGGGCGCGCGGCGGGACCGGGGCGGTGCTGCCCTCGCGAGGGCAGGACGCGCAGTCGCCCATCGCGAAGATATCCGGGTCGCGGGTAGTCTGGAGCGTCGGCGCCACGACGAGCTGGTTGCTCCTCGTGACCTCCAGCCCGTCCAGGTCGCGGAGGAAATCCGGACCCTTCACTCCTGCCGCCCAGACGACCAGCTCCGCCGGGATGAAGCCGCCGTCGGCCAGGGCGACGCCGTCCTTCCGGACCTCCGTCACCTTGGCTCCCGCCCGGATATCGACGCCCAGCTTCCCCAGCAGGCCGGCGGTCGCTTCCGATATCCGCTCCGGCAGGGCAGGCAGGATGCGGGGCGCCCCCTCGATCAGGGTGATGCGGAAGTCCCGGTCCGGGTCGATCCGGTCCAGCCCGAAGGCCGCCACCTGCCGCGTGGTCCGGTGAAGCTGGGCCGCCAGTTCCGTCCCCGTGGCGCCCGCCCCGATGATCGCGACATGGAGCTGGCCGGGACGGACCGGTTCCGCCTGTGCGTGCGCCCGGATGCAGGCGTTTACCAGACGGCGGTTGAACCGCTCCGCCTGCGCCAGGGTATCCAGCGGGATCGCGAACTGCTTGACCCCCGGCGTGCCGAAATCGTTGGCGGTGCTGCCGACCGCCATCACCAGCGTATCGTAGCGGAACGACCGCGCCGGCGTGATTTCGTTGCCCTCGTCGTCGTGGGTGGCGGCAAGGCAGACCTCGCGCTTGGCCCGATCCAGCCCGATCATTTCGCCGTAGCGGTAGCGGAAATGATGCCAATGGGCCTGCGCCAGATAGTCGAGCGCGTGGTTGTCGACGTTCATGCTCCCAGCCGCGACCTCGTGCAGCAGCGGCTTCCACAGATGGGTACGCGACCGCTCGATCAGCGTGATGTCGGCCTTCTTGCGCTTGCCAAGCTTGTCGCCCAGTCCTGTCGCCAATTCCAGTCCGGCGGCACCCCCTCCGACGATGACGATGTGATGTAGTGTGTCGCGCGCCGATGTTCGATTGTCGCTTTTCCCTGTTTCGTCGGCGACCGCTTCCGCGGTCACCGCTCTTTCAGCCACTGTTTCGTTCGACATGGCCTGCCTTTCCGGCGGTTCAGGTTCTTGCCTGCGAAGCCGTTCCGATCCCGATGGCTTCCTCTTCCTCGATCAGCACCGATTCCGGATCGTCGGCTTCGGCGTCCGTCTCGTTGTTGAGGTGGCTGTGCATCCGGGCGGTATCGAGTGCTCCTTCCCACTTGGCGACGACGACGGTTGCGACGCCGTTGCCGATCAGGTTGGTCAGCGCCCTCGCTTCCGACATGAAGCGGTCGACGCCCAGGATCAGCGCGATGCTGGCGACCGGGATGGTGCCGACGGACGCCAGCGTCGCCGCCAGCACGATGAAGCCGCTGCCGGTGACGCCGGCGGCGCCCTTGGAGGTCAGCAGCAGCACGCCGATGATGCCGAGTTCCTGACTGAGGGTAAGGTCGGTATTGGTCGCCTGCGCCAGGAAGATGGCGGCCATCGTCAGATAGATGCAGGTACCGTCGAGATTGAAAGAATAGCCGGTCGGGATCACCAGCCCGACGACCGACTTGTCGCAGCCCAGGTTCTCCATCTTGGCGATCATGCGCGGCAGGACCGATTCCGACGACGAGGTGCCCAGGACGATCAGCAGCTCTTCCTTGATGTACTTGGTGAACTTGACGATGCTGAACCCGGCCAGCCGGGCGACGGTGCCCAGCACCAGGAAGATGAAGATCAGGCAGGTTGTGTAGAACGCCAGCATCAACTGGCCGAGCGACAGCAGCGAGCCGACGCCGTATTTGCCGATGGTGAAGGCCATCGCGCCGAAGGCGCCGATCGGAGCGACCTTCATCACGATGCCGACGATCTTGAAGAAGACATGAGCGGTCTGGTCGATGATGCCCAGCAGCGGCTTGCCGCGCTCACCCAGGCTGAACAGCGCGAAGCCGAACAGCAGGGCGAAGAACAGCACCTGAAGGATCTCGCCCTCGGCGAAGGCGCCGACCACCGTGCTCGGCACGATATGCATGATGTATTCGATGGTGCTTTGTTCGGCGGCCTTCGACGTGTAGGCGGCGATCGCCTTGGTGTCGAGCGAGGCGACATCGACGTTCATGCCGGCGCCGGGCTGCCACAGGTTCACGACGACCAATCCTACGATCAGCGCCAGGGTCGTCATGACCTCGAAATAGATCAGCGCCTTGACGCCGACCCGGCCGACCTTCTTCATGTCCTCCATGCTGGCGATGCCGTGGACGACGGTGCAGAAGATGATCGGGGCGATCAGCATCTTGATCAGCTTGATGAACAGGTCGCCCAGCCACTTCATGCTTTCGCCGAGCTGCGGGTAGAAATACCCCAGCAGCACGCCAAGGACGATGGCGCACAGGACCTGGAAATAGAGGTGCTGATAGAGCTTCTTGTGGTGGGTCGGTGCGGCCGAAGCCGCACCTCCTGAGACTTGCATGGTCGTCTCCTTTCCCGCCGCGCAAGCGGCTGTGAAAGCCGCTCCGCTATTCGGCCGCCTTGGCCAACTGCATGTCGCCCGTTTGCACCACCGCATCCACGGCGGTCAGCGCCGTCATGTTGACGATCCGGCGCACCGTGCTGGTGGGCGTCAGGATGTGGACCGGCTGGGCGGCGCCCAGCAGGATCGGACCGACCGTGATGCCCTGCCCCGCCACCGCCTTCAGCGCGTTGAAGGTGATGTTGGCGGCGTCCAGGTTCGGCATGACCAGCAGGTTGGCCTCTTCGGTCAGGTTGCTGTCCGGCATGACCCGGTCCAGCGTCGGCTTCGACAGGGCGGCATCCGCGTGCATCTCGCCATCGACCTCGAGGTCCGGCGCCATCCCCTGGATGAAGCCCAGCGCGTGCCGCATCTTGATCGCCGACGGCGTGTCGGCGCTGCCGAAGTTGGAATGCGACAGCAGGGCTACCCGTGGCGTCAGGCCGAACCGCCGGACCTCCTTCGCCGCCAGCAGCGTGATCTCCGCGATCTGCTCCGCCGTCGGATCGGCATTGATCGAGGTATCGCAGATGAACAGCGTGTGCCCCGGCAGCATCAGCAGGTTCATCGCCGCGAAGTTCCGCGTACCCTCCTGCAAGCCGATGACATCGGCGACATATTGCAGATGCGCGGAATACGGCCCCGAAGTCCCGCACAGCAGCCCGTCCGCCTTGCCCTGCCGCACCAGCGCCGCCCCGATCAGGGTCGAATTCCGCCGCATCTCCGCGACGGCGTAGTTGCGCGCCAAGCCCCGGCGGCGGCGAAGCTGGTAGTACATCTCGGCCGCGTCGTCGATCATCGCGTCGTCGTCGAAATCGGCGACGTCGAAGTCCTTGCCGGCCTGGATGTGCAGGCCCAGCTCATGGATCTTCTGTGCTATCACGTGGCTGCGGCCGACCAAGATCGGTCGCGCCAGGTTCTCGTCGACCACCACCTGCGCCGCGCGCAGTACGCGGTCGTCCTCGCCCTCGGCGTAGCAGACCCGCTTGTTGACTTCGGCCGCCGCCGCGAAGACCGGCTGCATGACCGTGCCCGACCGGTAGACGAAGCTGGCGAGCTGGTGCCGGTAGGCCCTCATGTCGGTGATCGGCCGAGTGGCGACGCCCGTCTTCATCGCGGCTTCGGCGACCGCCGGAGCGACCGTCGTGATCAGGCGGGGGTCGAACGGGCGCGGGATCAGGTATTCCGGTCCGAACGGCTCCTGCGTCCCATAGGCGGATGTCACCACGTCGGACGGTTCGGCTTCGGCGATGGCGGCAATCGCCAGCGTGGCCGCCATCTTCATCTCTTCGTTGATCGTGGTGGCGCCCACGTCCAGCGCACCCCGGAAGATGAAGGGGAAGCACAGGACGTTGTTGACCTGATTGGGATAGTCAGACCGCCCGGTCGCGATCACGCAGTCCGGCCTGATTTCCTTCGCCAGTTCGGGGCGGATTTCCGGTTCCGGGTTGGCCATCGCCAGGATCAGCGGCTTGGCCGCCATGCCCTTGACCATCTCGGGCTTCAGCACGCCACCCATCGACAAGCCGAGGAAGATGTCGCAGCCGGGCATGATGTCGGCCAGGGTCCGCGCCTCGGTCGCCTGGGCGTAGCGGGCCTTGTTGTCGTCCATCGACGCAGTGCGTCCCTGGTATACGACACCCTTGCTGTCGGTGACGAAGGCGTTCTCTTTCCTCAAGCCCAGGTTCACCAGCAGGTCGAGGCAGGCGAGCGCCGCCGCACCCGCGCCGGAGCACACCAGCTTGACGTCCTCGATCCGCTTGCCGACGACCTTCAGCCCGTTGATGACGGCCGCCGCCGTGACGATGGCGGTGCCGTGCTGGTCGTCGTGGAAGACCGGGATCTTCATCCGCTCGCGGAGCTTCGTCTCGATGTAGAAGCATTCCGGCGACTTGATGTCTTCCAGGTTGATGCCGCCGAAGGTCGGCTCCAGGCTGGCGATGATCTCGACCAGCTTCTCGGGGTCGGTCTCGTCGATCTCGATGTCGAACACGTCGATCCCGGCGAACTTCTTGAACAGGCAGCCCTTGCCTTCCATAACAGGCTTACTCGCCAGGGCGCCGATATTGCCAAGACCCAGCACGGCGGTGCCGTTGCTGATGACCGCCACCAGATTGCCGCGCGACGTCAGGTTCAGCGCTTCCAGCGGGTCCTTGTTGATCGACATGCAGGGGATCGCGACGCCGGGCGAGTAGGCCAGCGCCAGATCCCGCTGATTGACCATGCTCTTGGTCGGCGTGATCGAAATCTTTCCCGGACTGGGGAAGCGATGATAGTTGAGGGCTGCTTGGACCAGATGCTCGTCCATTTTAACTGTATCTCCCTTTTCTTTGTTCTTATGTCGGGGTCGATCAGACCAGCCTGCGCTCGGGAAGTGTTGGGCCACGGCCCAACCTACAAGCGTCGGGACTCGTAGGTTGGGCCGTGGCCCACCATCGGCGCTCCTGACCGGTTGACGTCCTTTGCCGTTATTTACGTTTCGGCATGTAAAGGTCGGTGATGGTGCCTTCGAAGACTTCCGCCGCCATACCCATCGTTTCCGATAGGGTCGGGTGCGGGTGGATCGTCAGGCCGATGTCCTCGGCGTCGGCGCCCATCTCGATCGCGAGCGCCGCTTCCGCGATCAGGTCGCCGGCGCTGGGACCGACGATGCCGCAGCCGATGATACGGTCCGTCGTCTCGTCGAACAGGATCTTGGTGATGCCCTCGTCGCGGCCCAGCGACAGCGACCGCCCGCTGGCGGCCCAGGGGAAGACGCCCTTGCCGTACTTGACGCCCTTCGCCTTCAGCTCGTTCTCGGTCGGTCCGACCCAGGCCACTTCCGGATCGGTATAGGCGACCGACGGGATCACCTTGGCGTCGAAGAAGCTGTTCTTGCCGGCGGCGGCTTCCGCCGCGACCCGGCCCTCGTGGACCGCCTTGTGCGCCAGCATCGGCTGGCCTACCACGTCGCCGATCGCGTAGATATGGGCCACGTTGGTCCGCATCTGCTTGTCCACCGCGATGTAGCCGCGTTCGTCCACCGCGACGCCCGCGTTCTCCGCCCCGATGGTCCGGCCGTTCGGCCGCCGGCCTACCGCTACCAGGACACGGTCGAAGGTGTCGGTTTCCGGGGCGCTGCCGCCCTCGAAATGGGCTACCAGCCCTGCTTCGGTGGCTTCTACTTTAGTCACCTTGGTCTTCAGGTGGATGTTCTCGTATTTCTTCTTAATCCGCTTCATCAGCGGCGTCACGATGTCCTTGTCGGCGCCGGGGATGATCTGGTCCATCAGCTCGACTATGGTCACCTTCGAACCCAGCGCGTGGTAGACCGTCGCCATTTCCAGGCCGATGATGCCGCCGCCCAGCACCAGCAGGCGCTTCGGGATGCCGCCAAGCTCCAGCGCCCCGGTGCTGTCGATCACGCGCGGATCGTCGTGCGGGATGAACGGCAGCGTCACCGGCTCCGATCCGGCGGCGATGATCGCTTGATCGAAGGTCACCACCTTCTTAGATCCGTCCGCCTGCTCGACCTCGACCTGATTGAGCGAGATGAACCGGCCGAAGCCGGACACGACGTTGACCTTCCGCTGCTTCGCCAGCCCGGTCAGGCCGCCGGTCAGCTTCTTGACGACACCGTCCTTCCAACTCCGCAGCGCATCGAGATCGATGGTCGGATCGGTGAAGCGGATGCCATGGTTACCCATGTCCTGCGTCTCGTCGATCACCTTGGCCGCGTGCAGCAGGGCCTTCGACGGGATGCAGCCGACGTTCAGGCAGACGCCGCCCAGCGTCGGCCAGCGCTCGATCAGCACCACCTGCTTGCCCAGATCCGCCGCCCGGAACGCGGCGGTATAGCCGCCCGGACCGGCCCCCAGCACCAGCACCTCGGCGTGGATATCGCCGGCCACTGAACTGGCGGGTTTCCCCGCCGGCGCGCTGGCCGGCGTACCGGCGGCGGTCGGCATCGCCGCGGCGGCGCCGTTGGGCTTGGCGGTACCTTGCGTCTGGAGCGCCATGATGGTGTCGCCCTGGGACACCCTGTCGCCGACCTTTATCCGGATGGCGCCGACGGTACCCGCCGCCGGTGACGGGATCTCCATCGTCGCCTTGTCGGATTCCAGCGTCATCAGCGGGTCTTCGGCGCTTATGGTGTCGCCTTCCTTGACCAGGATCTCGATGACGGGAACGTCCTTGAAGTCGCCGATATCTGGGACCTTGACCTCGATCGATTCATAGGCTCCTGCCGGCGAGCCGTAGCCCGCCTGGGCATCGCCGGCCGACGGTGCGGCGTCTTCCCGCAGTCGCTCCTTGGGGGATGTAGCGGCCCCGCCTTCGGCTTCCAGCATGACTATCAGGTCGCCTTCCGAGACCTTGTCGCCGGACTTCACCTTGACCTCGCCGATGGTGCCGGCCTGCGGGCACGGCACCTCCAGCGTCGCCTTGTCGGATTCCAGCGTCAGCAGCGGGTCTTCCACCGCCACCGTATCGCCGGGCTTCACGTGGACCTCGATGATCGGCACGTCCTTGAAGTCGCCGATATCGGGGATGCGGATCTCGATCATGCTCATGGGCAGCTCTCCAGGGTTCGGGGGATGGTACCGGCGGTCACAGGACCAGCCGGCGGACATCCTCCAGCACGTGGCAGAGATGCCGCGAGAAGCGCGCCGCAAGCGCTCCGTCGATCACCCGGTGGTCGTAGGACAGCGACACCGGCAGCATCAGCCGGGGCACGAACTCCGTGCCGTTCCAGACCGGGGCCATCTTGGAGCGCACGACGCCCAGGATCGCCACTTCAGGCGCATTGACGATCGGCGTGAAGCTGGTGCCGCCGATGCCGCCCAGGCTGGAGATCGTGAAGCACGCCCCCTGCATGTCGGCCGACGACAGCTTCCCCTCGCGCGCCCGCTTGGACGCACTGCCCAGCTCCTTGCTCAGCTCGTGGACGCCCTTGCGGTCGACGTCCCGGATGACGGGCACCACCAGCCCCTCCGGCGTGTCGGCGGCGATGCCGATATGGTAGTATTTCTTGTAGATCAGGCTGTCCTTTTCGGGAGACAGCGAGGCGTTGAACTCGGGGAATTCCCGCAGCGCCGATACCGCCGCCTTCATCAGGAAAGCCAGCAGCGTTACCCGATAGCCTTTGTCCTTGGCGGCGGTGTCCAGCTCCTTCCGATAGGCGTCGATCTCGGTGATGTCGCTCTCGTCGTTGTGGGTGACGTGCGGCACGTTGAGCCAAGCCCGGTGCAGGTGCGGCCCCGACAGCTTCTTGATGCGCGGCAGCGGCTTGGTCTCGATCGGCCCGAACTTGGAGAAGTCGACCGCCGGGATATCCGGAATGCCGGACCCACCGGAGGATGCGGCCACGGCCGGCGCTGCGCTCGGCCCCTTCAGGAAGCTCAGCACGTCGTCCTTGGTGATCCGGCCCTTCTCGCCGGTGCCCTTCATCTTGGTCAGGTCGACACCCAGCTCGCGCGCCACCCGGCGCACGCTGGGGCTGGCGTGGACGTTGCTGAAATCGGCGGCGCCCGACGTCGTGGCGCCGGTCCCCCGGTCGGCGGAGGCCGCCGCCTGCGATGGCGGCGGGTTCCTGTTGGCTACCGCGGCCGGCTGCGCCTGCGGCGCCGGCTCCTGCTGGCTGACCAGGGAGGGCGGCTGGGTCATTGCGCCGTCACCCCCCTTGAACATCAGGATCGGCGTGCCCTCGCTGACCTTGTCGCCGACCTTGACCAGGATCTTTTCCACCGTTCCGCCGGCCGGGGCCGGCACCTCCATAGTCGCCTTATCGGACTCCAGCGTCAGGAGCGGGTCTTCCGCGTTGATCGCGTCCCCCTCCTTGACCAGGATCTCGATGATCGGAACGTCCTTGAAGTCCCCGATATCGGGCACGGTCACTTGCGTCGTGCCTGCGGCACGGGCTTCGGTCATGGCAGTCATCGTCGTTTCCTTACCCTTTTCTTGCTTGCCCGTTTTTCCCAGACGCCCGTCTCAGACCGTCATCGGGTTGGGCTTCTCGCAGTCGATCCCGTATTTCAGGATCGCGTCCGCCACCACCTTGGGCTCGACCGCGCCCTCCTCGGCCAGCGACTTCAGCGCGGCGACCGTCACCCAATGCCGGTCGACCTCGAAGAAGTGGCGCAGCTTGCGGCGGTAGTCGGACCGGCCGAAGCCGTCCGTCCCCAGCACCCGGTAGCGTCCCGGCACCCAGGTCCGGATCTGGTCGGCGAACAGCCGCATGTAGTCGGTGGCGGCCACGACAGGGCCTCCCCGGCCGCTCAGGCACTTCTCGACATGGCTCTGGCGGGGCGCCTCGGTCGGGTGAAGCAGGTTCCAGCGTTCGGCGTCGATCGCGTCGCGGCGAAGCTCCGTGAAGCTGGGGACGCTCCAGATATCGGACGCGATGCCCCAGTCATCGGCCAGCAGGTCGGCCGCCGCGATGACTTCCCGCAGGATCGTGCCGCTGCCCAGCAACTGGACCCGGCGCGCTTCGCTCTTCGCCCCCTGCCCTTCCCTGAACAGGTACATGCCCTTGATGATATCGGCTTCGGCTCCCGCCGGCATGGCCGGGTGCTCGTAGTTCTCGTTCATCACGGTGATGTAGTAGAACACGTCTTCCTGCTCGGCATACATCCGGCGCAGGCCGTCCCGGACGATCACGGCGACCTCGTACGAGAAGGTCGGGTCGTAGGAGACGCAGTTCGGGATCGTGCCCGAGATCAGGTGGCTGTGGCCGTCTTCGTGCTGTAAGCCTTCGCCGTTCAGCGTGGTGCGTCCGGCGGTACCGCCGATCAGGAAGCCGCGCGCCCGCATGTCGCCGGCGGCCCAGGCCAGATCGCCGATCCGCTGGAACCCGAACATCGAGTAGTAGACGTAGAACGGGATCATCGGCGTGTTGCTGGTGCTGTACGAGGTCGCAGCGGCGATCCACGACGACATCGCACCCGGCTCGTTGATGCCTTCCTGGAGGATCTGGCCGTTCTTGTCCTCGCGGTAGTACATCAGCTGCTTGGCGTCTTCCGGCTGGTAGAGCTGGCCGACCTGGCTGAAGATGCCGAACTGGCGGAACATGCCCTCCATACCGAAGGTGCGGCTTTCGTCCGGCACGATCGGCACGATCCGCTTGCCGATCTGCTTGTCGCGCAGCAGCGTGTTGAGCACCCGGACGAACGCCATGGTGGTGGAGATCTCGCGCCCGTCGGTCGCCTTCAGCTGGGCATCGAAGGTCGAGAGCGGTGGGATCTCAAGCGAATCCGACTTGCGCCGCCGTGCCGGCAGGCTGCCGCCCAATGCCGCCCTGCGCTCGCGCAGATAGGCCATCTCCGGGCTGTCCTCGGCCAGCTTGACGAACGGCACGTCCTTGATCTGCTCGTCGGTGACTGGCAGGCTGAAGCGGTCGCGGAACTCCTTCAGCACCGCCTCACCCATCTTCTTCTGCTGATGGGTGATGTTCTGGCCTTCGCCGGCCTCGCCCATGCCGTAGCCCTTGACGGTCTTGGCCAGGATCACGGTCGGCTGGCCCTTGTGCGCCACGGCGGCGGCATAGGCGGCGTAGACCTTGCTGGGATCGTGGCCGCCGCGCGTCAGGCTCCAGATCTGCTCGTCGGACATATGGGCGACGCGCTTCTTCAGCTCCGGGTCCTTGCCGAAGAAATGCTCGCGGACATAGGCGCCGTTCTTGGACTTGAAGTCCTGGTACTCGCCGTCGACGCATTCCTCCATCCGGCGCAGCAGCCTGCCGTCGGTGTCGGCCGCGATCAGCGGGTCCCACGAACTGCCCCAGATCACCTTGATGACGTTCCAGCCCGCGCCCCGGAAATCGCCTTCCAGTTCCTGGATGATCTTGCCGTTGCCGCGCACCGGTCCGTCCAGGCGCTGGAGGTTGCAGTTGATCACGAAGACGAGGTTGTCCAGCTTCTCGCGCCCGCCGAGCGAGATGGCGCCCAGGCTCTCCGGCTCGTCCATCTCGCCGTCGCCCATGAAGGCCCAGACCTTGCGGTTGGCGGTATCGGCAAGGCCGCGATGATGGATGTATTTGAGGAACCGGGCCTGATAGATCGCCATCAGCGGCCCCAGCCCCATCGACACGGTCGGGAACTGCCAGAAGTCCGGCATCAGCCAGGGATGCGGGTACGACGACAGCCCGTTGCCGTCCACTTCCTCGCGGAAGTTCAGGAGTTGCTCTTCGGTCAGGCGGCCTTCCAGGAAGGCGCGGGCATAGACCCCGGGGGAGGAGTGGCCCTGGATATAGACCAGATCGCCGCCGTGCTTCTCGCTGGGTGCGTTCCAGAAGTGCTGGAAGCCGGTGTCGTACAGGGTCGCCGCCGACTGGAAGCTGGCGATGTGGCCGCCCAGTTCCGACGACTCCTTGTTGGCGCGCAGCACGATGGCCAGCGCGTTCCAGCGGATCAGCGAGCGGATCTTGTGCTCGATCGCGCGGTTGCCCGGATGCCGAGGCTCCCGGTCCGGAGCGATCGTGTTGAGGTAGGGCGTCGTACCCGAATAGGGCACCGGCGTCCCCTTGCGCCGGGCTTCGGTGAACAGCTCGTCCAGGAGGAAGTGCGCCCGGTCCGGGCCTTCGAACTCCAGTACGGAAGCAAGAGCTTCACGCCATTCCTGGGTTTCCAGCGGATCATTGTCGCTGATCTTGTTCATTGATATCCCCCCTCTTTATTTCGGCCTCGTTTGGAGGAGGCCTGAAGCTCTTACCGATTGAGCACCCACATACCTGCGAGTTGTTGCAGATACATCAGCACGAACCATGCCATTACCCGCCGGACCGCGGGCCGACAGCTAACCCGTTCTCGGACAAGTAACTTTCTAATCCTGTTGCGCAAAAAACAGAAGGAACATTCTGATGATTCGGACAAAGGGTTGCGTTTATGTCCGGGTTTCCGGACGCACGGCCAATCCCAACCCGGCTGGCGGGCGGAACATCGGTCCGAAAGCAACAACCGAAACCGCGCGTTTGTCTCACAGGGTAGTCGTAAGGGGAAAGCTACCCCTATAACCCGGTCTGTTTAGGACAGGTATGGGGCAGTCCCGAAGCGTCACGGCCTCAGAGCACGATGGACGCCACCGTCGGCGACTCCGTCAGTGCATGCGCGACGTATTCCAGGGCGTGCCGGATTCCGGCGCGGGGCGTCGGCCCGCCAAGGCACAGGCGCACCGCCTCGGGCGGATTGCCGTTCACCGTGAAGGCGTCGCTGGCGACGACGCCGATGCCGGTCATGCGCAGGTGGCCGATAAAGGCCGAGCGGGTCCACCCGTCCGGCATCGGGATCCAGAGGTTGAAGCTCAGCGGGTCGGCCTTGAAGCTGGCCGCCGGCAGGATCTCCGCCGCGAGGACTTGGCGCGCCGCCGCCTCCGTCCTGATGAAGCGCAGCAGGGCGTCGGCGGTGCCGTCCTCGATCCAGCGGGTGACGAGCGCCAAGGTAAGCGGCGAGGCCATGACGCTGGAAGCCCGGAGCGCCGCCGCGAACGGCCAGCCGGAACGGACGTCGGGCGCCACCACATAGGCGGCGCGGATGCCGGCGCCGATGCATTTCGCCAGCCCCGCGACATGCCACGTGATGTCAGGTGCGATGGCGGCGAAGGGAGCGGGGCCGTGGACCGGGATGAAGCCGTAGGCGTCGTCCTCGACGATAGGGACGCGGCAGCGCCGGGCGATCGCCGCGATCTCGGCGCGCCTGCTCTCGGGCACGGTCAGGGTCGTGGGGTTCTGAAGCGTCGGGTTGAGGTACAGCCCCTTCGGCGCCAGCCGCGCGCAGGCATCCGCGAAGGCGTCCGGGTCGATGCCGTCATCGTCCATCGGCAGCCCGACCAGCCGGAGCCCCAACTGCGCCGCGATCGAGCGGGCGCCCGGATAGGTTATCTCCTCGCACAGTACGACGTCGCCGGGCTTCGCCAGGATGCCGAAGATGCCCAGCAGCGCCGCATGGGCGCCGGGCGATACGAAGATGCGTTCCTGCGCCGGGACCAGCGCCCGCCGTCCCAGCCACAGGGACGCCGCATCCTTGTCGGCGGGCGCTCCACCGAAGCCCTGGTAGCGCAGCAGCGAGACGAGGTCTCGCCCGACTTCCTCCAGACCGGCGCGCATGCGCTCGATCAGGGCGGGGTCGTCCGGTTCGGGCGGCAGGTTCATCGACAGGTCGACGACCTGCGCGCGGGGAAAGGCCGAAGCCACGGACGGTCTTTGGGGGGCGGATCTCTCCGGTTCTGGCAGGCCGACGACGTATGTCCCCTGCCCTACCCGTGATTCGATCAATCCGCGTTTTTGCGCCTCGGCATAGCCGCGGGCGACGGTCGTGAAGTCGACGCCGACCCGACGCGCCAGGACCCGCTGCGGCGGCAGGCGGTCGCCGGGAACCAGCAACCCGTTCTTGAGATCGGACGCGATGATGTCGGCGATGGCCAGATAGCGGGGCTTGTCGCTGGCGGAAAGGTCGGGTGTCCAGGAACTCATCTGACTCGGTCGCGGCTGCTGTCCGTCGCTACCCGACGACGGTGACTGAATCGACTGTATAGCCCCCGCGGCGGGATTGTCACGCGATGGTGCGACGGCATGCGTTCCGTGTCGCACCCGGGCTACCGTTCCATCCTCTCGCAAGGCTGCTTCAATGAGTGGAGCCGAACTCGCTGAAAAATTGACTGCACATTGAATGGATCATCTGGAAACCGATCGACACCAGTGTCCTTTAACGGGGTATAGGTCAAAAAAACCGCAGAACCACGGTTATTTGGTTAGCATTATGGAAACAAATTAATCATCGCAGCACCACTGCATTTCGGTGCCAATTCAAAATTGAATGGATAATTGATGGTATATTGACTGAGTCTGCACATTGAATATGCAGGTATGCAACTGGCACATTGATTGCTGATTGGTATTCGCGATCCGCTTACTGCGGCATCGCCAATCGATGATCCCCGCGATCCCAGTCAGGAGAGATGCCCGATGCCCGCCGTCACAAAGCCAGCCACTCAGAAGGGTGATTTTTTCGTCGATTACGAAGAGAAGATCTTCGAGGACGTCAAGGCGGAGCCGGGCGAGAAGGCGCTCGTCACCTTCCACACCGTCGCGTTCGAAGGTTCGATCGGTTTCGTCAACCTGCTTCAGGCGACGCGCCTCCAGCGCAAGGGTTTCGAGACCTCTATCCTGCTCTACGGCCCGGGTGTCACCCTGGGCGTCCAGCGCGGGTTCCCCAAGATCGGCGACGAGGCGTTCCCCGGCCACCTCAACTTCAACAACCAGATCTCCAAGTTCATCGCCGAGGGCGGCAAGGTCTATGCCTGCCGCTTCGCCCTACAGGCCCTCTACGGCCATGGCGAGCCGTCGCTGATCGAGGGCATCCGGCCGATCAGCCCGCTCGACGTGCTGGATCTCGTCCTGCTCCACCGTCGCGACAAGGCCTTCATCCTCGACACCTGGACGCTCTGAGAGTTCGGTCCCGCAACGCGTGCCGGCACCCTGGTCAGTACTCTGGTCGATAACCGTGGCCGGCACCCTTGACATGGATGAAAGCGATGAGCGACGGAGCAACGGTCCGCGTCGCGGCGGTCCAGATAGCGCCCGACCTGGAAACACCAACCGGGACGGTCGGCCGTGTTCTGGCCGCCATCGCGGAGGCTGCCGAAAAGGGCGCCGGGCTCGTGGTGTTTCCCGAAACCTTCGTGCCCTGGTACCCGTACTTCTCCTTCGTGCACCCGCCGGTCATGACCGGCGGGGAGCATGTCAGGCTCTATCAGAACGCCGTGACGGTGCCGGGACCCGTCACCGACGCCGTTGCCGCCGCCGCACGGCGTCACGGCATCGTCGTGGCGCTTGGCGTCAACGAGCGCGATCACGGCACCTTGTACAATGCGCAACTGATCTTCGACTCCACGGGCGACCTCGTGCTCAAGCGCCGCAAGATCACCCCGACCTTCCATGAACGGATGATCTGGGGCCAGGGCGACGGCTCCGGCCTGAAGGTGGTCGATACCGCCGTCGGCCGCGTCGGAGCGCTGGCCTGCTGGGAGCACTACAACCCCCTCGCCCGCTATGCCCTGATGGCCCAGCACGAGGAAATCCACGTGGCGCAGTTTCCGGGTTCGCTGGTCGGCCCGATCTTCGCCGACCAGATCGAAGTGACGATCCGCCATCACGCGCTGGAAAGCGGCTGCTTCGTTGTCAACGCCACCGGCTGGCTGACCGAAGATCAGATCGCGCGAATTTCTCCGGACGAGAAACTGCGGAAAGGCCTGACTGGCGGCTGCATGACCGCGATCGTCTCGCCAGAGGGCAAGCATGTCGTGCCGCCGCTGACCCAAGGCGAAGGCATCCTGATCGCCGACCTCGACATGGGCCTGATCGTCAAGCGCAAGCGGATGATGGATTCGGTCGGGCACTACGCCCGTCCGGAACTCCTCAGTCTCAACCTCGACGACCGCGCGACGTCTGTCATGCGCACCGTCGCTTCGCAGGACGGACAGTCCTTCCGCCAATTCGAACCGGGGAGCCAGACCGATGAAGCCGATGACGCGAACCGACTTGCCGGCTGAGATCCTGATAAACGAGCTGCAAAGTTTCGGCGTGCGCCTGGTCGACCCCGGGGCCGGGGCAGCAAGCCGCCGCGGCGGCGCCGGGCCGTCCGATCACAAGGCCGTCACGATCGACGGCATGACGGTGATGGTGCCGGTCCACAACGCGCCGGCGTTCGAAAGCCCCTATTTGGCCGAGAGGCCGGACGCCTCGGGGCGAAGCCGGATCATCCGTGACGGCCGCGAGGTCGGCGAGATCAGCTTTCCGCTCCAGCCGCGCTTCTATGGGCTGAAGACGGCGGACGGCATCCCGTATTCCAAGATCGCCGTGCTGCACGGCCGCGACGTGCTCGCCACCACCGTCCTGCAAACCTGCGTCCGCTTCCAGAGCCGGGCCAAGACCTGCCAGTTCTGCGCCATCGGACAGTCGCTGGCGGCGGGCCGCACGATCGAGCGCAAGACCCCCGCCCAACTGGCGGAGGTCGCCAAGGCCGCCGTCGAGCTGGACGGGGTCAAGCACATGGTCATGACCACCGGCACGCCGCCTGGCAAGGACCGGGGGGCCGCCATCCTGTCCGAGAGCGCCGCCGCGGTGAAGGCGGCCGTGGACCTGCCGATCCAGGTCCAGTGCGAACCGCCGGACGACGACGCCTGGTTCCGCCGGCTAAGGGACTCCGGCGCCGACGCTCTCGGCATGCATCTGGAAGCCGTCAGCGACCGGGTCCGCCGGCGCATCATGCCCGGCAAAGCCCAGGTCCCGGTCGAGCGTTATTTCTCCGCCTTCAAGACCGCCGTACCGGTGTTCGGCCGGGGGCAGGTTTCGACCTACATCCTGGCCGGGCTGGGCGACACGGCGGAGGAAATCCTGGCCGTCTGCCGAAGGCTGGTCGCACTCGGCGTCTATCCCTTCGTGGTTCCCTTCGTCCCCATCTCCGGCACGCCTCTGGAAAGCCATCCCTCTCCCACCCCGGCCTTCATGCACTCCATCCTTGAGCCTCTGGCGCGGATGCTGGTGGACGGCGGCCTGAAGTCGGCCGAGGTCAAGGCGGGCTGCGCCAAGTGCGGCGCCTGCTCGTCGCTCTCGACCTATGAACGGGGTCTTGCGCCTGCGGGAGGCGTCGCTTGATCTTCGAACCCTTCTCCCCCTTCGTGCCGTCAGGCTTCCAGATCAAGTTCGCCGTCGATCCATGGGAGAAGGCGGCGGCATGCGCGCTCCGCCGTCAGGTCTTCTGCGAGGAACAGGGTGTGTTCTCCGGCGACGACCGCGACGAGACCGACGAGGTCGCGATACCGATCGTCGCCGTGTCGCTGGTCGGCGTCGCCGCCGATACCGTCGTCGGCACCGTCCGCATCCACGAGGCCGAACCGGGACTGTGGTGGGGCTCGCGGCTGGCGGTCGGGGCCGAATACCGCCGGATCGGGGCGCTAGGCTCCGGCCTGATCCGGCTGGCCGTTTCCTCGGCGCATGCGCGCGGCTGCACCCGTTTCCTCGCCAACGTGCAAAGCCGGAACGCCCTGCTGTTTCGCCGGCTTCACTGGACCACGGTCGAGACCTTCGACCTGTACGGCAGGCCGCATCACCGGATGGAAGCCGACCTGTCCTATTATCCGCCCTTCGCGACGCCGGAAGAAGGTTTCCTCTCCCTTGCCCGGAAGGCGGCGTGACGATGTCGGACCTCGCTGCCCTCGGCGAAACCTTGCGGTCCGCGCGCGGCCTGAAGGCCAAGCGGGATATCGCCGATGCGGCATCCCGGCTGGGCCTGTCGGCTGCCCCTGGTATTCCCGTCGGCGACGATTGCGCCGCGATCGCGGACGGTGACGGCTGGCTGCTGCTGGCGATCGAAGGCTTCATGAACGAGTTCGTGGCCGCCGATCCGTGGTTCGCCGGCTGGTGCGGCATGATGGTCAACCTGTCCGACATCGCGGCCATGGGCGGACGTCCGGTCGCTGTCGTCGATGCCGTCTGGGCCGATGGCGCGGCCGGGGCCGATCCCGTCCTGGCGGGGCTGAGGGCGGCGTCGGAAGCCTTCGGCGTCCCAATCGTCGGCGGGCACACCAATCTCGGCACCGACAGGGGCCAGTTGGCGGTCGCCGTGCTCGGCCGCGCCAAAAGGCTGCTGACCAGCTTCGACGCCAGACCCGGCGACCGGCTGATAGCATCGATCGACCTGCGCGGCCGGTACCGCGAGCCTTTCTCCAACTGGGAAGCAGCGACCGACGCACCTCTGGCCCGCCTGCGCGGCGATCTGGAGATCCTGCCGGAAATCGCCGAAGCCGGTCTAGCGCTGGCGGCCAAGGACATCAGCCAGGCCGGCGTGGTCGGCACGGCGGCCATGCTGGCGGAGTGCTCGGGCGTCGGCATCGCGATAGACGTCGCCGCCGTGCCCAGGCCTTCGGGCGTACCGCTCGGCCGCTGGCTAACGAGCTTCCCCAGCTTCGGCTACCTGCTGTCGGTGAACCATCGCCATGTGCCCGAAGTCCTCGCCCGGTTCCACCGGCGCGATATCGCGGCGGCCGACATCGGGACCGTCACCGCCGATCGGATCGTCTCTATCACCGACGGGTCGAGCAGCGAGACGATCTGGGACTTCGGCGACTCTCCCCTGATGGCCTTCGCCGGGGGGCCGTCGTGAGGATCGCCATCCTGGCCCACTCGACCAATCCGCGCGGTGGCGTCGTCCATGCCCTGGCCCTCGGCGAAGCGCTGACCGCACTCGGACACGAGGCGGTGGTGCACGCGCCGGACCCTGTGGGAGCCGGATTTTTCCGGACTGCAACGTGCGGCACGGTCTCGGTGCCCGCCGGTGCTTCGCACCGGATGCCCCTGCACCGGATGGTCGAAACGCGGGTCGCCGATTACGTCAGGCATTTCGAACAACCCGTCAACCGTGCCTTCGACGTTTTCCATGCCCATGACGGCTTGTCGGGCAATGCGCTGGCGGCCTTGAAGGCCCACGGCCTGATCCGTGGCTTCGTGCGCACCGTCCACCACATCGACGGCTTTGCCGACGCGCGGGTCGCCGCTCTCCAGAACCGCTCGATCGTTGCCGCCGACCGTCACTTCACCGTCAGCCGGATGTGGCGCGATACGCTGATGCGGGATTTCGGCCTGTCCGCCACCGTCGTCGGCAACGGCGTCGACCTGAAAGTCTTCACCCCCCGGGCGGATGGCCGGGAAGCGGCGCTGCGTGCCCGGCTCTGTCCGGGCGACGGTCCGGCGTTCCTCGCCGTCGGCGGGGTGGAGGAGCGCAAGAACACGCTCCGCATCCTCCAGGCCTTCGCACAGGTGCTGGCAATCCGCCCCGACGCCCGGCTGGTCGTCGCCGGCGGTGCTTCGCTGCTCGATCATGGCGGCTATCAGGCCGAGTTCCGGAAAGCGCTGGGCGCCGACCGGCGCACCGCCGACCGTGTCGTCCTGGCCGGCCCGATGGAGCAGGCCGACATGCCGGCGCTCTACCGCATCGCCGACGCCCTGGTCTTTCCGTCCGTCAAGGAAGGCTTCGGGCTGGTGGCGCTGGAAGCGATGGCCTGCGGGACGCCCGTGCTGACCTCGCGCATTCCGCCCTTCACCGAGCATTTCGGCGATGACGACGTGATCTGGTGCAACCCGCATGCAGCCGGCTCCATCGCCGACGCGATGGTCACCGCCCTTGCGCCCGCCATCCGCCGCCGCCTGTCGGCCCGGGCCGATGCCGCGGTTGCCGCTCACCGGTGGGACCGCGTCGCCGCGGCTCACCTGCCCGTCTATCAAGAGATATGGGAAAACGCCCATGCCTGAGATGAGATTCAACATCCGCTGGCCCGATGGCGCTCTGGAAAGCTGCTATTCGCCGTCGCTCGTGATCAAGGACTATCTCACCCCCGGCGAGAGCTATCCGCTGAACGAGTTTCTGGAGCGCAGCCGGACTGCGCTCTCCATCGCCAGCGACAGAGTAAAGGCGAAATACGGCATGCCCTGTTCGCTGGCATTAGGTCAGCTCGCCCGGATCGAAGCCCGCTGCGGGCGCTTCGCCGACAGCGCCGACGCCCGCGTGAGCGTCGACACATTCGAAGAATGAAGCAAGCGAAGAATGAAGCAAGGAGGACCGCGCCATGCCTGCCTCTACGATAACACCATCTCCATCCTCATCCCCGCCCGCTCACCGGCACATTCCGGTCGCGGTCATCGGCGGTGGACAGGCCGGCCTGTCGATCAGCTATTATCTGAAGCAGCGCGGCATCGACCATCTCGTCTTCGAGAAGCACACGGCGATGCATGTCTGGGAAACCCGCCGATGGGATGCCTTCTGCCTCGTGACGCCCAATTGGCAGTGCCAGCTTCCCGGCCATCCCTATGAAGGTCCGGATCCCCACGGCTTCATGAGGAAGCCCGAGATCCTGGATTACCTGGCAGGCTTCCGGAAGGCCGTCGACGCTCCCCTGCTTGAAGGCGTCGCGGTTACCCGCGTTTCCCGGCGGGACGAGGGCGGCTACGACGTGGTCACGTCGGCGGGCACCTATGGCGCCGATCAGGTCGTCGTCGCCTCCGGCGGGTATCATACGCCGATCATCCCCCGGCTTGCCGAACGGCTGCCCGAAACGATCATGCAGATCCACTCCGAACAGTACCGCGATCCCGGTTCGCTGCCCGACGGAGCGGTCCTGGTGGTAGGCTCCGGCCAATCGGGAGCACAGATCGCCGAAGACCTCCATCTGGCGGGCCGCAAGGTTCACCTCGCCATTGGGAACGCGCCGCGCTGCGCCCGCTTCTATCGCGGCCGCGATGTCGTGACATGGCTCGCCGACATGAAGTACTACGAGATGCCGGTGGAGCGCCACCCGCTGCGCGAAGGCGTGCGCGACAATACCAACCACTACGTCACCGGCCGGGACGGCGGCCGCGACATCGACCTGCGCAAGTTCGCCCTGGAAGGCATGCAGCTTTACGGCGTCCTCGAAGGATACGACGGCACGGCGCTGACCTTCCGGAAGTCACTGAGGAAGTCTCTGGACGAGGCGGACCGCGTCTACAACGGCATCAATGCCGCGATCGACAAGTATATCGCCGACAACGGCATCGATGCCCCGCCGCCCTCCGTCTACGCGCCGGTCTGGGAACCGGAAGAAGATCCGTCCTCCCTCGACCTCGCCGCCGCCGGCATCACGTCGATCATTTGGTGCATCGGCTTCCAGCCGGATTTCCGCTGGCTCGACGCGCCCGTCTTCAACGGCGCCGGGCACCCGAAGCACCATCGCGGCGTCACCGCGATAGAAGGCATTTATTTCCTCGGTCTCCCCTGGCTCCACACCTGGGGTTCCGGTCGCTTCTCGGGTGTCGCGCGTGACGCGCTCTATCTGGCCGACCGGATCGAGGAGAGCCTGAAGGCGGGCGGAGACCGGCGGCACGAACTCGCCGCTGCCGGCTGATGGGGAAGACATGAACAAGATCGTCCGCCTGGAAGACATCTTCGGCTGCTCCGCCGCCAAGCCGAAGCTCTCGGCCCCGAAGCTGCCGGACCGCATTGCCCTCGGCATGCCGCACCTGTCCGCCAATGGCTTGTCCGAAGGCTGGCTCCTCAAGGAACTCGGGCATCGCCACTGGTTTCTGCTGGCCGAAGCTGCCGGCATGGCGGTCCCGGATTTCCGCACTGCATCTGGAGAACCGGTCTATGCCGCCTTCCGGGCGGTATCGTTGTCGGGGTGCGATCTGGCGTCGGCCTGCGAAAACGACGTGCTGACGCTGAGTTCCTCCCTGGAACCCCTGTCCCGCACTCAGGTCTCCAGCCGCCACCGCCTCACCATCGCCGGGCGGCCTATCGGCACGATCGAGCTGCTTTCGACCTTCGTCAAGCGGGACGTCGGCGGTGGCAACCACACCGTCGCCCGCATCGCCGTCGATGGGCTGTCGCCGAAGCGCACCCAAGCCCCCGCCAACGGCATCGCCGCCCGAGCCGCTGCCTTCCGCTCCGCCCCAGCGGCCGAACTCGCCCGCTTCACTTTCGACCCCTGCCCGAGCCAGGACTTCAACGGCGCCGGCTTCCTGTATTTCACCAGCTTCCTTGCTTTGGTGGATCGGGCCGAATGGCAGTTCGACCGAGCCTGCGCACTGACCGCCACGACGGCGAGCCGCGATATCTTCTACCGGGGCAACATCGATCCCGGCGAAACGGTGGCCGTCGCCCTGCTTGCGCACCGAACCACGACCGACGGCGTCGCCCATCACTGCCGGCTGCTGCGCGTCACCGACGGCGCGATCATCGCGGACGTCTTCTCGGTACGGGCAAGGACTAGTGATCGCCATGACAGGCACCCCATCCAGTGAGACCAACGGCATCCTGGAGCGGATCCACAAGGACCGCTGGGAGGAGGCGCGCAGCAACGGGGAGCCTGCCGTCATCGACCATCTGCACGATGCGATCGCCGACTATCTGGCCGGTTTCGAAGCCGACTGGCGTGACGCGTATCCCGGTGTCGACGCCGCTACCCTGATGGAAATGGTGGATCCCGTCGATCCGCGGCAGGCGGAGTTGCTGCCGGTCGTGCGCTATGCGGTCAAGCGCAGGCTTGCCGGGCGAAGCCCCGATTACTGGGATCATGCCACGCTGCTGGAACTGGCGGTGCTGGCCAACGATGCGGCAGCGGCGGGGGACGCGCTGACCAGCGCCCTGGCAGCGATACGCGAACCGTGGGAACCGGAAACTTCCGCCCGCAATCTCCGGCTAATCCGGGATGTCCGCGTGCAACGAGGCATCTCCGCCGACTGGATCCGGACGATCGAGGAGCAGTTGGCGGCAGCCGCCGGCCAAGTGGCTGCCGGCCGGTTGCCGGATTGAATTCCTGCAACCGATCTTCTATAACGCTTCCGGCCAACACCCGGGGTCCCTGCAAAAAATTATGATGAGCGATCGAAACGCGTATCCGTGACGGCCGATAGTGACGTCATGATCGGAATCAGTGACCTTCCGCTCGATTTAGTGACCTTTGATGACCATCCCATCGAAATTTTATCTCGGGATCGGGCGGCGAAGCCAGTCCAGGAGTAAAAATTTACCGACAGTCCATATCAGTGCCGCAAACAAGATCATGATCGCCCAGGCGAACAAGGAAAGAACCATGATGATCAGCATTCGCAACCAGAACGGGCCCTTTTTTGTCATATAAGGTTACACCTGAAAGCTGCCGTCTATAGATTGCGATAATCATGCTCCCGCATGATTATTTTGTAAGATACAAAAAAAGGTATAAGGAAAAAGAGCTGGGCAATCCGTGACTTCCCATTACGGTTTGGCGTCTGCCGGCTCAAGGATCAGAGCATCCTCGTCGATCTTCAAGAAAGCGCCGACCTCGACCTTGCCCTCGGCGATATCGTTGCTCAGCATCATCTGGGCATCGGCGAGGGAAATGGGCTCTCCCTGGTAATAAGTACCGCCGGAGGCATGAAGGATGGTCCGGTACAAAGGAGTCATCGCTCCCCTCTCAGGTTATTTCGACTGCAACGACAACAGCTGTGCCGGCCGATTGTCTCCAATCCCGCGGATGTCCCGGCACTTTCAGACACCGTCGGCCGTGAGGACGACCTTCACCGTCCGCAGCAGAATGACCATGTCCTGCCGGAGCGAGTAGCGCTCGACATAGGCGATATCGTAGCCGAGGCGATCCTCGAACGTGGTCCGATGGCGGCCTGAAACCTGCCACAGGCCCGTAATGCCAGGCTTGACGCAGGCTATCGCCGACCGGGCCGAAGGATGCGGCGTCAGCTCGTGCGGCATGTAGGGACGCGGACCGATCAGGCTCATGTCGCCGGTCACTACGTTCCAGAGTTGCGGCAACTCGTCCAGGCTGGTGCGCCGCAGAAAGCGGCCGAGCCGGGTGATCCTGGGATCGTTGCGCAGCTTGTGGTGGCGCTGGTACTCCAGCAGCAAGCCGGCGTCGGCGGCCAGCATCTCCGCGAGGCGGGCTTCGGCGTCGACATGCATGGTGCGGAACTTAAGCGCCGGGAAGGTCTTCGAGCCGGCGCCGCAGCGCGCCTGACGGAACAGCGCCGGTCCTCGCGTTTCCAGCCTCACCGCCGCCGCGATCAGGAGCAGCAGCGGCAGCAGCGGGATCAGCAGCGAAACGGCGGCGGCGATGTCGAACAGGCGCTTGACGGGAGCATAACCGGAGAGGCTGGCCGCATGCCGGGATTGGACTTCGATCAGTGACATTTGTGGCCTCTCCGGTGGGGTGGCGTGTTGCTTCGTTGCCAAGACATTAACGACCGCCGGCCGCCGGCGCTGTGAAGCCCGTTACAGGCTTCACGGCGATGGTCAACTCAGAAGGCTGAGGACTGGGTGTAGAACGGCTTCCCCTCTCCTTCCCGGATGTAGCCGTCGTAGAAGGCCTTGACGTGCGGGAACACGGCGCGGCCCAACTCGCGGCGGGCAAGTTCGTCCGGGGTGCGCGGCTTGGACAAGGTTTCGGCGATCTCGGCCAGGATCTGGTCGCGGTCGATCCGGGTGAAGCGCCCATCGGCGTAGACCAGGTCGCCGTCGATGTAGACAGCGTCGACGGCGTTGGTCTTGGCGCGCTGGATCACCGCGTCCAGCATCGGCACGTCGTCGTCCTGGTACGGGTATGTCGCCTTGTTCCAGTCGATCAGCACGGCATCGAAGTAGCGGCCCGGATCGAGCCGGCCGATCTCTTCGCCGAACGAGGTCGTCTTCGCCCCCGACTCGGTCGCCATCCGCAGCACCTGCGGGCAAGTCGGCACGTCGTCGTCCATGCCCGGCGTCCGGTGAGCACGCAGCGCCAGCCGCATCTCCTGCAACATGTCGCGGTCGTCGTTGATGCCGGCCTCGTCCAGGCCCATGCCGACGGTGACGCCCTTCTTCTCGTAGTGGTTCAGCGGCGCGATGCCGGACCGCAGGCGGAAGTTGGAGGAGCAGTTGTGGCAGATGCAGGTCCCTGTATCCGCCGTGATGTCGATGTCCTCCTCGGTCAGCCAGACGCCGTGGCCCAGGGTCATGCGCGGGCCGAGCAGGCCCAGGTCGTGGAGATGCCGGACGGCGGTCTTGCCGGTGCGGCGCATCGCGTATTCCTTCTGATACGCCGTCTCCAGCAGGTGCATGTGCATCGGCACGTTGGCGGCCTTGGACTTCTCGTTGAGCGCCAGCAGGCCATCGTCGGTACACCAGTGCAGGTTGGCCGGGGCCAACTGGATGCGGGTTAGGCGCTGGCCTCTGTTCTCCTCCGTCAACTGGTCGAACAGGGTCAGGAAGTCGGCGAAGGGCATCGCCTGCGACTTCAGGTAGGCCAGGAGGTCGGGGCCGAGCGGCTTCGGCAGCTTCTCGCAGAACTCCTCGTCGGCCTCGTAGACCAGCCGGTTCTGCTCCCGGACGGCATAGCAGTAGGACGCCCGCATGCCGAGGTCGCGGTAGGCGTTCAGCACCTTGCTCGCCGCGCCATGGATGGCGCCATAGCCGCCGGCCATCCAGCCGTGGATATGCTGGACCGTGGTGACGCCCGACGCGATCATCTCGAAGGCGGAATAGAGCGTGTCGAGGTATAGGTCGATCTTGCGCGCCGGCATCCGGCCCGCGAACCAAAGCTCCAGTGCATAGTCGGGCGAGCCGAGCTGTAACGGGGTCAACCCGACATGGTGGTGGCTGTTGACGAAGCCCGGCAGCATGACGTGGTTCGGGTAGCTCTTGACGGTGGCGGCGGGCGCCAGCTTCTTCATCTCGTCGAGTGTGCCGGTGGCCTTCACCACGCCGTCCTTGGACAGGACGGCGCCCTGGTCGATCACGACGGGGGTATGGCGGTCCGCCGTGCCGGTGACGACCCAGCGGGCCTGGACGATGAGGTCTCCCATGATGGACTCCTTGTTCTTCAGATTCGCAGATGACGTGCGGTGGGGTTGCTGTTCCGCGCGGCCTGGAGCCGCGCTGGATCGATGTCGATGGTGATCGTCGGTCCGGTGGCGGCGATGCCGCCGTCCGGGGTGACCGCCGCCGTCTCGCCGTCGTGGCGGACGGAGCTGCCGGTGATGGTTTCGATGCCGTAGCGGGCCGCCGCCACCGCATAGACCGCGTTGGCGCGGGCATGGGTGCGCAGTTCCGCCAGGAAGATGCCGTCTGGATCGCTGGGTGCTGGACCGGCGACAAGGACGGCGACCACGTCGGCCCCGGCCGATGCCGCCGCTCGCCAGCACTCGGGGAAGCGGCGGTCGTAGCAGATCAGTACGGCCAGCCTGACCGGGCCGACCTCGACCGTTCCGACGCAGGGAGGGCCGGCGGCGAAGTGGTCGGCTTCACCGAAAGCTTCGCCGGGACCTGCCGGCGGCAGGTGGATCTTGTGCGCCACCGGTTCGACCGTCCCGCCGGGTCTCGCCAGCAGCGCCGCGTTGAACGGCTTGCCGCCATCGACGCCGGCCAGCGCCATGCCGAACAGGATGCTGATGTCCAGCCGGGAAGACAGATCGGCGGCCCAACTGGCGGTCGGGCCGTCTAGCGGTTCCGCCAGATGTTCCCAGCCGACAGGATCTTCGGCAGCCACGTAGGGCAGAGCGAACAGCTCCGGCAGGATCGCGAGCCCGGCCCCTGTGCCTGCCAGCGCTTCGACGGCGGCCTCCGCCGCTTGGCGGGCACAGGCGGTCCCGTTGCCGGCCGGCCCTGTCGAGGCCGCGCCGACGCGAAAGATGGTTGTCATGTCAGGGTCCGGAGCCTAGAGCGCTTCCTGTTCCGCGAAAGCCCGATCCACCTCGTCGGCCAGCAGCTCGGTGAAGAGGTCGCGGTACTGGTGATAGCGGGCGTCGCGACTTGGCCGGGGTCTCGGCAGATCGATCGGCACGATCGTCTTCACCTGCCCCGGCCTCGCCGTGAAGACGACGACCCGGTCGGCCAGTGCTATCGCCTCGTCGATCGAGTGCGTGACCAGGATGATCGAAGCACCGCTGTCGCGCCAGATCTGGAGCAGGAAGTCCTGCATCTTGGACCGGGTCTGGACGTCGAGTGCGGCGAACGGCTCGTCCATCATCAGCACCTTGGGCCGCATGGCGAGTGCGCGAGCACAAGCCGCCCGCTGGCGCATGCCGCCGGACAGCTCGTCCGGCTTCTTCTCCAGCATGTCGCCGAGACCGACCGAGCGCAGCATCTCGACCGCGATGGCACGCCGCTCGGTCACCGGGACGCCGCGCACGGACAGGCCGAAGGCGACGTTGTCGACGATGGTCAGCCACGGGAACAAGGATGCTTCCTGGAAGATCAGGCCGCGCTCCGCCGACGGCTGGGTGACGGCGATGCCGTCCTGCTCGATCGTGCCGGCGGAAACGCCCTCCAAGCCCGCGATCATGTAGAGCAGCGTGGACTTGCCGCAGCCCGACGGCCCCAGCAGGACCACGAACTCGCCGGGCAGGATGTCGAGGCTGAGGTTGCGGAGGGCATGGACGGCGGGGCGGCCTTCCGGTGTCCAGGTCTTGGCGACGTTGCGGATCGCGATGGCGGGTTCGGTCATCTCCTGCCTCCCTGGTTCGGTGCTACCCACCACAGCATGCGGCTCTGGACGTAGCGCAATGCCCAGTCGAAGGTGAAGCCGAGCACCCCGATGATGGCCATGGTGAAGAAGACGAGCTTGGCGTTGAAGGTCGCCCGCGCCATGCTGGTGATCTGGCCGAGTCCCGTGCCCACTCCCACCGCTTCGGCGATCAGGACGACCATCCAGGCGGCGAACAGGTTGAGCCGCAGGGTCATGAACAGGCTGGGCAGGATAGCGGGAAGGATCACGCGCCAGAACGTCTGCGCCTCGCTCGCCCCCATGATGCGGGCGACGTGCAGGTAGTTCTTCGGCACGCTCTCGAACTGGGAGACGGTGGACAGCACGATCGCGAAGAAGACGGTGATGAACACCAGGAAGATCGCCGGGACGTCGCCGATGCCGAACACGAAGATCGCGACCGGCAGCCACGCCACGGGGGAGATCGGGGCCAGCAGCAGGATGGTCGGCAGCAGCAGGTTGCGGACGATCCGCACGTAATGGACCACGGCTCCGACCGCGACGCCCAGCACGAAGCCCAGCGTCAGTCCAAGCACGACACGGGTCGTCGTCCACAGGATGGTCATCAGCAGCCCGGTCAGCCCATTGCCGGTGCCCCGGCTGCCGATCACGTTCTTCTGGGCGAAGTATCCCAGCGTGGTCGGGATGTCCTGGAGGAACAGGTGCGGCGGCGGCAGGAGCAGCGGGTTGGCCCAGCCGACCGCCCACAGGATTTCCCAGATGGCGGTGAATAGTCCGATGGACGCGATGCCCCACCCGATCGACGCTCCGTACCGGCGAAGCTTCGGCGGGATGGAAGGCCGCGCGGGTGCGCGGTCCCCCTGTTCAGCCACGGTCCCGATTCCGGTCTTCGTGGTCATTGTCATTGTATTCTCTCTAACTCAGGAACTGGCTCAAGAACTGGCTTGTCGCTCAGGCAGCCGACTTCAGGTGCAGCGAGCTGTAGAGAGTGCCGTTCTCGGCGATCACCTGGTTGAGCAGGCTCCAGTCGAACGCGCCGGCATCCGGCAGCTTCTGGATGTAGCCCAGCTCCTTCATGGAGACGCCGCGGTCGATGATGAACTGCGTCTGGTCGCGCTGGTCGACCACGATTGGCTGCTTGGCCGAAGCATCCATCGCCGCTTCCATCGAAGTCTTGTAGTAGCTGCCGACCGTGTCGTTGAGGGCGGCCTGCTTGTCGGACTCGGCCTGGGACTGAGCCACCATCAGCGCCTTGATGACCGCCTTGACCGCCGCAGGGTTGCTTTCCAGCAGCGGGATGCGGGCGGCGAGCACGCAGTCCGAATAGCCCTTGCCGTAAAGGTCGGTGCCATCCGACAGGATGGTGGCGCCGGGGCGCCCCTGGACGCACTGGGTCGCATAGGGCTCGATGTGGCAGATGGCGTCCACCGCCCCGGCGATGAAGGCCTGCGCCAGTTCCGGCGAGGTGTTGAGGTAGCGGATATCGACGTCCTGGAAGGTCATGCCGGCCTTCTTCAGGTAATCGTAGGGAAGGACTTCGAGCGTGTCGGCCTGGAAGGTGCCGAAGGTCTTGCCCCTCAGGTCGGCTGCCGACTTGATGCCTTCCTTCGCCACGATGATGCAGCCCTGGACGCCGCCGCCGGCCACGATCCGGACGGGAGCCCCGGCGTCGTACAGCGTCATGAAGTTGGAATAAGGGATCATCGAGATATCGACCAGCCCGGCGCCGAACATGGTCGTGATCTCGGTATTGGACGGCGTTACGACGAACTCCAGGTCGACGCCGTCGGCCTTGGTCAGTTCCCGCTCCTTGGCGAGGAAGATGCCCATGTTGCAGAAGCCGGACCCGTGGGTCGCCTTGACCGTGGTAGCGGCCAGGGCAGCCGTCGGGCTGAGGAGCGCCGCCAGATATGATGGGATCGCCACCGTGGCCGCCGCTCCGGCAGCCGTCGTCTTCAGGAAGTTGCGCCGGGAGAATTGCTGGTAGAAGGTACCGTCACGATCGCACATGGTCCACTCCAGTCCATTGAAAGACCGCATGGATCACGTGAAAAACCCGGCACCGCAGCCCGCTGCTTGCACGGCTGCTGGTCAACCAATGTCAAATGGCCGCGCCGGGCATTGCACGATTTCCATACAATGGGCACGCCAACCCATGAGAGCTTTAGAGCGCTCTGCGCTTGATGAGTTTACTAAGCAATGGGTGTGCCAACAGGACATGGCGGTGAGCTGGCGGCTAAGCGGCGGGACATTCGTGCATGATCGAAAAATCATGCCCAGATCGCAGGCATTTGCTCAGCATTTTTGCATATGTCGGTATGTCTTAAGATACAGTCGCTTGTCCGGCGCTATCTGGTCCAAAATCTGGATCAGCGGCTCTCGATCAGGGCCTTCACCTTGGCCAGCAGCACGTCCATCGCTACCGGTTTGCCGATAAGGTCGCCGCCGTATCCGGGCGTTCCGTCCTTTGCCGGCTTGTCATGGACATAGCCGGTCAGGAAGAGGACCTTCAGCCCCGGGCGGAGCGTCCGCGCTATTTCCGCAAGCTGGTGCCCGTTGATTCCGGGAAGCCCGACATCCGTCACCAGCAGATCGACAGTGGTGGAGCTTTCGAGGATCCGGAGAGCCGCCTGCCCCTCCGCAGCTTCATGCACGGTATAGCCGTACTCCTCCAGTGTCTCGACCATGACCATGGAGACGAGCAGTTCGTCTTCGACGACCAGGATGCTTCCCAGCCCACCCGGCACCGGGTGGGCTTGCGGCTTGGCTTCCGGCTCTTGTCCGGGAACGAGATCGACACCGTTTTCGATCGCGCCGCGATGGCGCGGCAGGTAGAGCTTGACGCTGGTTCCCCTGCCCTGTTCGCTTTCGATGCGGGCGGTCCCGCCGGACTGACGCGCGAAGCCGTAGAGCTGGCTCAGTCCCAGCCCCGTTCCCTGCCCCAGCGGCTTGGTCGTGAAGAACGGTTCGAAGGCCCGCTCCAGCACATCGGTTAACATGCCGGTACCGGTATCGCTCACCGCCAGCATCGCATATTCGCCCGGCTCCACCCCAGCCTCCAAAGCGGGGCTCGTGTGGTCGAGGCGGACATTGCAGCTTTCGATGATCAGGCGTCCGCCACCGGGCATGGCGTCGCGGGCGTTGATCGCGAGGTTGAGCAGCGCGTTCTCCACCTGACTGGAGTCCGCCCAGGTCAGCCACAGCCGGTCCGCCAAGTTCGTTTGGACCTGGACCGTTTCTCCCACCGAGCGCTGAACCAGGTCGCGCATCCCCAGGACGAGTTCGTTGAGATCGAGAACGTTCGGTGCGAGTGGTTGGCGCCGCGAGAAGGCAAGCAGGCGCTGGGTCAGCATTGCCGCCTTCTCCACCGACACGCGGGCGGCACTGCTGAACTTGGCAACGTCGGTGCGTCCTGCCTCCAGCCGGCGCTCGACCACCTCCAGGCTGCCGCCGATCGCCTGAAGCAGGTTGTTGAAGTCGTGGGCCACCCCGCCGGTAAGCTGGCCTAGGGCCTCCATCTTCTGGGCCTGACGAAGCTGCTCTTCCGTTGCGCGCAACGCTTCGGCGGCTGTCCTTTCCGCCGTGACGTCACGTCCGACGCCGTGAAACCGCATGCCATCCGGATCGGGGGAAAGCACCCAGGCGACCCATCGCCATGAGCCGTCGGCGGCCAGTATCCGGTCCTCGAACCGGACGGACCGGCGATAGGTCCTCAATTCCTCAAGGCACGCCGTCACACTGCCGAGATCGTCGGGATGGATCACGTCGGTGTAGCGCATCGTGAGAAGCGCCGTCTCGTCATATCCCAGCAGCCGCGACCAGGATGGACTGACCCGGATCCTGTGGCCATCGTAATCCGAAACGACGAGCAGGTCGTCGCTGAGCTCCCACAGGCGGTCGCGCTCGCGTGTGCGCTCGGCCACGCGCTCCTCAAGGGTTTCGTTGAGGCGCCGAAGTTCGTCCTCCTGCCGCTTCCGCTCGCCGATATCGCGGAAATATACCGACAGGCCGCCGGTGGCGGTCGGGTGGATGTCTATATCGACCCAATGACCCAGGATGGGCGAGATGGTCTCGCAGTGGACATGTTGCCTTTCGCGCATCGCCATCTGGTGCGCTTCATAGGCGATGCTGCCGACCGCCTGCGGGAACTCCTCCCAATAGCTGGCCCCGATCAGATGGTCGCGGTCGCGTCCCCACCATTCCTCGGCCTTGCGGTTGACGTAGGTGAAACGCCAGTCGGCATCGACCGCGTAGAAGGCGTCGCCGATACTTTCCAATATCTCGAGATTTCTTTCGTGCGAGACCGTCAGGCTGGACTCCGCTTGGCTCCGCTCTATCGCGACGCCGAGCAGGTTGGCGAACCCTTGCATGAAGGCCAGATCCGCCTCTTCGAAGCTTCCCGGATCGGAACTGTCGACCTCGAGCACGCCGAACGGCTTCTCGTCCGTGCCGTCACGGATGACGACGTTAATGGCGCGGCGGACGCCATGGATGGCCAGGACGTGCGGCGTCCGGAAGCGCGCTTCGTGTTCCAGGTGGTTCGAGATCACCGGCGCGCCTGTCTTGAGGGCATAGCCGGCGGGTGATTCCAGGTCGGCGCCGACGGTGGCATGACCGACCAGCCCCTCGGCCCAGCCGACTCCTGCCCGCATCAGCAGCTGATCCCGGTCTGGAAGCCATTCCAGCACCTTGCACAGGTCGGTTCCCATCCCTTCGGCGCAAAGCTCGGTCGCACGCTGGAGCAGCGGATCCAGATCCCGGCAGCGCAAGGCGAAGAAACCGAAATCGGCGAGAAGTCGTTGCTGGCGCAGGCGATAGGCGAGTTCATCCTCGCGGGGGACTGACTGGGTCACTCGTACCGGTTCCGGAGGTTGCGGTGCCGCTTGCCGTTATCCAACCGGACACTGATTCGTTCATGGCTCGAGCGACCCATACCAGGAAACTGACTATGGCTTCTCAAGGGTCCATAGCGTGTCCATGCCCCGGCGGCCACTGTGCTTCGGAGGTAGAGAGGGAAACGTGCAGGAACGGCGGGGTGTGAACATCCGCTTCCGAATGCCTCGACCTCGTCGTGATCGTTGGGCAGGCAGAGGTTTCATCACGTAAAGGCATTTGTACCGGATCGCAGTGCTCGTAGTCTTCAGATCAGGAAGAAGTTCGAGTGCTCCGCCGCGAAACAGCGACTAGGCGTATCGGGATGCGGTTTTACCCGTAAATGAATTGCGCGACCTAAGCCCGGGGGGGGGTATCCAGAGCTGGCTCACCCGCTGCCGGCATGTTTCCTCCAGTAAGCATCTTACGGTCAGGATAAAAGCCCTCCGCATATCGAGTGATAATGATAAGTCACACTACTAAAAAGTGTTTTTAGGTGGCAAGCACAGCCAAATGACAGCGCAAGTAAGAGATTGCACGACTTAACAAGTTTTAAAATAAAAATTTATGTATTAACCTCTGTTGCTATCAGATGGTAACGAACGAGCAAGCGAAACGTCATAGATCCCCAGTAATACTCTACTTAAACACATTATTAAGGATTCCATGTCTTTATAACCAAACATAAGCAACTTGATGACGCCAAGTTTATTTGGTTCTTGATCGAGTTGACTGCACAAGAGAGTAGAAAAGGAGGGCAATACGAAGAAGTTTGCCATAAATATCTTAGGGTGCGAGATAGCCTCCTATTGACGTGCAGCGGCGCACCGCCGACTTGGAAAAATTGGATCGAGCTACATAGCCGTCAACGTCTTCCAAGCGTAGAAACAAGGAAACTACATTTGTGTAAGTGAAAACAAAGTATTTTGTAGTTTATTACAGACAATTAATCGGTGTTTACTCCTGTCATGGCAGGCTGATTAAACAAATCAGCTTTAATATCATAAAAATCGCGTGGATATCCAAGGCGGCTTTGTAAGTGCCGCTTTCGATATCCATACGGCGAAACTGACCGTCGCATGGATCCCTGCCTCCCCCGCATCGGAGTCGACCGCGGGTGCGGGGGAGTGGAGATGAGGACCCTTTCCTGGGTTCTTCCGGTAAGGCTTTACCAAACTGTCTCTAAGAGGCGCAATCGTGACGACTTTTGAAACAATCAAGTCCTACTACGAGAATATCCTGCAGCGCCCCGCCGCCGATGATGAGGCCAATGGCTGGGCATCGCGGGTGGAGTCGGGAGACTTCACCCTGCAGCAGGTCCGCGAGATTTTCATCAGCTCGGAAGAGGGGCAGCACGTCCAGGACGTCATCCGCCTCTACCAGGGTTCCTTCAACCGCGTTCCGGATCAGGGTGGTCTCAAGACCTGGGTCAATTCCGGCTATTCGATCGAAGACATTGCGGCCGGCTTCACGGGCTCCGAGGAGTTCCTGAACCTCTACAAGACCAACGAGCCGACCGAAGAGTTCATCACGTCTCTCTACAAGAACGTGCTGGGCCGCGAACCCGATGCCGAAGGCCTGAACAACTGGCTGAACTCGGGCATGAGCGCCAATACGATCCTGATGCGCTTTACCGAGTCCGAGGAATTCCGCGGTGAAGCGGGCGCCTGGGTCGGCAAGTTCCTGGACCGCGCCGGCGAAGGCAAGAGCGTTTACGACGGTACCCTTTACAACGATGCCCCGGTCGCCGGTGACGCAGTCGCACTGCCGTCGATGGAAGAAGACGGTGGCTCGGTTACCTTCTCCGCTGCCGATCTGCTGGTCAACGTCCGTGACTATGATGCCGACGACGTCAGCGTGAAGTCGGTAACGGTCGATTCGGCCTCCGGCGAACTGGTCGACAACGGCGACGGCACCTGGACCTTTACTCCCGCCGCTGATTACAACGGCATGGTGACCTTCGACGTCGTCGTAACAGATGGCGAACTCGACGCAACCACTTCCGCCACTCTGGAAGTGACCCCGGTCAACGACGCGCCGGTCGCCGGCGAGCCGGTCGTTCTGGACGCCATGGAGGAAGACGGCACCATCACCATCACGGCCGAGCAGCTGCTCAAGAACGTGGTGGACGTCGACGGTGACAGCCTTTCGCTGGTCGTCACGGCCGACAGCGGCGATCTGGTCGACAACAACGACGGTACCTGGACCTTCACCCCGGCCGCTGACTTCAACGGCACGGTCAACTTCTCCGTCACCGCCTCCGACGGTTCGGGTGAATGGACCGAGACGACCGCGTCGCTGGAAGTGACCCCGGTCAACGACGCCCCGGTCATCACCGGCGCGGAAGAGACCCGGATCGGCGAGGAGATGTTCGGGATCTCCGGCTTCGGGATCATGGCTATCGATCCGTTGGCGGTGACGAAGACGGCTCTCGTTACTGACGCTGAAGGCAACTTCGCCGGCGGTTCCGTTCGCATCGACGTCAGCGGTAAATTCGAGTTCGAAGACAAGGCAATCTTCTTTGCCGAAGCCGAAGGCGACGAGATCATCGGCAAGTTCTATCTCGTCGGCACGAACGTCGTCATGCGGGCTGGTGTTGCCGGTAACGACATCGATACTGTCGTTGGCACCTACAAGACCGGTTTCATCGATAAGAATGCAACATCCGCTGTCGACTACGTCGCTGTGCAGGATGTTGGCGAAACCACCTACGCGCTGGTGACGCTGAACGGCAATGCCACGGGTGAAGTCGTCACCGAGATGCTCAAGAACGTTCACCTCGGTTATGCGGCCGATGGCGAAACCGACATGAACGTCAAGGTCACCGTCACCGACGGCGACGGTTTGTCGGCCGACTTCACGCGCCTCCTCGACGTCGATGGGCGCGCGACGTTGACCAAGGACGACGACGACGAGTCTCCCTACGAGAGCGTTGAAGAAGTCGAGCTTTCGGATCGGGTCAACCATAGCTTGGCCATCGAAGAGATCAATTTCGACTTCAACGGTTCGGTCATGAACGGCGCCACGATCACGGTGACCGGTGACAACTGGACCGACAAACTGGGCCTGAATGCCGCCAACGCTTCGATCGAAAACGGTCAGGCCCGTTTCATCCTCAACGTCAACGGCACCTATGATGTCAGCGTCAAGACCGCTGATACGGAGACCGTTATCGGTACGACGGCATCGCTGCCCAAGGCCGGTGACCGGCTTATCGTCACGCTGAACGAGAACGCCACGGAAAGCAGGGTCGAGATTCTGCTGAACAGCTTGACGGTCGATCTGTCGACCGATCTGGGCGAGCGTCACTTCACCGTCGTCTACGAATCCGCTAAGGGCCCGAACGATCTGGTTTCCACCGACACTGTCGAGATCCAGATGACCCGCACGGTCGTTGGCGACTTCGAGGAAGTCTCCATGGCCGCCCTGATGGCGGCTACCGCGCTGAGCCCGGTCATCATCGACTCGAACACCCGCATCATCCTTTCCGGCACGCAGACGCTGGACATCGAGCAGGCGATCGAAGACGGCAAGATCATCGTCTCCGGCGAAGACCACCTGATCCGCCTGATTTCTGCCACGCCTCCCGTGACTGTCGACATTTCCGGCGTGACCGGCTTGGACAAGCTGGGCACCTACTCGTTCCACAATTTCGACGCCGACCTGACGATCTCGGCCGAACAGGCCAACAACACGAAGGGCACCATTACCACCGGTCATACGCTGACCGTCACGGGTATTGAAAACCTGCTGGGCCTCGACCTGTCCAAGTTGAATGCCGACGAAGACAGCATCGTCGCGGAGCTTACGGCCGCCACCGACCTCACCTTCTCAGGCGACCTGGGCGATGCTTCCCTGGAGGTTACCGGCGCTGGCGAGCTTAGCGTGGCCGCCGATCTGGCTACCGGCAAGTCCATCTCCTATGAAGACGGCACCATCATCATCACCGGCTTCGGCACTTCTCCGTACAACCTGTCCGACGTCAAGGCTGTTGATGGCAATGTGAAGGCAGACGTTTCTTCCGATCTGGAAGTAAACAGGGATGCCCAACTGGGCGACCTCGAACTCGCGGTTGCCCAGAATGCCACGGTGACACTGACGGCGACCCAGGCGAACGATCGCACGATCACCGGCGGCAACATCGATGGAAACGGAAACAAGGGCGCTTCCGTCATCGTCACCGACCTGACCAATGGTATCGATCTATCCAAGATCGTTGAAAGCTCGCCCCTCATCGGTGCCACCAACGCGACCAAGAGCGACTTGATCGTTCAGGTAACCGGCAAGGAAGGTAATGCCGAAGACGGCGTGCTCAAAGCGACCAGCCTCAACCTTGGTTCCTTCATCGTCAAGATCGACGAGGGAGCTACGCTGAAGACCGATAGCGGTTCAGTCAACGGCAAGAGCATTCAGGGTGAAGGCGCCATTATCGTCCGAGCCGAAGGCCCTAGCATCAATGCGGATCTGTCCAAGGTCACGGTGACCGGCGACAAGACGCTGGAAGTTGGTGTAAACCTTTCGGGTCAGCCGAGCCTTGCGGGCGGCGCACAGATCGGCAATTTCGAGGTCGTGGTCGATCAAGCGGCTACCTTCTCGCTCACTGCTGCTCAAGCCACCGGCAAGACCATCGACGGTGCTGCTTCGACCGACGTAGCCAATGGCGGCTCCATCTCCATCACTGGCCTGGGATCGACTGCGGTCGACTTCAGCAAGATCACCGCGGGAGCCAAAGAGGGGACACAGAGTGCTGGTTCTGTCGTCGCTACAACGAGCGCTGACGCCACTCTGACGGCCGATACCAAGCTTGGCACTGCCGAGATCGTGGTCGGTGACACTTACACGCTGACCCTGTCCGCCGCGCAGGCTAATGATCGTGTCATTACCGATGCGGGCAACAGCGGAGGTCTTGTCGTCACCGGTCTGGCCGCAGATACCGATCTCAGCAAGGTCGTCTTCAACGGTTCGGCTACGACGGTTACCGCGACCGTAGACAGCAGCATCGACATCACCGCGAACACCACGCTGGGCGAAGTCGATCTGTTCAAGGTCCTCGAAGGCACAACGCTGACGCTGTCAGCCGCTCAGGCTGCCGCTCTGGACGGTATCAACAACAAGCTCTTCAATGTCACGACGACCCCTGCAGTTGGGGACGTTGCCTCTGTGGTGATCGTCGGTGATCTTGATACCAGCTTGAGCCTGGTTACCTCTGCGGGCGTCTCCAAGCTCGACGGCGTCAAAGTCACCTTCGATGACAACTCCATCGTGGTGAACACCGGATCGACCCTGTCGATTGCCATGGGCGATCTTGCCGGCACGCAGACGGTTTCGGGTGCAGGCACCACTGCCGTTTACAATCTTCTGGGGACCTCGGACCTGTCCAAGGTCACGACCGAGACGGTCAACGCCTTCGTCACTTCGAACATCGACATCAGCACCAATACTAAGCTGTCCACGGTGGATAGCTTCACCATGAACGATGGCGCCACGTTGACGCTGAAGGCGACCCAGGTCGATGGTATCGATCTCTTGAAGTCTGGGACGTCGGGTGCAGCCACGATCGTTGCGACGAGCGGCGATGAAGACCTCGACATGACGGGTTCGACCGCCAACATCACGGTCAACCTCGGTTCCGGTGACGACACTTTCACGGGCGGCTCCGGGAACGACACCATCACCGGTGGCAATGGTCAGGACATCATTCGCGGTGGCGCCGGCAACGACACCATCAGGCTGACCGAAGGTACTGCCGCGATCGACAAGGTGATCTTCGAAGCCACCAACAATGGCAACGATACGATCATCGACTTCAAACCTGAAGTCGGCGGCGATGTTCTGGACTTCTCGGCCTTTAGCCTTGCTGGCAACGACAACTTCACGACGGCTACCAGTGCAGTTAAAGTTGATGCGTCCGCCTTCAAGGTCATCGTCGTTACCGATGCTGCTGCGGCCGATTGGTCCAATGACGAAACAATCATCAATGCGGCGCTCACCACTCCAGACAACATCGATGATAACGCCGAGTCCATCGTTATCATCAATAATGGAACGGATAGCCGTATTTACCACTACACCGATGGTGTCACCAGAGATCCGATTACTGACGCGATAAACGGCGGCACCAGTGACATACAGCTGCTCGGCACCTTGAACGGAGTGGATGCCAGCAAGCTGGTAGCCAGCAACTTCGACCTGACGCCGTTCGTCAGCTAAAAACGCCCTTCCACAAGGCGAAGACATGACGTATCGCAGGGTTGTTTCGGCAACCCTGCACTAAAACGAGAAAGGGGTTGATTTTTAGATCAACCCCTTTCTTTTTATAGAAGCCTGATTTTAATGTGAGGCCATATCAAAGAAAATCCTTATTCGTTTTCTAATTTTTGAGCTCATTTTCATGTGGTGCGCCACACTTCCTAACAATCCGAGTTCAAGCCCCATCATGGACCCTCACTTTCAGTCTGCAATGGCCCATGACGCAGGTGACCTCCGCAAGGAGGCCGGCCTCTGGCTCAAGATGCTTCGTAACAGTGCCGGTCTCTCTCAGCGCATGCTCGCCAAAGCGGTCGGCTATCCTTATTACACGACTATCGCTCAGATCGAAGCCGGCAAGCTGCGGCTTCAGTCGGATCGTTACGAGTTCTATGCCAGAGCCTTGGGTGTCGATACCCAGGACTTCATCAAGCAGATCATGAGCTACTACGATCCAGTCACTCATAAGGCTCTGTTCGGGGATGGCAAGGCTGATCGTTGAGCGGGGTTCCATATCCCCGGCGCCTTACACGCATGCGCGATGGTACGGCCAGTGCAGTATGTGTGCTGATCCATACGGTAACGCTCTGAAGGTCGTGCTGTAGCAGACGATTGGCGTCCGCAGAGAGCTTTTTAAATGCTAGAATGTTTAGCTATTTTACTGTGTTGATTATCCATCAATCTATTTGTCTTGATCTTTAAAAAGTATAGTGAACGTTATTGGATCATAAAAACGCATGATCTGTTTGACGAAGTCACGGGTGTCCATGTTCATAACAGCAGCCCACAACTTATAGGATTCAGGTGGGATTCTGCCCCGCCCTGACTCGATCATGGAAACCATAGTGTAGTTTCCGAGGCCGACCGCGTCGGCGACCTGGAGTTGGGTAAGACCTCGGCTCAGGCGGCACTGCTTCAACCAGGCTCCGCCCGCCTTGCGCAGATTCTTCACTTCCGCGCCGCCACCATGTTGAGGATGGGCATACATGTCCCGCCACCTTCCTCTGAGTGCTTATTGATGCATATCTCACTATGCTAGCGTATTCGATAGAGGTATGCGGCGCAATTAGGCGTTGAGGACGATGCTATCATCCTTTCCGCAGCACCAGGCTTGGCAGAACAGGCCCCCTGCCCTTCCCGATATCGGTTTCCAAGCGTTTCCTGTCATTAAGTCCTCGTTAAGCATAGTGACGGCAAAGTCGGTCTCATCGGTCTCGAGCATAGGTGCTCACTTCAATGGCACCGCGCTTCGCAGGGACCTTCCGAGCAACTGTCGAAGCATTGATGATGACCAAGAAGTCCGAACTGGGAGCGGTGCTTGCGACCTGTCGCAGTACCTTCGTTATGGCCGCAGTGTTCAGTTCCGTCATCAACCTCCTGATGGTGGTTCCTTCGCTCTACATGATGCAGGTCTACGACCGGGTGCTTCACAGCCACAGTGAGGCCACCCTGTTCATGCTGACCCTGATCACGGTCGGCTTACTGGGAACCATGTCGTTGCTCGAGGTTTTCCGGTCGCGCATCCTGGTGCGGATCGGCGGACGTCTTGATCAGAGGCTGGGAGAGCGGGTGCTGGCCGCCCAGTTCAGCGGCAGCCTTAAGCGGCTCGACGGCAACCCCGAGCAGGGCATGCGCGACTTCGACACGGTGCGCCAGTTCCTGACCGGGTCCGGCATCTTCGCCTTTTTCGACGCGCCCTGGGCGCCGCTTTTCCTGGCGATCATCTTCCTGCTGCACCCCCTGCTGGGTTTCTTCGCGCTGGCCGGCGGTGCGGTGCTGCTCGTTCTCGCGTTTGCCAACAACGCCGTCACCAAAAAGCCGCTGGCCTCCGCCGGCAAGGTTTCGTCAGCCCTGTCCGGAGCGATCGACAGCAGCATGCGCAATGCCGAGGTGATCGAGGCGATGGGCATGTTCCAGAATTTCCGGCGCCGATGGGCCGTACGGCAGGGCGACGTCCTGCGCCTTCAGGCGCAGGCGGCCGACCGTGCCGGCATCGTCATGGGCCTCACGAAGTTCACCCGGCTGCTGCTTCAGACCGCTATGCTCGGCGGCGGCGCCTGGCTTGCCATCCACGAACAGATCTCCGCCGGCTGCATCATCGCGGCCTCCGTCCTGATGGGCCGGGCGCTGGCGCCGGTCGAACAGGCGATCGGCGTCTGGAAGCAGTTCCTCGGCGCACGTGTCTCGTACCGGCGACTGAACGGCCTGCTGCAAGCCACCGAGAGAGCGGACAGCCGAAGCAACCCTCCCCGCCCGGAAGGATCTGTCAGCGCCGAGAACATTCGCGCGATACCCCCCGGCCGCGACATGCCGTCCCTGTCGGATCTCTCCTTCGAACTTCCAAGCGGACAGGTGCTCGGCATCATCGGACCCAGCGGGGCCGGCAAATCAACGCTGGCCCGCCTGTTGGTCGGGGCTTGGCGTCCCAATGCCGGCACCATCCGGTTCGACGGGTCCGACATCCAGAGCTGGAACGCCGAAACTCGTGGCACTTTCGTCGGCTATCTACCGCAGGACGTCGAACTGTTCGATGGCACGGTCGCCGAGAACATCAGCCGGTTCGGCTCGATGGACGGCGAGGCGATCGTGGCGGCGGCCAAAAAGGCGGATGTCCACGATCTTATCCTGCGGCTGCCGCAGGGTTACGACACACCGATCGGACGGGGCGGCAGCGCACTGTCCGGCGGGCAGCGCCAACGCATCGGCTTGGCGCGCGCGGTGTTCGGCAATCCTGCAATCGTCGTGCTCGACGAGCCGAACTCCAATCTGGACGACGCCGGCGAAGCGGCCCTGGTGCATGCGGTTTCCCAGATGAAGGCCGATGGCACGACCGTGATCATCATCTCCCATCGCCCGAGCGTCCTGAGCGCCACCGACCAGATCCTGCTGCTTGAAGCAGGAAAGATAAGGCTGTTCGGCAGCCGCGCCGAGGTACTGGCTACCGTTACGAGGCCCGTCGTCACCGCAGGCGGCCGAGCCGGCGACCAGCGCTCCGGAAGCCATGCGGGACCCGCTCGCCAGGACGGTTCCCCCGCGCGCGACCGCCAGACGGCCGGTCATGAACTCACCGAGCAGCAAGCGGTTTGAAATTGAGCGAACTCATCGAAGCTTTCCCCATCCGCGCGGCTCAGCCGGCGGAGCAGCAGGCAAAACCGGCTTATCCGGTTTCCAGCCGCAGCATCATCATGGCGGGCTGTCTGGTGATCGCCGGCAGCTTCGGCAGTCTGGCGGCCTGGTCCGCTACGGCCAACCTCAGCACGGCGGCCATTGCCAAGGGGACCTTGGCGGTAGACACCCACAGGAAGTCGGTACAGCACCTGCAAGGCGGCATCATCCGGGAAATCCTGGTGCGCGATGGCCAGCGCGTCCATGCAGGCGATGTCGTGCTCAGGCTCGACCGGACCCAGACTCAGTCCCTGGTCGATATGCTGCGGAGCCAAGTCGATCTGGGACGGGCGGAGGAGGCCCGGATGATCGCGGAGCGAACCGGCGCCGCTGCCGTCAGCTTTCCCCCCGACCTGCTGGAGCGCGCCCGTGCGGAGCCCGATCTTGCTACGATCCTGAGTGGCCAGAAAGGTCTCTTCGAGAGCCGCCGACAGTCGCAGGAGGGGCAGACCGCGATCCTGCGTAATCGGATCGCACAGTCCAGGCAGCAGATCGACGCCATGAAGGTCCAGGAAACCGCGAAGCGGTCCCAGAGCACCTTGATCGAGAAGGAGCTGAAAGGGCTTCGCGCCCTCGCCTCGCGCGGCAACGCGCCGGGGAACAAGGTCCTTCAGTACGAACGCGAGGCGGAGCGGATCGCCGCCGAGCGCGGCGAGATCATCTCGAACATGGCGATGGTCAAGCAGAGCATCGGCGAAGCCGAGTTGCAGATCATGCAAGTCGGGAAGACTTTCCTGGAGCAACTGGAGGCGGATCTTCGAAAGACGCAGGCTTCTCTGTTCGAATCCTCGCAACGGCTGCATGCGGCACAGGCCGATCTAGCCCGCCTGGATGTGAGGGCGCCGTACACCGGCACTGTGGTCGATATGGCTCACCATACAGTCGATGGTGTGGTGACACCGGGAAGCCGCATCCTCGATATCATCCCGGACGGCGACCAGATCGTGGCGGAAGTCCAGATCCGCCCCGGTGACATCGACGGTCTGGCGGTCGGCATGCCGGCGCAGATCCGGTTCACGTCGTTCAACCAGGTCGAAACGCCTGTCAGGCATGGGCAGGTTCTCTCGATCTCCGCCGATCGCCTGATCGATCCGAAGACCGGTGCGCCCTACTATGGCATGCGCGTCCTGGTCGATGTCCGATCCGGCGAAGGCCTTACGATCTCATCGGGCATGCCGGCGGAGGTCGTCGTCGAGAAGCAGGAACGGACCCTGTTCGCCTATTTGATCCAGCCGATGCGCGAAACGATCACCCAGGCGATCAAATAATGCGATCCTCGGCAGCCGCCTGAAAAGGTTTAGGAATGGAGATCCCGTCGGGTAGAGTCGCTTGGCGGGGTTCGATCGCAGATTTGCCTGGATGTTGTTGATATTACAACTATTTCAAATCCACAAAATATAAACCCTAAAATAATATATACTTATTTATATATTTTATAGAAAATTTAATAGTTAAGATGACTTTTCGGTAAATTGAAAGAAAAGTTAAAGGTCTGGCGATAGACCTCTTCAGGCTCATATTGACACCGCGGATACGCACTTGAGCGGCATCCCAGACCATTGCGTCGAGCCATGGCGAAAGTCACGCCCTCCCCTCCCCTCCCCTGCCTACTTGCCGGATTGCCAACACTCGGCTACCCGGCTATCTCATGCGCTTCGCCATCGATTACCGTCCCACCCAGTTCTGCATCGATCTGCCTGAGTTCCTCTGCGAGCTTGCGCTGAAGCGCGACGATCTGCTCGCGGCGTCGCTTCAGGATCTCGGTCCGCTTGGCCGCCGGAGCGCGTAGTTCCCGTTTGAGGCTGATGATTTCCTGACGTCTGACTTCGCGGTGAATGATGCCGCGTGTCTCTGCCTCCTGCCACTCCGTCTCGTTCAGGGTTGCGGCCTCGTACAGGATGGAGAAGCTGTTCGGCAGGCGGTCGGCCGGCAGGCGGCCGTTTTCGATCGCCTCGGTGACTTCACGCATTCTGTAGGCGTTGTTGCGGGAAAAGGGAAGGTCGCGTTCGATCAGGTCCAGGTATTCGCCATGTTCCAGTTTCTGCTTCGCTTGAAGCAGGTAGCGGCCGATCAGCAGGTAGCGTTTCTCGATGCCCTCCCAGGCTTGCCGGATGGCACCGGCGAACTCTGCCCGTGAGGTCAACTGCCGCTCGACCGTCTCCATGGCTTCGACACGGGTGTCGGTGCGCGCCAGCTCACGCGCTTGGTTCTTGCTGACGAATGATTGTACCGCCATGACCGGTTACTCCTGTCTCAGGCCAAGCTCGTTGCGCACGAACGCCCACACCCCTTCGATCTCCGCGGCACCGAAGGCCTTGGCGATTTCCTGGACGCCAATCCCGATCTTTGACGCTCTCTTGATATCTTCCGACTGCGGGATTTCGATCGGGCAGAGGCGGCCGACGGCATTGAGTTCCAGTTTGACCTCCCTGACGGTGCTTGAGCGGCGGTCCACCCTCGTCAGCACGAATGCCGACGGCTTGCCGAAGCGGCCGACAAACTCCATCCAGGGCACGACGCTCTCGCTCTCGTCGGAAGAAGGGCCGCAGGGGATCAGCAGCAGGTCCGATGCTTCGATCAGCCTCTGTACGTCTTCTGGGTATTTCTCCAGACCTGGCGGAGTATCGATGATCAGCACATCGAAAGACTGCCGACTGATGATATCCAGGAGTTCGCGGCTGTCGCTCGGCTCGGCTGCCCAGAGCGCTACCTCAGCCAGTCCTTCGGGGCGGCGCGACCACCACTTCAACAAGGTCTGCTGCGGATCGAGATCGGCGAGGGCGACCCTCAGACCGGATCGCGCGGCGGCTACGGCAAGGTTTCGGACAAGGGTCGTTTTGCCAAGCCCGCCCTTTGGGCCATTCACCAGAACCGTTTTGCATCGTGGCACGTCGGCGATGGCCGTCTCCAGCAGGATCTCGGAATTTGCTTCCTCCGGTCCTTGGGCTGCTTTGGGAGTCGTGGGCTTCTTCCGACTTCGACGCTTGGTTCCGACGTCCGTGCCGCTCATGATGTCCCCCCCAAGTTTGACAAGCTCACGAGGGGTAAACTTTCGTCACCGGTTTGGGAAGACCGTAGTCTTGGATAACGATAGAGTGGTTGGCTATTCGTCGGCTTTGTGGCCGGGATGTCTCACCTTGGCCATCGAGAGGCGGCCCGGCATCGCCGCCTGAGTATATCGGTCAGGCAGGGAAGATGGTGAACCGGTTCAACATATCCCCTTCGCCCTCCGGCCTCTCCTCTCCTACCCGGTCTATCGAGTGTCGCGTTTCAGGATCAGGCTCTTGCGGATGAAAGTCATGAATTCGGTCCCGTCCGCCTTGTAGCCGATGGTCTTGGTGGTGACGATTCCCTGGGTCGGCCGCGAACGGGACTCGCGTACGTCCAGGACTTCCGACCGAGCATAGATTGTGTCACCGGGAAATACCGGCGCCGTCAGCTTGATCTCGTCCCAGCCAAGGTTGGCGACGGATTGGGCACTGACGTCGTTGACGGTCATGCCCAGCACGATCGCGAGCGTCAGGCCGCTGTTGACCAGCGGCTTGCCGAACTCGCTTTTCGCCGCAAAGGCATGGTCGCAGTGCATCGGGTGCTGGTTCATCGTCATGAGACTGAACTGGATGTTGTCGGCCTCGGTGACCGTCCGGCCGGGCCGGTGGTCATAGACATCCCCAACTACGAAGTCTTCCAGAAAGCGGCCATAGGTGGCTACGATGTGACGGGGTTCCCGCTTGCCGGTTGCGGCGTTCATGTTTCCTCCTGTCGTCTTTGGCTTGCGCCTGGCAACGGCTTGGCGCATCTTTGTCCGGACAAACATACACGTATAGTCGGGGAGGGCAACGCCAATGATGCGGACCAGCGAAGAAACCAGCCAAGGGGGCCTTTCCTCCGTTCCGGTGCGGAGAAGCCTGCTGTTCGTTCCCGGCAATCGGCCCGAGCGCTTCATGAAGGCGCTGGCCGCTGGCCCGGATGTCGTGGTGATTGACCTTGAGGACGCCGTGGCGCCGGCCGAGAAGGAGGCGGCGCGCCGGAAGGCCTTGGGCGCCTTGGCGGATCTTGCCGGCAGCGCGCCCGCGACGGAAATCTATCTGAGGCTGAATGCGCCCCGCACGCGGGCAGGGCTTGACGATCTGGCGGCGCTGCTCGACCACAGGCCGCGCTTGGGCGGCATTCTCCTGCCCAAGGTGGAGGGGCAGGGCGATATCGAACTGGTCGATGCCCTGATGGACGAGGCCGGGTACGATACCGGTCTCGCCGCCGTTATCGAGACGATCAGCGGCCTGGACTCGGCATACGCCATCGCCAAGGCTTCGCCGCGCATGACCTTTCTGATGTTCGGCGGCGCCGATCTGGCGGCGGAACTTCGCGTCGCCATCGCGTGGGAGCCGCTGATCCATGCCCGCGCCGATGTGGTGCGCGCGGCTGCCCGTGCCGGGATCGACGCGCTCGACATGCCCTTTCTCGGCCTTGACGATCCGGCGGGCCACGACCGTGAAATCGTGGCGGCGGCTCGACTTGGCTTCACCGGCAAATCGGCCATCCATCCCAAGCAGATCGACGCGATCAACCGCTACTTCACGCCGGATGGCGAGGCCGTGGCGCAGGCCCGGCGGATCGTGGATGCTTCCACCAAGACCGCCGGGGGCGTGATGCTGCTGGATGGCAAGCTGGTCGAACGGCCGATTCTGCTCGGCGCACACCGGGTCCTGGCAGTGGCGGCACGCACCGGGCTTTCAGCCTGAACCATGGCACCGATTTCCCTTTCCGGACCGGACGCCGACACGCCGCCGCTGGCATTGGTCCTCGCAGCCGTCACCTTGGTGCAGGCGATTGCTTCCATGGGCATGCTGTCGTTTTCGGTGATAGCGCCTTCCGCCGCCCTGTCTTTGGGGGTTGGAGCGGAACTGATCGGATTGCAGATCAGTCTGGCCTACATCGCCGCGACCTGCTGTTCCGTGCCGGCCGGGACGCTGGTGCGGCGATGGGGGGCCGTGCGGGCGAGCCAATTGGCACTCCTGCTGTGCACCGCAGGAACGGCTGTCGCCGCAAGTGGCTATCTCGTGCTGGCGGCAGTGGGTTCGGTGCTGATCGGCCTGGGATATGGACTGACCAACCCGGCCGCGTCACATCTGCTGTTCCGCTTCACGCCGCCGCATCGGCGCAACCTGGTCTTCTCCCTGAAGCAGACCGGGGTGCCGCTGGGGGGAATCTGCGCCGGGCTGGTCCTGCCGCGCCTGACCGTGGGCTTCGGCTGGCCGGTTGCCCTGCTCGCCGTCAGTGTGGTGGGAGCCGTGCTGGCGGTGCTGCTCCTGCCGGTGCGCGCGTCCTGGGACACCGACCGGCAGCCAGGGCTTGCGATCCGGGCGGACCTGACCGAGGGACCGCGGATGGTCTGGCGGGCACGCCCGCTACGGCTGCTGTCGGTCACGGCCTTCTGCTTTTCGGGCTTGCAGCTCTGTCTGGTCAGCTTCCTCGTGACGATGCTGGTGACGGAGCTGGATTACTCGCTCGTGCTGGCCGGGACGGTGGCGGCAGTGGCGCAGGCGGCGGGAGTGGTCGGGCGGATCGTGTGGGGCTGGATAGCCGACCGGATGGAGAGTGCGCTCGGCGTCCTCATCATGGTCGCGGTTACCTCCGCCCTCGCCTGCGGCTTGACGGCGGTGCTGCATCCGGGGTGGCCGGCATCGATGGTCGTGGCGCTGTTCCTGGGGTTTGGCCTGTCGGCCATCGGGTGGAACGGCGTTTTCCTGGCGGAGGTGGCTCGGCTGGCGCCGGCCGGCACCGTCGGCATGGCTACCGGCGGTGCCCTCGCCTTCACCTTCGCCGGTGTCGCCGTTGGACCGACGGTGTTTTCCGGGCTCTACACGGTGGTCGGCAGCTATACGACAATGTTCATCTTTCCTGGCCTGCTGATGATCGTCAGCCTGGGCCTGCTGCGCGCCGCCCATCGGGAAAGCACCTGACATTATTTGTCCGGACAATACTCTTTACAAACATGATTGTCCGGACATAGCATTCGGCCAGCAGAAACGTGGGGCCGTTCCGGTCAAGGACCGGTCCTCAACAACGGGAGGAAAGCCATGCTGAGACGGACTCTTCTGATCGGGGCTGCCGCGGCGGCATTGATGGGCCTGACGGGGATCGCCGCTCCGGCCCGCGCCGAGACTTACGAAATGGTCATGACCAACGAGATCGCCACCACCCACTGGACGGCGCAGGCCATGGAGCATTTCGCCGGCCAGCTCAAGGAGCGCTCCGGAGGCCGGATCGTACCGAAGATCTATCATGCCGGCACCCTCCTGAAGGACAAGGAGGCGGTGGCGGCGCTGGGCACCGGTGCGGTCCACATGGTCTGGCCGGTCAGCGTCCAACTGGAATCGCTGGCTCCCCAGTACGGCGTGATCAACCTCCCCTTCATGATCACCGACGAGGTGATGCTGAAGCCCGGCGCTTCCGACGAGATCGCGGCGCTGATGACGAAGTACGTCGAGGATATCGGCATCGAGGTGCTGGGCCTGATGCGGACGGCGGACCTGATGTTCCTGGCCAAGGACAAGGAGATCGACACGCCTAAGGACCTGAGCGGCATGAAGATCCGCCTGACCGGCGGCCGCGTGCTTCAGGACACCATGCGGCGCTTCGGCGCAAATCCCGTCACGATGCCGGCGACCGAGATGGCGGCGGCCCTGATGCAGGGTGCCATCGACGGCATCTATACCTCTGCCGGCGGTTGGGAGATGGTCGGCACGACGGCCAAGGTCGCCAGCTACGTGCCGGGAATGAGCCTGCTGACCTATTCCGTGCTGGTGGACAAGAATTGGCTGGCCGACCTGCCGGACGACCTGCGGCAGGTCGTGAAGGAAACTACCAAGGAGATGCTGAGCCGGCAGTGGCAGGAAGCGATCGACAGCGACAAGCTCGTGCTGGACAAGATGCTTGCGGCCGGCGGTAGGCTTTCGACGGTGGACGACGCCTCGCGGGAGCAGTTCCAGGAGCTTTCCAAGAAAGCCAGCAGCACCTTCAGCGACCGCTACGCGGAGGTCACCCAGCAGATGGAAGCGATCAAGGCGAAGTATTCGGCGAACTGATGTTTCGAAACCTGGGCGGAGCAGGGAAGGGGAGGGCGGTTTCCGCCCTCCCTTTTTTTGATGTCAAAGCAGCATCAGGCTCAGGGCCGGCACCGCGTTGATCAGCAGAAGACCGAACAGGCGGATGCCGTAGAAGGGCAGCACACCCTGGATGATCTCGTGGACCGGTATCTTGGTGATCTTGCTCATGACGAACAGGTTGAGGCCGATCGGCGGGGTCAAGGTCGCGATCTCGACCAAGGCCGTCATGATGACCGCGAAATGGATCGGGTTGATTCCGACGGCGTTGGACAGGGGAAACAGGATTGGGCTGAGCAGCACGATCATCGACACGCCGTCCAGGAACATGCCGACGATGATCAGCAGGATGTTGACGGTGAGCAGGAAGACGAAGGGCGACACGTCGGCTTCGCTGACGAAGCGCGTCAGTTCGGCCGCCAGTCCAAGCCGCGTCAGCATCGCGGTCAGCAGGCCGGAGCCCAGCAGGATGCCGTAGATCATGACGGTCTGCTTGACCGATTCCCGGAGCGTGCGCCAGATCGCGAAGATATCCGCCGTCCGGTAGACCACCAGCACCAGCAACGCCGCATAGATGGCGGCCAGGGCCGAGACCTCGGTCGGGGTGAACAGGCCGGCGTAGATCGTCCCGATGATCAGCACCGGCATCAGCAGCGCGCCGCTGGCCGACGGCAGGGCCTTGCGGAAACCGGCCCAGTCCGGCCGGTCCTGAACGATGCCATAGCCGCGCCGGCGGCTGACCAGGACGGTACCCAGCGCCAGCAGCGACAGCTCCAGCAGTCCCGGCACGATGCCGGCGATGAACAGGTCTGGGATCGGCATGCCGACGATGCTGCCGATCAGGATGAAGCTGAGCGACGGCGGGATCATCAGGCCGAGTGTGCCGCAGACGGCGATCAGCGAGGCGGAGAAGCGGGCGTCGTAGCCCTCATTCGGAAGGAGTTTGACGGCGGCCGGGCCGAGCGCCACGGCGCAGGCGACCGAGGAGCCGTTGACCGCGGCGAAGAACATGCTGGAAACCGCGAGCGCCAGGGCGACACCGCCCTTGAAGCAGCGGACGACCGAGGCGACGAGGTTCATGATGACGAGCGCGAGGTTGCCCTGCGACATCAGGTTGCCGGAGAAGATGAAGAACGGGATGGCGACCAGCGCGTAGCTGTCGATCGAACCCCAGGCGGTCTGGGCGATCAGGACGGGCGGGATGTTGAAGCTGAACAGCATCAGCCCCGCCGCGATGATGCCCAGCGCTATGCCGACATGGATGCCCGCGGCGATCAGCGCCAGCAGGGCCAGGACTGCCAATGCGACGGTCATCTCAGCGTAGCTCCTCGGTCTCGAAGGGATCGACGCCGTGGAGCAGGTGCAGGGCCGCTCCCACGAAGTAGCCGATATAGAGCAGGCCGCCCAGCGGCATGATCAGGCGCACCTGCCAGAGCGGCAGGTCAAGACTCGATTCCGTCATCATGCCGATCCGGTGCAGGTGCATGACCTCCACGCAGCCGGCGTAGACCAGCACCGACGCGAACGCCATGCCGAGTATGCAGTTGAGCCAGTTGAGCCCCATCCGGACCCCGCGCGGCAGGCGCTGGATCAGAAGTTCCATACGGATGAAGTGGTGGTCGCGGCTGGCGGCGCTCAGCGCCAGCAGGACGCTCCAGACGACCAGGAAGCGGACCAGCTCCTCCGCCCACCAGTGGCTCTCGCTGAACAGGGAGCGGCTGGACGCCTCGTAGAACATCACGCCCATCGCGGCGGCCATGAACAGGCTGGCGATGTTGAGCAGGACCTTGTCCTCGAACCAGATCCACGGACGCGGCAGGGTGTATCTTTCGCTGGGTTGTTCGGACCTGTTGGCATGAGCCAGGGTATCGCCGGATGCCGCAGGGGCTTCCGGTCTCGTTATTCCCGTCATGGCATCCTCTTGTTGCTGTGTTCCTCCCCAGGAACTTGCTTGTTGCTCGGTATCAGCTTCGGGATTGGAGAGACGGTGCTTGGCGCGTCCATCCGGATGCCACTTCATAGGCATGGCCGATGGACAGCAGCTCCCCTTCGGAAAATGGTTTGCCGATCAGCTGGATGGCGGTCGGCAGGCCGTTGGCGGTGAAACCGGCCGGGACCGACAGGCCGGGCAGTCCCAGGTATGAGAGCGGCCGTGTCAGTTCGGCAAGGCCGCCGACGACCTTCGCCATTCCCGCGCCGGCGCCGACATCCGTTTCGGCTCCGGTCGGAACGGGATGCTTCAGCACCGGCGTCAGCAGGGCGTCGCAGTGCCGGAGCGGCCCTTCGACCATGTCGGCAAGCATCCGGCCGCGCAGGGTCCTGGCCTGGAGATAGGCCGTCGCCGGAAGCGTCAGGCCTTGAAGCAGGCGGGCACGGACCTGTTCGCCATAGTCGCCGGGTCGATCGCGTAGCCACGGCAGATGAAGGGTCGCCGCTTCCGGCGTGAAGACGACGCCGGCAAGCTCGCCGAGCTGCCGGTGGTCGGGAATATCGACGTCGACGACGCCGGCGCCAAGGCTCTCCAGCGTGCGCCGCGCCGCATCCACCAGTTCCGCGACCTCCGGGTCCAGGCCGTCGAAATAGAAGCTGGTCGGCAACCCAATCCGGACGCCGTCGAGGCGGCCGGCGGAGGCTCCGTCCAGGGCAGCTTCGTAGTCGGGTACGGCGGCTGCGACCGTGCCGGGATCGCGCGGATCGGCGCCGGCCAGCACGCCCATCAGCCGGGCGACGTCGCGCACCGTCCGCGCCAGCGGCCCGATGCAGTCCAGCGAGTCCGACAGCGGCATGCTGCCGTAGCGGCTGACGCGGCCCTGGGTCGGCTTCAGGCCGACTACGCCGCACATCGCGGCCGGCAGCCGGACTGAGCCGCCGGTATCGGAGCCGAGCGCTCCGAACGCCAGCCGAGCCGCGACCGCCGATCCCGATCCGCTCGACGAGCCGCCGGTGATGTGATCGGGGTTCCACGGGTTGCGGCACCGCCCGAGATGGGCGTTGTGGCCGCTCGGCCCCATCGCGAATTCCGCCATGTGCAGGCGCGCGAGATCGACGGCGCCCGCCCGGTCCAGCCGCTCCAGGACCGCCGCTGTCGCGTCGGGCACGAAGCCCCGCCGGATCAGGGAGCCGCATTCCGTCACCCGGCCCTTGCGGTAGAACATGTCCTTGTGGGCGAGCGGCACGCCGCCTAGGACGCCGGGATCGCGTCCCTGTGCGATGGCGCGATCGGTGATGCGAGCGCTTTCCAGTGCCGCGTCGCGGTCGGCGGCGACGACGCAGTTGAGATGGCCGGCCTGTTCGATGCGGTCGAGACAGGCTTCGGCAAGGGCCTCCGCCTTGATCCGTCCCGATCGGACGGCGTCGGCGGCCTCGCAGAGCGACAGCGTCCAGGGATCGGCGACGCTCAAGACCGCTCTCCGGCTTCGGTCAGGAGGGTGACGAAGCGGTTCGTTTCCTGGTCGAAGCCCAATTGGCCGGCACCGGCCGCGTTCAAGGCGGCCAGCGAGCGGTCGAGTGCCGCATCGGCCAGCACCGCATCGGCGCCGGTGAGGGAAATGCCGTGCCAGTTCCGGATCAAGCCGGCGGCCGGGGATGGATCAGTCATGAAGTTGCTCCCTCATCTGCGGCGCATTCAGTCACGGGTGCCCTTGCGCCGGCCGGACGGATTGTCCTGGCGCTGGAGCCTCATCGAATAGCGGAAACGGCCGGTGGGATGGATGTTGACGGAGCCTTCGAACACCTGCCCGTCGGTGCCCAGATAGAGCCGGGTGATCTTCAGCCCCGCCGAGCCGGCCGGGGCATCGAGCGTCGCGGCGGTGCGGTCGTCCAGCACGATACCCTCGATGTCCTGAAGCACTTCCCGGATCGTGACGCCGTGGGCTTCCTCGATCATGCGGTAGACCGCCCGCTGCTCCTTGCCGATCCTCGGTACGATGCCGGCGAAGTCGCCGCGCACCCACAACGTGGTCGTGCAGAAAGGCTTGCGGGTGTCGGACGCCCAGCGCTGGGCATCCATCCTGTACCACGGCGTTCCCGGTTCGCAGTTCATCAGGGCCGCCAGTTCCTCGTCGGCCTCGATCAGCTCCGTACCCAGCACTTCCATCCGGGTGTCGCTGGCGTACTGCATCAGCTCGTCCAGGGAGTTGATCGAGTTGGCGTAGCGGCCGTCCGCCGTGGTCGCCGCCAGGATCGTGCCGATGCCGGGCCGGCGCGAGACCAGCCCCATGTCCTCAAGCTTGCGCATCGCCTCGCGCACCGTGTAGCGGCTGACGTCGAAGCGGCTGCACAGTTCGAACTCAGTCGGCATCCGCGCCCCAAGCCGATAGGCGCCCTGCTCGATCTCCTTCAGCAGGATGCTGACGATCTCCTGGTAGCGGGGGATCTCGGGCGAAGGCTGTGGCGATGGCTGGGGCGCGGGGTTGGTCATAGAACACCGATCTCTTTCAGATGCTTGAGACGATCGGCACTATATCCCAGTTCGGACAGGATCGAGGTGCTGGCTTCGCCCATTTCAGGCGCCGGCCGGGTCGGCAGTTCGGCGTCGGACAAGCGGAACGGACCCTTCAGCATCCTGAGCGGCCGCCCCAAAGCGTCGCCGTGCCCGGCGAACTCCGCGACGTTGCCCTGTTCGGCGACGAAGGGATTGTTCAGCGCCTGTCCGATATCCAGCACCGGGGCGGCCGGGATCTGGCCGCCGAAGACCGATATCCACTCCGTCGTGGTGCGGTGGGACAGCGCCTCGTCCATCAGTTCGGTCAACTGTGCGCGGTTGGCGAGCCGAGCCTTGAAGGTGGCAAAGGCCGGATCGGTCCCCCATTCCGGACGGCCCAGCTTGTCCGCCAGGATCGGCCAGAACTTCTCCTTGTTGCACATGATCAGTATCCAGCCGTCCTGCGTCCGGTAGAGCTGGCTGGGGGTGAGGGACGGGTGGGCGCCGCGCGGCTCGCGGCCCTGGAGGTGATCGGCGTTGAGATACCACGTCGCGAGGTAGTTGACGTTGTGGAGCGCCACATCGAACAGGGAAACGTCGACATCGCGGCCGATGCCGGTGGCGCGGGCGCCGGTGATGCCGGCCAGCAGCCCGAAGGCGCATATCTGGCCGGTCATCAGGTCGACGATCGACAGGCCGAACCGGGTCGGCGGTCCGTCCGGCTCGCCGGTCACGCTCAGGTATCCTGCCTCCGCCTGCATTAGGTAGTCGTAGCCGGGCCACGATCGCCGCGACCCCGTCCTGCCATAAGCGGACAGGTGGGCACAGACGATCCGGGGATTGACGGACTTCAGCGCGTCATAGGTCAGTCCCAGCTTTTCCGGCTGGTCGCCGCGCAGGTTGTCCAGGACGCCGTCGGCATGTCGGACGAGGTCGTGCAGGATCTCCCGCGCTTCCGGCTTCTTCAGGTTCAGCGTGATGCTGCGCTTGTTGCGATTGAACGACTGGTAGAAGTGACTGTCGCCCGGACCGAAGAAGTGCGGCCCCACGGCGCGCCCGACATCGCCGCCGTCGGCGGGGTTCTCGATCTTGATGACGGTGGCGCCGAGGTCGGCCAGCAGCATGGTGCCGAACGGACCGGCGCCGTACTGCTCGACCGCGACGATGGTCATGCCGGCAAGCGGTAGGGCCGCCGGTTCGGCCGCATGGGGCTGGGATGAAGGGGTGCCGGTCATATCGGGTTCTGCTCGATCAGGCGCTTGGCGATGATCAGCCGCTGAAGCTCGTTGGTGCCTTCGCCGATCGCCAGCAGCGGAGCGTCGCGGTACAGCCGCTCGACGATGAACTCCTTGGAATAGCCGTAGCCGCCGTGGATGCGCAGCGCCTCCAGCGAGTTCTCGATAGCGGCTTCACTGGCGAACAGCTTGGCCATGCCCGCTTCCATGTCGCAGCGGTCGCCCCGGTCCAGTGCTTCCGCTGCCTTCCGGACCAGCAGCCGGGCGGCTTCCGTGCGGGTCGCCATATCGGCCAGCTTGAGCGCTATCGCCTGATGCTCGTGGATCGGCTTGCCGAAGGTGGTCCGCTGCTGGCTGTACTTGACCGACTCGTCCAGCGCCGCCTGAGCGACGCCGACACCGCGCGCCGCGACGTTGACGCGGCCAAGTTCAAGACCCGAGATCGCGCATTGCAGGCCGGTGCCTTCCTTGCCGCCGATCAGGCAGTCGGCCGGGACGCGGTAGTCCTCGAACACCAGTTCGGCGCTGTCGATGCCCTTGTAGCCGAGCTTCTCCAGCTTCTTGCTGACGCGGAATCCCTGCCGCTTCTCGGCCAGGAACATGGTCATGCCCTTGTGGCGTGGCTGGGCCGTGGTGTCGGTCTTGACCAGCAGGGCGAAGCAGGACCCCTCGATCCCGTTGGAGATCCAGGTCTTGGTGCCGTTGATCACGTAGTCGTCGCCGTCGCGCCGGGCCGTCGTCCGGATCGCCTGAAGGTCGGTGCCGCAGTCCGGTTCGGTCAGGGCCAGACCGCCCCGGACCTCGCCGGCGGCGAACAGCGGCAGGAAGCGGGCGCGCTGCTCCGGCGTGCCCATCTTGTTGACCACGTGAGCCATGATGAGGTGGGAGTTGATGATGCCCGTCAGCGACATCCAGACCCGCGAAATCCGCTCGATCACGGCGGCATAGGTGCTGGGGGCTAGCCCGAGGCCGCCATATTCCTCGGGGATGGTGGCGCCGAACAGGCCGAGTTCCTTCATCTTGCCGACGATTTCCGTCGGGTAGATGTCATCGTGCTCAAGATGCTGGGCATAGGGTTTGACGTCGCGGTCCAGGAAGCGTCCGATGCTGTCGAGGATCATGCGTTCTTGGTCGAGCCGGTCGGCCAAATCGCCGGCCGGATTGGTGCTGAGGGGGGCGGCGGTCATGTCGTCGCAAACTCCTAATGTTCGTCAGGCCGTAAGATCGGCCGAAAGGGTCGCCGCATCGGTCTCGGCGCAGGACAGGACGGTGGCTTCCACCGCGCGGCTCCGCTCCGGCGAAACGGCCAGCGCCGCGTTGATCCGGTATTTCTCGACGATCTCGTCGTTCGTCAGAGGACGGTCGGGAGCGCCGCGGTTGATCTGTTCGCGGTGGCTCAGCGTCTGGCCGTCGGCCATCTCCACGATGACTTCGCCGGAGTAGTGGCGCGGGAAGCCCGATTTCGGATCGACCTCGTAATCGACCTTGGCGGCCAGCGCCAGCAGCCCGGGGTCGCCCAGCATGCCGGGCTCCAGGTCGCCCAGGCCCATCCGTCCATGCAGAAGCCCGACCGCGACCAGATAGGGAATACTGAACTGGGCATCATAGGAGTTGGCCGGCCGCTTCTTGCTGGCGACCGGCTCGCACACCGTCTTGACGACCTCCGCCGGCACCAGCGCACGGATGCGGCGGATCCTGCCGATGTCGAGACCGGGCGAAAGCCGGATGGCGGCGTCGATGCAGGCGTGGGTGAAGTGGCAGGCCGGGAAGGGCTTGATGGCGGTCTGGTTCAGCTCCCATCGGTCGCCCAGTCCGGCCGTGGCAAGGGCCAGATCCGCCTCCGCCGCGCGCGGTCCGAGATAGGCGTTGTACAGGCCGAACCGTCCCTCGTACGGCGCCGCGGCTCCGACGAAACCTTCCCGCGCCAGGGCCGCCGCCGTGATGCCGGACGATGCCGCCCAGCCCGGATGCATGCGCTTGGTCCAGGCCCCGTCCTCCAGGAACTCCAGGCTGCCGGCGCCCATGCTGAGCGCGATGCCCTGGGCCTGCGTCAGTTCCCGTGCCGACAGGCCGAACAGCTTGCCGGCGACAAGGGCGGAGGAGAAGGTGCCGACCAGGCCGGTTGGGTGGAATCCAACCTGATGGAAACCGCCCTTGGCGACCGCGCCGAGCCGGGCCGCGACCTCGATCCCCAGGATATAGGCGACGATCAGGTCCTTGCCGCTGGAGCCCGCCTGGACACCGGCGGACAACGCGCAGGGCAGGGCGCTGACTGTCGGATGGACCACCCCGCCTAGATGCGTGTCGTCGAAGTCCAAGCCGTGGCACAGGATGCCGTTGACCAGGGCCGCGTCGCGCGGCGCCAGCCGGACCGGTCGGCCGATCACGCCGACCGACTTCTCGGCGGCGCCGGACAGGCCGGATAGCGCCGTCAGGGTGCGGTGGGCGAAGTCGTAGGTGCCGGAAACCAGGGCGATGCCGACGGCATCGAGCATGTGATGGACGGCGCGGACGCGAACGTCCTTCGGAATGCCGTCCCAGGTCAGACCGGCCGCGAAATCGGCGAGCGTTCTGGAAATGGTCGAGCTTCGGGAAGACGCCTCGTCTAAGGGCATCGCTTTCTCCCATCATGGTTCTTATTGGTGCCGGCTTGGTGCGGACCGACTTTGTCCGGACATTCAGGCGTATGGCGCGAGCGCTGTCAAGCGCTGAATTGTCGAAATCGCCGACGTTCTGCCGAAGCGCTCCTTCCGTCCTGTAGCGCACGCATTGAAAACGAAGGCCTTTGTGGCCGAAAAGCGTGGCGGTATCGCGATCTGACGATTTGATCGGGCTGGCGGAAAGTGAGATGCTTGGTTCCAATTAGCATCGCGCTCATGTCGCGACCCCGTTTTCCGGTGCGCGTTGCAGGCATTTACAATGGACATATCGTTATACTCCTCGGACATCCTGCGCGGAGACGGGGAGCTGGGGCTGTTCCGTGCCCAGTCGCCGGACGGCGCGCATTCCGTCCTGGTGCTGGCACCGCTGGTCGAGCAGCCGGACCCGGCGATCACGATGCGGATCGAGTCCGAATTCGTCGTCGCCGGTGAGATCGCGAGCGATTGGGTCGTCCGGCCGCTTGGGCTCGACCGGACCACCGCTGTCCCGCGCCTGATCCTGGAAGATCAGGGCGGCGATCCCGTGCCGATCGGGCCGGTACGCCCTTCCGGCCTGGGACGGTTCCTGCGTATTGCCGCCGGGCTTGCCGCCGCGGTCTGCGAAATCCACCGGCACGGGCTGATCCACAAGGACATCAGACCGGCAAACCTGCTGGCGGATCAAGCCGGGCGCGTCCAACTGACCGGCCTCGGCCTGGCGACGCGGCTGCCGCGCGAACGTCAGGCGTTGGTCCCGCCGGAAACGATCGCCGGCATTCTGGCCTATGTGGCGCCGGAGCAGACTGGACGGATGAACCGCTCGGTCGACGCGCGCAGCGACCTCTATTCGGTTGGCGTCACGCTGTACGAGATGCTGACCGGCACCCTGCCGTTCGCGGCAGCCGACCCGCTGGAGTTGATCCACTGCCATATCGCACGGCCACCGACGCCTCCCGGTGAGCGAACGCCCGGCATACCCGGCCAGATCGAGACCATCGTTCTGAAGCTGCTGGGCAAAACCGCCGAGGAGCGATATCAGACCGCCAAGGGCCTCGAAGCGGACTTGCGGCGCTGCCTGGGAGAGTGGGAAAAGGCGGAGCGGATCAGTCCGTTCCCACTAGGCGCGCACGATGTTCCGGACAGGCTTCTGATCCCGGAACGGCTTTATGGCCGCGACGCGGAAATCACCGTACTGGTCACGGCATTCGACCGGGTCGTGAACAACGGTGGCATGGAGGTGGTGCTGATCTCGGGTTATTCCGGGATCGGAAAATCCTCCGTCGTCGCCGAACTGCACAAGGTGCTCGTCCCGTCGCGGGGCCTCTTCGCCGCCGGCAAGTTCGACCAGTTCAAGCGCGACATACCCTATGCGACGCTGGCGCAGGCTTTCCAGGAGCTCATGCTCCAGATCGTCGGGAGGGGGGAGGCCGAGGTCGCGGGCTGGCGCGATGCGCTGCGCGAAGCATTGGGCGCCAACGGCCAGCTCATGATCAATCTGATCCCCGAACTGGAACGCATCGTCGGCCCGCAGCCGCCGGTCCAGACGCTGCCGCCCCAGGATGCGCAGAACCGTTTCCAGCTTGTGTTCCGCCGGCTGCTGGAAGTCTTCGCCCGGCCCGAGCACCCGCTCACCCTGTTTCTCGACGACCTTCAATGGCTGGACCGCGCGACCCTCGACCTGATCCGTCATCTGGTCGAAGGGCAGGAGACGCCGCATCTTCTGCTGGTTGGAGCCTATCGTGACAACGAGGTGGATGGACTGCATCCGCTTTTCCGAACGATCGAGGGCATCCGGGAAATCGGCACCCATGTCAGCGAGATCGTGCTGGGGCCACTTGCCCCGGAGGACGTGGAGCACCTTCTGGCTGACACCCTGCGCGCCGATCCCGACCGGGCAGCCCCGCTAGCACGGCTGATCCATGGCAAGACCGGCGGAAATCCGTTCTTTGCGATCCAGTTCATCTCGACGCTGGCGGATGAAGGACTGCTGGGATTCGATCCGAAAGGCCGTGGCTGGAACTGGAGCCTGGACCGGATCCGCGCCAAGAACCTGACTGACGATATCGTCGATCTGATGATGACCCGGCTGGCTCGCCTGCCCCGGCAACAACTGGATATCCTGAAGCTGCTGGCATGCCTCGGCAATGGTGCTGCCGTGTCGACGATAGGGCAGGTGCGCGAGCCGGACTCCGAACCGGCGGACAAGCTTCTGTGGGAACTTGTCAATGCCGGTCTGATTGGGCGGAAGGACAGCGCCTATGCGTTCGTCCATGACCGTATCCAGGAAGCGGCCTATGCCCTGATCCCGACCGCGGAACGACCGGCGCTGCATCTGGGTATCGGCAAGGCGCTGTCGGCCGGCCTGGATGCGGCGGAAATCGAAGAGAACGTCTTCGAGATCGTCAACCAGCTCAACCGGGGCGCTGCGTTGATAGAGGATGCATCCGAGCGGGAGCGCTTAGCCGAGTTGAACCTGACCGCCGGCAGGCGGGCCAAGGCCGCCACCGCCTACGCTTCAGGCCTGACCTATCTTGCCATGGGAGGCGATCTGCTGGAGGCTGGCTGCTGGGATCGACGCTACGACCTTGTCTTCCAGATCGAACTGAACCGTGCCGAGTGCGAGTTCCTGACCGGAGACATGAATGCGGCGGAGGATCGCCTGAACCTGCTGCTGTCCAGGACGGAGAGGCTGATCGATCGTGCGGCTGCGACATGGCTGCTGGTGACGCTATACACCGCGCAGTGTCAGCTTGGCCGCGCGGTGGAAACCTGTCTCCGCTATCTGAAAGGGATTGGCGTGGAATGGTCGGCGCATCCCAGCCGCGACGACGTGATGGAGGAGTTTCGGCCGATCCGCGATGTCATCGCCAGGGGAGGGATCGAGCGGCTCGGTGTGCTCCCCCGTCTGACCGACCCGGAACACCGGGCGACGCTCGACGTGCTTACGGCTGTACTGCCACCGGCTTTCTTCACCGACGAAAACCTGGTCTGCCTGGTCCTGTGCCGTGCGGTCAACTTCAGCATCGCCAACGGCAATTCCAGCGCATCCAGTCTGGCCTACGCTTATCTTGGCATGGTGCTCGGGCCGTATTTTGGCGATTATCGAGCCGGATACCAGTTTGGCAAACTCGGCTATGACCTCGTTCGCCAGCATGGCCTCGACCGGTTCAAGGCGCGCGTCGGCATGTGCTTCGCCTATCACGTCCTGCCGTGGACGCAGCCTCAGCGTACCGGCCTGCCGCTGTTGCGGCAGGCCTACGACACGGCATGCGAAGCCGGGGATGTGACCTATGCCGGATTCTGCGCCTGCACCCTGATATCGACCCTGCTCGGGTGCGGCGAGCCTCTGGGAGACGTTCAGCGCGAGGCGGAGCGCGGGCTGGATAGCGTGCGCAAGGCCGGCTTCGGGCTGGTCGCCGACATCATCACCACCCAGATCAGGCTGATCGCGACCCTACGCGGATTGACACCGAGACTCGGCTCCTTCGCCGATGCCGGGTTCGACGAGGCCCGGTTCGAGGCGCATCTGGAGTCCGATCCCAGCTTGACCATTGCGGCCTGCTGGTACTGGATCCGCAAGCTTCAGGCCTGCGTCTGTGCCGGCGATGCGGCAGCGGCTGTCGCGGCGGCGGCCCGGGCGAAGCCGCTGATGTGGACGACCGGCGGCCATTTCGAAATGGCCGAATATCATTTCCACGCCGCACTGGCGCACGCTGCCAGATACGACGGCGCGCCGGTAGCCGACAAGCCGAACTACCGGACCGAACTCGACCGGCACGCGGCACAGCTCAAGGTCTGGGCGGCGAGTTCGCGTGAGAATTTCGGACACCGCTCCGCCTTGGTCGATGGGGAAGTCGCCCGGATCGACGGGCGCGGCGTCGAGGCTTTGAAACTGTTCGAGAGCGCTGCTCGCTCGGCCCGGGCCGGTGGCTTTCTCCAGGTCGAAGCCCTGGCCTTCGAGACCGCCGCCCGCTTCTGCATAGCAACCGGGCTGGATCTCATGGCCGACGTCCACTTGAGGCACGCGCTGAACGCATGGCGCCGGCTGGGGGCGGAGGGCAAGGTGAGGCAGTTGCTTGAACTGCACCCGTGCCTGCGGGATGAAGCCATGCTTTGGGGTTCGCCGGCCGCACCCCTCGGCCGGGTGGTCGAGCACCTGGACCTTGCCGCCGTCGTCAGGACCTCGCAGGCGATCTCCGGTGAGACCAGCCTGGAGCGGCTGATCGGAACGCTGATGGTGATAGCCCTCGAGCACGCGGGCGCCGACCGTGGGTTGCTCATCCTGCCGCACGGCGGCTCGTTATACGTCGAGGCAGAGGCAAGGGCAGGGCGTGAAGCCGTCTCGGTCGATGTACGGGCCAGCGCGCTGACGTCCGACTTGGCACCGCAGTCGCTGCTCCATACGGTGATCAGGACACGGGACAGCCTGCTGCTGGACGACGCGCGCGGAACCCATGCATTCGACTCCGACGACTATTTCCGGCACGCCTGGTGCCGGTCCGTGCTGTGCGTTCCCCTGATCAAGCAGAGCGGACTGGCCGGCCTCCTGTATCTGGAGAACAGCCTGACGCCCTATGCCTTCACCCCGGCACGTATCGCCGTGCTGAAGCTCCTGGCGTCCCAGGCGGCGGTATCGTTGGAAAACGCATCGCTCGAAGAGAAGGAAACTTTGCTGAAGGAGGTCCATCACCGCGTTAAGAACAATCTCCAGCTGATCAGCAGCTTGCTCAGCCTCCAAGCGTCCAGGATCGAAGACCCTGCCGTGGCGGAACTGTTCGCCGACAGCCGAAATCGGGTGCGGTCGATGGCGCTTGTCCATGAGAACCTGTACCGCGCCGGCGATTTCGCCAGGGTTTCCATGAAGGCGCATATCCAGAACCTGTGCTCCCACCTGATCCGCGCCTATGGAGCACAGAGCCGGAATGTCGATCTGGTCATGCATATTGAGGACTTGCAGATGGACATGGACCGTGCTGTTTCATGTGGTCTGATCATCAACGAACTGGTCTCCAACGCCTTGAAGCACGCATTCCCCGACGACAAGGCCGGCCATATCGAAGTCGCACTCTCGCTCCAGCACGATCGAAGATGCATGTTGACCGTCAGGGACGACGGTGTCGGGCTTCATGCAGGTTCCACCAGTTCTGGTTCGCTGGGGCTTCAGCTCGTCCAGGACCTGACACAGCAATTGCGGGGAACGATCGCGGTGACTCACGACAAGGGCAGCAGCTTCTCGATTTCGTTCGATGTGGACGGGCGTCGATGACACCGGCGAAAATCCTTGTCGTGGAGGACGACCGGGTGGTCGCCCGTGATATCGCGCAGCAGCTGGTCCGTATCGGTCACAGCGTCGTGGGCACGACCGCCGTCGGCGAGGAAGCGCTGCCGCTGGTATTGGAAACCCGGCCCGATCTGGTGCTGATGGATATCCGGCTGGAAGGCGAGATGGACGGCATTGACGCCGCCCAGCAGATCCGGGATGCCTGCCTGATCCCGATCATTTTCCTGACCGCCTATGCCGATGACGAGACGGTCAGCCGAGCCAGCCGGACCGAGCCCTTCGGATACCTTCTGAAGCCTTTCGAGGACAGCCAGCTCCGCACGGTGATCGAGATGGCGATGGCCAAGCACACGGCGGAATCAAGGTTGCGCGCCAGCGAGCGCCGCTTCGTCGCCACCCTGTCGAGCATCGGCGACGCCGTCATCGCGACCGACGCCGATGCCCGCATCACCTTCATGAATCCGGTGGCCGAGGCCCTGACCGGTTGGCCCCAGGACGAAGCGATGGGATTGCCACTCCCCGACGTGTTCCGCATCGTCAACGAGGACACGCGCGCAACCGTCGAAGACCCAGCCGCCAAGGTACTGCGGCTTGGGACCATCGTCGGTCTGGCGAACCATACCTTGCTGATCGCCCGGGACGGCGTCGAGCGGCCGATCGACGACAGCGGTTCTCCCATCGTGGACGATCACGGCGCCGTCATCGGAACCGTGCTGGTGTTCCGCGACCAGACCGAGCGGCGCGCGATCGAAGAAGCCCTGCGCAAATCCCAGACCGATATGGCCAACGTCGCCCGCTTGACGACCATGGGCGAACTGGCGGCGTCGATCGCGCACGAAGTCAACCAGCCCTTGACGGCGATCGTCACCAATGCCGGCGCCTGCTTGCGTTTCCTGGATGAAGCGCGACAGGGAGTGGAGCGGATCGTCCGCGACGGTCACCGCGCCGGCGATGTCGTCCGCAGCATCCGGGGCCTGACCCGCAAGTCGTCCGCCGAACTGACCGAACTCGACCTCAACGAGACGATCTCAGATATCCTGACGCTGCTGCGCGGCGAACTGCGCCGTCACGACATTTTGCTGGAAACCGACCTGTCGCCGGATCTCGGGCCGGTCATGGGCGACCGGGTGCAGTTGCAGCAGGTCATGCTCAACCTGATCAAGAACGGTATCGAAGCGATGGGGACCGTGACCGACCGGCCCCGCGTCCTGCGCGTCTGCTCCCGCTTGAAACTTCCCGGCATGGCCCTGGTCGCGGTCGAGGATACCGGGATCGGCCTGGAGCCGGACAGCATCGACCGCATCTTCGATGCCTTCTTCACGACCAAGCAGGAGGGCATGGGCATGGGGCTGGCGATCTGCCGCTCCGTCATCGAAAGCCATGGCGGCCAGCTATCGTCGGCGCCGCGACAGCCTCACGGCAGCATATTTCAGTTCACGGTGGCGCTGGCGGCAGCTTCTCCCTGACGGCTGTCAAATCGCGCCGATGCCGAGCTTCGTGATTGAGGGACTTCGGCGGAGCATGCCCGGCCGCTGAGGCGGCCAAGTGGTGCCGTAATGTGACATTCGCCTTGCCCTCTTCCCCGGTGCGTCAACTCGGCATTGTCACGTTGCGTCAACTGTGTATGGTGTGATGCGAACACACCGCATGACGGCGACGCAGATATTCGACGTCGAATACCGGGGAGCTTCGATGATCGGCCCAGAATTGAAGACGCTGCGCGAAGGCCGGGGAATGGACCAGCGCGCCTTTGCCGAACACCTCAACGGACAACTCGGCCGCAGCTATGACAAGGCCCGCATCTCCCGGTGGGAGTCCGGGGCCGAACGCATTCCGGCGCAAGTCGCCAAGTTCGTCGCCGCTGAGATGGCGCCCAAAGCCCTTGTCCCCAAACGCTGCATCATACTGGCTGTCGCCAATCAGAAGGGTGGGGTGGGCAAGACCACGTCGGCGGTCAACTTGGCCTTTCTGCTTGCCAATGCCGGTCTGAAGGTCCTGCTGATCGACAGCGACCCGCAGGCGAGCGCCACGGCGCATCTTGGCATCGATCAGGCGGAAGCCCATGCTGCGGGAAACACGCTGTATCCGGTCCTCCGCCAGGAAAAGCCCATCACGGACGTTATCGTCCCCGTCTGTGATGGTTTGTTCGACCTCGTGCCGTCGACGATAGCATTGGCCAATGTCGATATCGAACTGGCATCCGACCCGGTCAATGGCGGTCCGCTTGCCATGCGTGACCGGCTGGAACCGCTACGCGGGATCTACAATGCCGTCGTGATCGACTGCGGCCCTACCCTGTCGATGCTGACGGTCAACGCGTTGAATGCTGCCGATCAGTTGCTGGTGCCGGTCCAGACGGAAACGCTGGCGGGCCTCGGCGTCTCGCTGCTGCTGGAAACGGCGAACAAGCTGCGGCGGCGCAGCAATCCTGGTTTGCAGATCCTTGGCCTGCTGCCTACCATGTATACCTCGCGCAATGCCGCTGAGAAACTGACGCTGGAAGAGTTGCACGAGTTGTTCGGCAAGGTGATCCGGATCTTCGATCCGATCCCGCGGACGACGAAGTTCACCCAGTCGGCGCGGGCGCAGCTGCCCCTGCTCAAGGCCGCTCCCAATGCTCCCGGAGCCGAGGTCTATCATGAGATTACCCGTACCCTCATCACCCATATGATTGCGGAGGATGGTCGTGTCGCTTCTTAAGAAAGCTCAAAAAGGGCCGTCCATGATGAGCAAGGCAGCCGCCCAAGTGCGGAGCGATGTCCTGTTCGGCACCAGTTCGAACTTCCCGAGGATGGTCGAGATCGACCTGACGGCCATCGACCGCAACCCCAATCAGCCGCGCCAGCACTTCGACGAGGACGAACTGCAAGGTCTTGCGGAATCGATCGACAGGATGGGACTCAAGCAACCGATCCTGGTGCAGCAGACCGACGGTGGGCGCTATGTCATAGCCGCTGGTGAGCGGCGGTTTCGGGCCCATCAGCTGCTCGGGCGAGAAACCATCTTCGCCATCATCACCGATGGCGATCTGGACGAGATTGCCCTGATCGAGAACCTCCAGCGCGCCGAACTGGATGCGCTGGAGGAAGCCAGGGCATTTGCCCGGCTGATCGAGCGCCATAGCTACACCCATGAGGAACTTGGGCGGATCGTTTCACGCAGCCAAGGTGAAATCGCGAGGACGCTGGCTACCCTGAAGCTCCCGGAAGACATGTTGCTGGAATATCCGGCATTCCGTAAATCGATTTCCAAGTCGCTCCTTCAGGAACTTGCCTTTATCGACGATAGTGCCCTGCGCCAGAACCTGTGGGAAGAAGCCAAGGTTGGCAAGCTGACCATCCGGGGCCTTCGCGAAACGAAGAAGAGTACGGTCGCGACGGACGGGCAGGGACGGAAGCCCATGCCAGCGGCAACGACCGCTGCGGATGTCGCCAAGTTGCTGGCGAGCGTTCAGAAAAACATCAAGCGTACCAGCATCGATATCGTGGCGCTTCGGCAGCGGAAGGCGACGCTCGATGATAAGCAGCGCGAAGTGATCCGTTCTCTGCGCAACCAGCTGAACGATCTGCTTGGCGATTGAAAGGCGTTGCAAATCAAAGCCGAACTTAGGGGATCTTGGGAGATCCCCTCCGGGATCTTCGTTCACTCTCCTGGCGGTTTTCCAGAAAGTGGAAATTCGCTTCGATAGCAGGCAGATCGGTGCGGCTGAGGCCGATATCCCTCAGTGCATGGTCGCTCATGGCTTCCAATGTCAAGGTTCGGGCTTGAGAGGTCGGACGATCCCAATCCCAACCCCGGTTGCGTCGCAGGCGTCGTATTCTCAGCGCGGCCAGTATCGAAGGCATCATGGCATTGTACTTTCAACGCAAGTCAATGGTTCAAATCTCGGTAGTCTCCAAGCTTTTCATGGAAAAGTGGAAGCCGACGATTGATCCAGCGTTGATATCGCGTGGAAGGAGGCTGGGACTCCATATTCGCTGCTCCCCACCAGGCTGAAAACCGGCATTCATCATCATGGTATGGATGGCTATCGTGAAACAGCCGAATGGGCTTTGTTTTAAACGGCCTGTTTAGGTCTCATGCAGGTTTTCAGCCCTACTATGAGAAAAGGATATAATCGAAAGGCGTATAAGCGACGTGTATATTTTAAACACACTGAAATGAACATATAAACGGATGTTCATGTATTCATAAAAAGGAAATTTTTTTTAAAAGTTCGATCATTTCAAACAAATGAAACTATCGACGACTGGTAGTCTCAACCGGATCATTTATCACACCAATAGGTCTTATACGGGAGGGCGGAATTCGAACAGTTCTCTACCATAAGTCTTTGTACCTTTATGAGCAGCCCAAGTGACACCCTGCTGAGTTAGTATCAGCATTGTAGAGGGCCAATACATAGACAGAAGCCGTATTCCGCGATAAAGGCGGAATGGCAAGAAACCTCACCCATAGCTCAGAACACATCCCTTAGATATCCAGTGTTCTGGTCTGTCCTCTATCATCAACTGGAGGGAATATTCATGGCCGAATACAACGCAGGTGACGAAGGTTATGATAAGGAACATGACACCGACGACTACGATGATCATGACGATCATCACCCCGGTGCTAAATACAAAGTAATTTACGGCACCAAGTACGACGATAATCTCCACGGAACCTACAAGGACGAGATTTTCTTCGCCGGCAAGGGCAATGACAAGGTGTACGGTTACGGTGGTGACGATATCCTCTTCGGTCAGAAGGGTAATGATTATCTCTCAGGTGGCAACGGTTACGACAAGATTTATGGTGGCAAGGGCGACGATTACCTCGACGGCGGCAACGGCGACGACAAACTCTCCGGGGATGAGGGATACGACAATCTCTTCGGCGGCAAGGGTGACGACAATCTCTCCGGCGGCAAGGGCGACGACAAGCTTTATGGCGGCGACGGTAGAGACGAATTGCACGGCGGCAAAGGCGACGACAACCTGTGGGGCGGCGACGGCAAGGATAAGCTCTACGGCGGCGACGGCAGAGATGAATTGCGCGGCGGCAATGGCGACGATGACCTGTCCGGTGGCGACGGCAAGGATAAGCTCTGGGGCAACGATGGCCAGGACACGCTTTCCGGCGGGAATGGTGACGACAACCTCTGGGGCGGCGATGGAAAGGACTCTCTGTACGGCAACGACGGTGACGATTACCTAGACGGCGGTAACGGCGAGGACTATCTCTCCGGCGGCGACGGCAAGGATACCCTCTATGGCGGCGACGGCAGGGATTCCCTGTACGGCGGCAACGGCAGGGATTCCCTGTACGGTGGCGACGGAAAGGACGTTCTCTACGGCAATGACGGCGACGATCACCTCAGAGGCGGCAAGGGTGCCGATACCCTGACTGGCGGTGACGGTAAGGACACGTTCTATGTGGACAAGTGGGATACCGTCACCGACTACAAGTATGGTTACGACGTGATCGTCGAAATCGCCTGAGGCGCAAGCCTGCGATCCCTGACCTGACGCTGTAAGGACGGCGGGTTCGGCAGCCAGCCGGACCCGCTCCATTCCGGTCATCCATGCGCCGGGATGCAATTTCTCCTGTCATTCCGGCATCCAAGCCGGTCCGGGGGCGCTCAGATATGCCTTGCGACAGACTCCTGACGGTAGCTCTTTCCCGTTGCCGGCGTCCACTGATGTGGATCGCGGGGTTCAGCCTCGTAATCAATATACTGATGCTGACCTCGTCGCTGTACATGATGCAGGTCTTCGACCGCGTCCTCGCATCGGGCAGCATCGGAACGCTGCTGTTCCTGACGCTGGCTGCGGCACTGGCCCTGGCGCTGATGGCGGCGCTGGATTTCATCCGATCGCGCATCCTGTCAGGGCTGGGGGAGTGGCTCAACCGGCGCCTGGGCGCCATAACCCTGGAGAAGTCGCTGGAGAGCGTGCTGACCGGACGGAACGACCGCTCGGACGCCCTGCGCGACCTCGACACGCTCCGAAGCTTCTTTTCCGGCGGCGTCACCTTCCTGTTCGACGCGCCATGGGTCCCGGTCTACATCGCGGTGATATACCTGCTGCACCCGGTCCTTGGACACACGGCCCTCGCCGCCGCCGTCATCCTGTTCGCGCTGGCCCTCGCCAACAATGCGCTGACCGGGAAACCTCTGGTCGCTGCGGGAAACGCCAGCCGCCGGGCCATGCGTACGGCTGATGCGGCGCTCAGGAACGCGGAGGCCGTCGAAGCGATGGACCTGATGCCCGGGATTGTCCGCCGCTGGGAACGGGACCAGTCGGCCATGATGGATAACCAGGCGTCGGTGGCACGTACCGGCGCCCTGCTGCTGGATCTCACCAAATTCCTGCGCCAGATGGTCCAGATCGCCATCCTGGCGCTGGGCGCATGGCTCGTCGTCAAGCACGAACTGACGGGAGGCGCCATGATCGCCGGTTCGATCATTCTCAGCCGGGCGCTCCAGCCGGTCGAGCAGGCGATCAGCGGATGGAAGCAGGTTTCCAACGCGCGGGCCGCAAGGAAACGGCTCCACGAATTCCTTAACCGTCCGGAGCGGCGTCCCGCGGGATTGCCGCTACCACCGCCGGCCGGGCACCTCGTCGTGGACAATGTGTTCTTCAAGCATCCCAACAGCCAGAAGCCCGTTCTGAAAGGTATCTGCTTCGATGCCCGTCCGGGAGAGGCTGTGGCGGTGATCGGTCCGTCGGCCGCCGGCAAATCGACCCTGGCCCGGCTGCTCGTCGGCCTTCACCCGCCGATATCGGGGACGGTACGGCTGGATGGGGCGGAGATCTTCATGTGGCACCGGCAGGATATCGGACGCTATCTGGGTTACCTGCCGCAGGATGTCGAACTCTTCTCCGGTACGGTCGCGGAGAACATCGCGCGTCTTCGGACCCCCGACTCGTCCGCCGTGGTCGCGGCGGCGCAGCTTGCCGATTGCCACGACATGATCCTGCGTCTGCCTGCTGGCTACGACACCGAGATAGGCGAGGGCGGCGCCATGCTGTCGGGCGGACAGCGCCAGCGCATTGGGCTGGCGCGGGCATTGTACGGAGATCCGAAGCTGGTGATCCTGGATGAGCCGAACGCCAGCCTCGACATCGAGGGCGACGATGCCCTCAATCAGGCGATCGCCGCTATGAAAGGGAAGGGGGCTGCCGTCGTCGTCATCGGGCACCGCCCCAGCACCCTGTCGCAGGTCGAACGCATCCTGGTGCTGCGCGATGGCCGGGTCGCCATGTTCGGACCCCGGTCCGACGTGATCGAGGCCCTGAAGCGGCAGCGGGTTCAGCCGATACCGCCGCAGCCCAGGCCGGCCATGCCGGCAGCGCCGCAAGCAGCGCCACCTCCGGCAGCATCGCCGAACGTCCGGATCGTCTCGTCCGAAACGGCAGAGTGAGAAGAGATGCCCATGACCGCGCTTCTGAATTCTTCCGCGATTTCGCAGCCCTCTTTGTCGCTCCCCGAGCGACCGCCGGTCGGACGTCCGGTGATGATGGGGATCATGCTGACGCTGTTCGGTTTCGGCGGCTTGACGGCATGGTCGGCACTGGCGCCGCTGGCGAGCGCCGCGATAGCGCCGGGCATCGTGACGGCGGATACCAACCGCAAGACCGTCCAGCATCTCGACGGAGGGGTGATCGCGGAAATCGCCGCGCGCGACGGCGACCGCGTCGAAGCCCGCCAGGTACTGATGCGCCTGGACGATCTGGAAACCAAATCCGTCGTGACGCTGCTGGAAGGCCAGCGCCGCGCCTATGCCGCACAGGAAGCGCGGCTGCTGGCCGAGCGCGATGCCCGGGACCGGCTGGTCTTTCCGGACGATCTGGCGGCCCTGCGGAGAACCGCCGACATGGCCGAGATCCTGTCCGGACAGGAGCGCATCTTCCAGAGCCGGCGCATGTCGCTGGAAGGCCGGGTCGATGTGACGCGTCAGCGGATCGCGCAGTACCAAGCCCAGATCAAGGCGTTCGAGGCCCAGTTCAACGCTGGGCACCGGCAGCTCGACCTGATCCGGGAGGAACTCAGGGACGTTGCGGAACTGACCGCGAAGGGACTGGAACGGAAACCCCGCCTATTGGCGCTCAAGCGGCAGGCCGCCGCCCTCGACGGCGAACAGGGGGAATTCCAGAACAACATGGCACAGGCGCGCGAAGCCATCGCCGAGGCCGAGATGGACATCCTCCGGATCCGGGCGGACCGCCAGAGCGAGGTCGCGACCGAACTGCGCGAGGTCCAGACCCAACTGGCCGAGGTCATGGAGAAACTGGCGGCGGCGCAGATACGCCAGGGCCGCCGCGACGTGCTGGCTCCGGAAGCGGGGACCGTGCTGAACCTCCGCTACTTCGCGCCCGGCGCCGTGGTCCCGCCGGGAGGGCCGATCCTCGATCTGGTGCCTCGGGACGACTCCCTGGTAGTCGAGGCGCGGGTTAAGCCCAGCGATATCGACGTTGTCCATGTCGGACTGGCGGCCAAGATCGTCTTCAGCGCCTTCAAGAGCCGGACAACGCCCCAGATCGACGGTAAGGTGACCCGTGTCACGGCCGATGCCCTCAAGGACGAACGGACCGGGGAGTTCTACTATGTCGCACGCGTTGCCGCCGATCCGGCCGAGCTTGAAAAGCTTGCCGATGTCAATCTGCAAGCCGGCATGCCGGCAGAGACCCTGATCATCACGGGAGAGCGTACGATGCTGCAATACCTGATCCAGCCGATCCAGGACACCTTCCGCAGCGCGTTCCGGGAACAGTGAGCGAGAGGTATTCCGCCTTGGGGTTTTCCGTCGTATCCTGGTCGTTCCGCGTCGTGCCGAAGTCCGTGCCGTCGCTCGGTGCGGCGGTGCTGGTCCTGGGGGTGTTTCCAGCAGCGGCCGGCGACCTGAAACTCGCCTTGCCGGTCGCGTGCGAGATCGGCCGCGACTGCTTCGTGCAGAACTTCTTCGATCATGATCCCGGACCGGACCGGCGCGATTACGCCTGCGGCAGGCTGAGCTACGACGGTCATCCCGGAACGGATTTCCGGGTGGCCGACCTGCCCGCGATGATGCGCGGGGTGACGGTCGTGGCGGCAGCGGGCGGCATCGTCAAGGGAGTTCGCGACGGCATGCCCGATGTCGGGCTTGCCGGTACCAGCCGCGAGGCGCTGAAGGGCAAGGACGCCGGCAACGGCGTCGTGATCGATCATGGGGACGGCTGGGAAACGCAGTACAGCCACCTGTTGAAGGGCAGCGTCACCGCGCGGCCTGGACAGGTGGTCGAGGTGGGAACGCCGCTGGGACGGATCGGAATGTCCGGAGCGGCGGACTTTCCCCACGTCGATTTCTCCGTGCGCCATGAGGGCGAGGAAATCGACCCGTTTACCGGAACTGGAAGCGCGGTCGCCTGCGGTGAGACCGGGCGGACGCTGTGGCGGGCGGAGGCGCTGGCGGCGCTCGAATACCAGTCCACCGGCGGGCTTGTTTCCGGCTTCGCCACCGGGCCGGCTGCTTCGGAGGAGGCCAGGAAGGGCGCCTATGCCCAGGAGTCGCTGAGGGACCCGCCGGCGCTGGTGTTCTGGGCGGATGTCTTCGGCGTCCAAGCCGGCGACGAACAGCGGATCAGCATAGCCGCTCCGGGCGGCAAGGTGATCCACGAGAACGTATCCAGGCTCAAATCCAGCAACGTGTCATGGTTCGCCTTCACCGGCCGGAAACGCCCCGCGGAAGGCTGGCAGACCGGCAAGTACCAGGGCACATACACCCTGCTGAGGAACGGCGTGTTGGTCGCCCGCCTGGAGGATACCGTCGAGGTTCAGTGATGGGAGATATGTCTCCGCCGCCTTTCACGCTACGCCGCCTTGGACCTTCCGACGTCCCGCTTCTTCGCAAGCTGAACGGAGTGTTCGGCGACGCCTTCGCCGACTGCGAAACATACGGGGCCGATCCGCCGCAGGACACCTACTTGGAAGGTCTGCTGGCCAAGGAGCACGTGGTGGCCCTGGTGGCGCTGGCGGGTGAGGACGTCCTGGGTGGACTTGTCGCCTACCAGCTCGACAAGTTCGAGCGAGCGCGGCGCGAGCTGTATATCTACGACCTTGCGGTAGCGGAAGAACACCGCCGCCGGGGCATCGCGACCGCGTTGATCCAGCACCTGTGCGGAATTGCAGCGCGCAGCGGCGCCTGGGTCGTCTACGTTCAGGCCGACTTGGACGATGCCCCGGCCATCGCGCTTTACGAAAAGCTGGGAGCGCGGGAGGAGGTGCTGCACTTCGACATCAAGGTCGAGCCTCCGCCCCGGTAGTTTCCTATGCGGCAGCCGTCCGCCGGACGAAGGGCAGCAGCAGCACCGCTACTGCCATGATGCCCGCCAGCATCAGCAGCAGGTCGTTGAACGCCATGACCTCGGCCTGCAAGTTGACGATATCGGACATGACCCGCAAGGCCGCCAAGTCCGGGTCCTGGCGAATGACGTCCGAAAGCTCCGCCGCGATCCCGGCCAGCCGGTCCTGGACCTGCGGATCGAAGGCGTCGAGGCTTTCCGCCAGCCGGCTTCGGTGCAGCACGGTGCGATCCTCGAAAGCGGTGGCGACCCAGGCAAGGCCGATGGCTCCGCCCAAGTTGCGAGTCAGGCTGAACAGTCCGCTGGCATCTCGCACCTGTCCGGCCGACAGCGTCCCCAGCGCCAGTCCGGTCACTGGGACGAAGCAGAGCATCAGCGAGAAACCACGTACGGCCTGCGACCAGAACAACTCGTCAAAGTCCCAGTCGGCCGTCATCCCCGTCGCCAGATAGAGCCCCGATGCGAACAGGGCGTATCCCAGCGCCAGCACATAACGCGGATCGACCCGCGTCGCCAGCCAGAGGGAAACGGGCGCCCCCAGCACCTCGAAGGCTCCGGTCACCAGCAGGGTGTAGCCGATCTGTTCGCTGTTCAGGCCGCGCACCCGGCCGAGATACTGGGCCATCAGGTAATCGCCGACGAACAGCCCTGCTCCCAGCGCGAAATTGAACAGGCAGCCTAGGGTGAAGTTGCGATTGCGGAAGACGCCGAGATTCAGGATCGCCGCCGGCTGCCAAAGACAACGCCAGACCAGCAGCGCGCCTGCCAGGGCCGCCGCCAGCAGCAGCGCCCTGATGCTGCCGTCGTCCAGCCATTGCAGGCGCGGCCCTTCGTGCAGGACGTATTGCAGGCTGCCCAGCGAGATGGCCAGCAGCGAGGCGCCGAAGCTGTCGAAGTTCCGCAATGCCGCCTTGTCGCCCTTGTCGATATCGACCAGCAGCCAGACCGCCCATGCCACCGCCAGCCCCGGCAGGACCGTGATGAAGAACAACCAGCGCCATGACAGCGCCTGCGTCACCATCCCGCCGAGTGCCGGACCGATCGTCGGGGCCAGCGTTGCGACCAGACCGATCAGCACCGTCATGCGCACCTGCTTTGCCGGCGGAAACATCAGGATATTGGCGGCGAACAGCGTCGGGATCATGGCACCGCCCAAGAATCCCTGGAGTGCGCGCGCCGCCGTCATCTCTCCCAGCGACGAGGCCATGCCGCACAGGAGGCTCGCGACCGCGAAGCCGATGGCCGACAAGGTGAACAGCAGGCGCGTCCCGACCGCCCGCGACAGCGTTCCGGCCAGCGCTATCATGACGATTTCGCCGATCAGATAAGCGCTCTGGACCCAGCCGATCTCATCAAGGCCGGCGCTCAGACCGCCTTGTATCTCCTTCATCGAGCTGGTGACGAGCTGGGTGTCGACGATCGCCAGGAACAGACCCGCCACCATGGCGTAGAAGCCGAGACTCTGCCGCATGCTGTGATCGGTCCTGCTCGGCAGGGAAGCCGGCGGTGCGGTGCGCCGGAACAGGAAAGGCAGGACCTTTCGCGGTCCGGCCGGCAGGACCGCCGTCATGGTGCCGCTTTCCCGTTCACCGGTGCTGCGGCGGGTAACGGGGAGGCAAGGGCGCCGAACGCGGGTGCCGTTCCGTCGTCAGCTTCCCGCGTATCGATGGAAGCTTCGACCGAAAGTCCGGGCCGCAGGATGCCCGCCTGCCTGTTCTCGGGCTCCAGCGCTATTCGCACTGGGACGCGCTGGACGATCTTGGTGAAATTGCCGGTGGCGTTGTCCGGCGGCAGCACGCTGAAGCGGGAGCCGCTGGCCGGGGCCAAGCTCTCTATCCGGCCGAAAAGATCCTTCTCGGCATAGGCGTCGACGGTGATGCGGACGCGCTGGCCGATCTTCATCCGGCTGAGCTGGGTTTCCTTGAAGTTGGCGACGATATGGACGGTATCCAGCGGCACCACCGCCATCATCAGGGTGCCGGCCCGGACGAACTGCCCGATCTGCGCGCCACGATTCCCGACGACGCCGTCCACCGGCGACCGGACGACCGTACGTTCCTGATCGATCCGCGCCAGCCTCAGCCGCACCTCCGCCTGCTGGACCCTGGCCGAGGCCTCGCGCATCTCCGCTTCCAGCGTGAGTATCCTCTTCCGGTCGGCCGCCAGTGCGGCGACGGCGCCGTTATAGGCCGCATCGCCCTTGTGGGCGTCGGCTTCGCGTTCGTCGTATTGCCGCCGCGACACGCCTTCGCGGGTGACCAGGACGGCGGACCGCTCCAGGTCGCGCCGCGTTCTGGTCCGTTCCGCCTCGGCGGACGCCACCGCTGCGGAGGCCGCGTCCACCGACGCGACGGCCTGGGCGATCCGCGCCGCCGCGGTCGCAACGGCCGCCGTGGCCAATCCTACCGCCGCCGAGGCCTCCTGCACCTTCGCGGCATATTCCTCGTCTTCCAGCACCGCCAGGATGTCGCCTTTCCTGACCGGCTGGTTCGACTCCACCGGCAAGTCGCGGATGTAACCGGACACCTGCGGGCTGATAGCCGAGATGTCGGCCTCCACATAGGCGTTGTCCGTTGTCTCGATGAAGCGTGCCGCCGTCCACCAGTACCACCCGCCCAGTCCGGCGCCGGCCACCAGGGCCGCACAGACGAGATGCTTGAAAATGCCCAGCCAGAAAGTTTTTGCTGAAGAAGTCTTTGCTGAAGAAGCTACGAGTCCGGCCACAGAGTCAGCCCTGTCCGATATCCAGGGTGCGGGCTCGCACCCCCTTGAAGGAGAAGTAGTTCATGGGCGGTTTGCCGGAGACATCCTGCCGTTTGCTGAAGACGCCGTAGCAGCACCAGCCGGTGGCGCGCCACCATGCGGCGATACCGGAGTCGACATCGCGGGTGACCAGCGCCTTGAGCAGCAGCAGGGGAAGCAGAACCATGTCGATCAGCCGCTGGTCGTATCGGGTGACCAACGGAATGCAGCTCCAGTAGATCGACATGCGGTACAGCGCCTGGGGTGTGAAGGGGCGCCCGACATGGGTAGGATCGTCCCAGTACGACAGGATCAGGTGGAGGTGCTGTGCCCAGGGAAACGACCACCGGACCGACCGGTCCGACGGAGTTTCCACGAAGATCGTCCCACCAGGCCGGCAGACCCGGACGGCTTCCCCGAAAGCCTCGTGCGGGTTGGTCAGGTGTTCCAGCACATGACTCATCACGACGCAGTCGAACTGGTCGTCTTCCCAGGGCAATGGCTCGCGGCACAGGTCGGCCCTGCGGAACTCGCCATGGATCACGCCCGTCCCCTCGTCCAGGTCGCAGCCGGAATGGCGCAGGTCCATGCGCTCCAGCGACTCAGCCCGGTGGACGACCGTCCAGCCCTGGCACCCGATATCGAGCACCCGGGCGCCAAGCGGCAGATTGGACAGCACGGTGGACAGCGATCCGGCCGGCGACTGGGGAAAATCCCGGATGGACATCGGCTTGCCGGCTAGCGGACCCGGGCGTTGGGACGTACCGGTGCGCAGCGTGGCGGCTGGCCTGACGTCGGCCTCAAGATGCGATAAGCCTGTCATTTCGCATCCTCCTTTCTGGTTGTTTGGGAAAAGCGACGGCGGGAGCGCCACCGCCGACGCGTTCGGGCGGCAGGGTGACGACCGCCGTCGTCCCGGCGCCCGCTTCGCTCAGGAGCTTGAAGGATCCGCCATGGAGTTCGACCATGGCCTTGACCAGGGACAGGCCAAGGCCGGTTCCCTCGTACCGGCGCTGCAAATGGTTCTCCAGCTGGACGAAGGGTTGGATCACCCTGTCGATATCCTCGGGTGCTATCCCGATGCCGGTATCGCTGATCCGCACCTCCAGCCCGCCGGCGGCATCATGGACGAGGGTGACCGTGACCCGCCCGCCTGACGGCGTGAACTTCACGGCGTTGCTAAGGAGGTTGAGCAGGATCTGCCGCAGCAGCCGCTCGTCCGCCCGCACCAGGCATGTGCCGGCCGGCAGTTCGTAGGTGATTTCCACTCCGCCTTCGGCGGCGCGGTGCCGGAGCATCCGGACGACGTCGGAGGTCACCCCGTCGAGCCTGACCACTTCCTCCGACAGTTCGAGCCGGCCGGCTTCGATCTTCGCCATGTCCAGGATATCGTTGATGAGGGACAGCAGGAGCCTGCCGCTCTGGTGGATGTCCTGGGCATATTCGCTGTAGCGTTCGCTGCCCAGCGGTCCCATGAGCTGACTGGCCATGATCTCGGAGAAGCCGATGATCGCGTTCAGGGGTGTCCGCAACTCGTGGCTCATATTGGCGAGGAAGCTCGTCTTCGCCTTGTTGGCGCGGTCGGCCTGGTCCTTGGCCTCCTGAAGGGCTAATTCCCGCTGCTTCAGTTCGGTGATGTCCGTGACGATGCCCACCGATCCGCCGTCCTGCGTGCGCCTCTCGCTGATGCGGACCCAGCGGTTCTTGCTGAGCGCAAGTTCGAATGCCTCTCGCGGGTTGCGGTGCTGGGCCAGGCGCGCGGCGAGCCAGCCGTCGGGATCGGCATAGGCGTCCGGAATCACCCAGGCATCGACCAGGGCGCGCTGGATATCCTCGAACCGGCAGCCGGGAACGAACAGGTCTGAAATGGGAGCGTGTAGTTCCTGATACTGCCTGTTGCACAGAACCAGCCGGTGATCGCCGTCGAACAGGACGAAACCGTCGCCGATGCTGTCGATCGCGACCCGCAAGCGGTGGACGGCCGATTTGGCCAGCGCCTCGGCGCGATGAACCGACAGGTTCTCCCGGAACAGCAGAAGGATCAGACCCAGGCCGCTGACGAGAAGGCCGGCCAGCGACATGTTCAATTCCAAATGCACCTGTTCGAGCTGCGTATTGACGAAGATCGACTTGCCCTCGTCCCGGACCAGGGCGCTTACGATCAGGTCGTCGAGCGGCTTCGCCTTCTGGTCGAAACGCTGGCGCAGCGTTCGATAGGCGTCGATCTCGCCCTTGCCAAGCTCATGAAGTACGGGTTCGATCTCCCTCAGCATCGCCATGAGCCCGGACACCAGTTCCTGCAACCCGGGCACCGCTGCGTAGCGCTGGCTGTCCCGTCCCTCGACGAAGAGCGGCAGCCGGCTCCACAGCACGTCGAGGCGTTGCAGCAGATCCATCTTGGTGACGTCGGAACCCGGCTGTGCGAAGAGGTCGAGCGTGGACGCGAACCGGAAGAACTCGAACCGGGTCTGCGCTACCAGCCACGTCGTATCCGACAGTTCTATCCGCCCGATCTCCTCGTATTTCCTGAGCTTGACGATGCTGGTGGCCATGGACGCCATGACGCCGACCATGAGCAGGCACAGGACGATGCGGGCACCGTTGATGGAGAGTAGTTTGCTCATCGCTCTCCCCGCGCGGCTTTCCGCCTGCCTTTTTTCAGGGTGCCCGGATTCATGGTTGCCCCGTCTGGCTTACTGCACGGTCATGGCGTTGACCTGCCAGACCATCCGGTGATCCACCTCCTTGGTGTTCAGTTCGGGAAACTCGTCGCGCGGATAGATCACCCAGAGAGGTCCCTTGTCGCGGGGTGTCAGGTATTTGCCGTTCATCTTGAATGCTAGTATAACCGGGTAATCCTTAACGTCCTTGAACGGGATCGTGTAGCTGTAGTCGTTGATCGCGGCGACGCGGACCGACTTGACTCCGTCGGCGCCGATTTTCGCCAGCACGTCCGTAATCAGGACCCCTTCGAATTCCACCACGCCGTCGGTCCAGGACGTGGAGGTTTTGACGGTGCGCGTCCCGATCGCCTCGAACCCGGCACGGTCGAAGACGATCTCGTGGTTCTGGCCGGTCTTCGGCACGGTGATCCGGAGCACGGGGAATTCCGCGGCCTGAGCCGGCGCGACCGGCGTCAGGAGATCCGCAGTGGCCATGGCACCCAGGAAAAGAGCGGCACAAAGCGCTACGCTGGACAGGCGCATCGGGAGATCCTTCGATGTTCAGGGGACGGGAACCGCCGGTGGAGCAGGTTCGTGTGGAAGGGGCAAGCGCCCTCTTCAGGCCGAAAAGATCAGGATGAGCGGATCAGGTCGAGGAATTCCCGCCGGGTCGCGGGATCGGTCCTGAATGCGCCCAGCATGCGGCTGGACACCATGCTGACGCCGGGCTTATGGATGCCGCGTGTGGTCATGCACTGGTGCTCGCCTTCAAGTACGACGGCGACGCCCAAGGGCTGAAGAACCTCTTCCAAGGTATTGGCGATCTGGGAGGTCATCTTCTCCTGGATCTGGAGGCGCTTTGCGTAGACATCGACCACGCGGGCCAGCTTGCTGATGCCGACGACGCGGTGCCGGGGCAGATACGCGACATGGGCCTTGCCGATGATCGGCACCATGTGGTGCTCGCAGTAGCTCTCGAAGCGGATGTCCTTGAGGACGACCATTTCGTCATAGCCGTCGGTTTCCTCGAAGGTCCGCTGCAACAGGTCGACCGGGTCGACCTTGTAGCCGGCGAAGAACTCCTCGTAGGAGCGCACGACGCGGTCCGGCGTCCCCAAGAGCCCCTCCCGGTCGGGATTGTCACCCGCCCAGAGCAGCAGCGTGCGCACGGCTTCCTCGGCATCGGCGCGGCTCGGGTAGGCTGGCCGCAAGGAGGCATCCGCCAAGTTGCCGGTCAGGCTGCGATCATCAGAGATGGCATCGGCAAGTGTATCAGCAATCATCCAGGCACCTGAAAGTTGGGAGTGGACAACATAGCGTCTCCAGTGATCGCATATCCGTTCGTATAGTCTCTATGCGCCGCCGGACAATCCAGTGTTTGTTCTTAACTACTATTGGCTCCACGGCTTGGTGCCGTGCTGAGCACTTGGTGTAGGGCATATTTGCCGCGAAAGAGGCTTAACTCAATACGATTTTAGATAAAAATCAAAGTAATTTTCTATGCTGACTGACTAAGTGGTTAGGTCGAGAGGCCGCATAGGTGGGGCGGTCTAGCCAATCCTGCGGATCATGGGCATAAACCTTGTTGTGAAAGAAAGAGTATGCAGAGCCGCTGACCGGACGCTCGTCTGATTTTAATGGTAGCCGGCGGTCGGGAGTGGCAACATTGATTATCCTTGACCTTGGCATTCATGCGCGGGGAGCAGTCCGTGGAGGCTTATCGCCTCGACCTGCTCGGCGGATTCGACCTTTATTCGCCCGCTGGGTCGCCGGTTCCGTTGACTGCCAGAAAGCCGATGGCTTTGCTGGCCTATCTGGCGTTGCGGCCGGATCGGCCGCACCCGCGCGACAAGATCGCGACCCTGCTGTGGGAGGACAGTCCAGATACCCTGGCTCGCAGCAGCCTGAGGCAGGCGCTGGCTCTCCTGCGCCGCTGCTTGCCCCTGCCGATCACGGACAGCGACAGCCTTCGCATCCCGGCGGAAGCCCTGGTGACCGACGTGGCGGAGTTTCAGCGGGCGGTTGCCGACGGCTCTCCCGCCATGCTGGTCCGGGCCGTGGCGCTCTATCGCGGCGACCTGTTCGAAGCTACGCCGTCGAGATCGGCGGCGTTCGAGGACTGGCTTCAGGTCGAGCGCCAGCACTTGCGTGAACTGGCGCAGGGCGCACTCGGAAAGCTGCTCGACCATGAACTGGAGCAGGGCGGTTGTGAAGCCGGCATCCGCCATGCCCTGCGGCTTCTCGCCCTAGATCCCCTGCGCGAACCGGCACACCGGGCCCTGATGAGGTTCTATGTCCGGCAGGGGCGGTACGCCGCCGCCCTGAAGCAGTACCAGACCTGCCGGTCCGTGCTGGAGCGCGAGCTGGGCGTCCTGCCCGAACCGGAAACGGAGGCGCTTCTGCGGGAGATCCGGGAACGGCGGCGCGCCCGCGACGACCGGGGCGGAACGGTGCCGGCACCGGCACCGGCACCGCGCATGCAAGACGCCGAGACACCGCCGCCGGCAGCCTGCCCACCCGTGCCGGAACTGCGCGTCGCCGCCATTCTTTGCGTCGCATTGGCGGATACCGGCGCTTTGGACCACGATCCGGAGGAGATGCACCGGCGAACGGCCGGCGCGGTTGTCCGGATCGACACCACCGTGCGGAACTATGGCGGCGACCTGTACCGGCACGTCGGAAACACGGTGTTCGCCGCATTCGGTGCGAGGCGTGCCCACGGAAACGATCCGGAACGGGCGGTCCGCACCGCGCTCGATCTGCTGAGGAGTGAGGAAGGCGGAGAGCCGCCCCGCACTGGTGTCGCCTGCGGTCTGGTCATGGTCGATGGCGGACCGGACCTCATGCTCACGGGGGCCGCCGTACAGGAAGGCGGTCGGCTCGCCATGCTGGCCGAACCGGGGGAGATCCTGATATCGCAGGCTGTCCGGGAAGCCCTTGACGGTCTGCTGGACTTGAAGGGCACGCATGGGCCGCCGTGGCGCCTGCACGATCTGAGGACGGCGGGAACGAGTTCGGCTTCCCGGCCTTTCATTGGCCGCCGTGCCGAACTGCACCAGTTCAATGGCTTGCTCGCCGCTTGCCGTGAGGCCGATCAAGGTCCCGGCGATGGCGCCGGTGGCGGGATGGTGGTCCATGTCCGGGGAGAGGCCGGAATCGGCAAATCGCGGCTGGTCGAGGAATTCCAGCGCATGGCCGGCGACCAGGGGTTCGCCTGCGTGACCGGCACCGTGCTCGATTTCGGCGTCGGCTGCGGCCAGGACGCGATCAAGGCGGTGGTCCGGTCGCTGGTGGCGGAACTGGAGAAGCGCGCCGGTTCGCTGTTCGCCGAGGGGCTTCTGGCCGGCGAACACCGCGTTCACCTCGCTCCGCTGCTCGACCAGCCGATGCCGCCGGAACTTCGCCCCGTCCATGACGCCCTGGATCACGCGACGCGGGATCTTGGCCGCAGGGCCGTCATCGCCGAGCTGGTCAGGAAGGTCGCGGCGGTCCGGCCGCTGGTCCTGACGTTCGAGGACATCCACTGGGCCGACCCGCAAGTCCATCCCTACTTCGCCATGCTGGCCGGCCTGGTGGCGGAATGTCCGGTCGTCCTGATGCTGACGACCCGCATCCAGGGCGATCCGATCGACGCCGCGTGGCGGGCCGCCGCCGGCGGCGTGCCTGTTATGACGATCGATCTCGGCCCCCTTCGCCCTGCCGAAGCCGAGGCGCTGGCGCATGCCTACGTCAAGGACGACGAGGATTTCGCACGATCCTGCGTTACGCGGTCGGGTGGAAATCCGCTATTCCTGGAACAGCTGCTGCGCGCACGGAATGCGGCGGGCACCGTGCCGGACACCATCCACTGCATCGTCCTGGCGCGCACGGACGCCCTGACGGCCAAGGACCGGCAGGCGCTTCAGGCGGCATCGGTGCTGGGCCAGCGTTTCCACCTGGATGCGCTGCGCTACCTGCTGGACGACCGGGATTATGACGTCGCGGTCCTGCTGGATCAGGCGCTTGTCCGTCCGGCCGGTGGTCCCGCCGGCGGGGAATACCTCTTCGCGCACGCGCTGGTCCAGGAGGCCGTGCATGACTCGCTCCTGCGCTCACGCCGGAACGACCTGCACCGCCGCGCCGCCGACTGGTATGCCAGCCGCGACATCGTCCGGCGGGCGGAGCATCTGGGAAGTGCCGGCGACGACAGGGCCGCCGCAGCCTATCTCGAGGCCGCCCGGTTCCACATTGCCGGCTATCGTTTCGAACGGGCGCGGTCGCTGATCAAGCGCGGACTGGCGTTGGATTGCGCTCGCGCCGAACGCTTCGCGCTGGCTTGTCTTGACGGCGAGGTGCTGGAAGCGCTGGGATCGATCCGGCCCGCGATCTCGGCTTATCGAACGGCGCGCGACCTTGGCGAAACCGATGAGGAACGCTGCCGCGCGTGGTTCGGATTGGCGGCGGGCATGCGGGTGATCGACGACCTGACCGGCGCCCTGGATGCGCTCGATCATGCCGAAGCAGCGGCCATGCGAGCCGGTTTGGTAGCGGAACGCTTCCACATCCATCACCTGCGCGGCAACCTCTGTTTCCCGCGCGGCGATCTCGACGGTTGCCTGCGCGAGCATGAAGCGGCACTGGAATGGGCGCGGCGGGCGAACGCGCCTGATCTGGAAATTCACGCGCTGAGCGGGCTTGGCGACGCGTGCTACCTGCGCGGACGGATGATCACGGCGCACGGATACTTCTCCCGCTGCGTCAGGCGGGCGCGGGAGCGGGAACTGCCCCGGATCGAGGTCGAAAACCTCTACATGGACGCCGTGACGCGCCTGTTCATGACCGATCTGGAGTCCGCGCTTGCCTTGGCGCGGGACTCGATCGCTCTCGCCGCGAGGATCGGGCACAGGCGGGCGGAACTGGTCAGCCATGTCGTCGCTTCGGAAGTGATGAGCGAGCTTGGCGACGAGGAGGCTTGTCTGTCCCACTACGCCCGCGCCCAGGCCCTGACCGCCCAGCTCGGAGCCCTGCGGTTCGAGGCGGAGAACCTGATGGGGCTTGGCCGGATGGCCTTGTACAAGGGGCGGCGGACGGAGGCGCTGGACCTGCTGACGCGGGCGATGGATTTGGCCGTCCAGACCGGTATCGGCTACTTGGGACCCAGCGTCCTGGCCCTGCTGGCGCGGGCGCACGACGGGCCTGACGAGCGCAGGCGCCTTCTCGACCAGGGGACTGCGATGCTTGCCCAAGGCAGCGTCAGCCATAACCATTTCATCTTCTACCGCGAAGCGATCGAGGTGGCGCTGGACATGGGCGACTGGGCGGCGGCCGACCATTACGCCGACCGGCTGGAGGATTTCGCCAGTCCCGAACCTCTCCCATGGAGCACCCTGTTCGTCACGCGCGGCCGCCTGCTCGCCCGCTCCGGACGGGGCGAACAGGGCAACGAACTGTGCTACGGCCTGACGCGCGTCCTGGATACCTGCCGCGCCACCCGCATGGTCCGCCATACTGCCCGCATCGACGAGGCGTTGAGCAGGCTGTGAGGCGGGTCGCGAGGCGCTGCGGGTGCCCCAGCGAAGTCTGCGGTACCCCTACAGCCGCGCGAGGTCCAGCATGCCGGGGTCGCCGGCCCATGCGCGCTCCAAGCTGGCGGCGGCTTCCTTGGCCGCTTCGCGGTCGCCGCGCGCCTCATGCACCTTCATCAGGCCGTAAAGCGCCCAGCCGTTGTTGCGCGCCCGTGTCAGGCTGGTGGCGAAAGCCTGCTCGGCCTCGTCGATGCGGCCTGCCCGGAGCAGCGCCGCGCCAAGGGATTGCTGGACCGGATAGTACCAGAAGGGCGGCTCCATGTAGGGCAGCTTGCCTTCAAGCTCCGCCGCGGCGGTGAACTCGGCGATGGCGCCGCCATTGTCGTCCCGGGCTTGGGCGATCCGCGCCCGCACCACGTGGCGCGCCAACTCCAGCACGGTTGCGGCGGGGACGCCGGCGCTTTCCAGCCCGCTGAAATCCGCCGTCCGCTCAAGCGCAGAAATGGCGTCGGCTTCCTTGCCGGCCGCCGCCGCGTCCCCGGCCTTGGCCTGCGCGACGCCTCGGGCGTAGTGCCACATAGCCTTGACGAAGGGGAACTCGTCCGACGGCGCCGGCGCCGCCATGATGGCGTCCGGCTGACTGAACTGGGCGTGGGCGAAATAGGGTGCCGCCATGATCGGTTGCACCCAGGGGACCGTGCGCGCCGCATCGTCCGTGACCGTCGCTTGGAGTTTCTCCGCCGAACTCACCGCCGTCGGACCGTCGCCCGCCATCTGCGCCGACGCCATCAAGAAATGGATGTTGTGCGGGAAATACGCACCCGGATAGATGCCGGCCGTGCCGATGCTTTCAAGATAGGCCTCGTCGGTCGCGACCGCCCGCCGGTTGGCCTGGAGAGAATCTAGGTACCGCCCGACCCTGTAGTAGATGTGCGACGGCATATGGACGAGATGGCCGGCCCCCAGGTCGAACGATGCGAGCCGGTCGGCGCCGGGCACGGCCCGTTCCGGCCGGTCGGATGCCTCGACCATGTGGATGTAGTAGTGGATCGCGCCGATATGGTCAGGGTTGCGTTCCATGACCGCTTCCAGCATCCGGACGATCTCGGCCGTATGCCCCTTCGGTTCGGCGCCTCCGGCTTGCCAGTAGTCCCACGGCGACAGGTCCATTAGCGCTTCGGCTGTCAGTACGGTTATGTCGGCGTCGTCGGGATAGCGCTTGGCGACGTCCATCATGGCTTCGGCATAGGCCGCGTCGAGCGAACGGCGGTCCGCTGCGGGGTCGGCTGCGTAGCGCCGTGCCAGCGCTTCGATCAGGGCCTGCTCATCGGGACGGGCAGCCGGTGCCAGCGCCATGGCCCGCGTTACGGCGGCCAGGGCGGGAGCGGCCGCTTCCGCTTCCATCGGCGCGTTGATGTTCGGCCCCAGGACCATCGCCTCGCCCCAATGGCACAAGGCGCAATCGGGATCGATCTGCTGCGCCTTGCGGAAGGCGCGGCGCGCTTCGGCGTGGTTGAAGCCGTAGGCAAGCCGCAGTCCCTGGTCGAAATACCGCTGAGCCAGGGGCGACGCGGTCGTCACCCGATAGCTGACGGTGCCGAGGTTCGGCCAAAGCGGCACGTTGGACAGATCGTCATAGACGGCGGTGGACGATGCGCCGGCCGTCGGTGCGAAGGGTTTCGTTTCGACCTTCATCGGCTGATGGTGCATGCCCTGGTGCTGGGTATTCGTCTGGGTGCCAGTCTGGGCGGTCGTCTGGCCCGACAGCGACAGCATGGCGGCGGTGATCAGGCCGGTATGGAGCAGTGCGTGCAGGATCGAACGGGACATGGTTATCCTCCGTTTCCAATACGATGACGATGCCGGTTCAGGCGCTCAGCCGGGCCGAGCGCTGGCGGGCGCGTTCCGCTGCAGACGCATCGCCGACGCCATCCAGGGCGCGGGCGGCAAGGGTCCAGTTGAAGGGGCTCGACGGCTTGAAGTCGGTACGCTCGGCGGTCAGGGCGCGGGCCAGCTTGGCTTGGCCGCCACGCAGGGCGGCCTCGATCAGGGTCAGGGTGATGACGTCGCGCTGGGCGTTGCTGCCGCCGAACCGGTGCGAGATCGCGCGGACCGGCAGCAGCAGGTCGACGGCGAGATCGTGGTCTCCGTCGGCGAAGGCTTGGATCGCGGCACAGACGGGCAGCCCTACCTCACGCGTCATGACGGCGTTGCTGCCGGGGGCCGATGCGCGGCGGTTCAGGACAGCCATCAGGCGGCGGGCGGCATGATCGCGGCCGCCGGCCGCGAAGGCCATCATGGCGTGCATGTCGTTGAAGGCGTAATAGCCGTCATCGGCCATCGGCTCCCACCTCTCGGCCACCGTGCCCCAGCGGTTGCCGACATCGACACCGCGCAGGTGCAGGCGCCATAGCATCGAGGTGGCGTCGACCAGTTCGATGGCGGGACCGCCCGGCCGGGGCAGGATATGCCGGTCGTAGATGTCCAGCGTCCTGTCGATCTGGCCATGGTCAAGATGATAGAGCGCCAGATGCCACCAGTTGTGGATCGCCAGCATGTTGTCGGGAGCCCAGTCGTCCACCCGGCTGGTCAACCAGCGGATGCCATCGGCAAGCCGCCCCTCCATCTCCATGACATGGGCGACGGCGTGGATCGCCCAGGGATCGCGCGGCGTCAATTCCACCGCGTGGCGGCCCATGTCCTCCGCCCGGCGGAACATGTTGTTCTCTTCCAGCCCGAACGCCTGCATGCCCAGCACATAGCCGTAGCCCGGCGTGGCATTGTCCCATTGCGGCAGCACGCGCGCCGGGCGGTCGCGCAGCATGGCGGTGTTTCCCGTAAAGAAATCGATCTGATGGGCGATCTGAAGCGCCAGAAGGTCGCGCGGGTGGTCCAGCAGCACCTGCCCGTAAAGCTCGGCCGCCCTGTGGAAATCGCCGTCCAGCCAGGCACGGGCGGCGGTGGTGTGGCCGCGTTCGCGATCGTTGGCGGCGGAGGCCAGCGCCTCGGCGGCCTCGACGCTGCGGCGCAGTTCCGGCTGGGCGCTCTTCTCGGCCGCCATCAGCATCAGCCCGGCGCGCATGCAGTGGCCCATCACGAAGGCGGGATCTTCTTCAAGCGCTTCGTCGATCACGGCCAGCGGATCGGCGAAGAAGCCGCTCAGCAGGGTGGAAGCATGTTCGAAGCGGTCGAGCGAATGGCGGTCCGACGTGGAGACGGGTTCGCCGTGCATATCGTTCAGGCCCATGGCGCGGTAACTCCAGGAGAAGGTCTTTCATATGAGATCAGGTTACCCGCCCCTTGTCAGCGCTCCGTGATCGGCGGCGTGAATGGATCGTGAAAAACGATCGGTGGAGCGCTGCCGTATTGCCGATAGTCCACACCTCTCTCAAGTCGCGATCGGACGGGAAGCTGGATAGATAGAAGCGGCTTCCCTTCGGCTTCTTGCGTTTACGCGTACGGCAACGCCAAGGCTTGTCTCACCGTGTCCGGCATCGGTCTGGCAGACGAAAATACGGTGATATGTTAACACAGGTTAAATCCGCGAGATGGCCACACCGACACTGTAGAACTGCGGAGACCTTGGCAACGGAAGCGGTTCCGTCGGCCAAAGGCGGAAACGACCGGTTTGCGTTCTTTTACGGAAGAGGAGGCCAGATAGATGATGATAGGGGTGACCGCGATCCAGCGCTGGTAGGGCAATCGCTTCGGCTCGGTGGCCATCGTACTCATATCAACGGCATTGAAGATTGACCGGTGAGTTCCGGCAAGGAGGTCGGGCTGAAGAGGCTCGACCTACAAAACCAAGTGTTGGCAAAGCACGCTGGCGTAGGTCGGGCCTCTTCAGCCCGACATCTAACGCTCCAGACCGGTCAATGTTTATTGCCGTTGGTATCAGACGATATGAAAGGGAATGAAGACCTACAAATTATGACTAGTCTAATCGAGTAGCAACCCAATACTTTCAATATCAAGCCTTAAGTTGAAAAAGGTCCTCGTTGACTTGTGTATAGACAATGTACTGACCAGGTCTCAGGTGTATATCCATTATGTTAAAGATGTATGAGTCCTCACCGGTTGGCATACAACACGTAAGTAATACACCTTGTCGATTTTCCTCCATAAGATCCGTTCCTTTGAAGATGGCGCATTATTTCGCATTATGTCGAGCAATAAAATTTACAGAAGACAGATTTTAGAATGGTGTTCTCCTTCACATATTCCCGCCTTCATTGCTGGTATAACGGCTAAGTCACACTTATCCAGGAGGCTGCGATCCATTGCCTAAAAGAACAATCAACTAAATGAACGTTGAGTGGGAAAGCGTCTGAGGTTAGTTTAGTTCTACCGCTCTAAGTAGATGATCTTGGTTGGTTAAATCCGATCGATGCCTCACCACAAAAAGGTGGAAATAGAGGTCAAGTGAACGTTCCGTTCCATTGAAAGTCTCGATCGGCGTTGCTATGGATTTCGGTGCTTCAAGCGTGTCTGCTTTGTCCGGAAGAGATGGTCTAAGCTAACGCATATCTACCAAATAGATGCTGACATTATGGTCGGATCTTCAGGTAAAACTGCGGTATTCTTGTCGATTGCGGGTTTTCTGGATAATCCTGAAAACGCAAACGTCTTGAGATCACCCCAATCAGATAAAATGAAACCCCACTAGCCAATGCTGGGGTAGGAGAACGATAATGTCTACGGCAACACTCGCGAAAAACGACATGATCTTTAACCGCCGCGAATCCAATGTCCGCAGCTATTGCAGGCGACTGGATGCAGTTTTCGATAAGGCGGTTGGAAGCGTCATCACCGATGAATCCGGTCGGCAATATGTCGATTTCCTGGCAGGTTGCGCATCGCTCAACTATGGCCATAACGACCCGGACATGAAGCAGGCTCTTCTCGACCACATCGGCCGGAATGGCATCGCTCATGGTCTGGATCTTTTCACCACGGCGAAACGACGGTTCCTCGAAGACTTCGAGTCCTTGATCCTGAACCCGCGCGGTCTCGATTACCGCGTCCAGTTCACCGGTCCTACCGGCGCCAATGCCGTGGAAGCCGCCTTGAAGCTTGCACGCAAGGTTACAGGTCGCAACAACGTCGTCGCCTTCACCAATGGCTTCCACGGTGTTACGCAAGGCGCCTTGGCCGCTACCGGCAACCGGTATCACCGCATGGGGCCATCGACCCAGCACAGTGGCGTGTCGAGGCTGCCCTTCGACGGTTATCTAGGCGCGGATATCGACACCGCGGAAATTCTCGAGCGGATGCTGAGCGATCCGTCCAGTGGCCTGGACTCACCGGCGGCGATCCTGCTGGAGACGGTACAGGGGGAGGGTGGGCTGAACGCGGCATCGCCGTCATGGCTGCGGCAGATCGCGCATCTGGCCCAATTGCACGGCGCCCTGCTGATCGTGGACGATATCCAGGCCGGCTGCGGCCGCACGGGCACGTTCTTCAGTTTCGAAGGTATCGGCATCGTCCCGGACCTCGTCACGCTGTCTAAATCCCTGTCCGGCTTCGGCCTGCCCATGGCGTTGCTGCTGATCCGTCCGCAGCACGACCTTTGGCGGCCTGCCGAACACAACGGCACGTTCCGGGGCAACACGCACGCTTTCGTCACAGCCCAGGCCGCTCTCCGTAAATTCTGGTCCGACGACATCTTCTCACGCCGCATCCTGGATAAGGCAAGGCATGTCGGGGAACGTCTCACCGCCATGACGGACCTGATCCCAGGTTCCCGCGTCAAAGGCCGGGGCATGATGATCGGCATCGACGTCGGGTCCGGTGAACTGGCGGAAGCGATCTGCCGCCGTTGCTTCGAGGACGGCCTGATCATCGAGACTTCGGGCGCTTACGACGAAGTGGTCAAGATCCTGGCGCCGCTCACCACGCCCGATGATCTGCTCGATTACGGGCTGGATGTCCTGGAATCCGCCATCCATGCCGCTCTCACCGATCGCGCGGCCGCCGCTGCCGAGTGAGGCCATCACGCCGGCACCGGCCCGCCTGACCGCCTGAAGAGCTTTTCAATCCGACCCCATCGATGCGTTCGCGCCTGAGCTTCGCTTGCGGCGGCGCTGCACTGCGCCGCCGCTTCCCGGCACCTGGTTCGATGGCTCTGAACCATTCCAGGCTCAAAGCTGACAAGAAAGGCTGATGGTTATATCATGAACCAGACTGAGCAGGCTCTTGAGCGCTTCGCGCTTACTGGTGACGAAGACGCATACAGTACAAGAGCCGATTTTACTTTCAGCGACCCGGAAGAGGTTTTGACTTGTCCAGGCTATCCCCTCGATATCCGATGGCAGCCGGGTGAGCGCCTCGATCACTTGTTTGAGAAACGCTTTTCCCTGCTGCGGGAAACGGGTGTCGGGAGCCGCGTGGCGGTCATCGCCGAGGACGGCGAACTGAGCTTCGACGACCTCGAGCGCCAAGCCAATCGGCTGTCCCGTCATTTGATCGCTTCGGGCGTCAGGCCGGGCGACAGGATTGGCCTCCTCTTCAGCCGGTCGGTCTGGGCCTATGCCGCGATGCTGGCCGTCATGAAGGCCAATGCCGCGTATGTGCCGCTCGATCCGGGATTTCCCAAAGACAGGATCGCCTTCATCGCGGAGGATGCCGGCATCAGGCTCGTCCTGACGACCGCCAGCCTGCGCGACCATCTCGACACCCTGGCGGCCGACGTGATCTGCCTGGACGACGCGCGGACCGCGATCGACCGGGAAGAGTCCGCCGCACCCGATCTTTCCGCCCCCGATCTTCTTGCAGAGTCCCCGACCGACGACCTCTGCTACATCATCTATACCTCCGGCTCGACCGGCAAGCCCAAGGGCGTCGCTGTCGAGCATCGCAGCATCTGCAACTTCGTCAGGGTCGCGGCCGAGGTCTACGGCATCATGCCGGATGACCGCGTCTACCAGGGCATGACCATCGCCTTCGACTTCTCGGTCGAGGAAATCTGGGTCCCGCTGTATTCCGGAGCGACGCTGGTAGCCGCACCTCCAGGCCCCAGCCTCGTCGGGCGCGACCTTTCCCAATTCCTGGAAACCCGGCGGATCACGGCACTGTGCTGCGTGCCGACCCTTCTCGCCACCCTCGACGACGACTTGCCCTCGCTCCGGTTCATCCTGGTTTCCGGAGAGGCCTGCCCGCAGAACCTGGTCGAGCGCTGGTACAGCCAGGGCAGGACCTTCCTCAACGTCTATGGTCCGACGGAAGCGACGGTCACCGCCACCTGGACCATGCTCGTCCCGGACAAGCCGGTCACGATCGGGGTGCCGCTGCCGACATACAAGATCCTGATCCTGGCCCCGGACGAACCCCGGCGGGTGGAGAAGGGCGGCATCGGAGAAATCTGCATCGCCGGCATCGGGCTGGCGCGCGGCTACGTCAACCGGCCCGACTTGACCGACAAGGCCTTCATCGCGGACTTCCTCGGGCTTGAAGACAACCCGTCCGGGCGGATTTATCGGACCGGCGACCTGGGCCGCATCACGGACAAGGGCGAGATCGAATATCTCGGCCGGCTCGACGCCCAGGTGAAGATCCGGGGCTACCGGATCGAGCTGGCGGAGATCGAATCCGTCATCATGAGGGTGCCGGGGATCGCCCAGGCCGTCGTCGGCACCTTCCAGCCGGAACCCGGCATGGTCGAGCTGGTGGCCTATTACACGCTCCGCCATGACGTGGACCACCTCGACCGTGAAACGATCCTTGGGACCATCCGGAGCGACCTGCCCGCCTACATGCTGCCGGCCTTCTTCGAGAGGATGGACGCGCTGCCCATGCTCCCGTGCGACAAGGTGGACCGCAAGAGGCTGCCGCCGCCGTCGGGACCGCGTCACAGCGTCCGTAAAGCCGACTGCATCCCGCCGACGAACGACACCGAAGCCGAGATAGCGTGCACCCTGATGGATCTGCTCAAGCTCGAGCGGGTCTCGATGGACGACCATTTCTTCAACGATCTCGGCGCCAATTCCCTGCTGATGGCAAGGTTCTGTGCCCGGATCCGCGAGAAACTGAACTATTCCGACGTGTCCATGCGGGAGGTATACCTGCATCCGACGCCTCGGGACTTCGCGGCCTTCCTCACCACCCAGGCCCACAGGAAAGCCCCAGCGGCACCGGCCGAGCCGGTCCATGTCGCCGGCGATCTCGATTACTGGCTCTGCGGCGGCATGCAGTTGATCTTCTATTTCGTCTACTCGACGGCCCTGACCGCTGGACTCGTCCAGGGATATATCTGGATCTCCGCGACGCACTCGGTCACCGACACCTATCTCCGGTCCGTCGCCTTCGGCTCGGGCATGTTCCTCGCCATGGCGGCCCTCCCGATCGCGGTCAAATGGCTGGTCGTCGGCCGGTCGCGGGAAGAGAGCATTCCGATCTGGAGCCTCGGCTACTTCCGCTTCTGGCTCATCAAGCGGATGATCCAGATCAACCCGATGGTCATGTTCATCGGGACCCCGCTCTACAACGTCTATCTCCGGCTGCTGGGGGCGAAGATCGGCCGCAACGTCGTGATCTTCTCCGGTGTCGTTCCGGTCTGCCCGGACCTTCTGTCGATCGGCGACGGCACGATCATCAAGAAGGACAGCAATCTGGTCGGCTACCGGGCGCGCGCGGGGTTGATCGAGACCGGCAGGATCACGATCGGCCGGGATGCCTTCATCGGCGAGGCGACCGTCCTGGACATCGGGACCAGCATCGGCGACGGCGCGCAACTCGGGCACTCGTCGTCGCTGCACCAGGGACAGGCTATCCCCGACGGCAAGCGATATCACGGCTCGCCCGCGCGGGAGACGACGGACGATTACCTGTCGGTCGAGCCGATGCCGTGCGGAATCGTCCGCCGGGCGGCGTTCTCCACCGCTCAAGCGGTCGTCCTGTTCGGCCTGACGCTGCCGCTGCCCCTCGTGATCCTGGACTCTCTGCTGGTATGGCTGGGCTTCGGCACCGGGACGGAGGTCGCGGCCCATGTCGGCGCCAATTTCACCGACCCCGGTTTCCAGCTGATCCTGATCCAGGTTTCGGCCGGCACCTATTTCGGCCTGATCGTCCTCGGCCTGCTGAGCATCGTCACGATACCGAGACTGCTCAACCTGTTCATGACGGAAGGAAAGACATATCCACTGTATGGCTTTCACTTCCTGGTTCACCGGGCGATTTCAAGCAGAAGCAACTCATACTTCTTCAATCTCCTGTTCGGCGATAGCTCCTATATCATCTATTACCTGCGGGCCATCGGCTACAAGATATCGTTGAAAGATCAGACCGGCTCCAACTTCGGGGTCGAGCAGAAGCACGACACGCCTTTCCTCTGCGAGATCGGCAAGGGAACCTTGATTTCCGATGGTTTTTCCATGATCAACGCCGACATCTCCAGCTCTTCCTTCAGGCTGAGGAAGGTTTCGGTCGGCGCCGACAGCTTCATCGGCAACAACGTCTTCTACCCGGCCGGCAGCAAGGTGGGCGACAACTGCCTGCTCGGGACCAAGACGATGGTGCCGGTCGGCGGACCGGAGCTGAAAGACGTCGGGCTGCTCGGGTCCCCCAGTTTCGAGATCCCCCGGTCGGTCGTCCGCGACAAGCAACTGGAGCACTACCGCGACGGCCCGACCTTCAAGGACCGCCTGTTCCGCAAGAACATCTCCAACACCGTCACGATATTCCTGTACCTGGGCTCGCAATGGTTCTTCGTGCATCTGGTCACCCTGCTGGCCGCCGTCGAGATGGACCAGTACGTCGAGTCCGGCTGGATCGCTCTGCTCGACTTCACGATGATCGTGCTGGTCCTGACGGTCGCGTACTATGCCCTGCTCGAGCACGCCAGCATGGGTTTCCGCAAACTGCGGCCGCAGTCCTGCTCGATCTACGACGATTACTACTGGAAGCACGAGCGTTTCTGGAAACTGAGTGAAGTCTTCTACCTGGACCTGTTCTCGGGCACGCCGTTCAAGGGGATGATCTGGCGGCTGCTGGGCGTCAAGGTCGGCAGGAAGCTGTTCGACGACGGCAGCGGCATACCGGAAAAGACGCTGGTGACGATCGGCGACAACTGCACGATCAACCAGATGGTCACGATCCAGGGCCACTCGCTGGAGGATGGCGCCT
>NZ_AVFK01000123.1 GCF_000936425.1 Skermanella aerolata KACC 11604 | reverse complement strand
GGCATAACTCAGGCGCTATGGGAGGCGCTGCACGGGGGCAAGGTCACTTTCGGGATGTGGTGGCGACGGTCGGCATTGTATTTGTGCGGCATGGTCAGACGAGACGATCAGGAAGGGGCAGGCTTCCTATCGAATCCCATCTGCGGGGACAACAACAGCATCCGTGCACCAACGCAACGGCAGACGATACCAGCATAAGGTGAAAACGATGGATCACGACGCCGCCCGCCCACCGACCCCATGGGGCCAGTGGGCGAAATCACCGAAACGGTGGGCGGTTTGAACCGAAACGCGGTTCTTCCGCATTCTCGGTGCAACTTGCCAATTTGGCAGAAACGAGCGTTCGGCTGCCGCATGAAGGCTGATGATATTGCTGCCAAACTTCTAGAGGCCACTGAGGGAGGTACTTACCTGCACCGAGAGTGCGGAAGAACCCGAAACGCCGGGACGCTTTCGCCGAAATACGCACGCATGACGTCTACGAACAGACTCTCAGTATCTTGTCGACAATTCTACCACTTAGCTACCGGCGAATTCGTGACACCCCCATAGGATGTAAATCATTATCCTGTTTCATCAGCAAGTGAGGAAATGCCGACATCGTTTTCATGAGGGCCTGCCTTGCGCGCAGCAAACGGCATTTTAACTCGTCCTGGGAAATGCCGAGTTCTTCCGCCGCATTCCGATAACTCAGACCTTCGGAGCATACCAGCATCAAGACCTCTCTTTCATCTGCCGGCAAGCCGCCTACCGCCTGGCGAATCCTCGCCAGTTTCGTTCGAGTTATTGAAATTTTCACCAGTTTCTCTCGTAAACAGCCCTAAATCCGTCATCTGGACAGATATGGCATGGCATGCGAATGCGGCAACCTAAAGTTTAAAAATTTACTGGTGCCTAATGAAACATGTTTGTCGTGGCTCGCCGGCCCCTTGGCGCCGCGGACTGATCCTCCATTCTATCTCTGACCATCCCCCACCACAGGTATCAGCAGGTCAGACTTGGTTAGCAAGCTAGCGATTAGATTTAGCAACGTTTCATTTTAAAATTTCAGTGAGATAGTTCTTTCTGAGCGATTGTGAAGCGCATGATGTAACTATTTTTATTTCTAAAATCTGGATTTTCTTGGAATAAATGTTCTTTCAGGCCGTCATCGCGTCATGGTTAATCTGGAGATGACCAATGCTACGACGCGAATTCTTGAAATACGGCGCCGGCCTGGCTGGCGTCGCAGCAGTGCAGACTGTATCCGGTTCTCTCCTCGCCCAGACAAGCTCACCCGCACCCCCCATATTCCTCCGAATTCAGGACGTGGATGTTGAGCTGATCGACGGGTCCTCCGTCTTCATGTGGGCCTTTTCCCAGGGAGCCGGAAAACCCAGCGTTCCAGGGCCTGTCATACGGGTCAAGCAGGGGCAATCGGTTACCTTGAGTGTAGAAAACCTATCGCCCTCGGCGCACTCGGTACAGATCCTCGGCATTCCCGGCGCGAGCTTCGGGCCGATCGAGCCCGGGCAGATCGGCGGCGTGACTTTCACTGCAAGCCTCGCTGGAACCTACTTCTATGTTGATCCCGACCGTGCCCCCTTGAACAGACTTCTCGGCCTGCACGGAGCTCTTGTCGTTGAGCCGGCAGCTTCTCCGTCAGGCGGGCCAGTCACCCCCTATGGTGAAACTCAAACCACACCCGGTGTGCGCGCCCTGTTCTCGGCACTGGGCAACCATAGCCGGTTTCCCGGCAGGCCATGGCTGCTCGGGCGTGACAAGATCTGGGTTCTCAATCAGATCGATCCCAGGATCAACAAGCTGGCCGAAGCAGACGATCTCGCCGGAGCCCTGGAGCTGGTCGGATCCTTTCTGCCACGGTATTTCACCCTCAACGGCCTGAGCGGGGTCGATGCGGCTCATGACGAGCCGACGGTTCCCCGCGGCCGGGTCGGTCAGCCGCTGCTCCTGCGGGCGCTCAACGCTGGGTTGGCAACCCACTCCCTCCACATTCACGGCAACCACGTCTTCACCACGGCCGAGATCGTCTCCAACAGCCACGAAGTCCGGGTGCTCAACAACATCATCGAGGAGGACACCTGGTCGATGCCTCCCCTGATGCGCCGGGACCTGCTGCTGCCCTTCACCAAGCCACCGGAAATCCCCGATGCAGCCTGGCCACCGCGCCAGGAGAAGTTCCCGCTGCTCTATCCCATGCACTGTCATAACGAGATATCCCAGACCTCCGCCGGCGGCTCCTATCCGTTGGGTCTCGTGACGGATTGGGTTCTCGAGGGTCCGCTCTGAGTAATCGCCTCAGCCCTTCACGGGGTGGCCATACCCAATCCTGACTTTCTGCCGACTTTCAAATGCGGAGGCCCCATGGCTGTCACCATTCCCCGTCCGATGACGGATCCCGCGGAGTACGACGAGTTCAGCTGCGATCCCAACTCTGATGTGATCGAGACCCCGGACAAACTGCCGCCCACCGTTCGCGTTTTCAGGAAGGTCCACGGCTCTTTCGACGTTACCATGCCGGACGGGCGCGATGTCCGGTTCTGGGGTTTCGTCGATCCCAATACCTCCGGCGGCGACCGGACCTGGCCGTCGCCGCTGATCCGGGTCCGCCAGGGTCAGATCATCCACGCGACCCTGGACGCCGCCAAGAACACCCACACCATCCACTGGCACGGCATCGAGCCGTCCACGATGAACGACGGCGTAGGCCACACCTCGTTTGAGGTCAGCAACCAGTACACATACCAGTGGCAGGCCAAATCACCGGGCACCTACTTCTATCACTGCCACAAGAACACGGTGCTCCATTTCGAGATGGGCATGTACGGACCGCTCGTCATTGATCCTCCCAGCGGCCCGGGACTGCTCTTCGAACGCCACCCCGCCGATGAGGACCAGACCACCGATCTTCGCTACCAGGCAGAGGCGATCTGGTCCTTCGACGACGTCGATCCCCGCTGGCATGAACTGAACCATACCGCCGGCCTGTGCGGCGAGGACGCCGGGCTCAACCGTTTTCAGCCGAAGTATTTCCTGATCAGCGGCGTGCCCCATCCGAGGACCGAGCGGGACACGCGCGTCGTGGTACGGGCGAAAAAAGGGCAAAACATCCTGCTGAGGGCGATCAACGCGACCTACAGCAATCTTGACATCAGCATCGGCGTAAGCAGCACGATTGTCGAGATGGACGGCAGGCCGCTCCGGACGAACCCCCAGCTCGGCACTTTCTCAAAGCCGATCCCGGTCGCTGCGAAGGCGCCAACCAACCTGACACCGGCTCAGCGGACGACGTTCATGATCCACAACGCCCAGCCCGGCCGCTACGAAGTGACGGCGACCTACAGGGACTGGATCACCAACCGGCCCCATGCGGCCGGCGGGATCGCCAGGACATGGATCGAGGTGACCTGAAGGTAGAGGCGGCTTCCTGACAAGCCGAGACACGCCGGGCAACCCAGATAGGCGCGCGGGCAATACCCGGCGTTCCTCAACCATAAATTTTGGATTACCTTACAACTGCTGCTTATTTGGTAGGGTTTAACGGATTAATGACGGATTTTATATATCCTAGAGGCATTCACAGTTTTGTGTTTCGATGGTCCTCTCTCTTCCTCATTGTCCCCGGTGCGGCAGTCGGCGCCTGATCCGGTACGGCGTCGTCGCGGGCCAGCAACGATGGCGCTGCAGACGGTGCCGCTACCAGTTCACTCGCCTTGAAGGACACGGC
>NZ_AVFK01000122.1 GCF_000936425.1 Skermanella aerolata KACC 11604 | reverse complement strand
CAGGCCAAAGGCGAGCAGAATGAGCACCAGCCTGGTGCGCAACTTGAGGTGCAGGCGTGCCATCACGCCCCTCTGGCCGATCGAAAATCCGATTGTTCTGAGAGGTGCCTGAGTAGGATTATCATGATCAGGGGAAGTTTTTTTGAGCATTGTTTTTCCAAAGAAATAGCTGCACGGGCCGGACCGACCAAGGCGAGCTTCACAGCAAATGCTCAAGGTGCGGATCCACGATCCCTCCTTTTTCACTGCGTCGCGATGAAGATATGATTAAAATATAAGCAGAAATTTACGGTGTCAGACGAGGAGAGAGTACCGCAATAAGCGCCCTGTGCTGTGCTGGTTGAGGGATGCGGCGATTAGCCCTAATCCGCTATCGATGAAATAAGGGTTTCACGCCAGAATGACGGATTTTTAATATCGGAGCAGGAAATTGGGAAGTCACTCAATGGCGTTGGCTATCTGCTCGGGAGCTGTGTGCAGTCGATGATGCACTGGGTTTGCTGCAATGTTGATCATCACTGTCGGAAACCGACACCAGAAGCGGTGCCAATTATCAAAGTCGACAGGACATGGTACCTTCTGCGTGGCAGGACAAACCGAGGGATGCATCCTGATGACCATACGGCTCAAGGCAGAAGCATGAAATCGGCTGAAGCCTGGGCACACACGGGGAACACCCCCCCCCGAAGATCTATCGACTGTATTCCCGCGTTGTCCTGCACCTGACGCCTCGAGCAGCCTCAGCAGTCACAACAGCATCAGGAGATAACAGCTGACCCCGCAAAACCATGAAAATATAATGGTTTTTAAGGTAAAGAGTCATTAATTGTTGGCTGGTACGGTCTGACCATCCTGTCGCCGGTGCTCAGCCACGCTGGCGCCTGCTCCAACACACCTGGCATGATACAGGAGGTTCAGACATGGTCCCGGTAGCTTTCCGCTCCAGGGTTTCCGGCACCGGAACGGGACCGCGCCACCCGGGCGCCATTCTCGACACGCTGCCGGTCGCGGTCATGACCTGCGACATCGCCACCTTCCGGATCGACTACGCCAACGTCGAGTCCAGAAAGCTGCTGGAAACGATCCGGCACGTGCTGAAGATCGATCCCGACTGGATCGTCGGCAGCAGCATCGACGTCTTCCACAGGAAGCCCGAGCACCAGCGCCGGCTGCTGGCCGATCCGAAGAACCTGCCGCACGACGCCCGGATCACGGTCGGCGACAGGATCCTTAATCTCTCCATCGACGCCGTGCGCAATCCACGCGACCAACACACCTGCGTCACCCTCAGCTAGCCGGCTGTCATAGGCAGGATCCGGCAACGAACTTCCTGTCGGGCGCCTCCTTGTGCCGGACCGACCTGATCTTGAGGAAATCTCTCGACCTGAGTGCCCTGGTTGCCGCCATCCGGTCGAGGCTGAGCAAAGACCCGGTTCCTCCTGTCGCTTCCTGCCGGAACTGACGTCCGGTCAACAGCAGTCCTTTGAACAACAATCTCCACCGGATCGCCGGGTTTTTAGCACCGCCACCCCTGTTTCAAAAAGGACCACTATGATGTTCCGCTTTGCCAAGTCCCGGAAGATGGCAGAACTTGACGCCCAGGTGACTGCCATCGGCAGGTCGCAGGCCGTCATCGAGTTTGAGCTCGATGGCACAGTGATCACCGCCAACGGCAACTTCCTGTCGGCGATGGGTTATACGCTGGCCGAGATCCGCGGCAAACACCACCGCCTGTTCGTCGAGCCGGGCGAGGCGGCCAGTGCCGAGTACGCCCAGTTTTGGGAGAAGCTGCGCCGCGGCGAGTTCCAGGCCACCCAGTTCAAGCGCATTGCCAAGGGTGGTCGCGAGGTCTGGATCGAGGCCTCCTACAATCCCATTCTCGATGCTAGCGGCAAGCCCTGCAGGGTCGTCAAGTTCGCCACCGACATCACCGGGCGCAAAGCCCGGGAAGCCGACCTTCAGGGTCAGGTCGACGCCATCAGCAAGTCGCAGGCGGTAATCGAGTTCGAGCTCGATGGCACCATTATCACCGCCAACGGCAATTTTCTCGGAGCTGTCGGTTACAGCCTGCCGGAAATCCAGGGCAGGCATCACCGCATGTTCGTTGAGCCGGCGCTTGCGGCCAGCGCAGACTATGCGCAGTTCTGGGACAAACTGCGACGCGGCGAGTATCAGGCTGCTCAGTTCAAGCGCATTGCCAAAGGCGGTCGCGAGATCTGGATCGAGGCCTCCTACAATCCCATCCTCAATGCCGGCGGCAGGCCCTGCAGGGTCGTCAAGTTCGCCACCGACATCACCGCACAGGTCGAACTCATGAATCAGCTCAAGACGCTGATTGACCGCAACTTCGGTGAGATCGGCGAGGCGCTGGGCCGCTCCGACGGTCAGTCGGGAGCGGCGATGGATGCCGCGACGGAAGCCTCGGCGAATGTCCAGACGGTGGCGGCGGCGGCCGAGCAGTTGGCCAGCTCGACGCTGGAGATTTCCACCAGCATGACCAAATCGACGTCCATGGCCGAACAGGCCCGGCAGCAGGCCGAAGCCGCCGATCAGGCGACACAGAAGATGTCGGACGCGGCCCGCCAGATGAACGGCATCGTCGAGCTGATCCGGAGCATCGCCGGCCAGATCAACCTGCTGGCGCTCAACGCCACGATCGAGGCGGCGCGGGCCGGCGAGGCCGGCCGGGGCTTCGCCGTAGTGGCGACCGAGGTCAAGAACTTGGCCAACCAGGCGGCCCGGGCGACCGACCAGATCTCCGGCGAGATCGACGGCATCCAGTCGATCTCCGGCAATGTGGTGGACGCGCTCGGCGGCATCCGGCAGTCGATCGAGGCGGTGCGCGACTATGTTCTCACCACCGCCAGCGCCGTCGAGGAGCAGACCGCCGTCACCACCGACATGTCGCGCAGCATGCAGGGCGCCTCGACCGCGGTATCCGCGATCACCGGCAACATCGGCGAGATCGCGGCCTCGATCCATCAGGTGACGGAAGCAGTGAGCCGGACAAAGGAGGCCGCCCGGGTCCTGGCGCGCTGATCGGAAGCAGCGGCGTCGATGCATTATCGATGACCGGCGGACTGAAGGATGTCCCGAGGTCCACCGGGTTCCCGGATTGCTGAGACGTCGATGCCTCGAAACCGGCAGCAGCAGGAGAAGCAGGCCGTGAACGGCTTCGGCAGGGATGCTGTCCGCCCTGATCCGCGACATTGTCAGCGTCAGGATCAACTACGACAATACCGGGTTTGGTCAACTGCCGAAACTAATTCGGCACGTGCCGAAGATCGACCCCGAGCGGATCGCCGCTGCCAGCGCCGTCTGCCGGCGGATCCGAACAGCCTCCGCGGTCAGCTTGAAGAGGAAACCTCATCTCATGCATCCACAACTCGCCGCCCGCCGTCTGCAGGTGCTGCACGCCGAGCTTGAAACTCAGAAAACATCTCTGCTTGTCTGGCTTGATCAGGTCGAGGATCTCGTGAACCAGCTCCATCAGGAAACCGGCATGGAGATCTGCCTGGCACTCAAGCCGATGATCACTTTGATACGCCGGGAAGTTGACCAACTCGATATGCGCTCGCCGACGTCAACCACGCAGCTGGTCGAGTTGACAGCGCGCTTTAACAGCGTTGCTCAGGCCATAACCAGCTGTGTTCGAGCCATGGCTGCAATCCAACACGATCGTTGACCGGCGCGGTGTCGAGCAGGCGATCATCCGCAGGGTTGCAGGTCCATGCGGGTAAAATCCGTAGCCACCCGGAACAGGCTGCGGAGTGCTTTCCGGAGGGCGATGCTGCCGGCCGGAACGTGTCAACGACAATGAGGCAGGCCCTTTATCCCCAATCATGGCGTATCGCATCCTCGGGGAGGTTCCGGCAGGCTTCAAACCCTTAACCTCATTACGCCAACCGGCTCATCAACTGCTTCGGACTTCTTCAGCCAAGTCGCTGAGGTTGTCAGAGGCGTGGTCACCGCGTAGGTGAACCGGATCCTGCCGGCACGTCTGGTCCAGCTGTTTCCGGGTTGCGAGGAAAGAGCGCTCCAGCGTCCGAACCAGGG
>NZ_AVFK01000119.1 GCF_000936425.1 Skermanella aerolata KACC 11604 | reverse complement strand
CGGTCTCGAACCACTCGACCAGCGTACCGGTCTGACGCACCGGGGCGCCCGCGTTGACCTCCCGGACCAGCCAGTCGCGTTCGGACGGGGCCAGGATATCCAGCGTGGACAACCGGGCGTCCGGAGTCCCGACCATGCGGTCCAGCAGGTGGAACCAGCGATCCAGCATCCGTTCGGCGGTGGAACGCTGGAACCGGTCGGCGGCGTATTCCAGGCTAGCCAGCAGCGTATCGCCGTCGGGTTCCAGGATCAGCGTCAGGTCCAGCTTGGCGGAGCCGGTGTCGGGGCGGATCACCTCGACATCCAGGCCGGGAAGGGCGATCCGGCCCAAGGGGGTGTTCTGAACAGCCAGCATCGTCTGGATCAGCGGCGAGCGGCCGGAATCGCGTCCGACGCCGGCAAGCTCGACCAGCCGCTCGAACGGGAGGTCCTGGTTGGCATAGGCATCGACGGCGCTGCGCCGGATGCGGCCGATCAGCCCGGCGACGGTCGGGTTGCCATCGAGCCGGCAGCGGATCGCCAGCGTATTGACGAAGAAGCCGACGACATCCTCGAAACCCCCATGGTGGCGGTTGGCGACCGGGGTGCCGATCAGCAGGTCTTCGGCCCCCGTCAAGCGGTTCAGCAACACCGCCCAGGATGCCAGAGCCACCATGAACGGCGTGGCGCCCTGTCGCGAGGCCGTCTTGTTCAGGCGGTCTGACAGGGCAGCCGGCAGATGCCGGCGCACAGTGCCGCCGGTCCCAGCGGGGACGGGCGACTGGGGACGGTCCGCCGGCAGTTCCAGGACGGTCGGGGCTCCGGTGAGTTCGGTTTTCCAGTGGGCGATCTGGGGCGCCAGCACCTCGTCGCTCATTCCCGTGCCCTGCCACTCGACATAATCGGCGTAGTGCAGCGTCACCTCGCCGAGGGCGTCGCCGGCGCCTGCATAGAGGGCGGCCAATTCCCGTACCATCACGCCGAGCGACCAGCCGTCGCACGCGATGTGATGGAGCGTCGCCAGCAGGACGTGGTGATCGGGTGCCAGACGGAACAGGACGGCGCGGATGACCGGACCGCGCGTCAGGTCGAAGGGTTTGGCCGCTTCCGCTCGCATCCGGTCGTCGAGGGCGGCGGGACCGGCGATGTCCTCGACCGCGAGGGTCAGGGTTCCGGCGGGGTGGACCAGCTGGCAGGGCTCGTCATCCTGGACCGCGAAGGTGGTGCGCAGGATCTCGTGGCGTTCGACAAGGCCGCGCAGCGCCGCTTCCAGCGCGCCCACGTCCAGCGCGCCGATCAGCCGGAGCGCCAGCGGGACATGGTAGGCCGGATCGGCGGGATCGAGCTGATGGAGGACCCACAGCCGCCGCTGAGCGGGCGACAGCGGAAAAAGGAAGACGTCCTGCGAAGCGTCCGAAGTCATCGGTCGGTCCACCCGCCGCCGCTGGCGACGATCGTACCGTCGGCGCCGACTGCTACTCGGGTGGCGGTACGCCGCGCCGCACGGATCGGGACGACGGGAGCCGGGGTGGCCGATGCCTTCGCCTCGTCCAGGTAGATCGCCAGCGCCGCAATGCTGGAATGCTCGAACAGGGTGCGGAGCGCCAGGGTCGCGCCCAGCTTCTGACGGACCATCGTGACGAAGCGGGTCGCCTGGATGCTGTCGCCGCCGAGCGCGAAGAAATCGTCGCGCACCCCTATCTCCGGCACGCCCAGCACCTCGGTCGCCAGGCCGGCCAGTGCGATCTCGATCGGCGACTGCGGCGGCAGGTAGTCGGGACGGCCAATCGCCATCTCGATGGCGGGCAGGGCCTTGCGGTCGATCTTGCCGTGATGGGTCAGCGGCAGGGCATCGAGCACGACGAAGGCCGCCGGCACCATGTAGTCGGGCAGCACGGCGCCGAGCGAGCGGCGCCACGCCGTCACGTCGCCGGTGCCGTCGCCGGTCGCGACATAGGCGACCAGCCGGAGGTCGCCGGCCGGGCCAGGCAGCGCCAGCACCAGAGCCTCGCGAACGCCGGGCTGGCGCGCCAGCGCCGCCTCGATCTCGCCCGGCTCGATCCGGAAACCGCGCACCTTGACCTGCTGGTCGGCCCGGCCCAGGTACTCCAAGTTGCCGTCGGCCAGCCGCCGCGCCAGATCGCCCGAGCGGTAGAGCCGCGACCCGGCGGGACCGAAGGGATCGGGCACGAAGCGCTCCGCCGTCAGGTCGGGACGGTTGCGGTAGCCGCGCGCCACCCCGCCGCCGCCGACGAAGATCTCGCCGACCACCCCGGCCGGCACCGGCTCCAGCTGGCCGTCGAGCAGGTGGACCTGAAGGTCGGCCAGCGGCCGGCCGATCTCGCTGCCGCGTCCACCGACGGCGTCGCCTTCGGTCAGCGCGCGGTAGGTGACATGCACCGTCGTCTCGGTGATGCCGTACATGTTGACCAGCACGGCGGCGTCGCCATGGGCGGCGTACCACGGCGCCAGACTGGCCGGCTCGAGCGCCTCGCCGCCGAACACGACATGGCGCAGCGCCAATGTTCGCCCCGATGTGAACGGGATCAGCTGGCGGAACGCCGAGGGCGTCTGGTTGAGCACGGTGACGCGCTCGTGTTCCAGCAACTCTGCGAAGGCCTCGGGCGAGCGGCTGACCCAGTAGGGCACCACGACCAGACGACCGCCGAACAGCAAGGCGCCCCAGATCTCCCAGACCGAGAAATCGAAGGCGTAGGAATGGAACAGCGTCCAGACGTCGGTCTCATCGAAGCCGAAGCTGGTCTCGGTCGCCGCCATCAAGCGGGTGACGTTGCGGTGGCTGACGACGCAGCCCTTGGGCCGGCCGGTCGAGCCCGAGGTATAGATGACGTAGGCCGACTGTTCGGGCGACAGCGCCAGCCCGAGCGGGCCGGCGGGTTCGGCGGCAGCCGCCGCTTCCGCTTCGGCCAGATCGACCACAGGCAGCGGGCTGTCGCCCAGCGCCGCCGCCAGGGCGGGACGCGCCGGGGCGTGGGTCAGCACCAGGGCCAGTCCGCCGTCCTCGGCCAGCCAGGACAGGCGGTCGGCCGGATAGGCCGGATCGAGCGGGATGTAGCAGCCGCCGGCCTTGAGGATGGCGAGCACGCTGACGATCAGCCCGACGCCGCGCTCCAGGCACAGGCCGACCGGCGTCTCGGCACCGACGCCGAGTTGCCGCAGCCGACGGGCCAGCCGGTTGGACCGGGCGTCGAGGTCACCATAGGTCACTGTATCGGCGCCGTCGCTCAGCGCGATCCGCGCCGGATGGGCGGAAGCGGCAGCCTCGAACCACTCGACCAGCGTGCCGGTCTGACGCACCGGGGCGCCGGCGTTGACGTCACGGACCAGCCAGTCGCGCTCGGCCGGGGTCAGCAGATCGAGCGAGGCGATGGGATTGTCCGGCGTATCCGCCAGGGCTTCGAGCACGGCGTCATAATTGCGACCCAGGGCCTCGATCTGCCCAGCGCCGAATTGCGTGTGGTCGTAGATCAGCGTCAGTTCCAACTCGCCGCTGGTAGGATGGCGGGCGAACTGCGCCAGAAATGGGAAGTCGGTTTCCTCGAAGACATGGATGTCGAGGACGCGCAGCTCCGGCATCCCCAGGATGCCGGCATAGACGTGGAAGTGGATGAAGTTGAACCCGGCCTCGTAGAGGTCGGCTCCGCCCGCCAGCCGCTTGATCTCGGCGACCGGAAGTCGGCGGTTGGTCAGGACCTCGCCCTCCTCGCGGACCAGTGCGGCGACCATGTCGCGCCAGGTTCCGTGGGGAAGGTCGAGCCGCAGCGGTACTGTATTCAGGAACAGGCCGGCGACTTCAGACGCGCCGTCCAGCTCCGGACGGCCATGGGTCACGTAACCGGTGACGACATCGTTGCGCCCGCTGGCGAAAGCCAGCACCCTCAGGTGCGAGGCGAGCGCCAGGCTCTTGATCGGAGCGCCCAGGCGGTCGGCCGATGCGGCCAGCCTTGCGGAAAGACCTTCCGGCAAGCTGACGAGATGGCGGCTGACCTTGCCGGTTCGTACATCGTCAGGTTGCTTGATGCCAAGCCTGGGCAGCCGCGTCACGTCCAAGCCCGTGACCCGGCTGGCCCAGAACCCGCGCATTCCGGCATCGGCGACCGCCGCCCGCTCCAGAGCGATGAAGCAGGCCGGGACCGAGGTATTGCCGTCGCCGAGATCGACCCGACGTCCGAGATAGGTGCCGATCAGGCGGGTCAGCAGGGTCGCCACGCTCCACCCGTCGAGGATGGCGTGATGGAAGCTGATCGTCACCTGGACGATCTCGTCCTCCAGGCGGTGGAGGTGGACGCGGAACAGCGGCGCGGTCACAAGGGAAAAGCCGTTGGACTTCTCCGCCGCCAGAAAGGCGGCGATCGCTTCGTCCCGCCGTTTACCCGGTAAAGACCGCAGGTCGTCGATTTCCAGCGGTACGGTCGCGCCGATATGGACGACCTGCATCGCCTCGGCGAAGCCGCCCCAGTGCAGGCTGGTCCTGAGCGGCGGACTGGCGGCGCTGAGCGCCCGCAATGCCTGCGTCCAGGCGGCGGCGCCCCGCCAGGGCAGTTCCAGGCGGTAGCTGAAGATGTCGTGGAAGATCGTGGACCCGGCGTCGAGTTCCGCGTGGAACAGCATGCCGGCCTGCATCCGGGACATCGGAAACGCATCGGCCGCGTCGTCCGGCAAGTTGGCGCGGTCGGCCGGCGAGAGCAGGGCGAAGGGTGCCGGTGCCGCCGGCCGTCCTTCGTCGGCGTGACCGCTCGACGCGGCTTCAACAAGGGCGCGCAAGGTCTGGTGCCGGTACAGGTCGCGCAGCCCGAAACCGATGCCGCGCTGCCGTGCGCGGGAGACGACCTGGAGCGACAGGATGCTGTCGCCGCCGAGCGCGA
>NZ_AVFK01000118.1 GCF_000936425.1 Skermanella aerolata KACC 11604 | reverse complement strand
TCCGTGGCCGGATTGCGGCAAGCTTGTCGACACGGGGGGGCTGGTGGGGTGACGGCGGTCCGGCGTCATGAAGTGTCCTGAATGGCTGGGCGCGGGGCACCGAGCTCCAGAACCTCGACCTGGATCATGCGACCGTGGCGACTCTGTGCTGTCCACCAACCGCATCCGGCTGTGGTGGGCAGGTTCCTTATCTGATTAGGTGATAAAGTGCAAAAAGTTGCACTTATCATCTGCACTTCAAAAAGGTTAAAAAAGTTAACGTTTCAGGTTAACAATCCCTTAATCATCTCGACGCTAAAATTAACCCAGACCGTGGTGTACGGTCGAAGAGGGAGAGGCCCTCACCTCTGATCAGGTGAGAGCCTCAAATGTGGTTTGGTTACCCTCCTACGACGTAGTTGAGAATGATGTGGATGAGCTGCAGGATACCGATAAGCAGCTCAACCACAAAGAGCCATAGTCTAAGGGACATCCCCTTACTCCAATGTGGTTGATCGTGGCGCAGCCTGTGAAGAGGCCGCGTTCACGATCACCATTGTCACGGCTAATGGTTAACGAAGACTGAATAGCGCTATTATGAAATTGAGACTGAAATAGGCTTCAACTAGAAGATACTTTAACCATTCGTTAAGTTTTTTTACCGTGAAAGTTAATTCCTAGTTAATTTTTCTATGAACTTCTATACGCAACGTTAAATACTAGTTTACTGCATTGTAGAACTTTTTCACGTGGCAATCTTAACCATAAGTTGTGTTTACCCAGTCAGTCGTTGCCACAAATTCAGGCCAATAACCCCAGCGCCAAAAGTCGCCAATCCGATGAGGATGCCAAGGGCGAGTAGCTGCCAAGTAGCCAAGCGTGTTTCTGCCGCTTGCTGAACTCCATGCTCGATCTGGCGCATGGTGCCAATCATCCCGGCGACCTGCTGTTGTAGTGCGTTCACGCTGGCATTGGTTCCACGCATCTCCTGCGTCACCGACCGTTCCAGTTGCTCGACGTCATCATGAAGTCTGGTGGCAAACCCGCTGATGCCGGTCCGTACCTTCTCCTGAAACTCTGTCAGTGCAGCAGACTGCTCCTTCACCAATGTCAGCGCTGTCTGTTGGCTTTCGTTGACCTTGGCCAACAACCGGCCACTGTCCCTTACGGCGAACTTGTCCGCCAGTGCCGCCTCTACGATCTGCACCTGGGTCAACTTGCCGCCGGATTTCTCCGCAGCATCCTTCAGCCGCGCTGCCAGCTCGCTGTCGAGCCGGAATGTCACCGAAGTTTTCGCCACGATTACAGCCCCATATCCATGCCGCGATCCCGCGATCGTTCACGCACCCGTTCCACCCGCTGCTCTACCTGCTGAACCTGCCGTTCTACCGCCGCGACTTGGCGCGCGCTGCCGTCGAGCACCTTGCGCTCCAGCTCCTGCCGGCGCTCCTGGGGGAGTTCCTGCTCAATCTCCTGCACCCGCTCCAGCGCGTCCAATTTCCTATGTGTCTGCTCGATCTCCTTCACGGACCCCTTGAGCATGGTGTGCTTCAGGCGCAGCCGGTCCTTATCGTCCAGGCCGTGCTCCTGGGTATACTCACGGACGCGCTCCAGGCCTTGCTCACGCTGCTGGGCGATCTCCCATGACCGCTCCTGACCAGCGGCGATTTCACGGTCTGACCGCTCCCCGAACTCGCGGGTGATGTACTGTTGCGCGCTGTCTCGGAAACCGTGCTGGACGTAGACAGGATCGATATACAGGGCTTTACCGTTCTCGTGCCTCCCACGAAAGACGATATGGGTATGAGGATTCCCCTGGCCGTGGTGGTGGACCATGAAGCCATCCAGGCGGGTGCCGAGATGCACCTCCGCCTTGGCCGTCACCTCTTGGATCATGGCCGTCATGTCTTCGGGTGTCCGTTCCCCCGCGATGATGCCGCGCCAATGATAGGCATCGTGCTCGCGCTCCCATCTCTCGACCTTCGCCGCCGCGTCAATCGGCTTGCCGGTGTGAAGGTCTAACGCCTGTCCGCGCTCGTGCTCCAGTCCGCCCGCATCCCGCTCCAGATACCCGACATGGTTGTATGTCGTGGATTGCTCCAAGCCCGCGCCTTCGCGCTCCAGATAGCGGGTATGGGCCGCTGCCATCCCCATCTTGTGATAGCTCATCTTCACGACGGCGCGTTGGCTTTTGGCTGACATGCCCCCGCCAGCGATCTTGCCAGCGGACTTGCCGCAATAGGCTGTCCGAGACTTGGACGGCATCTTGACGCCGCCGCCCGATCCTCCCCAACCGCTCGCCCAACCGCCACCGCCTCCCCCGATCCGCCCGGATTTCGACCCGGATTGCGCCGGGGAACCGCGCATTTTGATCCGGAGCAACGTATGTCTTGGATCATCGTCTAGTAGGGGTCTGTCAGACACCATTTTCCCGAACTTCCGCAGATGCTGCATACAAACGTATTGCTGAAATACAGCATCTCACACTTGCTGCAATACGCCAAACTCCAGCACCAGCAAGGGTATGAGGCATGCCCTGCCGTACAAACCTATTTATCTGGCATTCCCTACCGCTCCACCCCGGCACTTTGTACGGCATCCGTCACCTCCCAGACACAGCACACCCGCCTCTGTCGCCTGCCGAGGTTCGATCCGACGAACCGACCAATCCGCCGACTTTCCAACGTCAATAGCTCCCGGAGGACTGCACCAGCCGCTCTTAGGCTAGGTGCTGTCCGAGGACAGCTATTGACGCCCACACCCGCAAGACACCCTATCGCCTGCCTCTGGATGATCTCGATCATCCAGAGCATGGCCCCCGCCGAGGGATCTTTCTTTGTTGACGAGACTCAACTTGCAGGAGTAGCGTCGTTGTCGGCCCTAGAAAGCCTTCAGACACAGGTTCTAAGATGCTAAGTTCAATGCGCCCGGTTGGTCATGCAGCATGTCCAGGTCCATCGCTAACCCGATGGGCTAAAGTGTATGGCGCACCTCCCTGTGTGGTGTTTCTAGCGGCCGGGTACATTCCCTCACCGCCCCTAGAAAGGCACACAGATGGACATCCAGACCTCCCGCCGCGCTTTCTGCGCTGGCTCGATCTCGCTCGCCATTACCCCGCCGATCGCGCTGATCTCCGCACCGGCACCGCACGGACCGGATGCCGCGATAATCGCCGCCGTTGCCGAATGGCTGCGCCTGGAACCAGTCTTGACGGACCTCCTGCGCCGTCGTGATGATGCCTACGACGCCGCTATCGCGTTGCTGGGACCCTGCCCTATGGGTCCTGGGAACCATGCGTGGCATGACGCCTGGAACCTGACGGAATGCGGACTTCTGGAGTGGGAATGGGAGCGGGTAGCTGCGATCTCGGACGCCGCTATGACGCGGGCCGTAAACACACCAGCTCGGACACCCGACGGTATCCGGGAGAAGATCCGGCTGTACCGGGCGACTCTGGTCTATTTCGGGGAGGACACCGACGACTACTTCCTGGACCGCATAGACGCTGACATCGCCGTGATCTCCGGACAGGGGGAGGCGTGACGATGGCACACCTCGCACTGGTCACCAGCTCCCAACCGAAGTCTGCTCCGACGACCGATACCCGGCTGCTCAAGCTGTGCCGGCAGTACCTCGCGAGCCATGCATACCTTGCGGAGTTGCGGCAACGGCATGTAGCAGCCATGGCCATTGCCGCCAGCGTTCTCCGGAAGCGTCCTGCTGATCCTGCCGCTTCGGACCTCTGGGCGAAGCTGTGGCAGACAACACCGGCCTACTATCTGACCCACGGCATTGCTTGCAGCGAGAAGCGGCAGGCCGCGCTCCTGGCTGAGATAGCGGAGACGCGTGCACGAACAGAAGCAGGTCTGCGCGCACGCATGCAGGTGTGGCGGACCGTCCTAGCTGCTGACGATGCGGACCGGCTGCTTGACGCCATCGTGGCAGACTGCCGCTCCAGGCGGAGGACCTGACTATGGCGATCAAGCTGGAAACCGTTGAACGCTGCCGCGCTGCCTTCGATGTCCTCTCGATCCTGCTCGACCGTGAGCCGTCACAGCGGGAGGTTTCCAAGGCGGCAGGTGCGTCTAGTTCGACGGTGTCGTCTGTATGGGACGAGCTGACCGCCGACGACACAGACGACGGACGCCCGGTCCAGGTAGCCGCGTCACGATCCTGCCTGTGCTGCCGCAAACCCTTTCCATCCAGGTCGGCAGGACACCGCATTTGCCCACGATGCAAGGCATTGGAGGCATGGCAGGCAGGTGTTGCCGACTTTGCAGTGACGATGTCCCTTTGACGCGAGTAATCAGGGCACGGAAGCAAACTGCTTACATTTGCTGCCTGATAAATAATACATCAATTGAACTTCTAAGCGGGACAATGCGGCATTGGAAAGCACATGACATCTAGCCTGACTTGTGGCTAGACTGAAACCAGGAACGAAAAACCCCGCTGGTGAGCGCCAGCGGGGTTTCCCAAAACTTAAACCTGCCACCGCTGCAAACGGGTCAGGCCAACGAGTCCAAGCTCGGTACAGACAATTCCGATCCTAACACGGACTCGTTGATTTGAGCAAGGCGCGGCGGCAGGTCATAGACCGAAAGGGGCTATGGTATGCCGACCGATAGTGATCAAAGCGACGAGCTTTTTAACAAATATGTCAATGACTTGCGCACTAAGGAGAAGTCTTTAATACTCCTTTTGCGCAGGGCCGTGGCCGACCCCGATCTCGGAGCGGCGGGCCGTCTGGTACTGTTCACGCTCGCCGACCGCTCGAACCCCTGGAGCTTACAGACAAGAGCGTCGGTCGCCGATCTGGCCGAAGTGACCGGGCTGGACCCGGAACGAGTCGGACGCGGTGTCGCCGCGCTGAAAGCCGGTCTTTACGTCCAGACTGGCCGTGGTCGCCTCTACAAGCTCCTGACGACTCGCCTCGTGTCGAGCA
>NZ_AVFK01000117.1 GCF_000936425.1 Skermanella aerolata KACC 11604 | reverse complement strand
CCCGCCGGGAAATCGACAACTTCTCCTATGCCCAGTGAGGTTGCGAACGTAGGCCACTGACTTCCGCGCGTCAGCCCTCATTCGCTTCAACAAAACTACCCCGCTCAACGTCGGCCAGCACAGTCCATCTGCGAACAGCTTCTCAGCGCTCGCTCTTCCCAAAGCTCGCCGTACCACCCGACTGTACGACACGCAGCAGAGTCTTGCCCTGGCTCTTGGCAATGCGCCCGCGTCGCGCCTGTCGGACAAGCTCGCCATGCCGGTCAGCGGCGCTACGCTGCTGCGCATGATCCGGGCGATCGTGATCGAGGAGCCGGCGACACCACGTGTGCTCGGGGTCGATGAATGGGCGTGGCGAAAGGGACAGACCTATAGAACCATCCTGTGCGACCTTGAACTGGGCCATGTCGTCGATCTCCTGCCCCACCGCAATGCCGGAAGCTTCGCGGCCTGGCTGCGCCAGCATCCCGGCGTTGAGATCGTCGTCCGCGACCGGAGTGGTCTTTATGCCGACGGCGCCAGTCAGGGTGCACCTGCAGCACGTCAAAGTGCCGACCGGTGGCACCTTCTCCGCAATCTTGGCGATGCCATGCGCACTGTCGTCGATCGTCATCGCACGGCGGTTCGGTCAGCGGCACGACAGGTCGCCGGACAGCTGGCTGAGCATCACGGTGACCAGCAGACGAAACCGACATCCGAACAGGCCCAGTTGATGGCGAAGCGGACCGCCCGGCAGGATCTGTACAATGAAATGTGCCGGCTGCATGCCGAAGGCATGACGATCAGCGCCATCGCCCGTGCCCTGAGCGTAAGCCGCCAGAAAGTCGAGCGGTGGCTGAAGAGCGCCGGCCCTGCCGCTCACGATAAACCGGCTCAACCAAAGTTGCTGGACAGCTGGTTCGGGATCCTCGAGCAGCGATGGCGTGCAGGATGCCGGAATGGTACGCGGCTCTGGCGCGAATTGCGCGACCAAGGCGCTCCGGTCAGCGTCACCACGGTGAAACGCTGGGCGACTGCCCGTCGGTTACGCGGCGCCGGCACTCCCGAGGTCGTTGCCGCCACGACCGCCGGGCGGTGGAAGGCGCCGTCGAGCCGGCGATGTGCCTGGTTGCTGACGACGGCGCCGGAGAAACTTGATGCCGATGAGAGAAGGTTCATCGAACAACTTGCCCGGAACGCTCCCGGCCTGATCCAGGCGGCCGTGCTGGCAAATGCCTTCACGAAAATGGGTTCTTCGTTCTTTTGTGTGCACGTCTCATACGCTTTCAGAATGAATAGTTTGACGCCAAAGGCTTTAGCTAAGTTTGCAACACTTTCTAATTATGATGCGGCCACCATTCGAAGAGGGTATGTGCTCTAATCTGGTCCTGATCGTCGGCGAGACTACGACAGCGCTCGGCAAGAACCTCATCGAGTTCCTCGAGGGTCTCGAAGTATTCATTGACGATGGGCTCGTTCGTCAACGGCCATAAGCGTTCGGCGGGCTGGATTTGTGGCGAGTACGGCGGCAGGAACATCAGTTCAAGGCCTTCCGGAACTTCCAGATCCTTGGCGACATGCCAGCCCGCGCCGTCGAGCACCAGGATGACGTGCTTGTCGGGGCCGGCGCCGACCTCGGCGGCGAACGATGCCAGGAGCGCGCTGAACAGGGCGGTGTTGACGCCGTCGGCGATGAACCACACGACCTGGCCCGTGGCTGGTCGGACGAAGCCGTACAGATAAAGCCACTGGTAGCGGTGATGGCCGCGGGCGGTTGGACGGCAGCCGCGTGGCGCCCAGACCTTGCGCAGGATCGGTTTCAGGCCGAGGCGGTGTTCGTCGAACGCCCAGACTTCGACCGGGATTGCCGTTTCGGAGCCTTGGAGCTCGCTGACGCGGGTCTGGAGCTTTTTTTAAACCGTGCCTGCTCGTACAGGCTCGCCTTGGGATTGGCCGGCCGCGGCACCTGACGCGTCAGATCAAGGCGACGCAGGTATTCGACACCGCGCTGGGGCGACACGGGGCGACCGATCCGTCCGGTGATCCAGCACGCCACCTTGCGCCCGGTCCACAGCCCGCCGTCGAGCGGCGGCTCGCTGACCACGTCGCGCAACTCTCCCACCTGGACCGGGTTAAGCAGCGGGGCGGCACCGGGATTGTCCAGCCGGCTGTCGCCCAGCCCGGCGAAGCCGTGGTCGTTGTAGCGCCACAGGATCTTGCTGACCCAGGTTGGTGTATAGCCCGTGACCTCCGCCACGAACTTCGCCGAACGCCCTTGGCTGAGAAGCCAGATGATGTGAAGGTGACCGCGTTCAATGCCGTCACTCGCGGCCTTGTAGCGGCGCTCCAACTCCTCGGTTCAGTGATGCGGAGCGACAAAGATCCTGCCTGACATGCTGATGATATGGCGACGCTGCCGAAGGAATCGCATCCTTCAATCGATTTCGTAGTCACTTTCCGCCAAATTACTTTGACCAGAGCCTCTATGCGGAAAGCGTATCATGGTTGAGTGAATGTATCGAGCCAGCGGTCTGTCGGGATTGATGCATGGCGCGTCAGGCGTCTTATATGATGACAGCATCTTCAACAACGACGCTGACTTTTATTGATCACCCTCGGCCCATCAGAGTTCTTCCCAAGTCTCCACGTCATCGATCGGATCGATCCTCAAAGCCCTCGTCTTACACTCCGAGTACAGATGGATCAGGAGAATGCTTCCTGTCCGGCCTGCGGTATTCGGTCGGCGCGGGTTCACAGCCACTACTGGCGCAGCCTCGGCGACGTTCCTTGCCTGGGGCAGCGGCTTATTCTTCTGGTGCGCATCCGCCGCTTCCGCTGTGTAAACTCCGTCTGCCGCCAGCGGACCTTCGCCGAACGTCCCGATGCCATAGCCCGGCCCAGGGCTCGCCACACCGATCGTCTTCGCACCCTGCACCATGCCGTGGCCCTGGCATTGGGCGGCAATGCCGGAGCGCGCCTGGCGGGCAGGATGGCAGTCCCGGTCGGCGCCACGACGCTGCTGCGCCGCATCCGCGAGGCGATTCCCGATCCAGTGCCGGAAGTCCGTGTTCTCGGCGTCGACGACTGGGCTTGGCGCAAAGGCCAGAGCTACGGCACGATCCTGTGCGATCTGGAACGCGACTGCGTCATCGACCTGCTGCCCGACCGAAAGGCCGCGACTTTGGCAGTCTGGCTGCGGCGTCATCCCAGCATCGAGATACTTGTCCGGGATCGCGCCGGGGTTCTGTTGCAAGGTTTGCAGCGGCTGGCTGATCGGGTAGAAGGGCCGGATTGGAGACGTCAGGAGCATACCGGGAATGGCAAGGCGGGAACATCCGTTCAAGGGTAGGCAATTCACGTCAGAAGTGATCCTGTGGGCGGTGCGCTGGTACCTACAGTTCCCGATCTCCTACCGCGACCTCGAACTGATGCTGCGAGACCGCGGCGTCTCGGTCGACCACACGACCATCTGCCGCTGGATCCAGGCCTATGCGGTGGAATTGGAGAAGCGGCTGCGGCCCCATCTGCGTCCAACGAACGGCTCGTGGCGGGTCGACGAGACCTAGATACTGTCGGCGAATTCAGGCGACCGGTGCCAGGGCGGCGAAGGGTGTGACGCGTGTCTGGGCGCGGGGCCGGCCGTCAAGCCAGTTGACGATCCGCGACACATTCATCGCGGCGGCGATGCAAACCTGCTGAAGTCCGGTCTTTGCCAGCCCGATGTAGCGGCTGCGGCGCATGCCGAAGGCACGGACGCCCTGTGAGAGCGTGCCTTCCACCCCGGCGCGGGCATGGTAGCGCTGCTTCCAGGCGGGATCGTGCATCCGCACCCGCGCCGCGTTGAGGGCGTCGTACTCCGCGCGTGGATGGAAGTAGACGTGGCGGCGTGCCGCCTTGGTCGCGGTGCACAAGGCCCGGGCGGCGCAGGCTCCGGGGAGCATGGCATAGTGTGGGAGATGATCAGGCTGCCCTGGCGAGATCCGGGACTTGATTGTCGTTGACGGCCATTCCCGGATACCACCGGGTGAACAGGTCACGTAGTGTGCCGTCGAGGGTTTTGGTTCGTGTCTGCAGGAGGAGGTGGGCCCCTTTCTTCGACCACTGCATCTGCTGCTTTTTGGCGAAGCGTCGGCTGACGACGAGGTTGACGGTGGATTCCACGAAGGCGGTGGAAATCCGTTCACCGTTGTCCCAGCGTCGGCTGTAGTTGACGACCGCCGCGGCGTTGTTGGCGATGTAGGTGGCCAATCCAGCAGCCGCCTTGATCAGCCGCTTCAGCCGAGGATAGGCGATGTTCAGGGCGGCTACATCCGCCGCCAGGGCTTGTGCTCGGATCAGGGCTTCTTCGCCGTCGCCATGCCAGAGCCGCCACTTGATCCGCTCCAGCCGGTGCTCCAGTGCCAGCGCCTCGACCGGATTGTGGTGCGCCAAGCCCTTGACGTACTGATCCATCCCGGTCAGCCGCATGGCGATGTGGAACCAGTCAATGATATGCACCGCGCCGGGTGAGAGTTCACCTGCCAGGGCGCGGACGCTGTCGCCGCCGTCGGTCAGCATCGTGACCGGCTGGATCACCGGCAGGCCCTGAGATCGCAGAACCTCGCGGAAGCGACGTCCCGGCTGCTCATCCTGGCTCCGGACCAAGCCGAAGTAGCGGTCATCGCGACCCGCGGCCATGGATTTGCCGACCACGATCTCGAAGTTATGTTTCTTATCGTGCCAGTTCCGGACGTAGCCGCCGTCGATACCGACGATGACTGCTGCCTGCGGGAACGGCTGGCCATTGCCCGCGTCAGGCCCACCCGGCTGCTCATTGCCAAGGTCGGCATCATGGTGGGCAGCGACCTTGTGCAGGTGACGGCGGATGGTCGAGGCGTCAGCGGTGCTGCCGATCGGCAGGACATCCTTCAACAAATCCGCTGTCATGCCAAAGGACACCAGCGAGGCCCAGCGGGTCTCCAGGTAGAGCAGCTCTGGGGCGATGTGCTCGGTCAGGAGCAGGTTCAGCGGGCTGAAGGTCCTGGCCTCCCCAGGTCGGCAGGAGCAGTGATAAAAGCGCGGACTGGGCAGCGTGATGGTGCCGAAAGCAGTGCGGAACCGGGTCCAGCCTGGCCCTTTGCTCAGCAGCAGGGTGCCGCAGAGATCACAACTCCGATGCCGCGCCAGAAAACTTGCCGCCTGGGCGGTGACCATGCCTCCCTGAATGCCGGCCAGCGCCGCCTTCGCTTCATCGAACGACAGACCGATCATCTCAAGTCGGTCGTCACCCTTGTCGAACTGCAGGATCTCGCCCTCGCTGATCACGCTGTTGTCGTCGGCAATGATCCGGAGCTGGATCTCAATGCGCATGCTTGTCCCAAAGGCTGCTTCTATTGGAGCGCCAGCCTATCTATCGCCGATACCCTCCACCAGATCCCGACTCCCACAGTTTGCCATGCTCCCCTTACCGCACCGACTGGCCGGCGTTCCGCTCCAACCTGAGGCCGATCCTGCTCCTCGCGGTCGGCGCCGTCGTGTTCACGACACTGGTGGTCGCGGTCGTCGCCAAGCTGCTGGTGCCCGCCATGCCGTGGTGGGCCGCCGTCACCCTCGGCGCCATCGTCGCCCCGCCCGACGCGGTGGCGGCGGCCTCGGTGCTGAAGAACTTCTCGATGCCCAGGCGGCTGGTCGTGGTGCTCGAGGGCGAGAGCCTGCTCAACGACGCCTCCTCACTGGTCCTTTACCGCTTCGCCATCGGCGCCACCCTGGCCGGAGCGGTGTCCGTCACCGAAGCCTCCCTGTCCTTCGTGACCGCGGCTGCCGGCGGCGTGATCGTGGGCTACCTGGCCG
>NZ_AVFK01000116.1 GCF_000936425.1 Skermanella aerolata KACC 11604 | reverse complement strand
GTGCCCTGAACTTCCCTCAGAAGCTGTGCACACAAAAGAACGAAGAACCAAAGCTTGTCCTACGTCGGCATCGATTTCGGAACCACCAACAGCGCGGTCGCCATCGCGGAGGCCTCCGGGCCGTCGCGGCTGGTCCCGCTGACCGTCGGTACGCAGGTCTTCGAGACCTTCCGCTCCGTACTGTTCTTCGAGAAGCAGGAGGACCGTCTAGGTACCACATTGGCACACTGGGCCGGGCCGGAGGCGATCGAAGCGTATCTGGACAGCGAGGGCGAGGGGCGGTTCGTCCAGTCGGTGAAGTCCTATCTGGCGTCGAAGGACTTCACCGGCACCAACATCCTCGGCAAGCAGTTCGGTATCGAACCGTTGGTCTCGCTGATCCTGAAGGATCTGAAGGCTAAGGCCGAGACATCCGCCGGTCCGCTGCCCCAGACGATCGTCGTCGGCCGACCGGCCCACTTCGTCGGCGACTCCGGCGACGACGCCGAGGCTATGGCGCTGGACCGGCTGCGGGAAGCCTTTCGGCTGGCCGGGGTGCATGAAATCCGGTTCGAGTTGGAGCCCGTCGCGGCGGCCTACCACTACGAAAGTGGGCTGGAGCGTGACGAGTTGGTCCTGATCGCCGATTTCGGCGGCGGCACCAGCGACTTCTGCCTGTTGCGGGTCGGCCCGAAGGCTCGCGCCTCGGCGCAGGCCGACGGCGACCGTGCGGGCGACATCCTGGGGGTTGGCGGCGTCGGGATCGCCGGCGACAGCTTCGACAGCCGGATCGTGGAGCATTGCGTAACTCCGCATCTGGGCCGCGGGACGCAGTACCGGTCGATGGATGGGCAGATGCTGCCGATGCCGGTCTGGCCATTCGAGTACATGCGGCGCTGGCACCTGCTGTCGTTCCTCAACACCACGCAGACACGGCGGATGCTGACGGAGATCCTGCGCACCTCGGAGAATCCGACTCAGATCCAGGCGCTGATCACCGTGATCGAGGAAGGTCTGGGCTTCCACCTTCACCGCGCGGTCGAGCATGCCAAGGTCGTGCTGTCCGGCCAGCCGGAGACGAAATTCCGCTTCACCTTGCCCGGCGCCTCGATCGAAACGACGATCCAGCGCTCAGATTTCGAGGATTGGGTGAAGCCGGAAACCCTTGCCATCGCCGGCTGCGTCGACGACCTGATGGAGCGTACTGGCGTCTCCTTCGCCGATGTCGACCGGGTGTTCCTGACAGGAGGGTCTTCGTTCATCCCGATCATCCGCCGGCTGTTCTCGGACCGTTTCGGCGAGGACAAGCTGCGGACCGGCGGAGAGCTGACCTCGGTCGCGAGCGGGCTGGCGCTGGCCGCCCGCACCGCGTCCAGGTGACAGGCGTCAGGAGGCCCAGTTCGTCCGAAAGTCGTTGAACAGCGTCAGGCCGCCGCAGGCGTAGATCGTCTGCCCCGTGATGTAGGAAGCGTCGTCGGACGCCAGGAACGCGAAGACCGATGCCATTTCCTCCGGCGATCCGGCGCGGCCCATCGGGATATGTGACTCCACGTTGGCACGTGCTTCCTGATCGTTACGCCAAGCATTGTTGATGTCGGTCAGGATGGCGCCAGGGGCCACGGCGTTGACCCTGATGCCCCGGTCGGCATATTCCAGCGCCAATGTGCGGGTCATGTTGCCCAAGCCGCCCTTGGAGATCGAATAGGCGATGAAGCCGGGTTTCGGGATCAATTGGTGGACGCTGGAGCAGTTGATGATGGTGCCGCCACCCGGCCGCGACAGGAAATGCCGGATCGCTGCCTGGGAGCAGACTAGGGCACCGGTAAGGTTGATGTTCAGAATCCGGTGATATTCTGCGACGCTATAGGATTCGCTTTTGCCCTCGGACTGGATGCCGGCATTGTTGACCAGGATATCCAGCCGGCCCCACTCGTCCAGCATGTCGTCAACCATGGCGAGGGCGGACCGCTCGTCACCGACATCGGCCTGAATGATCTTATGTCCGTCGGGGTTGGTGTCGGTTCCCGATCTGGCCGTGGCCTCGCGCACGAGGTTGAGCGTTTCCTTGGCAGCACCCTCGGAGCCTGAGTAGTTGATGGCGACGGTGGCGCCTTCTTCGGCGAAGCGGACCGCTACCGCGCTGCCGATACCGCGCGAGGCGCCGGTGACCAGGGCGAAGCGGCCTTGTAGACGCGGAAAGATTTGGGCTACTGGCTGAGATGGAGACACGGACGGTAGTCCTCTCTTCTATCCTGCGAACAATCGGAACCGGCCTTTTTGCCAGCCGGTGTCACGTTAACGGTTTAGCGCTATGGTTTGGCTCACGGATCAAACTGACCGCCGAGACGGACCGGAATGAATTTGGACGACGCAGCGATCAGGGCATTGGAAGAACGGGCGTTCAACGCGTGGCCTGCACTGCGGTTCGCCTACTGCGACGGTTGGCTTTTCCGCTTCTCCGAGGGGCTGACGCGACGCGCGAACTCGGTCAACGCGCTAGCTCCGGCAGGGAGCTTTCTAGAGACGCTGGATCTGGCGGAAGCACTTTATGGCCGTCAACGCCTGCCGACGATCTTCCGGCTGTCTCCCCTGGCCGGCGACGAGCCCGACGGCGTGCTGCATCGCGCAGGGTACCGGTATATGGACGAAACCCACGTCATGACCGCAGCACTCGGGGAAGACATCAGGGTCGATCCCGATGTGGAGATCAAGGCACAGCCTTCACCGGCCTGGAGCGCCGGGTTCGCCGCCGCCAACGGTATTTCGCCGGCCATGCGTGAGGTTCATGACCGCATGTTGGCCTCTATCCTGATGCCGACGGGCTATGCGACCGTATTCGAAGCCGGGAAGCCGGTTGCCTATGGGCTGGCGGTGGTCGAGCGTGGCATGGTCGGACTGTTCGATATCGTGACGGTTCCCGAGGCAAGACGCCGGGGGATCGGACGCCTGCTTGTGAAATCCCTGTTGGCCTGGGCCCAGACGCAGGGCGCCTCCGCAAGCTACCTGCAAGTACTGGGACGCAACGATGCGGCACGGGGGCTTTACGGCGGTTTCGGCTTTGCTGAAGCCTACCGGTATCACTACCGTCTGCGGGTTTGACGGCGCGGATAGGGTTCCGCTACTTCTTCGGCATCGCTACGGTCAGGTAAGGACCCTTGGCGGCATCGCTCGACGCGGCAATCTGAGGAATGGCGTTGCGAACCGGCTTGAGACTCTTCAGGTAGCTGGCGAGAGCCTGAGCATCGCTGTCCGTCATTTTGGAATATGACCGCCAGGGCATTACGGGTGCGAGTTCCCGTCCGTCGGGCCGAACTCCCGTCCGTAATGACTTGATGATATCTGCCTCGGACCAGCCTCCAAGGCCAGTGTCGGCATCGGGGGTGAGGTTGGGCGGATAGAAGATGCCGAGACCAGGAAGCTCGAATCCTATCGACGAGCCGGCAAGATAAAGCGCCGGGTCGGGCTTGCCCGCAAGAGCCCCGCCGGTATGACAGCCGGTGCAGTCCATGATGGTCGCCAGATACTCGCCCCGATTTGCCATGTCGTCCGCCTGGGCGCCGAATGTAACCAGAGTTCCGACAATGACCCCCGCCATCAGCTTAATCATCATGAACCGCTCCAGATTGGTCAGTTTCCGGATAAAAGCGGCACAAACCCAATCAGTCCAGCGGGCAGTTGGTTTATGGACTTTACAGATGATGGCATGAACGGAAGGCTATCTCTTAAGCCTTCAGGGGATGCCCATTATTTTGTGCGTCTGGAGGCTCAGGCGCCAGCTCGGGTTCGCGAGGCAGTAGGCAATGGTGGCTTGAAGATTCTCGGTCCGCTCCGGGCCGTCCATTGGTTGCAGGAAGAAGTTGTCGAAACGGAGGTTGAGGAAGTTCTCGGGCCTTGCCTCCGACTCCGCCTGCGGGAAGACCAGTTTCAACTCGTTGCCTCGCTCGACGACCAACTGAGAGCCGGCCTTTGGGCTGACGCAGATCCAGTCGATGCCATCCGGCACCGGCTTAGTGCCGTTGGTCTCGATCGCAATCTCGAACCCCACCGCGTGGAGGGCGTCGATCAGCGGGATATCGAGTTGAAGCAGCGGCTCCCCGCCGGTGCAGACGACATAGGGCCGTCCGCCGGCACCTGCAGGCCACTGCGCCGCGACGGCGGCAGCCAGGGCTGCGGCGTCGGAGAAGCGGCCGCCGCCGGTCCCGTCTGTCCCGACGAAGTCAGTATCGCAGAATCGGCAGACGGCTGATTCCCGATCCGCTTCTCTGCCGGACCAGAGATTGCAGCCGGCGAAGCGGCAGAACACGGCCGGCCGGCCGGCCTGGGCGCCCTCGCCCTGGAGCGTGTAGAAGATTTCCTTGACGGCGTAACTCATCGTAGCTGTTCCTCAGGCATTGGCCGAGGCGCAGGTGTCGGCGACCGGATCACTGCCCAGCATCAGGTCGTTGATCGAGTTGTCTGCGCGCCACCACCAGCTGTCGTCTCCGGTGCCAGCCGGGATGACCTGGACGGGATCGCCGTCGAAGGCGACTGTGTTGGTCGGCGTTTCCTCGATCGAGACTTCTACGCAGGTGAGCCGGCCGCCGTCCGCCGTGAGGAAGGCGTTCAGCTTAGCCATGAAACAGGCGGCAAGAAGTTCGGTCGTCGGGTCGCCGGGCATCACCATCAGACGCGGCAGGATCTCCGGCTCGATGCGCGCGAAGACTTCGATCAAGGGATCTCGGTCGGAAACCTGGAAGGCGTGATCGACATGATTGTCGATCCAGGAGTGCCACTGCTTCTTGGCGCGCTCGAATGGCTCGACCATATTGGCGCCGCCATCGAGACGCTGGGGACGCGTAGACTTGAGCTTGACCGTCACTGTCTCATTGTGGCCGTGCGGGACGGCGCATTTCGGCGAACCGCCGGACAGCAGGCGGTGAGCCATCGAATAACGGCGGCTGAAGATCAGACTGAACATCAGTGGTTTCCGAAGGCGCCTGCATGGGCGCGCTTTGCTGCATAAACTTCCCAGCCACGTGCCCGCAGATCGCAGGCTGGGCACTCGCCACAGCCATATCCCCACGCATGGCGGTGGCTTCGGTCGCCCTTGTAGCAGGTATGGGTCCGTTCCGCCATAAGGTCCACCAGCGGCTCGCCGCCGATGTCCTCGGCGAGTTGCCATGTCGCGGCCTTGTCGATCCACATCAGGGGAGTGTGGAGGACGAAGCGCTTCTCCATGCCGAGGTTAAGCGCCACCTGAAGGGCCTTGAGCGTATCGTCGCGGCAATCGGGATAACCGGAGTAATCGGTCTCGCAGACGCCGGTGACGATGTGGCGAAGGCCACGGCGATAGGCAAGGGCGGCGGCAAAGGTCAGGAACAGCAGGTTGCGGCCGGGCACGAAGGTATTGGGGAGATTGGCAGCCGTCATGTGGATCTCGACGTCGTGCGTCATGGCCGTCTCACCGAGAGAGGCCAAAGTCGCGAGGTCGAGCATGTGATCGACGCCAAGCTTCTCGGCCCAATCCGGCCGCAGGGCTGCCAAGCCTTCACGGACGGAAGCCCGGCATTCCAATTCTACCGAGTGGCGTTGGCGATAGTCGAAGCCGATGGTTTCCACGGTGGGGAAGCGGTCGAGCGCCCAGGCAAGGCAGGTGGTGGAGTCCTGACCGCCGGACAGCAGCACCAGCGCGCCGTCGGTGAATTGCTCAGTCATGCCCCTTCCTCTCACGGCTACCATTCACGGGGCAGATGGGGACTGCCCTGAACAGGAAAAAGAAAAACCCCTGAGCCGCGAGCGGTTCAGGGGTTTTGTTTGGTTGCGGGGGCAGGATTTGAACCTGCGACCTTCAGGTTATGAGCC
>NZ_AVFK01000115.1 GCF_000936425.1 Skermanella aerolata KACC 11604 | reverse complement strand
TATTGCGAGATCCAGCGCAACCCTTTTTGTCAACCCCGTGAGCAATCACCCTTTTGTTTTCCTCCTCTGAAAGGATGCGCGCCCTTTCTCGGTCCTTCGTTGAAAGGACGCTGTAAGGAAACGCCGGTGAATTTCGTCCTTTTGCGTTCATTGTTGTTCCTTACGATGTCCTTTTACATTCCTTGCCTCGTCCTTGCTTCGGCCTTTGGCGTTCCTTTCGCCGTCCTTGCCAAATAGGAACAGAGAAGGAAAGCGATCTCAAGCGCTGCACAGCCAGGCGCAACTGCGTAAGGATAAACGACCCTTTTTTCGTCCAAACTGTGCAAGGGTTAATGATAACCACGCTCTACAGTTAAAGGGAGAAGCATGAAAAATTCGAGAAAATCCGACCCTGCGGAGCCAAAAACAGAAAAACCGCCCAGATCAGGGCTTCACACTTCCGGATCCGGGGCCTAGATGCCCTGTATCGCCGCACCCATTGGCGGACAGGCTCGGAGGGGCGAAAAGATGAACCGATTTGAAACAGGATTCTTCAGGTTCCCGAACGCATCGGGAGCGCTTCGCGCTCCCGGACAGGCCAAAAACGGGTTCAGGAAGCGTGCTCTCGGCGAGAGCGGTTTCGCCGAGGAAAACCCACTCGAGCGCGTGGCGCATTCGACGCCGGCACATCCGCTCTCGAAGCTGGAATACACGGTCGATAACAGCGCCGGCGAGACGCCGGACGCTCGATGATTGGCAGGCGCTGTCACGGCCTGGCTGGAGGGAAGAAATGGTAACTTATGATAAGTCACCGGAGCCGAAGCGGGGCAGGGGGCGGCCGCGCACGAAGCCCGTTCCGGACGCTCAGGAGCCAAAGCGGGGCAGGGGCCGGCCACGCAAGGACCCGGTAACGGAGGATCCGGCGCCGAAGTCCGAGAGGCCGAGGATGGTGATCGGCAAGCCGTGCGCCTGGGGCCCCAGGCCCGCTCTTCAGGTGCGCAGGGAGGAGACCGAGGAGGACTACCACGCGGTCTCGGAGCGCATCCTCGGGTTGGCCCGGCGGGACGCGGCGTTTCGCCTCGAGCGCGGCCTCGACCTGGATCAGGTCCGGCTGAGGGATGCCGCGGTCTGGCTGGCGGCCGAGAGTAAGCGGTACCGGACGAAGACCTACGACCGTTACCGGACGGCCCTGCTCTGGCGCATGGAGCGTGACGGCGTGGAGACGGAGGCGCTTGATGAGCTTCGCTCATCAAGTCGCCAGGCCTGCCGCAGGACGCTAGACCGGGACAGCAACGCGATCAAACTCAAGTTCATCAGCTCGGACGACCTCACCAGACTTCAGGAAAGGCTGCGTGAGTACGATGACGATCCCAGGGTCAGGCCTGGTTACGCCGGGATCAAGACGAGCCGCCTCACTCTCGACTGGCTTGGAGGCTGCATTCTGATGGGCCTGCGTCCCAGCGAATGGAACGACGCCGACATCGAGATCCAGAACGGCGCTGAGGTCCTCGTCGTCCGGAATCGGAAATATTTCGAGACCGCCGACGGCAAGCCCTGGCGCGGCAACGGCCGTACCCGCACCCTGGGAATGGACTGGCTGCCGCCGGAGCTGAAGGACCGACTGCGCAGCCTGGTTGACGTGCTCAACGCCGCCCGCCGCGACGAGGAGTACGACCGCGTGTACACGCTGTGCCGGCAGGCGCTGTGGCGAGCCAACGTCGAGCTGTGGCCGAACCGGAAGCGCCACATCACGCTCTACTCGGGTCGTCATCAGTTCTCGGCCAGCGCCAAGGCGACCGGCCTCTCCCACGAGACGATCGCGGCCCTGATGGGTCATGCGAGCACGAAGACGGCCGGATCGTCCTACGGCAAGACGAAGCATGGCCACAACGTCGGAGGCAGCATACCGGACATTTCCCCGGCCGCCGTCGCCACCGTGAGGAACCGGGCCACGGCCCGGAATGAACGCGCCGAACGGGGCGACACCGCCAACAGCATCGTTGGGGCGGTCATGAAGGGCTGAGGGCCTGCGGACGGCGGATCCGCATTTCTCCGAAAACCCGGATAATTCGATTGACGCCTCCCGAAAAGAGGCAATATCCGTTTGTGTTGAAGGTTGTCACGCATGTCTTCCCAGAGTCGGCAAAACTTGGGACAATTTCAGAAGATCTGAATTTCCGTGTACGAGCAGGGGCGGTCGCAGGGCCGCCCCTTATTCGTGTTTTCCCGAACGGGCCGCCAAGCCGTCCGGCGGCGACACTTCCCGCTTGACCTGGAAGGCCAGGATCAACGATACATTTGCGACAGTTTCGCATGGCGGATGGCCGCCAGGAGGCTCTGCGGATCCTGGGTTGGCGAGGGCGGTCATGGACAGCACTATTCGCGCGAAGCTCGATGTCATCGCCAGCGTGTGCGGGCACCCCTACGCCACCTCTGAACTCGGCGCCTTGACCGCGCTCTATGCCGTCACCCAGGACGGCCTCACCGACCCGAAGGACTGGCTTGTGTTCGCGGGCGTCGCCGAGGCGACACTTCGCGTAGCGGATCCCGATATCGGCACGATGATCGACAGGATCAGGCGGCTGTCGCCCGTCTGGCTCGCGGCGCTGGTGACGGGTGCCATCTACTCCGGAATGCTCCGGACCAACGCCGATCGGGCCAGAGCGTTCAGCGAAGGCATGCTCGACCTCTTTGACAACGCCCCGGTGTTCCATCCGAGCTCGCGCGGCCCGGACAGGGCTGGGGCCGGAATGGATGCGGTCGATCGCTGATGGGACATTCGGATTTCGAAGACGCGATGGACTTCATCGCAACCTAAAACGGCAATACTTGCTCGGCGACGCCTATTCATGGTACAGCCGATCGTCGGTCCTGGGATGGGAAATGCTCGATGAATAGCACGTGGTACGGCAGCGGCCGGCAGTCTGCCGGGGATCGGCCGCCGCTCGGGGCCGGCGGCGCGAACCCCGCCGAGACACGGGTCAAGCTGCTGCTCGCCGGGCACATCCGGAGCGTCGCCGAGCGCTCAAGCCTCAGCCATGCAGACATCGCGATACGGACAGGCCTGGCACCCGAGATAGTCTCACGGATCGCTGGGGAGCAACTCGCAAACATATCCGTCTGGCAACTGATGAGGATGCTGGACGATCTCGGCGTCGCGATCGACATCACGCTCCACCTGCCGGACGGACGAAGGGTGATCGAGATGGGGTGACGGCCCGCGGGCCGTCACCCCATCGTCCCTCGCTTCACAAAGGCCATGACATGATCCAGAGCGGCGCCGAGACGATCGAACCCATAGCCATCAAGCGGCAGGGCCTCCACCCCTTCGACAGGAAGTTCATCGAGTGGTCGGCGGCCAGGAGGGATCTGCCCTTCGTCCTGGCGCTCCACCGGGCGACGGGCTGGCCGATCCACGTGATCGCCCTGCATGTCGGACGCCATCACGAGGTGCAGACGTACTACGTCATGGACGATCGGGGCAGGGTGTTGGCTCCGAACGGCATCATGGGACACGGCCCGTTCTCCTTTACCTGGTTTCAGGACATCAGGGCCAGTCACTCCGCGAAAATCCGGAGCATGCCCGATCCGGGCGAACTGCCCGATCCGCTGGAAGCCAGGAATACCCTGGAAATCATCCCGCTGCCGGACATCGCCGAGGCCGCCGTGGTTTATTCGGCTTTTCCGGAAAAAGCCCTGATCGCCGACCTTGGCAGGGGCGGCATTCTGGCCGGTGTGGAGAGCGAAGTGATCGCGGCGGCCCTCGGCCTGATCCGCAACAGGCCTTTCACCGACGAGGCCGGAAAACGGCTAAAACCCCGCGTCGAGTCCGACGATCTCAACGTCTTCACCCGGAAGCGGTGCATGGCTTTCAGCGAGGCGCTCCTGGCCCGGCCCGACAGGGCAGGGCTCAGGGGCTGCATCCTGGCCGAACCCGAGTTCTTCGAGCGATCCCCTTTGACAGCAGCCGGCTTCCACTCGGCCGTGTTCCATCCGGATGGTGAGATCGAGGACGCTTGGGGCAAGCGGACGCCCTCCAGTGCCGCCCAGCTGTTCGGCATGAAGCGGTGGGTGCTCAGCGCGGACGCCTATGCTTCCGTGCGGGATGATTTCATCCGCTCCTTTGACGGGACGCCTGGATTCTATGAGCGCCGCCTGTCGGAAGCCACCCGGCTCATCGAGAGGGAGTGGTCGCGATAGGGCCGGGGCCGACCCCGCAATGAGCTTGTAGCCAGTCCCCAGTCCGGCGTGTACTTTATGCCGTCGGCTGTACAAAGCCGGAATGTCGCGGCGGGAAGCTCATGACGAAGATCACCATCCTCTCCATCCCCCAGGATCGCCTCGAAGCAGGCCTGCGGTGCGTCTCCGAACTGGACGGGAGGACGCCGGAGCAGCTGGCGGCGGAGGGACTGGCGTTCTGGCTGAACCTGGGGTCGAGCGCACGAGAGGCGCTGCGCCGGCTCGATGGTGTCGCGATCGAGAAGGAGCGCGTCGAGGTTCTGAGAGAAGTCTCGCGCCTCATTACAGGCCGCAATTTCATGGTGAGCGGCAGGGTATTCAGCGAAGCCACGGCACACATGAGGGATCCGACGACAACGGACGAGCAGATCGATGCCGAGGCGGAGCGGATGATCGCGGAGGCGGGTTTCGCCGACTTCGACGTGCTGGAGGATATGATTTCGGGCGAGGGGCCGGAGATGAAGCGGTAGGGAGCGGTCCGCTGATGGGGCAGGGCAGTTGCGATGAAGAGCGTGTCTGACGGGAACGGCAACGAGATCAAGGTAGTCGCGGTCGAGTGTTTTCTTGAGCATATGGGATACCTCAATCCTGAGGAGACCCGCGTGAAGTTCCTGCTCACATGCCATATCGAAAACCTGATAGCCGATCTTGGATTGTCCCATGCCGAGGCTGCCGAGAAAACCGATCTGCCTGCCGAATTTTCCGTCAACGCCATCGCCGGGAAGGTCGAGGATATTTCGGTCTGGCAGCTCATGAGGGCGCTTGACGATCTTGGAGCTGTTGTCGATATCGCGATCCGCCTTCCCCGGGCTGGAAAGACCATCATTGAGATTGCGCCATGACGGACAAGACAACCATCCTCTCCGTAGCCCTCGATCGCCTGGAACAAGGCCTGGAGTGCGCCTCGGAATTGGACGAATGCGCGCCGGAGCAGCTGGAGGCGGAGGGATTAGCGCTCTGGCTCAACCTCGGCTCGAATGCCCGGCAGGCGCTGCGCCGCCTCGATGCGGTCGCGACCGAAGAGGAGAGGCTCGGCGTCCTGAATGAAATCGGCCGCACCATGAGGCGCCACGATTTTCGTATCGGACGACGGACGTTTCGAGAGGCCAACGCCCAGATGCATTGCCCATCACGCACCGAGGAAGAGATCAACGCCGAGGCGGACCGGCTGATCGCGGCGGCGGGTTTTGCCGGCAGCGATACGCTGGGCGCTGTGAGGTTCGATAAGGGGCCGGAGACGGGTATGTGACCGTGGGGTGCGCTCATTATGCAGAATAATCCAATGCTATATGACCCATCCACCGACAGCCTGTACGTGACGCTCGGGAATGGTCGCGTCCACGATACGGTCTTCGACGATGAGCGGGATCTCGCGATCGAGATCGACGCCAATGGTAAGGTCTTGGGATATGATCTTCAGCACGCGAGCAGGCATCCCGATGTCATAGCGGAAGCCATGATTCTGCTTCAGGGGCGATAGCCTTTCCAAGTGACCTTGGTAACGCCAGGGATCGAGGTAATGATCAAAGGTAGGTTTTACCGCCTTTATATCCCATACACAGCAAAATAGTCGTAGTCTGCCGTTTTAGCGTTTGTGACGGGAGGCGGGTATGACGTTCGATCTGAAGACCTTGTTAGACAGCGTGCGCACGGTCTCAGAGGCGGTTGCTTTCACCAATGGTAAGCGGGTTCTGACCGCACATTCCGGGCGCTGATCGCCTGTGGA
>NZ_AVFK01000113.1 GCF_000936425.1 Skermanella aerolata KACC 11604 | reverse complement strand
CCATCAACTCGGCAACGTTGCGGATTTGACGTCCGTTCAATGGATGGTGCTCTATACCGAGCAGGCTATAGGAACCAGAGAAGGGGCGCCAAGCGCCTTCTGGAAGCCGGAGACGACCATAGCCTTGACCACTGACCTCCAGAGCCACCAGCCTAACGTCTTCCCTAAGAACTGGCTCAGCGCCGTGATGATCGATCCGTAACAGATCCTCGACTACATGAAAGGCGGTGGCACAACGTGACCAAGGATCAATCCTAAATGCAGTCCCATGCCCGACCGGACGCTTGTCAGCTTCATGTGGATTGAAGCTGAAGAGAGGCAAAATCTTCGACCTTAGATCCATATCTTGGCACAGGAAAAGGCCGTGGTCGTCGATGTCGCTATCATTAACCTGAAATGGAAACATGCTTCTTCCTAAGCAGGTGCCGCAGAGGTGACTTGTTTGAAATCTCCATCGCGCAAATCTAGTTCACGCTGCGGATCGGGAAATGCTCGTCGGAACAAGCGTTTGAACATGTGCCAATCATCCGATGCTCTCATCAATGCAATTACCTGCGAGATATGCTTTTCCAGATGCGGATTGCCTATATCTTCCGAAAGGAATTGATGGTGCTTGTACCTACGCCGTTTGGTATCAGGGTTTACGGGGTTCTGCAGCCGTAACTCGTCCACGACGCCCGGCGGTAACTTGTCGTAGACGAGACTATTGGTCAGGGTGCCGACATATCCCGGCTTTCCTGCAGCCAATGGATTGATACTCCAGTTCAGCAACCGATAAAGCTCGACATAGAATTCGTTGGGGAAACGCTTGGTCCAAGGGAGCAGCTCAGGCGCGATATAGGCTTCAAGGATCTTATGGAGCGCGTCGCGCGCCCGGACTTGCTGATACCCCGTAACTTCATCGACCAGAGCGACAATGCCCACGCGCGCAAGCCCGCGCACCAGCAATTCACATCTATGTGCGATACCTTCCTGCTGCTTCTGAAGCACTCTGGCTTCGCGCGCCGCTAAAACAGCTTCGCAAAGCTCTACCAGAACCTCAGCTTCGTAGCCGTAAGCCTTCCCGCCGCTTGTCGTCAGGAAAATGATGGGCGAGTGGATTCGCTCCGCCAAACTGGCGGAAACAAAGGGCTTTATGCGGTCACGGCTGATGAAAAGCTCAAATCGGTTCAGTCCCCTTACCATAGAACCGCCCTGAGCCATCGCCATGCCGCGCGACATGCCTGCAACGGTCAGCACACGTCGCTCATCATCCAGTACATAGCAGGGGATTTCTATGTCCCCGATCATCAAGGGCTTGTCGACTGATCCGCAGATCGCACGCGACAGGTTTTCCCTACCGGGGTCAGCCTTGGCCCAGCGTGCCTGGGCTCCAGCTATGGCAATAGCCTTGCGTTCTTCAGAGGAAAGCTTCAGTGCGCGCGCCTTCCCGCCTTCGCTGGTGCCGTCGGTCATTCCATACCTATGATGCTTGCTTCACCAAGCATCGACTATGGATGCTTGGTGAAGCAAGCACAATGAAAATATCAATAGGGGGATATTGTTGATTGATCGTCAGCAGGCATTGGAGCATGCCCAGGAACGCCGTCTAGCCATATCCTCAAACATGCCCGCCAAGGCCGTAGGAAGCTCAAGCACGAGGGGTTCGATGTTTTCGATGGGGATACGGCCTTCCCGCACTCCAAGGCCATCAGGCGGCCTTCAAATCGGCAAAAGCTGAAAGTCGGCATGGAAGCGTTCTGCACAGCGAGACGCTACAGGCTTGAATGCCGGGGTTGCCGACGTCGCCTGCCCCTTCAGCGCCAGGGTCCAGCCGGAGATGCCCATGTGACCCCGGAGAGCATCGAAGGCAATACGGCTTCCACGCCGGCGAGGGAAAGATCGCGATGTAGGGATTCGACCGGAGGCGTTCTGCACGACGAGACGCCATGAACTCGAATGCCGGGGTTGCCGACGTCGTCCACCCTCTTCAGCGCAAAGGTCCGACCAGCAGGACATGTGCTCTCGATCCTGGCGGATGCAAGGTCCCTGATGGTGCCGAATCTGGTCCGCCCCTCTCAAGGTGCGTCATCGATCTGCTGGGCTACCCAGGCGCTGAGGCTCAAGCCTTCGCGTGCTGCCCGTAGGGACGCTTTACGATGCAGCTCGGGTGTGGCGCGAATCAGCATCTTGCCGCTGAACGGCTTGTCGGGTGAGCGCCCCTTTTCGGCACAGATAGCGAGATACTCGTCGATGCTGCCGCGAAAGCTCTCAAGCAATTCGGTCGCGTTCGATCCCTCGAAATGGATCACATCAACCAGACCCACAACCGTGCCTGAAAACGTCCCGTCCTCGGGATCGAAGTCGATCGGCCCGGAGACGTATCCCTTGTGCTCCATCATGGCTTTATCCCCGCATTGCTCAGCATCTGGCGAACCGCTTCGACCGCTCCCTTCTTGGTCTCTGGTTTCGGATGCGGGCGGTGGAAGACCGCCCCAACGCCATTGACCTCGATCCAGACGCGGCTACCTGCGCGTTCTTCAACTGTCCCACCAAGTGCGATAACCAGACGCTCGATATCTGACCAGCGGAGGGCGGCACTGGTCGGTCTGTCGTATATCGCGGCCAGGGTTCTACGGTTTGCCTTGTTCATGATATATGCTAGCTAAAAGCGCTATCAATATCGAGCGCAAGTTCAAGAGGTACCCGCTGGGAACCGGCGCGCGTCCTCCCTGCTATAGCCGGAAGACAGAAGCTGCTTCAGGGAATCATACAGGTAGCTTAGAGCCATTTTCTTTCTATATATTATTAATTTTATGTTTATTGATTCATCTTTTCCGTGCAGTGTGTCGTCGATAGCAGTCGTTTCCGCAGGTGCTCTGGCTATGACAAATCGTTTCGTTACCTTGGCCGCCGCCGCGGCGTTCTGCCTTTCTCTCTCCTCACCGGCTTTGGCCGCTGATTACGTCCCTCTGGGGAACGCCGGTGGCTGGAACATCAGTTCCGATGGCTCAGTCTGCGCTGGATCGCAGGACTTCACCAATGACACGGCGCTGACTTTCATCATCTCGGCGAAGGGTAAGGCGGTGATTTTTATTCAGAACAACGCCTGGAACATCCCGAAAGGCGATTACTCCGCCTTGGTTTCGGTGGATCGCGGGAACCCTACAGTTTTTGCGGGCATGGCTGAGGGCAAAGTGGTTGCGCTGCCTTGGCAACTCAGGGCTGACCAGGTGACGATGATGTCCAGCGGCAAGCTGCTGAAGATAACCGTCGGGACGCAGGCTTACAGCTACATGCTGGATGGATCGGCGGCGATGCTTGCGGCGCTGGGGCGCTGCGCTGGGTCGCTGATGAATGCGGCGAACCCGTTTGCTGGTGTCGCTGGGATGCCGTCTTCCTCCAACCCGTTCGCGGGGAATTGAGCAATGACCAACCGGAGCGCTTGGTGCCGGGACGTCTTTGGCAGTTGAAAGATCATGCTTCACTTCGGTCAGGGCTGGCGGTGGAGCATTGTGTCCAATCGCTCATAGCCACAACCATGGTCCGCTGCTCCAGGCCGCAGTTATCCCCGGAGTTTGGCGACCAACTACCGGGAACCTATCGGTTCTAACTAGCGGTATCATTATATGGGCGCCCCCAAGTGATCGTGGATGGGCGCCCCCAAGTGATCGTGATTTGCGCCCCCAAGTGATCGTGGATAACTCGGTCAATTCACAGGGTCAGACGTCGGGGATTTCAGTCGCGGTCGTGTCGATGGTCAGGGGGCTGAGACGTGGCACGCTGACCAGCTTCTTCAAGATTGGAGGCGGGGAGTTCCACAGCATCAAGCCGGCATCGACTATCTCGATCCGGGCGCTGGGGTAGACGGTCAGGACGGCTTTGAGCGCCGGCACGAACTTCTCCCGGAACTTCCTGAGCCGGTCGTAGTCCGGGCCGAACTGGGACTTGATCGCCTGCCATGTGATCGTCTGCGGCTTGCCGTTGGGGATACGGTGCAGGCGTTGGGCAAGCCAAGCATAGATGTCGAGATCCAGCGCCGAGTGCGCTAGTGCAGCGACGGCCCGGCTGTCGAGGGGGACGGCATGCTCCATCAGGCTGTCGAAGTACCGAGGCGCAAGCTGCACCGTCGAAGGCCACATGGTCCGCTGCTTCGCGTCGTCAGGCCACCACAGATCGAAGGCGTCGATCACGTCCGTCTTGATCGTCTTGGAACCTATGCCAAGCGTGATGTGGGCGGCGGCGAGGCGTGCGACTTGGTCGCGCAGGGTGCGGATATTCCGGCCATGCGCATGGATGCCGAGCGACCGAACGAACGCCGTCATGCTTCCTTCCACGTCGATGATGGGCGAGCCGGTGCGCTTGGCTTCGCTGTTCAGATGCAGCATGACCAGCCGGGGCTTCTCGCCGTGGGGCAAGGGCAGCTCAACCCACTTGCCGGTGTCGGGGTGCCGGGCGCGGCCGGCTTCGATCAAAAGGGAGACTTGCCCTTGATCGCGTATCCATACCCGCTCGTCGGTCGGCCGGTAGGGCAGACTGGTCTGACACAGGACTGAATGCGAGAACGCGATGTCGTCGGCTGGACCGTCGATGATCGCGGCTTTCGCTTCGATCAGGCGCTTGGTCGTCGGCGTGATCTTCGGCAACTTGAGCACATCGCCCAGCTTCCTTGCCGGCTTGTCAGGCCGCTGTTCAGCCCGTTGCTCCAGGCGATCGAGCAGGGTCCGGGCGGCGGCGCCCTCCGGGTCATAGCCATACTGGTCATCACCGCGCTTCTTCGTCATCGTCCCCGTTCCCCGTGTTCACGCGCGAAGCGCACCGGCCGCACCCTGCCGACCGTCACGCCGCACGGTCGAGGATTTTCTTGACCGTCGTGCCTTATCACGCTGCCGTCTTCTCGGCTTCCAGCACCCGCTTGACGGTCATATGCGATACGTCGAGACCATGACGTTCCTGAACCAGTTCGGCACAGTGACGCAGACTGCTGCCAGCCGCGCGGGCTTCCCGCATCGTGACGATGGCTGCCTGGGCTTGCGCGTCCGGAACGAGAGCACCATCCTCGGCCAACTTCATGCCAAACGGCACCGTGCCGCCCAGGAAGCGGTTGCGTTCCTTCTGGTCGCGCTTCACGTCGCGCACCCTTTCCCGGATCCGGTCGCGCTCCGCCTCGGCGACGGCCGACAGGATCGTGAAGACCAGCTTAGAGATGCCGTTGCCGGTCACGTCTCCGCCCAGGTCCACCATGTGCAAGCTGATGCCGCGCGTCTTAAGGTGCTGCAAGACGTCCAGGGCATCGAGGGCAGAGCGGAACATGCGGTCCAGCTTGGCGGTCACGACCACATCGCCGGGTTCCAGTGCTGCCAGCAGGGCGGCGCCTTGAGGGCGGTCGGTCAGGCATGTAGAGCCGGAGACACCGCGCTCCACGAAGACACGGCCGATCTCAAGCCCCTTCATCATGGCATACCCGCTGATCTGGCGCTGCTGCACGTCGAGGCTTTCGCCCTCGTCGGCTTGTCGTTCCGTCGAAACCCGAGTGTATCCGTAGACCTTCATGATCATCTCCTGTAACACTGTCACAGTGTGCCATGGAACAGGGCCAGTTGGCAAGGTGCTTTAGCAGTGTTACAGTGGGTCATGATTTCAGGCAAGATAGGGCATGACGGTGCGGGATAACGGACAGGCAACAGTTAGGGGGAACCGTTACCCTCACCGTACCGGAACCGTCAGGGGGAACCGTTACCCTCACGGTGTAGGCGCGCATGACTGAAGACGATTGGTGCTCCGTCAACGAAGCGGCACGGCGGCTTAAGGTGACGCCGACCGCAATCCGCAACAGGATCAAGCGCGGCACCTTGGAGCATCGGCCCAACGGCAATCAAGGGAAGATGGTGCGGGTTCCCCTCACCGCTCCCTCAACCGTTACCCCCCCGATACCGGAACCGTTAGGGGGAACCGTTACCCTCACCGTTCCAGACCTGTACGCCGGTGAAATAAAGGCTCTCCGTGATCTAGCAGACGAGCGGCTGGCGCGGATTGAACGGGCGGAGTCGCGGGCCGATCGGCTGGAGGTCGAAGTCGAGAGGGTACGTGGCGAACTCGAAAAGGAACGACAAGAGCGGCAGGACGTCGAGCAGGTCCGTTTAGCCGCTGAACGGCTCCAAGGCGAATTGGAGACCGAACGTCAGCATGCGCGCGACATGGCCACTAGGATCGATCGACTGCATCAGGAACGGCATGCTGAAGCCGAAAGGCATCGGCAGG
>NZ_AVFK01000112.1 GCF_000936425.1 Skermanella aerolata KACC 11604 | reverse complement strand
AGGCGTATTGGACGCCGCGGTCGGAATGGTGGATGAGGCCGCGGGGTGGGGCGCGATGCTGGATCGCCATCATCAGGGCGTTCTCTCACAAGGAACTCCTCAGATGATCGGCCATGCTCCAGCCGACGATCTCGCGAGTCGCCATGTCCTTGACGGCGGCCAGGTACAGCCAGCCCTCGTCAGTGGCGATATACGTGATGTCTGCGAGCCAGATCGTGTTCGGGTGGTCAGCGTCGAGGACACGCTGGAGCAGGTTGGGAGCGATGCCGTAGCCGTGCCGGCTGTCGGTCGTGATTGGCGGCCGCTTCCTGCGCCGGGGCGGCCGAAGCCCGTTTTCCCTCATGAGCCGGGCCACTCGCTTGCGGGCGATGCGGACGCCCTGGGCTTGCAGTTCGGCATGGACGCGCGGCGCCCCATAGCGCTCGCCGCTGTCCTGGAAGATGCCGCGGATTTGGCCGACAAGGTCGGCTTCGGTGCGGCTCTCCGCCGCTCTGGCCTGATCGCCGCCCTGCCAGTCATGGAACTAGCTGCGTGCCACGCCCAGAACAGCGCACAGCAGGCGGATCGAATAGGTGGAGCCGTGGGCGGAGATGAAGGCGAGCTTCGCTTTCATGCTTTCTCCGCCCATCTGGCGAAAAAAGCCGAGGCTTTCCGCAGGATCTCGTTCTCTTCCTGGAGCCGCTTGTTGTCGCGGCGCAGCTGCTGCAGTTCGGACGCCTCCGCCCGGCGTCGCGCAAGCGCCTCCGCCGATCCAGCGGCCTGCTGCTCCAATCGCCAGGTCTTCACCTGCGTCGCCGCCACACCGAGGGCCTGGGCGACACTGCTCAGTGTCTGGCCGGGCTCATCCAGCCGGGCAACCACCGCTGTCTTGAACTCCGCCGTGTACCGGCGGCGCGTCTTCTTCGTCATATCCTTCCTCCAGGTGGTTCGTAAGCTTACCACCTGGTCCGGTCTGGCGGGGCAAGGTCAATCGCTCCGTCACCGGAACGGCGGCCCGCCAAGGTCAAGCCGCCTGGACCGCCATACGCCATCTCGTCGACGGATCCTTCGCCGTCACCTGACTGCTCATAACCCGCCAATACCGTGAGCAATTACCTCGGCATGCCGGTTTCCCGTCGAATCGCCCGATCCCGGAGGGACAGGGAAAATCCGCCCAAACGTCGATTTTTGCACCATAGTCGATGGAAGGGGCAATCGGATGGAAAGTCCGTATCTGACCTTTTGAGATTATTCGAACCAGCTCAGACCTGAGCAATACTTGCTTCAGCCGTGTTAGATACAAATAATGAAACGTTAATTTTTTCAATCAGAAAAGGAGACAGACATATGAGATATGCACAAAATATCGATTTTCTTTTAGCTTCAATCATATATTTGGGGTCTCATGATTATTACTGGGCAAGATCTCCCAAGAACATGGCTGAGGAATTGTCTTTAGACGAAGAGAGACTCAAAAATGTTTTTAACGGTTTTCCCGGTATTTACAGGCGCTCGCTCAGAAAAGCAAATAATGGACAGCACTACTATGCTCTTCAGGCTAGATACGCTCAGAAAAAAGGAGGTGATGTAAGCGATCCAGAGGAAGTTTTTTATATAGATCCTTTAGATACAACCAAGTTGCAACTTTTGATTACCTTTGTTCTTCAATCAGCAGAGCAAGAACGTACATCAAGACGAGCATTTGTTACCAATTTTATATCCATAACAGCAGCAATAATCGCAGCTATGGCTGCGGTAGCTACTGCAATCTTAAAGGCTTAGTTGATTTCTCTTCCTTACCAAGTTCAAAAATTATATCGACTGCCCCATAGCACCGTAACTGGCCGGTCCAAGCCGCCTTACAAGAATTTTGCTGTCGAGATGATTTACGTCGTTAACGACGTCGTTATGGACGTCAACAGCGAGGCGAGAGATGCGGATGGAGGTGCTGAGCAGGGAAGAGCGCCGGTGTCGCTGGTCAGTGGACGAGAAGATGCGGATTGTCACCGAGGCTGCCGCTCCCGGGTCGAGCGTTTCTGAGGTGACGTGTCGACATTACATTCCCCGGTAGAACATCTACCAGTGGCGTTGCGAGTTGAAGCAGAAGGCTGTTCATTCAACGGGCAAGGCCGTGTTCCTCCCCGTAGAGGTGACGGAGAAGTGCCAGGGCATCCTGTCGAGACCGGACTGCGCAACGGCCACATCCTTCGCTTTGCCGCCGACATTCCGGATCGCGTTCTGATGCGGCTGATCCGGGCACAGAGCAGGCGCTATAGGCCCAGGCGCCGGCGTTCGGGCCTATAGCGCCTGCTCTGTGACAGATATGCGCAAGGGGATCGCCGGGCTCGCGGCGGTTGCGCAGGAGCATCTCCGGCAGCCTTCCTGCTCGGGCGCCGTCTTCACCTTCCGAGGGCGTCGAGGCGACACGATCAAACTGCTTCACTAGGATGACTAGGGATTTTCTCTATATTATAAAGGTTCTCGAGCAGGGCCGCTTCTCCTAGCCCGTGCCATCGGAAACAGTTTCTAACATCTGGTTCGGTCTGGCGGGACAAGGTCAGAATTTATAGGCTTTGGTATCACCTGCCACTTGGCGATGTCGAAGAAGCGCCAATAGCCCGTGTGCCCCCCGAACTCGACGGGAAAGTTGGGCACGGCGAAATGCTCGCCGACCTCGCCTCCGATGTAGTCGTCTCGACGATAGCTGTTGTCGAGGATGATACGTCTGAGCAGTTCTCCGTCCCCTAGGAGATTAAGGCCGATGAAGCGCTGATACAGGCTGTCGATCGGTGAGCCCATGATGTGGACCTTCATGTGTCGACCGCTGGCGGTGGCGGCCTCCAGCCCTATCACGCTCCCCTGGCTATGACCGATTAAATGGATATCTGCGTTCGGCGGCAGCACCTTAAGCAGCTGCAGAACGCGCTCCCGTGCCTTTTCGCGAATGGCCAGGGGCGAACCCTGCGGGCAGAGATAGAAAATCACGTCGCCAGCTACCTTCAATCCGATTGCCAATGGCCCGACTAAGAAGGCTAAGAACGGTACAAGTCGCAAGGCGGAGATTTGGTATATTTGAATAATTCTCTCGCCCGGCTCTGGCCGGTGCAGACACCCACCCAGCCAGTCCCACGCTATGTCGGTCAAGAACAGCACTGTCGTTGCAGTTAAGATGAATGGCATTAGGAACAGCACGGCAGCCAGACCGTCGCGGCTGTTGGATCCTGCGCTTGGTCGATAGCGCTTCGAGCGTACAAGATATACCACTCCGACCGCCAAGAGGGCTAAACCATAGAAGGTAACAGCAGCGGTAAACAGTACTTCGGCATTCCAAAGGTCGTATAGCAATCCTTCATTGAAAGCCTCCGCCCAAGATGAAAACTTTTGCTGAGTAGGATCCGGTACGCTTTGCTGGGTAGAAGCCGGTACGTGCTGCAGCGCCAACGCCCACCCAAGAGCACCCACACCGCTCGCGAGCATCAATGGCACATAGATGAAGGCCCACCGCGTCATCAAGTGGAGGGCAGTTGGCTTGTCCCCAGCGGGCCGGCGGCTTCGTTCTTTTCTCCACTGCCAAGTACTCTCCGCTATTGCGGCGAGCGCCAGCCCGAGTACGACGAACTGGGCCACCGCGTAGATGCGTGCCGCTATCACGAGCGGCACACCGTCGGTCGACTCGCTAGCAAGTGCCCAAACGGCAAGGCAAGCTGTACCTAATGCCCAGACAAAACCACCTAGGAAGCAACGGTCAAATTTCTTCAACCAAAAAGTTAGTATTACTATAAAAATTACAACTGAAGATGCTATGAATACTTGCTGAAGCCGACCGGGTTGAAATTGAAGAAGCAGGAGCATGACGGGGGGGAATAGGCACCAAATCCCAGCTGCGAGGAGAACGGCCTTGTAAGTCCGCGCGATTTGGAAATTTGGCTTCGTCACAGAGGCAGAGGGCTCAACTGTGGCCGCTTGCAACATCGCAGTGAATAAGGCCACTACTTCAATTATAAGGCTCAGCCCCCCGGTTACTACCGGGCGCAGGTCCGCCCAAGGGATCTCATAAAGGATCTTTCCTGTTGCCTGGGCACGTGGATACGATACCCCGCAAACGAGGAGATGATCAAACACTCCTGTCAAGCGAGCCTGCCGGAGGAGGTCGGCTAGAATATCACCCGGGCTGGCTTCTCCGACTCCATGCACCGCCACGACAATGGTCTGCCGGTCCACGCTTGCTCCACTATGCGCAATCTCTTGGTCCGCTGTCGGGCTATGCATGTAGTCTCCATTTTACGTCGTAAGCTTCTGAGGTGAGGCTGTATGATTCAACAAAGAAAACATATTTATTTTCTGAAGCCACAAAAAATTCATAAATTTTGATATTTTAAGGTGGAATTAAGACTTTCTGACATGTAATCACAGCTTGATGTCTAAGACTCACATCGGATGACTCCTGTTGAAATCTTGACGTGTAGGGTCGAAACGGGGTTCTTTGCCCCCCGTTTCGATGCGCATCAATGTTCTATTGTGCGCTGGCTGTGGTTCGTGCAGTCACCTTCTGACACAAGCGCAAACCAACAGAAGAGTGCGTATGTGCTCCTCCAGTCGGAGTGTAGGTTTTTTCATCGGTCGTGCCCGTAATCGGAAAATCCGTGCCGGCGGCTGATCGCTGAGCGCTTCCTTCCTTCATCCCATTTCCAGGCGGAACGTTGATACGTCCGGTAACGTCATGGCGGTGTCTGAACTCGTCGTGAGTATGAGAGCCATCGGCATCGACTTTGGTCGGTTGTCCGGATACCTTAGCATCCGCTCTAAGGAACCGACCGTCGTAGTCCGCAGTGACATCAATGTAGAAATTTTCCGGGCACGCGTTCGGCGTCAGGATGATTGTCCCGACTGGGAGTAACTGGCTCCTGATCTCCTCCATCTCGTCGGGGCCTGCCCTGACGGGAATCGCGGCCAAGTGATAACGCACCGCTCCTGCTTCTGTCTCAACTAGGATTGTCGCCGGTTTGGCCATCACGACATGAGAAGTCCCGATCATAATGGGCGTTTGGCTAATTTTGCGCGTGCACAGCATGGACCGCGAGCGGTCTAATTCCACGGCACCGCTATTTGGGATATTCTGCACGACGTCCCACAGCGTGCCTTTGCAAGAAAAATCTTCTTCAGGAGACAAAGAAATGCCTGTAATCTTCGGTCGGATCGGATTATCCGTCAGATAGGAAAGACTGAGCGTTACTGCTCCCCGATCTTCTTCCCTTGAATCAATCTCCACCCTTAAACCCTTCTGCGATAGTTCGAGGCATCGCTGGTATGCCATGACAGCTGTTGGTGCGATGACAGAACTTGAGGTCTTGATCAGCTTGTCCGATGCCTCCTTAGAAAAATTGGCTTGACACATAGATTGTCCAATGGCTTCAACCTGTTCTCGGCTGAGTGAAGCACTTCCGGAGAAGAGGCCGTAGCTTGCTTTGACATCTCCTCCCATCTTGTCACTTTCATACTTCTTGTAAGCCTCGCAGATTTGATTATGAATTGTCGAATTGTCGCTAGCACTCGTTGTTGACATGTAGTGGTCGTAGAGTCCGACTCTCAATCCCGCGACGCAATGCTCTTGAGCCGAAGCTGTGTCTGCCCAAGTCATAAAACCTATCACTATAACAGGCAGCGTATAGCCGTACATTCCGTTGTCCTCTCGCTCAGAAAAGATAAACGCATTCTGTTAGTTAATTCGGCTTTACTAGGTAGTTATTGTATTCTAGTTCAGAAAACGAGAAGTAGTGCGTAACAGAGGTAATTCTATTAGAGATGCTCATCAAGTCCTAAGAGTCTGTTTGTAGACATCAGGCGCTGATTTCCTGGGTCGCAAGGCGCACCAGCCGGCGAGACAGGATGGAGATGAAGGCGATCTCGATGAAAGCGACGAGGTGAGCCTCTGTCCGCTCAAAGATGGTGTGTGTGCTGCAGACGTACATGGGAAAGGAGTTCAACGTGAACGAACAGACCGTGTAGACAAGCTGTGCGGGAGATGAGGGTTGGCCCCTCGGGATCGGCTTTCAGGAGCGGGTCTCAAACCACTCCAAGCTGCTGCGGTCAAGAGCCGTGGTGGTGAGCGTTGGAGGAAAAGTTCAAGGAAATACCTTGAGCAGGTATGTGTCGGAGAGACGAACGAAAGTGAACCCTTCGAAGACGCGTCGTTAGTGAGAGAACCGTCGTCAAAACCGGGAGCGACACGATCTCCCGGGACAAGCCTGCCGGGAGCCTGATGACTGGGCAGGCGGCGACCGGCGTAAGAAGCTGTTTGTAGACGTCAGGCAGAGGCTTCCTCAGCGATGAGGCGC
>NZ_AVFK01000111.1 GCF_000936425.1 Skermanella aerolata KACC 11604 | reverse complement strand
ATCCGCTGTCCTCAACAAACCATCAAGGCGGCCTTCGTCGGAGGCTTACGTTGCATCGGCATGATGAGCTGAGCGATCGCGCCATGACAGGCTCGCGCCCCGTCATCCCTCCGCCTGTCGCGCCTCCTGCCGATGGTCCCGAGCAACCCGAGCTCCATCACGCGGCCGCTACGGACATTCCCATCGAGGAATTGGCCGAGCGGTACCAGGACGGCGCTACACTCGCCGAGATAGCGGCCCGATATCAATTGCTCGGTTACACGGTCAATCCTGACGAGATCCGCCACAGGCTCATCGCTGTCGGTATCCAGATCAAGCTGATTGACCACACAGCCAACGTGTTACTGCGTCGCGGCAAGCGAGGGACCGCCAACCTTCCTTTGTCTTCCGAGGAACTGGCCGAACGCTACCGTGCCGGCGCCTCCCTCGATGATCTGGCGATCCTGTGCCGGTGCAGTTCGAGCAAAATCCGCCGCACGCTTGCCGCGGCCGGTGTCGTAATCCAGCCCCGAGGCGGCCGGAACGGTACGCCTGGCCGATCATGATCCCGACTATCCTGGAAGCGAAAAACGGCGGCGATCTTTACCGCAGCTGTCTGGACATGATGAGCTGATAAGGGCGCCTGTTCTGATTGCCGGCTGGTGCGCGTTCGCGCTGGCCGTTGTGGTGGGTTGTCGTGCCAGAACATGGCGATGACTTTGCCCCGCCAGACTGGTTTTTGCGCACTCGTATGAGGAAAAGCCGGCTTGGCGGGGAAAGCTGCGTGTCCAGCCAGACCACTACGAGGCGTTCGCTCAGGCGCTGGGCGTTGCTGACACGCTGGCCTTCATTAAGCAGGTGATGAGCTACTACGACCCGGTCACGCGCAAGGCGTTGTTCGGTGACGAGAAGGCCGAGGGCTGATCCAGGACATGAGACTGATTTGGGTTGTCTGAATTAAGAAAGCATTAACCAAGATCCCGTGACATTGCGATCTGCACCTCGCAAAGGACGGAACATGAGCAATTGGACCGACGGATACGTCTCTGAGATAGACTACACGCACGGCTTCTATCGTGAGCTGACACCATCCTTCCTTGCTTTCTGTATGCTCCTGAAGGGCATCAGGCCGCCGTCGCTCTCGTCGCCCTTTGCTTACTGCGAGCTGGGCTTCGGCCAGGGCTTCAGCACGAACCTGATCGCCGCCGCCAATCCCCAAGGTGACTTCTGGGCCACGGATTTCAATCCTTCTCATGCCGCTGGTGCCCAGCAGCTCGCAGCCGCCGCGGGCACGCCCAATGTGCGCTTCTTCGACAAAAGTTTCGCCGAGCTGCTGGAGACCGATACGCCCGAGTTCGACTTCATCACGCTGCATGGGATCTACAGCTGGATCAGCCCCGAAAATCGCCGCACCATCCGCGAGATCCTGCGTCGCAAGCTGAAGTTCGGGGGTGTGGTCTACATCAGCTATAACTGCCTTCCCGGCTGGTCGCCCACCATGCCGTTGAGGCAGCTGATGATCGAACACGCGGCGGGCTCACCGAGCCGATGGTGGCGCGCATCGATAAGGCGATTGCCTTCGCCCAACAGCTTAATGAGTTCCAGGCAGGCTATTTCGGCAGCAACCCGGGCGTGGTGCCGCGCCTGGAGCGCCTGAAAACCATGTCACGCAATTATCTGGCACATGAATACTTTAACCGTGACTGGCAGCCCCAGTACTTCGCTGAGGTCGCGCGTGAGCTGAATGAGGCCAAGCTGGCGTTTGCCGCCTCAGCCAATCCCGCAGACCACGTCGATCAGGTCAACCTGACCGCAGACGCCCAGCGGGTACTTGCCGAAATCGGCGACCCGCTGTTCCGCGAAACCGTACGGGACTACTTCCTGAACCAGCAGTTCCGAAAAGACATGTTCGTCAAGGGCTCCGTCAGGCTGGCGCCGCAGGAACAGGTCGAGTTGCTGCACGCCACCCGCTTCGCTCTAACCGCGCCGCGAGCCTTGATCCCACTCAAGGCGACTTTCGCAGTCGGCGAGGTAACGCTTCATGAGGAAACCTACGTGCCCGTCCTGGACGCGCTGGCCAAAGGACCGGCGTTTTTGGGTCAGCTGCTTGCCATGGACAGTATCCGCGAGATCGGGCTGGCCCGCCTCGTGCAAGCCATGACGGTGCTGACGGCGACCGGTCACGTCGCGCCATGCCTCCCCGTGGAGGGCGAGGATGACCGCGCGGATCGGACACAGGGCTTCAACACCGCCGTAATAGACCAGGCACGTTTCTCGGACCAGCTCGTGTTCTTGGCGTCACCAGTGACAGGTAGCGGCACAGCTGTGACGCGTTTTGACCAGTTGTTCCTGCTTGCGACGAGGCAGGGCGTAGATCCAGCGGAGGCCGTATGGCAGGTGCTGGCGGCACAAAACCAGCGACTGATCAAGGATGGCAAGACGATCGAGAGTGCCGCGGGCAACCTAGCCGAACTGCGAACGCGGGCCGAGACGTTCATGGCACAGACGCTGCCAATGCTCAAGCAGCTCGGGATCGGGTGAGAGACTCATGTTGATGACCTCCCGCCTTATGACAGCCTCGCGTTAATGAGATCATCAGGGAAGTCGGCAACGTGAACACTCCGCCGCCTGAAGGAGGATGGCTTCTGAAGCAAGATATGCGGCAACCCGCTGGCTTGACGCTTCAAGGCCTGCTCCGGGCCCCTTTGACCACAAGATTGCTCGATGCTTGACGACTTTTGCCGCTTGAACGTCGTGATCCGCAACCGAGGCAGTCGTGGAGGCGGTCGCTCAGCGTCTTCGGTGTCAGCCGTCCGCAGCCGTCGCACTCCTGGGAAGTCCCGCGTGGGTTGACCTTCGTGACCAGACCGCCAGCATTTGCGGCTTTGTCGTCGGTGAACGAGATCAATTGGCCCCACGCGGGCATTGAGTACCGACCGAGCGGGCATGCCGCGCGCCGGGTCCTTGACGTTGATGCGATCGGCCTCCCTCCGCCCGACTATTATCCCTTAGCCTAACTCAGCAAGTCCGAAATTCGAGGCCGCCAATGAGCGGCCGATCAGATCACTTACGGTCGAGGTCCATGGTCTTCTCGAGGGACCTGTTCGCAGCCCGGTCATCATGGTCGCGGCTGCGTCATCGCTGAACCGGGCGAGAATGGGACGGAAGGCCATTGACCCCCACAAGCCTAAAACATGCTTATCGCATCCCTCCGTTGATCATCTTCAGATCAACGGAGGGACTGCCTCAGCGGCGAGCGTTCCTCGTTCCTCCCTTCTTGGTTCAATTTAACCATGCTTCCGTCGTCACACGTCTGGCAGTCAGCCCCACTATCCTGACTTGGCGACGACAGCAGCTTTAGCGTGTAGGCAATGTAGCAACTTCCCTCTTCGAGCAGAGGACGGTTGTTCAACGTGACGCTTCGAAGCAGATGCGTGGTGGATATAAGGGAGCGCCGTTGCTGGTTCAGCAGCCAGGCGGTGATGGTACGAGCGCCGGGGGAAGGTGCCCATGGAACGGCTCAACTCGGGTCGTCCAGACAGGGAGGTTCACTTGGGCGTAGAGATATCCTGGGTCGGCGAGCAGTGTCTGAGGGACAGCTACGCACACGACCCATCCGCATTTAAATTCACTCGAAGATTGTGAACCGGGCACGGTTAGACCCACAAGAGTACTGCCTTAAGTCGACACGAAGCTTGCAGCCTTTCGACAGTCTCCCTGATCAGAAACTCAATTGGAGACCAAGCAGGATAACATCAGACGTATTCACATTTTCAGATCTCGTGAAGTTCACCTTGGAATGGACGTAGTCGGCCTGGAGCGACAGGCCTGGAGCCAGGACGTAGTTGACACCGATACCCGCCGCCCAGGAGTGATCACCGTTGACGTCCCGCACCCAGGCGTACTGTGCGCCGATGCCGAAAGGGCCGGTTTCATAGGTGGCGCCGACATTCCACTGCCAGTCGAGGTCGGCGTAGCCGTCGAACTTCCCGAAACCTCCGCCGACCGTGAAGTCGGAGATGCCGATCTGGATACCCGTCACCAAGGCGGTAAAGTCCCTGAAGCCGGGACCGTAGCCGTTGCCATTGATGACAGCGGCACTGCCGCTGAACGTCAGGTTCTCGAACTCCTTCTGATAGTTCACCGCGAAGGAGGTGACGTCGCGGTATCCGCTTTCCTCCTCGTCTTCGTCTTCATCTTCGTCCTCGGGTTCTTCGACGACAGGCGATTCGGGCTCAGGCTCCACAACGGGGGGAACCGGCTCGCCGGGATCGGGCTGTTCCGGGGTGGGCTGCTCAGGGCTAGGCTGCTCCGGAGTAGGTTGATCGGGCGCGTCGGGCTGATCCGGTGTGTCCGGTTCATCAGGAGCATCCGGCTCATCCGGCTCATCGGGGTCATCCGGCTCGTCGGGTTCATCCGGATCATCGGTATCCGGCCCGTCGTCGGGATCATCGTCGTCGTCCTCGCCGTCGTCGTCACCACTGTCATCCTCCGAATCTTCGCCGTCGTCCTCGTCGTCTTCGACGGTCTGGGCGACCCGCGTCGGAGCGGGGGCCGACGCCCGGGTCACGCTCCTGGAGCTAAGCGATGCCGACCGGACAATGGTCTGTGGAATGGCGGTTCGGGGGATGGCGCTTGCCGAAGACAAGCTCCGCGAAGGTGCGGAGGCGGTGGTGCCGCGCACCCTTCCGGGTCGAAAGGCCACGACGGACTGACCATTGTCGGAAAGGTGCGGGCTATAAGAAATGCCGGCCTGAAAGCCGGCGATCCTCGGGGTGTAGTAGTTGATCTTGGTCGATGTCCCGATGTCGGGATAGAACGGATAGTAGTCGTCCAGGCTCAGCCTGGAAAAGCTGCCGTAGTCGCCATCGACCTGTCCGATGCCGACGCTTGGGGCATAGATCAGCAGTCCTCCGGCCACGACATCGTCGGTATCGCCGAACTCCAGCCGGCCCCAGGGGCCGCCGATATAGACGTAAGCCTCGTCGAAGGTCGTTTCCGAACTGGATTCGTTGCCGGTGACGGTCTCCAGCTGAAGTTTCAAGCCGTATAGAAGACCGTTGTCGGCCTTGCCCCTGACGTTGAAGTCCACTTCCGTCTTGTTGCGGAACTGGACGCCATGCGTGAGGTCTCCGAATACTCCGGCCTGGAAGGTCGCCGTGCCGCCTATCGTGGCATTGAGAGTTCCCGGAGCGCTTGGGAACAGGTCATCTTCTTCTTCTTCTTCCTCGTCTTCCTCGTCCTCATCAGCATCGGCGCCATCCGCTGTTATGTCATCCTGATCGCCGGTGACGGCGCCGGGAACGGGATCGGCGGTGGCGCTCCCGTCTTCCTCGTCCTCATCCTCGTCCTCTTCGTCATCCTCGTCCTCTTCGTCCTCTTCGTCGTCGACACTGCCATCCTCGTCGTCACTGTCGTCTTCTTCGTCTTCGCCGTCCTCTTCATCGTCCTCAGCGGGTGCGGCCTGGGCTACGGCGACGAACCCGTCGCCTGCCCCATCGCCGGCTTCGGCACTGACGGCAACGGCTTGTTCAGGGCGGGAAGCGCTGCGCGCTTCGGCGGACGGCGTGAGCATCAGGCAAGCGACCGCCGCAGTCGTGGCGAGCAGCATCCGCTTCATGAGGCGGGGCCCAATCGCCGTCGTCAGAGCGCCAGCAGCCATGTCTTGGCATCCGTGGTTTGAGCGTCGATCGATCCCCAGAAGTCCCGCGCCGACGGCTCGGCGGCGGGCTGATCCGGGAGAATCCCCGAGCCTTCGTACACGGCGCCGTCCCATGCCCGATAGATCTCGTTCGACACAGCCCCCTTCCAGCCATTCGGCAGGCGGTACCGGAAGGGATCGGACAGCGCGCCATAGGTCGGACGGCCGAACAACCGGGTGTTCGGCAAGGCGCGCAGGGCAAGCGTCCCGACTTCCGCGGCGCTGACCGTGGAGTCGCTGGTCAGGACAGCGACCGGACCGGTGAAGCGGGCACCCTGGGCGGGCGCCAGCTCGATCGTCTGGACCTGAAGGCCGGAGCCATGCCGCACCGGCTGCTTGGTGAAGACGCGGACCGTTCTGTCCGTCAGGTGCGACGCCAGCGTGAGGGAGACCCGGTCCCAGCCGCCGGGATTGCAGCGAAGATCGACGATCAGTCCACGGACGTCGCCCAAGTCCCGGATCGCGCGGTCGAAGACCTGTCTGGCCGCCAGCACGTCGGCATGCCCCCCTTCGTCATCGGACAGGCCTTCGCAAGCCATCAGCGAGATGTATCCCAATCCGTCGGGCAGACGTCCCCAGGCGACGGTGTCGTGGGCGGCGACATGGCCGGACCCGGACAGGATGCGGCGCCTGACATGGTCGAGCCAGCCGCTGGCGAAACCGTCCGAGTAGTCGCCATCGACCGGCCGCCCGCCGGCGGCTTTCCAGGCACGGTAGAGCTGTCCTTCCCAGGGGCGGCTGTCCTCGTAGCGATCCAGTCCCCTCAGCGATCCGTGACCGTCCTCGAGCGCACGCAGGGATTCCGCCAAAACGTCGAACAGGTGGGTCTGGGTGGCGGGACCGCGCCGGAGAGCCGTGTCGCAGTGCGCCCGCAGTGCCGTCCAGTCGACCCCGCGCTCGGCGGCGAAGGCGAAATGGCCGGACAGGATATCGAAGAAG
>NZ_AVFK01000010.1 GCF_000936425.1 Skermanella aerolata KACC 11604 | reverse complement strand
CAGCACGTCGTGCGATCCATCCTCGGTGGGCTGATCCCTCAGCTTGCTGTGGCGTTCGCCACCAGCGCTTCGGTGAGACGGGGTATAGCCCCATGATTTCAGAGCCGCAACAGAAAAAACTCATACCGGTGAAGTTTTTTTGACCGTCCGGTTAAATCGCACAGGCTGCATGCCGGCTTCAGGCGAGTCCGAGTTCGCGCAACTCCGCCAGGATATGCGGCGGCAGTTCGCCATCGGGGCCGGCATCGTCCAGATCTCTCGGGGCCGCAGACGGCTCCAGATAGCGCCATCCCTGAAACGGCTTCTTCGCCACTGGCATCGTCGGGATCAGTTCCGGGTCCATGATGATTCGACACCATGTCTCCCCCTCTTCGCCGTCGACCAGCTCGAAATCTAGGACTCGCTGGCGGCAACGCACCTGCCCCTTGATGACCCAGTACATGGAGCCGCCGTCGGTGACCTCGTCGGGACGGCGCGGCTTGCGGCGGGTGTAGCCGGGGACCACGGTCCGGCCGTCGCGGACGAAATGCCGTCCCTTCTGCACTTCGATCAGATGGTCGAGGTCGCCGATACCTACGGCCATTTTGATGAGATGAATGGGCATAGGCCCCCGCATGCTGGCGATGTGGAATTCAAGCCAGATGCAGATAGCATGTCCGGAGGCAGGTTACAGGGGGCGCTGATTAACCGGCTATAGTGCTCGTGCAAAAAATGGTGAAAGCGTCACTGTTTGTCATCCAACGACATCGTTCGTCAGTTGCCCAGCCCCTGCGTGAAGTGCCTTAAGCGGCGATCTCGTTGATGCCGCGGCATTGGGCTTCGAACCCGTCCGAAATAAATTCCGGCCGCTTGTAAAACCCCTTCATCCAACTGGCGAGCATGCACAGTTCCTCCAGCTTGACGATCTCGTCCAAGGTGGTTTCCGGAAAGCTGATCTGAAAACTTTCGGCAATGTATTCGAGCACCTGTTCGACCTGCTCGATGGTGAGCCCCATGTCGGTCTCCAGCGTCGCGGTGCGCACCAGGATCTTTTCGTCGATGCCGAACTCGTCCCGGATCAGCTTGACGATCCAGCGGAACATGTTCATCCAGTTTTTGACGTCTTCTGTGGATCTTGACATGGGCCCCGTCAACCCGCGCCATGGGGACGGGCCTCGTTTGGATCGAAGTTAGGTTCAGGCTAGCGTGATTCCGTTAAGAAAAGTTATCGGGCAAATCGGATAAAAGCCGTAGATCGGCTCGGCGAAAGGTACGGCTTGCGCCTTCCGCGGCGCCGCCATCTCATCCAGGATCGTCGGGGGAGCGCCAGTCGCTGCGATGGCTGATGATGGCGCTGAAACCGAACAGCAGCAGCAACACGCCCAGCAGGATCTCGGTCGCCGTGATCAGGCGTGCGAAGCCGGTATGCGGCTGAATGTCGCCGTAACCGACCGTGCTGAGCGTCACCAGGGAGAAATAGAGGCTTTCCGGAAAGGTGATATCGCGCGGGCGTCCGTCGATCATGAAGTTGGGCGGGTCGGTGAAGCGGTCCAGGATCGTGTAGAGCGATGCGAAGACGATCACGAGCAGCGAATAAAAGGTCAGGAAGGCGAAGGCCGGCGTCACCAGCCGGGCCGCGGCCTGGAAGAAGCCTTCGAACAGCAGCCCGGTATCCAGCAGGAAGATCGATATATCCCGGCTGACGAGCAGGACGACGACGGAGATCGCCAGCATCGCGACGAAGAACAGTTCAGTCACCACTGTCGGAGCGATATCGTGAACCGGCATAAGAAAGGTCAAGGCGCCGATCGCGAAGACCGGCAGTATCCATATGAAGATGCGGTTGAAGCGCGGCCCTGACCGGACGTCCTCCGTCAGCACGATGGTCCGGATCGTATGGCGGCGCCAATAGGCTCCGCCAACGAACGCAGCGAGCGGCAGGATGAAGCCGCAGGCCTGCATCAGGGATGTCACCGCCTTGAAATTGCCTTCGATGAACAGCACGAAGATCGAGGCGTAGATACCGATGAAGTTCGCAAGCGCTATCGTGAAAAATTCGCCGCCCGGAAACAGCCGATGGACCAGATAGACGACGACGGCGACCGCCGCCAGCAGCACGAAGGCCAGATCCCCCGCCACCGTCTTGATCGACAGCGCGATCAGCCCCAGCAGGACCCCCGTAAAAATGACGGCGCTCAGCCAACCATGCTGACCGGCGCGGCGCCTGCTCTTGAAACCATCGACAGACCCGGAGCGCCGCCTGTTCGCGCCGCGTGCGGGGTCTTGGAAAAGGTCCGCCATGATGGCTGCAAAGTCCCATTACTTCATGATCGTATAGTTCTATACCGATCACGATCACGATCCAATGCAGCACCACGCCGCACCGGAAACGCTCGTGGAGATATAAATCGGCCACGGCGCTCCGCCGCCGAAGATTGGAGCAAGCCTGAGGACCACCCTTGAGGCGATTACCAGCCGCCGCGTGCCAGCCACTCTTCCACCTGATCGAGCCGGTCGGCTCCCCAGAACGCTTCGCCGTCGACGTGGATGAAGGGAGCGCCGAAGACCCCGCGCCGGATCGCCTCGTCCGTTTCGGCCCGCAGGCGGTCCTTGACCATCTGCTCCTGCACGCCGGCAAGAAGATCAGCCGCCGGGATCCCCAAGGGTGCCGCGACCTCCGCCACCTGCTCGGCGGCGGCGACATCGCGCCCTTCGCCCCAATGCGCATGGTAGATCGCCTTGGCAAGTGCATGCGCCTTCGCCGGGTCTGACGGTTCCAGCCACCAGAAGGCCCGGCAGGCCGCCAGCCCGTTGAGCGGCACCTTTGCCGGCATGGTCAGAGGGACGCCGAGCAGGCGGGCGAAGCGCGGCGCATCGTGGACGAGGTACTCTCCCCGCAGCGGCTGATCCATCACGGGCTTCATGCCGCTGACCTTGAACACCGCCCCGAGCAGGATCGGACGCCAGCGGACCGAGCGCCCGTGCCGCGCCGCGATGTCGTCGATTTGGGTCGATGCTAGATAGCCGTAGGGCGAGGCAAAATCGAACCAGAAGTCCAGCGGCGCGCTCATTCGGCTTTCCTTATCTTGCCCGTTTCGCAGGCAGGCAGCCTAACGGCAACGGCCAGCCGCGACAACCTTGCTCAGACCGCCTTCACCCTGGTATCAAAAACATAGCCCAAACCTCGTTCCGTCCTGATGATCTGAGGCTCCTTCGGGTTTGCCTCGATCTTGCGGCGCAGGCGCAGGATCAGCACGTCGATGCTACGGTCGAAGACTTCGGCCCCGTCGATCCGGGTAAGATCGAGAAGCTGGTCCCGCGACAGCACCTTTTGCGGCTGTTTCACGAAGGCGGCCAGCAGGGCGTATTCCGCCTTGGTCAGATCGACGTCGCGCCCATCGGACGAGAGCAGCCTTTGCGCCGCCAGGTCGAACTGCCATCCCGCGAAGCAGACCACCGCCCGCAGCCCCTCGGCGTTCCGGGCCACCCCGCCCTCCCCCGCCCGGCGAAGCACGGCCTTGATCCTGGCAAGCAGCTCACGCGGGTTGAACGGCTTGGTCAGGTAATCGTCCGCGCCCAATTCCAGCCCGACGATGCGATCGACCTCCTCGACCTTGCCGGACAGGATGATGACCGGGAGCTGGCTTTCGCTGCGCAGCTGGCGCACCAGGGCCAGTCCGTCGCCGTCGGGAAGCCGCAGATCGAGCAGGATCAGGTCTACCGGGTCCGCCGCCAGCACCGCCGTCATGGCGGCGCCGGTGGCGGCGACGGTTACCCGAAACCCTTCGTGGCTCAGGTAGTCGGAGAGCAACTCCTGAACCTGTTCGTCATCCTCGACCGCAAGAATATGTGTCACGACGCCCCGGTCCCGGAAAAGCACGGTTCCCGCGAGAAATGATTTCGGCGCGGACTCGTGTGGTAGATAAACCAAACGGGCGGTATCGCGCAAAGGGTGTCAGGGGCTTTGTCCTGCGTCCTTTTGACCTTGGCCGCTCAATCCCCGGCAGCAATCTTCCGGCTGATGATCAGACGCTGGATATCGCTGGTGCCCTCGTAGATCTGGCAGACGCGAACGTCCCGGTAGATCCGCTCGACCGGGAAGTCCTCCAGATAGCCGTATCCGCCATGGATCTGGATGGCATCGGAACAGACCCGCTCGGCCATTTCCGACGCGTTGAGTTTCGCCATCGCCGCTTCCTTCAGGCATGGGATACCGGCGTCGCGCAGTGCCGCGGCGTGCAGGACAAGATGGTGCGCCGCTTCGATCCGGGTCGCCATGTCGGCCAGCCGGAAGGCCACGGCCTGATGCTCGATGATCGGCACGCCCATGCTGGTGCGGTCCCTGGCATAGGCGAGAGCATGCCGGAAGGCACCGCGCGCCATGCCGACGGACTGGGCGGCGATGCCGATCCTGCCGCCTTCCAGGTTGGCGAGCGCGATGTTGTAGCCCTTGCCCTCCTCGCCCAGCATCAGGTCGGGGGTCAGCCTGCACCCGTCCAGCACGATCTGCGCGGTATCGGAGCAGCGCTGGCCCAGCTTGTGCTCGATCCGGGCGACATGGTAGCCGGGCGTGTCGGTCGGCACGACGAAGGCACTGATGCCCTTCTTGCCGGCGGACGGATCGGTCACGGCGAAGACGATGGCGACATGGCCGTTCTTGCCGTTGGTGATGAACTGCTTGGTGCCGTCGAGCACCCAATGGTTGCCGTCGCGGCGCGCGCGGGTGCGGATGGCGGCGGCGTCGGAGCCAGCCTGCGGCTCGGTCAGGCAGAAGGCGCCCAGCTTTTCGCCCCGCGCCATCGGGCGCAGGAAGCGCTCCTTCTGTTCGGTCGTGCCGAAGGTCAGGATCGGCATACAGCCGACCGAGTTGTGGACGCTCATGATCGTCGATACGGCGCCGTCGCCGCCGGCGATCTCCTCCAGCGCCAGGGCATAGGAGACATAATCGGCCCCTGCCCCGTCCCATTCCTCAGGGATCACCATGCCGAGCATGCCGAGGCGTCCCATCTCGGCGAGGGCTTCCGACGGGAAGCTGGCCGTCCGGTCCCATTCGGCCGCGAAAGGGGCCAGCCGCTCAGCCGCGAACTGGCGCGCCATGTCGCGCACCATGGCCTGCTCTTCGGTAATCAGCATCGTTTCCCACCCTGGTTTATCGGCTTTTTGCTTGGCACAGCGGTTTTGATAAGATGGCACCAGTGTAGAAGCGGCCTCCGGCCGCTTTTGGTAAGTCTCGACAAAGCGGCCGGAGGCCGCTTCTACACTCTGCGCTGGCCCTGATTTCAGGCGATCCGCTCGACCGCCAGGGCCGTGGCCTCGCCGCCGCCGATGCAGAGGGACGCGATGCCGCGCTTGAGGTCGTACTTCTCCAGGGCCGCCAGCAGGGTCACCAGGATACGGGCACCCGACGCGCCGATCGGGTGGCCGAGCGCGCAGGCGCCGCCATGGACGTTGACCTTGTCGTGCGGCAGGTCCAGTTCGCGCATCGCCGCCATCGCGACCACGGCGAACGCCTCGTTGACCTCGTACAGGTCGACATCGGCGGCCGACCATCCGGCCTTGTCCAGCACCTTGCGCATGGCGCCGACCGGTGCGGTGGTGAACCAGCCCGGCGCCTGGGCGTGGGTGGCGTGGCCCGTGATGGCGGCCAGGGGCTTGATGCCGCGCCGCTCGGCTTCGGACCGGCGCATCAGCACCAGGGCCGCTCCGCCGTCGGAGATCGAGCTGGAGTTGGCCGCCGTGACGGTGCCGTCCTTGCGGAACGCGGGCTTCAGGCTGCCGATCTTGTCGGGGACCGCCTTGCCCGGCTGCTCGTCCCTGGTCACCCGGGATTCGCCCTTGCGGGCGCGGACGGTCTGGGGCGCTATCTCCGCGTCGAAGGTGCCGTCGTCCACCGCCGTGCGGGCGCGGGTCAGCGAGGCCACGGCATAGGCGTCCTGGGCTTCGCGGGTGAACTGGTAATGCTGGGCGCAGTCCTCCGCGAAGGTACCCATCAGGCGGCCCTTGTCGTAGGCGTCCTCCAGCCCGTCGAGGAACATGTGGTCGATCACGCGGCCATGGCCCATGCGGTAGCCGCCTCGGGCACGGTCCAGCAGATACGGCGCGTTGGTCATGCTTTCCATGCCGCCCGCGACCATGATGCCGTTGGTGCCTGCCGCGATCAGGTCATGGGCCAGCATCGCCGCCTTCATGCCGGATCCGCACATCTTGTTGATGGTGGTGCAGCCGACCGATTCGGGAATGCCGGCGCCGAGCGAGGCCTGGCGGGCCGGCGCCTGCCCCAGCCCCGCCGGCAGCACGCAGCCCATAATGACTTCCTCGATCGAATCGGAACCTAGGCCGGCCCGCTCGAGTGCGGCGCGGATCGCGGTGGCGCCGAGTTCCGGCGCCGTCGCGGCGGCGAGATCGCCCTGAAAACCGCCCATGGGGGTACGAACGGCCGAAACGATAACGACGGGGTCGTGGCGCAGGTCTTGGTTACTCATGGGTATTCCCCCTTGATCTTCGTTCACTCCGGCTGTGCCGCCGGTCTCCGGACGCATCGCCTTCCCAACCTGTCACAGGCTCATGGAAGTGCCTGACGGAAGTGGCTGACGGAAGCCGATGCGGTCAGGTGACGATGTGACCCGAGGAAGGGGCGCCACGCAAGCGGTCGATGAGGGGGAACCCGGACGAAACGCTTATTTCAGGCGTGGCAGCATGGGCGCCGTGGTCGAGGAAGTGCCGGGCGCCAGCTTGGTCTGGATGGGCGAGACGACCACGTCGATGTCGGTGCGCTTGTTGTCGTCCTTCTGGATGCTGATCCGGATGGTCGCCACCCGCTGGTCGCGGACGAAGGAGATCGACGTGCGGCGCGCTCGGACGATGGCGGTTTCCGCCCAGCCCATCTTCGGCATTTCGGTCCGGTAGAACTGGGTCACCTGGATGACGCTGAAGGGAGCGTTGAGGATCACCTGTCCGGTCCAATCGTCGTCGTTGCCGACCAGCACCGTGTCGTCGATGGCGAAACTGCTGTTGGGCGGCACCGGCAACTGCGGGATCGTCAGCACGTCGGGCGGTATGCCGGGTGCTCCGTTGGACGGAGGGGGAGCCGCGCCCGAAACGGGTGGAACCGGCTGAGCCGCGACGGAAGCCGTATCGAAACCCCCAATGAACAGGCAGAAGAACAACAGGGCGGCAACCGTTATCCGGCCATGAGATGCCATGCTTAACCTCAAATGAATCGATATGAACCGGTCTTCGGCTGACCAAATTTCCGATAGGAACCGTGGCGGAGAAACGGACCGCCATCCGGTGCTGAAACCATCCGGTGAACAGGAAAGACTATAATTCGCAAAAATTCTCCTAATATGCAAGGAAATGACCGGAATCCATCCTGTCGCTATCGTGCCGCGGCCTGCGGCCAACCGGCGCACCCACTTCCAGGAGCATCGGCGAAAACTGCCGGGATGGTTTTACCCTGAAATCCCGCTGCGCTACCGCGACCTATGTCCGCAGCGCAACGCTCTCCCGATCAATGGTCATATGACGTTTTAGTGGTTTATCGGCAAACGGACTTCTGTTAGAAAACACCCACAACAAAACGGACCGCCCAAACAAAGGGCAGCCGGCAGACAGGGAAGAAACGCTCCGCAAAAGGAGCTTGAGACAGTTCAGACGATCCACAAGAAGGTCGTTCCAGAAAGTCACAAGATTAGGCCTCGGCAGCGCCGGGGCTTTTTTATTGCCTGTTTCCTGATAATTCAGCTTTGTAGCTGAACTACCCGCACCGGATACTGCCGATCGACGGATCCTGCAGCATCCCTCAAGGTGTCCCTCCCGAAGCCGGCATGACCTCGGCCTTTACCGCGCCGCTCCCCGATGACATCATCCCATGATGCGTGCGGCCTTTGCCCCTCTCCTGTTCCTGATCGCAATGACGGCGGTCACACCGGCTTTCTCCGCCGTTGCCGACCAGAACCGGCTGGACCGTACGGTTCTGCCCGAGCATTTCAGCGCGCTGCCGTTCTCACCCTGGACGCTGGAGCCCATTCCGCCTTTCCGGCAGACGCCGATCCGTCCCGAGCGAATCGTCTATCACTTGAAAGGCAGCATCCGCGACGTGGCGAAGGTCGACCGCGACCTGTCCACCGCCTGCCGGCGCGGCGCCTTCATCCAGCGGCTCGACTTCATCTTTCGCGTAAAATCGGCCGACGACAGGCCCTATGGGATCGGCTGGGGGTCCGGCGTCAACCTGCACGACCCGGAAAGGCGCGCGCAGGCCGACAAGGCCTATCTATTCGACCGCCAGGATACCGGGCTTTGCGCGGTCTGGGTGGCCCCGCTGGCCACCCTGCAACGGTTTCTCGCTCCGGTTCCGCTGCGCGACCGGCCGTGACCGCGGCTCCGGCCAAAGGCATTCGACCGGACGGATGAACGGCGCGTGGAAGCGCATTCCTGCCTTCCGGACGCAACGTCGCGCTTCCCGCCGGGTGATTCAGTCTCTATATAGGCACGGGTTTGCGCTCCGGCGTCTTCAGCGGTCGGATGCGTGGCACCCCCTGTCCGACCCTCTCCCCGATTTGCAGGGAGGGGAATTTTGTTGCGCCTGAAGTATTCCAGAGCCCGAGCGCCATGCCCAAACGTACCGACATCAAGTCCATCGCCATCATCGGCGCCGGCCCCATCGTCATCGGACAAGCCTGCGAGTTCGACTACTCCGGCGTCCAGGCGTGCAAGGCCCTGCGCGAAGAGGGTTACCGCGTCATCCTGGTGAACTCCAATCCAGCCACCATCATGACCGACCCGAATCTGGCCGATGCGACCTATATCGAGCCGATCACCCCGGCCACGGTGGCGAAGATCCTGGAGAAGGAGCGTCCGGACGCGCTGCTGCCGACAATGGGCGGCCAGACCGCGCTGAACACCGCGATAGCGCTGGACGACGACGGCACCCTGGCGCGGCTGGGCATCGAGATGATCGGCGCCAACAAGCAGGTGATCGCCAAGGCGGAAGACCGCCTGCTGTTCCGCGACGCCATGGACAAGATCGGCCTGGAAAGCCCGCGCAGCCGGATGGTCCGCAGCTTCGACGAGGCGCTGGCGGCGCTGGCCGAGACCGGCCTGCCGTCGATCATCCGCCCCAGCTTCACGCTGGCCGGCACCGGCGGCGGCATCGCCTACAACAGGGCGGAGTTCGAGGACATCGTGCGCGGCGGCCTGCGCGCCTCCCCCACCCATGAGGTGCTGATCGAAGAATCGGTGCTGGGCTGGAAGGAATACGAGATGGAGGTCGTGCGCGACGGCGCCGACAACTGCATCATCGTCTGCGCCATCGAGAACCTGGACCCGATGGGCGTCCATACCGGCGACAGCATCACCGTGGCGCCGGCCCTGACGCTGACCGACAAAGAATATCAGATCATGCGCAACGCCTCGATCGCGGTGCTGCGCGAGATCGGCGTCGATACCGGCGGGTCGAACGTGCAGTTCGCGGTCAACCCGGCCGACGGCCGGATGGTCGTGATCGAGATGAATCCCCGCGTCAGCCGGTCCTCGGCGCTGGCGTCCAAGGCGACCGGCTTCCCGATCGCCAAGATCGCCGCCAAGCTGGCGGTCGGCTACCGGCTGGACGAGCTGGACAACGACATCACGGGCGTCACTCCGGCCTCGTTCGAGCCGACGATCGACTACGTCGTCACCAAGATGCCGCGCTTCACCTTCGAGAAGTTCCCCGGCACCGAGCCCCTGCTGACGACCTCGATGAAGTCGGTCGGCGAGGCCATGTCGATCGGCCGCACTTTCGCCGAGTCGGTGCAGAAGGCCCTGCGCTCGATGGAGACCGGGCTGACCGGCTTCAACGAAGTGCTGATCGGCGACGGCAACCCCGATCCGCTGACGGTGCGGGCGGCGCTGAGCAAGCCGACTCCGGACCGGCTGCTGGTGATCGCCCAGGCCTTCCGCCACGGGCTGAGCGTCGCGGAGGTCCAGGCCGCCTGCAAGTACGATCCGTGGTTCCTGGAGCAGATCCAGGCGATCGTCGCGGCGGAAGCCGAAGTGCGGAAGAACGGCCTGCCGGCCGAGGCGCGGGGCTGGCTGCGGCTGAAGCAGACCGGCTTCAGCGACGCGCGGCTGGCCGAGCTGGCGGGTACGTCCGAGTCGGAAGTGTCGGCCGCGCGGCGGGCGCTGGGCGTCACGCCGGTCTACAAGCGGATCGACACCTGTGCCGCGGAGTTCGCTTCGGATACTCCGTACATGTATTCGACCTACGAGGCGGACGGCATGGGCGGGGCGGAGTGCGAATCGCAGCCGACCGACCGCAAGAAGGTCGTGATCCTGGGCGGCGGGCCGAACCGGATCGGCCAGGGCATCGAGTTCGACTACTGCTGCGTCCACGCGGTCTATGCGCTGATCGAGGCCGGGTACGAGACCATCATGGTCAACTGCAACCCGGAAACGGTCTCGACCGACTACGACACCTCCGACCGCCTCTACTTCGAGCCGCTGACCGCCGAGGACGTGATCGAGCTGGTCCGGGTCGAGCAGAGCAAGGGCGAGGTGCTGGGCGTCATCGTCCAGTTCGGCGGGCAGACTCCGCTGAAGCTGGCGCGCGACCTGGAAGCGGCCGGCATCCCGATCCTGGGCACTTCGCCGGACGCGATCGACCTGGCGGAAGACCGCGAGCGTTTCCAGCAGCTTCTCCATAAGCTGGGCCTGCACCAGCCGGCCAACGGGCTGGCGCGCAGCCTGGAAGAGGCTGAGGCCGTGGCCGCCCGCATCGGCTTCCCGGTCGTCATCCGTCCCAGCTACGTGCTGGGCGGCCGGGCGATGGAGATCGTCCACGACATGGCCGGGCTGAAGCGCTACATGGGCTCGGCCGTCAAGGTGTCGGGCAAGAACCCGGTGCTGATCGACAGCTACCTCCAGGACGCGATCGAGGTCGACGTGGACGCCGTGTCGGACGGCACCGACGTCTATGTCGCCGGCATCATGGAGCACATCGAGGAAGCCGGCATCCATTCCGGCGACAGCGCCTGCGCGCTGCCGCCGTACTCGCTGGCGTCCGACGTGGTCGCCGATATCGGGCGTCAGGCCAGGATGCTGGCCGAGGCGCTGGAAGTGGTCGGGCTGATGAACGTGCAGTTCGCGGTCAAGGGCACCCAGGTCTACATCCTGGAAGTCAACCCGCGCGCCAGCCGCACCGTGCCGTTCGTCGCCAAGGCGACCGGCACCGCCATCGCGAAGATCGCGGCCCGGGTCATGGCGGGGGAGAAGCTGTCCGGCTTTACCCTGAACGGACCGACCCCGCCGCACACCGCCGTCAAGGAAGCGGTATTCCCGTTCGCCCGCTTCCCCAACGTCGATATCATCCTGGGGCCGGAAATGAAATCGACCGGCGAGGTCATGGGCCTCGACCATGATTTCAGCCGGGCCTTCGCCAAGGCGCAGCTTGGCGCCGGGGTGGTGCTGCCGTTGGAGGGCAAGGTCTTCATCTCGGTCAAGGATCACGACAAGGCCGCCATGGTCGTGATCGCACGCAAGCTGCACGAGATGGGCTTCGGGCTGGTGGCGACATCGGGTACGGCGAAGGCCTTCGGCGAGGCGGGCATCCCGGTGGCGCGGGTCAACAAGGTGCTCGAGGGACAACCGCATGTGGTTGACGCCATGATCAATGGCGACGTGCAATTGGTTTTCAACACGACGGACGGAGCGCAGGCGATGTCCGACAGCTTCAGCTTGCGCCGGACCGCTCTCGTCAATAACATTCCCTATTATACGACCGTCGCAGGAGCACGGGCTGCCGTCGAGGCTATCTCGGCGCTTCGGAGTGGGAGCCTTGACGTGGCTCCCCTTCAGTCCTACCTGAGCGGGTCATATTAAGGATCAGGGCTCTCGGCGCGGCTAATCTGGCCGCGCCGCAGTCTTCTTCAGCGTCGAGTGGACCGGAAATGGAAAAAGTTCCAATGACGGCGGCGGGCTACAACCGCCTCCAAGAGGAGTTAAGGCACCTGAAATCGAGCGAACGCCCGGCGGTGATCAAAGCCATTGCCGAAGCGCGCGAACACGGGGATCTTTCGGAAAACGCGGAGTACCATGCTGCGCGTGAACGGCAGAGCTTTATCGAGGGACGGGTGCTGGAACTTGAAGACAAGATCAGCCGCGCGGAGGTGATCGACGTCTCCAAACTGTCCGGGAGCGCCGTCAAGTTCGGCGCGACGATCACGGTGGCCGACGAGGATACCGACGAAGAGACGACGTACCAGATCGTCGGCCAGGACGAGAGCGACATCAAGGCCGGCCTGCTGTCGGTCAACTCGCCGCTGGCGCGGGCGCTGATCAACAAGACCGTCGGCGACATGGTGGAGGTCCCCACCCCCGGCGGCTCGAAGAGCTATGAGGTCGTAAAGGTCGAGTTCCGCTGATACGGGCTTGGTCGGTCACTCGGCTGAAATGAAAAATGCGGGCGAAAGCCCGCATTTTTGTTTTGGAGGATCGGTGGTTGGCGAGATCGGTTTAGACAGCGTGCTTGATGTGGCGCTCGAGTTGGTCGGAGAGCTGATCGATGCGACCGATTACCTTGAGATGATTCCCGTCGATGACCTGCCTCATAGTCCTTTGGCCGGCTTCCAAGTCATCCATCCGGCCCTTCAGGCCAGCAACGTCGGTTTTGATCTCCACGATGTCGGCGTACATCCGCTCGATCGCCGAGAGTATCAGGTCACTCTTGTCCACCATGTCACCGCTCCAGAAACAGTCATGTCACTGTATGCGATCCACCGGATTGACGCAATTAAGGAGTAGGCGGCGGAACCGCCTACTCTTCGTCCTCCAGCTCGTCCTCGTCCGGCAGGTCGCCGATCTCGGTGTCGATCGGAACGCCGGGCTGGGACTTGGACGTTCGGATCGCGAGGGCGGACTTGACGTGGCTGACGTTGGGGGCGCTGGTCAGCTTGGTCGTCAGGAAGCGCTGGTAGGAATCCCAGTCCTCCGCGACGATCTTCAGCAGGAAATCCGTCTCGCCCGCGAGCATGTTGCACTCGCGCACCAGCGGCCAGCTATTGACCAGATCCTCGAATTTCTTTAGGTCCGCTTCGGCTTGGCTTGTCAGCCCGACATGGGCGAACACGGTCACGCCATAACCGAGGGCTTCGGGGTTGATATCGGCATGATAGCCACGGATGAAACCAGCCTCTTCCAGGGCACGGACGCGCCGCAGGCAGGGTGGAGCCGAGATGCCGGCACGCCGCGCGAGTTCGACGTTGGTCATGCGACCATCGGCCTGAAGGTCGCGCAGAATGCGCCGGTCAATCCGGTCGAGTTTGACTCGCCGCATGGTTTTCTCTTGTAGCCTCTAGGGATGAATTGGAAAGGATATTACACAGACCACTGGTTTACGCCAAGTCCAAGCCGCCTTACAAGTGCGAAACTTTATAATAGGCGGAATGTGCTATTCCCGACCACGGCCCCGTCACCGGTCAGCAACGAAGAAGGCCCGCGATCGTGCAAAATCTAACCTGCTGGGTTGTCAGCGACGGCAAGGCCGGCATGGAAAACCAATGCATCGGACTGGCCGAGGCGGTCGGCATCCCTCCGGTCATCAAGCGAGTGACACTGCGCACGCCGTGGAAGCAGCTAAGTCCGTTCTTCCGGCTGGGGCCGCGGCACTCGACCGCCCCCGGCAGCGACGCGCTGGAGCCGCCCTGGCCCGATCTGCTGATCAGCTGTGGCCGGGCCGCCGTGACGCCGGCTCTCGGCGTCCGGCGCGCCAGCCGGGGCAAGACCTTCGCGGTCCACCTCCAGGACCCGCAGATTCCGCCGCGCCTGCTCGACCTCGTCGTCGTGCCGGAGCACGATCGCTTGCGCGGTCCCAACGTCATCACGACACGCGGAGCGCTGCACCTGATCACGCCGGATAAGCTAGCGGCCGCGGCGGAGCGGCTGGGGCCGGCCTACGAGCACCTGCCGCATCCTCGGATCGCGGTGCTGATCGGCGGCACCAACAAGCTGTTCCGCATGACCCCGGTCATCATGGGCGATGTGGCGGAGAAGCTGGCGAACCTCGCCAAGCAGCACGGCGCCGGCCTGCTGGTCACCCCGTCGCGCCGGACAGGCGCCGACAACGAGGCGATCCTGCGGGCGCGCATGGCCGACGTGCCGTCGGTCGTCTGGGACGGCAAGGGCGAGAACCCGTACTTCGCCTTCCTGGCGCTGGCCGACGTGATCGTCGTCACCAGCGACAGCGTGTCGATGGTGTCGGAAGCCTGCTCGACCGGCAAGCCGGTCTACATCATCGAGCTGGACGGAGGGTCGCCCAAGTTCCAGACCTTCCACCGGGCGCTGAAGGAAGCCGGAATCATCCGGCCGTTCACCGGCGAACTCGACCACTGGAGCTACGAGCCGCCGGACGATACCGCCATAGTCGGCGCCGAAATCAGGCGACGGCTGGAAGAGCGGACGGGGCAGCGGATCGAAGCGCCAAGGCGGGCCGGTTGACGGCGTCCGGTTGGAATGGGTCAGGTTGACGGGGGAACCGTCCCTGCCCATGTTCAAGCGGCCATAAGTTACGTTCCGTTCCATCCATTTCAGATTAGAATCCGGGGCTTTCATCGCATGCCTGCTCATCATCACTCCAAGGTCCTGATCATCGGCGCCGGCCCGGCCGGCTATACTGCCGCGATCTACGCCGCGCGCGCCAACCTGAAGCCGATCCTGGTCCAGGGCTTGCAGCCGGGCGGGCAGCTCATGATCACCACCGACGTCGAGAACTTTCCGGGGTTCGCCGACGTCATCCAGGGTCCCTGGCTGATGGAGCAGATGCAGAAACAGGCCGAGCATGTCGGGACGGAGATGTTCTTTGACGTCATCACGGAGGTCGACTTCTCCAAGCGCCCGTTCGAGGCGAAGGCCGACAGCGGCGACCTGTATACCGGCGACACCGTGATCATCGCGACCGGTGCTCAGGCCCGCTGGCTGGGGCTGGAGAGCGAGCGCACCTACGCCGGCGCGGGGGTATCCGCCTGCGCCACCTGCGACGGCTTCTTCTTCCGCGGCAAGGAGATTGCGCTGGTCGGCGGCGGCAACACGGCGGTCGAAGAAGCCCTGTACCTGACCAACCACGCATCCAAGGTGACGGTGATCCACCGGCGCGACCAGTTCCGCGCCGAGAAGATCATGCAGGAACGGCTGTTCCGCAATCCGAAGGTAGAGGTTGTATGGGACACCGTGGTCGATGAGATCCTGGGCGAAGGCGGCGACGATTCGCCCAAGGCCGTCACCGGCCTGAAGCTCCGCAACATCAAGACGGACGCGGTCTCGACCCTGCCGGTCGAAGGCGTCTTCATCGCGATCGGCCACGATCCCGCCACCAAGATCTTCCAGGGCAAGGTCAGCACCGATCCGGAAGGCTATATCCTGACCGCTCCCGATTCGACCGCGACCAACGTTCCGGGCGTGTTCGCCGCGGGCGACGTCAAGGACAAGATCTACCGGCAGGCGGTCACGGCGGCCGGAATGGGCTGCATGGCGGCGCTGGAAGCGGAGAAGTTCCTGGCCGAACACCAGGGCTCGCCGGAGGAAGCGCTTCGCGAAGCGGCCAATCCGCAGATGATCGGGGCCTGGGAATAACCGAACCGGATAGGGCAAGGGGCATTCCCCTTGCCCGAAACTGGCATTTTCGTGACGGTTGACCAGGAATCATGCTTTTTCAGGCCTAACTGGCGTGGCCTTGCTGTACGGCGCGGTATATCATCGCAGGGCCGGCAGCGCCGCCGGCCAAGACGATGCGACGGACGGGTTTCCTCCGTCCGCCGATGAACGGGACGATTCATGGACTGGGATAAGCTTCGGGTCTTCCACGCGGTGGCCGAAGCCGGCAGTTTCACTCATGCCGGCGAAAGCCTCAATTTAAGTCAATCCGCTGTCAGCCGACAGATCAGCGCGCTTGAGGAAAGCCTGAACGTGCCGCTGTTCCATCGGCACGCGCGCGGTCTGATCCTGACCGAGCAGGGCGAATTGCTCAACAAGACGGCCCGCGACGTCTTCGCCAAGCTGTCGATGACCGAGGCGATGCTGACGGAGAGCCGCGAGCACGCCAAGGGACCGCTGAAGATCACCACTACGGTGGCCTTCGGCACGACGTGGCTGACGCCGCGCGCCCGCGAGTTCCTTCAGAAGTTTCCCGATATCCAGCTTTCCCTGCTGCTGGACGACACGGAACTCGACTTGGGCATGCGCGAAGCCGACATCGCCATCCGCATGACGCAGCCCAGGCAACCCGACCTGATCCAGCGTCACCTGATGACGATACGGTTCCACGTCTACGGCCATGTCAGCTACCTGAAACGTAAAGGCGTGCCCAAGACGGTCCAGGAACTCGACAACCACGACCTGATCGCCTACCCGACGGACATGCGCGCCCCGATCTCCAACATCAACTGGCTGCTGGACGCCGGCGACCCGCCGCAGGGTACCCGGAACCCCATCATGCGCGTCAACAATGTATACGCGATCTTCAAGGCGGTGGAGAGCGGTTTGGGCATGGCCGCATTGCCGGATTATATGGTCGAGGGCAGCCGCGACATCGTCCGCGTCCTACCGGAACTGAACGGCCCCAAGGTCGAGACCTACTTCGTCTACGCCGAGGAACTGCGTCATTCGAAGCGCATCGATGCGTTCCGTGACTTCCTCGTGCGCAAAGTAGCGGAGACAGCTTTCTGAGCGAATCGTTGCGCTTCAAAGCCATGCGGAAGGTGCATGGGCGCTTCCTCGAATCATGCATGGAATCTGGGCACCAAATGACCAATTAATTGGCTAGTGGATATTGCGATGCAATATTCGCTGTTTCGCCCTGGACCTTGTTCAGGGTTGGGTCTTCGGACTCAGCGTCTCCCAGACGTGAAGCCTCCCTGTTCAACTCGCCCGCAAGTCGTTCGATTTGCGGGCGTTCTTTTTGAGCAGCGCCATTCGCCGCGTGAAATCGGCCTGTCCAGCCGGCATATATCGGGCTTGCGGGACTTACCTGGATGGAAAAGAGGCGGGATCGATGAGGACGCTGATCATCGATAACTATGACTCGTTCACCTACAACGTTTTCCATCTGCTGGCCTTGGTGAACGGCTGCGAGCCGCTCGTCGTCCGGAACGACGCGTTGTCCTGGGACGAGTTGCAGCGGCTGGACTACGACAACGTCGTCCTGTCGCCTGGTCCGGGCACGCCGACGCTGGATGCCGATTTCGGCATCTGTGCCCGGCTGATCCGGGAGGAGACGGCGCCGGTCCTTGGCATCTGCCTGGGCCACCAGGGGATCTGCCATGTCCTTGGCGGCGTCGTGGAGCGTGCACCGGTCCCCATGCATGGCCGCGTCAGCGGCATCCATCACACGGGTTCCGGACTGTTCCAGGGCTTGCCGTCACCGTTCCGCGCCGTGCGCTACCACTCGCTGGTGGCGGTTCCGCCCCTGCCTCCCGGGCTGCGGGCGACGGCCTGGACGGAGGACGGCCTGATCATGGCTGTCGAGCATGAGACCCGGCCGCTGTGGGGCGTACAGTTCCATCCCGAATCGATCCTGTCGGAACATGGCGATACCCTGCTGCGGAATTTCCGGGACTTGACGGCGCGATACGCCGCCAACCGTCCGCGCGGCAAGCCAAGGGCAAGCCGGACCACGGCGAAGGCGACGCAGCGCCGGGCGGAAGGTCCGGCGGCATGGCGTCTGCAATACCGACGCATTGGCGGCGCGGTCGATCCGGCCGCGGCGTTCAGGCTGCTGTTCGCCAATTCTTCCAATGCCTTCTGGCTCGACGGCGCTGCTTTGCCGGCAGGCGGCTTCTCCTACATGGGAGACGACGGCGGGCCTAACGCATCCGTCCATTCGCACCGATCGGGCACGATGGCCGGTCCGGATGAGAATATCCTGACTTTCGTCCAGCGGCGGCTGGCCGGCATCGATATCGACGCGCAGCTGGCCCCTTTCCCGTTCAAGGGCGGGTTCGTCGGTTACCTGGGATACGAACTGAGGACGGAGGACGGCTGGCGGGCGACGCCTTCATCGCCGCATCCCGACGCGCAGCTGATCTTCCCCGGCCGCTTCCTGTGCTTCGATCATGGCGAGGAGGCGGTCTACGCGGTGACGGTGGCGCCGGAAGGAGGTGATCCGGAACTCGACTGGTTGACCCACTGCTCCACAACGCTGGAGCGGCTGGAGCTGGACGCCACCCCGGCGGAAGAGTGGGATGCCGCTGGCCCGCCTGCCATTTCCTGGCACCATTCCACCCCGGACTATCTCCGGCTGATCGAAGCCTGCCTTGAGGAAATCCGCGCCGGCGAAAGCTATGAGGTTTGCCTGACCAACCGGCTCTACCTGCCGCCGCTGGACGATCCGCTAGGGACCTACCTTCTGCTGCGCCGGCTCAACCCCGCTCCCCATGCGGCTTATCTGCGCTTCGGGGAGTTGAGTGTCCTTTGCTCCTCGCCGGAACAATTTCTCCGCATCGATCCCGCCGGCACCGTGCGGACGAAGCCGATCAAGGGCACCCGGCGGCGTGGAAAGACGCCGGAGGAGGACGCGCGCCTGCGCGCCGCCCTGGCCGGCGACGAAAAGGACCGGTCGGAAAACCTGATGATCACCGACCTCCTGCGCAACGACCTGGGCCGCGTCTGTCAGGTCGGTTCGGTCCATGTTCCAAGCCTGATGGATGTGGAAAGCTACCGCACCGTCCACCAGCTCGTGACAACGGTAGAGGGGCGATTGCGGCCGGAGTGCGACGCGGTGGATTGTTTCCGCGCCACGTTCCCCGGCGGATCGATGACCGGCGCTCCGAAGCGGCGCACCATGGAGATCATCGAGCGGCTGGAAGGAACGCCGCGCGGCATCTACTCCGGAAGCATCGGCTTCTTCAGCCTCGACGGTGCGGCCGATCTGAATATCGTGATCCGGACCATCGTTTCGGATGGACAGACGAGCACGGTCGGGACCGGTGGAGCCATCGTGGCGCTGTCCAATCCGGCAGATGAGGTGGCGGAGATCGAGTTGAAGGCGGCGGCATTGGTCGCTGCCGTCACGAAAAGCCGATCGAAGGTGCGGGAGCCGGAAGAATGACCGCGAAGTGTTTCCTGAACGACGGGATCGTCGACCAGCCAGGCGCCGGCGTCGCTTTGGCGGACCGCGGTTTTACGCTGGGCGATGGAGTCTTCGAGACTTTACGCGTGCGGAACGGCGGCGTGGTCGATGTCCAGGCTCACCTGGAGCGGCTGGCGGCGGCACTCGATATCCTTGGGTTTCCGCATCTTGGCCGGGGCCGTGATCTGGCCCGGCACCTGGAGGATACCCGCGAGGCCAATGGCATGGCCGAGGGCGTCCTTCGGCTGACCGTCACCCGGGGGCAAGGCGTGCGGGGACTGGCCCCTTCCCCGGATGCGGTACCGACGGTCTGCATCACGGCGGCGGGACTGCCGTCGAGACCGGACTGCTTCACCGCAATCATCGCGACAAGGACGCGGCGGAACGAATCTTCCCCGCTCTCGCGCATCAAGTCGTTGGGCTATCTGGACAACATCATCGCACTCGGCGAAGCGAACGAACGGGGCGCCGACGACGCGGTGCTCCTGAACGGTCGGGGAAACGTCGCCTGCTTTACCGCCGCCAACCTGATGGTGCGTTTCGGCAAGGAGATGGCGACGCCGCCGGCCGGCGATGGCGCTCTGCCCGGCACATTGCGTCGCAGGCTGCTGGAGCGGCTGAGCATCACGGAGAGGAGCCTGACGCCGGCCGACCTCGAACGCGCCGACGAAGTCGTTTCGGTCAACAGCCTGGGTGTGCGGCGCTTGAGCGCCCTTGGCGGCGGCGTCCTGCCGGAAGGGCGCGAGTTGCACGATGCGGCGGCGGAGATCTACCGCGATCTCAGATGACTGGATGGGAGGACGTCACTTGTAGATACCGATGGAGGCTGCGATGTCCTTGCCGGCCACCCGCTTGACGTAGGTCAGCTTCGGTTCGACCCTGTTGGTGACAGGATTGATCCAGCGATATTCGACCCAGCCCTCGCCGTTGTCGCGCGCGGTCCTGATGATGTCCTGGATCAGGGACTTGCCGTCGGCGTCCTTGAGGTTGATGACGTTGAGCCCGACGCTGGCCGGCCGAGGCGGGTAGATCAGCCAGGCTCCCTTGAAGTCGAGCAGGTTGACGTAGATCTCGCCGAACTTGAACTCGCCCTCCGTGTTGAAAAGTTCCCTTGCGGCCTCGACCCCCTGGGTTTCGACGATCGCGACGGCTCTCCGGGTAAGATCCACGACTTCGTCCGGAGTCGGCTTCAGAGTCTCGGCGCTGGCAGATCCCGAAGCACCCGATCCTGGCACACCCACTGCCGAAATGATCGCGACGGCAAATGCCGCAGCGGTGGCCAGACGGCGGGTCGTTGCGGAAATCCATGACATCATCGGTTCTTTTCCCCGGCCCGGCCATTGCTGACGAATGGTTCGCCCCCTGTCAGGAAGCCGGCCAGCGATTCCCGGCAAACGGCAGCCTGTCTCGGCATACCGAAAGGAATATATCAAATAGCATAAATGTCAATAAATTGCCGAGGATCTGCTTCTGGTTCGATGGACCATACGGGTGGGCGGATGTTCCTCCAGAAAGACATCCGTTCGGCCCGGCTCGACTCACCTAAGACGACGGCTGGAATTTTGATATTGTTTGCAAGAAGATGGTTTGATCTCGAACAATCAGTGAGACAGCACAACTGGAATCCGGCACGATGATCGCCCTGGTCAGACTGTCGCACCATTGCGGCAGCGCAGCATGCGCTTTTTCATGGACAGCGCGAACCGGCGGGAGGACCATCACAAATACCAAAATGGTAAAGGATCGAGGGCGCCCACGGCCGTTCTCAATTTGATCCGGCCGGTCCCACGGACGCCCCAGATCGCGCTTGTACGGTACTGGGAGGTTCCGAATGCCAAGCACCAGATCAGCGGGGCCACGCTGCGCCGCCCTCGTCGGCCCCTATCTAAGCGGCAAGACCACCTTGATGGAGAGCCTGTTGTTCGCGGCTGGGGCGGTCAGCCGAAAAGGCAGCGTCAAGGACGGCAACACTGTAGGCGACAGCGCGCCCGAAGCCCGAGCGCGCAAGATGAGCGTCGAGGTCGGGCTTGCCACCGCCGAGTACCTGGGCGAACGCTGGACCTTCCTGGACTGTCCCGGCTCGGTCGAGCTGGGAGCCGAAGCGCAGACCTCGCTGATGGTCGCCGACGTCGCGGTCGTCGTGTGCGAGCCTGTTCCGGACAAGGCGCCGATGCTGGCCCCGCTGTTCAAGTTCCTGGACGACAACGGCATTCCCCACATCCTGTTCATCAACAAGGTGGACAGTCTGGGCACTCAGGAAATCCGGGTGCGCGACCTGATGCAGGCGCTTCAGGCGGTGTCTTCAAGGCCCCTGGTGCTGCGCGAAGTACCGACCCGCGACGGCGATACGATCACCGGCTATGTCGATCTGGTCAGCGAGCGGGCGTATCACTACAACCCGCATGCGCCATCCAACCTGGTCGAGGTGCCGGCCACCGTGCGCGAGCGCGAGCAGACGGCGCGGCAGGAGCTTCTGGAAGCCCTGTCCGACTTCGACGACAGCTTGCTGGAACAGCTTCTGGAAGACGTCGCTCCCGACAAGGAAGAGATCTACCGGCAGCTTGCCAAGGATCTGGCATCCGACCTGATCGTACCGGTCTTCATCGGTTCGGCCGAGAACGACAACGGCGTGCGGCGCCTGCTGAAGGCGCTCCGCCATGAGGCGCCGGAAGCCGAAGCGGCGGCGGCACGTCTGGAAATCCCGCTGAACGGCAATATCGTCGTCCAGGTGTTCAAGACCTACCACGCCCCCCATGCCGGCAAACTCAGCTTCGCCCGCGTCTGGAAAGGCACCGTCAGCGACGGGCAGACGCTGGGAGGAGACAGGGTCAGCGGCATCTACCGCATGCAGGGACACGACCAGCACAAGCTGTCCAGCGCTTCCACCGGCGAGGTCGTGGCGCTGGGGCGGATGGAACACGTGGCGACCGGCGAAGTGCTGGACGATCAGGGCGGCAAGGTCAAGGCGCCGCTGTGGCCCGACCCTCCCGCACCCGTCTATGCGTTGGCGGTTTCCGCCGAGCAGCGCAGCGACGAGGTCAAGCTGACCGGAGCCATCGCGAAGCTCGCTGAGGAAGATCCGGCATTTTCCGTCACCAACAACGCCGATACCGGCGAGATCGTGCTGTGGGGACAGGGCGATATCCATCTCCAGCTCGCGATGGACAGGCTGCGCTCCAAATACAACCTGCCGGTTCGGTCGCGCATGCCGGCGGTGGCCTACCGCGAGACAATCCGCAAGCCGACGGCCCAGCATGCCCGCTTCAAGCGGCAGACGGGCGGCCATGGCCAGTTCGCCGACGTCCAGGTCGAGATCAAGCCGCTGCCGCGCGGCAGCGGTTTCGCCTATGACGAGAAGGTCGTGGGTGGCGTCGTGCCTCGGCAGTTCATCCCGGCGGTGGAAACCGGCGTGAAGGAGTATCTGGTCCAGGGACCGCTGGGCTTCCCCGTGGTGGATGTGGCGGTCACCCTGATCAGCGGCCAGTTCCACGCGGTCGACAGCAGCGAGCAGGCGTTCAAGACGGCCGGCCGCATGGCGATGAGCGAAGGCATGCCGAAATGCGAACCGGTCCTGCTGGAGCCGATCCTTCAGGTCACCATCGCGGCGCCTACCGAGTTCACGCCCAAGGTGCAGCGCCTGATCACCGGGCGGCGCGGCCAGATCCTGGGCTTCGACGGACGTCCGGGCTGGGAAGGCTGGGACGAGGTCAAGGCGCTGATGCCGGAGGCGGAGGTCCACGACCTGATCGTCGAACTTCGGTCGCTGACGCTGGGGCTGGGTTTCTTCACCACCAGCTTCGACCATCTGGCGGAACTGACCGGGCGGCTGGCGGACCGCGCGATCGAGATCCGGCAATCGTCTGTCGCGGCGCAATAGAAGGGGATGCGGGATGGCGGGTCCGGCCGACTAGCCGGGCACGCCATCTTCTTTTATACGATCTAGCTCATTTCCACGGACCGAGCATTCAGCCCGGCACAATTGGGCTGACGCACGGCACTTTTCCGACGATTTCTCGTTGAAGCTATGGACGGCCCGCCCTGGCGTGGACGCAGCGGAGAGGGTTGACTTCCCCAATATGCAGCCAAGCTTGGTCAGCAGGGTCAATGGGATATTTTCACAAAGCTTAAAGGAGCCATATCATGGCATTCGAAAAGACCACCGCCCAGTCGCATGAGCCGCTGGCAGTTCGCACCGGCATTACCGAAGAGAACCGTAAGGCGCTATCCGACGGCTTGGCCAAGGTACTGTCGGATACTTACACACTTCTCGGCAAGACGCATGGTTTTCACTGGAACGTGACCGGCGCACAGTTCCACAGCCTTCATGAGATGTTCGAAGTTCAATATACCGATCTGACGACCGCCGTGGACGATATCGCCGAGCGTATCCGTGCCCTGGGTTACTTCGCGCCGGGCAGCCTGAGCCAGTTCCTGAAGCTCAGCACCATCGAGGACGAGCACGGCGTTCCCGATGCGCGCGGCATGCTGGAACAGCTCGTGCGCGACAACGAGACCGTCACCCAGGCTTGCCGCGCCGTCGTCGGGATCTGCGAGGAAGCGAACGACACGGTGACCGAAGACCTGATGAACCATCGCATGGATGCCCATGAAAAGGCCGCCTGGATGCTGCGTTCATCGATGAGCTGATCGCTACGGCCTGCACCCCGGCGGCATCTCGCCGCCGGGCGCGCGGTGTCTTACCGCATCCTTCTATCATCAGCGTTTTCGACCATCAGGGAGGAAGTCCGATCCCATGCCTTTCTTCGTTTTGGAACCGGTGCTCCCTCTTGCCCGGAAATGGGAACATTACCGTAAGACGCGCAAGCTGATCGTCCGTGCGGCCGACGAGGCCGGTGCCCGGCAGATAGCGGCCGACCAGGCTGAACTGGCAGGGCGGGAGGGCATGCATCTGCTGCTGCCCGCAGCCGACGAGGACGAAGTGATGGCCAATCCGTGGCTGGAATCTGAACTGGCCGACTGCCGGGAACTCGATCCGGACGGACCGCCTGAAGTGGTCAGCATGCAAGCCGAATGATCGGCATTGCCGATGGTCCGGCATGCGCTTGATGCAGATCAAACATTGGAATGATTCTAAAGAATGCGATTGCCGCATTGCCCCCGCGTACCCACATCAGGCTATGTATAGTGTTTTTGCTAAACACGTTTTCAGGGGGCAGAATCATGCAGATCGATATTGGCATCACCGAGAACGACCGCCGCGAGATCGCGGAGGGTTTGTCGCGCCTGCTGGCCGACACCTACACCCTCTATCTCAAGACGCACAGCTTCCACTGGAACGTCACCGGCCCGATGTTCAACACGCTGCACTTGATGTTCGAGACGCAGTACAACGAACTGGCGCTGGCCGTCGACCTGATCGCGGAGCGTATTAGGGCGCTTGGCTTCCCCGCTCCGGGCAGCTATTCGCAGTACGCGGCGCTGACGTCGATCCAGGAAGCGACCGACGTGCCGAAGGCTGAAGAGATGATCCGCCAGCTGGTGGCCGGCCAGGAGGCCGTGGTCCGCACGGCCCGCTCGGTGTTCCCCGCCGCCGAAAAAGTCGGCGACGAGCCAACGGCCGACCTGTTGACCCAGCGGATGCAGCTGCACGAAAAGACCGCCTGGATGCTGCGCAGCATGCTGGAAGGCTGATCGGTGCATGAACCGGCCCCGAGTTCGGGTGAGGCGCTGTCACGCGCCGTTCACCCGAACTTGATTTGCCGAATGGCTGTTCCAGCTTCAAATCTGTGATCTGAACAGGGATTACCGAGGGAGGAACGCCATGCTGATCCGATTCAGACGCGGGTGGGAGCTGCCGGAGTCGGCGGCCACTCCGGAACATGTCTTCCTAAAACGGCGGGCGCTGCTGAAGACGGCGCTGGCCGCTCCCACGATCGCGGCGGCGGGATCGATCCTGACGGGTCCCGCCTTCGGCCAGACCGAGGTCGCGGCCGACGATCCCACCGCCAAGCTTTATCCAGTCAAGCGCAATGAGCGCTATGTGATAGACCGCGCGATCACCGACCCATCCCAGGCCACCACCTATACCAATTTCTACGAGTTCGGCTCCCAGAAGAACATCTGGCGGGCGGCGCAGAACCTGAAGCTGCGGCCCTGGACCGTCAGGATCTCCGGCATGGTCGAGCAGGAAAAGACGATCGACATCGACACCTTGCTGGCGCAGATGCCGCTGGAGGAGCGGGTCTACCGGCACCGCTGCGTCGAGGCATGGTCGATGGCGGTGCCCTGGAGCGGCTTCCCGATGAAGGCGCTGGTGGATTTCGCCCGCCCGACCGGTTCTGCCAAATACGTCGTGATGCAGACCTTCCAGGATCCTGGCATGGCTAGCGGACAGCGGCAGTTCTGGTATCCCTGGCCCTATGTCGAAGGCCTGACCATAGCCGAGGCAACCAACGAACTGGCCTTCCTGGTGACCGGCCTATATGGCAAGCCGGTGCCGAAGCAAAACGGCGCGCCGCTCCGGTTGGCGGTTCCGTGGAAATACGGATTCAAGTCGATCAAGTCGATCGTCAGCTTCACCTTCACCGACAAGCGCCCGGTCAGCTTCTGGGAACAGATCCAGGCGAGCGAGTACGGTTTCTGGGCCAACGTCAACCCGCAGGTGCCGCATCCGCGTTGGAGCCAGGCTTCCGAACGGGTGCTCGGCACCGGCGAGATGGTGCCGACGCAGCTTTACAACGGCTATGGCGAGTTCGTCGCCGACATGTACAAGGGGCTGGAGGAGGAGAGGCTGTATGTGTAATACGATGAGAAGATATTGATCGGTCTAGAACGTTAAATGTCGGGCTGAAGAGGCCCGACCTACGTGAGCGTGCTTTTGCCAAGTGGGCTCTTATAGGTCGGGCCTCTTCAGCCCGACATCGACGCGCCGACAAGTCAAGCTTTGTGTCTGGAAGCCACTTCTACGCTTGTCCAGCCCCTTGCTTGACTTCGTCCAGGCAAGCGAGGATTGCGTCGGAGTGGGCAACCATTTCTTCGGCGGCGCGGGCAGCAGGGCCTGCGGCGTCCAGACCGTTGTCGGGAGCACCCTCGGTCAGCAGGAGCGCTCCCCCCTTGATGGCATTGAGGAAGTTGCGGATGGCATGACGGTGCGGGCGGTCTTGCAGGAGCGTGGCATCGCCCTGTCCCGTCAGCTCCTGCAAGGCTGCGATGGACGTGGATATCCACTCCAGCATCTTCAGGTCTTCATCGTCGGTGATCTGCCCGGCTGACGTCAGAACGATGGCGCTGCTTTCGGCCATGCAGGCAGCCAGACGGATCAGTTCCCGGTGCGCTGCCGCGACATCGCTCATGGACTGCTTACCGGCCGGACCTTCGAGAGCAGGACGTCGATCTTGGTGAGCAGGCGGTCGAGATCCACCGGCTTGGTTTCGAAGTCGTCGCAGCCGGCCTCCAGCGCACGCTCCCGGTCTTCCTTCAACGCATGGGCGGTCAGAGCCATCACGGGAATACCGGAGGTTTCGGGATTGGCCTTGATCATGCGGGTGGCCTGCCAGCCGTCCACCACCGGCAAGCTCATATCCATCAGGACCAGATCTGGACGCTCGCGGACCGCCGCCTCGACCCCGGCCGCCCCATCGGCCGCGGTGGCGACTTGGAAGCCCCGACGCTTCAGCCGGCGGGACAGCACGTCACGGTTAAGGTCGTGGTCTTCGACGATCAGGATACAAGTCACTCCAACCCTCTCCGCCCAACCCAATCCTCAACGACCGGACGGTGGACCAGCCCTTCATATTCTCTACCTCATATGCACCTTAACGTAACACTTGGTCAACGGGTGCATCCGCCTCGCCGGGAGGCCGCTCACGCCGTCAAGGCGGTCCGATACCGGCACGCACCGCATTCACCGGATAATTCCTGGTGAAGTTCTGGACGTATCGGGATATGCGCGTCTAAATCCCCCGGTGAGGAAACGAGGAACCCAATCGGAATGAGCACCAACGACCTGTGCGAACTCGACGCCGTAACCCTGCGCCGGATGATCGGCCGCAAGGAAGTCTCTCCTGTCGAATTGACCGAGGCCTGCATCGCCCGGATCGAGGCCGTCGACGCTACGGTCAACGCCATGGTGACCCGCAGTTTCGAGCGCGCCCGCACCGAAGCGGCGAAGGCGGAGGCCGCCGTCATGGCCGGCGAGCCGCTGGGACTGCTCCATGGCCTGCCGATCGGTATCAAGGATCTCAGCGACACGGCGGGGATTAGGACGACCTACGGATCGGAATTGTTCGCCGATCATGTACCGGAAAGCGACGAACGGGTGGTGGCATCAGTGCGCAAGGCTGGCGCCATCGTGCTGGGCAAGACAAATACGCCGGAATTCGGCACCGGGGCCAACACACGCAACAGTGTGTTCGGCGCGACCCGCAACCCCTTCGATCCGTCACGCACCAGCGGCGGCTCCTCGGGCGGATCGGCCGTGGCGCTGGCCTGCGGCATGGTGCCGCTGGCGACCGGCTCGGACCATGGCGGCAGCCTGCGCACCCCGGCGGCTTATTGCGGCGTGACCGGATACCGCCCATCGCCGGGGCTGGTGCCGACCGACCGGCGGGGAATCGCGTGGACTCCGTCGCCGGTCGAAGGACCGATGGGCAGGACCGTCGCCGACGCCGCCCTGCTGATGGCAGCTATGGCCGGCACCGATCCGCACGACCCCATGCCCGGCTGCGCCGATCCCGCCGCTTTCCTGAAGCTGCCGGAGGTCGATCCGTCGTCGCTGAGGGTCGCGGTATCGGCCGACCTGGGCTTCGCCCCGGTCGATGACGGCATCCGGGCGACGTTCTCGAATGCGGTCAAGCGGTTCGGCGGCGCCTTCGCGAGCATCGATGAGGCCGATCCGAAGCTTGCCGGGATCGAGACGGTGTTCGAGACGCTGCGCTCCGTGATCTTCGTCGGCGCCCATCTGGACAAGTTCGAGAAGCGGCGGGACAAGCTTGGTCCCAACGTCATCGCCAACATGGAATCGGCCTTGGGGCTGGGCATCCGGGACGTGGCCCATGCCATGACGGAGCAGACCAGATTCTATAAGCAGTTCGCCACCTTCATGCAGTCGTTCGACGTGCTGATCTGCCCGACGGCAGCGGTCCCGCCCTTCCCGGTCGAGCAATGGTACCCGGAAACGATCAACGGCACCCCGACCCGCAACTACATGCATTGGCTGGCGCTGGCATACGGGCTGACGGTGCTGAGCGTACCGGTCGTGGTGGTGCCATGCGGGCGGGACGCGACGGGCACGCCGTTCGGCATCCAGATCTGCGGCCGGCACGGCGCCGACCATGCGGTGCTCGGGATAGCCCAGGCTATCGAACGGGTGCTGGCCGATATCCCGGAGTTGAAGCGGCCGGTACCGGACTTGGCAAAGCTCTGAACCCTGCTTACTGTTCGGCCGACCCTGTTGCGCGGTCGCTCATCCGGAGGAGGTTTTCCATGACGGGCAAGTCCAATGTGGCCCTGGTGACCGGCGCAAGCCGGGGTATCGGCAAGGCCATCGCCACGGCGCTGGCGCGCGCCGGCTACGATCTGCTGATAACGGCCCGGACGGCGACCGCGCTGGAAACGCTCGCCACCCAGCTCGCACGGGAGACGGGACAACGGGTCGAGTACCGCCACGGCGACCTGCGCGACCCCGAATTGCCTGAGTCGCTGATCGAGGCGGCGGTCGATGCCTTCGGCGGGCTGGACCTGCTGGTCAACAACGCCGGAGCGACCAAGCGCGGGCCGTTCCTGGAGTTGAGCGAGGACGACTGGCAGGACGGTTTCGCGCTGAAGTTCTTCGGCGCGGTGCGGCTGTCGCGGGTAGCGTGGCCCTACCTGAAGCTGAGCGGCGGTCAGGTGATCAACATCATCGGTGCCGGCGGGCGCACGCCGACGGCGGAGTTCACGATCGGCGGCTCGGTCAATGCCGGTTTGATGAACTTCACCAAGGCGCTCGCCGATCAGGGGCTGGCGGACGGCGTCCGGGTCAACGGCATCAATCCCGGCCCGATCCTGACGGAGCGGCTGACCGGGCGCATCCGCCAGATTTCCCACGCCCAGGGGATCGATACGGAGGAGGCGGCCAGCCGCATGGTGCAGGCGCAGAAGGTCATGCGGTTCGGCGAGCCGGAAGAGATCGCCAACGTGGTCGCCTTCCTGGCCGCCGGTGGCGGGACCTTCATCCACGGAGCACTGCTGGACGTCGACGGCGGTTCGACCAAGGGGCTGTGACATAACGGTCAGCGCAGCGGTGGCAGGCCGCCCCGGATGCGGGTCGCCGTCGCCATAGTCCTGAGCAATGCCGGCGACAGTCGGCAGGCTGTCGTGGCAAGCGATTGAAGCACAGGATGCCGGGCCGCTCGAGCAAGCAGCGTGGCGGCTCGAATCTGCTGCTCGAAGGCGGCTCCGTCCAGGGGCGGTTGGCCGGCGAGATGGCGGTCGACCGCCAGAGCGGCCGAATGCAATGCTATGGCGATACCGTCGCCGCAGAAGGACGGGATCACGGCAAGCTGGTCGCCCAGGCGGTGGAGCCGCCGCGCCGGAGAGTCCTGCCGGTGGACGAAGCCGTAGGGAATGCCGTAGATCGACAGCGGCTTCGGCCAGTGCGACTCGGCGCCGGCCAGCCTCTCCGCGAAGATCGCGGAATGGCGTGCCAGATAGTCCACCAGGGCATCCCAGTCGCGGTCCAGCGTGTCATGGACGCGCTTTTCGATCACGAGGCACAGGTTGGCGTGTCCTCCGGGGATCCGCTGGAGGCCGGCATAGCCGCCGGGGAACAGCAGGACTTCCACGTGATGTTCGAGAACAGCGGCCTGGGCGGGTGCGAGGGTCAGGTGAAGCTTGAAGCCGATGAGGTCGTTGATCGCACCGGGAGGGCGGCGATGGCCGCGCAGCTCATGCTTCCCGGTCGCGAGGAAGGCGGTGCGGGCGCGAATGGAGTCGTCGGCCCGCAGGGTGACGCCGTTGTCGTCCTCCGTCAAACCACGTATGACGGAAGCCCGGCGGATCTCCGCGCCCTGGGCAGCGGCAGCCTTCAGCAGGGCTTCGTCCATCACGTCGCGCGACAGGCTGAACGCCGGGAATGGCAGGGTGGCGGTCGCAGTTCGCTCGCCCTGGATCAGGCGGACGTGGTGGATCGGCACGGCGCCCAACCGCTCCGGAGTCAGGCCGAGCGATGTGAGATGGGCGGCGGCCTCGACGCTGATGAACTCGCCGCAGACCTTGTGGCGGGGGCCGGCTTCCCGTTCGAACAGAATGGTGCGTTGCCCTGCCTGCGCCAGACGGAAGGCGGCGGCGGCACCTGCGGGTCCTCCGCCGACGATGGCGGCATCCCAGATCACTTGATCCTGCCTACGCCGTAGCGGAACGGCGTGAACCACTCGACCGATACGGCGCCGGGGGCGAAGCCGGCGTCGGCCAGCAGACGCTCCCAGTCGTCACTGGTGAAGGCGCGGGCGACCGACAGCGGCGCGTCGTGGACGACCAGCCGGTTGACCGGCAACGATGCCACCATGGCGCGGGCGAAGGCGTGGGATACCGCGTGCCGGTGCAGGTCGTTGCTGAACCAGCCCAGATCAGCGTGCCCGTCCATCCAGCGCAGGAAGCGGACCAGCAGCGTATCGTCGAGGTGATGGGTGAACAGGGAGCTGATCACCACGTCGCAGGCGGTATCGGGGGGCAGGTCGAACAGGTCGCCGGTGCGATAGTCGATCCGGGTACCGGGGGGAGTCGCCAAGGCCGCGGCCTTGGCCGACCACGGGTTCAGGTCGACGCCGGTCAACTCCACCTCGATCCCGCGCTTCGCCGCCCAGCGGTCGATTTCGCGCAGCATGTCGCCGTAGCCGAAGCCGACGTCCAGGATGCGCAGATGCCTGCGGCCGGTTTGCTTCACCACGCGGCCGAGCCATGTCAGCGTCGGCCGGTAGGCCAGTGTGCAGAGGTTGATCCGCCGCAGGTCGCGCAGGCAGTGCTGGAACTCCTCGAAGCTGACCTGCTCGGTGTCCATCAGTTCCGGATCGAAGCTTCGGCGGGACAGGTCGGCGGCACCACTCACGCGGCGGGACTGGTCGGCGCCGCCGCTCACGCGGCGGCCATTCGGAACAGCATGCTTTCCGCCGTCAGCCCAGGTCCGAAGGCCATGGCGCAGCCAAGGGCGTTGCCGCCGATGCCGGCACCGCTGAAGCGGTCGAGCATGCGCTTCAGCACGAACATCACGGTGGCCGACGACATATTGCCGTAGTCGCGCAGCACGACGCGCGAATCGGCAAGCTGGTCCCGCATGTCGCCGACGGCGCCTTCGACCGCGTCCAGGATCGAGCGGCCGCCCGGATGGACCGCCCAAAGCTCGACATCCTCCGCCGCGTGGCCGTTGAGGATCGACGGCATCGCATCGGGCAGGCCGCTGCCTATGGTGCCGGGGACGGTGCCGGCCAGACGCATATCGAAGCCGGTGCGGCCGATATGCCAGGTGATCTGGTCGGCGCTGCCGGGGATGACGGTAGTGCGGAAGGATTCCAGCTCGATCCCGCTGGGCTCGGCGCTGACGATGCTGGCGGAGCAGCCGTCGGCGAAGATCAGGAAGCTCAGGACTTCCTCGATGTTGGCGGTCTCCTGGAGGTGCAGGGTGCAGAGTTCCAGGTTGACGATGGCGACCTTGGACCGGGGTTCCGACCGGACGATGTGGCGGGCCAGCTTGAGGGCGTTCATCGCGGCGTAGCAGCCCATGAAGCCAATGAGGGTGCGCTCGACCGAGGGGTCGAGGCCCAGCCGGTGGGCAAGCTGGAGGTCGAGGCCGGGCGCGTAGAAGCCGGTGCACGAGGTCACGATCAGGTGGGTGATCTCCGCCGCGTGCGCCTTGATGCCCGCGGCGTCCAGGCTCTCCATCGCAAGGTCGAGGGCGTGGTTCTCGTAGAACTTCATCCGCGTCGCGGTGTCAGGGAAGGAACCACGCTGAAAGAAGCCGCCGCTGTCCAGCACCGCCGGATCGGGGTCGGGGGCGAAGAACGAATAGCGGTGCTCGATCTGGCAGCGGTCCGCCATCCGGCGGAACAGCTTCCGCAACCGTTCGTCGGTCAGGAGTTGCGGGGCGTACTGGACGAACTTGTCATGGACATCGTGTGCGGGGACCGCTGTCCCGATCGCGTTGATGTAGGCCGTCGGCATAGAGGCTTGCAGCATCCGGCGCTCCGGCAATTTCAATGATACCGACCGTCAACAGGCGAATGGCTTCAAACGTCCCGCCAGAGTCCTTCAAGGACCGCTGGACGGATACGCCCGTCCGCGCCATGTGGCGGGACGTCCCCGGAAAGCGGTCCAGAATGCCGACCACTGTATCGCCAGCATGACCAGCACGCCGATTGGGTGAAGGAGAGCATTCGAGATATCCTGGCCGAACCTGAACGCCAGCGCAATGCGGGTGCCGAGCGACACCGCAATCCCGACGCAGGCCGGGAACAGCACCTCGGGAGGTCCCAGGACCAGCAGCAGCCAGGGCAGCACATGGCCGCCCGCCAGCAGCACCGTCCAGACCGGCAGGCCTATGGGTGTCGCCATGCCCTCGGTCGCGTTCTTCGTGAAGCCCTGCCAAACCTCGGTGCTCCCCTTGTACATCCGGCACGTCGCGATCTCCGTTGCGTCGAACAGGTCGGTGAAGAAACCGGCGCGGCGGAAGGTGCGGGGCAGCTTGACGCCGTCGTGGAGCGAGGCCCGGATTTCCCGGTGGCCTCCCGATTTGGCGTAGGCATCAGCGCGGGCGATGAACAACTGGCCGCAGCCGGCGCCGAAACCGGGGGCGATGAACAGCTTCATCGCCCAGATCGGCAGGTAGCCCAGCAGCAGGAAGTGGATCATCGGGATGACGAGCCGCTCGGCGAAGGTGCCGGTCTCCTGGCGCGGGAAGCCGCTGGCGAGCCCGACCCTGGGCCGTTCGTCCATGAAGGCCGCCATGCGGCCCAGCGCATCGGGCGACAGCCGGACGTCGGCATCGACGAAGACCAGCAGCGGGTGCCGCGCCAGATGGGCCAGATGCCAGCAGGCATGCTGCTTGCCCGACCAGCCGGGCGGAAGGGGCGGCGCCTGCTCCACCCGGACGCGGGGATCGGCGATGGCGCGGACGATATCCGCCGTGCCGTCGGTCGAGTGGTCGTCGAGGACGACGACTTCCAGGTCGATCCCGCCGCCGGAGGCGCCGTTCGCCAGCACGGCGTAGACGGCGGCTGCGATCTTGTCCGCCTCGTTGCGGGCGGGGATCAGGACCGAAACGGCGGATTTAACGCCGCGTGCCGGCGGCGGGCGGTAGAGCAGCAGGTTCCATACTGCCGTGACCGCCGGAATGATGGCGAGCCACGCGCAGACCCAGGCGAATTGCGCCATTTATGTGCGTTCCCTGCCATGTTGAGGTTGAAAGCGTTCGCCCCGGACAAGGGCCTTGGCGCGGCGCCAGAGGTCGTAGACTCCGCCAACGCCGGCCTCGCCGCTGAGCAGAGGTTCGAAGCGGGCCGGGTCCCTGGTCATGCTGTCGGCGGAGAGGCGGTCCATCGTGTCGGTCAGCGCCGCTTCGAGCCGACCCTGCCACTCCTCGACGGTGCCGGCGCCGCTTACCATCGGAGTGCCGAAGCGGCACAGCGCTTCCGGTGTGCGCTCGTCCCAGAACGGGTATTCCAGCGCCAGCGGCACGATGACGGCATCGGGGATCCGGCGCACCAGATGGGCGAGGCCGGGACGCAGACGCACGGGTCGGCTGCGGGCATCGGTGAAGCCGCCTTCCGCCGTGATCCACAGCATGGTGCGCGGGTCTTCCAGCAACCCGCCGGAGATCTTCAGGAAAGCCGCAGCGCCGCGAGGGTTGTCCGTTTCGATCCCGAAGATGCCGATCCGCCGCATGAAGCCGTATTGCTGAAGGGCCGAGGCTTCCATTGGGCCGTAGCCGTCGCGGTCGGGAAAGCGGAGCCGTGCCAGCATGATGAACATCGCCGGGTCCCACCACGAAGGATGGTTGGAATAGACGATAACCGGGCGATCCTCGGGCAGCGAAGGCAGCGTGCCGCGCGCCAGCCGCACGCCGTGGAAGCGGCGTCCGGCGTAGCGGCACATGTAAAGACCGAACAGACGAACGATGCGGGGCGAACGCGCCGCCCGCACCGCTTCGGCTGGCGTCATGCGACGCTGGCCTTCGGTCGTTCCGCGGTTTCCTCGACCATGGTGTTGGGCTGGGCGCCGGAGCCTCCGACATCCTGATCGAGCGTATCGGCGGCGATCCAGCCCGACATCATGACCATCGGCATTCCCGGCCCAGGATGGGCGGCGCCGCCGGCGAGATAAAGACCGGGGACTTCGCGGCTCCTGTTGCCGGGCTTGAAGGCTCCGAAGAACCGGCCATGGCTGGCAAGACCGTAGATGGCGCCGTTCAGCACGCGGTAGCGGTCGTGGATGTCCTGGGGCGTCAGCCAGCGTTCCACCTTGATGCGGCTTTCCAGATCCTTCATGCCGCCGGTCCGCGCCAGCTTGTCCAGGATGACGCGGCGGTATTCCGGCAGCATCCGGCTCCAGTCGTGGTGCGGTCGCATGTAGGGAGTGTGGACCAGCACGTAGAGGGCCTCGCCGCCGGGCGGCGCGACGCCGGGTTCCGTCCGGGCCGGGGCCGCTATGTAGCAGGTCGGGTCGGGAGCCGGCTCGCCCTTGCGGTAGATCCAGTCGAACTCCTCCTCCGCGTCGCGGGAGAACACGAAGTCGTGGTGCGCCAGATGGTCGTAGGCGCGGTCGAGGCCCAGATAGAGCACGACGCCGGAGCAGGCCGGCTCCGGCTTCCGGCGGCGCTCGAACTTGGCCCCGATGTCGCCGCCGAGCAGTTCGCGGTATGTCCGGACGGAGTCCATGTTGGAGACGACGGCGTCAAGTTCGACCGTCTCGCCCGACGCGGTCTCCACGCCGGCAGCCCTGCCCTGCCTGGTGACGATGCGGCGGACCTCGGTGTTCAGCCGGAACTCGACGCCGAGGCTGCGGGCCAGCTTTTCCAGCGCCGCCGGTACCGCGCGGGTGCCGCCCATCGGGTACCAGACTCCGCCGTCCGTCTGCATATGGGCGATCGAGCAGAGCACGGAGGGCGAGCCGTAAGGGGACGAGCCGACATACTGGACGAAGTGATCGAGCATCTGGGCAATGCGGGCGTCCGGCACGTGCTTCCGCACCGTTCCGGCCACTGTCGTCCCCATGCGGAGGCTCATCACGTCGGACAGGGTCGATGCCGACATGTTCTTCTTGAAGTCCAGCGTGTCCCAGATGTCCTCGACCGACTTCCAGAAGAAGAAGCGCTCGGAAACCTCGTGCAGGCGTTTGGAACGGGTGATGAAGTCCTTATAGCCGGCGCCGGACGACGTATTGGGGGCGTAGCGGTCGAGGTCGGCCGCCATCGTCTCGACGTTCTCGACCAGATCGAGGACCGAGCCGTCCTCGAAGAAGCAGCGCCATTGCGGATCGAGCCGAACGAGGTCCAGTTCCCGGTCCATGTCGCGCCCGGCCTCCGCGAAGATGCGGCGCAGGACGCGCGGCACCGTCAGGATCGTCGGTCCCATGTCGAAGCGGAAGCCGCCTTCCTCCAGCACGGTGGCCTTGCCGCCCGCCCAGGCGTTAGCCTCGAACAGGACGACCTTGTGACCACGCGCCGCCAGGGTGCAGGCGGCGGCCAGACCGCCGAGGCCGCCGCCGATGACGCCGACCCGTCCACCGTTACTCTGAGTGCTATCGTTCCGGGCGCTCATGATACGCGCTCCTCGACCAGGGCGGATTGTCCGGCGGCCATCAGGGTACCGGGCTCCCAGTTCTGCGACAGACCGAGCTGATCGGCCATCAGGCGGCTGGTGATGCGCGCACTCTCGAAGATCACCGGCAGACCGCTGCCGGGATGGGTGCCGCCGCCGACGAGATAGACGCCTTCCAGGTCCTCGAACTTGTTGCGAGGACGCAGGTGAAGCATCTGGTCGAGCGAGTGGGCCAGGTTGAAGGTGGCGCCGCGATAGATCTGCATGTCGTCTTCCCATCCCTGGGGCGTCAGGACTTTCTCGTAGCGGATGCGCTTTTCGATATCGGTCAGGCCGATGCGCTCCAGCCGCTTCAGCACCAGCGCGCGGTAGCGGGCCTGCTCACGCGTCCAGTCTATCACGTCCATCCGGTGCGCCACCGGCACCAGGACGTAAAGGGTGCTGTGGCCGGGAGGCGCCAGCCCCGGATCGGTGACGCAGGCGTTCTGGACGTAGAAGCTGGGCTCCGCCGGCAGTTCCAGCCCGTCCTCGATGTCCTTGATGTTCCGCGCGTAGTCCTTGGTCAAATAAATCGTGTGGTGCGCCAAATCGGGCAACGTGCCCTCGATCCCGAGATAAAGCATAAAGGTCGAGCAGGAAAATTTCTTGCGGCCGATCTTCTCGTCGGTCCAGCGCTTGCGCAGATGGTTCGGCACCAAATTGGTCATCGTCTGGGCGAAGTCGGAATTGATCACCAGCGCGTCGGCCTTGTACTCGCCGGCATTGGTGCGGACGCCGGTGGCCTTGCGGCCCTCGAACAGGATTTCCTCGACCGGTTCGTTCAGGCGGATGCGCACACCCATCTCGGTCGCCGCCTTCGCCATCGCCGCCATGACGGCGCCGGTGCCGCCGCGCGGGTGATGGACGCCGAACTCGTATTCCATGAACGACAGGATCGTGAACAGGCTGGGGCAGCGGAACGGCGACATGCCCAGATACTTGCTCTGGAACGAGAAGGCGAGCCGGACCCTGGGGTCGGCGAAGTAGCGCGACAGGTCGGCGTCGACCGATTGGTGAGGCCGCATCAGCGGCAACGACTTCAGCAGCGCCGGATCGACCAGATCGAATACGCTGTTGAAGGCCTTCTCCAGCACGGGCCGGAAGGCCTCCAGCTTCCGCCGGTTGTCCGACATGAAGCGCGGCAGGTTGGCGGCGTCGGCGGGCGACAGCTTCGCCACCTGCTCCGCCATCTTCGTCTGGTTGGGCGAGGCGTGCAGTTCGCCCCCGGCCTCGAAGATCAGGTGGTACTGCGGGTCGAGCCGGATCAGGTCCACTTCACGGGACAGGTCCTTGCCGCAGGCGGCGAAGATATCGCTCAACACACGCGGGTACAGGAAAAAGGTCGGCCCCATGTCGAACCGGTAGCCGCCTTCGGCCTCGATGGTCGAGGAGCGTCCGCCGACCCTATCCAGTCGCTCGACGACGGTGACGTCCGCCCCCGTCCGGGCGAGCAGCATGGCGGAGGCGAGACCGCCCGGTCCCGCACCGACGATAACGATACGGCGACTCATGATGCGGAACCATGGAGACTGAAGCCAAGGGACCTGAGATCATGGGTTGGGGTTAAAGGGTGCGTGGACCCGTTCGGCATGCTGGCTGCACTCTCTGGTTGTTTAAGATCCAAATGAACAGGTTGAGGTAAGTCTTTCGAACAGCTTGTTTCCAGCAGAACGACGGCGAGATTGCGCCAGGGGGAGAGTTGGATTGACGGATCATCGTAACACGAACCAAACTGGATTGATGAACGCCGAAGTCCAGCACCGACTTGATATTGCGCGGCTAATTTTAGACGCTCGGCTCGCACAAACCGGCTGGATTGAAACTTCGCTCCGGCAGCGGCTTGCGGTTGTTACCGGCTTGCGTCATCTGATTGCCCGGAACGCATCCTACCTGTCGCAATCTGTCGGCGAACGGCCCGGCCGGGCCGAAGGCGAGACGCTGGCGCTGGAGGTGCTGCCCCTGGCGGATGCCTGCCGTTTTCTGGAGCGCGAGGCGGAAGCCCTGCTGGCGCCGAGACGGCTGGGCTCCAAGGGCCGGCCCCTGTGGCTGTCGGGCGCCTCGGCTGAAATCAGGCGCGAACCGCTGGGCGTCATCCTGGTGGTAGCCCCTTCGAACTATCCGCTTTTCCTGCCCGGCGTGCAGATCGTCCAGGCGCTGGTCGCCGGCAACGCCATCCTGATCAAGCCGGCTCCCGGCTGCGTCGAGCCGATGCGGGTGCTGCTTGGACTGCTGGAAGACGCCGGCCTGCCCTCCGGCCTCTGCGTCCTGCTGGACGAGACCGTGGAAGCGGGCCGCGAAGCCATCGCCGCCGGAATCGACAAGCTGGTGCTGACGGGATCGGCGGAAACCGGACGGCGGGTTTTGGCCGATCTGGCGCCCCATCTGACGCCAGCGGTGATGGAGCTGTCCGGCAACGACGCCGTCTTCGTGCTGCCCGGCGCCGACCTTGACCTGACGGCAAAGGCGCTGGCCTACGGTCTGCGCCTGAACGGCGGCGCCACCTGCATAGCGCCCCGGCGTGTCTTCGCCGACCGGGGCTGCGCCCTGGAGCTTGAGCGGCGGCTGACCCCGCTGGCGCTCTCGCTGCCGCCGGTCGCTGTGCCTGAGCGGATAAGGACCCAGGTCGCCAGCCTGCTGGGCGAGGCGGAGGATGCCGGCTGCCGCCTGATCGGCCCCCGCTTCCGTGCCGATGAGCCGCGCATGTCTCCGGTGATCGTCGCCGATGCGGTGCCGGAGTTGGGCCTGCTGCGGGAAGACATCTTCGCCCCCGTCCTGTCGCTGGTGCCGGTCGCCGGAGAAGCCGACGCCCTCGACGCCGCCGCCCAGTGCCCTTATGCGCTGGGAGCCTCGATCTTCGGCCCGGAACCGATGGCGCGGTCCCTTGCCGGACGGGTGCGCGCCGGATCGGTCATCGTCAACGACCTGATCGTCCCGACCGCCGATCCCCGCCTGCCCTTCGGGGGCCAAGGTATCAGCGGCTTCGGAACGACGCGCGGAGCCGAAGGGCTGCTGGAGATGACCGTACTCAAGACGATCACGCTGCGCAGCGGCCGCTTCCGCCCGCACTACGACTCGGTGACACCGGACGACACCGCCATGATGCTCGACTACATCGCGGCGGCCCATGGAGATGGTGCGCGGTGGCCAGCCGTGAAGCGGCTGGTCATGGGATTGATGGAGCGGGGACGAGGGATGCGGCAGGGCTGACCGCAATTCCGTCTTATCGAGTAACTTTTACATTCTAATGTTTGCATCAGGAGGCGGTGGTCAGAATCTCACCGATGTCCTTGAGAATATCCGGTGATCCACAGCGGCAACTTGCGGGTTTGGTTGACCTAGCTGCCTAAAATGACATATCGTCATTGTGTCCGCTGGGGACACGGTGAAAACTCTTCGGAGTTGAGGCTATGCCAACCTGCTAACCGTGGCGTCGATTGTTGCCTTCAAGGGTAATGATTGAGAGTGGATTGGGGGTGGACAGCAGGCCCCCACCAGCGGAATAAATAAAAAGCGCTTCGATAGCTTCGAAGCGCTTTTTTACTGACTGCTATGACGGACAATCACGCCTTTTGCCAAAACTCGCTTCACGTCTCTTTGACGGCACTTGTGAAAAGTGACCAAGTATATCTCACTGCCACCACACGAAGCTTTGACACAGGCCTTCAGCCAATACCCCAACGTAGCTGTCGCATCGAGCAGGAATGACAAATGGTTTCGTTTCTCCAGAACGCAAACACCATTTTGGACGATGTACGGAACATCAACATACAATCCGGGCGTCATTTCAGGATGGCGATGCAGTTGCTTTTTCCAAGGTATATTTGGACAACCATACGGCACACGTTGTTGATCCGATGACTTCTTTGAGACGGGGCTCGATACTGCACACATATATTGGACCAGATGCTTCACCTGTTGCGAGCCGGAAGAACTCCTGAATGTCCAAGTCGGCTCACACGGCAGAATTAATTGAGCAGCGAACTTACCCAAATCGATTTCGCACGTCGAGGCAAAAGGATAAAATACCGTAGTCCAGGATCGGCGGCCATCGCCCCCCTACCGCACCCCATCCAGGAAGATCCGCACCACCCCCTCGACGAACTTCTTCAACTCCGCCGGCGTCGCCAGACGTTCCGGGCGCAACAGCATCTTGAGATGCTGGTCGCCGTGGAGGAATCCGAGGAAGGTCGTGGCGGCATGGTCGGGGTCGGTTACGCGGAGCTGGCCGCGTACCGTCGCTTCGCGCAGGTAGTCGGAGAGGATCTGGCGAACCGCGTCTGGGGCGCCCTGGAAGAAGGCGTCGATCACCTGAGGGAACTGGTCGCCGCTGGCGATCAGCAGGCGCAGGAACTTCGGGCTCTCCGGTGACAGCACGCATTCGGTGAAGTTCATGCCGAATTCGGTCAAGGTCCGCTCGGGATCGCCGCCGTCCAACGGGATCTGGCGCATGCGTTCTATGAACTCGGAACATTTCAGCATGATCGCGGTTTCGAACAGGCCGTCCTTGTCGCCGAACTGTTCATACAAGGTCGAGCGGGAGCCGCCGGACAAAGCGATGATGTCGCCTAGCGTGGTGCGCTCGAACCCCTTTTCCAGGAACAGGGTCCAGGCCGCGTCCAGGATAGCCCGTCGGCGGGCGTCGCCCCGCGGCCCACAGGCCCTGGCGCAGGCATCCGGAGTCATGGTCATGGTCCCGTCACTTTCGCTCATTCGGCTTTCTTCCGTTGGACAGACTTGTTTTTTGCAGATGCACAATGTACTGTATCATACAGTACAGAACTGAAAGGTTCAATCCGGGCGTTCACCGGATGGCTGAAGCAAGTCGCTTCTTTAATAAAAACAGACAGGTCATGGGGCTGCGGTGATGAATTTCCGGTCAGTCAGAAACTCTTTGGCGACGGTTGCAATTCTTTTTTTTGCAACGGGTTGCGACAATAGCGGCGCGGAGGCGCAGGGCAGCCCGCAAGCCCCGCCTCCAACGGAAGTCGGTGTCGTAACGCTCCAGCCTCAATCGGTCGATATCGCGACTGAACTGCCCGGCCGCACGACGGCCGCCCGGCTGGCCGAGGTGCGGCCCCAGGTCAACGGCATCATCCAGAAGCGCCTGTTCACGGAAGGGGCGGAGGTCAAGGCGGGGCAGCAGCTCTACCAGATCGATCCCGCTCCGTACCAAGCAGCGCTCGATACCGCCAAGGCCGAGCTGGCGCGGGCCGAGGCGGCGGCAAATTCGGCGCGCACCAAGGCAGCCCGCTACCGCGACCTCGTAAAGTCACGCGCCGTCAGTCAGCAGGACTACGACGACATCGCCGCCACTCTGCTGGAGAACGAGGCGGCCGTGGCTTCGGCCAAGGCATCGATCCGGACTGCCCAGATCAACCTCGACTATACCAGGGTCAATTCGCCGATCTCCGGCAGGATCGGCCGCTCCGCGTATACCGAGGGCGCCCTGGTGACCGCCAACCAGACCCAGGTGCTGGCGACGGTGACCCAGCTCGACCCGATCTATGTCGACGTCACCCAATCGAGCTCCGAGCTGTTCCGGCTGCGTCAGGCCTTGAACAAGGGCCGCATCCAGAGCGGCGAGACCAAGGCGCCCGTGACGCTGTACGTCGGCAGCACGGAAGACGCTCCTTATGCCCATCAGGGTGAGCTTCAATTCTCCGAAGTCAGCGTCGACGAGACGACCGGCTCGGTCCGGCTGCGGGCGACCTTCCCGAACCCCGCGAACGATCTGCTGCCGGGCCTGTTCGTCCGCGCCAAGATCGACTGGGGCGCGCTGGAGAACGCCTTCATGGTGCCGCAGCAGGCCGTGGTCCGCCGTCCCGACGGCAGCGCCTTCGTCTGGGCGGTGTCGCCGGACCAGAAGGTCTCGCAAAAGACGGTCAAGCCGGAGCGGGCTATCGGCGACAAGTGGCTGGTGACCGAAGGCGTCGCCGCAGGTGACCGCGTCGTGGTCGAGGGCGTGCAGAAGGTGGCTCCGGGCGCACAGGTCAACGCGGTGGCGGTGGACTCCGAAAAACCCGGCGATGTCGCCGATGCCGGCAACGGCGGCCCGCGGCAGGCTCAGTAAGGGCCGTCTTCCGGACCCCGATCAGGATCAGGCTTCATCATGTCAAAATACTTCATCGACAGGCCGGTGTTCGCCTGGGTGATCGCGATCGTGATCATGCTGGCGGGCGGCCTGAGCATCATAGGGCTGCCGATCGAGCAATACCCCTCGATTGCTCCCCCCTCGGTCCGCATCAACGCGACGTACCCCGGCGCTTCCGCCCAGACGGTCGAAGGCACGGTGACCCAGGTCATCGAGCAGCAGATGAACGGTCTGGACCATCTGCGCTACATCTCGTCCAACAGCGACAGCTCGGGCACGGCGCAGATCACGCTGACCTTCAATCCGGAAGCCGATCCGGACATCGCCCAGGTGCAGGTGCAGAACAAGCTCCAGCTCGCCATGCCGCGCCTTCCGCAGGAAGTGCAGCAGCAGGGCGTGCAGGTGACCAAGGGCACAAACTCGTTCCTGATGGTCATGGGCTTCGTCTCCAGCGACGGCACCATCGGCCAGAACGACATCGCCGACTTCGTGGCATCCAACATCCAGGACCCGATCAGCCGCGTGTCGGGCGTCGGCACCATCACGCTGTTCGGTGCCCAGCACGCCATGCGGATCTGGCTGGATCCCAACAAGCTGATCAGCTACGGCCTGACCACGACTGATGTGGTGGGCGCAATCGAGGCGCAGAACGCCGAGGTTTCGGCCGGCCAGATCGGCGGCTCCCCGGCGGCCCCCGGCCAGCAGCTCAACGCCACGATCATCGCGCAGTCGCGCCTTCAAACCCCCGAGGAATTCGGCCGCATCCTGGTGCGGGTGAACACCGACGGCTCCCAGATCCGCCTGTCCGACGTGGCGCGTATCGACGTCGGCGCCGAGAACTACAACACGATCGCCCGCTACAACGGCAAGCCCGCCGCCGGTCTCGGCATCAGCCTCGCGACCGGCGCCAACGCGCTGGATACCGCCGAGGCCGTGCGAGCGCGCATCGAGGAACTCAAGCCCTTCTTCCCGGCGGGGCTCGAGGTCGCGTATCCCTACGACACGACGCCGTTCGTCAAGCTGTCGATCGAAGGCGTGATGCATACGCTGCTCGAAGCGATCGTGCTCGTCTTCGTCATCATGTACCTGTTCCTCCAGAACTTCCGGGCGACGATCATCCCGACGATCGCGGTGCCGGTGGTGCTGCTGGGAACCTTCGGCATCCTGTCGGTCGCGGGCTTCACGATCAATACGCTGACGATGTTTGCCATGGTGCTGGCGATCGGCCTGCTAGTCGACGACGCCATCGTCGTCGTTGAGAACGTCGAACGCGTGATGGAGGAGGAAGGCCTGTCGCCGAAGGAGGCGACGCGCAAGAGCATGGGGCAGATCACCGGCGCCCTGATCGGCATCGCCTTGGTGCTGTCCGCCGTGTTCGTGCCGATGGCCTTCTTCAGCGGATCGACCGGCGCCATCTACCGGCAGTTCTCGCTGACGGTCGTCTCCGCGATGGTGCTGTCCGTGGTCGTGGCGCTGATCCTGACGCCCGCCCTCTGCGCCACTTTCCTGAAGCCCCCCAAGAAGGCCGCCAAGGGTGCCGCTGGACATGGTCAGGGCCATGGGCACCAGCCCAAGCGCGGCTTCTTCGGCTGGTTCAACCGGACCTTCGACCGGGGCAACGTCCGCTACCAGCGCGGCGTCGGCCACATGATCCACAAGCCGGGCCGTTACCTGGTGATCTACCTGCTGATCGTGGTCGGCCTGGGCGTGCTGTTCATGCGCCTCCCCTCCGCCTTCCTGCCGAACGAGGACCAGGGCATCCTGATCAGTCAGGTTTCGCTCCCGGCCGGCTCCTCGATGGAGCGCACACTCGAGTCGGTCAAGGTGATGGAGAAGCACTTCCTCGAAGACGAGAAGGACTATGTGAACGGCATCTTCACCGTCACCGGCTTCAGCTTCAGCGGACGCGGGCAGAACACCGCCCTCGGCTTCTCCAACATGAAGGACTGGTCGGTGCGCGGCTCGGAAGAAGGTTCCGTCTTCGCCATCGCCCAGCGCGCCATGGCGTCGCTGTCCAGGGTGCGCGACGCGATGATCTTCGCCTTCACGCCGCCGGCCATCATCGAACTCGGCAACGCCACCGGCTTCGACATGCAGCTGGTCGACCGGGCTGGCCTTGGCCACGAGAAGCTGATGCAGGCGCGCGGCCAATTGCTGGGTCTGGCGGCGCAGAACCCCAAGCTTGCGGCGGTGCGTCCGAACGGCCTGGACGATAATCCGCAGTTGCAGATCGACATCGACCGCGAGAAGGCCAGCGCGCTGGGCCTGTCGCTGGCCGACATCAACGCGACCCTTCAGGCGACCTGGGGTTCCAGCTACGTCAACGACTTCATCGAGAACGGCCGCGTCAAGCGGGTCTATATCCAGGCCGACGCCAAGTACCGCATGCTGCCGTCCGACCTGGATCGCTGGTACATGCGCAATGCGAACGGCGAGATGGTGCCGTTCTCGACCTTCTCGACCACCCACTGGGACTACGGCTCGCCGCGCCTGGAACGGTTCAACGGCGTCTCCTCGATCAACATCCAGGGTCAGGCCGCTCCGGGCATCAGCTCGGGCGAGGCGATGGCCACGATGGAGGAGCTGGCAAGGCAGTTGCCGGAAGGCATCGGCTTCGAGTGGCAGGGTCTGTCGTACGAGGAACGGCTGTCCGGCTCGCAGGCTCCCGCCCTCTACGCGATCTCGATCCTGGTCGTGTTCCTGTGCCTTGCCGCCCTGTATGAAAGCTGGTCGATCCCGGCCTCCGTCATCCTCGTGGTGCCGCTCGGCATCCTGGGCGCCGTGATCGCGGCGCATCTGCGGGGTCTGCCCAACGACGTCTACTTCCAGGTGGGCCTGCTGACGACCATCGGCTTGTCGGCCAAGAACGCCATCCTGATCGTGGAGTTCGCCAAGGACATGCACGACGAGGGCATGGGATTGCTGGAGGCGACGATCGAAGCCTGCCGCCAGCGCCTGCGTCCGATCCTGATGACGTCCTTCGCCTTCATCCTGGGCGTGCTGCCGCTGGCGATCAGCACGGGCGCCGGGTCGGGCAGCCAGAACGCCATCGGCGTCGGCGTGATGGGCGGCATGATCTCGGCCACCGTGCTGGCGATCTTCTTCGTGCCCGTCTTCTTCGTGACGGTGCTGACGCTGGTCGGCCGCTGGTTCCCTTCCAAGAAGGACCACGACCATGGCCATGCCCAGCCGGCACAAGCGGACTGATGGGCGACCTGATGGTGCGGACTACGAAATCGGATCGAGACGGCGGAAAATGACGGACAAGACCATGAAGAAAAGGCGTCTGGCGCCTGCCGCATCGCTGGCGCTGCTGCTGCTCGGCGGATGCTCGTTCATCCCCGAATACATCCGGCCGGCATCCCCGGTGTCGGAAGCTTGGCCGACCGGCCCCGCCTATGCCGACTCCGGCGCCGCCCAGCCGGTCGGCAGCGGACCGCAGCTGGCGGACCTGGGATGGGAGGAATTCTTCCGCTCGCCCCAGCTCCGCAGCCTGATCGATCAGGCCCTGGCGAACAACCGCGACCTGCGGGTAGCGGCGCTCAACGTCCAGCAGGCCCAGGCACAGTACCGCATCCAGCGGGCCGACCTGCTGCCGTCGGCGGATCTCGGCGGCAGCCTTCAGCGTCAGCGGACGCCGGGCGACCTGTCGCGCACCGGCAGAGCCTCGATCACGAGCCAGTACGACGTCAGCGTCGGCACGACGGCCTACGAACTCGACCTTTGGGGCCGCGTCCGGAGCCTGGAGCAGTCGGCCCTGGAAAGCTACTTCGCGACCGACCAAGCCAGGGTCGCGACCCAGATCTCGCTGATCGCCGAGGTTGCCAACGCCTATCTGACGCTGCTGGCGGACAAGGAGCTGCTGAAGCTGACGGAGGATACGCTGCGGACGCAGCGGCAGTCCTACGACCTGACCTCGCGCAGCTTCGATCGGGGCGTCGGCACCCAGCTCGACGTGGCCCAGGCGCGCACCGCCGTCGACACGGCGCGGGCCAACCGCGCCGCCTATGTCCGGCAGATCGCGCAGGACAAGAACGCGCTGAGCCTACTTGTGGGATCTCCGATCGTCGATCAGGTGCTGGACAAGGCACCGCCGCTCGGCACCGGCGATTTCGTAGCCAACCTGCCGGTCGGTCTGCCCTCCGGCCTGCTGCAACGCCGGCCGGACATCATGCAGGCGGAATACAATCTGCGGTCCGCGAATGCCAATATCGGCGCCGCACGGGCCGCCTTTTTCCCGAGCATCAGCCTGACCGCTTCCGCCGGAACCGCCAGCGCTTCGCTGTCGGGGCTGTTCGAGGGCGGCAGCGGCGCCTGGGCTTTCGCGCCGCAGATCAACCTGCCGATCTTCGACTTCGGCCGGCGGGAAGCGAACCTGGAAAGCGCAAAGCTCCAGCGGGAAATCGGCGTCGCCCAGTATGAGAAATCGATCCAGACGGCCTTCCGCGAAGTGTCCGACGCGCTGGCGGCCCAGGGTACCTTGGACGACCAGCTCGATGCGCAAAGCTCCCTGGTGGATGCCACGCAGTCCAGCTACGACCTGTCGATCCTGCGCTACAACCGGGGCCTCGACAGCTTCCTCAACGCGCTGGACAGCCAGCGGTCGCTTTATGCGGCACAGCAGGACCTGATCAACGCGCGGCTGTCGCAGCTCAGCAATCTGGTGACGCTCTACAAGGTGCTGGGCGGCGGCGCTCCGAAAACCACGGTCGCCGGTCTCTGACGCTTTCCACCTTTCCGTTCGATGTCTATCGTGTGCAATCGATACCGACATCGAACGGAAAAGGGAGAGGAAGCGACGATGAAACAGGTCATGTTCGTTGAACTGGGCATGGGCGCCGACCTTCACGGTCAGGATGTGACCAAGGCGTCGATCCGGGCGGTCCGCAACGCCATCGAGCGCAATTCCATGCCCGGCATGCGCGGTCTTGTCGGCGGCGACACCGGCAAGATGCAGGTGCGGGTCCATCTGGCGGTCCCCGCCGATGCCGAGAAGCTGGACGAGGACGCCGTCCGCGCCGTCTTTCCCTATGGCAACGTCAGCATCCATGTCGGTCCCGGCGGGATGCTGGCGCCCAGCGGCATCTTCCTGGCGGACAAGGACGACAAGAACGAGATGATCTACATCGTCAACGCCGCGGTCGAAGTCGGTATCTGACGGGCCTCGGCGCCCCCTTCGACGTATTCCAGTACGATCCGGTGCAGATCGTTGGCGGCAACCGGCTTGTGCAGGATGCCGAAACCCCGCCGGCCGACCCGGTCCAGGATGCCTGGGGCGGTATCGCCGGTCAGGACGATACCGGGTATGCCGGGGCCGGCGATCTCGCGGATCGCATCGATCGCCTCCGGTCCGGTATTGCCGTCGGCCAGGCGGTAGTCCGCGACGATCAGGTCGGGCGAGCGGGTTCCGTCCGCCACCTGCTGGACTGCTTCGTCCAGCGACATGGCCGAAATCACCTGATAGCCCCAGCTTTCCAGCAGGACCCTAAGCCCCATCAGAATGATGGCCTCGTCGTCGAGGATGACGACCAGTCCCCGCGTATCCGGATCGTGTCGCTCTTCCGCCGCTGCCGCCACTTCTTCCGTCGTCGAGCGTTTCGGACAGGGTAGATCGACAAGCGGCACTTCGACCGAGACTCGGGAACCATGGCCGGGTGCGGACTCGACCGTGATGCGGTGGCCGAGCAGGGCCGCCAAGCGCCGCACGACAGCCATTCCAAGACCCATGCCTTCCCCGCCATCGGGACATTGCGCAAAGGAGTCGGACCAGCCGGGCGTCGTGCCGATTCCGGTGTCCATGACGTCGATCCGGAGGGTCCCGGACACCCGGCGGCAACCGATCAGTATTCGGCCCTGCGTCGTGTGCCGGAGCGCGTTCTCTATCAGGTTGCGCAGGATGGTTTCCAGCAGGGCCGGATCGCTGGCGATGCGCATCGAGCACCCTACGGTCCGCAGGCTGACGCCCTGCCGTTCGGCGCGCTGGCCGTACTCGGCGCTCACCTTGCCGACCAGCGTATCGGCGGGGAATACCGTGATCCTTGGCGTGACGGCAGCCGCATCCAGCCTGGATATGTCCAGCAGCCCGTCCAGCAGGCGCTTCAGGGCGTCCGTCGCCTGATCGATGCTGCCGGCCAGCGGCAGCATCGGATGGCCGCGCAGTCCGTCGGCCAATGCGGCGCTCAGGAACAGCAGCGACTGTACCGGCTGGCGCAGATCGTGACTGGCGGCGGCGAGCAAACGGGATTTGGACAGCACGGCCTGCTCCGACTCCGCACGGGCGGCCTTCACGACCGCGTCGGCTTCATGCCGCACCGTCACGTCGCGCATGAAGCCTGTGAAGAAGCGCCGGCAACCGTCCTTCCATTCCGCGACCGAGAGTTCGAGCGGGAAGGTCGAACCGTCCTTGCGGCGCCCTTCAAGTTTGCGTCCCTTGCCGATCACGTTCCGGTCGGCACCATGCCGGTAGTTCCAGATGTAGCCGTCATGGACGGCCCGGTCCCGTTCGGGCATCAGCACGGTGACATTGCAGCCGACGATCTCGCCGGACTGGTAGCCGAACAGGCGCTCCGCGGCGGGATTGAAGGATTGGATCACGCCGCGCTCGTCGATCACGACCATGCCGTCGGGTGCCGTGGAGACGATGGCGCGGTTATGGGCCTCGGCCCATGCGCTGTGCTGGTCCGCCCGGCGGCCTTCGGTCACGTCCTGGAAGCAGATCATCAGCCCGTCGGATGTCGGGAAAGCACGGATCGACAGCCAGCGGTCGTGAACGCCGAAATACTCTTCGAAACTGACCGGCACGCGTTCGGCCATGGCGCGCTCGCACTCACGCTGAACCAGACCGCCCGCCGCTTCCGGAAAGACTTCGAACAGAGGGATGCCGATCATGTCGCGGTCGGGATCGACGATGGCCCGGGCTCGACCGTTCATGAACGAGATGCACCAGTCGCGGTCGATCTCGCAGATCCCGTCGGTGGAACTCTCCAGAACGGCGGCCATCTTGCGCGCGGTATCGTCCACCACTCCGCGCTCCTTCTCGCGCCGCTCCAGCGCTTCCGCCATGGCGTCGAAGGCGCGCGCCAGCACGCCGAACTCCGACCGGTCGTCGGACAGCCCGACGCGGGCCCGGTAGTCGCCGGCACCCCAGCGTGCCGAAGCCTCGACCAGGGCGGAGACCGGACGCCGGATGAACCGCTGTCCCAGAAAGGCGGCCGCCAGCAGCGCCGCCGCCAGACCGCCGGTCAGGAAAAGCACGCGCCGGAGAGTGGCCGAGTCCAATCCCCTTTGGATGTCGCGCGGATCGATACCGACACCGATGAAGAGCCCCTGGGGCGATGCAGAAGGCTGGACGGTCGCCTGGACTACCGGAGAGTCGGCCGGCACGCCGGGAGCGGCAAGGTTTTCCAGGGTGCGTCCGACGGCCGACCGGCCTGCCTGATCCGCAGGATCGGGCCGGCGCGCCAGGATAGTGCCGGTACGGTCGGCCACCGTCAGCGAGACGTTTTCCGGCAGTCCTGTGAAGGAACGGTCCGTCTTCCACCAGGCCACGTCGAGCATGACCGCCACGATCCCCCTGACCTGGCCGTCGCTGCCCTGGTAGCGCACGGCGAACGGCAAGGCTGCTCCCGACGCTCCCATGCGGATATAGTCGCCGACCAGGAAACGGTCGGTCTTGAGGGCCGCCATAAGATCGAACCGGCTGCCCAACGGTCGGCCTACCTGATCGGGCCGGCTGGAGCAGACCACCGTGCCGACCCTGTCCGTTACCGAAATGATCTGCTCCCGCGGGAGCGCCGCGGCGGACCGGTCTAGGAACGCCTGACAGCCATGGGAGTCGCCGTCGCGCACGGCGGCGGAGGCGGCGACCAGCAGCGCGGTCTGCCTGATGCCGTCGAAGACCCGCGCCTGCTCCGCCTGGATGGTGTCGCGCAACTGGGCCGCTTCCGCCCTGACATTGGCTCCGGCGGTGCTGCGGGCGTCGAATTCATCGAAAATCCCGAAGCCGATCGCCGGCAGAATGGCGACGAGGACCGGAATGAACAGGCGGGACAGGAGGCTCATTTAAAGGCGCCCAAGCCGTGCTTCGGTTATCGGGGCGCTTACCGGAAAATGCTGCAAAGGACGCCACCGGGTTGATCTGGCCTGCTCGGCAACCACCCCTTTGCCAAGGGTTCCATGGCCGAACAGGAGTCAAGACTCGGCGATTATGGTTAAGAAAAACATAATAGAAGCTGGTGTAGTGACTGGTTGACGGGCTCGCCCGAACTGGACAGACCCGGCCCGGTCAGCACACCGGTACGGCTGCGGAACGACGACGCACGGGCGCCGGCCGCCAGATGCTGAGGCAGGCGGATGCCGTCATCCCCTTGCCGATGCAGCGCTTGCCGTTACCGTCCCTGAACCACAGGCAGTAATGACCGGCGACATCCCGCTCGAAGATGAAGACCGGCTCGCCGACGCCGGGCAGGGAGATCAGCAGACGGTCGTGGTGACGTTCCGTCTGGCGCGCGACCCCCGCCCAGGCGCCGCGCGAGCACTTGGGCAGAGCCACCTCGTAAAAGGCCGACAAGTCGGCTGGAGTGAACCTGCAACTGGGGAACGGGATCACGTTCATCGCATCGCTCCTGGTATTTTCCGTCCCCAGGATGGGGAATGACCGGGAAACTAAACCGGAGCCAGCTATACCGCTGTGAACGAGATCACTGTACGTTGAATTCACGTGCCTTTTTTCCAGGAGCATCCTTTTCGATGCAGGGACCGATGGTACAGGCATCGCTCTCGAGCTGGATGGTCGAGTGCTGGATGTTGAAGCGGCTCACCAGTTCCACGCGCAGCCGGCGCAGCACCTCGTCATGATCGGCATCGGTGTGGAGGCTGGCATGGAAGGTGATCAGAGGTCGTTCCGGCGTCAGGCACCAGGCATGGACATGATGGACATCCTCCACACCGGGAACGGCATCGGTCAGTTCGCGCCGCAGGCGGTCCACGTCCAGCCCTTCCGGCGTCCCTTCCATCAGGACATGCCAGGAGCGGCCGATCAGCGTCCAGGCGCTGCGCAGGATCAGCAGCGCCACCAGCACGGACAGGATGGGGTCGATCGGCGTCCAGCCGGTCCACAGGATGACAACCGCCGCGACGATGGCCGCGACCGAGCCCAGCAGGTCGCCCAGCACGTGCAGGGCGGCCCCCCGCATGTTGAGGTTTTCCTGATTGCCGCCGTGGAGGATCAGGAAGCCGGTGATATTCACGGCAAGGCCGACCGCCGCGATGACGAGCATGGTGGTGCCGACGATCGGGACGGGATCGAACAGACGCCGGACGGCTTCGACCGTGATCCATCCGGCGACAGCCACCAGCGTCACGCCGTTGATCAGCGCCGCCAGGACCTGGAAGCGGTGCTGGCCGTATGACCGCTTGTCGGTCGCCGGCCGCCGGCTGACCACGAAGGCGTACCAGGAGAGCGACAGCGCCGCCGTATCCGTCAGCATGTGGCCGGCATCGGCCAGCAGGGCCAGCGACCCGGCAAGGATGCCACCGACCGCTTCCACCACCATGAAGCCGCCGGTCAGGATCAGGGCCAGCAGCAGGCGCCGCTCGTCATGGGCGTGGGCATGGATGTGCCCGTGACCATGCCCGTGGTGATCATGGCCGTGTCCATGATCTTGCCTATGGCCATGGTCATGCCCGGGGTGATGGCCATCGTCGTTGGCGTGCGGATGCGAACCCATGACCCTTATGCTTTCAAGCTTCGGTGGTGGACAGGCGGGCCGGAAAGACCCGCCTGTCTCCTATTTAAGCATGAAAACGTGTGGCGCACGTCAACTGCGCAAAGTGCCGCCGGTCGCCTTGGCGACGGCCGCGACGATCTTCGCGCCGATGGCGTCGATCTCCGGCTCGGTCAGCGGCTTGGCCGTCGGCTGGATCGTCACCGCGATGGCGAGCGACTTCCGGCCCGGCTCGATCCCCTGCCCCTGATAGACGTCGAACACGGCGACATCGCTGATAAGCGTCTTGTCGGCGCCCTTGGCGGCCCGGACCAGCTTTTCCGCTTCCACCGAGGCATCGACCAGGAAGGCGAAGTCGCGCTGGACCGGCTGGAACATCGACAGACGGAGCAGCGGCCTTGCGGTCCCGCCCTTCTTCTTGGGCAACGGCACGGCGTCGAGCATGACCTCGAACGCCACGACGGGTCCCTTGACGCCCAGGACTTCCAGCACTTCCGGATGCATCTCTCCGAAGCGGGCGAGCACGGTCGGACCCAGCCGCAGCACGCCGGAGCGGCCGGGATGGTACCAGCCCGGCGCATCGGTCGTGAACTGAAGGTTGGTCGTCGGCGCCCCGACCTGATCGAGCACGGCCAGCGCGTCGGCCTTGGCGTCGAAGGCATCGACCGGGCGTTGCTTTTCGGCCCACTGGCGCGGAACCATCACGCCGGAGCGCACGCCGGCGGCGACGGTATCCTGTCCCTGCGGCGACGGGTCGCGGAACATCGGCCCGACCTCGAACAGCCCGGCATCGGCATAGCCCCGGTCGGCATTGCGCCCGACCGCCTGGATCAGGTTGGGCAGGATCGAGGGCCGCATCACGTCCAGGTCGGCGCTGATCGGGTTGAGCAGGCGCAACTCGTCCGGCACACCGCCGAACAGGTCGATATGGGCCGACGACATGAAGGACCACGTCACCGCTTCCGACAAGCCGCGCTCCGCCAGCACGCGCTTGGCCGTGACGACCCGCTTCTGCTTGACGTTCAGGGCCGGCTTGGTGATGGCGGAGGTACGCTCCAGCGGGATGGCCGGGATGTGGTCGTAGCCGTTGACCCGCAGGATCTCCTCGACCAGATCCGCTTCGCCGTGGATATCGGCGCGCCAGCTTGGGATCGAGACCTCCATGACGCCGTCGTCGCGGGTCTTCACGCCGCAGCCGAGCGCTTCCAGGATGCGGATCTGTTCCGGAACCGGAACGTCGACGCCGCCGAGGCCGAGCACCCGTTCCGGGCGCAGGGTCAGGGTGCGGTGCCATTCCGGCTCCTGCCCGGCGATCACCAGTTCGCTGGGACAGCCGCCGCAGATCTCCAGGATCAGGCGGGTCGCGATCTCCGCGCCCGCAACGACGAAGGCGGGATCGACGCCGCGCTCAAAGCGGTAGCGCGCATCGCTGTCGATCGACAGCCTGCGGCCGGTCTGCGCCGTGCGGACGGGATCGAACAGCGCCGCTTCCAGGAACACGTCGGTCGTCGTCTCGGTGACGCCCGTGCTCTCGCCGCCCATCACGGCGCCCAGGCTGACGACGCCGCTGTCGTCGGCAATCACGGTCATGCCGGGTTCGAGCGTGTATTCCTTGCCGTTCAACGCCATCAGCGTCTCGCCGGCCTTGGCCGGCCGGACGATCAGACCGCCGTGCAGCTTGCCGGCGTCGAAGACGTGAAGCGGACGAGCGACATCGAATGTCATCAAATTGGTGATGTCGACCAGCGCCGAGATCGGCCGCAAGCCGATGGAGAGCAGGCGATCCTGAAGCCAGCGGGGGCTGGGGCCGTTCCGGACGCCCCGGATCAGCCGGCCGACGAACATCGGACAGGCCGATGCCTCGCCTTCCGGGAAATCGAGGGAGACGGTGACCGGGCTGGCGAAGCCGCCCGGCACCGGAGTCGTGTCGATCGGCTTGAGCGGGCCGAGACCAGCGGCCGACAGGTCGCGGGCGACGCCGCGCACCCCCGCGCAGTCCGCCCGGTCAGGCGTAAGGGAGATGTCGACCAGCGGGTCGTCCAGGCCCAGCACCGATGCGAAGGGAGCGCCGACCGGCGCGTCCTCCGGCAGATCGATGATGCCGTTGTGCTCATCCGACAGGCCCATTTCCCGCTCGGAGCAGAGCATGCCGTTGGATTCGACGCCCCGGATAACGCCCTTCTTCAGCTCGACGCCGGTCGCCGGAATGGTCGTGCCGGCCGGCGCGAAGACGCCTTTCATGCCGGTACGGGCATTGGGAGCGCCGCACACGACCTGAACCGTTTCGGACCCGGTATCGACCATGCAGACGCGCAGCTTGTCGGCGTCGGGGTGCTTTTCGGCCGAGACCACATAGGCGACCTTGAAGGGCTCCAGGCCCTTGGAGCGGTCGATCACCTCCTCGACCTCGAGGCCGAGGGCGGTCAGCTTTTCGGAAATCGTATCGACGTCGGCCCCGGTATCCAGATGGGCCTTCAGCCAGGAAAGGGTGAACTTCATCGTCGGCTGTTCCTTAACGGGTCAGGCCCTGGGCCAGGGAAGGCGTATCGAGCGGCACGAAGCCGTAATGCTTCAGCCAGCGCAGGTCGGCCTCGAAAAAGGTGCGCAGGTCGGGGATGCCGTATTTCAGCATGGCGATGCGCTCGATACCCATGCCGAAAGCGAAGCCCTGGTAACGGGTGCTGTCGATGCCGCAGTTCTCCAGCACGTTGGGATGGACCATGCCGCAGCCCAGGATCTCCAGCCAGTCGCCGTAGTTGCCGATCTTCAGCTCCCCGCCGCGCCGCAGGCAGCCGATATCGACTTCCGCCGAGGGTTCGGTGAAGGGGAAGAAGCTGGGGCGGAAGCGCAGCGGCAGGTCGTCCACGTCGAAGAAGGCGCGGCAGAACTCGACCAGGCAACCGCGCAGGTGCGCCATGCTGGTCTTCTCGTCCACGACAAGACCTTCGACCTGATGGAACATCGGGGTGTGGGTCATGTCGTAGTCGGAACGATAGGTCCGGCCGGGAATGATGACCCGGATCGGCGCCTTGTCCTTCAGTAGCGAGCGAACCTGCACCGGCGAGGTGTGTGTGCGCAGGAGCATGCGGCTGCCGTCGGCTGGCCGGTCAGGCAAATAGAAGGTGTCGTGCATATCGCGCGCCGGATGGCCGGGCGGGAAGTTCAGCGCCGTGAAGTTATGGAAGTCGTCTTCGATGTCCGGCCCTTCGGCGACCGAGAACCCCATGTCGGCGAAAATCGCCGTCAGCTCGTCGATGGTCTGGGTGATCGGGTGGATGCGGCCCTGCTGTTCGGCCCGGACCGGCAGAGTGACGTCGATCCGCTCGGCTTCCAGCCGCAGCGCCAGCGCCGCGCGGTGCAGTTCCGCCTTGCGGATATCGAGGGCGGCGCCGACCTCGTCCTTCAGAGCGTTCATCGCCTGACCGCGCTCCTTGCGCTCGTCGGGCGAGAGGGAGCGCATGTCGGCCATCAGGCCGGTGATTCGGCCTTTCTTGCCGAGTGCGGCGACGCGCACCTCTTCCAGCGCCGCCAGATCAGCGGCCTCGGCCACCGCCGCCAGCAGTTCCGTCTTCAGCGCTTCGAGAGCGGACATGGGATTCCTCGTCAGGGTTGCAGGCTAGCAAGGGATGGGCATTGGGCAGCTATTGGGAAACCAGAAGCCCGAACGCGAAAAGGGGGCAGCCCAGCCGGGCTGCCCCCTTGTCAATTGCCGTCAATTCCATCGGCGCCCGCTGAAAAGGGGACGCCTAAGTGAATCAAGCAGCCTGGGCGAGAGCGGCCTGGGCCTGATCGACCAGGACCTTAAACGCTTCCGGCTCGCGCGCGGCGATGTCGGCCAGGACCTTGCGGTCGACCTCGATGCCGGCCCGCTTCATGCCGTTCATGAAACGCGAGTAGGTCAGGCCGTGCTGGCGCGCACCGGCGTTGATACGCTGGATCCAGAGGCCGCGGAATTCGCGCTTCTTGTTGCGGCGGTCGCGATAGGCGTAACGAAGCGCCTTTTCGACCTTCTGGATCGCAATGCGGAAGCACTTGCTGGACCGGCCGCGGTAGCCCTTGGCCAGCTTGAGGATCTTACGGTGACGGGCGTGAGTGGTTACGCCCCGCTTGACACGTGCCATAGGTCAGTTCCCCCGATCAGGCGTTGCGCAGGAAGTTTTTCAGGATGGTGACGCCATCCTGAGGAGCGAGCACCATCGTGCCGCGCGCATTGCGCTTCATCTTCTGGGTACGCTTGACCATGCCGTGGCGCTTGCCGGCGGCCTGAGCCTTGACCCGGCCCGAGGCCGTCACCTTGAAGCGCTTCTTCGAACCGCTATGAGTCTTCAACTTGGACATTTTCGCTCCTTAACCATGGAGTTGCTGTTCGGAGCGGTTGGGCATGTCCACAGGGTATTTCGACCCAGCCTCGCCGCTCGAATGAGCCGTGGGTTATACCGGCGAGGCCGGGGGAAAGCAAGCCGGCATTGACGATGGACGGCTGTGAATCCCGACCTGTTCAGAAGATCGCGGCCAAAAGGGCGCGGGTGACGCGGTCGGCCTGCGGAACCGGGATGTCCGCTGCATAGTCGCGTGCAGGCTGTCTGACAGGGAATGCCGAAGCGTCCGTCCACCGCCGGGTCGAGGATGCGAATGCGGACGATGCGGAAGAGGGTGGCACCGGGACGAAGTTGCCGGCCTGCCGCGTTCCAGGCGTTATGGTATGTCCGAACATGGTCGGCGCTCCGAGTTGTGATTACCTGTCACAGTCTATCGGAGCACCCCTTCGGAGGTAACAAGGGCGTAGATATAGATATGCCGGATTTTAGATGTATGTTGTCATAGTGCCCGGCTGCCGGAGTGCTTGGGCGAGCGGTCACTTGCCGCCGAACGGCACCGCCAGCGTGAAGTTCAGCACGTCGCCCGCGGTGCTGGAAGAAGCGCCATCCTGACCGCCTGGGTTGGTCACGTGGAAATAGGTAGCCCCGAGCCGCCAGTCGTTTGAGAACTCGTAAGCGGCTGCGATGCCGGTACGGATCTCGATCTGGCTGTTGGCGGGGTTGGTCGGGTCCCGGATCTCACCCCTGTCGGCAAGGCCGGCGGCGATGCTGGGCGTGAAGATGAAACCCTCTCCAAGCGACAGTTCCAGGCCGATGCCGCCATGGCTGCCACCTGGGGTTACCGCGTTGCGATCGCTTGGAGCCAGGGCCGCCCCTGTGGTCGGCGGAACGAATAGCCAGTATTTCAGGCCGATGCCCCAGTCGAGCTGGACATTCGAGGAAGGCTCGGACGGGCGAAGGTCGAAATAACCGACCCCGCCGGTGATGTATTCCGGCTTAACCTGCGACGGACTGGTCTGGGCCACCGCCGTGCCAGCCGCAAGGCAGAGTCCCAGTGCCACCGCTGCCAATACCATGCGACGCATCTGGATCACCTAGCCCCCTAATCCCAAACACCTGGGAGAGCTTATAGTAGGAAGTGTAACAATTGGTAAATAGTGCATGAGGCGAGTGATTGCACTCACCTTCAGGTAAGATTCCTGAACCTTTCAGTGGCAGCGACCAGGGCAGACCGGATTCCCGGTTCCATCGCCGAATGACCGGCATCTGGCACCACGTTATAGTCGGCTTCGGGCCATGCCCGGTGCAATTCGTCGGCGCTCATGATCGGGCAGACGATGTCGTAGCGCCCCTGGACGATGACCGCCGGTATGTGGCGGATGCGGTCGATCCTGTCCAGCAGGCGGTTCTCCGGGGTAAAGAGATTGTTGCGGAAATAATGCGCCTCGATTCGGGCGAGACTCAGGGCGTGGTTGTCCTCCCCCGAGGCCGACAGCAGTTCGGGACTCGGCAGCAATGTCGAGCAGGCGCCCTCATACATGCTCCACACCCTTGCCGCGCCCATCCGAATGGCGTGATCCGGACTGGTCAGGCGGCGGTAATACGACTCCAGCAGATCGCCGCGCTCTTCCGGCGGCAGGAAGTTGACGAAGTTCGTCCACGCTTCCGGGAAGATCGTCCGCATTCCATGAAGGAACCAGTCGATCTCCGACCGGCGCATCAGGAAGATGCCGCGGAGGATCAGCCCGATGCACCTGTCCGGACAGGCCTGCGCATAGGACAACGCCAGCGTGCTGCCCCAGGAACCGCCGAAGACGTGCCAGCGCGCGATGCCGAGTTGGGTACGCAGCAGTTCCAGGTCGGCGATCAGGTGCTCGGTGGTGTTGTTCCGCACTTCTCCAAGCGGAGTCGACCGGCCAGCGCCCCGCTGGTCCATGATGATGATCCGGTAATGCGATGGATCGAAGAACCGGCGGTGGGTCGGCGACGCCCCTGCACCCGGCCCGCCATGAAGGAAGATGACCGGAACCCCGCGAGGGCTGCCGGATTGTTCCCAATATAGGGAATGTACCGCATCGACCTGGAGCAAACCGGTCTGATAAGGGTCGATAGGCGGAAACAACTCGGTGCGAGGCATCAGGGTGGGCCGTATGGTGTCGTGAGTAGGCGAGTTTATGGGACGGCGGTCGCCGTGGCAAAGACGCGTTATGCGGGAGATTGAAAAAGGTTGATGGAAATGACCGGAGCCAAGCGAATACTGCTACGCCTGATTACCGTACTTCTGGTCCTGCTGCAAACCCTGGCGGTTCCATCCTGGGCAGCCGGAAAGACCGGCGGACAATTGGAAGAAAGGCCGGCGGACGGAAAGCTGACAGAGGGAACCTCCGCCAGGGTGGTCGAGGTGATCGACGGCGACACGGTCGTCCTGGACGACGGCAAGGAGGTTCGGCTCGTCGGAATCCAGGCCCCGAAGCTGCCGCTAAACCGGCCCAACTTCAAGGAATGGCCACTGGCGCGGGAGGCGAAAACGGAACTGGAAAAGCTGGTACTGAGCAAGCGCGTGACGCTGTCGTACGGCGGCACCCGCATGGATCGGCACGGGCGTACGCTGGCCCACCTGCACACCGAAGATGGCATCTGGGCACAGGGAGAGATGCTGAGCCGGGGTCTGGCGCGGGTCTATACCTTCTCGGACAACCGTGCGGCGGCACCGGAGCTGATGGCGCTCGAAGCGGGCGCGCGGGAAGCGAAACGCGGCATCTGGGCGCTGAACTATTACCGGGTGCAGGATGCGGACGGCAAGGTCGGACCTCCCGACACCTATCAGCTCGTCGAAGGTACGGTTGCCGAGGTAGCGGACGTACGGGGGCGGTTCTTCCTGAACTTCGGCCAGGACTTCAAGACGGACTTCACCGCCGGGATATCGCCCCGGGACGCGAAAGCCTTCGCGTCGTCCGGAATGGACCTGAAATCGCTGAAGGGAAAGCGTATCCGCGTCCGTGGCTGGATCGATGAACGCAACGGTCCCGCAATGGACCTGACGCATCCCGAACAGATCGAGCTGCTGCAGTAGAAGTCTGCCGTAAACGAAGTTGGGCCATGGTCCGACCTACGACTGAACGTAGGTCGGACCATGGCCCAACAACTTCAACGGACCCGAGAACCGATCAGGCGGTGCGACGCTGCGACAGCAGGCGAAGCGGCTTGGCCTTGCCTTCGACGACTTCCCGGTTGATCACGACCGACTCGACACCGGTCATGCCGGGCAGTTCGAACATGATGTCGAGCAGGACGGCTTCCATGATCGAGCGCAGGCCGCGGGCACCGGTCTTGCGCTGCATCGCCTTGCGGGCGATGGCGGCAAGGGCGTCCTCGGAGAACTCCAGGTTCACCGACTCCAGTTCGAACAGGCGCTGATACTGCTTGACCAGGGCGTTCTTCGGCTCGGTCAGGACCTTGATCAGAGCCGACTCGTCCAGATCCTCAAGGGTCGCCACCACCGGCAGGCGTCCGACGAACTCGGGGATCATGCCGAACTTCAGCAGATCCTCGGGCTCGACCTCGCGCAGCAACTCGCCGATGCCGCGCTCATCCGGGCCTTTGACGTCAGCGCCAAAGCCCATCACGGTGCCCCGGTTGCGCTGGGCGATGACCCGGTCCAGCCCGGCGAACGCGCCGCCGCAGATGAACAGGATGTTGGAGGTATCGACCTGGATGAATTCCTGGCCGGGGTGCTTGCGGCCGCCCTGGGGCGGGACCGAGCAGACCGTACCTTCGACGATCTTCAGAAGCGCCTGCTGTACGCCTTCGCCCGAAACGTCGCGGGTGATCGAGGTGTTCTCGCCCTTGCGGGAGATTTTGTCGATCTCGTCGATATAGACGATGCCGCGCTGTGCCCGTTCGACATTGTAGTCGGCGGCCTGGAGCAGCTTGAGAACGATGTTCTCGACGTCCTCGCCGACATAGCCGGCCTCGGTCAGGGTGGTCGCGTCGGCGACGGCGAAGGGCACGTCGATGATGCGGGCCAGGGTCTGGGCGAGCAACGTCTTGCCCGAGCCGGTCGGCCCCAGCAGGAGGACGTTGGACTTGGCGATCTCGACGTCGCCCCGGCCGGCGCCGGCGCCATTGGCCAAGCGCTTGTAGTGATTGTGGACCGCTACCGCCAAAACCTTCTTGGCCTGCGCCTGCCCTATCACGTAGCTGTCGAGCGTCGCCGCGATCTCGCGCGGAGCCGGGGTACCGACCGCCTTGGTATCCCGCTCCTTGTTCTCCTCCCGAATGATGTCGATGCAAAGATCGACGCATTCGTTGCAGATGAACACGGCGGGGCCGGCGATCAGCTTCACCACTTCATGCTGGCTCTTGCCGCAGAAGGAGCAGTAGAGGGTTTGGTTCGAGTGTTCTTTCGTCATATCCGGGCTGTACCTTGGTCCCTGCGAGCAACCGGAACTGCATCACGACTCGATGCGGCGAAGCGGTGTGGGTTATCCGCGTCTATCCACAATGTATGGTGCATCCCCAACAGTTAACAGTTCCGAGGTGGATTTTCCGTTTAGAAGGTTCCAGCCTGTTGCAGTACTGCATGATGATAACAGTCCTGCACGTGAATCATGGCAGCGTCAACACGACGCATGACATAGAACGTCACGCCATTGTACCTGAACCCCGGTAACGGCGTGCCATTCGATGGCACGTCTGACACGATATCACGATGCACGACACACACCACCTGCAAAACCTCCTATTTTACGTGGACCCACCTGTCTAATTCGTATGAACGCGATTGCCGTTCGGGTCCTGTCCGGGTATGTTTCCGGCCATGACCGAAGCGGCCACCGACGCACCGATACCTCCGGTCGCTCCGCCTGCTGCCCGGATGTCCGGGCGCCTTACCGCCGGAAAGCGCCGCCGTCTTCGTCTGCCGATCGCCGCCGTGCTGGTGGCGGGTTTCGGGACTTTGATGCTTGCCGCAGTGGCTAGCGTCCTGATCCTGGGGCTCAGCAGTGCCGGACGCAACACATTTGCCCTGCTGAACGATAAAGCCGATCTGGCGATCGACAGCGTCGTGGTTCGGGTGCGTCACCAGCTCGATCCGGCACGGGATCAGATCACGTACCTTACCGGGCTGATAGAGAGCGGAAAACTCGATCCCGAAGACCGGCAAAGCATGCTCGACACGCTTCAGGGCGCGCTGGCTGCGACTCCGCAGGTCACGGGGGTCGGATTTTCACCTCTCAGTCAGGTGGTACTTCGAGCGGCCCGGGTCAACGGTGAGGTGCGTGAGTCGGTATTGGACCTCTCCGCCTCGTCCGAAATGACCCAGGCCATGGCCGAAGGCAAGGATCGGCAAGGTCCCTACTGGGCGGAGCCGGTCTGGTCGGCGGAGGGCAAGACCACGCTGCTGACGCTGCGGATGCCGGTCCGCCGTGACGACAAGTTCATCGGGATGATGATCGTGGCGGTGGCGCTCGGCGACCTGTCGCGCTTCCTGTCGGAACTCTACGTCGACGAGGGGCTGAGCGCCTTCGTCCTCTACGACCGCGACCACGTGATGGCGCATCAGGCCTTGCGCTACAAGGAATTCAATTTTTCCGAACAGGCCGGGCTGCCGCTGCCGCGCATCGATCAGGTGGACGATCCGGTGCTGGCGAGCCTATGGCGCAACAGCCGGCCGGCGGACAGCTTCACGATCACCGGCCGCAACCGGACCAACGCGGAAGTCGTCGAGATCGGCGACGACAGCCACTTGTTCCTGCTGCGCAGCCTGGAAGGCTACGGCGCCCAGCCCTGGACGGTCGGCATCAACTACCGGCTCGACGAGGTCGGCGTGGAGATCGAGCGCCTGTGGACCACGGCGCTGGTCGGTTTCGGCATCCTGCTGGTGTCAGTCGGTGCGGCGCTTTGGATCGGGCGCGCGATCAGCCGGCAGATCGGCCGTCTGGCGGCTGCCGCGTCCAGCGTCAGCGCGCTGGACTTCAAGGGCGCCCCTACCCTGCCCGACAGCCGCTTCCGCGAGCTGGCGAACGCGGCGGACGCCTTCAACGCCATGGTCGCCGGGCTCAGGTGGTTCGAGACCTATGTCCCCAAGGGTCTGGTGCTGCGGCTGATCCAGCGCGACGCATCGGACAAGACGGGCGGCGGCATCGGCTCGGAAGAGCGGCAGGTGACCGTCATGTTCACCGACATCCGGGGCTTCAGCGCGCTGGCGGAGGACTTGGGCGCCGCCGAGACGGCCGCTTTGCTGAACAGCCACTTCTCCCTGCTGTCCGCCTGCATCGAGGCTGAGGGCGGCACGGTGGACAAGTTCATCGGCGACGCCGTGATGGCGTTCTGGGGCGCGCCGGAAGTCCAGCAGGACCATGCGGCGAGGGCCTTGCGGGCGGCGCATGCGATTGCCGTGGCGATACATGGCGACAACGTCAAGCGCTGTGCCGTCGGTCTGCCGGCGGTCCGCGTGCGGATCGGCCTGCACAGCGGTCCGGTGGTCGTCGGCAACATCGGTTCGGCCAGCCGGATCAACTACACGATCGTCGGCGACAGCGTGAACACAGCCGCGCGAATCGAGGAACTGGCCGCCGGCCTCCAGGGCGAGGCCGAGGTGATCGTCCTGGCCGGCGCGTCGACCGCCGAGGAAAGCGGCGGCTGCGTCGCCTTGACCTCCGTCGGCATCCGCAACCTGCGTGGCCGGAGCGAGCGGGTCGAGGTGTTCAGGTTGGAGATTGAAGCTGATTCGATGATGCGGTGACCATGTTGGGCCCCGGCCCAACATGGTCACCAAGGGATCGTCAGGCGGCCAGCCCGGTCAGCAGGCCCTTCTCCAGCATCACCGCCAAGCGGCGGGAGAAGGCGGCGGGATCGGGGATCTGTTCGCCTTCCACGATGCGGGCTTGATCCAGCAGCAGCCATGCCACGTCTTCCAGACCGTCGCTGACACCGTCCTTGGCCGCCAGATCGGTCAGCCGGCGGATCAGCGGGTGGGTCGGGTTGACCTCCAGGATACGCTGGGCGCTGGTGTCGAGCTGACGGTGCTGCTTCAGCAGACGCTCCAGGTGCATGTCCATGTCGCCCTCGTCCGCCACCAGGCAGACTGGGCTGTCGGTCAGCCGCTCGGAAATGCGGACATCCTTGACGGCATCGGCCAGCGTCAGCTTGAGCGCCGCCACCAGACTGCCGAGATCGTTTTCGGCTGGTTTGTCCTCCGCCGGCTTCTCGGGCTCGTCCGCAGCCTTGATCCGGGACAGGTCGGCGCCGCCGCGGGTGACCGACTTGAACTTCTTGTCCTTGTACTCCGCGACCGACGGAATCCAGAACTCGTCGACCGGATCGGTCAGCAGCAGCACTTCGACGCCGCGTGCCTTGAAGCCCTCGATCTGCGGGCTGCGGCGGAGCGTGTCGATGTCATCGCCGGTGATGTAGAAGATCGCGTCCTGGCCTTCCTTCATCCGGCCGACGTAATCGTCCAGCGACACCAGGCCCTCGGCCCCGGTGGTACGGAAGCGCAGCAGCTTGGTGATCTGTTCGCGGTGCTCGTAGTCCTCGTAGAGGCCTTCCTTGAGGACGGCGCCGAAGTTTTCCCAGAAGGTGGCGTAGGCCTCGGCCTGCTCGGCGTCGTCGGCCTTCTTGACGAGGTCACCGAGCACCCGGCGGACGATGCCGCTGCGGATCTTGGCCAGCATCGGATTGTGCTGGAGCATCTCGCGGCTGACGTTGAGCGGCAGGTCCTCGCTGTCCACCACGCCGCGCAGGAAGCGCAGGTAGGGCGGAACCAGACCCTCGGCCTCGTCGGTGATGAACACGCGCCGGACATACAGCTTGACGCGGTGGCGGCGGTCCGGGTTGAACAGGTCGAACGGCTTGGTCGCCGGCACGAACAGCAGGCTGGTGTATTCAATCTTGCCTTCGGCCCGCCAGTGCATCGTCAGCCAGGGCTCGTCGAAGGCGTGGCCGACGTGATGGTAGAATTCCTTGTACTGCTCCGGCGTGATCTCGTTCCGGGAACGGGTCCACAGGGCCGACGCCTTGTTGAGCGACTGGGCTTCCTCGCCCTCGCCGTAGACGATCGGCAGCGCGATATGGTCGCTGTATTTCTGGACGATGCGGCGCAGCCGGCTTTCCTCCAGGAACTCGCCCTCGTCGGCCTTCAGGTGCATTTCGACGCGGGTGCCGCGCGGAACGTCGGCAGCTTCGCTGACGGTGAAGTCGCCCCTGCCGTCCGATTCCCAGCGCCAGCCCTGGCTTTCGCCGGCCTTGCGGGTCAGCACGACGACCTTGTCCGACACCATGAAGGCGGAATAGAAGCCGACGCCGAACTGGCCGATCAGCCCGACGTCCTTCTTGGCGTCACCGGTCAGCTTGTTCATGAAGGCGGCGGTACCGGAGCGCGCGATGGTGCCCAGATTCTCAATCAGGTCTTCGCGGTTCATGCCGACGCCGTTGTCGGCGACGGTCAGGGTCTTCGCTTCGGCATCGGTCGTCAGGCGGATCTTGAGATCTGGGTCTTCCGCCGAAAGTTCGGGTTGGGTCAGGGCCGCATAGCGCAGGCGGTCACAGGCATCTGAGGCGTTCGAGATCAGCTCGCGCAGGAACACTTCCTTTTCGCTATAGAGCGAGTGCGCAACGATATCGAGCAGGCGGCTGACTTCGGCCTGGAAACTAAGCCGTTCCTCGGACATTGCTGTTTCACCTTCGGTATAAGTTTAGCGTCGAAATCGGGTTGGGTGCGTAAGCTGTGCCAGATATGTGAAATGCTGCGAAAAGCTGCAAGCCCAATCCTGAGATGTCTCGAATTTGAGCGAAAGACCAGAGGCGGCAAGCGTCATTTGCGTTTGACGGGAGCATTGCCGGTGCCTTGAAGGCCCAGCAACGCACCCATATCGGCACCATTGAGCGTCACGCTGCCGTCCGGCGGGAAGCGCAGGTCGTAGATCCGCACATCCCTGCCGGCCTCGTCCTTGCCGATCTGCCCAAGCACCTGGAACATGCTGGCCAGCGCCAGCACCTGCTGCTCTTCCGCCGTCCGATTTTCGGCACCCAGCGTCTTGATGGCGTTCTCTACGCCGCGGATGACGGCGCGCGCCTCGCCAGTCGAAGAGAATGGCGCCTTCGCATCCAGAACCGCGCTTCCTTCCAAGGAACTCTCGACCTTCTCCGACAGGAAGCGAAACTTGCTGACTTCGAAGCGGCTGCCCGCCTTTGCCAGAAGGTCGAAAACCTTTGCGCCGGCTTGCTTGTCCGCGACGCGCTTGCCCGATTTCTGCACCATGTTCACGTAGTCGATAAGGGCGCGCCATAAGCCATCGTTCGGCAAGCCGGTGACTTGCACGAACGCATCGACCTCCGTGGGCATCAATTCGCCTATGGACGGATCGGGCGCGAGCGAGAAACCGGTATGACGGTAGCCCAATCCGATGCGGCTCCTGCCGTCCCTCAGACCGCTCACGCTCATACTGGTGCTGAGATCGGCTATGGCGACATCCGTCCCGCTATCCGGATCGTGTGCGGTGATGCCATCGGCCTTCAGATCGATGCTCAGCCCGCCGAGTAGATCGTAAAGCAACCGGAACTGCCGCTTGATTTCAGCGGCGGACTCGGTCGAATCGATATCCGTCGACGCCAAGGCGCCGAACTCTCGGCTGAGCCTGCCTTGTTGCGCGAGGTCGATGCTTTCCACCGCGGACGCCAAATCCAGCCGGTCCATCTTGAGCAACAGGGTGCCTCCAGGACCCTTCAGCGTCAGTTTTTCGAAACCGAGGCTGCTTGGACCGCTGAACCTGCCGGGAGAGTTCTGCTCCAGGTTCTGCCGTACGATCAATGCATCGAGATCGACCCTGGCCGAATCATCGAGGCTCCTTATCGCCAGCGACCGGAAATCCGCATCGACGGAAAGGAAGTTTTCCATCGCCGCCGACCAGACACCTTCGAAGCGCTGGGCGCCGATGGTCAGATCGGCCATATGGCTGTCATCATCGCCGAACATCGGGATATCAGCGGGAAGCAGTGCGGCGACCTTATAGGCACCGTCGGCAATGGGTTCGACGTCCAGCCGGATCGTCCCGATCTCGATTCGAGTGCCGCTGCCGTCCTGAACCGACGAGGGCGGCAGATGGATCACGTATCGCTCACCCTCCGGATCGACCTTCACCGGACCGTACCACTCGACCACGGCGTCTTCGTCGTCTTCCGGCGTGAACCACTCGCTCATCCGAAGTTCGATGACCCGAGCGATGTCGGCCGCCTGCTCCGGCGTCGCCATGACGGCATGCCCGGTGGACGACCATGCCAGCACCAGCGCCAGAGACAGGGCGAGAGAGACGACGGCGGCGCGTAGCGTATTGGCAGGCATGATCGCTCCAGAGCTTTCCGGCATTGATTTAGCGAGAATTGTAGATACCCCATACCTGCCCTGGCGGTCCATCCGGTAGAATATTTGCGGTGGAAGACATCATCACTGCTCTTGCAATGCGGCATCCGAAGCCCAATGCTCTCCCCATGAGCGCAGCATCCTCTGGCGTGGCCTCTCAGCACCAGGGGCGGGTCACCGCCGTTCTTGGGCCGACGAATACCGGGAAGACCTATCTCGCCATAGAGCGGATGCTGGGACACCGGTCGGGTATGATCGGCTTTCCGCTGCGCCTGCTGGCGCGCGAGAACTACGACAAGATCGTCAAGGCCAAGGGCCGCCACGCCGTAGCGCTGGTTACCGGCGAGGAGAAGATCATTCCTCCCCGTGCCGTCTATTTCGTCTGTACCGTCGAATCCATGCCGCTGGACCGGCCGGTCGCTTTCCTTGGGGTGGACGAGATCCAGCTCGCCGCCGATCCGGAGCGCGGCCACATCTTCACCGAGCGGCTGCTCCATGCGCGCGGCATGGACGAGACCATGTTCCTGGGCGCCGACACCATCAAGCCGCTGATCCAGCGGCTGGTGCCGCGATGCGAGTTCATCAGCCGGCCGCGCTTCTCGTCGCTGACCTATGCCGGCCACAAGAAGCTGACGCGGCTGCCGCCGCGCTCAGCCGTGGTCGCGTTCTCCGCGACGGATGTCTACACGATAGCGGAGCTGATCCGGCGCCAGCGCGGCGGGACCGCCGTGGTGCTGGGAGCCCTGAGCCCGCGTACCCGCAACGCCCAGGTGGCGCTGTATCAGGCGGGCGAGGTCGATTACCTGGTGGCGACCGACGCCATCGGCATGGGGCTGAACATGGACGTGGACCATGTCGCCTTCGCCAAGCTCAACAAGTTCGACGGCCACGCGCCGCGCCGGCTGCGCCCCAACGAGATTGCCCAGATAGCCGGCCGCGCCGGCCGGCACATGACCGACGGGACCTTCGGCACCACCGGCGACCTCAACGGGCTGGACGCCGAGACCATCGATGCGGTCGAAAACCACAAGTTCGAGACGCTGAAGTCGATCATGTGGCGAAACACCGCACTTCGGTTCGACAGTCCCGGCCTGCTGCTCAAGACGCTGGAGGAGCGGCCGAACCGGCCGGAGCTGATGCGGGTGCGCGACGCCGACGACCATCTGTCGCTGATCGCCCTGTCGCGCGACGCCGACATCGCCAAGCTGGCGACCAACCGTCAGGCGGTCCGCCTGCTGTGGGAGGTCTGCCAGATCCCGGACTTCCGCAAGGTACTGTCGGACGCCCATACCAGGCTGCTGTCGCAGATCTACCGCCACCTGATGACGCCCGAAGCCCGCTTGCCGGAGGAGTGGGTGGCGAAGCAGGTGGCGAGGATGGACAAAACCGAGGGCGATATCGACACGCTGGTGTCGAGGATCGCCCATATCCGCACCTGGACCTATATCTCGCACCGGCCCGACTGGCTGACCGACCCGGCACACTGGCAAGAGCGCGCCCGCGCGATCGAGGACAAGCTGTCCGACGCCCTGCACGAGCGGCTGACCCAGCGATTCGTCGACCGCCGCTCCGCCGTGCTGGCGCGCACGCTGGCGGGCGGCGGCGAGCTGCTGGCTGCCGTGACCGCCGCCGGCGAGGTCCTGGTGGAGGGCCACCATGTCGGCCGGCTGGAAGGCTTCCACTTCACGCTCGACCCCGAGGTGCGGGAGGACGACGTGCGCGCCTTCATGAGCGCCGCGCGCCGTGCCCTGAAGGACGAGATCGGGCGGCGGGTGCGGCTGCTGGAGCAGGCTGCCGACGACACCATCGAGCTGCGCCCCGACGGCGTGCTGATCTGGCAGGGCCATCCTGTCGCCCGGCTGGGTGCAGGACCTTCCATCCTGACGCCATCGGTAGTGCCGCTGCACGACGACCTGTTCGAGTCGGGCCAGCGCGACAAGGTTAGGACCCGCCTTTCCCGCTGGGTCGAAACCTTCATCAAGGACAGGCTGGCGCCGGTGTTCAGACTGCGCAACGCCGAGTTGTCGGGGCCGGCGCGTGGGCTGGCCTTCCAGCTGTCGGAATCGCTGGGCAGTCTGTCCCGGCCAGACCTGGAGTCGCTGATCGGCGGCCTCGGCAAGGCCGACCGGCAGGCGCTGGCGAAGCTGGGAGTCCGGCTGGCAACCAGTCAGGTCTTCATGCCTGCCCTGATCAAGCCGCGCGCGGTGGAGACGCGGGGGCTGCTGTGGGCTGTCCTGCACGGCGGTCACGCCGCGATGCCGCTGCCGCCCCCGACTCCGCCGGCCGGCCGGGTTTCGGTGGCGACCGATGCCGTGCCCACGGACTTCTGGGAAGCAGTGGGCTATCCTCCGATGGGACCGCGAGCCTTGCGGGCCGATATCCTGGAACGGCTGGAACGGGAGCTATACAAGCGCACGACCGAAGGTCCGCTGACGGCGGCGCCGGATCTGGCCCAGATGATCGGCAGCACGGTGGAGGACTTGGAAGGCGTCCTGACCGCCATGGGATACCGCCGCCGGGAGGGAGAAGGCGGGGCTGTGATATGGCAGCGCGGGCGTCCATCCCGGCGCGGCGGCGACAGGAACAGGGGCAAGGGTGAGAAGCCGGCGGCGAAAGCCCGGCCCGACTCGCCTTTTGCCAAGCTCAAGCAGATAGAATTCATCCGATGACGGACGGCGACGACGACGATGACGGCCTGAAGGGGGCCGGTGCGGAAACCGGGTCCGGCCGTTTGAGGCTGGACAAGTGGCTGTGGTACGCCCGCTTCTTCAAGACCCGCAGCCTTGCCGCTAAGCTCTGCGCCGCCGGGGCCGTCCGGATCGGCGGCGCTCCCGTCACCAAGGCGCATCATTCCGTCAAGCCGGGCGACGTCCTGACCTTCGCCCAGGGACGGCATATCCGGGTCATCAAGATCGTAGCGCTCGGTGTCCGGCGCGGCCCCGCTCCCGAGGCGCAGGCGCTCTACGAGGACCTGTCGCCGCCGGCGCCCGAGACGGCGATGCCGCGCGCGGCGGAGCGTCCATCCGGGTCTGGGCGCCCGACCAAGGCAGAGCGGCGGGCGACGGAAAAGCTGCGGGAAGAGTTCTGAAGCCGTCTTGGGGACGGAACAATAACGGCAGGGCGCGGTTTTCGAGGCGCCATGCTTGAACTCCTGACAGATCCCCAGACCTGGGCGAGCCTTTTGACGCTGACGGCGCTCGAAATCGTGCTCGGCATCGACAACATCATCTTCATCTCGATCATGGCCGCGCGCCTGCCGCCGGAGCGTCAGGCGCGCGGACGGCAGGTCGGGTTGGCCCTGGCCCTGATCACCCGTCTCGGCCTGCTGGCGTCGATCGCGTGGATTTCGACGCTGACCAACCCGCTGTTTACGATCGCGGAATTCGACATCTCGATCCGCGACCTCGTCCTGATCGTCGGTGGGCTGTTCCTGCTGGGCAAGGGAACGACGGAAATCCACCAAAGCCTGGAAGGGGAAGAAGAGGAAGGCAGCACCGGCGGCACTGCGAGCTTCGCGTCCGTCGTGGTTCAGATCATGCTGCTCGACATCGTGTTCTCGCTCGACTCGGTGATAACCGCCGTCGGCATGGCGCAGACGCTGGAAGTCATGATGGCGGCCGTCGTGATCGCGGTCGGCGTCATGCTGTTCGCTTCGGGACCGGTCAGCAACTTCGTCAACGGCCATCCGACCGTGAAGATGCTGGCGCTCAGCTTCCTGCTGCTGGTCGGCGTGGCGCTGGTGGCCGATGGGCTGCACTTCCACATCCCCAAGGGCTACCTGTACTTCGCCATCGCCTTCTCGGTGCTGGTCGAAGCGCTGAACCTGCTGGCAACCCGGCGGCGCAAGAGGAAGGCGGGCGGGTTGTCGGCCTTCCGGCGGCGGGCGATCGCCTCAGCCGCGCCGGAACACGACCGATAGGTTGTTAGCCGGCATCTCGATCACCTCGGCCAGCGTCAGCCCCGCCTGGGCCGCGGCATCGCTCACCTCGTCCAGGTCGCGGACGCCCCATTCCGGGTTCTGCGCCCGCAGCGACTGGTCGAAGTCCTCGTTGCTGGAGGCGGTATGGCGGCGGTTCCGCAGATAGGGGCCATACAGATAGAGTGGCGCTGCCGTCGGCAGCGTCCGCGCGGCGCCCGCCAGCAGACCCAAGGTGGAAGCCCAGGGCGAGATGTGGATCATGTTGATGCAGACGATGGCATCGGCATGGGTCACCGGCCACGCGCGGGCGGCGGCGTTGAGGTCCGCCGGGGCCGTCACGTTGGTCACGCCGGTCTCGGCGATCCAGGCACGGATGCTGGCCCGGTTGTCCGGGTCGGGATCGGTCGGCTGCCACATCAGGTCCGGCAGCGCCTCGGCGAAGAAGACGGCATGCTCGCCGCTGCCGCTGGCGATCTCCAGCACCGTACCGGCAGCCGGCAGCACCTGACAGAGGACGTCCAGGATGGGTCCCCGGTTGCGGAGAGTCGCCGGGGCGTAACGGCGTGGGTCAGGGCCGGCTGCAATCATCATGGCCGAAAAGCTAGTGTCTCCCGCGCCGAAGGGCAAGCATGACTCTCGGGGGGTCGCTATCGGCTTAGGAGCAACCATCTTCAGGTGAGTGGACTTGATCAACCGACCTGAATCCACAACCCGATACGACAACAGGATCTACGGCATGCTGGCGCGATTGAAAGCCTTGTTTACGGATGACGACGCGGAGAGGATGGGACGGCGCTCGCACGACGAGGTGCAGTTGGCCGCCGCCACCCTGCTGGTCGAGGCGGCCCGGATGGACGACAGGATCGGGCCGAACGAGCGGGCTCGCATCCGGAGCATGCTGGAGCAGCGCTTCTCGCTGACCGATCCCGAGGCCGATTCGCTGCTGGCCGCTGCGGAGACGGAAACCGAAGGTCCGGCCCAGTGGCATCGCTTTACCTCTACCCTGAAGGACCGTTTTTCCGAGGAAGAGCGCATTCAAATGATTGAAATGCTCTGGGAAGTGGTCTACGCCGATGGCGAACTTCATGATTTGGAAGCGAGCCTCTTGCGCAGGGTGGGTGGTCTGCTCTACGTCTCCGACCGCGACCGTGGAGCGGCCCGGATGCGTGTGCTCGACCGGTTGGGCATCGCCGACCCGACCATCGAGGCGCCCTGACGGCTGGCCGGATCGCTGCCGACGGAATTACTTGTTGATCGATAGAGCCATGCGGGTCAGGACGCCAGAGATGGTCCGGACCCCATGTATGAGGAAAAAGGGAAAGCGAGCATGCCCTACGTCGTCACCGAGAACTGCATCAAGTGCAAATATACCGACTGCGTCGAGGTGTGCCCCGTCGACTGCTTCTACGAAGGGGATAACATGCTCGTTATCCAGCCCGACGAGTGCATCGACTGCGGCGTCTGCGAACCGGAGTGCCCGGCCGAAGCGATCATTCCCGACACCGAGCCCGAGGCCGAGAAATGGCTCGAGTTCAATCGGGAATACTCGGAGAAGTGGCCGAACCTGACCCGCAAGAAGGATGCTCCCGCCGACGCGGACGAATTCAAGGGCGTGTCGGGCAAGTTCGAGAAGTTCTTCAAGGCGGAACCCGGTACCGGCAATCCCGAGTGACCTGACGCGCCGGAGGGTATGGGCTTAGGGTAACCGGGCGCGGCAAATTGACCGGGCTCCGGCCCGTCCGCCCGTTCCGCCATGCGAATCCCGCAGGTCCGCCCATCGGCAGTCCGGCGCCTGTTGCCTATTACCAACACGTTATATCTTTGTAACGCACTGCTCACTTCCTATATAATGGCGGCCTTGAGCCCGGCTGCTTTCTCGCGCGTGCCGGGCTTGCGATGCTCCAGGCTTCGAATGCCGAGTCTGCCGGCCCCGACGTTCAGTAGGGGCCGATAGCGGGTTATTCAGCCTTTCGTTGTCCCGAGGCATCCGGTCGGGACAGCCGGATGCCAGCGAGCGTGAAGTGAGAGCCAATAGGAATGATGAACAAGCTTGAGTTCACGGCCGGTGATTTCGTCGTTTATCCGGCCCATGGGGTCGGTCGTGTCGAGGGAATCGAAACCCATCACATTGCCGGTCAGACCGTAACCCTTTATGCCATCACCTTCGAGAAAGAGCGCATGACGCTGAAGGTGCCGGTGGGTAAGGCCAAGGACTCAGGACTGCGCCGTCTCAGCTCCAAGGATCGGATCAAGGTAGCACTGGATACTCTCCAGGGACGCTCACGCGCCCGCCGCGCCATGTGGAGCCGCCGCGCCCAGGAATACGAAGCGAAGATCAACTCGGGCGACCCGGTTTCGATCGCCGAAGTCGTACGTGACCTATATCGCGGCAGTGATCAGCCCGACCAGTCCTATAGCGAGCGTCAGATCTATCAGGCCGCCCTGGAGCGACTCGCCCGCGAACTGGCCGCCGTCGAGAAGATCGACGAGGGCAAGGCGACCGAACGCCTCGAAGCCGTTCTGACGAAGACAGCCGCCTGAGGTGCTCTCCTGGGAGATGTCGGGCTCGCGGCGGGCTGGCATGGGATCGACTGGCGAATGTGCCGGGTGATTGGAGCATAATCCCCGGCCACTCTCTTTTATCCGCTTTTGCTGCACACGCCGGACGCTTAAAGTCGGGGTTCAGTCCAAGCCGGACCGGAGTAGCGTTTACGCGTCCTGATGCCAGATAATCAGAAATTTGCGGATATCCGCCAGCCGAGGCGGATCTGGGCCGTCGGCGCCATCCACGCCGATGTGGAGCGCCTTTCAGCCTTGCACACCGATATAGGCCGTCGCTTCACGCCTGGAGACAGGCTTGTCTACACCGGCAACATGATCGGCCGCGGGAGCGCCGTCCGGGAAACGATGGACGAATTGCTGTCCTTCCGGCGCGCGCTGATCGCCATGCCCGGCATGCTGGCCAGCGACGTAGTCTATCTGCGCGGTGCGCAGGAGGAGATGTGGCAGAAACTGCTTCAGCTCCAGTTTGCGCCCGATCCTTCCGTCGTCCTGGGATGGATGCTGCGCCAGGGTGCCGATGCGACGCTGATCGCCTATGGCGGCAACCCCGAACAGGGGATGAAGTGCGCGCGTGACGGCGCCGTATCGATCACCCGGTGGACCAACAGCCTGCGCGGCGCGATGCGCGCCGCAGCCGGTCACGAAAACGTGATGAGCGCCCTGCGCCGCGCCGCATACACCAGCCTGCCGGATGAAGCCGGCGTCGAGCAGGTGCCGGGCGGCATCCTGATCGTGGCGTCCGGCATCGAGACATCGCGTCCGCTGGGCGCCCAAGGTGACAATTTCTGGTGGGGCGGTCCCGGTTTCGCCCGTATCGACCGGCCCTATGGGACTTTTCACCGCATCGTCAGGGGCTTCGATCCGGGGCGGAGCGGTGTTCAGGTCGGGGACTTCACCGCCACTCTTGACGGAGGATGCGGGTTCGGCGGTCCATTGGTCTGCGGCTGCCTGGCGCCTTCCGGTGAAATTCTTGAACTCATCGAAGTCTGACCTTCCGGACCCCCGGTCCGGAAGCTGACTTCCGCGCCTGATAATCGCCAGAATCCTGCCTGCAAAATTCTTCTCGCCCGCAGTGATCCAAACCCTTCCGGGTTACGTATCTCATGCAACAGACGGCACCAACCGGTGTTGACCCTGCAAAGGACAGGGCCATCCCCGCGGTCGCTCGTCCATCAGGGGGAAGGACAGCAGGATGGCGCATATCGATGACCCGGAGACTCAGCGGGCCAATCTAACCTTCATCAAGGCATCGATGCGGGAGCCTTTGCTCACCCGCGACCATGAATTCGACCTTGCCCGGAGCTGGCGGGAAGACGGCAAGGAAGATGCTCTTCATGAGCTTGTCCGGGCTTACACCCGCCTCGTCGTGTCGACGGCATCCCGTTTCCGCAACTATGGCCTTCCCATGGGCGATCTGGTCCAGGAAGGCAATGTCGGCTTGATGCAGGCGGCCGCGCGCTTCGAGCCAGACCGCGAAGTCCGCTTCTCCACATATGCGGCATGGTGGATCAGGTCGGCGATGCAGGACTATATCCTGCGGAACTGGTCGATCGTCCGGACCGGCACGACGGCCGCCCAGAAGAGCCTGTTCTTCAACCTGCGCCGGCTGCGGGCCAAGATCGAGGATGCCTCCAACAACGGGTCGCTGACCCAGGCCGGACGGCAGAAGATCGCGACCGAACTCAAGGTGGAGGTCCACGAGGTCGAGGCGATGGAGATGCGCCTGAGCGGCGCGGACCAATCGCTCAACGCTCCCATCAGCGACAGCGGCGAGGACGATTGGCAGGACTTCCTGGCGGATCAGCGGCCCAGCCCAGAGGAAGTCGTGATCGGCATGCGCGACAGCACGACGCGTTCCAAGTGGCTGGCCGAGGCCTTGGGCGAGTTGAGCCCTCGCGAGCGCACCATCATCGCCCAGCGCCGTCTACGCGACGACGGTGCCACGCTTGAGGAGCTTGGCAGGGAGTTGGGCGTGAGCAAGGAGCGGGTCAGGCAGCTTGAGCACCGCGCGATGCTGAAGCTGAAGGAGTCGATGATGAAGCGTGTGGAGCTTTCCAGCGATCTGCTGCTGGAGATTTGAATGGCGGCAGCGGTGAGGTCCCGGCGGAACCTCACCGGCAGCACCGCCGTCAGGCTGCTTCCTTGGTCAGCTTCTTCAGCTTGCTGTCCATGTACCACCATGCCATCCGGGTCGCGGCGCGATAGACCGGCGTGTGCGGTTTCAAGCCGACGGCCTTGAAGATCATCGCTACGCCGCGATCAACGTGGGTCGGCCGGTAATAGGCATAGGCCCGGCGCATATAGGCGCGGGTATAGGTTTCCCTGTGGTAGGGCGTCGGCGGAGAGTTGGCCGCGTAGTAGGCGAAAGCCAGTTCGTCGTCCTCGCTCTCGTTGATGCGGCCCAATGCGATCCGCAGACGGGAAAACCGTCCCAACTCCTCCCGCTCCATGTAACGGTTGAGGTACTGGTAGAACGTCTTGTAGTGCCGCAACTCGTCCGCGGCGATCCGACGGCAGATCGCCTTCAGAACCGGCTCGTCTGTCGCATCGCCGAGTGCCGTATAGTAGGAGCTGGTGCCGGTTTCGACCATGCAGCGGGCGATCAGCTCACCGCTCCGTGATCCCCGGATCGATTCGGTCGCTTCCAGCTTGATCTTATAGCCGTCGGTGAAGCGCTTGAACGCCGCTTCCAGGGAGAAGCCGGGATCGATGACTTCGGCCCAGCGGCCCAATGCCGCACCGTGCTGGACCTCCTCTTCAGCCCAATCACGAGCAACCTGCTGAAACTCCGGATCGTCGCTGAAGACGTTGCAGAGATAGGTCGCGTAGTCCCGGCCGTTGTATTCCACCAGGGCCGCGGCTTTGATGATTTTGAGGATTTCGGGGTCCGCTTTGGAATGGTCGATCTGATCCCAGGGGAGATCGTCCAGCGTCCAGTGTTTGTAGGCCATTCGACAATGCCGCGATTTGTTGCCCTGAAAAAGCAATGGCCCGGACCTGTATCGGCCGGGCCATTTACCCATCGTCTCACATTAGCCCGGTATAACAGATTTACAACGGCCGAAAGCCGATCACCCTTGATGCCGGCTTCCGTTGATACCGGTTAAGCGACGCTCCGTCGAAATCCGTCTTTGGGATCAATGCGCGGTGGCACCGGTGATCGCCTCGAGCTTGGCGCGGGCGATCGCGAGCCTGGATTCTGCAGCGGCGCGTTCCGTGTCGGACTTCGCGTCCTCGACGTCCTCACCGCGGTCCTTGATTTCCTGCTCGACGGCGGCGCGATCCAGGTCGTTCAGGTTCGTCGCCTGCTCGGCCAGGACCGTGCAGCGGGTTTCAGTCACTTCGGCGAAACCGCCGGCGATGAAGATCCGGTCGACGATGCGCTCGCCCTCGAAGATATCGATCACGCCCGGACGGATGGTGGAGATGAACGGCGAGTGACCGGCCAACACACCGAAGTTACCCTCGCTGCCGGGCACCACGACCATGTCGACCGGCTGGGAAACCAGCAGCTTTTCCGGCGAAACCAGCTCGAACTCGACTTTGTCGGCCATGGATAGCTCTCGTCATTGAATTACTGAAAAGGATGGAGCGAGGGGGCCTAAGGCCCCCTGCACCCCCTTGCTATGTGCTCGATCCGCTTTATCAGGCGGCTTCGGCGGCCATCTTGCGGGCCTTCTCGACCGCTTCCTCGATCTTGCCGACCATGTAGAAGGCGGCTTCGGGGAGGTGGTCGTATTCGCCGTTCACGATGCCCTTGAAGCCCTTGATCGTGTCTTCCAGGCTGACCAGGACGCCGGGAGTGCCGGTGAAGACTTCGGCGACGTGGAACGGCTGGGACAGGAAGCGCTGGATCTTGCGGGCGCGGGCGACGACCAGCTTGTCGTCTTCCGACAGCTCGTCCATGCCCAGAATGGCGATGATGTCCTGCAAGGACTTGTAGGTCTGCAGGACCTTCTGGACCGAACGGGCGACTTCGTAGTGCTCTTCACCGACGACACGCGGGTCGAGGATTCGGCTGGTGCTGTCCAGCGGATCGACGGCCGGGAAGATCGCCATTTCGGCGATCGAGCGCGACAGCACGGTCGTCGCGTCCAAGTGGGCGAACGAGGTGGCCGGCGCCGGGTCGGTCAAGTCGTCGGCAGGCACGTAAATGGCCTGCACCGAGGTGATCGAACCCTTGTTGGTGGAGGTGATGCGCTCCTGGAGGGCGCCCATGTCGGTGGCCAGCGTCGGCTGATAACCCACCGCGGAGGGGATGCGGCCGAGCAGCGCCGACACTTCCGAACCCGCCTGGGTGAAGCGGAAGATATTGTCCACGAAGAACAGCACGTCCTGGCCTTCTTCGTCGCGGAAGTATTCCGCCAAGGTCAGGCCGGTCAGGCCGACGCGGGCGCGGGCGCCCGGCGGCTCGTTCATCTGACCATAGACCAGCGCCACCTTGGAGCCCGGACCATCGGTCTTGATGACGCCGCCTTCGATCATCTCGTGATAAAGGTCGTTGCCCTCACGGGTCCGCTCGCCGACGCCGGCGAACACCGACACGCCGCCGTGCGCCTTCGCGACGTTGTTGATCAGCTCCATGATCGTAACGGTCTTGCCGACGCCGGCGCCGCCGAACAGGCCGATCTTGCCGCCCTTGGCGTAGGGGGCGAGCAAGTCGATGACCTTGATGCCCGTGACCAAGACCTGAGCTTCGGTCGACTGATCGACGAAGTCCGGAGCGGAGCGGTGGATCGGCAGGGTCTGGGTGTGGCCGACATCACCACGCTCGTCGATCGGCTCGCCGATCACGTTCAGGATGCGGCCCAGGGTGGCGGGGCCGACCGGAACCGAGATCGGGCTGCCGGTATCGTTGACGGCCTGACCACGGACGAGACCGTCGGTGGTGTCCATCGCGATGGCGCGCACGGTGCTCTCACCCAGATGCTGGGCGACTTCGAGAACCAGCGTCTTGCCGTCGTTCTGGGTGTGCAGGGCGTTCAGAATGGCGGGCAGCTCGGCTTCGAACTGAACGTCGACGACCGCGCCGGTGACCTGGGTAATCTTGCCGACAGCGTTGCTCGGCTGGGTAACAGCAGTCATGTGGGTTCGCTCCCTCGGAACCAGATATGCAGTATCGGACGCCTAGAAACCTAGGACCTCGACCTCAGATAGCCTCTGCACCGGAGATGATCTCGATCAGCTCCTTGGTGATGACGGCCTGACGGGTCCGGTTGTAGGTCAGCGTCAGCTTGTTGATCATGTCGCCGGCGTTGCGGGTAGCACTGTCCATGGCTGTCATGCGGGCACCCTGCTCGCTGGCCGCGCTTTCGAGCAGCGAGCGATAAACCTGGATCGACAGGTTCTTCGGCAGCAGGTCGGCGAGGATCTGTTCCTCGTCCGGCTCGAACTCGTACATGGCCTTCAGCTCGCCGCTGTCCTGGGCGGCTGCCTCGTCGCCGGAAACGGCGAAGGGGATGACCTGCTGGACGGTGACGATCTGGGTCATCGCCGACTTGAACTTGTTGTAGATGACCGACGCCACGTCGAACTCACCGGCCTCGTACATCTCCAGCACCTTGGCGGTGATGGTGTCCGCTTCCGAGAACGACAGCCGCTTGCGGCCGATATCCTCGTAGGAGAAGACGACGGCTTTCGGGTTGGTGCGGCGGATCTGGTCGCGGCCCTTGCGGCCCACGGTCAGAACCTTGACGGTCTTGCCTTCGCCCTCGAGCCGGGCGATCTGGCGCCGCGCCTCGCGAACGATGGTGCCGTTGAAGCCGCCGCAGAGGCCGCGATCCGACGAGATAACGATAAGCAGTTGAACGTCCTGCTTGCCGGTACCGGTCATCAGCTTCGGACCCTGGCCGTTGCTCGACACGTTGGCAGCGAGCGACTCGAGCATGCGGCCCATGCGCTCGGCGTAGGGGCGCCCGGCCTCGGCCTGCTCCTGCGCACGGCGGAGCTTGGAGGCGGCGACCATCTTCATGGCGGCCGTGATCTTCTGCGTCGACTTGACGCTGGCGATCCGGTTCTTAAGGTCCTTAAGGCTTGGCATTCGACGCCTTCATCACACCGGAGGTTGGATCCCTGCCTTCCTGATCAGCGGAGGAGAGCCATGGGACCTAATGGTCCGCCGGCTCTCCCTCACCGATCTTTTCGAGCTTAGACGAACACCTTGGAGAAGTTCTCGATGAAGCTCTTCAGCTTCTCCTCGGTCTCCTTCGACAAGGCCTTTTCCGTCCGGATCGTGTCGAGGATGTTGGCACCCTTCGTACGGACTTCGGCCAGCAGCTTGGCTTCGAACCGGTTCACGTCCTCGATCTTGACCCTGTCGAGGTAGCCGCGAACGCCGGCGAAGATCGAAACGACCTGCTCTTCCACCGGCAGCGGCGAGAACTGGCCCTGCTTCAGCAGCTCGGTCAGGCGGGCGCCACGGTTCAGCAGGCGCTGGGTCGAGGCGTCCAGATCTGAAGCGAACTGGGCGAAGGCGGCCATCTCGCGGTACTGTGCCAGTTCCAGCTTGATGGTGCCCGCGACCTGCTTCATCGCCTTGATCTGGGCGGCCGAGCCGACGCGGCTGACCGACAGGCCGACGTTGATGGCGGGACGGATACCGCGATAGAACAGGCCGGTTTCCAGGAAGATCTGGCCGTCGGTGATCGAGATCACGTTCGTCGGGATGTACGCGGACACGTCGCCGGCCTGCGTCTCGATGATCGGCAGGGCGGTCAGCGAACCGGCGCCCTTGCTGTCGTTCATCTTCGCCGCACGCTCGAGCAGGCGTGAGTGCAGGTAGAACACGTCGCCGGGATAGGCTTCGCGGCCCGGCGGGCGGCGCAACAGCAGCGACATCTGACGGTAGGCGACGGCCTGCTTGGACAGATCGTCGTACACGATCAGGGCGTGTGCCGCGTTGTCGCGGAAGAACTCGCCCATGGCGCAGCCGGTATAGGGCGCCAGGAACTGGAGCGGAGCCGGCTCGGACGCGGTCGCGGCGACCACGATCGAGTATTCCATGGCGCCGGCGTCTTCCAGGGTCTTGACGATCTGGGCGACGGTCGAACGCTTCTGGCCGACGGCGACATAAATGCAGTAGAGCTTCTTGCTGTCGTCGCCGGACTGGTTGATGCCCTTCTGGTTCAGGAAGGCATCGATGGCGACGGCGCTCTTGCCGGTCTGACGGTCACCGATGATCAGCTCGCGCTGACCGCGCCCGATCGGAACCAGGGCGTCGATGGCCTTGAGGCCGGTCTGCATCGGCTCGTGGACCGACTTGCGCGGAATGATGCCGGGGGCCTTCACTTCGACGCGGGTCATGGTCACGTCGACCAGCGGGCCCTTGCCGTCGATCGGGTTGCCGAGACCGTCGACCACGCGGCCGAGCAGACCACGGCCGACCGGGACTTCCACGATGGCGCCGGTCCGCTTGACGACGTCGCCTTCCTTGATGTCTCGGTCGTCGCCGAAGATCACGACGCCGACGTTGTCGGACTCGAGGTTCAGCGCCATCCCTTTGATGCCGTTGGGAAATTCGACCATCTCACCGGCCCGGACATTGTCCAGGCCATGGACGCGCGCGACACCGTCGCCGACCGAGAGGACTTGGCCGACTTCGGCGACATCCGCCTCATTCCCGAAATTCGCGATCTGTTGCTTGAGGATCGCGGAAATCTCCGCGGCGCGGATTTCCATCAGCCAACCCCTTTCATGGCGATTTGCAGCTTATTCAGCTTGGTGCGCACGGAACTATCGATCATGCGCGACCCGACTTTGACGATCAGCCCACCGATCAGGGACGGGTCAACGGTGACCTTGACCTCGATCTTGGAGCCCAACTGGGCCCGCAGGGCATCTGTGAGTGCCTGGACCTGAGGATCCGACAGCTTGTGAGCCGATGTCACGTCGGCGGTCATTTGACCGCGGCGACGCGCCAGCTCGGCCAGATAGCCGTCGATCATGCCCCGGAGCGCGAACAGCCGGCGATTCTGGGCGACGAGCCCGATAAAACGCTGCGTCAGTTCGGAGACGCCCGCCTGCTTGAGGAGGGCGTTCATCGCCCGGCTCTGGTCGCCGCGCGACAGCACGGGGCTGCGCACCATGCGGTTCAGATCGGGACTGTCGACGAGCATCTGCTTGATGGCTGCCAGATCCTGGGCGACCTGGTCCAGCGCCTTGTTTTCGTCCGCAAGCTCAAACAGGGCAGTCGCGTATCGCCCTGCCAGCCCGGATACTCCTGTACCTTCGGATGCCACGCGGTACCTCGGTTCGGTCTATGAGACCTTGTTGATTTTCAGGGCCTTGGAGACAAGACATGCGTCGGGCAGGCCCCCTCCCCTGACGGCGAGCGGTCACATAACACAGGCAACACGGTCGCGCAACCGACTCAAAGCCAACAAGTTCGGGGACTTGGGGCGGAATACCGCCCGATTTTGCCAATTGAGGGCCGGTATAAAGCCTTCCTGCGACAATAAGGCCAGGGGCAAAGGCGAGTCCAAAAGGGGTGCCGACCGCAATTAAGCCCGAATTAACTTTAGGTGCGCATCATTGGTGGTGCCGCCGGATGGGCGGTGCGTCAGCCGGCCGGTGGCCGCTGTCAGCCCTCTGGGATTTATCCGCGGATCACGAATGCCATGACCGTCGTCGCCTTCAGCCTGGCCCGCTTCACTCCGGCCGACCTGTCCGAATTCTACGAGATCGCCCGTCCGCGGATGGAACGTGGCCTATGGGCCGGCGTCGCCCGCCAGACCAGCGCCGAGGGCGACCAGCTCCTGGTGACCTTCCCGCACCTGGACCGCCCGGTCTTCCGCTTCGAACGCGACCGGCGCGGCACCTATACCCTGTGGTTCCATGATCGCCAGGGCTGGCACAGCATCGGTTCCGGCTCCACCTCGACCGATTGCCTGTCGATCTGGCGTACCAGGCCGGCCCGCGTGGCTCCGCCGGCGCAGGTCCGCGAGGCTTACTGAAGGCACTGTGGAGGACCGGAAGCCAAGTCCCGTTCAACGGGACTTGCCGCCGTTCTGCTGACTTTCGACGAAGGCCCGGAGTACGGTGTTCATCCGGCTCTGCCAGCCGCTTCCCTGGCTCTTGAAGAAGTCGATGACTTCCGCGTCGTAGCGCACCGTCACCTGCCGCTTGTTCGCTCGCGAAGGCAGGGGAAATGGGAAACCGGGACGCGCCAGTTCCTCCCGGTTGTCCGGGACGGCCAGATCGGGGTCGGAGGCAATCTGCGCTTCGATCTCCTCGTAGGTATCGTTGCGCGACCAGTCGGTACGACTCTCGCCAGCGGCTATCATGGCGTCAATTTCCTCCGCCGTGTAGCGTACGATATCGTCTTTCTTCGCCATTCCTCGCCCTCCTTGCCGAGATGATTCTGACCCGCGTTTCGCGGAGCGTCCACACGACGGCATAAAATTTACCCTGTATTCGGCCTATGGTGACCCATCGTTCCTCCGTGCCCTGCGTCGAAGCATGGATGTAAACCGGCCTTCCGTCGGAAAGCTGACACATATCCAAAAAATCGATGTCGCGCGCATCCAGCGTGCTGAACCGCTTCTCCTCCGCCCACTCGAATTCCATACGACCCTGTCCGTAACTACATTGTAGTTACAAACCCCACTTCCAACAAGGCGCATTACTAGCGTTTATCACGCATTGAATACAAGTGTACGCTACCCCTATAGAAAGCTGTAGGGATCGATATCCACCTGCACCCTGACGCTCCCCGGCACTTCTACCCGCGACAGCCATTCGGCGATCAGCGGCTGCACCGACACCGCCCGAGGGGCCTTCAGCAGAAGCCGGCGGCGATGGCGGCCGCGCAGCAAGGCGTAAGGGGCCGGGGCGGGGCCGAGCACCTGGACTGTCTCGGAACGCGGCGCCGTCCGCCCCAGGGCGCGGGCAACCACATCGACGGTGGTTTCCTCCTCGCCCGAAACGATTAGTGCAGCCAGCCGGCCGAACGGCGGCATGCCGTGCTCGTGGCGCTCGTCCGCTTCGCGTTCGTAGAACGACGCCCGGTCACCGGAAATCAGCGCCTGAAGGACCGGGTGTTCCGGCATGTAGGTCTGGAGGAAGACGCGTCCTGCCCGCTCGGCCCGTCCTGCCCGGCCGGCGACCTGCTGGAGAAGTTGGTAGGTCCGCTCGGCGGCGCGCAGGTCGCCGCCACCCAGCCCCAAGTCCGAGTCCACGACGCCGACCAGCGTCAGCATCGGGAAGTGGTGGCCTTTCGCCATCACCTGGGTACCGATCAGAAGGTCGATCTCGTGGTCCTGGACACGTCGGACCATCTCCCGGATCGCGTGCGGTCCGATCAGGCTGTCGCTGGTCATCAGCGCCATCCGCTGGTCGGGGAAGAGCTGCGTCACCTCCTCCGCGATCCGCTCGACACCGGGTCCGCAGGCGGTCATGGAGCCTTCGGCGCTGCACGACGGGCAGACATCCAGCAGCTTCATCGTGAAGTCGCAGTGGTGGCATTGAAGTTTGCCGGCCAGCCGGTGCTCTACCAGCCATGCCGTGCAGTTGGGGCACTGCATGCGGTGGCCACAGGAGCGGCACAGGGTCAGCGGCGCATAGCCCCGGCGGTTGAGGAACAGCATCGCCTGCTCCCCTTCCGCGAAGGTCTCGGTCAGGGCCGTGACCAGCGACGGCGCAAGCCAGCGGTTGCGCGGCGGCCGGTCGAGCCGCAGGTCGATCAGCTTGAGGTCCGGCATGCTGGCGCCGCCGTGGCGGGCCGGCAGGTCGAGCCTGCCGTAGCGCCCGGCGTCGGCGTTGATCGACGATTCGAGCGACGGGGTCGCCGACACGAGCACGATGGGGATGGCGCCGAGATGGGCACGGGCAACCGCCATGTCGCGCGCGTTGTAGATCACCCCGTCTTCCTGCTTGAAGGAGGGGTCGTGTTCCTCGTCGATCAGGATCAGGCCAAGGTCGGGATAGGGCAGGAACAGGGCGGATCGAGCACCAACGACGACGCGGGCGGCTCCCGTTGCGACATCTCGCCACGTCGCCCGCCGCTGGGTGCCGGACAGGTCGCTGTGCCACTGGTGCGGGGGTGCTCCGAACCGGGTGGCGAAGCGCTCCAGCCATTGGGCGGACAAGGCGATTTCCGGCAGCAGGACCAGCACTTGCCGTCCGGCCTCCAGGCATGCGGCGATGGCTTCGGAATAGACCTCTGTCTTGCCGGAACCGGTGACGCCGTCCAGCAGCGTCGTGCTGAAGCCGGCCGCCGCGACCTTGCCGCGCAGCGACTCCGCCGCCGCCGCCTGTTCGGGCGACAGGACGGGTCCGGGCAACCGCCAATCCGGCGCCGGTATGTTGCGGGTCGGGTGCAGCAGCACCGGTTCCAGCACGCCGGCATCGGCCAGACCGCGGACGACCGCGGCGCTGCATCCGGCCTCCAGCGCGAGTTCCGCCGAAGGACGCGGCGGCCCGTCGGCCAGCAGGTCGAGCACGCGGCGTCGTGCCGCGGTCATCCGCAACTCCGCCAGCCGTCCGGGATCGAATAGCTGATAGGCGGTGATAGGCTTCGGCGGCTCCATCCCGCCGATGGCGCTCAGGGCCATGCGCAGCACGGCCCCTGGCGGCGCCATGGTGTAGGCAGCGACCCAGTCGATGAAGCGGCGGTGGATTTCCGGCATCGGCGGGATGTCGAAGCGCTGCGCCACCGGACGGAGCTTGGTATCGGAAACCTCGCCCGCTCCCGGCCCCCAGACCACGCCCAGCAGGTGACGCGGACCCAGCGGCACTTCGACATAGTTGCCCTCCCCCAGTTCCATCCCAGCGGGAACCTTGTAGTCGTAGGCTTCGGGCAGCGGCAGGGGCAGCAGGACGGCTACGCGCCGGGCCTGGGGCACGGCACGGCTGGCACCGACCTGTTCTTCATCGCCGAAATCGAATCCGGGGGCGGAACTGGAACCATGGTCCGCCATGGGTTAAACTGCCTCCGGGTTTACACGCCGCCCACTTGCAATCCGCCAGGTGGGCTGGCACTTGCCGCAACCGCTGCAAAGATCAATCAAGGACCAATTCCTGATGAAGTTCTTCATCGACACCGCCGATCTCGCCGAAATCCGGGATCTCGCCGAGACCGGCCTCCTGGACGGTGTTACCACCAACCCCTCCCTGGTAGCCAAGTCCGGCCAGAATTTCATCGAGCTGGTCAAGGAAATCTGCCAGATCGTTCCTGGTCCGGTCAGCGCCGAAGTGGCCGCGATCGACTTCGACACGATGCTGGAGGAAGGCCGCTATCTGGCGACGCTGGCGCCGAACATCGCCGTCAAGGTACCGCTGACCCCCGCCGGGCTGAAGGTCTGCAAGATCCTGTCGTCCGGCGGCACGATGGTCAATGTCACCTTGTGTTTTTCCGCGGCACAGGCGCTGCTGGCCGCCAAGGCCGGCGCCAGCTTCATCTCTCCCTTCGTCGGCCGCCTGGACGATATCGGCCATAACGGGCTGGAGCTGATCTCGGACATCGTGCAGATCTACGACCAGTATCCCGGCATCACGACCGAGGTCCTGGTGGCGTCGATCCGCAACCCGATCCACATCACCGAAAGCGCCAAGATGGGCGCCCATGTCGCGACGATGCCGCCGTCGGTGCTGCGCCAGCTCTTCAACCATCCCTTGACCGAAAAAGGTCTTGCCCAATTCGTCGCGGATTGGGCCAAAACGGGTCAGTCGATCCTGGACAAGACCGCGAAGTAAGCTCACAAGACGTTGCCAGGAGAGAAACCGTTAGGACACGGGTGATATCCTTGGGAAATGGCACGGGGTTGGATGATGGCAGGGGGCCGACGCTGATGGCTCGGGAGAGCGGACATAGCCACCGGACGATGGATGCGCTGAACGCGGAGGATGTCGCGGCATATCTGCGCGAACATCCCGATTTCCTGAACCAGCACGCCGATCTGGTCCAGCATCTGACTCCTCCCGCCATGTCTCATGGCAACGGCGTGGCGGATTTCCAGTATTTCATGGTGGAGCGGCTGCGGGGTGAGCTTGGGCGGCTGAAAGACCAGCAGCGCGAGCTGATCTCGACCACCCGCGCGAACATCAACAACCAGAACCGCATCCACGCCGCTGTTCTGTTCCTTCTGGATGCCCGTACGTTCGAGCAGCTGATCCAGACCATCACGACCGATTTGGCCGTCCTGCTGGACTTGGACGTGGCGGCGCTGGCGGTCGAGGCCAACGGCGCCGAGAAGCCGCACGTACACACCACCGGCGTACGGGTCGTCGAGTCGGGTACGGTCGATGGCTGGCTGGGCAAGCGCGACGTCATGCTCTATTCCGACCTGAACGGCGATCCCGCGATCTTCGGCGCCGCCGCCGGTCTGGTGCGGTCGCAGGCGTTGATCCGCATTCAGGTGAGCGAAGACACGCCCGCCGGCCTGCTGGCCTTCGGCAGCCGCGATCCGGAGATGTTCCATTCCGGTCAGGGCACCGAACTCGTCTGTTTCCTGGCCCGTGTGATCGAACGCAGTATCCGGGCATGGCTGGACCTGCCGGAGTAAAACCCGCGCGAGTCCTCGGCTTCTCATGCGCCGAGGACGTCAACGCCGCGATCGCGGTGTGGCGGCGATGGCTGGAGATGGAAAAGCGGGTGTCCCGGCACACGCTCAGCGCCTATACCGCCGATCTTTCCGGATTCCTGGATTTTCTGACCGGCTATCACGGCCGTCCTCCCTCGATCAACGACCTGAGCGAAGCCCGCTTCATGGACTTCCGCGCTTGGCTGGCGCGGCAGGCGGCCGATGGGCTGGGCACGGCAAGCCGTGCCCGCGCGCTGTCCGGCGTCCGCAACTTCTTCCGCTGGCTTGACCGAAGCGGGCGGATGCACAACCCGACGATCGGCCTGATGCAGGCGCCCAAGCTGCCGACGCGGCTCCCGAAGCCGCTGACGGAAGGAGATGCCGCCAGCCTTCTGACCACAGCCGAGGAATGGGCGGACGAAGCCTGGATCGGCAAGCGCGACCGCGCGCTGTTCACGCTGCTGTACGGCTGCGGCCTCCGAATCGACGAAGCGCTGAGCCTGAACCGGTCCGACATGCCGGATGAGACTCTCCTAGTTACCGGCAAGGGCCGCAAGCAGCGGATGATCCCCGTGCTCCCCGTGGTCCGGGAAGCGCTGGAAAGCTACGTCGCGGCCTGTCCCTATGCCTTGGCCGCCGACGGCCCCCTGTTCGTCGGGTCGCGCGGCGGGCGGCTGAACGCGTCGATCGCCCAGAAACGAATGCGCGACCTGCGGCCGCTGATGGGGCTTCCGGATACCGCCACTCCGCACGCGCTGCGCCACAGCTTCGCCACTCACCTGCTGGCCGACGGCAGCGATCTGCGCGCCATCCAGGACCTTCTCGGCCATGCCTCCCTATCGAGCACACAGCTCTACACGGATCTCGATCCTGAACAGATGCTCGGGATCTACGAGAACGCCCATCCGAGGGCACGGACGAAGAAGACCGAATAGGCGGCAAGCTAGCGCTGCCTGACGGCACCCATGTCACCCAAGACCATCAGTGCTACCGGCCCAAGCGCGACGACGGCGCCCTGGGCCGCGAAGGCCAGTCCCCAGGCAAGCAGGCTGGCGCCGCCCCCGGCAAGGTCCAGGATGCCGCCGAAGGCGACGGACCCCACGAAGGCAGCCGTGAACCCCAGGAAGGAGTGGACCGCCATGGTGGCTCCGCGCTGGCCGGCAGCGGCATTGGTAACGGCGCCGACCGTCAGCGACGCGCTGTCCGCGGTGACGGTGATCCCGTAGAGACCGACGATGATGACGGCCAGCCAGAATGGCAGCGCCGCCGAAAACCCGACGAAACAGGCCAGCGCAGCCGATCCCGTCATGATGCCGATCAGGAAGCGGCGGCGGCCGAACCGGGTCGCGGCCTCGTTCCCCAGGATGCTGGCCGGCAGGCCGAGCAGGAGGATGACGGTTCCGAGCATCGTCACCACGGCCGGAATGCCGCCATCCGACACCGCTCCCCGGTCATAGGCGAAAGCGAAGGCCAGGAAGGCGACCAGCCAAGCGCGCAGTCCGAACAACTCGTAGCAGTGGGCGGAATAGGCCAGGATATAGCCCATCGCGGCCCGGTTGCGCAGGACGGGTCGGAAGTCTAAGAGCGCCTGTGGCGACACCACCCGCTCCGGCCCCGTCCTGGGGATTCCCCACCATGCCAGAACCAGCGCCACGGCGGTAGCGGCAGCCGAGGCGGTGAAGGCGGCAGGCCAATCCATCGCTCCGCCGACCAGACCGGCAAGCAGGACCGAGGTGCTGGATCCCAGCGCATAGCAGGCGGTGTAGAACGAAAGGTAACGGCCCTGGCGCGGTCCGCCGGTATTGTCCGACAGGATGCGCAGGCCCGGCATATAGGTTCCCGCTAGCCCCACGCCGCCGATCGCCCGGTACAGCGAAGCGCTCCACAGTCCATCGGCGAACAGGGCGAAGCCGAGCAGGGCTATGGCGCTGATGGCTGTTGAGAACAGATATATCCGCCGGGGATCGACCCGGTCGGTCAAGGTTACCAGGACGGGCACGGCGGCGACATAGCCGCCGTGGAACACCCCGTTGATCCAGCCCGCCTCGACATTCCCGATCCCCCACTGAGCGAAGAAGGCGGGCAGAAGGGCCGGGAAAGTCATGGTGCCCGCCATGCCGAGAACCTCGGCAAGGCAGAGCACCACCGTAAGGCGGAACGCCGAACCGGGCGCCGGATCAGATATGGATCGGCCGGCCATCCACCGCCAATGCTGCTTCCTTGACCGCTTCGGCCAGGGTTGGGTGAGCATGGCAGGTACGGCCGATATCCTCGGCCGAAGCGCCGAACTCGATCGCCAGGGTCACTTCGGCGATCAGGTCACCGGCATTGGGGCCGACGATGTGGACGCCCAGCACCTTGTCGCTCGCCGCATCGGCCAGGATCTTCACGAAACCGTCGGTGTAGCCGAGAGCGCGGGCGCGACCGTTGGCGGTGAAGGGGAACTTGCCGGCCTTGTACTTGACCCCGGCGGCCTTCAGCTCTTCCTCGGTCTTGCCGACATTGGCGGCTTCCGGCCACGTGTAGACCACGCCCGGAATGGCGTCGTAGTTGATATGGGCCGACTGGCCGGAGATGAACTCCGCCACCGCGACGCCCTCGTCCTCTGCCTTGTGGGCCAGCATCTGGCCTTCGATCACGTCGCCGATGGCGTAGACGCCGGGAACGTTGGTCTGCCAGTGGGCATCGGTGACGATGCGGCCCCGTGCGTTGACCTCGATCCCCATCTCTTCCAGGCCCAGGCCGGCGGTGTAGGGACGGCGACCGATGGCGACCAGGACGACATCGGCCTCGACCTGCTGCGGCTCGCCGCCCTTGGAGGGCTCGACCGTCAGGGTGATACCGGCGTTTCCGGCAGCGGCGCCGGTGACCTTGGTGCCGAGCTTGAAGGTGAAGCCCTGCTTGCCCAGGATGCGCTGCATCTGCTTGGACACCTCGCCGTCCAGGCCGGGCAGGATACGGTCGAGATACTCGATCACCGTCACCTCGGCGCCCAGGCGGCTCCAGACGGATGCCAGTTCCAGCCCGATGACGCCGCCGCCGATCACCGCGAAGCGCTTGGGCACCTCCGTCAGCTCGAGCGCGCCGGTGGAGGTCACGATGCGCTGCTCGTCGACTTCGACACCGGGGACCGGGATCGACTCGGAACCGGTCGCGATGATGATGCTCTTGGCGCCGATCACCTCGGCGCCGCCGTCGCCTTCCACCGTGACTTCGCCCTTGGCGGAGATGCGGCCCTTGCCCTTGAGCCAGTCGATCTTGTTCTTCTTGAACAGGAACTCGATGCCGACGGTGTTGTCTTTGACGACCTTGTTCTTGTTGGCCATCATGGTCGGCAGGTCCAGCTCGACCGAACCGAGCTTGATGCCATGGCCCGCGAGCGTGTGCTTGGCCTCCTCGAACTTCTCGGAGCTGGTCAGCAGCGCCTTGGACGGGATGCAGCCGACATTGAGGCAGGTGCCGCCGAGCGTCTTGCGCTGCTCGACGCAAGCCGTCTTCAGGCCAAGCTGTGCGGCGCGGATGGCGGCAACGTAACCGCCGGGTCCGCCGCCGATGACGACGACGTCGTAGGTTTTCTCAGGCATCTTTTCTTCTTCGCCTCCGTGGGCAGCTCGCGGGCGGGCCATGCTTTGCGGTTGCGATTTATGGCCCTTCAAGCCGCTCGTGGCAATCTCTCAAACTTCGGCAAACCCACGGAAATGGCTGGATTCACGCACTTCCGCGTTGCCCCGTGCGCATGGGAGGCACACACGCGGCGATGGGTCGCATGGGTACCGGAGATGGTTTGGCATCGTTGTAATTCTTCCTTAACCGCGGCGGCCCCCATGATGTCGTCACGTGATGAGGGGACGGGCGACGCCCCTATCCTCCGGCATCCAATCGAAGCAAGAACATGGCCGAAGACACGTTTCACGAAACCCAGCACGATCTCGCGCGCACGCTGATCCGGACCTTCTATGAGGCCCTGTCGGGCCAGTTCGACCGGAAGGATCACATCACGAAGGAAGAGTTGGACCGGGCATTCAACCTGATCGAGGGATTCTGGCCAAAGACTCTGCCCGCCTTCAAGGCCAATTGCCGGCTCTGCATCGACAAGATCGGCGTGCGGGCCTACAACCCCGATGCACGACGCAAGGACTTCCTGACACGGTTCGTCTTCTCGTTGCTGATCACCGGCATCCCCTCACGCATGGATCCCGGCAGCGGCAAGTACTTTCCCCAGGTGATCGTCCGTGGCATCCAGCGGAACATCGTCAACCTGTTCAGCAACGCCGAGTACGAAATGCTGAACAGTCAGGCTCAGGCGATCTTCGCCACCATCGGCACCGACGACGATGCCCAGACATGGCCGCTGATCCGGGCCGACGAGACGATGAGCATGCTGGCGGACAAGATCTTCATCCGCATGCTGCTGCGGTTCAAGCAGTTCAACCAGCAACGTCAGAGCTTCACCGGGATAATCGTCGCCAATATCGAAGCAAATGCCTACAAGTTCACCGATCAGGACTTCTGCGATGTTTTCGACGTGGTTTTCGGCCGCTACGACCAGATGGTCAAGAAGCCGGAGGGGCGGACGAAGATGGACGTGTACTATGGCGACGGCACCGCGGACGGGATCATCAGCATCTTCTTCGCCTTCGAACAGTTCAAGAAGGACATGATCGTGCGCGAGGGGCTTGCCAATAAAGGGAAAGGCAAGCGGTCGGGTGGGCGGAGGTGATTGAATGCCTCGTCATTCGATAACTTGTTGTTAACCACGATGCAGGATGCTGGATTGGTTAATTTTGCCAATCCGGGGAAACAATGACCTGTATCGTAGGATTGATCGACGGCCGCCGCGTTTGGATGGGCGGCGACAGCGCCGGAGTTTCGGGCCTGGACATCACCGTACGCGCCGACGCAAAAGTTTTCCGCAACGGTGATTTCCTGATCGGCTTCACCAGTTCCTTCCGGATGGGTCAATTGCTGGCTTTCCGCCTGCGGCCCCCGCCCCGTCCCGAAGGCATGGACGTCTTCCGCTACATGGTGATGGATTTCGTAGACGAAGTCCGAAACTGCCTGAAGGAAGGCGGCTATGCCCAGCGGAACAACGACGCCGAACAGGGCGGCAGTTTCCTGGTGGCCTATCAGGGCCGGCTGTTCTCGATCCAGAGCGACTATCAGGTCTGCGAAACCAATCGGGGATTCCATGCGATCGGCTGCGGTGCCGACTACGCCCTGGGTTCTCTTGCCTCGACGGCCGGCCAGCCGGCCGAGCAGCGGGTTCGCCGGTCGCTGGAATGCGCCGAACTGCTGAACGGCGGCGTACGCGCGCCCTTCCGGATCGAGCATCTGGACGCCGAAGAGGATAACCTGACCCTGCCGCTGCTTAGCGCCGTCGCGTAAGAAAGTCGCCGACAGTTCAGACTAGGGCAAAACAAAACCCCGGCCACATCGGTGGCCGGGGTTTTGTCTTCGTGAGGGCCTATGCCCGTCGGATCAGAGATCCAGCAGGAGACGCTGCGGGTCCTCGATGCCTTCCTTCAGGCGGACGAGGAAGGTGACCGCTTCCTTGCCGTCGATGATGCGGTGATCGTAGCTGAGCGCCAGATACATCATCGGACGGGCTTCTATCTTGCCGTTCACCACGACCGGGCGCTCCTGGGTCTTGTGCATGCCCAGGATGGCCGACTGCGGCGGGTTCAGGATCGGGGTGGACAGCAGCGAGCCGTAGACGCCGCCGTTGGAGATCGTGAAGGTGCCGCCGGACAGGTCTTCCATCGACAGCTTGCCGTCGCGGGCCTTCTTGCCGAGCGCGCCGATGGCCTTCTCGATCCCGGCGAAGCCGAGCTTGTCGGCATCACGCACGACGGGAACCACCAGACCGGTCGGCGTACCGACGGCGACGCCGATGTCGTAGTAGTTCTTGTAGATGACGTCGGTGCCCTCGATCTCGCCGTTGACCGCCGGGATTTCCTGGAGCGCCGCGATGGCCGCCTTCACGAAGAACGACATGAAGCCGAGCTTGACGCCGTGCTTCTTCTCGAACACGTCCTTGTAGGCATTGCGGACGGCCAGCAGGTTCGTCATGTCCACCTCGTTGAAGGTGGTCAGCATGGCGGCCGTATCCTGGGCTTCCTTCAGGCGCTCGGCGATGCGCTGGCGCAGGCGCGTCATGCGGACGCGCTCTTCCTGGTCGGCACGGGCGCGCGGGCCGGCGGGAACGGCGGGCTTTGCCGCCGGAGCGGGCTTGGCTGCGGCGGGAGCCGGCGCCGGCATCTGGGCCGGGCGGCTTTCCAGGAAGCGCAACACGTCTTCCTTGGTCAGGCGGCCGTCCTTGCCGCTGGCGGAGATGTCAGACGGCGTCAGCTTGTTGTCGTCGATCAGCTTGCGCACGGCCGGCGAGAGGGTGTCGTGCTGGGTCGCGGCGGGAGCAGACGCGGGAGCGGCGGGGGCCGGAGCGGGCGCCGGAGCCGGAGCGGGCTCGGCCTTGGCGGCCGGAGCGGGCTTGGCGGCGGGAGCACCGGCGCCGTCGGACAAGGTGCCCAGCAGGGCGCCGACCTCGACGGTGTCGCCTTCGGCGGCGACGATCTCGGCAAGGGTGCCGGCCTGTGTCGCGTTGACTTCCAGGGTGACCTTGTCGGTCTCCAGTTCCAGCAGCGGCTCATCCAGCGCTACGGCGTCGCCGACGTTCTTCAGCCATTTCGCGACTGTCGCTTCCGTGACCGACTCGCCCAGAACGGGGACCGTGATTTCCAGGGCCATGATGTCTTAACCTTTTTTTCTTGAAAGGGCTTCGTTCGGTTTCTGTGCGGGGATGCGCGGGCAGAGCGGCGGCGACTGTCGCCACCCTGCCCGCGCGGGTCAGGTTACTTTACGGTCAGCGCGTCATCGACGAGCTTGGCCTGTTCCTGGTTGTGCCGCTTGAGCATGCCGGTCGCCGGAGACGCCGCTTCGACGCGGCCGGCATAGCTTGGGCGGCTCGCCTTGATCTGCGCCGCGACGATGCAGTCTTCCAGGCGGCGGTCGATGAAGGCCCAAGCGCCCATGTTGCGCGGCTCTTCCTGGCACCACACGACGTCGGCGTTCTTGTAGCGGGACAGTTCGCGTGTCAGCGACGTGCGCGGGAACGGGTAGAGCTGTTCCAGCCGGACGATCGCGACATCCTTGATGCCGCGCGCCTCGCGCTCCTGGAGCAGGTCGTAATAGACCTTGCCGGTGCACAGCACGACCCGGCGGACCTGATCGTCGGCCACCAGTTCGAACGGCTCGCTCAGGATGCGATGGAACGAGGTGCCGGGACCGAACTCTTCCAGCTTCGACACCGCCAGCTTATGGCGTAGCAGCGACTTCGGCTCGAACACGACCAGCGGCTTGCGGAAGTCGCGGCGCATCTGGCGGCGGAGAGCGTGGAAGTAGTTGGCCGGCGACGTGCAGTTCAGGATCTGCCAGTTGTCCTCGCCGCACATCTGAAGATACCGCTCGAGGCGGGCGGAGCTGTGCTCCGGCCCCTGGCCCTCGTAGCCGTGGGGCAGCAGCATCACCAGACCGGACATGCGGAGCCACTTCGACTCGCCGGAGCTGATGAACTGGTCGATGATGACCTGGGCGCCGTTGGCGAAGTCGCCGAACTGCGCTTCCCACAGGACAAGACCGTGCGGCTCGGCCAGCGAGACACCGTATTCGAAGCCCAGCACAGCCGCTTCCGACAGCGGGCTGTCATGGACCTCGTACGTGGCCTGACCTTCACGGATGCTGTTGAGCGGAATGAAGCGCTCTTCGGTTTCCTGGTCGATCAGCACCGAATGGCGCTGCGAGAAGGTGCCGCGCCCTACATCCTGGCCCGACAGGCGGACCGGCGTTCCTTCGGCGCACAGCGTGCCGAACGCCAGCGCTTCCGCCGTTGCCCAGTCGATGCCTTCGCCGCTCTCGATCGCCTGGGCCTTGGCCTTGAGCTGGCGGGCGATCTTGCCGTTGACCTTGATGTGCTTCGGTTCGGTCGAGATCGCCTTGCCGACTTCGCGCAGCAATTCCATGCTGACGGCGGTATTGCCGCGACGGTCGTCGCCCGAGGCCGCTTCCAGGCCGGACCACTTGCCTTCCAGCCAGTCGGCGCGGTTCGGCTTGTAGTGGCTCGCGACCTCGAAGTCGTCTTCCAGCTTCTTGAAGAAGTCGGCGACGATCTGCTCGGACTCGGCCGGCGTGATCACGTTCTCGGCGATCAGCTTCTGGGCATAGACTTCGCGGGTGGAGGGATGGCTGCGGATCGCCTTGTACATCAGCGGCTGGGTGAACGCGGGCTCGTCGCCCTCGTTGTGGCCGTGACGGCGGTAGCAGAACAGGTCGACGACCACGTCCTTCTTGAACTTCTGGCGGAACTCGATCGCGATCCGCGAGACGTGGACCACCGCTTCCGGATCGTCGCCGTTGACGTGGAAGATCGGCGCCTGGATCATCTTCGCGACGTCGGTGCAGTACGGACCCGAGCGCGAGTAGCTCGGCATCGTCGTGAAGCCGATCTGGTTGTTGATGATGAAGTGGATGGTGCCACCGACCCGGTAGCCCTTCAACTCGCTCATCATCAGCGTCTCGGCGACGAGACCCTGACCCGCGAAGGCGGCGTCGCCGTGCAGTAGGATTCCAAGAACCTCGTCACGGCTTTCCTCGGTCGGCGGAACGGTGCCGCTGCGCTGGATCTGCTTGGCGCGGACGCGGCCGACCACGACGGGGTCGACGGCCTCGAGGTGCGACGGGTTGGGGCTGAGCGACAGGTGGACGGGGGCGCCGTCGAAGTCGCGGTCGGACGAGGTGCCCAGGTGGTACTTGACGTCGCCCGAGCCCTGGACGTCTTCCGGATGGGCCGAATTGCCCTGAAATTCCGAGAAGATCGCCTTGAAGGGCTTGCCCATGAAGTTGGCGAGCACGTTCAGGCGGCCACGATGGGCCATGCCGAGCACGACCTCCTTGAGACCGAGCTGGGTGCCGCGCTTCAGCACCTGTTCCATGGCGGGCATCAGGGCCTCGCCGCCATCCAGGCCGAAGCGCTTGGTGCCGGTGTATTTCTTGTCGAGGAAGCGCTCGAAGTTCTCGGCGGCGGTCAGGCGCTCGAGGATCGCCTTCTTGCCGTTGACCGTGAAATCGGTGTGGTTGCGGCCGCCTTCGATGCGCTCCTGGATCCAGGCCTTCTGGTCCGGATCCTGGATGTGCATGAACTCGACGCCGATCGTGCCGCAATAGGTCTTCTGCAACACTTCGAGGATCTGGCGAAGCGTCGCCGTCTCCATGCCGAGGACGTTGTTGATGAAGATCGGACGGTCGAAATCGGCATCGGTGAAGCCGTAGGAACGCGGGTCCAGCTCCGGGTGCTGCTCCCGCTTCTCGAGGCCCAGCGGGTCGAGGGTGGCCTGGAGATGGCCGCGGACGCGGTACACGCGGATCAGCATCAGCGCGCGCAGGCTGTCCAGCGTCGCGGCGCGAAGCTGGTCCTGGTCGAGCGCCGCGGCCGGAGCGGCGGCGCCGTTCAGACCTGCCGCATGGCCGTTGGCCTTGGCGGCCGCCGGAGCGGTGGCGCCGTTGGTCTTGGCGGCCGGCTCCTCGCCGATGACGGAAGTAGTGTTGGGAGCCCAGCTCGCCCCGCGCAGTTCGTCCAGCACTTCTCGCGCGTCGTCGTTCAGCTCGGTGAAGAAGCTGTTCCAGCTTGAGTCGACGGACTGTGGGTCATTGAGATAGCGGGCATACAGCTCGGCGATGAAGGTGGCGTTCGAGCCGAACAGGAACGAAGACTGATCAGGGGTCGCTGACATTTTTTAAATGACGCGGGCGTTGGCGCCCGCGCCCTCTTTCTTGCAAGGGTTCACGGCTCCGATGGGTTGGAAACTATCAACCCTTCAGGGCCTTCAACATGGTGCTGCCCAGGCTGGCCGGGCTATCGGCAACGTGGATACCGGCAACCTTCAACGCCTCGACCTTGAAGTCGGCGGTGTCGTTGCCGCCGGAAATCACGGCGCCCGCGTGACCCATCCGGCGGCCCGGAGGGGCGGTACGCCCGGCGATGAAGCCAACGACCGGCTTCTTGGTCTTGCTGGCCTTGATGAATTCGGCCCCCTTGACCTCGGCGTCGCCGCCGATCTCGCCGATCATGATGATGCCTTCCGTCTCCGGGTCATCCAGGAACAGCTCCAGGCTATCCACGAAATTGGTGCCGTTGACCGGGTCGCCGCCGATGCCGATGCAGGTCGTCTGCCCCAGGCCCGCCGCCGTGGTCTGCGCCACCGCCTCATATGTGAGGGTGCCGGAGCGCGAGACAACACCGATCTTGCCGCGACGGTGGATGTGACCGGGCATGATGCCGATCTTGCATTCGTCGGGGGTGATGATGCCCGGGCAGTTCGGCCCGATCAGGCGGGTCTTGGAACCGTTCAGCGCCCGGCGGACGGAAACCATGTCCAGGACCGGAATGCCTTCGGTGATGCAGACGACCAGCGCGATTTCGGCGTCGATCGCTTCCAGGATGGCGTCGGCGGCGAACGGCGGCGGGACATAGATCACGCTGGCGTTGGCGCCGGTGACATGCACCGCCTCGGCCACGGTGTCGAACACCGGCAGGTCGAGGTGCTTGGTGCCGCCCTTGCCCGGAGTGACGCCGCCGACCATCTGGGTGCCGTAGGCGATCGCCTGCTCGGAGTGGAAGGTCCCCTGAGCGCCGGTGAAGCCCTGGCAGATGACTTTAGTTTGGGAATTGACCAGGACAGCCATTTATGCCGCTTCCTTCACCGCATTGACCACCTTTTCCGCCGCATCCGCCAGATTGTCGGCGGACAGGATGGGGAGGCCGGATTCACTCAGGATCTTCTTGCCCAGCTCGACGTTGGTGCCTTCGAGGCGGACGACCAGCGGGACATGGAGAGAGACTTCGCGGGCAGCGGCGACTACGCCTTCGGCGATCACGTCGCAGCGCATGATGCCGCCGAAGATGTTGACCAGGATGCCTTCGACGTTCTTGTCGGAAAGGATCAGCTTGAACGCCGTCGTGACGCGCTCGCGGGTGGCGCCGCCGCCGACATCCAGGAAGTTGGCCGGCTCGCCGCCGTACAGCTTGATGATGTCCATGGTCGCCATCGCCAGGCCGGCGCCGTTGACCATGCAGCCGATCGAACCGTCGAGCTTGATGTAGTTGAGGCCGTGCTTGGCGGCTTCCAGCTCGGAGGCTTCTTCCTCGTCGGCGTCGCGCAGCTCTTCCACGTCCTTGTGGCGGAACAGGGCGTTGTCGTCGAAGTTCATCTTGGCGTCGAGCGCGATGATGTCGCCCGAACCGGTCACGACCAGCGGGTTGATCTCCACGATCGAGGCGTCGAGGTCGATGAACGCCTTGTACGTCGCCAGGATCAGCTTGACCGCCGCGTTGACCTGCTTGCCTTCCAGGCCGAGGCCGAAGGCGATCTTGCGGGCGTGGAAGCCGGAGATGCCGGTGGCCGGATCGACCGCGACCTTCAGGATCTTCTCGGGCGTGTTGTGGGCGACCTCCTCGATCTCCATCCCGCCCTCGGTCGAGGCCATGATGGTGACACGAGCGGTGGCGCGGTCCATCAGCAGGCCGAGATACAGCTCGCGCTTGATGTCGCAGCCTTCCTCGATATAGAGCCGCTTGACTTCCTTGCCGGCGGGACCGGTCTGCTTGGTCACGAGGACGTGGCCCAGCATTTCCTTGGCGTTCGAAGCGACATCCTCGACCGACTTGACGACGCGGACGCCGCCCTTGCCTTCCGGGTTGTCGGCGAAACGCCCGGCGCCACGGCCGCCGGCGTGGATCTGGGACTTGACCACATAGACGGGTCCGCCCAGTTCCTTGGCTACCTGTTCGGCCTCGGGGATGGTGTAGGCGACGCCGCCGCGCGGCACCGACACACCATATTTTTTCAGCAGGTTTTTGGCCTGGTATTCATGGATATTCATGGACGTCCGTCTATCTGATGGCGGCTATCTGGTGACGGGGGCAAGCATCGCGTCGCGACATCGACTTGGCTGCCCCGGTTCGAACCGGTTCACGGAGTATGCCGGCCGCTCAGTCTAGCACTCTCCGGTACCGGATTAGAACCGGACGAGGCCAAACCCCCTGCGACGTTTGGCCCGCCGTGACACGAAAAAGGCCGCCGGGGACGGCGGCCTCTTGAGAAGGCCGCCTCAGGAGGCGGGCTTCTCGCTTTCCAGGTTCTTGACGACTTCGACCAGGGTCTTCACGGCCCCGACCGAGCTGTCGAACTGAGCCTTTTCCTCGGCGTTCAGTTCGATCTCTACGATCTTCTCGACGCCGCCGGCGCCGATGATCACCGGCACGCCGACGTAAAGGTCGTCCACGCCATATTGGCCCGTCAGGTGTGCGGCGACCGGCAGGACGCGCTTCTTGTCCTTCAGGTAGCTTTCCGCCATGGCGATCGCGGAAGCCGCCGGCGCGTAGAAGGCCGAACCGGTCTTCAGCAGCTTGACGATCTCGGCGCCGCCGTCACGGGTGCGCTGGACGATGGCGTCGAGCTTTTCCTGGGTGGTCCAGCCGAGCTTGACGAGGTCGGGCAGCGGGATGCCGGCGACGGTGGAGTAGCGGACCAACGGGACCATGGTGTCGCCATGGCCGCCCAGCACGAAGGCGGTGACGTCTTCGACCGAGACCTTGAACTCTTCGGCCAGGAAGGTGCGGAAGCGGGCGCTGTCGAGCACGCCGGCCATGCCGACGACCTTGTTGGTGGGCAGGCCCGACGCCTGCTGAAGGACCCACACCATCACATCGAGCGGGTTGGTGATGACGATGACGAAGGCATTGGGCGCATGCTTGCCGATGGCGGCGCCGACCGTCTTCATGACACCGGTGTTGATGCCGATCAGGTCGTCGCGGCTCATCCCCGGCTTGCGGGGAACGCCCGCGGTGACGATTACGACGTCGGCGCCTTCGATGACCGAGTAGTCGCTGCCGCCGGTCAGGACGGCGTCGAAACCCTCGACCGGGGCCGACTGTGAAATGTCCAGCGCCTTGCCGTCCGGCATGCCTTCCGCGATGTCGAACACGGCGATGTCGCCAAGTTCCTTCAAGCCCGCCAGCAGGGCGAGAGTGCCCCCGATCTGGCCGGCGCCGACGAGCGCGATTTTATTGCGTGCCATGAAGCGTTCCCCAAGTGTTGCGGAGATGATTATACAAGGGAGCGAGGGTCACTTTCGGCCGGGCCTGACGACCCTCAAATCCGCGCGGGTACGTACTCCGAATCTGGCCGAAGGGCAAGGGGAACGGGATGCCTTCAACCGAGCGGCGGTTGAAACGCACCCGCTAACGGCCCGCTTCCGCAGCCTCTCCGGAATAGCGCTTCGGGAACCGGAGCCCGGCACTTAACGTTTGGATGGTAATACCAAAATTCGGTGATGGAGGGCGTTCATGAGGACCTGGGTCTACGGTTTGTGCGGCGCGGCGGCGCTTATGGCCGTCTCTTCGCCCATACAAGCGCAAGTAGCAATGGAACCGGCCGAACGGGCCAGGGCGACCGACGAGGCGCAACCCACGCCGCCGGGCATCACCGTCCTGGAACCCCGTTCGGACGCGGTGGAGACGTTCGAATGCCGGTCCTTGCAGACATTGCTGATGGTTGCAATCCCGGCATGGGAAGAAGCCGGCGCCTGGTTCGAGACGCCGTTCCGGCAGAGGGAACCCAGCCTCGAACAGGCGGCCGCGCGCCAGCGTTGCCGCGATGCGCTGGCCAGGCCGGTGGTCCGCTTCGAAGCGAACGTTCCGGTCAAACGGCCGGTCGACCGGGTGCCACGGCCGGGTATGTAACCGCCGGACAGGTTGGACGGGCCGGTTGGGACGCCTTCGAATCGTTCTTTTCAGGACCGATTCAGGTCGCGGCGGCAGATTGACGCAGTATCCGATAGTCTGCCGCCAAACAGCCCGGACGGAATGTTCGGAGCGATATTTCCGTTCAAATCGAATTATTGCGAACGACTTCGAGACTCGGACGACAAGATCATTTCAGCCGCATCAGGCCCGACCGTTCAGGACAGCTTCAGGACGACCGCTCCCGCGACCACCGCCGCCGCGGCGGCATGCCGGGTCCACCCGAAACGCTCCTTCAGGACCACGGCCGAAAGTGCGGTAGCGAACAGGATCGAGGTCTCGCGCAGGGCCGCGACCAGGGCGACCGGTGCCTGGGTCATGGCCCATAGGGCCAGGACATAGGCTCCCAGGGTGCATGCGCCCCCGATCGCCCCGAAATGCCAGCGGGAACGGCAATGCGCGACCAGATCGGTCCGCCGCCTCAGCATGGCCCAGGCCGTCAGGGGAAGCGCCGTGATCAGGAAGACCCACATCGTATAGGCGACGGCATGGCCGGACAGCCGCACGCCCATCCCATCGACGAAGGTATAACAGGCGATAACGGCGGCATTGGCCAGGGCGAGCATCGTCGCGTTGCCACTGGCCCCGGCAGGCCCTTGGGAGCGGGCCAGGGTCATGCCGAGAACGCCGGCGCAGATCAGCAGGACGCCGCCCCAGGCTCCGGGGCCGAGATACTCGCCGAGCAGCGGGCCGCTGGCGATCGTCACCAGAAGCGGCGCTGTACCCCTCATCACGGGATAGGCGAAGCTCATGTCGCCCGCGCGGTACGCGGCCGCGACCAGGGCGAAGTAGCCGACATGGACCGCCACCGATGCCGCCGCATAGGGCCAGCTCGCAGGGGCCGGCAGAGGAAGGAAAGGCAGGACCACGGCGGACAGCAGTCCCGAACCGCCCGTGACGAGAACGATATCGAGGAACTTATCCCGGCTCGACTTGACCACGGCGTTCCAACTGGCATGGAGGAACGCCGCCAGAAGCACGATCAGCATCACCTGGATCGACATTCCGCCCGATGTCATGCTTCGAGGCCCGAGCGGACTTCGCGATAGCTGTCGACGATGAGAGCAGGCCGGTTCCGGTGCATCCAGAATGTCTACAGCTTCGCGCCGTAGAATTCCAACTGCCAACTCATTTCCACCGGTGTCAGAGGATAGTCGAAACCGTTGCGGGCGTTCAGCAGCATGCGGGGAGGTATGTTGGCGGCACGCGACTGGAGCTGCATGGCGCACCGCATGCTGAGCCCGGCCCGCCACGCGAGCGAGGTCACGCCCTTGGGGCTTTGAGCCGCGATGATGTCGTCGACGATCGCCGGGACGATACCGGCCAGCAGCGCCAGCCCCAGCTTGACGAACACCAAGTCGTTCCATGACAAGGCGTCGCTGATGGCGCTTTCGTCCAGTTGACCGATGGTGAACAGGCGCCGCGCCCGCTGCTCCGGCGACTCTCCGTCCGTTCTCTGGTCGCGATAGTCGATCCGGCGCCGGGCGACGCTGACCACCTCCTCCGCCGTCTCCGCGTCGAGGTCGCGACGCTGGCGCAGGATCGTCAGGACATGCTGGTCGACGAACTCCGCAAGACGGACCGCCAGGCGTCTGGGCAGTTTCGGGCGGCGCGCCAGCGGCATCTGCCAAGCCGGATACCCGGCCGAGTCCTCGACCATGCCGGTCAGGGTATGCTCCGGGATCAAGGCACCGGAATTGTCGATCAGCACGGTGGACGCCGCAATGTCGCCGGCATTGTACAGGGCCGCGGAAACGGGCTCGGAGACGCCGTCCCTTCTGGCGATGGCGCTCAGCACCCAGGACTTCGGCTGGTCAGCGATGATGCTGAGCAGGTCCTTGTCGGTCAGCGTGGCGCAATAGTGCAGGATGGGTTCGGCGACCTCGTGCTCGATGTCGCGGGCAAGGTGAAGGCACAAGTCGGGCGGGGCGCAGGCGACATCCTTGAGACTGGTCGCCAGCGCCTGCCGGACACCGACCGCCTGATCCCTCGCCAGCTGCTCCAGTGTCCGCACCGTCAGTTGAAAGAGCTGGCTCTGGGCTTCCTGCGACAAGTCGGGCAGGAGACGGGCAAGTTTGCCGGCCAGCAGGCTGCGTACGCTTTCGTCGGAGTCGCGTGCCAGGACGGCGCTGGCCTGGGACGGCGCCGCCGGGTTGGCCGCCACTTCGCGGCGGACTTCGACCGCTGGGTCGATCGCCAGATAGTAGAGCAGCTCCGGGCGGACATCCTCGCGGCTCGCCACCTGTGCGCGGGTGGCTGCATCCTCGCTCTGCGCCATCCGCTTCGAGGTTTCATAATCGAGCGCGCCGCCGACCGTTGGAATCTGCTCTTTGATGGACAAGGTCGTCCCCGGACTGCCGAACGAAGGGGTATTCGATCCCTTTATGATCCACCATGGTTTCCAGATGGTGAACGTTCGGCTATCCGGCGCGGCGGCGACGGGCGTTTACAGACCCAGCGGTGGCGGAGGTTCCGGTTCCGGATTGGTGGCGGGGCTGAACTCGTGCTCGCGGCGGCGCTTGTCGTACTCGTCCAATGCCCAGTGAACCGTGGGGAAGGCGATGGCGTCCCATGGTATCTCGTCCCAGCGGAACAGCCCCACTTCCAGGCTTTCCGGTCCCGGTTCCACGTCGGGGGAGCGCAGGCGCGCGCGGTAGATGAGCTGGACCTGGCTGATGCGGGGGATTTCATAGACCGCGAGCAGACAATCGATCTCGATCCTCGCCCGCGCTTCTTCCCAAGCCTCGCGCTTCGCCCCTTCGGCTGTCGTCTCGTTGAGTTCCATGTAGCCGGCCGGCAGCGTCCACAGGCCCTTGCTCGGTTCGATCGCCCGGCGGCACAGGAGAATGCGGTCCTCCCACGCGGCGACGGAGCCGACCACGATCTTCGGGTTTTCATAGTTGATGAAGCCGCAGTCCGTGCATACCAGACGCTGGCGGTCATCCCCCTCGGGGATCATGCGGACGACAGGTCCGCTTGGGGTGGATTCGGAACTCATGGGCGTAATGTGGCTCAGGCCGTGCCGCGCGGCAAGCGGAACGGCAGTCGCCGGCACTCGCCCCCAGCGAGATCGGATCAGGCGGTGATATTGACGATTCGCCCACGCGTGGCGTTGGGGTCCTGAACCGGCTGGTTGCCGCCGTCGTTGCCTTTGGCCTGGACGCCGCCGTCCTGCTGAACGTCCTGAGCGGTGGCGCCGCCAGCGGGACGGCTTGCGCCGGACTGAACAGCGGAATACCCCGCAGCCGGAGCCGCACCCGAAGACTGGATCTGCATCGAACTCTCCCTTGGCATCCAATCGGCGGCATCACGGGCGATCCATGTGCCGCAGCACCCCGGCCCGGCGCCAAAGCCGGACTCTTTCGAAGGTACTCAAAAGAATCATAGCGCGTATCGGCAGTATATAGCCACACCAATGCGACGAAAGTATTCGCCCCGATCGGGCGGAAGGATGGACCATCAGCCTCATATCCTGCCGAACAGGCGAATATCGAACTAAAACAATTAAAATGTCACTGTTTTGACCCATGTTTCACGGCTCCCATGCCGGCTGCGGCAGACAAGAGTTAACAACTTGCTAAGGAAGAATCTTCATGCTGGGGGAACTGCGAAGTCAGTGGAGACAAGGCTCCATTCTTAAAACCGCCCGACCAGAAGGGTCGTGACGATGGGCTACTGGTTATCGATGTTTCAGGAATTGAGGGAGTTCTCATCCGACGCCCTGTATGGCGGATCCCTTGGTCCCGCGCGCCTGCGGCAGGATCGCTTCGGGATATGCCCATGAGCGGAGTGGAGATGGGAACCGATATGGAGACCGGCGGCGGTACGATGGCGCATCTTGCCAAACTGTTCGAAATGGCGCGCGACCGTACTCCGGCAGGGCGCCGCGATCTGGCCGACAAGGTCGGGGACTTCTATTTCGCCGGGCACGACCTGTCGAAACGCGAGATGGACCTTGTCGTGGATATCCTCCGGCAGGTGATCCGCGACGCTGAGATGGACGTCCGGCTGGGACTGGCCCAGCGTCTGGCCGTCCACGACCAGGCTCCGCACGACCTGATCGTCCTGCTTGCCAACGACAGGATCGAGATCGCCGAACCGGTCCTGCTGCACAGCGGCGTCCTTCGGGATGCCGATCTCATCGACATCATCCTGCGCCACGCGGAGGCCTATCAGATCGCCGTGGCGAAACGCCCGGCGGTCAGCGCACCGGTGGCCGACGCCCTGGTGGAGATGGGCAGCGTCCAGGTGGCGGAAACGCTGCTCGGCAACCGGGGCGCCAGCTTGTCTCCGCAGGCGATGGCCAAGCTGACGACCGCCGCGCGCCGCGTCCCGCCGCTCCGCGAACCGCTGCTCGGCCGGCCGGAACTCACCTCCGACCTTGCGACCAGGATCTACTGGCTCGTCTCGCAGGAGCTTCGGCGGGCCATCCTGGAACGCTATCCCATTCCCCGTCAGCAACTCGACGCGGCGCTCCAGTCGACGGTCCAGGACTTGGTGGACGGCACGCGGGGGCGGACCAGCCTGACCGGGGAACAGCTGGAAACCGTCGAGCGTCTAGCGGAAGCGGGAGCCATCACGCCGCCCATCCTGATCCAGACGCTGCGGCTGGGGCAGATCGACCTGTTCAAGGCCCTGTTCGGCCGGATCGCCGGGCTGGCGCCGGAAACGATGCATCTGCTGATCGCGGAAAGCGGCGGGGAAGCCCTGACCCTGGCATGCCGCGCCCTGAAGATCGACAAGGGGTTCTTCGCATCGATCTTCCTGCTCAGCCGGGCTGCCCGACCGGGAGAACAGATCGTCGATCCGCGCGAGCTGTCGCGCGTGCTGGCGCTCTATGACCGGGTCACGCCGGAAGCGGCACTGCCCATCCTGCAAAGCTGGCGCATGAACCCAGGCGCCACCCAGCTCATGCCGTCCCGCCGCCGCGACCGTCCGGAAACGTGACCGGACAGAGACGTGACCGGACAGAGACATGACCGGACAGAGGGCAGTACCGGAAGTGATCGCGAAGGGCTTCAGGAGTTGGTCGTCGGAACCCAGGGGATCCGTTCGACCACGATCCCCTCTTCTTTGAGCTCCGTCGTCTCGGTCTCGGTCGCTTCGCCGTAGATGTCGCGCCTATCGATCTCGCCATAGTGGATGCGGCGTGCTTCCTCGGCGAAGCGATCGCCGACGTAGTCGCACTTCTCTTCCACCTTGCGGCGCAGTTCCACCAGTTCGCGCATCACCTCCGCCCGACGCAGGGCGGCGGTTTCGGTCTTCTCGACATCCTGCCGCGACTTTCCGATCCGCGGAGCCATCGGGGCCTTCGCGATCCGGCTGTCGCCACAGAGGGGACAGGCTATCTCGTTCGCGGCGGCCTGCGCATCATAGGCGCCGCCGTTCCTGAACCAGGCCTCGAACACATGGCCTTCGCCGCACTTCAGATCGAACAGGATCATCGACCGTTACTCGTTCCGCTCCTGATGGCGCCGCAGGACCACCGACTTTCCGGCAAGCATGCACTGTAATATATGCACGAATTCGTTAGACCAAGATGAAAGCGGAAGCGAGGGTACCGGAATGCACGACACTCCTGAAGCTTCGGCATGGGTTCGGCGCTTTGCGCCGCTGGCAAGGCCAGGCGGCGGCGTCCTCGACATCGCCTGCGGCAGCGGCAGGCATCTCCGGCTCTTTGCCGGCGCCGGCCATCCCGTGACCGGGATCGACCGGGACCTCGGCGGCGTAGCCGATCTGGCCGGCCGTCCGGAAGTCGATCTGCTGCGGGCCGATCTCGAGGACGGCAGTCCGTGGCCTTTGCCGCCTGACCGGCGGTTCGCCGCCGTCGTCGTCACCAACTATCTGCACCGGCCCCTGCTGCCGCTGCTGACCGCCCTGATCGAGCCCGGAGGGGTGCTGATCTACGAGACCTTCGCGCGCGGCAACGAGCGCTTCGGGCGGCCGTCCTCGCCTGCTTTCCTGCTGGAGCCCGGCGAGTTGCTGGGACTGGCCGGGACCGGCCTTCAGGTCGTCGCGTTCGAACAGGGGGAGGTCGACAGTCCGAAGAAAGCCGTCGTCCAGCGGCTCTGCGCGATGTTCGATGTCCAAGCGAATCCTTTGACTTGGCCACTTCCCGGATAAAGACTATGCATTGCGGGCTACCGTGAAATTCTCAAAATAACTGCAAATACAGTACGGGTATTGCCGGAATGGATAGCTTCCTTCAGTCGCTTGCCGCACCGGGAAACTTCCTGCCGCACGGCCTTTGCCTGACATGGCGGCCGGAACTGATCTGGGTCCATCTGCTGTCGGATATCATGATCGGGCTGGCTTATTTTTCCATTCCAGTAGGTTTGCTCTACTTCGTCTGTCAGCGTCAGGATCTCGCCTATAAATGGATCTTCCTGATGTTCTGCGGGTTCATCCTGGCCTGCGGCGTGACCCATTTTTTCGGCGCCTGGACGCTCTGGTATCCCGATTACGTGGCCCAAGGCGCCGTCAAGGCCTTCACGGCCGCCATTTCGGTCGTCACGGCGGTGATCCTGTGGCCGCTGATCCCCCAGGCGCTGGCGCTGCCCAGCCCGGCGCAGCTCCGGGAAGCCAACAGCTCGCTCGAAATGCAGGTCCTGGAACGCCGCCGCGCCGAGTTGGAGGTCCGCCGCATGGTGGACGAGCTGGAAGCACGGGTAGCGGAACGGACCGCCGAGCTTCAGCGGGCCAACGAATTGCTGGAAACCCGCGTCGCCGAGCGCACCGCCGAACTGGTGGAAGCCAATCGCCGCCTGAGCGCCAGCGAAAGCCACTATTCCAGCATCTTCCAGCATCTGGCCGAAGGTTTGTTCGTCATCCGGATCGCCGGCACCGGCGAGTTCCGCTACGAAGCGCTCAACCCCAGTCACGAGCGTCAGACCGGGCTCAGGTCGGAGGATATCGCCGGCCTAACTCCGCACGAAGTCTTCGATGCCGACATGGCGGACCACCTGGTCGAGCGCTATCGCGCCTGCTGCGAATCGGAACAGCCGATCCAATACGAGGAAACCCTGAAGCTGCCGACGGGAACCAGGATCTGGCAGACCAACCTGGCCCCCGTGCTTTCCCCCGAAGGCCTGCCGGTCAAGCTGCTGGGAACAGCGCGCGACATGACGGAATACAGGACGCTCCAGGAGGAACTGGCGCAGACATCGAAACTGGCGACCCTGGGCACCATGGCGGCCGGTATCGCGCACGAAATGAGCCAGCCGCTCAACATCATCAAGATCACCGCCGACGACTGCGGCTTGATGATCGCGGAGGGACAGAGCGATATCGCGTACCTGTCGCAGGGGATGGACCTGATCGCGACGCAAGCCGCGCGTATGGGCGAGATCGTCGATCAGATGCGCTCCTTCAGCCGCCGGGACACCGCGGAGGTCGCCCCGTTCGATCCCGTGCCGCCGGTTCGGCGCGCGATAAACCTGCTGGAACGCCACTATGCCAGCGAAGGCATGGAGCTGGTGAGCGGCGACATGCCGGACGGGATCCAGGTAGCGGGTCGGCCCGGCCGCCTGGAGCAGGTCGTCATCAATCTGCTGAGCAATTCCCGCGACGCCATAGCCATGCGCCGGGAAGAAGATCCGGCGCTGACCGGCAGGATAGAGGTTACGGTCGGCATGGACCATTCCGCCGAACAGGTCCGAATCGCCATCACCGACAACGGCATCGGTTTGCCCCCCGAACTGGCGGAACGCATCTTCGATCCGTTCTTCACGACCAAGGACGCCACCAAGGGGGTCGGCCTGGGCCTGTCGATCTGCGCCAGCCTGATCGGCGCCATGGGAGGAAGGATAACCGCGGAAAACCTGGAACAGGGCGCCCGCTTCACCATATCACTGCCGGTACGCAGAAACTGAACAAGGGAATATGATGCCTGACCCCGAACCGTCGGCCATGCCCCACATCCTGGTGGCCGACGACGAAGCGATCGCAGCCATGGCGCTGGAACGCTTCCTGACCCGAAAAGGCTATCGCATCACGACGGCGGTCAACGGCATCGAAGCCCTCGAATTTCACAAGCAAGACCCGGCGGACGTCGTGGTGACCGATATCCGGATGCCGCGCGGCGGCGGACGCGAGCTGATCTCCAGCTTGAGAAGCCTGGACGAAGCCCTGCCGATCGTAGTCATGACCGGCTATATGTCGCTGAACGACGAGCAGGGCGTCTCCACCGACGACCGGCTGGTGGTATTGCAGAAGCCGATCGAGATCGAGCGGCTCCTGCAAGTCATCAAGGACTTCACCGGCACCTGAAAAGCCGAAACTCTAGAGAGCAGGTGGCGCGAAGCCGCGGTCGTGCCTGAGCGACGGCACCATGCCGCGCGCCTTCTCGATCTCGCCCAGGTCGAGCCGCGCCGTGACGATCCCCGGTTCCTCGCCGCCGTCGGCCAGGATCTCGCCCCAGGGGCTGACGATCAGCGAATGGCCATAAGTGGTCCGTCCGGCATCGTGGGTGCCGCACTGGGCAGGTGCGATCACGAAGCATCCGGTCTCGATGGCGCGGGCGCGCAGCAGCACGTGCCAGTGGGCACGGCCGGTCGGAACGGTGAAGGCGGACGGCACGGTCAGGATCGAGGCGCCGGCCTGCGCCAGTGCCCGGTACAGATGGGCGAAGCGCAGGTCGTAGCAGACCGTCATGCCGACGCCGCCCCAGGGGGTCTGCGCCAGCACGGCCTTGTCGCCCGGCCGGAACGTCGCCGATTCGCGGTAGCTCTCGCCGTTGGCGAGGTCGACGTCGAACATGTGGATCTTGTCATAGCGTGCCGCGATAGAACCGTCCGGGCTGAACAGCAGGCTGCGGTTGGCGGCCCGGTCCTCGCCGTCGAGCCGGACGGCGAGCGAACCCGCCAGCAGCCAGGCGCCGGTCCGGCGCGCCAGATCCTGGAAGAAGGGTATCGCCGGATGGTCCTGTTCCGGCCGTGCCCGCTCGAGCACCCGGGCGCGGCCCTGGACAACCATGCCGACGTTCTCGGGCGTCGTGATGAAATCGGCCCCCGCCTCGCGTGCACGCAGGATGAGGTCGCCTACGGTGTGCAGGTTGGGCTCGATCTCCGGCCCGGCGTTCACCTGCACGCATGCGACGGTCAGGGAGCCGGCCATCAAGCGCGTCCCAGCATCGGGTCGAGCTTGCCGGAACGGTCGAGCGCGTAGAGGTCGTCGCAGCCGCCGATCGGCTTGCCGTCGATGAAGATTTGCGGAACCGTGGTCCGCCCTTCGGCCTTTTCCGTCATCTCCACCCGCTTGCGCGGCTGCATCATGACGTCGATCTCCTCGAACTGGACCCCCTTCTCGTTGAGGAGCTTCTTGGCCCGCGAGCAATAGGGGCACCAGGGGCTGGAATACATAACGACTTCGGCCATGGACCGTGAACTCCGATCGGGAAATGAGAACCTGACTGTTCACGACTATATGGCGAGCCCCATCAGTTTCGCCAGATACCGCCGTTCGGAACCCGCGCGAGGGTGAGCACATCGACGCGGGATGCCCCGGCCCTGAGCAGCACGCGGGCGCATTCCGATACGGTGGCGCCCGTCGTCAGCACGTCGTCGATCAGCACCACCGGCTTCCCCCGGACCCGTTCCACCAGCCGGGGCCGGACATGGAACGCGCCCCGGACGTTGCGCCGGCGTCCGGTCCTGCTATGCCCGCCTTGAGGCGTCGTGCGGCGATGGCGCACCAGCAGGGACGGGAGGACGGCGAGGCCGGCATGGCGGCCGACGGCATGAGCCAGCAATGCCGCCTGATTGTAGCGGCGGGCGAACAGCTTCCAGCGATGGAGAGGCACAGGCGCCAGGACGGTCTCGGGAACCAGGAGTTCGGCCCCGGCGCGGGCGAGCCATGCCCCGAAGGCGCTGGCGGCATAGGTCTGATCCGCGTGCTTGAACCCGAGGATCATGCCCCGGCAGCCGTCGTCATAGGTCAGCACCGAACGGGCGCGCCCATAGGCGGGCGTTTGGCCGATGCAGGTCGCGCATAGCAGGGTGTCGGAGGCATCCACAGCCAGCGTTATGTCGAAGGGTTCGCCGCAGCAGGCGCAGTGCGGCGGCGAAATGAACGTCAGCCCGCTCCAGCAGGACAGGCAAAGGGTGCCCTGGCGGTCGACCGTGCCGGCACAGGACAGGCAGCGCGGCGGCAGGATCGCGTCCAGCGCGGTGCGGCCCATGCCGGCCAGGAAGCGGGATAGCGACGGCTTGATGCTCATGGCATCCCCTGTGCGCCCGTATGCAGGTCCGGTCAATCGGCCAGGAAGTCGCACCGGACCGGTCCCTTCCGGTCGTTGTGCGACGCGGCGGCCCCTCTATATTAGGAGGATGGATGACCGCGATATCATGACCGTGTTCGACCGGGAGACGGTGCGCCGTCACCGCGACCGCGCCGCCGCCGGATTTGCCGGCTACGACTTCCTCTTTACAGAGGTCGCCGAACGCCTGGGCGACCGCTTGGACGACGTCGTCCGCAACTTCCCCACGGCGCTTGACCTGGGCTGCCATACGGGACAAGCGGGCCGCGTCCTGCGCGGGCGCAAGGGGATCGAGACGCTGGTCCAATGCGACCTGTCGCCCGCCATGGTATGTGCGGCGGAAGGAGACCTGCGGGTCGCCGGGGACGAGGAGCTCCTGCCCTTCGCCGACTCGAGTTTCGACCTCGCGGTCAGCAACCTTAGCCTTCACTGGGTCAACGATCTGCCGGGCGCGCTGCTCCAGCTCCGGCGTGCGCTGAAGCCGGACGGCTTGTTCATCGGGGCGATGCTGGGCGGCGAGACGCTGTTCGAACTACGCCGCTGCCTGATGGAAGCCGAACTTGACCTGACCGGCGGCGTTACCGCCCGGATATCTCCCTTCGCCGAGGTGCGCGACGCCGGCGGACTGCTTCAGCGTGCCGGGTTCACCCTGCCCGTGGTGGACAGCGACACGATCACGGTGACTTACGAGAGCGCCTTCAAGCTGATGACCGACCTGCGCGGCATGGGCGAGACGAATGCAGGGTTGAACCGGCGCAAGCACCCGACTCCGCGTGCCCTGATGGTCGATGCCGCACGCCGGTATGCCGAGCTGTATTCGGAGCCCGACGGCCGGGTGACCGCGACGTTCCAGATCCTGTATCTGGCCGGCTGGGCCCCGCATGAAAGCCAGCAGAAGCCTATGAAGCCGGGGACCGCCCAGATCCGCCTCGCCGACGCGCTGAAGGTCGAGGAGCGCTCGGCGGGAGACAGGGCGGAACCTGTCTAGAGGCGATCGGGCGGAGAGGAGCGTTTCAGACGCCTTCCGCCATATCGTAGATGCCATCCATATCGGCGATCTGGATGCGGTTGCCTTCCTGGAGCGAGATCGCGCCGGAAGTCTTGAGCTGGGTGAAGGTGCGGCTGACGGTTTCGGTCGTCAGGCCGAGATAATCGGCGATGTCGGCACGACTCATGGGGACATAGACGGGGTTGTCCTTGTGTCCGCGCCGGGATTGGCGCTGCGCCAGCATCAGCAGGAACGAACAGATCTTTTCCCGCGCGGTCTTCCGCCCCAGCAGCAGCATCTGGTCCTGGGCTGCGGCCAGTTCGTTCGACGCCATGGAGAAGAGCCGGCGCTGCATCTTGGGGAACTCGTCGAGCAGCGCTTCCATCTTGCGGCGGGGGAATCGACAGAGCGATGTCTGCGTTACCGTTTCCGCCGAGTAGGCGTAGCTCTCGTTCATGGCGAGACCGAGGAAATCGCCGGTCACCAGGAAGCCCGTGATCTGGCGCCGCCCGTCGGGAAGAAGCTTGTAAAGCTTCACGGTCCCGGCGGTCACGTTGAACAAGGCGTCGGCCCCCTCGCCTTCGGCGAAAATCGTCTGATTCGCCTCGACCCGCTGCATCTGGACGATGTCGGAAAGGCGGCGAAGCTCATCCGCTTCCAAGGCCGCACAGACCGTCAGGGTACGTACAGGGCAGGCGCCGCAGGGTGTGGTGTCAGCCAAGGAACTCTTTTCGCGTACTCTGCCCATGTCGAATGGAGGCATGGCGATCCCCCCTGCCGTCTGCTTCTCATGTTCCATTCTGGTGATAAATTGGATTTTTCGCAAGATTGCAACATGCGTGCATCTTACCGAACGATTTCATGTCATTTTCCGTCGTCGCGGCGCGACGGTGTTACCCCGCCGCCACGCGATGACGGCTTTATGTCGTCGTCATCGAACAGGATGCGGTGCGCCGCACCGTCAAGATCGTCAAACTGACCGGACTTCAGGGACCAGAGGAAGCCCAGCAGGCCCAGCAGCCCCAGCCCCACCGCCAGCGGAATGAGAAAGATCAGCGCGTCCATCGCTTTGGTCCAATCGGTGCCGGCGCCGTGACAGGCGCAGGGCATTGAGGATCACGATCAGCGACGAAGACGACATCGCCGCAGCCGCGATCAGGGGAGTGACCAGACCGCCCACCGCGAGCGGGATCGTCACCAGATTATAGACGAAGGTCATGGCGAAGTTCTGCCTGACCAGCCGGCCCGACCGCTGCGCCACGTCGAGCACTTCGAGGATCGGGGAAAGCTTCAAACCCTGGAACACCATGTCGGCGGCGGTCTGGCTGACGTCGACCGCCGTGGAGGGCGACAGGGAAACATGGGCTGCCGAAAGCGCCGGCGCGTCGTTGAGGCCGTCGCCGACCATCAGCACGGTCGCTCCGCTCCGCGCCAGTTCCTCCAGGCAGGCGGCCTTGTCGGCCGGGCTCTGCTCGGCGCGCCACTCGCCGATGCCGAGGCGGGCCGCGACATCGGAAACAGCGGCCCAGCGATCGCCCGACAGCAGCACGACTCGCTTGCCTCTGGCGAGAAGCGCCGCCACGACGGCGGCCGCATCGGGCCGGAGCGCGTCGGTGAACCGGAAACGGACCGGAACGGCGCCGGGCCGGGCGAGCCAGAGTTCGGGATTGGGCCTTGCGGTCTCGTTGGCGTCTTCGGCTGCGGCACCGGTGAAGCGCCGGCTTCCCAGGCGGATCTCGCCGTCGAGACCGGCGAGCACCAGGCCGGAGCCGGGGATTTCCCGGACGCCGGCAGCCACCGCTGCGCCGGGAACAGCCCGGCAGAGCGCCCGGGCCAGGGGATGGCGGCTCGACGCCGCGAGGGAAGCGGCCAGACGAAGGTCGGCATCGGACAATCCGGCGGCGTGGAGTTCCGGCCGGCCTTCGGTCAGCGTGCCCGTCTTGTCGAAGACGACCGTGTCGATTTCCGCCAGACGCTCCAGTGCGGTGGCGGATTTCAGCAGGATGCCCTGCCGCAGCAACCTGCCGCTGGCGATCACCTGGACGACCGGCACGGCGAGCGCCAGGGCACAGGGGCAGGTGATGATCAGCACGGCGATGGCGTTGAGCAGCGCCGGCTGCCATGCGGTTCCGGCGATGAACACCCAGCCGAGGAAGGTCGCCAGTGCGGTCAGGTGGACCACCGGCGCATAGGCCCGCGACACCCGGTCCGCCAGCGCCACGTAGCGCGCCCTGCCCTGCTCGGCCACTTCCATCAGGCGGACGATCTCGGCCAGCAGGGTGCCTTCCCCGACCGCCGTCACGTCGAGCCGGAGCGGCGCCGTGAGGTTGAGGGTGCCGGCGAAGACCCTGTCGCCGGGACGGGCGGCGCCCGGCACGCTCTCCCCGGAAATCAGGCCGGTATCGATATCGGACACGCCGTCGGCGACGCGGCCGTCCACCGGTATCCGCTCGCCCGCGGCGACCAGCACGGTCATTCCGGCTGCGACCTGTTCCGGACGGACGACGCGGCTTTGACCGTCCTCGTCAAGGACGGTGACGGCGGAGGCGTTGAGGGACAGCAGGTGTTCGGCGGCGGACCGCGCCCGGCCCCGCGCCCGCATATCCAGGTATCTGCCGATCAGCAGGAAGAACAGCAGCGTGATCGCGCTGTCGAAATAGGCATGTTCGGCTCCCCGGATCGTCTCGGCAAGGCTCATGCCGGTAGCCAGGGTCACGCCGATCGAGATCGGCACGTCCATGTTAGTGCGTCGGGACTTCAGGGCGTTCCAGGCCGAGCGGAAGAACGGCTTGGCGGCATAGAGGATCGCGGGCATCGCGATCAGCGCCGAGACCCAGTGCAGGAGGTCGCGGGTAGCAGGCCCCATTCCCTGGCTGTGACCCGCCCAGATCGCGACCGACAGCAGCATGACGTTGGCGGCGGAGAACCCGGCGACTCCCAGCGCCCGCAGCAATTCGCGTTCTCGCAACGCTTCCGCCGCGTCGAGCTTTTCCGGGTCGAACGGCACCAGGCGGTAACCCAGGCGGAGAACCGGTCCCGTGACGGCGGCGGCGTCGCTCAGGTCCGGGTCCCAGGTGATGATAAGGCGGCGGGTCGTCATGTTGAGCCGGGCATATGTCACGCCCGGTTCGCGCCTGAGCACCGTCTCGATCAGCCAGACGCAGGCGGCGCATTGCAGGCCATCGACCATCAGGTGGAGGGTCGCGTGGCCGTCCTTCGTGGTCGAGGCATGGGCGGAGAAGTCGGCGGCCCGCACTTCCTCGTCGGGCCGGAGAGGCCGCGCGTCGGGGTCGATGGAGCGGCGCGCGTAGTAGGTATCGAGACCCAGGCCCTGTATCAGGCCATAGGCCGCTTCGCAGCCGGAACAGCAGAACCGGCTGCCGGCCGTCGTCCGTTCCGCTATATCCTGCCCGCAATGGAGACAGGAAGTGCCTGTGCTCATCACTTGACCCTGATTTTCCTGACGCTGATTTACCAGACGCCGACTTTCCCGATGCCGATCCGGACCGGATTTTACTTGACGATCACCCGCTTGACTTCCTGGTAGTCGCCCTGGGGATGGTCGGCGACGACGCGGATGTCCCACTGCCCCGGCAACGGGAAGGCAAAGTCGGCGGTATACCGGCCCTGGCCCCGATCCGAGAGCTCGACCGTGAAATCGTGCCCTTCGCTGGTCGGCCGGACCACTTCGGCGGTCACCCGGGCACCGGCGAGGATAGTGCCGGCATGGTCCTTGATATCCACGGCCAGCCGGGCCGATCGGATATCCGGTGCCTGAAACTCGATCCCGACTTGCCAGCCGCGCTTCCGCTGATCGCGAGCGCCGTCGATAGCGGCGTTATAGGCCGTGCCCCGCTCCCAGTAATGCTGGGTTTCCAGCCCGGTCCAGCTGCTGATGGCGAAGAACACCATGGTCCCGTTGACCGCGACGGTAATGAAGAAGAATCCGACGAAGATCCAGGGATACCACCAGCCGGGCGGACGGCCGCCCGATGATCCGGTGCCAGACGATCCTGCACCAGATAATGCGGCGCCAGACGATCCGGTGCGGCGACCCTGCAGATTTTCAACGGACATCGGCGTTTCCCATTGCTGTACCGGCGCCTGAGGCGCTTGAACGGATCGCGTGTTTCATCCGGGACTACTTGTCCGGCCCGATGAAGACGGAGTGATAGTCGACCTCTTCGGGAGCGCCCCTGCCGACCGTCGTCTTGTCGGTCAGGGTGAAGGTCACCGGAGTCGATGTGGACGCCAGCGCTCTCGCCGGCGCCCGCACATAGATCCGGTATGTCGCGACCGTGTCGGGCCGGGCGGCAAGGTCGATCCTTTCGACCCGATCCTCCTGTCCGACGACGGCCAGAGTGGCGCCGGCCACGCCGTCGAGCCTGAGGCTGTAGTCCTTGGCGTAGCGCGTCATATTGGAGATCTTGAAGGTATAGCCGTTGCGGATATCGCCATCGGACAGGGTGACGAACAACGGCGCCCGGTCCCGCAGGACGCTGATATCGAGCTGCGGGCGGAACACCAGGCCGGCGACCATCATGCCGGCGAGCACGACGATGATCAGCCCGTAGATCAGGGTGCGGGGACGGATCAGCCGGACATGCGCGGTGGAGCCGTGCGACCTTGCTACCTGATTGTTGTGGGTGTCGAAGGTGATCAGGTTCAGCGGCCGGCTGATCTTCGTCATGATCTCGTTGCAGGCATCGACGCACAGCCCGCAGCCGATGCATTCCATCTGCAGGCCTTCGCGGATATCGATCCCGGTCGGGCAGACATGGATGCAGGCCTTGCAGTCGATGCAGTCGCCGCGCTGGTCCCAGTCCTGCGACTTGCGCTTCGCTCCGCGCGGCTCGCCGCGCCAGCTCTCATACGTGACGATGAGGCTGTCCTCGTCGATCATAGCACCCTGGAGCCTCGGCCATGGGCACATATACGTGCAGACCTGTTCACGCGCCCAGCCGCCCAGCAGGTAGGTCGTGGATGTAAAGAGGGCGATGAAGATCAGGGACAACTCGTCGATCTGGAGCCTGAAAAGGCCGGCAACCAGAGTGGGCGCATCGGTGAAGTACATCGCCCAGGCGCCACCGGTGAGAAAAGCCACCACGAGCCAGGCAAGATGCTTGGAGAGCTTTTTCAGCACCTTCGCGCCGCTCAGCGGGCTCTTGTCGAGGCGGATACGCTCGGACCGGTCACCCTCGATCTTGCGCTCGATCCAGACGTAGAGGTCGGTCCAGACCGTTTGCGGGCAGGCATACCCGCACCAGATGCGCCCGGCCAGCGATGTCGCAAGGAACAGTCCGATGGCGGCCATGATCAGCAGGCCGGTCAGGTAATAGATTTCCTGCGGCCAGATCTCGATGAAGAAGAAGTAAAGCCGCGGACCGGCAAGATCCACCAGAACCGCTTGGTCCGGTGCGGCCGGCCCGCGATCCCAGCGAATCCAGGGAACGACGTAGTAGATCGCCAGAAGAACGACGAGAGCGATCCACTTCAGCTTCCGGTACTTGCCTGCGACCGATTTCGGATAGACCTTCTCACGGGCCGCAAACAGCGATGCGGGAACTTGCTCATCGCCGCCGCCGTGGGTCTGGGTAGTCGTGCTCATGCCGGATGCCTTGCTCGCGTCTGCGTCGATCCATCCGCGCCCCTGATGGAACGCGGTTGACCTGTGCACTGTGCGCCCGCGAAACAGGCGCGGCATTGCGGTAAATCAAAGCTTTCGTGGGAGAGGGGCCTGCGGGACAAGCCGGCCGGATGCGTGCGGCAGCAAAAACGCCGGGAAGATTGCCCTTCCCGGCGTTTCGGTGCCGACCTGTGGAATCGGAGTTCTTACTTCTCGCCGCCGCCCAGGGTATGGACGTAGACCGCGAGTTGCTTGACGGTGATCGGGTCCAGACGGCTGCCCCAGGCCGGCATAACCCCAGCGCGGGCGTAGGTTATCGTCTCGACCAGCGTCTTCTTGTCGCCGCCATACAGCCAGATGTTATCGTTCAGGCGGGGGGCGCCGACTTCACGCATCCCTTCACCCTTCTCGCCATGGCAGGCCACGCAGTTTTCAGTGAAGACGGCCTCGCCGTTCTTGGAGGCGGCCTTGTTGGTGTCCCGTCCGGTGAAGGACAGAACGTATTCGGCGACCTCATCGATCTGCACGGCGGTCAGCAGCTTGTCGACACCGAACTTCGGCATCTCCGAAAGCCTGGTGTCGCCATCGACCGGCGAGCGGATGCCGTGCAGCAGCGTCGTATGGATGTCGTCGGCCTTGCCGCCCCACAGCCAATCGTCGTCCGCCAGGGTCGGGTAACCCTTGCCGCCGGCACCGCCGGCGCCATGGCAGGCGGAGCAGTTCTCGGCGAAGGCGGACCGGCCGCCGGCGATGGCGAAGCTCAGCAGATCGGGGTCGGCTTCGATCTGTTCGAACGAAGCCTTGTCGATCTTGGCGCGATAGGCGCCCTGGGCGGCACGGGCGGTCGCGATATCGGCCAGCACCACGTCGCGCTGGCTATAGCCCAGAATGCCGCCGGTATAGCTCTTGCCGAGCGGAATCGCGGGATAGAGGACCCAGTAGCCTAACGAGAAGGCCACGCAGACGTAGAAAACGTATAGCCACCACTTCGGCAGCGGGTTGTTCAGTTCCTGAATACCATCCCACTCGTGCCCAGTGGTATCGACCCCCGACAGGGAGTCCTTTTCGACCTTGGTCGGCATGACCTAATTCTCCTGGCCTTCATTCCTGAACGGGATGAGGCTGGCTTCCTCGAACTGATCCTTGTTCTTGGGCCGCAAGGCCCAGAACAGGACGCCGATGAACAGCAGCATCAACCAAACCGTCCAGAAGGAGCGCAAAAACGAAGCGATTGCGTTGAGATCCATTGGTCCCCCCACTTATTGCTTGAAATCGGCCGGTTGGTATTTCGTGAAGTCGACCAGCGTGCCAAGCATCTGCAAGTAAGCGACCAGCGCATCCATCTCGGTCACGACCTTGGTGTCGCCGTCGAAGTTCGAGACGACCGCCTTGGGGTAGCGGGCCAGGAGGCCGGCCGTGTCGCCGTCCGGACGGGTCTGGACTTCCAGATCCTTGGCGGCGTTCTCGACCTGCTCGTCGGTATAGGGCACGCCGACGATCTTCAGCGTCTTCAGGTGCTCCTTGACGTCGGCGGCCTTCAGCGGCCGGGTGGCCAGGAAGGCGTAGCCCGGCATGATCGATTCCGGCACCACGGCGCGCGGATCGATCAGATGGGCGACCTGCCAGGCGTCGGAGTACTTGCCGCCGACGCGGGCCAGATCCGGACCGGTGCGCTTGGAGCTCCACTGGAACGGATGGTCGTACATGCTCTCGGCCGCGAGGCTGTAGTGGCCGTAGCGCTCAGCTTCGTCGCGGAACGGACGGATCTGCTGGCTATGGCAGTTGTAGCAGCCTTCGCGGACGTAGATGTTGCGGCCGAACTGCTCGAGCGGACTGTAGGGACGGACGCCCTGCACCTTCTCGATCGTCGACTCGATGGTGAAGAGGGGAATGATCTCGACCAGGCCACCGATGGAGACGGTGAGCAGGATCAGAACCATCATCAGGGTGACGTTCTTTTCGATCAGGCCGTGATCGAAGAGTCCGGGCTTCTTATTGCTGGTTGCCATTATGCGGCGTCCTTACTCGGCAGCCGGCGCGAACTTGCGCGTCGGGGCGGTGACATAGGGCTTCTCAACCCGAACGTCGCCCTTGGTCGTGCGCCACAGGTTGTAGACCATGATAAGAGCGCCAACGAGGAACATGATGCCGCCGAGAGCGCGGATCACGTAGAAGGGATGCATGGCGGCGACCGTCTCGACGAATGAATACTGGAGGAAGCCGAGATTGTCGTACGCGCGCCACATCAGGCCCTGCATGATGCCGGAGATCCACATCGCGGTGATGTAGAGCACGATGCCGATGGTCGCGGTCCAGAAGTGATAGCTGACCAGACGCTGGGAGTAGAGCCGGCCGGTCTTCCAGAGCTGGGGCACCAGGTAGTAGACGGCGCCGAAGCTGACGAAGGCGACCCAGCCGAGCGCGCCGGAATGGACGTGGCCGACGGTCCAGTCGGTGTAGTGCGACAGGGCGTTGACCGCCTTGATCGACATGACGGGACCTTCGAAGGTGCTCATGCCGTAGAACGCGACCGAGGTGACCAGGAAGCGCAGCACCGGATCGGTGCGCAGCTTGTCCCAGGCGCCGGACAGGGTCATGATGCCGTTGATCATGCCGCCCCAGGACGGCATCCACAGCATGACGGAGAAGGTCATGCCCAGCGTCTGCGCCCAGTCGGGCAGCGCCGTGTAGTGCAGGTGGTGCGGACCGGCCCAGATGTAGAGGAAGATCAGCGACCAGAAGTGGATGATCGACAGGCGGTAGGAGTAGACGGGGCGGCCGGCCTGCTTGGGGATGAAGTAATACATCATGCCCAGGAAGCCGGCGGTCAGGAAGAAGCCGACCGCGTTGTGTCCGTACCACCACTGGACCAGGGCACCCTGGACGCCGGCGAAGTACGAGTAGCTGGTGGCGCCGAAGAAGGAGACCGGGACGCTGAGGTTGTTGACCAGGTGCAGCATCGCGATGGTCACGATCATCGCCAGATAGAACCAGTTGGCCACATAGATGTGCGGCTCACGGCGCTGCATGATCGTGCCGACGAAGGTCAGCAGGTATACCACCCAGACGACCGTCAGCCACAGGTCGACGTACCATTCCGGCTCGGCGTATTCCTTGCCCTGGGTGATGCCCAGGACATAGCCGGAGGCCGCCAGCACGATGAAGATCTGGTAGCCCCAGAACAGGAAGTTGGCCACCAGCGGACCGCCCCAGAGAGTGGCGCGGCAGGTGCGCTGGACGACGTACAGCGACGTGGCGAAGAGGGCGTTGCCGCCGAAGGCGAAGACCACCGCCGAAGTGTGCAGCGGCCGCAGGCGGCCGAAGCTGGTCCATTCCAGGCCCAGATTGAGCGCCGGGAACGCCAATTCGAGGGCGATGAAGATGCCGGCCATAAAGCCGATCACGCCCCAGAACATAGTGGCGATGACGAACAGGCGGATGACAGCCTCGTTGTACGAGACGGTCTCCTCACCTGCCCGCTCGCCCCCCACGGATGAACCGTGGGACAGGGTCGCTGCTGTCATTACCAAATCTCCCGTCTGGTGCGGCCGGCCCCTGGGGAGCCCCCCGTCGGTCCACACCACCGTAAGGTTGCTTATCATTTCACGTGGGGATTCCGCCTTGCTTCCGCGCATGAGCGCGGCGCCAGTTACGGTCCCATTGCCGGTTGCGGACTATGAGGACGCCGGTGTCCGGCAACATTGATCTACGTCAACGACCCCGGAGCGGAGGGACTGCCATCGTCTGTGCCTGAACCGTCGCCGAGACGCCCATGCACGCCACTTATGTCGCAAAACCCTTGATTCGCCGTCAGATCGACCAGGCATTCCCCGTGGTGCAGACCATTGCACCCGATCTCGACGTGGACCGATGGCGCGATTTTGCCGCAGCCGTTCTGTTACCGCGGGAGCTTGAATTCGAGCTCGATACGACTGGCCGGACGGACGACGGCGCCGTTCCGAATCCCCGCGGGATCATGACGGTCCAGAACGATCGGGGCTATATCCACGGCCTTTTCAGCTATACCGTGGAAGAACACCTCCGCCACGGCCGTGTACTGACGGTCGAGAACTTCATCGTGCTCGACCTGTTCGACATGGCGGGCGCCGCCGACGAGTTGCTGAACGCCATGGACCGCGTGGCGGAGGCACTTGGCTGCACCGCCATCCATACGAACCTGCCCGATGACTATTCCAGTCTTCCCGATTACTGCAACTGGCTGCTGGCCTGTTTCCGCGATGCGGGCCACGCAGTGGGAACGCTGCGGTTGTGCAAAAGGATGATCGGCCAGGACGCGCCGACGACGCCGGACGCCGCCAACGACGTTTGACGGCATGCCGGCATTCGAAACGACGCCCGGCCCCTGCGAAACGGACCGCACGAGTTGTTATTGCCTGTGGGATCGGGGCGGGTAGACTGCGGCCCATGAACGACATTCCATCCGGCAATCCGCCGTCGGGCGACACCGCGTCGCGGCCGACAATCCGTTTGCAGCCCAGCCGCCACAAGCGCGTTCAGCACGGCCATCCCTGGGTCTATTCGAACGAGATACACATGGACAACACGGCCAAGGCGATCCCGCCCGGCACCGTGGTCCGTGTGGTGACTCATGACGGCGCCCCGCTCGGCGCCGCGACCTTCAACCCCCACACGCTGATCTGCACGCGCATGCTGACGCGCGATCCCGGCGCCGAGATCGGCCGGGCGTTCCTGGCCGACCGCCTGCGCCGGGCGCTGGACCTGCGCGAGAAGCTGTTCGACCGGCCCTTCTACCGGCTGGTCCATGCCGAGGCGGACGGACTGCCGGCGCTGATCGTGGACCGGTTCGGCGATGTCGTGGTGTTGCAGGCCAACTCCGCCGGCATGGACCGCCTGACGCCGGCCCTGCTGGAGGCGCTGGACGAGGTGCTCGCCCCCAGAGCCGTGGTGCTTCGGAACGACAGTCCGTCACGCGGCCTGGAAGGACTGACGACCGGGGTCCGTGTTGCATCCGGCAGCCTCGAAGGGCCAGTCCGGCTGGAGGAAAACGGCGGCGCCTTCTTCGCCGACCCGGGAGTGGGCCAGAAGACGGGCTGGTTCTACGACCAGCGCGACAACCGGGCCGCCATCGCGGCGCTGGCGCGAGACGCCGATGTCATCGACTTCTACAGCTACAACGGCGGGTTCGCCGTGCAGTGTGCCAGGGCCGGCGCCAGATCGGTCGTGGCGGTCGATCGCTCCGAAGCCGCTTTGGCCAACGGACGGGCCGCGGCGGACGCCAACGGCGTCGCATCCATCTGCGAGTTCCGCCGGGCCGATGCCTTCGAGGAACTGGAACGTCTGGCGGCAGCGGGACAGAAGTTCGGCGTGGTGATCGCCGACCCTCCCGCCTTCGTGAAGTCGAAGAAGGACCTTCAGGCGGGCTCCAGGGCCTATCGCAAGATGACCCGGCTGGCGGCATCGATCACGGCGCCCGGTGGGTTCCTGCTGGTGGCGTCGTGCAGCCACAACGTCGATGTGCCGCTGTTCGCCGAGCAGGTCGCGCGCGGACTGGACGATGCCCGTCGGACCGGGCGGATCCTGCGCACCGGCGGGGCGGCGGCGGACCATCCCGTCCATCCTCACCTGCCCGAGACGGCGTATCTGAAGGCCCAGATCCTTCAGCTGGACTGACCGCGATGGGATCGGCGGCCGAACCGGTTCCAGGGTTTCGGTCAGCCGACGTCGCTGAATGTCTGGAAAGCCGCCATCAGGCGGGTGCGATCCTTGGCCGGGAGCTTCTTGACCAGGGCCTGCGCGCGCTTGACATCGGCCTCCGTTCCGCCGGCCGCGGCCTCGGTGAGGGCTTTGGCGGTGGCATTGTCGGCGCCGAAGACGAAGCGAGCGGCAGCGGCCAGCGGGCCGAGGGTGGCGTCGGACATCGGGTTCTCCGTGGGGGAAGCGGCCGTCTCCGGCCGGAAGGTCCCTTCTCGTCCACTTTCATTCGGCACTTCTATCGGATTGGAAATTCCGGATGGAAGTGGACGGGACCATCCTCCATTGTACGGTTGGTATCCGGTTGAGGAAAGCCGCTTGAAGGATCTGATATCGGTGATCGGGGCACGGTGGCCGGCGGGCAAGCGCCCGCTCGCTTTCCCGCGCGGTTTTCGCGGGCTGGCGCTGGCGCTTGGGATCGCCGCCTGCGTGACGGTGCCGCCTGCGGCATACAGTGCCGCCCAATGGGCGCGCGAACGGGCGCTGACCGAACTGGGAGAGACGGCGCAGGCGCGGCTGACGCTCTACAGTGCGACCCTGACCGCCGAGCTGGAAAAGTTCAGGGCCTTGCCGCTGGCGCTCGCCTGGGATCCGGACGTCACGGCGCTGCTCGCCAAGCCGCGCGACCTGGAACTGATCGACCGGGTGGACCGCAAGCTGTCGGCGCTCAACGCCGGCGTTTCCCTGTCGGCGCTCTATGTCATGGGACGCGACGGCGTTACCCTGGCATCCAGCAACTGGACCGACGAAACCAGCTTCATCGGCCGCAACTTCTCCTTCCGTCCCTACTTCCAGGACGCGCTGGACGGCAAGGTCGGACGGTACTTCGCGCTGGGAACGACGTCGCAGATCCCCGGCTACTACATAGCGTATCCGGTATGGGGGCCGGTCTGGGCGGAAAACCATACGCTGGGCGTGGTCGTCGCCAAGGTCGCGATGGATGCGCTGGAAACGACCTGGAAAGGGATGGGCGGCGAGCGTGTCTTCGTCACCGACCGCCACGGCATCGTCTTCATCACCAATGTACCCGACTGGCGCTTCCGGACCCTGCGGCCGCTGAGCGCCGATGCCCGGCAGGAGTTGCGCGACAGCCAGCAGTACCACAACGCGGAGCTACGCCCGCTGCCGGCGCTGGACAGCGCCATGGTGCGCACCGCGCGCATTCCCGATACCGAATGGGACGTCCATGTGGCGCTGGACAGCCGGCCGGCCGGCGATCGTGCCCTGTCGGCGGCGCTGAGCGCCGGGATCGCGACGCTGCTGCTGCTGGCGGCCGGGCTGGTGGTGCTCCAGCGGCGGATGGCGCTTGCCGAACGCCTCGAATACCAGCGGCGTTCGGGACTGATGCTGGAACGCCGGGTGACGGAGCGCACCGCCGAACTCAGCTCCGCCAACGCCCGGCTGACGGAGGAGGTCGCCGAGCGCGAGCGGGCCGAGCGGGAAGTCCTGCGCGCCCGCGACGAGCTGATACAGGCGGCCAAGCTGGCGGCGCTGGGGCAGATGGCCGCCGGCATCGTGCACGAGGTCAATCAACCTGTCTCGGCGATTCGGTCCTATGCCGAGAACGCCCGGCTTCTGCTGGACCGCGGGCGGCTCGATCTGGTGCGGTCGAACCTGGGCGAGATAGCGGAGCTGACCGAGCGGATGGCGCAGATCACCCGCCAGCTCAAGACCTTCGCCCGGAAATCCTCGGGCATCCTCACCCCTGTCTCTCCGCGTTCCGTGGTGGAGCACGCGTTGGGCCTTCTCGGCGCTCAGACGAACGACCTGGGCGCCGAGATCGTGTTCGAACTGCCGGAGAAGGCTCCGCCGGTCCTTGCCGACGAGGCACGGCTGGAGCAGGTGCTGGTCAACCTGCTGCGCAACGCGCTGGACGCGGTGTCGGCACGCAACCACAGGCTGATCACGATCAGCCTGGGGGAGGACGAGGAACACGTGCTGCTCAGCGTGAGGGACACCGGCCCCGGCATCGACGAAGATGACCTGCCAAGACTGTTCGATCCCTTCTTCACCACCAAGGAAGTGGGCGAGGGATTGGGTCTTGGGCTTTCGATCAGCTATGGGATCGTGCAGGGATTCGGCGGCCGGATCTCGGCCGCCAACCATCCCGATGGCGGCGCCGTCTTCACGGTGACGCTCCGGCGCGCGCCGGAACCCGCCGAGGCGCGGCCGTTTTCAGCCTAGCCATACTTTCGAACCAGCTATGTGATTTTCAATTGGCTGACCCTTGATTTTCGCACATCGCAGTGCCAATTCGGATGGACTACCCCACGGGTCCGGGCCCCGCTGGCGGCCGAGGCGTCGGCCGTGATGTCGGACCTTCCGTCAGCAACAGCCGACGCAGCAGCGTAAACGGGTCATTCTTTCCATGGACGCGCTCCTGGCCGCCGTTTCGGCGGACTTCCTGGGCAAACCTGCCTGGATCTGGCTTTCTTTCCTCGGTATCGTCGTCGCCCTGCTGGCCTTCGACCTCGGCGTCCTCCACCGCAAGACTCACGAGATCGGCATCGCCGAAAGTCTGTGGCTCAGCGCCGGCTACATCGCCATGGGCTGCCTTTTCGGCGCCTGGCTCTGGTGGTATCTCGGGCCCGAGCCGGGCATGCAGTATTTCACCGGCTTCTTCGTCGAGAAGAGCCTGGCGATGGACAACGTATTCGTCATATCGCTGATCTTCACGTATTTCGCCATTCCCAGGATCTATCAGCACCGCGTGCTGGTCTGGGGCATCCTGGGTGTCATCGTCCTGCGCGGCATCATGATCGGTCTGGGTGCGGCGCTGATCAACGAGTTCGACTGGATACTCTTCATCTTTGGCGGCTTCCTGCTGATCACCGGCATCAAGATGCTGTTCATCGCGGACAAGCAGCCGGACATCTCCGGTAACCCGATCCTTAAGTTCCTGCGCAAGCGCCTGAACGTCACGGAGGAACTGCACGGCGAGAAATTCTTCGTGAAGGCTCCCGATCCCAAAGGTTCGGGCAAGCTGGTCCGGTTCGCAACGCCGCTGTTCCTGGCGCTGGTCCTGATCGAGTTCGCCGACCTGGTCTTCGCGGTGGACTCCGTACCCGCCATCTTCGCGATCACGACCGATCCCTATATCGTCTATACCAGCAACATCTTCGCGATCCTGGGCCTGCGCGCGCTGTACTTCGCCCTGGCCGCGATGGTCCATCGCTTCCACTATCTGAAATACGCGCTGGCCCTGGTGCTGGTCTTCATCGGTGGCAAAATCTTCTACAACCAGTTCTACGGCAAGCTCGACCCGGTGATCTCGCTGTCGGTGACCTTCGCCCTGCTGCTGGGCGGCGTCATCGTCTCGCTGGTCATGACGAGAGACCGTGAACTCCCGGCCGAAGGCATGACCCGGTAAATCGGCAAGAGTGTCGCCGACAAAGAGTCACGGTGCACACCATCGCACCGCGCGATAAGAACGAGGAACCCTCGGCAGCGATCCGCCCTGCCGAGGCGCACGGATAGACGAGCACGGCTTGTACCAAGCGCCGAAAGAAGTTGACTGATGGAGGCCCCGATCCCGTAGGCCGGCTGAAGCGAAGCAGCAGCCGGCCTACGGGGTTAAAGTATTCACACAGGTCGATCCCTTACGGGAACAACCTGACGCACGGTCTCACCCGGCTGCCCTGAAGCGGGCGACCAGTTCGATATGGGCGGACCACACGAACTGGTCGACCGGCGTGACGCTTTCCAGGCGGTAGCCGCTGTCGGTCAGGATGCGGGCGTCGCGGGCGAAGGTGGCGGGGTTGCACGACACGGCCACCACGACGGGGACCCCCGACTCGGCGATCCGGGTGGACTGCTCGCGGGCGCCTGCGCGGGGCGGGTCGAAGACCACGGCGTCGAAGCGAGACAATTCCGAAGCGGTCAACGGATCCTCGAACAGGTCGCGGCGTGCCGTGGTCACGTTCGGCAGGGTCCGGGCCGCCGCCGACAGGGTGGCCATGGCGGAAGCGTCCCCTTCGACCGCATGGACGGTGGCGGTCCTGGCCATCGGAAAGGTGAAGGTGCCGAGACCGGCGAACAGGTCGGCCACCTTGCGGGCACCGCCGACGCCGGCCAGAACGGCATCGACCAGCGCCGCCTCGCCCTCGCCGCTGGCCTGAAGGAAGGCGCCGGGCTCGACCGGTACAGCTGTTCCGCCGAACCTGACATGGAGGGGACGACGGGCGGCCACGGGTTCCGGCGGCGACGACGGCGAGCGCCGCCACGACAGGCGGGCGATGTCCTGCTCCTCGGCGAAGGCGGCCAGCCGCTCGCGGGCATCGAGCCCCGGTTCGGGACCGCCGGTCAGAAGCACGTCCGGACCACCTTCGAGAACGGCCACGGTCACGTCGAGCGCGGCCCCGTCTGGAAGCATGGCCGTCAGCAGGTCTTCGAGCGGCCCGAGCAGAGCCCGGATGCCCGGCTCGACCACCAGACACCCGGAGATATCGGCGATCCTGTGGCTTTGCCGCTCGTTGAAACCCAGCGTCGCGCGTCCGCTGCGCCGGGTAGCGGCGAAAGTGGCGCGGCGGCGGCTGGCGGGCGGCGTGCGGACGGTCGGCGCGACGTCGATCCCCGTCAGCTTGGCACGACTAAGCGCCGTCACCACCTGGGCACGCTTCCAGCCGGCATAGGCGCCGTCGGTCAGGTGCTGAAGCGCACAGCCGCCGCAGATCCCGAAATGAGAACAGGGCGGGACCGCCCGGTCCGGGCCGGGTTCCAGTACGTCGAGCAGGCGGGCGGCGATGCCATCGCCGCGCGGCTCGCCCGGCAGAATGCGGACGCGGTCGCCCGGCACGGTCAGCGGGACATAGACCCGCCGGCCTCCGTAGTCGGCCAGACCGTCGCCGCGGGCGCCGATTTCGCCGACGGTGACCTCGACGGGAGCCTGGGTCCTGGCCTTGCGCTGAGGGCGTCTTGCCATCGCGTCAGCCGGCCAGTTCCGTCAGGCGGGCGCGGACCGCCGCCGGAATTTCCGCCGACCGCCGCGCGGTCGTGTCGAACAGGACGCAGACGACTTCGCTGGTCGCGATGCAGGTCTCGCCATGGAAGATGGCGCCTGCCACGGTCAGGGAAGAGCGGCCGAAGCGGGTCGCCTTCAAGCCGACTCGAAGAGCACCGGGATAATGCATCTCCGACCGGAAATCGATCACGATCCGGGCGATCACGACGGAGAGCGGACCGGACACGGGAGAGTTGCCTGAGTCGCTGAACAGTGCCACCCGTGCGCTTTCGAAATAGGTGCTGATGGCGGCGTTGTTGACGTGGCCCAGCGGGTCCAGGTCGGCGAAGCGCACCGATTCGTCGATCCAGTAGGGGTAGAAATCCTGGCTGGTGATTGCGGTGGAGGCATCGTTATCCATTTTGAAGAATCCTTGCTTGTCGATCCGGTGCAGCAAAGCATGCCGTTACCGGTTTAGACAGAGAACAACCCGCACGACGACAGCGAACGATTTGGGACGCGCCTTTCAATCCGGAATGCTATAGCTCGCCCATCGACGGCCTGTTTGCCACGCCACCATGCCCCAAGGGGACCTTGAAATGACCGACCAGAACAACAGCCCTGCCGAAGCCATGTTCGACAAGGCGCTCGATCTCGCCGAAAAACATCTCGAAGCGGCGATGAAGGAGGGCGGTCCGCTGTCCTCTTATGTTGCCGTCGCCATGATCGAAGCCGCCGTCAACCAGGCGGTCGAGGAGACCAGCCACGAGGACGTCGTCGACATGCTGCGCGACCTTGCCAGCCAGATCGAGCAGGACGCCGAAGAAGGCGACGAATAAGGGATCGTCTGCCGTCTCTATCCTGACAGGGCTTGACCGCAGCGGCCCTGCCCCGGCCGGAACCGTCCGGGATCAGTGAAACGTGGCATCGCCGGTTCCACTGGCCCGGACCCAACCGGCTACGATCTGGCCGGCCTCCGCGGCCGGTGCCAGGGGATGGTGCCAAAAATACACGGTAAGGGCGGCTTCGAGCGCGAATCGGTCCGGCTGCCCTTTTCCGCGCAGTTCCCGATAGGTCCGGATCACGGCCGTCTGGCCGCGCGACTCCTGCCCATCCGACTCCTGCCGGCGCGACACCGTCACTTGTCGCCTGATTGCTTGGCGGGACGGTTCACTGGGATGCCGTAGAGTTCCAGCCTGTGGCCGATCAGCTCGTAGCCAAGGTCGCGGGCGATTCGCTCCTTCAGCCGCTCCAACTCCTCGTTGACGAACTCGATCACCTCACCGGATTGCAGATCGATCAGGTGATGGTGGTGCTCTTCGCGGTTCTCCTCGAAACGCGACCGGCCGTCGCCGAAGTCCAGCCTTTCGATGACATTGGCTTCCTCGAACAGGCGGACGGTCCGGTAGACCGTGGCGATGCTGATCTTGGGATCGATCTCGACCGCACGTCGGTAAACCTGCTCGACATCGGGGTGGTCGGTCGCCTCGGACAGCACTCGGGAGATGACCCGGCGCTGCTCTGTCATTTTCAGACCTTTTTGGACGCACAGTTCTTCCAGGCGCGTGGGCATGGGTTCCTCGGTTTTTCTTCGGGCTGGCACACCAATCTAAACTGTTTCTAAAGTAGGTGCGCTCTCCAGTTCGACAAAAAAATTCAGTCGGCGGCATACCAGGGTCCCGGAACCTTTATTGTGACACGGGTTCCCCCGGTTCCGCCACCCGGATCACGGCTATCTTTAGCCGAACTTCCGATACTTGGCGCTCCGCCGGCATCCACGGTCATGCGCGCTCCCAGCTGACCGACCAGTGCAGCGACCAGCCGCATGCCGAGCCCCTTGCCGTCGTTCCCGCCCTCCGTCAGGCCGACACCGTCGTCGGCGATCGTCATGACGACGTCCTCGTCATGGCGGCGCAGGTCGATCCGGACCGTTCCGCGCGTTCCGGACGGAGATGCACCGGACGGGAAGGCATGCGCGACGACGTTCGAAACGAGTTCGTTGGCGATCAGGGCCAGGGGAATGGCCGTATCGAGCGAACAGAACAGGCGCTCTCCGGTCACTTCCAGCGCGATCGGCGCCGGCTGGCCGCGCGGACCGATCAACCGTTCGGCTAGCGCGCGGAGTTGCAGGCTGAAGTCGATGCGGGTGAATTCCTGGTGGGCATAGATCTGTTCATGGATCCGTCCCATGACGTTGATGCGCTGGCCGATGATCTCCATTCGGGTACGGGCCGCCGGATGGTCGATCTGCATGGCCTCGAGCTGGACCAGACTCCACACCACTTGCAGGTTGTTCTTTACCCGGTGATGGACTTCCGCAAGCAGCGTCTGGCTTTCCTCCAGGGCGCCGGTCAGACGGTCCTGAATTTCCTTCAGGTCGGTGACGTCCAGGGCTACGCCGTCCCAGGCACGCCCTCCACCCGACTCGGATTGGGGCGACGGACGCGCCATGACCCGGAGCCAGCGCACTCTTCCCCCGTCGGCCTCCCCAATGACCTTCCCACCAGCTTCGCCATCCGGCAAGGCCTCGGACATGGCATCGGGAACGGCGCGGACCTCGAGGTGCGACGGCTCCGTCCCGGCTGGCAAGGTGAAGGCGGCGGCCCAGGCGGGGCGGTCGTCGGGATGGATCAGGTGCGCCAGTTCGTCTCCGCAGCCGTCCGGGTCCGGCACGAACGGAGCTGGTGCCGGTCCCCCCTGGCCCCTGGTCACATAGGGATAGCGGACTGTTCCGTCCGCCTCTTCCACCCGCCGGAAGATCATGCCGGGAAGGTTGGCGGCGACATCGCCCAGCCGGCGCTCGACGAGGCGCTCCTGTTCCAGCGCCGCCAGTCGCCGCTCCATGTTCTGGCGGCGCAACGCGCCCCGGGTCAGCAAGGCCGCCAGCCCAAGGGTCGCCGCCAAGGACAGCAGGCCTCCAGCCGATACCGCAAGCAGCGACCGGTGCTGGGGACCCGCCACCACCTCCGCCGGTGCACCGACCGCCACCGTCCATCCGGAGAGCGACGACGTCGTCAAGGCGCCATAAACTTCACTCCCTTCGGCGGAGCGGGCGAAGAAGAAGCTGCTAGCCGCGTGCTCGATCTCTTTCCGCAGCGATTCGGTAGCCGGCTGGCCGACGAAGTCTTCCTGACGGCGCGAGCGCGCCACAATGACCCGCTCGCGGTCGAGCACCGATCCGACCCATCCATCGGGCATGGCCGGACCGGCCAGGGTAGCGCCAAGGCTGCCGCTCCGCAGGTTGACCGACAGGAAGTAACGGACCTCTCCACCGCGCTTCACCGGCACCATCACGGAAACGAATGGCTCGCCTCCTGCAAGTACGTGGAGATCGCTGATTTCCGGCCCACCGGAAGCGGCGACCCTCTCGATCTGTTCCTGCACCGCAGCCGGCGGCAACTGGTCGGAAGGCAGGGTGTCGCCGCTCCGCTGGGGGAACGCCACCACAACCAGGGCGGCATCGGCCGCCCGCCTGAGGCGTAGCGACATCCACTCCGGCCGGCTGTCGAGCAGGCGTTCCGCTTCGATCGAGAAGTCCGCCAGATTGTCTTCGTCCAGGTGGATCGAGGTCGCCAGCGCTTCAAGGCCGGAGACATGGTTGATCAACTGACGGTCCACCGCGTCGGACAATGTCCGCGCCGTCTGAACGAGCATGCGCTCGATCTGCTCCTGCTGCTGCCGGTCGAACAGGAAAACCATGGCACTGCAAAATATCAGCAGCGGCAGCAGGACGGTGGCGGCGAACCCCACGAAATGAACGCGCTGTTTCATGATCTCCGTGATCCTGTCCCCCCGATCATGACACCCGATCGGGTTAGGACGACGGAAGGTAAGCTGAACTGGCCGGATCTCACGAACTGGAAATGCGGTTCTATCCGGTTTGACGCCGATGCGATAGCCCTAGTCCAGCCATCCGGCAACCAGGAGAGCACCACGCGTGTTGCCGGGATGCGGACCTGCCGCGAACCGATTCACGCGACCATCGCCGAAAAAATGCCCGACCAGTACGACCGCCAGACCGATATGATCGGCCGACATGCTTGAAGATCAGGATACCGACCACGAAGCGGGCCAGCGCCGCCTCCTGCGGCGGAACCGGAACCTGGCGACCGGCCTGCTTGTGCTTGCCGCCACCCTGTTCACCGCCTTGCGCTTCGTGCCCGAGCCGGGCTTCTGGGTGGAACTGGCACGCGCCGCGTCGGAAGCGGCCATCGTCGGCGCCCTGGCCGACTGGTTCGCGGTCACCGCCCTGTTCCGCCGTCCGCTGGGACTGCCGATCCCCCATACCGCCATCATCCCGGCCAACAAGGACCGGATCGGCGACGGGCTTGGCAGCTTCGTGGAGCGGAACTTCCTGGAGCCTTCGCTGGTCGCGGCGAAGCTCCGGTCGATCGACCCGGCGGACAGGGTCGTCCGCTGGCTGAATGCGCCGGGAATGGTGGAAGCGCTGGCGGCGCGCCTGACCACGACGCTGCCGACCCTGATCCAGTCGGTCGAGGACCGCGAACTGCGCGCCTTCTTCGGCCGGGCGCTGGGCGAGCAGTTGCGCGGTGCCGAGGTCAGCCCCCTGCTCGGCAAGATACTGGGCGTGCTGGTATCCAGCGGCCAGCACCAGCCGCTGCTGGAACGCGTCGTAGCCTGGGCGCTGACGCTGATGGACCGCAACCAGGGCCGTCTGCAATCCATGGTCGGACAGCGCAGCGGCTGGTGGATCCCGAAGGCGATCGACCGGCGGGTCGCCCAGAAGATCGGCCAGGGCGCGCAGGAGTTCCTGACCGACCTGCTGGACCCGGCTTCCGTGACCCGCATCAGGATGGAACTGGCTATCGAGGATCTGGCGCGCGACCTTCAGGACGATCCCGACACGCGTGCCCAGGTGGAAGCCGCAAAGGCGCAGCTGCTCGACCGGCCGGAAATCCAGATCTGGCTGGCCGGGCTGTGGGACGAGATGCGCGATCTCACCCTCGACGACTTGGCAAGGCCGGATGGAAAGACGCGCGAGGCGCTGACGACGGGACTGCGGTCGCTGGCGGCGACGCTGGAAGCCGACCCGGCCATGCGGGCTCGCCTGAACGCCTCCGTCGAGCGGCTGGCCTTGGAGATGGTCTCGCCGTGGCGGCGCGGCATCGGCCGCTTCATCGCCGAAGTGGTCCATGGCTGGGACGCCCAAACCGTCTCCGACAGGGTAGAAACCGCGGTCGGCAGTGACCTCCAATATGTCCGGATTTCCGGCACCATCGTCGCCTCCCTGGTCGGCTCGGCACTCTTCCTGCTGACCCAGTTCACCGGCTGACCGGCGTCCGCCGCACTCCCTCTGCCATTGCCGTCGCCCCTTTCGAGAGGGTCACCCGTACGCGCGGCATCGACGTTGGCATCGTCCAGTCGGACGTGCTGGCCTATGCACAGCGGGAACGCCTGTTCCCGACCATCGACAAGCGCGTCCGCTACATCGCCAAGCTATACAACGAGGAGTTCCACCTGCTGGCAGCCGGCGGGATCCGTGACGTCAAGGATCTGGCTGGCCGAATGGTCAATTTCGACGTCGCTGGCAGCGGCACCGACATGACGGCGTCGCTGCTGTTCGGCAAGCTGGGGATCGACGTCGAGCGGACGTCGTTCGATCAGGCGCCGGCGGTCGAAAAGCTGACAGCCGGCAAAATCTCGGCGACAGCCTATGTGGCCGGTAAGCCTACCCGGCTGTTCCGCGACCTGACGTCGGATGGGGGGCTGCATTTCCTCCCGGTCGAGGCGAGCGCCGAGTTGCTGGATACCTATCTTCCATCGACACTGGGCCACCAAGATTATCCGGGACTGGTCGCCGATGGCGGCACCGTCAGCACCGTGGCGGTCGGTGCCGTCATGGTGGTCTACAACTGGCCCGCGGACAACGACCGGTACCGCAAGGTGGCCCATTTCACCCAGGCGTTCTTCGACCGCTTCGAAGAATTCCAGAGGCCCCCGCGCCATGCGAAGTGGCGCGAGGTAAATCTGGCGGCCCAGTTCCCCGGCTGGACCCGGTTCAGCGCGGCGGACATGTGGCTGAACGGCCGCAAGACCCAGTAGGGCGCCGGTCAGCGGCGCCCCAAGGCCTCCAGATGGGTCGCTGCCAAGTCGTCGCCCAGCTTGGCAGCCTTTTCATACCACTCGGCCGCGCGTGCGGGATCGCCGGTCACGCCCCTGGTGCCCAAGCTGCGCAGATAGGACGGATCGAGCGTCCGGCCCGCCAGCAGAGCGCCCCGCGCGCTGCCCCCGGCGGCGGCCGACTCGTATAGAAGGCGTGCCGAGGCGATATCGCCGAGTGCGAGCAGGCGATCCCCCCTTTCCAGAAGAACCGATTCCGCGATGGAAGGCGGCTTCGGCGCTGCCGGTGCGGGAGCCGGCGGAGGTGCCGCCGTAACGACTGCGGGCGCAGGTGCCGGCGGTTCCGGTGATGGCAGTTCCGGTTCAGGCGATGGTGCCGGCTCCGCAAGGGTCGGTGCAGGCTCGGGCTCCAACGGAGAAGTCTGCTCCGGGATCGGCTCCGGCGGGGCCGGCGCCGGAATGGCGATGTTCGCCGGGGGCTCGGGAGCCGGTTCAGGCGGTGGCGCCGGCTCAGCGATGGTCGGCGCCGGCTCCGGCTCCGGCGGAGAAACCTGCTCCGGGATCGGCTCCGGTGGGGCCGGCTCCGGAATGGCGATGTCCGCCGGGGGCTCGGGAGCCGGTTCAGGCGGTGGTGCCGGTTCCGCGATGATTGGTGCCGGTTCGGGTTCCGGTGGGGAAGCCTGCTCGGGGATCGGCTCCGGCAGGGCCGGCTCGGGGATGGCGATGTCCGCCGGGGGCTCGGCGGCCGGGGCCGCTGGTGGCGCCGGCTCCGCGATGGTCGGCTCAGGCGCCGGCTCCGGTGGTGCGGTCTGCTCGGCGGCCGGATCCTGCGGAAGGGTTTCCGGAACGACGGCGGCTGCCGGGGGTTCGGACGCTGCCGGCAACTCCGGCTCCGATGCCACCGGCTCGCTCGGAGCGGGGTCGCCTGGTGCGGTTTCCGCCGGGGGAGACATTTCCGCAGCCGGGGTTTCCGGTTCCAGCGGCTGGGCGGCGTCAGGCGGAGCCGACTCGGCCGCTCTGTCTGCTGGCGCCGGTTCCGCCGGACTTTCCGCTGTCGGTGTGGGCGCCATCGGAACCGCTTCCGCCGGAACCTCTTCCGGCTCGGCAGGCGTGACGGCCTCTACCGCCGGCGCCGGGGTCTCCGGTTCAGGCAGAGATTCAGCCGTAGGTTCAGGCGGTGCGGGCTCTGCCGGCATGGCTTCCGCAGGAGCCGGCTCGGGCTCGGCGGGAGCTATCGCTTCGTTTTCATAGACGGGCGGCTCCTGAACCGGCTGAACGCTTTCCGCCGGCGCCGGGGGAACCGGCTCCGACCCCGGCATGGTCTCCGCCAGGGGCTCCGTTGCCGGTGCCTGGACAACGGGCATCTCCGGGTTCGGTTCGGCGGCTGCTTCCGGCATAACGGACCGCTCCGCCTCGCCTTCGTCGGCCGGCGCGCTGAGCATGCGCGACTCGACCACCGCCACTTGCACCCGCTGAAGATAGTCCGCCATAGGCACTTGTTCGGGGCTGCGGGCACTTGGTTGGCCTGCCGTTTGCGCCGGGTCGGGTTGCCGCATCGGGGAAGGTGCCGCCGAACGGCTGCCGGTATCCCCAAGCACCGAGCTTACGACCGCACGCTGTCCATCCGCCGGGGTCAGGATGGGTGCGCCCGACTGCAGGTAATGCTGAAGGGCGATGGCGCTGGTCGCTACCAAGACGAAGGCTATGCCGCCGGCCCAGGGCGGGATCCGGCGTGCCGGCCGCGCTGGCGGATGCAGCATGTCCGCCGAAGACCGCGGCCAGTCAGTGACGTCGGCGTCCTCGTCCAGAAACGCGGAGTCGTCGCCGTATCCGTAACGGGTGTCGTACCCGTGGCGGGGGTCGGGCGCCCCTTGAAGTCCTGTCAGGACCCTCCGCATCGATCCTGTGCGACCTTCGTGCCGGTCGGGTTCGGGCTGCGGCTGGACCGGCTGCGGTGCGGCGGCCGGTCTGGCCTTCCGCCGGAAAGCCGGGGTGGCCGATGACGGCGGGTCCAGCCGGGCATGCGATTGCGCCGGAACTTCCGGATCCGGCTGCTCGGCGGGCGGATGTTCCTCGTCGGCGATCATGTCGATGACCGTCGCCGTCAGCCGGGCGCTCCGGCTTAATCTGGCCAGCCGCACGGCATCCGTCATCAGCCTGTCGATGATGCCGGGAACACCTCGGCTATGGGCGGAGATACGGCGAAGCGCATCGCTGCCGCAGGTCACCGGCGATGTTTCGTCACCAAGGCAGTGCGCCACGAACTCCGCCGTCCGGTCGGCGTCCAGCGGTTCCAGCGCCACGTAGCGGGTGATGGCGTCACAGACCTGTTCCGGCACCGATCTGACCAGCATGCCGACAAGTTCGGCCCGCCCGACCAGCATCACGGAAATGGACGTGGCGCCCGCGATCAGGATCAGCCGCTCCAGGGTCTGGGCGCCGGCATCTTCGGCCCGATCGACAACCAGCAGGGCACGCGCCCTTGTGTCGGTAGAGCGCGGCTCGGGCAGCCGCGCCATTTCTTCGATAATCGCGTTCAGGTCGTCGTGACGGTCCCCGTTGACCATCCTGCACGGGATCGAGGCCGCATTGATCCGGGCCGTCGCCTCGAGTGCAAGCCTTGTCTTGCCCATGGCGGCGGCGCCGGTCACCACGACGACGGCGCCGGCCCGTGTCAGGGCCGTTGAAATCTGGTCGAGATCGGTCCCTCTGCCGGCTCCTGGCCAGAACGGCCGGTTCGGCCTGAGACCATGGGCTTTCTGCCCTATCCGCATACTTCCGTCCCCCCTGGTCCGGTCCCCTTCATGGGGTTTCCTGGACGGTATCAAACAGTCGCGCCTCCCCACCGTGGGGAGGCGTACGGCCAATTTATCAGAAGCGGTAACAGGTGGATCGGGCGCAGCGGTCGATGGGCTTGCGGGATACCGCTTTAGGCGAGCGGCCGACCGATAGGCTTGTGGATAGAGGGGAGGGTTACCGCGACTCGCCGAAAGGCGAGGATCTCGACTATTGGATCTTGTGCGGAAAGCTGGACGGTTTATCCAGGCAGATGCCATTCGGGAGAATGGCGCGAGTGACGGGACTTGAACCCGCGGCCTCCGGCGTGACAGGCCGGCGCTCTAACCAACTGAGCTACACCCGCGTCGTGAGGCCGGGTAACTACGACGCCAGAGAGGCCTTGTCCATACCCAATGAGCATTTTTTTTCGATCCGAATGAATTTTCCGGAGCGTCCGACGCTTGACAGCCCTAAGACAAAGGCACATCATAAAAGTGTAGCAAGAACGAGGAGGTCGTCAGATCAGGACAAACTTCTCCGTAGCCTGCAAAATGGCTAGGATCCATCTAAAAGGCCAAGTGCCGATTGATTGGAGGGTGAGTAAAATCCATGAGTCCGCCGGCGATTACATGAATATGCCATTGAATTGGCACTTCACATGCTACCAAGTTTGAACGGCATTGCGCCGAACTGCGGTAATCCTTTAACCGCTAAGAACCCCCGCTGCCACTGAGCACGCGGGGGTTCGTCATTTCAGGAAGCGGTTCGAACCCGTTTCACCGGTCCGGACCGGCTCCCTGGCCACCCAGGATTTCTCCCTTGCCGGCTTCCGGGTTCTCGGCGCCCGACTTGGAAAGCCCCAACTCTTCCTTTCCCGGCGCCAGCGGACGGAACGCCGTAGCGTCTTCACCCGGACGCTTGACGTTCAGCAGGTCGTCGGCAACTTCCAGCACGCCATCGTCGCCCGCGACCCGGTCGACACGACTCCATCCCGGCTCCAGGTAAGTCGGGCCGAGGCTTTCCAGCCTGATCGGGTGATGGCGGTCCACGATTTCCAGGATTTCGTCATGGGACGAACGGGGAGCATCGACGACCAGCAGGGTGGCACCCCGGCGCAAGCCTTCCGCCGCAGTCTGGGCGTCCCGCAGCTCGACGCTGCCGTCGCGGAGCACCGCGACGATGTCGCGGTCGTGCAGTTGAGCCCCGAGCGGACCGATCACCACCAGCGGCCCTATGCCCGTGACATTGACGTTACTGCTCGCGTGGCGGTCCGCAGGGATGTCGGCCGACGTGGCGCTTCCGTGGCGTCCGGCGGCATGCGGGCTGAGCAAAGTGACGGCATCCCTGCCGGTTCCCGCGTTCGTCAGGTCGTCCAGCGCCGCCAGGGCGTTATCGGGACTGTCATACAGGGCGAACAGGCGTGAGTGGTCCATGTCGCGGCTCCTCGATCGGATCGAACGGTATATCCCAAGTCAAACCGTGGGGAGAGGCAGCGGTTCCGCATCCGAGGATCGAAGGACATCTTGTGACAACAGGCCGCATACCGGCGGCCATGGTTTGAACACCGGCCGGGGAGCGGTTCGTGTAGCTTGCAGCCTGGAATTTTGCGCGTTGCTGTATGTAGAACGGAGATCCGGAAATGGACGTCTATCTCAAGCCCCTGGCCGCCGGTGTACTGGCCCTGGTCGGTCTGCTGGTCATCATCGCCCTGTTCGTAACCCACCCGACCTGGCTGGTTCCGGTTGTCGTGGCCATGGCGGGCATCAACCTCGCCCTTCTGCTCGCGGTCGCCCGGTAAAGACCCTGTTCGCAGATATGCAACGGCGGTTCAGGCCCGCCCGCTCGTTCATCGCTGAATTGAGCGGGCGGGCCTGAACCGCCGGAATAACTTGTCTCAAGATTGCTGTTTCAGGACCGAGGTCGCGGGCCGGCAGGCTTACCCGGCACCCTGAAGCATCGCCTCTCCGGAAGTGTCCTGGTTCCGGCAGTGGACCATCGTGAACATGCCGAACGGCGGCAGCTTGGAGATCTTCACGATTTCGATGCCCGCGTTCGACAGCAAGGGCGTCATCGGCATATCGGCGTGCCAGCCCAGCAGTTCCGCGAAGTTGGCGATCATGCGCTCGAACTTCAGCCGGAGACCGGCTTTCTCCGCCGAGAAGTGGTTGACGATATAGATGTCGCCGCCCGGCTTGCAGACGCGCTTCAACTCGTCCATCACGGCCTTCGGGTCTTCCACGACCGTCATCACATACATCGCCACGACGACGTCGAAGCTGGCGTCCTCGAAGGTCATCTTCTGAGCGTCCATCTCGACCAGGCTCTCGATGTTCTTGAGTCCCTTCTTGGCGACGCGCTCATGGGCGAGCCTCAGCATTTCCTCCGAGGCATCGATGCCGACGATGATGTTGTCGGGATGATAATCGGGAAGGGACAGCCCGGTGCCGACCCCCACCTCGAGGACTCGCAGGCCCCGGCGACGGTTGATGCTATCTAGCGTCTGCTGGCGTCCCGCCTCGAAACTCTTGCCAAAGACAAGATCGTAGACGCCGGCATAACGGCGATAGGCAGCGCGTACGGTATCTATGTGCATGTGCTTATTCTATCGTTGAGAGAAACGGGCAGACGCACCGGCTCAAGCATCCAAGCCGGGACACGCGCGAGCGTGTGACGTAACATCGTCGCCAGCGTACCGTTCCGCAATGGCAAAAAGCGACGCAAGGATCGCATGATGATGCCGTACGACCAAGGAAAAATGGCCTTCACCCTCCAATAAGCACAACCGTGCATGTGGAATAAGCCGGGCGTACACTTCCGCCGCGGCGACCGGCACCTGATTGTCCAGATTGCCATGCCAGATCACCGTCGGCGCCACAATCCCGGCTGGATCGAAACCCCAGGGCCGCGCATAGATGCGGGCATCGGCGACGGCGCCGCCGATGCCTTGGCGCAACGCTTCCCGGAAATTGTCGAGGACGGGGATGCCGAAGCCCGCCGAAAGCACGGCGCGGTCGGGTTCCGGCAGATGTCCGAAGCGCAACAGCGTGCGCAGGAGCCTGGGTGAGTCGACCCCGACGACCAGCCGCCTTGCCAAGGCCGCTATGACAGGAACGGTACCGGGCAACCGGTCCAGGGTCATGAGGCGCGCGGCCGCTCCGCCGGCCTCCCACCCTGCCCCGTTGGCTCCTTCCTTGCCTTCCCCCGGCGGCGCAATGCCGCAGATGAGCGCCAGACCGATAATCCGGTCTTTCAACCGGGCGGCGCAGGCTGCGGCATATGGCGCACCTCCGGAAACGCCGGCGACGGCGAAGCGGCCGAGCCCTAAGGCATCCGCCACCGACGCGATGTCCTGCGGCCAGTCCAGCAGCGTACGTCCGGAAAGCGGATCGGACAGACCGTACCCCGGCCGGTCGACGGCGATAAGCCGTATGCCCGAAACCGGCAGCATCGACGGTTCCAGCCGGCAGCTGGGAAAACCATGGCAATACAATACCGGCAGCGCGGCCGGATCGCCGTACTCCGCGATCCCGAGACGGCGTCCGTCCGGCAAGGTGATCGTACTGCTGCGCAAGCCGCCAAGGTACACTATGGTTTCCCGCCTTCTCCGTACTCGATCCCGCGGATCGATGTTGGTACGAATCGCGGGCAAGGAAACCCCATGATCTCATCATGCTCCGGATAAACCGGCAGCAGTGCCGTGCAGAAGGCGAAGCTGTTTATGAACCCGGCATCAGGACGGCATAGGCGCCCGCTCCCAGGATCACCCATGCTGCCGACATCAAGGCCACCCAGACCACCAGCGCCTTGCGCGCTGGAAGCGGACGGCCACCGCCGATCGGCGCCGTCTCCGTCTCCGTCGCCGGCAATGACACATCCATGAACTTGGGCAGAGAACGCATCGCTATGGTCCGGATCAAAATTGTCGTCCAGATCGTATAAAATTTGATTTAATATTTCTATGATGATTTGGGCCTAGCCCTTGCGGGCCGGTGATGCGGTAGTCGGAAGAGAAATCATTCGATACCGGAGGAACCGGCGGCATGCTACTGACCGCTTCGGTATCTTGAAGCACGTAACTGCCTCGATCTCCGCTTCGATCTCGATGGGTCGTCACCGGAGGTAGATCGATTGGAGGGGGTACGCTTCGGGGCGTCTCCTTCCACATGGCACTCCATGACCCTTGCAGCGCCCCCTTCCCCTGCCCGGCCGCCGCCCGCCCCGATCGCGGACCCGGCACTGCTGCGCGCCCTGCCCCAGGTCCAGAAGCTGATGGAAACCGAAGCGGCGCGGGAGCTTACCGTCCTGTTCCCGCGTCAAGCCGTGGTCGGAGCGCTCCGGGACGCGCTGGACGCAGTGCGGCGGGCGTTGCTGGCGGGGGATATCGGCGGCGACGCGGTTTCCCCCGAATCGCTGAACGGCACGCTGATCGCCGCGGCGCGGGGCGCGCTGGAACCCAGCCGGCACCGGCACCTGCGGCGCGTGATCAACGGGACCGGCATCGTCATCCACACCAATCTCGGGCGCGCTCCCCTGGCGGAGGACGCCGTCGCCGCCGTGGCGGAGGCGGCATCCGCCTACTCGAACCTCGAGTTCGACCTGGAAAGCGGCGAGCGCGGCTCGCGCTACGTGGCCGTGACCGGGCTGCTGCACGAGCTGACGGGAGCCGAAGCCTCCCTGGTCGTCAACAACAACGCCGCCGCCGTGCTGCTGGCGGTCAGCGCCATCGCCCAGGGCGGCGAAGCGCTGGTGTCGCGGTCAGAACTGGTGGAAATCGGCGGATCGTTCCGCGTGCCCGACGTGATCCGGCAAGGCGGCGCCCGGCTGGTGGAGGTCGGAACCACGAACAAGACCAGGGCATCCGACTACGAGGCCGCGGTCACGTCCGATACCCGCGCCATCGTGAAGGTTCATCAGAGCAATTACCGTATCGTCGGCTTCACCAGCGCCCCGGCCATGACCGAACTCGCGGCGCTCGCCCGGGCTCGGGGACTGGTGCTGATGGAAGACCTCGGCAGCGGCACCCTGCTCGACCTCAGGACCATCGGCCTGCCCCATGAGCCGACCGTGCGCGAGAGTGTCGCCGCCGGCGCCGATCTGGTCATGTTCAGCGGCGACAAGCTGCTGGGCGGGCCGCAGGCGGGCATCGTCGTCGGCCGGAAGGACCTGATCGGAATCCTGAAAGCCCACCCGCTGCTGCGCGCCGTGAGGATCGACAAGCTGTCGCTGGCGGCGCTCGAGGCGACGCTGAAGCTCTACCGCGACCCCGCCCGGCTGGTCGCAGCGGTGCCGGTGCTCGCCATGCTGGCGGCGCCGATGCCCGTACTGGAGCGGCGGGCGGAGGATCTGGCGGCGCGTCTTCGCGGGATCGGCGGACTGGAGGTGGATACCGCCGACGGCAACAGTTATTCCGGCGGCGGCTCCCTGCCCGAAACAACCCTGCCGACCCGGATCGTGGCGATCAGGGCGAACGGCCTGGGTACGGCGGAACTGGCGCGGCGGCTGCGGCTTCACCGGCCGGCGGTCGTCGGGCGCATCGCCGGCGGGCGGCTGACGCTCGATGCGCGGACGCTCGATGACCGCGACTTGCCAGCCGTTGCCGGTGCGGTCGGGACCGTGCTTGTGGAGTCCGTAACGGAATGAGGAGCGCTCTGGTAGGGGTGATCGGCCATGTCGACCACGGCAAGACGGCGCTGGTCAGGGCGCTGACCGGCATCGACACCGACAGGCTGGCGGAGGAGAAGCGGCGCGGGATCTCGATCGTGCTGGGGTTTTCGCACTTGGTGACCGCCGGGGGCGAGATCGACCTGATCGACATGCCGGGCCATGAGCGGTTTGTCCGCACGATGATCTCGGGCGCTACCGGGATCGGCGCCGTCCTGCTGGTTGTGGATGCCCGGGAAGGCATCCAGCCGCAGACGGTCGAGCACGTCGGCATCGCCGGACTGATCGGCGTCCGGCGCGGCATCGTCGCGGTCACCAAATGCGACCTCGTCCCGGTCGAGGAGGCCGTCGCCGCCGGAGAAGCCGCTGCCGGTCTCGCCCGGGACGCCGGGATTGCCGAAGTGACGGCGGTGCGGACCTCGGCGGTGACGGGAGAGGGGCTGGACGAACTGCGCCGGCTGCTCGGAGACTTGCCGGAGGGTTCGGCAGAGCCAGGCGATTCCGGCGTCTTCTGGCTGCCGACCGACAGGGTCTTCGCCGTGCCCGGCTTCGGGACCGTGGTGACCGGGACGCTGAGGCGCGGCGCCCTGAGCGTCGGCGACGAAGTGGAACTGACGCCCGGCGGCAGGAAGGCCCGCGTCAGAAGCCTCCAGATCCATGGCCGTCCGGTAGAGACGGCGCCGCCCGGACGGCGAACCGCCGTCAACCTGCGCGGGGTCGATCAATCCGATGTTCCACGCGGGACGGCGCTGGCGTCGCCCGGACTGCTGACCGGCTCACGCTGGCTCGACGCCGAACTGACGGTATTGGCAACGGCTTCGAAGGAGCTTCGGAGCGGCGCGGTGGTCCGGCTGCTGACCGGAACGGTCGAGACCTCGGCACGGCTCAGGCTGCTCGACCGCGACCGACTGGAACCGGGGACGAGCGCCCTGGTCCAGCTCTTCACGGAGTCTTCCATAGCCGTGCCTGCCGGTGAGCCCTTCATCATCCGGACACCGTCACCGCCGGCTACAGTCGGCGGCGGCCGCATCCTGGATCCAGTGTCGCGGCGCCACCGCCGGCACGACGGACGGACGCTGGCGGGACTGCGCGTCCTGGCGGAGGCGCCACCTGCGGAAACACTGGCCGACCGCCTGCGCGCCGCCGGCACGACCGGATGCGCCGAGGCCGACCTGGCGCGGCTGCTGGCGGTATCGCCGCACCGGTTGCACAGATACTTCAAGGATGCCGGTGCGATCCTGCTGCCGGACGGAACCGTGCTCGACGGAACGGCGGGCCGCACGCTGGAATGCGAGGTGCTGGCGCTGGTGGAGAAGCATCACCGCGACCATCCGGCGGAACCCGGGCTGCCGCGGGACCGGCTGGGCAGGAACGCCGGCGCCATGGCGGCGGTACTGGTCGAACGCGGCGAGTTGCGGAACGAGCAGGGAAGGTTGCGGCATCGCGACTTCGACCCGGCCGCTCTCCTGCCAGAGCGCTCTCGCCGACTGATCGCTGCGGTCGAACGGGAGTTCCTGAGCGGCGGGCTGATGCCGCCCGACGCTTCCGCCGTCGTCGGAAACGACCGGGAGCGCTTTCAGGCGATCCTGTACCTGACCCGGACCGGCGTGCTGGTCCGAGCCACCGACCGGGTCCAAAAGCGCGATATCCTGTTCCATCGCGACGCGCTGGTCAAAGCGCAACGGATCATGAAGACCCATCTGGCGGATCGGAACGGCGGCTTCCTCGTCGGCGATCTCGGCAAGCTGCTGGGGATATCCCGAAAATACAGCATCCCGCTGCTCGAGCACCTGGACGCCATACGATTCACCCGCCGGCTGGACGACCGGCGGGTGATATCGGAGGCTGCCGAGAGGACGCCGGGCTCCTAGATACCGTCGCCCGGCCCGTCCGTCGCATCACGCGGATGCTTCAGGGCGGTGGTGGCTTCGGCGAAAGCGACCAGTTCGGCGACCGCTTCGTCGATGGCGAGGGCACCGGTGTCGATCACCAACTCGGCCGCTTCCGGAGCCTCGTAGGGAGCGGAGACGCCGGTGAAATCCGGGATCTCGCCGACGCGGGCGCGGCGGTAGAGGCCTTTGGGATCGCGCGACTCGCAGGTCTCCAGATCGGCCGCGACATGAATTTCGCGGAAGAACGCGCCGCCGATCTCGCGGGCGCGGGCACGGTCCTCGCGGGTCGGCGAGATCAGGGCGGTGACCACGATCATGCCGGCCTCGGCGAACAGGCGGGCCGTCTCGGCGACCCGACGGATATTCTCCGCCCGGTCTTCGGGAGAGAAACCGAGATCGCCGTTGAGGCCCTGGCGGACGCCGTCGCCATCCAGGACATAGACCTGCCGGCCGCGCTCGAACAGGGTGCGCTCCAGCCCCATCGCGATGGTCGACTTGCCGGCCCCGGACAGCCCGGTCAGCCAAAGTACGGCGCCGTGGTGGCCGTTGGCGCGCGACCGTTCGGTCGGGGTGACGGCATGCTCGACCCGCTGGAGGTTGCGGGCATCGACCGCGTCGGCCTGGGTCACGACGAAGCCGCCGACGACGTCGTTGCCGTCCAGCAGGACGCCGCGACCGGTGCGCGGCAGGTCGATCGCCAGATCGACCGCCACGAGGCTGCGGCTGTGCAGCACGACGTCGGCGATCTCGTTGCGGCTGACCTTGTCGGCGCTGCCGGCGGTCAGGTCGTCGATGTTCAGGACTTCGATGATCTTCTCGACGCTGACGCGATGCTCAGCCGTGGCGAGCTTCAGGGTATAGGTCTTGCCGGCGGTCAGCGGGTTGGACGCCAGCCAGAACAGGCGGACGGTCAGCCGGTGCGACTCGATCGGACGCTGGCTGACGAGGCTGGCGACATGGCCGCGCTCGACGAAGATGCGCTGGTCGAGCGTGATGCCGATCGATTGGCCGGCGGTCGCGGTGATTGCGGTCTCGCGGTTCCACGCCTCGATGCTGACGATCTTCGCGGTCCGGTTGATCGGCGAGAAGTGCAGCGTGTCGCCGACGCGGAGACGCCCCGTTTCGATCCGACCAGCCAGGATGCGGCGCTCGTCCGGCTTGTAGACGTCCTGGATCGGCAGGCGCAGCGGCAACTCGTCCTCGGATGCGACCGGCTTGAAGGCGTCCAGCGCCTCGACCAGGGTCGGACCCTTGAACCAGGGCAGGTTTTCGGAGCGGGTCACCACGTTGTCGCCGTGGCGGGCGGAGATCGGGACGATGACGCCGGGGGCGACGCCGATCTCGTTCAGGTAGGCGCGGATCTCGGCGGAGACGTCGTCGAAGCGGTCCTGCGAGAACTCGACCATGTCCATCTTGTTGACGATCACGGCGACCTGCTTGACGCCGAGAAGGTGCAGCAGATAGGCGTGGCGGCGCGACTGCTCGAGCGCTCCTTCACCGGCGTCGATCACCAGCAGGGCCGCGTCGGCGCTGGACGCGCCAGTCACCATGTTCTTGAGGAACTCGGTGTGGCCGGGCGCGTCGATGATCACATAGGGCCGCTGTTTGGTGCGGAAATGGATCTGCGTCGTGTCGATGGTGATGCCCTGATCGCGCTCCGCCTGGAGCGCGTCCATCACGAAGGACCACTCGAACGGCATGCCGCGCCGGCGGCTCATCTCGCGGACCGCCTCGACCTTGCCGTCGGGCAGGCTCTGGGTGTCGTTGAGCAGGCGGCCGATCAGGGTGGATTTGCCGTGATCGACGTGGCCGACGATGACGATGCGGGCCTGACGGCGCATCGACGCGGGGATTTCGGATACGGGAGTGGTCATCTTACATATACCCGGAGCTGCGCAGACGCTCGAAGGCGTCTTCGGTCTCGTTGTCCATGGACCGGCCGGCCCGCTCGGGCGTCCGGGTTATCTCCAGTTCGGAAATGATCTCGTCGATATTGGCGGCGCTGCTATCCACCGGAAATGTGATGTTCTTCTCGCCGAGCGAGCGGTACCGCTTGCCGTCGCGAGCGAAGTACAGCGGTACGATCGGAATGCCCTCGCGCTTGGAATAGCGCCAGATGTCCAGTTCGGTCCAGTGCAGCAGGGGATGGATGCGCACATGGGTCCCTTCGGCGAACCGGGTCTTGTAGTGGTCCCAGAACTCGGCCGGCTGGTCCTTGAAGTCCCACACGCCGTCCAGCGCGCGCGGGCTGAACACCCGCTCCTTGGCGCGGGTAGCCTGCTCGTCGCGGCGGATGCCGACGAAGATGCCCTGGTATTGCTCGCGCTTCAGGAGCGCCTTCAGGCCTTCGGTCTTGCGGGCGGCGGCGCGGGTGGCCGGCGGCAGGGTCGGGTCCATCTCGCTTTCCGGCGGGCACTGCTCGATCACCAGGTCCAGGTCCCAGTCGCGCGCCGTCACGTCGCGGAACTCGTAGACCTCCGGCAGTTCCATCCCGGTGTCGAGTTGCACGACCGGGAACGGCACCTTGCCGAAGAACGCCTTGCGCACCAGCCACAGGAGGACGTTGCTGTCCTTGCCGATCGACCACAGGAGAGCGAGACGGTCGATCTTGTTGAACGCCTCGCGCAGGATATAGACGCTCTGGCTTTCCAGTTGGTCGAGATCGGTCATTTCAGAAATTCCACCGTATCAAATAGGTGACGAGTTGCGTGACGCGGCGGACATGTGGATGCCGCACTCGGTCTTGTTGAGCCCGGCCCAACGGCCGGACCGGGGATCCTGTCCGGGGGCGACCCGGTCGGTGCAGGGCATGCACCCGATCGACAGGAAGCCGTCGGCCTCCAAAGGATGGCGCGGCAGCCCGCGCTTCTCGAACTCCGCCTCGATCCGGTCGCGAGGCCAGGACGCCAGCGGGTTGACCTTGACCTTGCCGTCCACATCCAACTCGACGCCGGACAGGGCGGCGCGGGTGGAAGCCTGGAAGCGCTTGCGTCCCGTGATCCAGGCGTCGAACCCCTTGAGCGCCCGCTCCAGCGGGATCGTCTTCCGGACATGGCAACAGGCGTCGGGCCGGGATTGCCACAGCAAGCCTTCCGGGTCCGCGGCCTTCAACTCGACCGGATCGGGTTCGACCGTGCGGACATCCGTCAGCCCGAGCTTCTTGATCAGGGTGTCGCGATAGCGCAACGTTTCCCCGAACAGCTTGCCGGTGTCCAGGAAGATGACCGGAATGCCGGGATCGATCTCCGCCGCGAGGGCCAGCAGGACGGCTGCCTCGGTCCCGAACGAAGAAACCAACGCGATTTTCCTGTGAAACTCCAGCTCGATCATCGGACGCAGGAGATCGCTGCCGGAAAGCCCGTCATAGCGGGCCTGAAGGGCCGAAAAGTCCGTTGCTTTCTGAGTTTCCGCCAGTTCGATCATGGCTCGGTTCGATCCAAAAACAGTTGCGAGTCTTCTCATCTCGCAATTGCAATCTAGCGATCCCCCCGTGATTATGCAATGCGTTTAACATGCGACACTGAGTCAATGCAGATTTTCACACATGAAAAGTGTGTTGAATTCTGCGGAAGAGCTCACTTTATAACACGAACCGCAGAACGACCTGTCTACTCCCCTGTCTATTCCAGTGAACAAGCGGCTTTGCCATGTCAGAGAATTCCAGCCTTCCCCCAACTGCCAAACCGACGGCACAACCCGCCAAACCGTCGCAAGTCGAAGGCGTCAAGCAGGCTAGCGTGCTGCTTCGAGGCAGCATTCGGCAGACCTTGAACAGCAATTCCATAAAGTTCAGTGAAGATGAATACAATCTTCTTAAATTCCATGGGACTTATCAGGGATACGATCGCGACTCCGCGACCGAGCTGAAGCAACAGAAGGCGGAGAAGAAATGGGAATTCATGGTCCGCGCCCGGATTCCGGCGGGACGTCTGACTGCGCGTCAATACCTTGATCTGGATGATCTTGCCGGCCGCCGCGCGAATAATACGCTGCGCATCACGACCCGGCAGGCGATCCAGTTCCACGGAGTCATCAAGGACGACCTGAAAGCCGCCATAGCCGAGATCAACCGGACCATGATCACGACGCTGGGTGCCTGCGGCGACGTGGTCCGCAACGTCACGGCCCAGCCTGCCCCCGTGCGCGGCCCGGTCAACGAACGGCTGGCGGCCGACGCGAAACGCATATCGGACCGCCTGCTGCCGCATACCCAGGCATATCACGAAATCTGGCTGGACGGGGAGAGGCTCGATGACGGTGAGCCCGAGTCCGAGCCGCTCTACGGCTCCACGTATCTGCCCCGCAAGTTCAAGATCGGCTTGGCCACGCCGGACGACAATTCGGTCGACGTGCTGACCAACGACCTCGGCATCGTGGCGCTGTTCGACGGCGACCGGCTGACCGGCTACAACTTCGCGGTCGGTGGCGGTCTCGGCATGACGCACAACAAGCCGGCGACATACCCCAGGCTGGCGAGCTTCATCGCCTTCGTCGAGCCGGATGACCTGATCCCGGCGGTGGAAGCCGTCGTGGCCGTCCAGCGCGACTACGGCGACCGGACGAACCGGCGCCATGCCCGTCTAAAATACACCATCGACGAGCGCGGTCTCGACTGGTTCAAGGGCGAGATGGAGCGGGAACTCGGCCATCCGCTGGAGGATCCGCGTCCGATGCCTCCGTTCAAGGTGGTCGACCATCTGGGCTGGCATCCCCAGGGCGACGGCCGCTGGTATCTCGGCCTGCCGGTTCCCAGCGGGCGCATCCAGGATGCCGGACCGGTGACGTTGCGCACGGGCCTGCGCGAGGTCGTAAGATCGTTCGAACCGGCGCTGATCTTGATGCCGACGCAGGACCTGATCCTGGCGGATATCGCCGACGGCGACCGCGAAGCGATCGAAGCGGCCCTGCGCGGCCACGGCGTCAAGCTCGCATCGGACCTGCTGCCGGTCCATCGCTGGTCGATGGCATGCCCGGCATTGCCGACCTGCGGTCTGGCGCTGACGGAGGCGGAGCGTATCCGCACACCCATGATCGACGCCATCGCCGAGGTGATGGCACGCTATGGCTTGGCGCAGGAACGCCTGAGCATCCGCATAACCGGCTGCCCGAATGGCTGCGCCCGGCCCTATGCCGGCGATATCGGACTGGTCGGCCGCATGCCGGGGTATTTCGCGCTCTATGTCGGCGGCGATTTCGAAGGGACGCGGTTGAACTGGAGACTGCTCGACCGTGTTCCTGAGAACGACGTCGCGGAGACACTGGCCCCGCTTTTCGCGGAGTTCGCCAGGACCCGGAATAGCGGGGAAGGCTTCGGCGATTTCCTGTATCGTCTCGGGCTGGACCGGGTGACGGCGCTGGTGTCGAAAGATGCCGGAGCCGCTATCCCGGGCAAGGCGGAACGCAAGCTGGTGGAGGCTATCTGACGTGTTTCCCATCGTCCTCGACCTGGAGATCGTTCCGGTGGCGCTGGTCGGCTCAGGCCCGCTGGCGACGAAGCGGCTGACGCAGTTCATCCAGGCCGGGGCGCGGCGGCTGACCGTCTTTTCGGAAAGCGACGATACGGCGCTGGCGGCATTGGCGGGCGAGCGGCTGATCCGCCGCCTGCCGACCGACGAGGATCTGGCGGCTTTCCAGGTGATCTACATCGTCGATATCGAGCCCGGCGTCGCCGCCGGGATGGCGGCACGCTGCCGGGCGCTGGGGCGGCTGGTCAATGTCGAGGACGTCAAGCCGCTCTGCGACTTCCACACGCCGTCGCAGGTCCGGCGCGGCGACCTGCTGCTGTCGATCTCGACCGGCGGCCGCAGCCCCGGCCTTGCCCAGCGGCTCCGCCGCTACCTGGAAGACCTGTTCCAGCCGGACTGGGAAGACCACCTGGACGAGCTGTCGCGGGCCCGCGACGGATGGCGGGCCGAGGGCGCCGATATGGAAACCGTCGTCCGCCGCACCGTCGAAATGATCGAGGAGCGCGGCTGGCTGCGCTGATATGCCTTTTAGCGTAGTTCTTATACCTTTTATATACGTCTAAGCTGTAGGCAAGGGTCCGGCACGTCCGTCGAGTAGAGCGGACGGCGCCGGGCCGGCCCGATCCCGTGCCGGCCGATATCCATTCAGGCAAGGCATATGGGTATGGGCAAAGTTCTTCGCGCGGTGCTGGCCGCTGGGTTGTTCGTCTTCGCCGGCACGGCGTCGGCCGCTTCTCCCGACGGGGCCGATCCCCAGAAGCGGTTCATCGAGGCGATCTCCGACGCGGCGGTGCCGACTCCGGCCAAGATCGACGATCGTCTGGTTCCGATCCGGCGCGACAATCCGGCATTGCGCTGGGAAAACGACAGCCCGGATGCACGGGTCAAGGTGGTGTCCTGGATGTCGGAAGATGCGTTCCAGCGCTACTATTCTCAGCCGGAGGACCTGCCGGCCGACAAATCGGCGCCGCCGACCTGGGGCACGATGATGTGGGTGACGGCCGTCCCGCAGGTGCGCGACTTCTGCCGCGCATTGGGCACCCGCGACAACGCCGCGATCACCAACCGCCTGCTTCAGCTCATCGGACTGCCGCCGACCGGCAAGAACGCCCGCTTCGTCGAGATGTGGGTATCGCCCAAGGACATGATGCGCCCCTGCCCCGACCGCGAGGTGGACGACAACCGCTGTGAAGTGGATGCCGCGAGCGACGTCGACGATTACAGGGCGTGGTTCACCGGCAACTTCGCCAAGTCCTACAGCGTTTCGGGTGCGCCCTGGACACGGCTGGGATACACCTACGACTGGGCTCCGGCCAGCGATACCGCGAACCCGCACAAGCCGAAGGGCGTCAGCGAGTTCATCCTGAAGCCCGGCGCGCCGTACACGATCTCCGGGCGCTTCACGACCCTGGAATACTGCGGCCGTCCAGCTAGCTAAGCCTGTCGGGGGGTCGCCCGGACTGCCGAGCTGGTCGGACGCCCCCCCGATTGCCGATGCCGGAGTGACGAATTGCGACAGGTGGAGCCGGTGACGAGGGAACTGGTACTGGTCGGTGGTGGCCATTCCCATGTTCAGGTGCTGAAAAACTTCGGCATGAAGCCGGTCCCCGGCATGCGGCTGACGCTGGTGGCGCGGGATGTCGAGACGCCTTATTCCGGCATGCTGCCCGGCTTCATCGCCGGGCACTACGATCACGATGCCTGCCACATCGACGTGATGAAACTGGCCGGCTTCGCCGGCGCCCGGCTGATCCATGCGGAAGCGGTCGGGATCGACCGGACGGCGCGGACGGTCCATCTGCGCGGCCGCCCTCCCATCCGCTACGACCTGCTGTCGCTCGACATCGGATCGACGCCCAGGGCGCATGACGTACCGGGTGCGGCCGAGCACGCGACGCCGGTCAAGCCGGTGGACAGGCTGGCCGGACGCTGGGCCGCCTTGGTGGAGCGGGTTTCGGCGGCGGACGGGCCGCTCGATCTCGTCGTGGTCGGCGGCGGTGCCGCGGGGGTCGAACTGGCGCTATCGATCGACCACCGGTTCAGGACCGCCCGGTTCCGGCCGCGCGTAGCCCTGGCGACCCGTGGCCAAATGCTGTCCGGGCACACCGACCGGGTACGTGCAGCCTTCCGGCGCGTCGTGCGGGAACATGGCGTCGCCGTCCACGAGGATGCCGAAGTCGTCAAGGTCGAGCCGGAAGCGCTGCTCTGTACCGGCGGACGGCGCATCCGCTTCGACGAGGCGCTGTGGGCCGTCCAGGCCGGGGCGGCGCCGTGGCTGCGGGAAACCGGTCTCCGACTGGACGACAAGGGCTTCGTCGCGGTCGACGCGACGCTGCGCTCGGTCAACGACCCCCGGATATTCGCGGTCGGCGACGTCGCCGCGGTGCTGCCCTACCCGCGCGAGAAGGCCGGCGTGTTCGCCGTGCGGCAGGGACCGCCGCTGACCGCCAACCTGCGCCGCGCGCTGGCGGGAGAAGCCTTGCAGCCCTTCGAGCCGCAGACGAAGTTCCTGAAGCTGATCACGACCGGCGACAAGCATGCCGTCGCCTCGCGCGGCCGGCTTTCGGCGGAGGGGCGCTGGGTCTGGCGGCTGAAGGACTGGATCGACCGCCGGTTCATGGACAAGTTCCAGAACGTGCCAGCCATGCCGTCCGGCAGGGCGGCGGCCGCCATGGACATGCGTTGCGCCGGCTGCGGCGCCAAGGTGCCGTCGCGCCTGCTCCGCCGCGTGCTGGAAAGGCTGGCTCCGGAAGGGCTGGACGCCGGCGACGACGCGGCGGTGCTGAGCCCTCCCGACGACGGCGGACTGATGGTGCAGACCGTCGATTTCTTCCGTGCCTTCACCAGCGATCCATACCTGTTCGGCCGCATCGCGGCCAACCACGCGCTGGGCGATATCCACGCGATGGGGGCGGAGCCGCGAACGGCGCTCGCCATCGCCTGCGTTCCTCCCGCCGGTGCCGAAATCGTCGAGGACGATCTATACCAAATGCTGCGCGGCGGCCTGGACGTCCTGGAGCAGGCGGGAGCCCGGCTGGTCGGCGGCCACAGCGCCGAAGGGCCGGAGCACGCCCTGGGATTCACGATCACCGGATCGGTGGCACCCGGCCGCATCCTGCGCAAGGGAGGCTTGAAGCCCGGCGACCGGCTGATCCTGACCAAACCGCTGGGGACGGGCGTGCTCCTTGCCGCCGCGATGAGAGGCGAGGCTAAGGCGCGCTGGATCGTGGCGGCGCTGGCGTCGATGGAACAGTCTTCGGGACAGGCCGCGCGCTGTCTCGGCGATCACGGCGCCACCGCCTGCACCGATGTCACCGGCTTCGGCCTGATCGGTCATCTGGCGGAGATGGCGCAGGCATCCGATGTCGATGTCCGGATCGACCCGGACACGGTGCCTGCTTTGGACGGTGCATCGGAAATGCTGGAGACCGGATTTCGTAGCACCCTGCATTCCGGCAATGCCGAAGCGGGTGGCCTCGCCGGAGAAGCCCCGGAGCTTCTGTACGACCCTCAGACGGCGGGCGGATTGCTGGCCGGAGTTCCGGAGGCCGCGGCTGACGCCTGCATCGACGCCCTGATGGCGGCGGGGTATGTCCGGGCGACCGTGATCGGGATCGTCGAGCCCATGACCGGCATCGCGCCGGCGATAAGGCTGGGGCGATAAATCTTGGTAAGTGCAGTTTGGCAGCGATGCGACGGAGATTAGAGGGCGGCCGGAACTTACCGACGTTTCAGCCGGTTCTCGTCCATGAGAGCCAGTCCACCGGGAGCTTGCCCCGACACCGCCCGGCGGGAATGGTATCCGCCGGGGCTGTCGGACGGCTTCATTACTCCGAAGCGGCCTCTGTGGTTTCGGCGACCTTCTGGCTATTCGCTTCCTGGTCGCCCGCTTCCTGTGTCGCTTCCTCGGGCTTGGCTTCGGCCTTCTTCGGACGGCGGCGATACTGGTTCTTGTAAACCACTTCTTCCGACGGGCCGGGTGGGCACTGGGTCACCTTGTTGCCCTTGGCGATATACTCGTCGATCAGAGAGTTGAGATCGTTCGTTGATCCAACCTGACTTTTATAGGATTTCATTGCTCTTCCTTGTCTCGACGAGGACGAAAACGCAGACCGCTGATGACGCGCGGACTCATCAGCCCATAGTTAACATATTAACAGATTGGGGTTCGATGGGTTGCCTGAAAGGGCACTCACCGCAAATACGGGAGAGATCCGATCGATCGGATGACCCGCTATTGATTCCGTCCGGCGGAAACCGCACCATTGGCCGACCCATCCCCGTACCCGACTTGCCATGGCCGATGATCTGAGACGGCGCCTGATCGCCTTGTACGCCGACCTTGGCGCCCATACCGAACCGGAATGCGCCGGCAGCCGCTGCGCCAAGCCTTTGTCCTGCTGCGCGCCGATGTACTGCGATCTTGCCGGCGACTTCGCGCGTGAGCACTGGGGCGTCAGGCTGGAGCCGGGCTGGCACCCAACATTGCCCTTCATGGGACCGGCCGGCTGCACCGTAGCCCCGCACCTGCGTCCGATCTGCACCGCCCATACCTGCGAGGTCAACGAGCAAGGCTGTAAGAAGGGCGACGAAGCCTGGACGAACCGTTACTACGACCTTATCGAGGAGATCGGGCGGATCGAGGAACTGGTCCTGGGCAAACGAGGGATATGAGCGTCTTCTTCCATGCGGCATTCGATGCCGGCCGGCTGTGGCTGTGGGGCGAGACGGCGCGGGATTCCGCCGTGCCGCTTCCTCCGCCGCGCGGACGTAAACCTCGGCAGCCGAGGGCGCTGTCCAGCCCGTTCGACATCGGCGCCGAAGCGCTGGACGAAATCGCGGGGCTGATGGACCTCGCGGCCGACGTCAACCGCGCGACTCTGTGGCTGCCATCCACGGCGGAAAGGCCGGTCGCTTCCAGCCCGCTGGTCGAGGAACCGCCGGAACAGCCGGGCGATGTCACCCTCCGCGCCTGGGAGACCACGGTGCTGGGCCTGGAAACTGACGACATCGTCAAGTTGCTGACCGAGTGCCCGCCCGATCGCACCTTCGCCCCCGGCCTGTTCGCCGCCGCCGATCTGGTCTACTGGACGATGGCGCTCCGCTTTGCCGGGGCCATCGTGGCACGCGGGGCGGTGCTGCCCGATCTGGTCATGAATGCCGACGATAGCGCCTTCGCCAGATGGCGGCCCGCTTTCCTGGGGCGCGACGCGCAGGCGCTGGCCCGGCTGGCGCATGCCATGCCGGACGCGGCGCGTTCGGTCGGAACGATTGCGGCGGCGCCGGACACGGGACCGGCTGCGGTGCTGGCGGAGTTCGTCGCCCTGATGGCCGATGGGCTGATCCGGCGAGAGCCGGAAGCGCTGCCGAAACCGTCCAGGGCGACGCTGGACGACCGCTGGCTGGCGGCGCTGACGGGTGGCGACGCCGCGTTGAAAGCCGACGGGTACGAGATCCGCGAGTTCGCGCAGCGGATCGGGCAGTGGCGCCGTCCGGTCGCCGTGACGGCGGGAAGTCCGGTCCGGCTGTGCTTCCGGCTGGAGGAACCGCTGGTCCTCACCGATTCCGGCGACGGCAAGGATAGCGGCCAGGAAGACGATGAGGACGGCGAGAACGCCAGGGCCGTCGTGAACCCGACCGGCCCGTGGATGGTGCGCTTCCTGCTTCAACCCCACGACGATCCCAGCCTGCTGGTCCCGGCCGCCGACCTGTGCGACGGCGGCGGCAGCGAGCTGGCTCGGCTGACCGGCGGTAAGGCGGACCTGAAGGAGTTCCTGCTGCTGTCGTTCGCCCAAGCCAGCCGGCTGTGCCCGCCGGTCGAGGCCAGCCTGAAACGCGGCATTCCCGAAGGGTTCGAGACGGACGCCACCGGCGCCGTCGATTTCCTGACGAAATACGCCGCCGGGCTGGAACAGGCGGGCTTCGGCGTGCTGCTGCCGTCGTGGTGGACGGCGAAGGGGACCAAGACCCGGATCAGCGCCCGCGCCAAGGTCCGGGCATCGAAGATGCAGGGCGGCAGCGGCCTGTCGCTGGACGAACTGGTCAAGTTCGACTGGGAAGTGGCGCTGGGCGACCAGACGCTGTCGGGCCAGGACCTGATGGCACTGGCCCGGCTGAAGACTCCGCTGGTCCGGGTGCGTGGGCAATGGGTGCTGCTGGACGCCGCCGAGATCAAGGAGGCTGCCGCTCGCCTGAAACGGCGGGGTGAACAGGCCACCGTCCGCGATCTGGTGCGCATGGCGCTGGGCGGTGGCGGCGACAGCGATATCGAGGGCATCGCCGCCGAAGGCTGGATCGACGAGTTGCTGGGCCGGCTGACCGGCCGGGAGCCGATCGACGACCTGCCTCCACCCAAGGGGCTGGAAGCCATCCTGCGGCCCTATCAGGGCCGGGGTTATTCCTGGCTGTCCTTCCTGCGGCGCTGGGAACTGGGCGCCTGTCTTGCCGACGACATGGGCCTGGGAAAGACGATCCAGACGCTGGCCCTGATCCAGCACGACCGCGAGACGGCATCGTCCAAGCCCACCGTGCTGCTGGTCTGCCCGACCTCGGTCGTCGGAAATTGGCAGCGGGAAGCGGCGCGCTTCACGCCCAGGCTCAAGGTCATGATCCACCATGGCGCCGCCCGGACCAAGACCGCCACCGAGCTTAGCCGGGAATGCCGCCGCCACGACCTTGTCGTCACCAGCTATTCCCTGCTCCAGCGCGACGCGGAGGCGCTGAAGTCGGTGCCGTGGACCGGCGTCGTCCTGGACGAGGCGCAGAACATCAAGAACCCGGAAACCCGGCAGGCCAAGGCCGCCCGCGCGATGAAATCCGGCTACAGGGTGGCGCTGACCGGCACGCCGGTCGAAAACAACGTGGGCGACCTGTGGTCGCTGATGGAGTTCCTGAACCCCGGCTTCCTAGGCACCCAGACCGCCTTCAAGCGCAACTTCTTCGTGCCCATCCAGACGAGACGCGACGGGGATGCCATCAACCGGCTGAAGAGCCTGACCGGCCCCTTCGTCCTGCGCCGGTTGAAGACGGACAAGTCGATCATCGACGACCTGCCCGAGAAGCTAGAGATGAAGGTGTTCTGCACCCTGACCAAGGAGCAGGCATCGCTCTACGCCGCCGTGGTCGAGGAACAGTTGAACGCGCTGGAACAGGCCGACGGCATCCAGCGCCGGGGCATGGTGCTGGCGACGCTGGCGAAGCTGAAGCAGATCTGCAACCACCCGGCCCAGTTCCTGGGCGACAATACCGCGATCGACGGCCGCTCCGGCAAGCTCGCCCGGCTGACCGAAATGCTGGAGGAAGTGCTGGCGGTGGGAGAGAAGGCGCTGGTCTTCACCCAGTTCACGGAAATGGGCGACATGATCCAGCGTCACCTCCAGGAGAACTTCGGCCGGGAGGTGATCTTCCTCCACGGCGGCGTGCCGAAGGCCAAGCGCGACCGGATGGTCGAGCGCTTCCAGAACGATGGCGCGGATGGCGCGGACGGCCCGCCGATCTTCCTGCTGTCGCTGAAGGCGGGCGGTACCGGTCTGACGCTGACAGCGGCCAACCATGTCTTCCACTATGACCGCTGGTGGAACACCGCCGTCGAGAACCAGGCGACCGACCGGGCCTTCCGCATCGGCCAGACCAAACAGGTGCAGGTCCATAAGTTCATCTGCGCCGGCACGCTGGAGGACAAGATCGACGAGATGATCGAGGCCAAGAAGAGCGTCGCCGAAGCCATCGTCGGCGCCGGCGAAGACTGGCTGACGGAGTTGAACACGTCGCAGCTTCGCGACCTGCTATCCTTGAGCCGCGAAGCGGTCGGTTGAGGCTGAGGGAGGGCACACCGTCATGTCCTGGTACGAATGGGGGCCGACCCGCCCGCGCGAGGCGAAGGGCGGCATCAAGGCCCGAAACAAGCGCGGCGCCTTCGCCGAAAGCTGGTGGGGCCGGCGCTGGATCGAGGTGCTGGAATCCTTCAACATCGGCGAACGGCTCACCCGGGGCCGGACCTATGCCCGCAAGGGGCAGGTGCTCGACCTGAAGATCGATCCGGGGCTGGTCCACGCCAAGGTCCAGGGATCAAGACCACGTCCCTACACCGTGACGATCGAGATAAAGCCACTGACCAGCGGACAGTGGGAAAAAGTCGGCAAGGCGGTGTCTGACGACACCTGGAGCGCCGCCCGCCTGATTTCCGGCGAGATGCCGGAAACCCTGGAAGGCACTTTCAAGTCGGCGGGCGTGCCGCTGTTCCCGGCAAGGCTGGGCGACCTGACGACGGAGTGTTCCTGCCCCGACTGGTCGAATCCGTGCAAGCACGTCGCCGCCGTCTACTATCTGCTGGCCGAAAGCTTCGACAACGATCCCTTCCTGCTGTTCCGCCTGCGCGGCAAGTCGCGCGACGAGTTCGTGGGCCTGCTCGGCGGCATGGCGAAGGCCGCCGCGATCGAGGCGCCGCCGGTCCCGTCCCAACCCTTGAAGGTGGATGCAACAGCCTTCTGGCAGGGCCGCCCCGTCCCCACCGACCTCTACGGCGCCGCATCTCTGCCCGACGCGCCGACGGTGCTGGCCGCGACGCTGGGTCCCCTGCCGTTCTGGCGCGGGGAGGCGGACTTCCTGGACACGGTGAACGCCACGGTCGGCAAGGCAGCCGCCAGCGGCAGAAAGCTTGTGGAGGGATAGCAGGGGCCGAAGCTTGTATGGAATGACGCTCCATTATAGTTTTCGCGTGAAACCTATAATGAGAGCGGCCAGCACCATGGCGAAGCAGTTCCCCCACATCACCGACACGCATCGGGATTTCATCGCGCGGCAATACGTCTTCTTCACCGCGTCGGCGGCGGAGGGAGCCCGCGTCAACCTGTCGCCCAAGCCGACCAACGCCTTCCGCGTGATCGGGGACAACGCCGTCGCATACCTGGACCGCACGGGGAGCAGCAACGAAACGGCGGCGCATCTGCTGGCCGACGGGCGGCTGACGATTATGTTCTGCGCCTTCGAAGGAGCGCCGCTGATCCTCCGCCTCTACGGCCAGGGGCGGGTGCTTCACCGCGACACCGGCGAGTACAAGGCCCTGCTGACCGATGCCTTCGGGGAGGAACCGCTGGGAGCCCGCCAGATCGTGCTGCTGGACGTCGATCTGGTCCAGACCTCCTGCGGCTTCGGCGTCCCCCTGTTCGACTACCACGGCGAACGCCACAACCTCGACCGCTGGGCCGAGGCGAAGGGCGAAGAGGGTCTGGCCGCCTACCGGCTGGAAAAGAACGCCCGCAGCATGGACGGCCTGCCGACCGGCCTGTTCAGCGAGGAGCCGGCGGAAGCTGATCCGGCCTAGCGAAAGGGTTTACGGAGAGCTGTGAAGCCATGAAAATCTTCACGGTTCCCCGAAAATCTTCAAGAATCGATCATCGGCCTCAAAAACGCTCATGGCGGATGTCGGGCACCCTCAGACGCTGAAGCCCCTTTCCTCCAGCCAGCGCCCCGTCTCCGGCTCCGCGAGCAGGTCGATGAAGGCGCGGACGGGCGGGCGGTCGAGGCGGCTGGTGGGAATGATGAAGTCGTAGTGCTCGGGCTGGAGCGGCAGGAAGCCCAGGCCGTAGTCGGCGGCCACGGTCGAGATCGCCACACCCCAGTCGGCACGGCCCTGCGCCACGGCAGCCGCTACGGCGTTGTGGGACTTGGCTTGGCCCTGGTAGCCGGGGGGCTTGGCGCCGCCGAGCAGGCGGTCGGTCAGGATGCGGGTGCCGCTGCCGGGATTGCGGTTGATCATCAGGCAGTCGGGAAGGCCGGCGACGGCGGCCAGCGCTTGGCCGCCGTCGAGACCTTCGAAGCGCGGATCGCCCTTGCGGAAAACTATCCCTTGCAGCCGCCGGTAACCGGGGATCAGCGACAGCCCGGGGGCCAGGAAGGGTTCGTTGTATCGACCAGTCGCAGGGTCCATCAGGTGGACGGGAGCAAGGTCGCATTCGCCGCGCTTGGCGGCGGTCAGGCCGCCCATGCTGCCGACGTTCAGCACCTTGACGGACTGTCCGCGCCGCTGCATCTCGCCCAGCAGATGGTCGAGGCCGACGCAGTGGCTGCCGATCGCGACAAGATCGGCCGGCTCGACCCCGCGCCCTATCGTCTGGACGGAAACAGCCGTGCCGGCCTCGACGCTTTCCTGGTGTTGCGGGATGGCGACGAAGCCGTCGGCGTGGCTGAAGGCGGTGACCGATCCCGATCCCTTGGCGAGCGGATAGGCTGCCAAGCCCTCATCCGTGCGGACCAGCGACACCATGGAATACTCGGTCCGGCCGCGCTCGGAGGTCAGGCGGATCGGCAGGGTGGCCGGGATCGCCTCCCGCCGCTCGGGCGGCAATCCGGCGAAGGCGCGGATGACCGGGGCAACGAACTCATGGAAGGTGAAGATCGCGGAGGTCGGGAAACCCGGCAGCACGACCAGCGGCTTACCCCCCGTCACAGCGAGGCACAGCGGCTTGCCCGGCTTCAACGCCACGCCATGGACGACGATGCCGGGATCGCTGAAGCGGCTGATGACGCGGTAGCACAGGTCGCCGGCTCCCTTTGACGTGCCGCCCGACAGGATCACCATGTCGCAGGCGAGGCCTTCGGCCACGGCGGCGATCAAGGCTGCTTCGTCGTCGGGCCGGATGCCGAGTTCGACCGGCTCCCCACCCAGTTCCCGGACGGCAGCCGCGACGATGGCGCCGTTGCTGTCATAGACCTTGCCGGGCGGCAGCGGACTGCCGGGCGCCACGATCTCGTCGCCGGTGGACAGGACGGCCACGCGCGGACGGCGGCAGACCTCGACCGCGTCGATGCCGACGGCGGCGAGCACGCCGATCTCGCGCGAGGTGACGAGGTGACCGGCGCGCAGCACGGTTTCGCCGCGCGCGATGTCGCTGGCGGCATAGGCGATGAACTGGCCGGGTGCTGCCGCGCGGTGGAACTCGACCCGGACTGCCGCGCCCGCGTCGTCGATGACGTCGGTGTGCTCGACCATCACCACGGCGTCGGCACCGCGCGGGACCATGCCGCCGGTCGCGATCAGGGTGGCGGTGCCGGGCTCGACCGTCACCTCGGGGGCACGTCCGGGCGTCAGCACCTCGGCGTTGAGCGTCAGGACGCGGGGCCGTTCCTCCAACGCGCCTATAGTGTCGGCGGAGCGCACCGCGAAGCCGTCGACGCCGGAGCGGTCGAAGCCGGGTACATCCACGGCAGCGACGACATCGCGGGCGATCACGCGGCCCAGCGACTCCGCCAGCGAGACATTTTCCGTCCCGACCGGTTCGAGCTTCAGGTGGCCGTGGAAACGAGCTGTAGCCTCGTCCCTGCCGACCACTTCCAGGAACTGCTCCTGCCGGGCTGCGGCGCGCAGCTTCTCTCTCAGGTCGGGTTCAGACATCGGTCACCTCGGAAATTTTCCTCATGCGCTTCGCGGTCCCAGCAGGATCACCGCGGCGCCCGTCAGACATAGAACGGTTCCGGCCAAGTCCCAACGGTCGGGACGCGCCCCCTCCACCGCCCACAGCCAGCCGAGCGAAGCCGCGATGTAAACGCCACCATAGGCGGCATAGGCGCGGCCGGCGAACTCGGCGTCGATCCGGGTCAGCACCCAGGCGAACGCCGCCAGACTGAGCATACCCGGCCCCAGCCATAAAGCCGACTTGCCCAACCGAGCCCAGGCCCAGAACGAGAAGCAACCCGCGATCTCGGCCAGCGCCGCCACGACGTATAACAGCAACGCCCCACCCATGGTCCCCATCAGTCCTTCCAGGAAGGAGCAAATAGGTGGACCGGAACGGCGCTTCCCGCCGGGAAGCCTTCCTGCTCCGCCGGGACAAGGACGAAGCCGTCGGCCCGGACGACCGACGACAGGCTGGCGTTGCCGCCGGAGCCGAGCGGCTCGACCCGGCCATCGGCGGTGATCCGGACGCGGCAGAAGTCCGCCCACCCGCCGGGGGAGACGATCTTGCGGGCGGTCGTAAGCGCGCGGCAGACGAAGGGAAAGTCCGGGGAACCACCCGCCAGCCGGCGCACCGCCCGGCCCGCAACGGTCTCATAGGCACTCAGGCAGGCGGCGGGGCTGCCGGGCAGGACCGCGACGGGGACACCGGCGGCGTCGCCTAAGGAAATGCTGTCGGCGGGCCGTAGCGCGATCCCGTGGATCGCCAGCGTTCCGGCGCCCGCCAGGGCCTCAGCGGTGAGGTCATTGGTCCCGAGACCGCTACCGCCGCAGAGGATGACCAGGTCGGCGCCGGGCCGGGCGAGGAATTCCCGGATCGCAGCAGCGTCGTCGGGCAGCGGCGGGTGACGCTCCGCGATCCCGCCGTCGCGCGCGACCAGCGCCGCCAGCATTGGCGTGTCGAGATCGGTGGACGGCTCCAACTCGCTGCCGACTGCCACCAACCTTACGACAGGGCGCCGAACGACCGGAATATCGGCCACTCCGAGCGCCGTCAGGAGAGCGGCATCCGCCGGACGCACCAGCCGGCGAACCGGCAGCGGGATCGTTCCGGCAGCGATATCGTCCCCCCGACGCTCGATCCCCTCGCCCTCGGCGACTGCCGCGACCAGCTCGACCGTTCCGGTATCGCAACGGGTATGTTCGACCGCGACGACGGCGTCGGCACCCTCCGGCACCGCATCGCCAGCGGAAACGGGCGACAACGCCTCCATAAGGCCGAGCGGGATCGGGTTGTAGTCGGAGGCGCCGACACTGTCGGCGGCCCTGAGCGCGTAACCGTCCCGCGCGGCTCTGTCCAAGACGGGAAGATCGCCGGTAGCGACAATGTCGCCTGCCGTGATGCGGCCGACCGCCGCAAACGGCTCGACCGTTTCGGAAGCAAGAGGTTGGATGCGGGTATCGATCCACGCCCAGGTCTCGTCGAGGCTGGCACGCGCGGCGAATCCACGCATGCGAATGCTGGAAAGTTCATGGGGAGTGGCAGAGGACGGCATCATGCCCCTATCGTACAGGGGTGAAGCGGGAAAGGAATTTGCAAATATCGAATTTTTCGTTGTATATGGCTCGATACAGCTTCATGGAGAGGGCACTGGACATGAGAGTTTCTACAGGTCTCCTGAACCGCCGGCTCTTTGGCAAAGCGGCGCTTGCAGCCACAGCCCTCGGTCTTCTGATCGGGATCTCGCCCCAGGCGCGTGCCTCGGACAATACCCTGGTGCTGGCCGCCGCCAGCATGAAGGACAGCCTGGAAGAAGTCGCCAAGCTCTATGAACGGAACACGGGGAAGAAGGTCGCCCTGTCCTTTGCCGCCAGTTCCGCCCTTGCCAAACAGATCGAGCAGCAGGCTCCCGCCGACATCTTCATCTCAGCCGATCTCGACTGGATGGACTATCTGGCCAAGCGCGACCTGATCAAACCGGAAAGCCGGTCCAACCTCGTCGGTAACAGGCTCGTCCTGATCGCACCCAAGGCCGATGCCAGCCCAATCACCGTCGAGAAGGGCAATTTCCCCCTGCTCCAGCGGATCGGCAACAGCCGTCTGGCGACCGGCGAGCCCAACAGCGTTCCGGTCGGCAAATACGCCAAGGCAGCGCTCACGCATCTCGGCATCTGGGAGGAGGTCGAGCCGAAGCTGGTCCGGGCCGAAAGCGTCCGCTCGGCGCTGACTTTCGTGTCGCGCGGCGAGGCGCTGATGGGCATCGTCTACGAGACGGACGCCAAGGTGGACAAGGGTGTTGCGGTCATCGGGACCTTCCCGGCGGATAGCCACCCGGCGATCATCTACCCGATCGCACGCACGGCAACCAGCAAGGCTCCGGACGCCCAGGCGTTCCTGGACTTCGTGAAGTCGCCGGCCGCCTTCGACGTGTTCCGGAAGTACGGCTTCTCCGCAGCCCCCGCTCCCCGGGGCTGACGTGCTGACTCCCCTGGAAATCGAGGCGGTCAGCCTGAGCCTGTGGGTGGCGAGCTGGAGCACCCTGACCGTGCTGCCGCTCGCCATCGTGGCGGCGCTCATCCTGGCCCGTGCCGAGTTCTGGGGAAAATCGCTGTTCGACGGCATCATCCACCTGCCGCTGGTGCTGCCACCCGTCGTGATCGGCTATCTGCTGCTGATCACGCTGGGAACGCGCGGGGTCATCGGGTCATGGCTGCTGGAAAACTTCGGCATCCGCCTGATCTTCACGTCGGCGGGCGCTTCGGTCGCCGCCGGCGTCATGTCGTTCCCGCTGATGGTGCGGGCGATCCGGCTGGCGATCGAGGCGATCGACAGCGGGCTGGAAGCGGCGGCGCGGACGCTGGGCGCCGGTCCGATCGACCGGTTCCTGACCATTACCCTGCCGCTGATGCTTCCCGGCATCCTTTCCGGCGCCGTGATGGCCTTCGCCGCCAGCCTCGGCGAGTTCGGCGCCACGATCACCTTCGTCTCGAACATTCCGGGCGAGACCCGGACCCTGCCGCTGGCGATCTATACCGCGACGCAGACGCCGGACGGCGACCTGGAAGCCGCCCGGCTGGTGGCGCTGTCCTTTACCCTGTCGCTGAGCGCGCTGATCCTGTCGGAATGGCTCGGCCGCCGGGTCCGCCGGATGATGGGCAGGCCCTGAGCGATGCCGGCATGGGGGGTTTTTGAATGCTGGACGTAGCCATCAAGCGGCGGCAGGGATCGTTCGACCTCGACATCGCCTTCCAGGCGCCTTCCCAGGGCGTCACGGCGCTGTTCGGTCCCAGCGGGTCGGGCAAAAGCTCCGTCATCAACGCCATCGCGGGCCTGAGCCGGCCCGATACCGGGCACATCCTGCTGGACGGCGCCGTCCTGTTCGATAGCGCCCGCAGGATCGACGTGCCGGTGGAAAAGCGCCGCGTCGGCTACGTCTTCCAGGACAGCCGCCTGTTCCCGCACATGTCGGTGCTCGACAACCTGCTCTACGGCTTGCGCCGGGTTCCTCAAGGCGAACGCCGGATCGAGCTGGAGCCGGTAACGAAGCTGCTGGGGATCGATCCGCTGCTGAAACGGCGTCCCCACACGCTTTCCGGCGGCGAAAGGCAGCGGGTCGCGGTCGGGCGGGCGCTGCTGGCCCAGCCGCGCATCCTGCTGATGGACGAGCCGCTGGCCTCGCTGGATGCTGCCCGCAAGGCCGAGATCCTGCCCTATATCGAGCGGCTGCGCGACGAGCTGAACATCCCGATCGTCTTCGTCAGCCATTCGGCGGACGAGGTTGTCAGACTGGCCACGACGCTGGTACTGGTCGCCGACGGGCGGGTCCGGGCGACCGGTACGGTTGCGGAACTATCGGTCCGGCTGGACCTTGACGGCGCGATCGGCGGGCCGGAAGCCGGCGCCGTGCTGGATACCACCGTGATCGGTCACGATCCGGCCTCCCGCCTGACGGCCCTGGGCTTCGACGGCGGCGAGTTGACGGTGCCGCTGCTGGGCCTGGGTATCGGCCAGTCGTTGCGGGTTCGCATCCAGGCGCGCGACGTGATCCTGGCGCTGGAACCGCCGTCGCGGATCAGCGTGCATAACATGCTGGAAGGCCGTATCATCGAGCTTGGCGAGGCAACCGGACCGTCGCGGGACGTTAAGATCGATCTCGGGGGATCGTTCCTGCTGGCCCGCGTCACCCAGCACTCGGTCGAACGGCTGGGGCTGTCCGTCGGTGTCCAGGTCTTCGCCCTGGTGAAGAGCGTCGCCTTCGACCGAGTCTTTCCGGGACCGGCGGGAAAGCAGATCGCCCTCTAAGGGCCGCAAGAACAGAGTTGAGGAATCAACCGCCATGGCGAAGCTCAGGCTGCGCATCGATTTCGAACCCGCCGGCTCGCTCGGCCCCGGCAAGGTGGCCCTGCTGGAAGCGATCCGGCGCTGCGGTTCCATCTCCAGCGCCGCCCGCGAGTTGGACATGTCCTACCGCAGGGCATGGCTGCTGATCGACGATTTGAACCAGACCTTCCGCCAGCCGGTCGTCAGCGCCGTCGTCGGCGGGCGGAAAGGCGGCGGGACGGGCCTGACCGCCTTCGGCGAGACCGTGATCCGCCATTACCGCGAGATGGAGGCGGAGGCCTCGGCCTCGCTCGCCCGTCACATGACGGCCCTCCAGGAGGAAGTGGCAACCGCCGGCACCGACGCTCCAAGGCACGACTGTCCCGTTCCGGAGGACGGTTCCGAGCGCGGTGAGCAGGAACAGGACTGCGACGGGCGGAAGGCGATGCAGCGCAGCCTGTCGAAGCAGCCGGGCGGACGGCTTAACTAACACCTGCCCAACAGCGTTACATACAGTCAACACCTTCCGAGATTTGGGTCGTTCATGGAAAGATCGGGGGTCTGCGTGCTACCGGCATGCCGACCCAACGATAAAAAGGATAAGTTCCATGAATGGTTCGCTGTCACGCCGCCGTCTTCTGACGCTCGGCGCCCAGGGCTTCACTGCATCGTTCGCGCTGGGCGCTTGCGCATCGAATCCCCCCGCCTCACCCGACGATCCCGCGGCCCTGGTCAGTAGCGCCGATACGACCCTGAGCAATTTCCTGCGCGATCCGGACATGACGTGGTTCCGCAACAACCTGCCGAGCGCGCGAGGCGTGCTGATCGTTCCGGCCTTCGTCCGGGCCGGTTTCATCTTCGGCGGCGGCGGCGGCAACGGCACGCTGATGGTCCATGACGATTCGGGCAACTGGAGCTATCCGGCCTTCTATACGGTGGCCTCCGGCAGCGTCGGCTTCCAGGCCGGCGCCTCGGTGGCGGAAGTAATCCTGATGATCCGCTCCCAGCGCGGCGCCGACGCGATGCTGAGCAATTCCTTCAGGCTGGGCGCCGATGCCAGCGTTGCGGCCGGCCCGGTCGGCACCGGCGCCCAGGTCCAGACCTCCGACATCCTGGCGTTTTCCCGGTCCAGGGGGTTCTTCGGCGGCGTCAGCCTCGACGGGTCGGTGATCGCCCCTCGCGACGCCTGGAATTCCACATTTTACGGGCGCCAGGTCCGCCCGGTGGATATCCTGGTCAGCCGCAACGTATCCAACCCGCAGGCCGACGGGCTGCGCAACCGATTGAGCAGCAACATCCAGAGCTGACCCCAAGGAACCGGCCGTGCGCGGACGGGACGTCATCGACGTCGATACCGATCCGGCGGAGGCGCTCCGCGACCGCCTCCGCCGCGTCATTCGGCTGGGCGTCCCGATTTTGGGCGTGTTGCTGATCGCCGGGGCGCTGGCCGGAACAGCCTACTACTCCTACACCGTCAACCGGCGGGACGCGCTGATCCTGAGTGAGGACCTGATCGAAGCCCTGGACCGGCGTGTCAGGACGCAGGTGACGGCATGGCTCGAACCGGCCGCCGATACCGCCGAAGTCTTCGCCGGCGCCGTCGCGGAAGACCCCTTCGGCCCTGGGTCGGAAGCGCTGGCGCTGACCCTGATGCGCAGCCGCACCCGGCTGACTTCCCTGTATGTCGGCGGTGCCGGGGGCGATTTCCTGATGGTGCAGCGCTCGGCGGCGGGCGGGCTGGACACCAAGCGGATCGTCAAGTCGGAAGGACAGCGCCGGGTGACCTGGACACGGCGCGCGCCGGACGGTGCGGTGACCGGGACCGAGGAAGATCCCGCAGACACGTACGACCCGGCGGAACGGGCATGGTACCGGGGCGCCGCCGCGGCCGACGGGCTGTTCTGGAGCGACGTCTACGTCTTCTTCTCCAACCGGAAGCCCGGCATCACGGTGTCGAAATCAGCCCGCCGGACGGATGGCTCCGTGTCGGCGGTAGTCGGAGCCGATGTCGAGCTTGCCGCGATCGGCGAGTTCCTGGGCCAATTGGACGTTGGCCGTACCGGACGGGCATTGATCACCGAGGGGGATGGCAGGCTGGTAGCCCTTCCCGATGCGGCGGCCCTGCTGCGCGGCGAGGACGATGCGCCGCGACCCGCCCGCATCGAGGAACTGGGCCAGCCGGTGATCCGGGAAGCCTTCGACCGGGTGAGGATCAGCGGCGAGACGCGCGCCCTCATGGAGATCGACGGCACCCGGCAGATCGTCTCGGCATCCTCCCTGCGGCAGACGGTCGGGCGCGACTGGTGGCTGCTGCTGATCGTGCCGGAAACGGACTTCGTCGGGTTCGTCGCGGCCAACAACATCAGGACGCTGATGCTGTCGGGGTCGGTCATGCTGCTGGCGATCGGGCTTGCTGGCTTCCTGGCATGGCAGGGCGTCCGGACGGACCGTCATGCCCGCGACCTACTGCGGCGCCAGCGGGCGCTGGCTGTTCAGAACACCGCCCTGCGGGACCTTGCCGGATTGGACGGGCTGGGCAACCCGGCGGAGGGGGCGGCATTGCGGCGCGCGACGGAGATCATTTCAGGGGCTACAGGTGCGCGCGGCATCAGCCTGTGGCGGATCGAGGACCGGCTGCTGGTCTGCGCCGACAGCTTCGACCGCGACAGCCGGGGTCACACCGACGCTGCGGAAATCCCGCTGGACCAGTGCCCGCAGTTCGCCGAAAGCCTGTCGTCCGGTGAAATCCTGTCGGTGGCGGACGCCGGAAGCGACCCGCTGACGGCGGAGCTCTACCTGATCTACCTTCAGGCCGCCGGCTGCCGCAGCCTGCTGAGCGTGCCGGTCCGGAACGACGACCGCGTGGTCGGATGCGTCTGGATCGAGGACGCAGCATTGTCGGCGGAAGCGGAACAGGACGCCATCGGCTTCGTCCGCATCCTGGGCCGGCTGCTGGCGCCGCGCTTCGCCACTATGCCAGTGCCGGAGGCTCCGGCTGCGCAGCCTCCGGCGCGGGCTGCCGCCGAAGCACGCGGCGGCGCCTGCCTGCCGGGCGGACAAGCGGGGCTGCGGAACGCTTCCCTGTCGGTCGAGCGCGACCGGCTTCTGCTCCACGAGATCACCCGGCGCGGGCTGGGCGACGATCAGCTCGCCGCGATGCGCTTCTCCCACGTCACCGTGATGGTGCTGCGGATGGCCGACGACATAGCACTGGCTACGGGGAATGCCGCAGACGCCGTAGTGATCGAACGGATCGTCCGGTCCTGCCAGGGTGCGGCGGAACGGCACCGCATCCGCTACCTGAAGATCCTGAACGAGCAGATCGTCGCGGCGGAAGGATTTGACTCCGACGACAGGGAGGACGCGGCGAGGCGGCTAGCGAGTGCGGCGCTGGAAATCGATGCCGAATGCATGCGCATCTTCACCAGCCTGGGCCGTCCGCCGGGCTTCGCGCTGGGGCTCGACACCGGGGCGGTCCTGGGATCGGCGATCGGCTTCGGGCAGGTCGCCTTCAACGTCTGGGGCGAAGCGGTGCGGGTGGCGGCGACCATGGCGAACTCGGCCCCCGGCGGCATGGTCCAGGTGACCCAGAGCACCTACGAGCTTCTGCGCGACGGCTTCGTGTTCCGCCGGCGCGGCGCCTTCTGGCTGGAGCGGCTGGGCGAGATGACGACCTATTTCCTGCGGGGGCGCCTGTGACCGGCACGATGACGGGCCAAGCCGTCAAGGCGGGAAAGCCGGCGCCCCTGCCGCCCTGGTCGCCGCGCTGGATCGTCACGACGGCCGCCGTTGGAACGGCGGTACTGCGCCAGATGGTCAGGCCGGTCACATGGCGCCGGCCCGTCCGGATGGAGTTTATGCGCTTCATGGCGATCTCGGGTCTCCAAAGCATCCCGGCGGTCACCATAACCGCTGTCCTGGCCGGTCTCGGCCTGCTGTCGCAAGCGCTCTACTGGCTCGAGCAGGTCGGCCAGAACGACGAGATCACCCAGATCATCCTGACCATCCTGGTGCGGGAAGTGGCGCCGCTCACCGTCGGGCTGCTGGCGATCGGACGCAGCGGGCTGATCATCCTCAGCGAGTTGAGCCGCATGCGGGAGGAAGGACGGCTGCGGGCGCTGGATGCGCAGGGGCTGGACCCGCTGCTCCTGCTGGTGCTGCCACGCGTGCTGGCGCTGTCGCTCAGCACCTTCTGCCTGACGATCCTGTTCGTCGCCGTGGCTCCCCTGGCCGGCATGCTGGCGGCGCTGGCGCTGGGCATCGTCCGCCAGCCGGTCGATCAAGTCCTCCTCAACATCCTCTCCATCATCGGATCGGCCGGCTACCTCATCCTGCCGCTGAAGTCGCTGAGCATCGGGTTCCTGATCGGGCTGGCGGCCTGCGTCACGGCGCTTGAGCAAGGCGCCGGTCGAGACGAGGCCGCCACGACCCTGCTGCCGTCGGGTTTCTTCCGGGCGCTGCTGCTCACCCTGGTGGTGAACGGGCTGCTGAGCGCCATGGTGTAGACGATGGACCAGCCGCCGGTCCTGAGGTTCGCATCCACCGTCCTGACGGACGGCTTGTCGGTCGACCTGACGCTGGGACCGGGCGAGCTGATCCTGATCGATCCGGGCGATGAGGAGCACGAGCGGACGATCGCCGATGCCGCCTGCGGGCTGGCGCCGCCCCTGCAAGGGACCGTCAGCATGCTCGGACGCGATTGGCTGAAGCAGCAGCCCGACCACGCCAACGCCCTGCGCGGGCGGATTGGTCACAGCTTCCGGCGCGGTTCCTGGGTCCCGTATCTGAGCCTGATCGACAATATCCTGCTGCCCCAGCTTCACCATACCACGCGCCCCTATGCCGAGATCCGGGACGAGGCGAACAGGCTGTCAGCCGGCTTCGGCCTGCCCGGACTGCCGACGGTGCTGCCGGGACAGGCGACCGCGTCCGATCTTGTCCGGGCGGACCTGATCCGCGCCTTCACCGGGTCTCCCATCCTGGTGATCCTGGAAGGACCGCCGGCCGACGGCATCGGTCCGCTGGTCGGTGCGATCCGGGCGGTGCGCGACCGGGACGGCGCCGTGCTTTGGTTCACGCTCGATCCGGCGCTCTGGTACGAGCCCGCCATTCCCGCCACCCGCCGGTACCGGCTGCGCGGCGACACTCTCGTGGCCGAGGGAGACCCGCGATGACCGCAGAGACCCGGCAATTCCGCTATGCCAGCCGGCGCATCGGCCTGTTCGTGCTGCTGGCGCTGGCGGTCTTCGTCGCCGCAATCCTCCAGGCCGGCATGCTGCGGGGACTGCTCAATCCGACATCGACCTTGCGCGTCATCATGCCAGCCGAAGGATTGGCGGGTCTGGCGCGCGGTTCCGCCGTCGAGGTGCTGGGCACCAAGGCCGGCGAAGTGCGCGAGATCGTGATCAATCCGACCGAGAACTTCCACGCTATCGTCCGGATCGACAAGGCGATGCAGCCCTTTATCCGGAGCGATTCCAAGGTGCTGATCCGGAAGCAGTTCGGCATAGCGGGCGCCGCCTTCCTCGACATCACGCGCGGCACCGGGACGGAACTGGACTGGGACTACGCCGTGCTGGAAGCGGCACCGGAACGCGGCGCCACCGAAAACATCGGGCAGATCATCGACCAGTTGAGCACCAAGATCTTCCCGGTCATCGACAAGACAGACCGCGTCATGGCCGCCCTGGCGAACATCACGGAGGAACTGGACCGGGGCGAGGGTTCGGCGGGTCATCTGCTGGTGGACGACACCCTCATCCGCGACCTGGAAGCGGCGGTCGCCCAGGTGCCGCCCGTGGTCGGCAATGCCGATGCGGCTCTGGTGTCGCTGAACGCCGTCCTGCGCAACGTCAACCGGCTGGTGCCCCAGATCCGGGACCTGGCGGGCAAAGCCGGCTCCGCCTCGGCGGAGTTGCCGATGTTCATCAACCAGACCCAGGCCGCCGTGGCGGAGTTGGAGCGGCTGCTGGTCCAGTTGCAGGGTAACTGGCTGCTGGGCGGTGGAGGCGGCCAGCCCGGCCAGCCCGAAAGGAAACCGCTGTCCCCGCTGGAGGTCCGCCCGTGAGGCCGCGTCGTGGCGGCATATCCGCCGCCATCCTGTGCCTGATGCTGACCGCCAGCGGCAGCATACTGTCGGCCTGCGGCGGCACGCCGGAACCGCCGCCTAGTCCCGAGGCGGTGCAGGAGGCGGAGATCTCGGCGTCCCTGGAAATGGCCCGCTTCGCCTTCCTGTCCGGCCGCTACGATCAGGCGATAAGGGCGTATTCCGGCAGCCTGGACCGCGCCTATGCCCGTGACGATGTGGCGGCGATCGCTGTGGCGGGTCAGGAACTTGCATTCTCATACCTGCGCGCCGGCAAGCCGAAGGAAGCGGTGCAGGCTGCCTCCAGGACCAGGGACGAACTGGCGCGCCGGGGCCGCCCCGCCCGTCCCGCTCTGGCGCTGGTCGAGGCCACGGCGCGCTACCGGCTGAAGGAGACCGCCGTGGCGGAACGGCTGGCCCGCGAGGTCGCCGCTGCTCCCGACGATCCGATGGCGGCGAGCCGCGCGACCTTCCTGCTCGGCATGATCGCGGCCGACCGGCGCGACGTCCCGGCCCTTACCGCCGCCTCGGACACACTCTCCCGAAGCGGCGAGCAGCCGGAGATGAAGGCGGACAACCTTCATCTGAGCGGCAGGCTTCACCTGATCCGGAAAGACTACGTCCAGGCCGCCGACGCCTTCATGGCGGAGGAAGCTCTGCGCCGCGCTTCCGGCGACGAGCCGGGCGTCGCGCGGGCGCTGGCATTGGCAGCGGATTCGACGGAGAGGAACGGCCAGAAGGCGAAGGCGGCCGACCTCTGGTTCCGCTCCGGCAGGAGCGCCGCCCAGGAAGGCGACGCCGAGGCGGCATCCCGCCTCCGCCGCGCGGAATCCCTGGCCCGGCATACCGGTCAGCCGGCGCTTGCCAACGAAGCCCGCCGGCTACGGCTGGACTTGTCGAAAGATCGGCCTTAGCTCAGCTTTTCGTCAGCATAAGCGTTCCCTGCCTGGCGATCTTGCCCGTGATCTTTTCCGCCAGCATGGCGAGCATCCAGGGCAGGTCCACTTCGAGGCGAACCTCGTTGTCGCCGACATCGACCCGCCCGCTGATCGTCTGGGCCATGACGGCCACGTCGAAGGCCAGCCGGTCGTCGGTCCAGCGGTCTTCCACCGTGGCGCCGACGCCGGAAAGCTGGGAGCGGACCTGTCCCATGCCGTCCTGAAGGCGCCGCCTCGCCTCTTCGCGTCCGAGCTGATGGGGGATGGTGACGACCACGGGCTTTCGCATGTCTCGTATCCTCAGGATGTTTCCCCATAAGTACGGAGGCGGGGGGCCAATTTACAGAGGCGCCGGAATTTTGGGACTTTTCCGGGAGTTCGAGCATTAAGGAAGAAGGAAGATCAGCAGAACGGTAATGTCATGGGCTCGCGCGGTACTCTCAGGAAATGGAAGAGGGCGGCGACCCGCATCCTCGATCTTGCGGCCCGGCCTGTCCGGACGGCCCATGGCAAGCGCGGCATCGTCCTTCAGCCCTATCGGGGCTACGGATCGCGGGAGGAAGTCTTCCTGATCGGCCGTGCTTTCCGTCAGTCCCGTACCGAACACGGCGGCGGCGAGGACGATCTGGCCGGCCATCTGCGTGACATCGGCCGCAGGATCGTCCGCCGCTCCGTCGCCGGCGCTACGGTGCGCGCGCGGTTCGGTGGCGCCGAGCAGCGGGCCGTGACCGACCGCGACGGCTATTTCCGGATTCACCTGAAGGTCCGAGAGCTGGCGCCCAGCGACGACTGCTGGCACGACATGGACCTGGAGCTTGAGCAGCCGGACCCGGTGACCGCGACAGCGCAGGTCTTCATCCCGCCGCGGCACTGCCGGCATGTCGTGATCAGCGATATCGACGATACCGTGATGTTCACCGGCGTCGCCGGCAAGCTGAAGATGATGTGGCGGCTGTTCGTCCAGGATGCGGAGAACCGCGTCGCCTTCCCCGGCGTGGCGGAGCTTTACCGGGCTATGCATGCCGGGCCGTCCGGCCGTGAGAGCAACCCGATGCTCTATGTATCCCGGGCACCGTGGGGCATCTACGACGTGCTGGACGAGTTCTTCCGGATGCACAACATCCCCGTCGGCCCCATGCTGTTCCTGCGGGAATGGGGAGTCACCTGGAAAAGTCCGCTGCCCCGCAAGGCGGAGGACCACAAGCGCGAGTTGATCGGCAACATGCTTGCGCTCTACAAGGACCTGCCCTTCGTCCTGATCGGCGACAGCGGCCAGCACGATCCCGAAGTCTACCGGCAGATCGTCGACGAATATCCCGGCCGGGTGACGGCAGTCTATATCCGCAACGTCTCGCGCGACGAGACGAGGATCCGGGAGATCGAGGATCTGGCGAAGGCCGTGACGGCGGCGGGGAGCGGCATGGTGCTGGCGGCTGACAGTCTCGCGATCGCCGACCACGCGGCCGAACTGGGCCTGATCGATCGGCAGGCACCCGCCCGGGTCAGCGCGGAAATTGATGCGGAGGGCGCCACCGCCAGCAAGAGGCCAGCGCGTAAGGTAGCCCGTCGGGACCTGCGCGACGCCGTCATGGGCAGCGACGGCAGCGGAGGCGGAAACGGGGGCGACGCGCCCAATGTGGTTGTCGGGACCGACCGGCGCGACTGACGTTAACCATAAATCCTACCTTCTTCCAAGCCGGATGAAAAAGGGTATTTCCGCATAGCTGCAGACGGCCGCTTTTGCTTCACGTGAAACCGCGCCGTTGGAACCGGTAGTACCAGTGGACCGTTCTCCGCAATCAGGTGTCGCACCGGCTCCAGGGCAATCCTGGGCATGGATAGAACGAAGACGCTTGGCAGGGGAGATCAGGGATCATGAACAAGATAGCGCTGGCTGCGCTCTGTACCGCTGTCCTGACGGGAGGCGCCGCAAGCGGCGCCATGGCCCAGGACGTCAAGGAAACCATCTGTGCCCAAGGGACCTATTCCGAGCCTTGTCCCCAGGTGATTTGGTGCCCGGCCACCAATTGCGGCATCGGTATCCCGAAATCCGACGGGCAGCTCGAAATCCTCTACTCGACCGAGAAGAAGATGGATGGGACGTCGCGGCGACCTGTGCAGGCAGGCTCCCCGATGAAGCTGGAAACGATCAACGGCCGCATCATCGTCTTCGAATGGGAAGACCCCGGAAAGGTCGAGCAGGCCGGTTCCGACCTGACGATCAAGGACATCCTTTACGTCGTCATGCCGCCGGCGAGTTCCGGTTGAGCGGCTTCGCCCGAAGCCTTTGCCGACCTTAATCTTTCTAAACGGCTCGTTTTTTCTCAAGAGGAACCGATGATCAAGCTGCGCATCAATGGCCAGGAGAAGCAATTCGACGGCGACGGCGAGATGCCGCTGCTGTGGTACCTGCGGGACGAACTGGGGCTGACCGGCACCAAGTTCGGCTGCGGCATCGCCGCCTGCGGCGCCTGCACGGTCCATCTCGACGGCGAGGCCGTACGGTCGTGCCAGACGCCGATCAGCGCCGCCGAGAATGCGGCGGTGACGACGATCGAAGGCCTGGACCCGCAAGGCAACCACCCTCTCCAGAAGGCGTGGCGCGACGTCGCCGTGCCGCAGTGCGGCTATTGCCAAGCCGGCCAGATCATGCAGGCGGCAGCGCTGCTGAAGCAGACGCCGTCGCCGAGCGACGAGGAAATCGACACCGCGATGTGGGGCAACATCTGTCGTTGCGGCACCTATACGCGCATCCGCGCAGCCATCCGCCAAGCGGTAAAGGGAGCGTGACATGACCTCGTTGATAAACACCCCGGTCACCGAACCAGTCATTCCGTCCGCCAACGACCGCATCACCGGCGAAGGCATCACCAATGTCAGCCGGCGCGGCGTTCTGAAGGGCATCGTCGCCGGCGGCGGCCTAGTGCTGGCCGCCCGCATCATGCCGGTCGGCCGTCCCTTCGCCCAGACCGCGACGGCCTACGGCGCCGCGGCCATGCCCCACGGCACGGTCAACGCGCCCAGCGCCTTCATCTCGATCGCCAAGGACGGGACGGTCACCATCGTCTGCCACCGCTCGGAGATGGGCCAGGGCGTCCGCACCGGCATGCCGCAGATCGTGGCCGACGAGCTGGAAGCCGACTGGAGCCGCGTCCGTGTCGTCAACGCCACCGGCGACGAGGAGAAATACGGCAACCAGGACACCGACGGCTCGCGCAGCACCCGGCACTTCATGCCGGCGATGCGCGAAGCCGGCGCCAGCGCCCGCATGATGCTGGAACAGACCGCCGCCAAGCGCTGGGGCGTCGATCCGTCGGAAGTGTCGGCCAGCAACCACGAGGTCGTCCACAAGGCGTCGGGCCGCAAGCTTGGCTACGGCGAACTGGCGGAGGAAGCGGCGATCCTGGAGGTTCCGGCCAAGGACCAGATCAAGCTGAAGACGCCTGACCAGTTCCGCTATATCGGCAAGGGGCTTCCGCTGGCGGACGGTTTCGACATCACGGTCGGCAAGGCCATGTACGGCTTCGACACCTGGATGGAGGGCATGAACTACGCCGTGGTCGCAAGGCCGCCGGTGTTCGGCGGCAAGGTCGCGTCGCTGGACGATTCGGAAGCCAAGAAGATCCCCGGCGTCCTGAAGATCGTCAGGATCGAGGGCACTCCGGCCCCCGCCAAGTTCATGCCGCTGGGCGGCGTCGCCGTCATCGCGAAGAACACCTGGGCGGCGATGAAGGGCCGCGACGCGCTCAAGATCACCTGGGACGACGGGCCGCACAAGTCCTACGACAGCGAAGCCTACCGCGCCCAGATGGAGGAAACCGCCCGCAAGCCGGCCAAGGTCGTGCGGAACGAAGGCGACGTGGACGCGGCGCTGGGCAAGGCCGCGAAGAAGCTCGAGGCGGAATACTACATCCCCCATCTGGCCCAGGCCCCGATGGAGCCGCCCGCCGCCACCGTCCGGATCAAGGACGGCAAGTGCGACGTCTGGGCCTGCGTCCAGGCGCCCCAGATCACCCGGACCGACATCGCCGAGAAGCTCGGCATGAAGTTCGAGGACGTCACCGTCCATGTGACGCTGCTGGGCGGCGGTTTCGGACGGAAGTCCAAGCCCGACTTCGCGGTCGAGGCCGCCCTGCTGGCCAAGGAGATGAACGGCGCCCCGGTCAAGCTGCTGTGGACCCGCGAGGACGACATCCGGCACGGCTACTATCACACCGTCTCGGCCGAGCGGATCGAAGCCGGCATGGATGCCAACGGCAAGCCGGTCGCGTGGCTGCACCGCAGTGTCGCTCCCAGCATCGTGTCGATCTTCGCCCCCGATCCGAAGCACCAGGGAGCGTTCGAACTGGGCATGGGGCTGGTCGACGTGCCGTTCGACATCCCCAACCTGCGCTGCGAGAACGGCGAGGCCGAGGCCCATGCCCGGATCGGCTGGTTCCGGTCGGTCTCGAACATCCCGCACGCCTTCGCCATCCAGTCGTTCGCGGCGGAAATGGCCCATGCCGCCGGCAAGGACCAGAAGGACTACCTGCTGGAGCTGATGGGACCGGCCAGGGTCGCCGAGCTGAAGTCGCTCGATACGCTGTGGAACTACGGTGAGTCGACCAAGATGTACCCGGTCGATGTCGGCCGCCTGCGCCACGTCACCGAGCTGGTCGCGGAAAAGGCCGGCTGGGGCCGCAAGGTGCCGGAACGGCACGGCCTGGGCATCGCGGCGCACCGGAGCTTCGTGACATATGTCGCGACGGTGGTCGAGGCGGCGGTGGCGGAAGACGGCACGCTATCCATCCCGAGGATCGACGTGGCGATCGACTGCGGCAACGTCGTCAACCCAGACCGCATCCGCTCCCAGGTCGAGGGTGCTTGCATCATGGGCCTGAGCCTCGCCTTGTCGAGCGAGATCAGCTTCAAGGACGGCCGCGTCGTCCAGGGCAACTTCGACGACTATGTGGTGGCGCGGATCGATCAGGCCCCGCGTGAGATCAACGTCCACATCGTCCCGTCGAACTGGGACCTGGCGCCCGGCGGCGTCGGCGAGCCGGGCCTGCCTCCGCTGGCCCCGGCCCTGACCAACGCCATCTTCGCCGCGACCGGCAAGCGTATCCGGACGCTGCCGATCGGGGAACAGCTCAAGGCGTAAGCCGAAGGCTCGGCTTAAGGCTAAGGGATTGGGGAGAAAGCTCTTTTTCAATGGGGTTTCTCCCCTACCCCGCCGTGCCGCACTTACTTCCTTTTAGTAACGATTGAACACCTGTTCAGATTGACAGGTGTCGGAGCCGTCAGTAAGGTGCGCCCGTCCATTGGGGAGTAGCCACCCTTCACGAAGGGGCGCGTGCCAACAGACTCGGGTGTCATGCCCGTGGCGCGTGCGGCTTACGGAACATCGTCCGCTAAGGCGACGATGTGATCCGGCGGTTCGGCGAGACTGATGGCACGACCGCCGCCCGAAGGCCAACCGGGTGCGGGCGTGCTATCCTTGCTCGTCTGGCCGGAGATACCCGGATGTTCGGCGCCACTTCCTTCGCGCTCGCTCTCAGCCTGTCCATGGATTCGTTCGCCGCCGCGCTTGGGCGCGGGGCCGCCCAGAACAAGCCAGGTCTGCCCGAAGCGCTTCGGGTCGGCCTCATCTTCGGCATCTGCCAGCTCCTGATGTCGGTCGCCGGCTGGGCGGTCGGATCCTCCTTCGCCGATGTCGTCCAGGACTACGACCACTGGATCGCCTTCGCCCTGCTGCTCGCCATCGGCGGCAGCATGCTGCGCAACGCGATCACGGGAGAGACCGACGATCCCGCCGCCGCCAAGCGGTCGGGCTGGCTGTCGCTGCTGACCACCGGCGTCGCCACCAGCATCGATGCAAGCGCCGTTGGCGTCGGACTGGCCATGGCCGACGTCAACATCGCGCTGACCGCCAGCCTCGTCGGGCTCGTCACGTTCCTGATGGGTTTCGGCGGCGTCATGCTGGGCCGCGCGGCCGGGCCGATGCTGGGACGCCGGGCCGAATTGATCGGTGGGCTTGGACTTGTCGCCATCGGCACCAAGATTCTGGTCGAACATACATTGTTCTGATCGACACGCTATAATCCGAAACAGCCCGAAGCTATCGGAGACTAACCCATGTGCTGCCGCCCCGCCGTCGAACGAGCGTTTACCGAAATGAAGGCATCAGGTGCTCCCGACCGGCATGCGCTGGAAGCAGCCCTGATCATCCACCGCTTCCACCATCCCGAAGTCCCGCTGGACGAGGCCCTCACCGAAGTTTCGCGCTGGACGGTCGGCCGTCTGGTCCACTGACGCGGTCGGCCCATCGGATTCCGTGCCGGTTCGTCGGATCCCGTTCGGGATTTAGACCCTCCCCGTTGGTATCGGTATCGGCCTGAAAGGCGAGGTAGTGGAATTCGCCCCTCTCCTCAATCGTTCTGTCATCAAGCAACAATGATGATGGTTCGGGAGAGTCATGGTGGAGAACCATGTGCGCAGTGCCTTGGTGCCCTTATATCCAAGGTTGAGGCGGTTCGCCGTGGCCCTGACCGGCTCCAGGGCCGAAGGCGACGATCTGGTTCAGCATGCCTGCGAACGGGCGCTCACGCGCACTTACCAGTGGCAGCCGGGCAGCCGGCTCGACAGCTGGCTTTTCCGTATCATCCAGAACACATGGGCCGACGAACGGAAGTCGGCACGCAGTCGCACCCAGGCTCCGATCGAAGCGGCGACCGACGAGATCGGCGACGACGGGGTCAGGCGGGCGGAGGCTCGGCTGACGCTGGACAATGTCTACCGCGAACTATGTAACCTGCCCGAGGAGCAGCGGGCCGTCCTGACGCTGGTCTGCGTCGACGGCCTTTCCTACAAGGAAGTCGCCGAAATACTGGGCATCCCCGTGGGCACGGTCATGAGCCGCGTGGCGCGGGGACGTCTGGCCCTTGCCGACCGCATAGAAGCATCCGGCGGGCATTCCGCCGATAACATTCTCAAGCTACGGTGACTGCCATGAGCGTGTTCATAGACGATGCAATGCTGGCAGCCTATGTGGACGGGGAACTGGACCCCGCCCAGCTCCGGGAAATCGATCGATTGCTGATCGCGGACCCGCAAGCGCGGTACAAGGTCAGGCGCATGCGCGAGACCACGGCACTGCTGCGCGCGGCCTGCGCCGAGTCCCACTTCCAGGAAGTTCCCGACCGCCTGATGCAGCTGGTCGAAAAGCGGCCGGCACCGGCGCGGACTCCTTGGCTGCACCGGATGATGGCGGCTTCGGTCCTGCTGATCTGTCTCGCCGGGATCGACTACACCCTGGATCATCATGCGTGGCCGGTCGAAACCGCCGCCGCCATGAATGAACGTACGGCCATGATGGACGAGATCGCCGCCTATCATCTGGTCTACGCCCGCCAGACCGAGCATCTGGCGGAAGTGCCGGCCGAGCGCCGCGAGCATATCGAGGCATGGCTCGGCTCCCTGCTGAACAGGTCGCTGAAGGTCCCCGACCTGTCGTCACAAGGCTTGAAGTTCGAAGGCGCGCGCCTGCTGGCGATCGACGCCTATCCCGTCGCCCAGTTGCTCTGGTCGCGTGAGCACGGCGATCCCGTTGCCCTTTGCGTCACCTTCGGCCCTACCGAAAGCAAGCCGCTGAACATCGAGCATCATCGAGGCTTGAATGTCGGCGTCTGGGACGAGAACGGCTACACCTATGTCGTAGTCGGCGCCCTCACCGAAGACGGCGTCCGTCGGATCGCGGCCAAGGTCGATACCAGCGTCGGAGTGGGAGAAGTCCCGCAGCAGGAAGGGGTCCTTCACGAGGGATAGCACCGGCCCCTGTTCGGACGTCCCGACCCGAAAAACCCGGCTGCACTTGACATCGAGTTACAGGAAATCGAGCTGCGGTATCCTTTGCGATACCGCCGCTCGATCGTTTTACAGCCGGCGCCGTCCAGACCCCAGTGGCCTGCATGAGACCATGGGCCGAAGACATTGACCTGTGTGGATAGTGTTTGTTGGGCCACGGCCCAACCTACAGGCTCCTGTTTCGTAGGTTGGGCCGTGGCCCAACACTTGCCGACCGCCGGTCAAACTCTTCAGCTTCTGCTATGAGACAATGGGGAGCGGCATCTCCCATAAATTGGCTCCGGAATATCCCCAAAATGCCTAAGTGAAAAAATCGGCAAAAGGGAATTCCGGGCTTTCTGGATCGTTGTTTAGAAGAGGCCGGTGAGACACCAGCCTCTCAGGGAAATGAGAAAAAAAGTTCTTTACATGAACTCCATAATTTCAACAGATAACTACGCCACAAACAGCGTCGTTCTCTTTGAAGAAGATTTCCATGCTCTGAAAAACAAATCAACCAACCTATGGAGGCTTTTATGTCGAAGCGCACCCTCGCGACTGCTTTCGGTCTATCTTTCCTGGTACTCGGCCTGTTCGCCGCTCCGTTCACCTACGATGCTGCAAGCCATGGCATCGTCTTGAAGGCTGCCTTCGCCAAGAACGGTGCCGATGACGGTGCCGGTCACGATGCCAATGACGATCATGGCGGCAAGCGCGGCAAGTAACCGCTGACAGCCGCACCGGCGGGGAGGTGCCAGCCGCAAGGCCCCTCCCCGTCCTGGCCTTGTTGGCCTATCAGGTGATGCTGTCCAGTTCCTTGCGGCGCTGGTCGGGGATATTCAGCCGGCTCGCCAGGAAGTCCAGGTAGCGTTGCTCGGTCGCCGTGCCGCCCTTGAGCGCAATCTCCGACGCCAGATAGACCTGCTCGGCGGTATCCTGGTCGCGCACGTCGCGGATGATCTCGTCCAGTGGGCGCGGCGATTGGATCTCCTGCTCGACGATCCGGCGCTCCTCGGCACCGGCCCCTGCCTTGTCCAGGTGCTGGAGGATGCGCGCCCGCTCGTCCGGAGTGATCTGTCCGTCGGAGTTCGCGGCGGCGATCATGGCACGGATCAGGAGCAGCGCCTGGGCATCGTCGATGCCGGGCAATGCGGCGGAAGCCGCCGCCTCGTCGGCCTCGTTCTTGGGCTGGAAGACACCCAGCGCATCGAACAAAGCGCCGAACGGCCCGCTCGCCCCCTTCTTCTCCGGCGCTGCCGCCGGCGTCGCCTGCGGCTGGGCGTTGCCGCTGTCGTTCCAGGCCTTGTAGGCGAGATAGGCGAGGGCCGCCAGACCGGCCTTCTTGCCGAGGCTCATGCCGGCCTTGGTCGTGCCGCCGCCAAGCAGCATCGGCGCCGCCGTCGCCAGCGCCGCTCCCCGGCCGCCGGTCCGCCCGGCCAATCCCGAAACCAGCATGGTCCCCAGGACCTTCTTCAAATCAGCCACTCCGGCCTCCCTGCATATTGAGATGTTTGCGCGCTTGTAATGGTTAACAAGCTGGCGCTCAGGGGGTTCAGTACAAGGAGGTGCTGCCCTCTCGGGATGGGGACAAAAGTCGGAAAATGCGCATGCCGTTACCTGCGACGTAATCGACCGCCACCCGCTCCATGGACGATCCTGTGCCCGACCCCGGATCGGCCGGAGGTCGCAACGACAGGAGATTCAGCCATGGGTCATGCGCTTTCGGTCGCCGCCACCATGCCGGACTTCATCCGGACGAGCGACGACACGTCGCTGTTCTACCGCGACTGGGGTACCGGCAAGCCTGTAGTCTTCGTGGCAAGCTGGGTGATGCCGTCGGAAAGCTGGAGCTACCAGATGGCGGCCCTGGCGGAGCAGGGTTTCCGCTGCGTCGCCTATGACCGGCGCGGCCACGGACGCTCCAGCGATCCCGGACGCGGCTACGACTTCGACACGCTGGCCGACGATCTGGCCGCCGTCCTCGACACGCTCGACCTGCGCGACGTGACGCTCGTGGGCTTTTCCATGGGCGGAGCCGAGATCGTCCGCTACGTGACGCGCCACGGAACCGCCCGTGTCGGCCGGCTGGTCTCGATCGCCCCGACGACGCCGCTGGTAATGCGCCGGCCCGACAATCCCCACGGTTTCGACGAGGCCGTGCTGGAGGACCTGCACCGGGCTTTCCAGCAGGACTTCCCGCTCTGGGTCGAGGAGAACGCCCGCCCCTTCGTCCTGCCGGAGACCTCGCAGGCGACGGTGGAGTGGGTCAAGTCGATGGCGCTCGGCACCTCGCTGAAGGCGGTACTGGACTGCCACCGCATGCTGGTGCGGGAGGACTTCCGCGAAGAGCTGAAGACGATCGATTTGCCGGTGCTGGTCATCCAGGGGAATGCCGACATATCCTCCCCCATCGATCTGGCCGGCCGTCCGACGGCGGACCTGATACCCGGAGCGCGGCTGGAGATCTACCAAGGGGCGCCGCACGGGCTGTTCATCACCCACAGGGAGCGGCTGAACCGCGATCTGGCCGCGTTCGCGGCTTCATGAAACCGAGAAAGGTCCGGCAATGGCGGAAAGCGCACGGCAGTCCGACACCCGCTCCATCCTCCGCAGGGCACCGCCGGTCGGGGAGCTGTTGCGCCAGTGGCGGCGCAGGCGAGGTCTCAGCCAGTTGGACCTCGCCTGCGCCGCCGACATTTCCACCCGGCATGTCAGCTTCCTGGAAACGGGCAGGTCGCTGCCCAGCCGCTCCATGGTGATCCATCTGGCGGAGCGGCTGGACATCCCCTTGAGGGAGCGGAACGGGTTGCTGGTGGCGGCGGGATATGCTCCCGTCTACCCCGAGCATGGGCTGGACGATCCGGCCCTGCGCGCCGCCCGCGAGGCGGTCGATCTGGTCCTCGCCGGGCATGAACCCTATCCGGCACTGGCGATCGACCGGCACTGGACGCTTGTCGCCGCGAACCGCGCCGTCGGCCCCCTGCTTGCCGGAGCGGCGTCCGACCTGCTGAGGCCGCCGGTCAACGTCCTGAGGTTGAGCCTCCACCCCGAAGGCTTGGCCCCCAGGATCGAGAACTTCGGCCAGTGGCGCGGCCATGTGCTGACCCGGCTGGCCCGGCAGGTCGATGTCAGCGGCGATCCGGTGCTGACATCGCTCCACGCCGAGTTGAAGGCGCTGCCGGTACCCGGCTCATCCGGGCTGGAAGCCAATCCGGACGCCGGCATGGCGGGAGGTCACGCCGATGTCGTCGTGCCTCTCCGCCTGCGCACCGACGCCGGTCTGCTCAGCTTCTTCAGCACGACCACGGTGTTCGGGACCGCCGTGGACGTCACCCTGTCCGAACTGGCGATCGAGGCCTTCTTCCCGGCCGACGGCCCGACCGCCGAGGCGCTACGCAGCGCCCTGGCGCCGTGATGCCGCGACGATCAGCGCCACGAGACCGGCGGCGGGCAGGACCGGCGCCTCCGGTGCCTCCATCGTCCAGAGCGTCGCCCCCGAGATCGCGCACCACAGCAACGGGATGGCCAGCAGCAGCCAGCGCCGTCCGGCGGTCGGCGCCAGCAGGGCGAAACCCAGCGTTCCCAGCGCGGTCGGGTCCGGCGCCATGGCGAAAACCTCCGCCTGGGTCCAGGGCCGTCCTACGGCTATGCCGATCGAAGGATAGACTGCCAGGGCGAAGACCAGCAACGTGATCGCCGCTGCTCCACGCGATCGGGACATTTCCCCGGACGATCCAGCGGCGGCTCCGGTCAGCACCAGCAGAATCGCCTGGACCACGAAGAGGCCGGCGAACCATGCCGCCGCCCAGTTGATCGTGGCGTAGCGGTCGAGCAGGAAGACCCAACCCACCCAGAGCCAGCACGCCCCAAGAAGCACGCAGGCGGCTCTCCATCCCCTGCCTCCGCGCAGCATGCAGGCCAGAATGGCCAGCCCCGCCACCGCCGCCAGCAGATGCGCCGGCCAAAGAGCGGCATTGTACAATTCGAACAGCCGGTAATATGTGCGGGGCGAAAACAGCAGGAAGTCGGAGAGCGAATAGGTCCACCACTCCGACATCAGATATCCTCGACGAAGGCCGCCATGCGCCGGCGCATCTCCTCGTCCGGCATAGGGCCGGCGGAAGCCGCCATGTTCTCGGTCACATGGGCCACCTGCGTCGTCGCCGGGATGGCGCAGGTGACGGCGGGATGGGAGACGATGAACTTCAAGAGGAACTGCGCCCAGGTCGCCGCTCCGATCTCCGCCGCCCAGTCCGGCAGCGCCTCGCCCTCCAGGCTGCGGGTCAGGCTGCCCTGGCGGAACGGCCGGTTGACGATGACGCCGATGCCGCGCTCCTGCGCCAGGGGCAGGATTCGCCGTTCGACCTCCCGGTCCAGCGCGTTGTAGCTGACCTGGACGAAGTCCAGCGGCTGGGACGCCATGATGCGCTCGAATTCGCCATGGCGCCGGCCTTCGGAGGTCGTGATGCCGACATAGCGCAGCTTGCCCTCCGCCTTCATGGCGAACAGCGTTTCCAGATGGCTTTCCCAGGAGAGCAGGTTATGGACCTGGAGCAGGTCGAACCGGGGGATGTCCCAGAACCGCCGCGACTCCTCGATCTGCCCCGGCCCTGCCGCCGGCGACGAGATCCAGACCTTGTCGGCGGAGAACAGGGCCTGCGGGTGGCCCAGCTTCCGCAGGCCGTAACCGACCACTTCCTGCGCCGAACCGTACATCGGCGAACTGTCGATCATCTGGCCGCCCGCTTTGAAGAAGGCGTCCATGACATCGGCCGATTCGTCGCGCAAGGTTGGGTCGGCGCCGACATTGAAGGTGATCCAGGTACCGAGGCCGACCGCCGGCACCTGCTCCCCGGTCGAGGGGATCCGGCGCAGTCCCGGTCTCGGTTCCGGCCCGCCGGTTTGCGCCCGGGAAAGACCGGGCGCCAGCATGGCGGTGCTGCCGGCGGCCATCAGGGCAAGCAGGGCTCGGCGGCTGAGGACGGAATGCCTCGTCATCGAAAAATCCCCTTCGTCGTTGACGGCCGCTGCACGCGGCCCTGCTGTCGAAGATGGATCTCCGTCCTGCCGGCGTCAGAGGGGCCGGCTGGTTTTCTTCGGTTGCCTGGATAGGACCTTGAACCGCTCGATCTCGTCCGGTTCGCCGTAGCCGCCCAGGAAAAGGTCGCCGAGCGCCCGCCGGCTCAAGGCCCTGATCCGGCTGCGGATGGCGTTGCGCACGGCTTCCCGGCTCATCTGGCAGCGCCGGCACAGTTTCGTCAGCTTGGCGCTGGTGTCGCCGGACAGCCTGACCTGCCGCACCGCTACCGGAAGGTCCCGCACCTCGCTGTACTCGACCACGTTGGGCCACTCGGCCCGCCGGCCGCGCCGGTCTCGCCAGGTCTGGTCGTCGGCATCGAACCAGCGTCCGTCGGCTAGGCAGCGCACGACCGTCCCGTGCTTGCGTCCGCAATCCCGGCAGCGCTCCGCACCACCCGCCGGAGTCGTAGCGGTGTAATGCACGCTCTCCCCGGACGGATCGAGCTGCGGCCGGTAACTGCTTTTGCGCCTTCCTCCGGTGCTCATGATGCCCCTTTCCCAAGGCAGCCACCATGCCACACCATTTTTCCCTGAGCCATAACGAAGCTACCGCCCTGAAAATTCATCGGTTTGCAACTGACCGCCGCCTAAAGGATCCGCGCCGGCCGCAACTGGGCATTTCATCAAAGCACGAAACGATCCTGTCCTTACACTATCGGGCAGGTTCTACCAGCCGATTGCTGACCTTGTGTACACGGCAGCCATTTTTTTCACCGTTTGCCCCAAAAAATTCGATGATTCTCCTTGAACCTTTTGCCGATTGCTCTCATGTTGCAGTGCAGCAAGGAAATGGGGCGCTTCGAGGCCCGATGGCACGGCGACCCGACTTGTTATCATCTTACAGGACAGGAAACACATCCATGAGCGCGATCAAAGGCTTCTCGGTCCCGAACTTCGACTTCGGCACCATTTTCGACATTCAGCGCAAGAACATCGAGGCGTTCACCGCCGCCAGCCAGACCTTCTCCCAGGGTCTCCAGACCGTCGCCAAGCGCCAGAGCGAAATCGCCCGTCAGCAGATGGAGCAGTTCCAGTCGCTGCTGACCACGGCCGCCCCGACCGCCAAGGTCGAGGACAATCTGGTCAAGCAGGCCGACCTGGTCAAGGCCGCCTACGAGAAGAACGTCTCCAACGCCCGTGAGCTTCAGGACATCCTGACCAAGGTGACCACCGAGGCTTCCGACATCCTGAGCCGCCGCGTCGTCGCCAGCCTGGACGAGATCAAGAGCGTCGCCCAGAAGCCGAAGACCGTCGAGCGCACCGCCAAGGCCGCCTGATTTCCGTATAGTTCCGAGCCACGGCATTGCGGCCGTGGCTGGGGACCGGAAACGAGCGACCGGTTTTTTGAAGGTGCCGGATCGGCGCCCGCCGACAGGGCGACGTACCGCCTTCCTGGTACGGCCACGCCCCATCGGGTTCGAGTGCTGGTGCCGGATCGCGGCACCCTTTTGTGACTTGTTCCTCCGGCCGGACGGCCCTCGATTTAGAGGCGGCGCTCCGGAACCGGCAATGATTTGGAGATCCTCATGCGTGACATCGCCATTACCGTCGAGCAGGCTGCCCACTGGCTGAATTGCAACGCCGCCAAGATCAAGGAGTATCTGGCGTCGGGCCTGCTGCGTAATTTCGAGGGCCGCTCCGGCGATGCCGCCAAGGTGATCTCGCTCAATGCCACCGTGATTCTGGCCGAGAGCCTTCCGGTCGAGGCCGGCATCTTCCAGATCGCCGAAAAGCGCGACTACGACTCGGCCCCGCGGCCCCGGACCCTCTCCACCGGCCGCGAGCGTCCGCCTCTGGAAGTGGTCCGCAGCGGCCCGATCGTCGAGCGCCGTCCGCTGCGTCCCTTCGCTTCCCGCTGAACCTTCGGCGGCATCCTCCGCGAGTCAGGGTTTGCCGGGAGCCTTCTCGGCATCCTGGCCCACGGCAAGGGATGTCCCGTTGAGCTCCGCCACGATGTCGGACAGGCGAGGGACATATTCATCTCCCCGCCCCGCCCCGACAGCCATGGCGAACGAGTTCCGGACGGCCGCACCCAACGGGTTCGCGGCCCCGGCCGCGTTGGCGAAGGACGCCATATAGGTCATGTCCTTCAACCCGTTGCGCAGCGTGAACCGGTGCGCGTTGGGATCACGCTCCAGAACCCATTTGAAGAACGTCTGGTAAAAGCCGCAATCCATCCGGCCGCCCCGGATCACGCTGTCGAACACCGCCGGCGTCAGCCCGGCCTTGGCGCCCATCGTCAGGGCTTCCGAATAGAGCGCCGCATAGCCCATCGACAGGAAGTTGTTGAGCAGCTTCATGGTATGACCGGTCCCCGTCGGCCCCGTCGGCAATATCCGGCCGGCGAAAGCCTCCAGCACGGGCCGCGCCCGCTCGACATGCTCCGGTGCGCCGCCGGCCATGACGTCCAGCGTTCCTTCCCAGGCGTCCTTCGGCGTGCGGCCGAGCGGCGCGTCGATCAGGACGATGCCCTTCGGCTCCAGCTCGGCAGCGAGCCGGGTGGTGACCGACGGTTCCGATGTCGAGCAATCGACGATCAGCAGCGGCTTGCCGGCCGACGCCAGCCCGTCCGGGCCGTTGACCACGGCTTCGACCTGTGGGCTGCCGGTCACGCACATCACCACGATATCGCTGGCTTCGGCCAGTTCGCGCGGGGTCGACGCCTCGGCGGCGCCCCGACGCTTCAGGTCCTCGACCGGCTCGCGGTTGCGGTGGCCCATCACCGTCAGCGGCCAGCCCTTGTCCACGATGTTGGCGGCCATCCCATGCCCCATCAGCCCGACGCCGATGAACCCGATGCGTTCCTTCGCCATTTCTTTTCTCCCCTTATTCTTCGTTGCCCGTCTCAGAGCGCTTGTCAGAGCCATCCGCTGCGCTTGAACCGCACATACAGGTATGCGCAGATCACGATAATCGCGACCAGCACGGCGGGATATCCCATCTCCCACTTCAGTTCCGGCATATGTTCGAAGTTCATGCCGTAGATGCCGGCGATGGCGGTCGGGACCGCCAGGATCGCCGCCCATCCCGCCAGCTTCTTCATCACCTCGTTCTGGCGGATCGACACGATCAGCAGATTGGCCTCCAATGCCGAAGCCAACAACTCGCGGAGGTTTTCGATCCGTTCGGTCAGACGGGTCGTATGGTCCTGGACGTCGCGAAAGTAGGGCTTGAGGTCGCTGTCGATCAGCGGCACCTCGACGCGGGCCAGCCGCCCCGCCATCTCGATCAACGGCGTCACCGACCGGCGCAGGAGCTGAAGCTCGCGTCGGATCTCGTAGATTCGGGCGATCTTCTCCGGCGAGAAGGCCGCCGTCAGGACTCCCTCCGCCGTCTCCTCGACCTCCGCCTCCAGGGTCTCGACGATCGGGAAGTAGTTGTCCACGACGAAGTCGATGATCGAGTAGAGGACGAAGTCGATGCCCTTGCCGAGCATCCCCGGCACGCTTTCCGCCCGCTTCCGCACTTCCGCGTAGGAAGACGAGGCGCCGTGCCGGACGGTGATGACGTAGCCGGGGCCGATGAAGACATGGGTCTCGCCGCAATCGACCTTGCCGCCCTTCAGTTCGGCCGTGCGTAGCACGACGAACAGGGAATGGTCGTAGACTTCCAGCTTGGGCCGCTGATGGGCACGATGAGCGTCCTCGATCGCCAGATCGTGAAGACCGAACCGGGCCTGAACGGTGCGCAGCATCTCCTCGCTGGGTTCCAGCAATCCGATCCAGACGAAATGGTCCGGCTGCTCGGGCGGCTTCGCCACATCGATGCCGACGGACCGATCGCGATGCCCGCCGACATAGAGGGCACTATCAACCACCATTCCCATTATTCGATCACCCCGCTGGCGCTCCCCGTGGGGAAGGAAGCTCCAATCATGGGGACGATCAGGGGGGTCGGCAACACCTGTCGAGCGGTGGTAAAGATGGACCGGCCGGGCTGCCGGAACCGGAACGTCGCCAGTGGAGAGATATCGGGGTGGATCAGCACACAATCGACAACGGGCGCCTCAGCGCCGTCATCAAGGCCGATGGGGCCGAGCTCTGCTCGCTGCGCGCCGCCGACGGCACCGAACTGCTCTGGCAGGCTGGTCCCGTCTGGCCACGCCATGCGCCGGTGCTGTTCCCGATCGTGGGACGGCTCAAGGACGACCGCCTGCATCATGGTGGGGTAAGCTATCCCATGACCCAGCACGGCTTCGCCCGCGACCGCCGCTTCACCTGGGAGGAACACGGCCCGCTCGGCTGCCGCCTGTCGCTGACCGACGACGCGGAAACGCGGACGCGCTATCCCTTCGCCTTCCGACTCGACATCGCCTATGCGCTGGAAGACGAGTCGCTGGACATCCGATACCGGCTGTCGAATCCAGGAGATGTCGAGTTGCCGGCATCGCTCGGCGCGCACCCCGCCTTCCGCTGGCCGCTCGCCGACGGCATCCCGAAGGATGCCCACGAAATCACGTTCGAAACCGACGAGCCGGCGCCGGTGAGCCGCCTGGACAACGGCCTGCTCGGCGACACCGGTTTCCCGACTCCGGTCGAGGGACGCCGGCTGCGTCTGAACGAGGCGCTTTTCGCCGAAGACGCCCTGATCCTCAGGCACCCGGCGAGCCGGTCCGTCCGCTACGCCGCGCCGGGCACGCCGGATGCACCGGTCATCGAGGTCTCCTGGACGGGATTCGAACAGCTCGGCCTATGGTCGAAGGCGGGCGGCGATTTCCTCTGCATCGAGCCTTGGCGGGGATTCACCTCTCCCGCCGGTTTCGACGGAGACTTCTCGCAAAAGCCCGGTCTGATGCACATTCCGCCGGGAGAGGTGCTGGAGCTGGGCTACCGCGTCACGATAGCCTGAAGAAATGACCTTGCTCCCGCTAAACGCCTCCCATAGCCGACGAGGCAATGGGCTGGATCAGCTTCTTTGATCGAAATCGATCGGGTTCGACCTTGGGGTAGATGGACCCTATGACATCCGAGGAATTTCCGCGTCGTCAGCAAAATACATAAGCGGCTTAATGTAGGTGATGCACGGGGACAAGGTCGCTTCAACCGCTTCGGAGTCTGGAATAGGCGAAGCTCAGCATTGCAGTTTGTGTGAAAACATCCTTTATCTCACCACCCATGACCATTCCCATGACATCCATCAGCGGCATCCACGCGATTTCGACCACTTCTGAAGGATTAGGCTGGAAAGGATGCACCTGCCGGCTTTTTATACAGCTGTAGATAGTTGTTTCATTGTCAACGTTGTCCAGACCGGGCCAATAGGTGATCAATGGATTGAGGTCTTCACATAAAACCCCAGTTTCCTCCAGGCACTCGCGTTGCGCGCTGACTGCGGGATCCTCACCCGGTTCCACCGTTCCACCGGGAATCTCCCATGATAAGGCATTGGGCAGAAACCGGTACTGGCGGATCATCAGAATCCGATCGCCATTCACTGCCACCACTCCAGCACGAGGCCCGAAAACTACGACATCGTAGTTTTTCCTGAATTCCCCAAAATCCGCGGGAAAGCGAACAATCCTCACGAAAGGGGTTTGCAGCATTTCGACTGGATCGCCGATTTTTGGCGGCATCATCTTGCCAAGGCCCCTGAACAGAGCACGGTTATCCGCAGTTCACCTTTTCCTGGTCCCGTAAATCCACGCACAGGGAGTTCTCCAATTGCCTCATGAGAATTTTGCATCGTGAAGGGCTGGTGGCATGTCGCGGGGTCACGAGACGGGTATGCCGACACCGTCCGCCACATCGCCGGCCGGGGTATTGGCGGGAGGAGCGCCACCGGACGACTTGCCGCCGGGTGGGTAGCGATGCTGCTCCAATAGCCAGAGCAACCCTCCAGGCAAGCCGGCCGCGAGCACTAGAAGGCCGAACAGTAACGAGGTGGCCAATGCCTCGTCCGATGCGACCCCCAGATAGCCGAATGCAACAACCATTGCGCCTTCGCGCACTCCCCACCCTGATACAGAGATTGGCAGCATGGAGAGGAAAAGAACCGGAGGAACGACGATCAGACAAGACAGGAAGCTGACCGAAGCCCCAAGGTCCGTGGCGACCAGCCAGACAACCACAACATTGAAAATATTCGTTACGAAACTCAGCGCCAGGATTAGCAGTGAAGCCCCTGGACGCATGAAGCAATAGCGACTGACCGAGGCCATGTCCGCGATCACACCGAAACGTGGCAGGTCACGGAAACTTTGTGGCAACCTGCCAAGCATGAGGAACGCCGCGGTAAGCGAAAAGCCCATGACGAGTGCCAGCGTGATACCGGAACGTATCGCTGGATCAGTGATGACCTTGACCAATGCGGACATGCAGACCGCTACCAGCAACAGCAGCCCTATCAGACCATAGGTGCGATCAAGCAAAATGGCAGCCGATGCGGTGCGAATCGGTAACCCACGGCGGGTCAGCCCAAGGATGCGCATGGCGTCCCCGCCGACGAACGAGATCATGGTCTGGCTGAAGAAGGCGCCGACCAGCACGTTGACGCCCACTTGTCGGACGGGCAGTCGACTGCCCGTCAATGTGAGCGTCACGCTGTTGCGCACGACGCTTATGAACATTTGCAGGGCGATGACCGCTGTGGCGGCGACCACGACAGTAGGAGAAATCATCGATAATTGCAGGAACGCGTCACCGATCTTCATCTGGGTCGCGATCCAGACCACCAAGCCAACGCTGATCGCCATCTTGGCTGCCAGGAGACCGTACTTGACCATCGACACCCTCGCCATTGATATGGAATTCATATTTTTCATCTAACTACCGGCGTGGAGTGCCGCTCCCTGTTGACCGGCGAGGCGCGTATCCATTGGAATCGGGCGCGGATTGCATCGGGTATGATCGCCGATGTGACCACTTGCAGCGTGGTGCAGGTCGCTTCAAGCGCAGCGGCAATGGTTGGGAAGCTCTGCGAATGCTCCCCTATGGGCGCATCATGGACTTCCGTGACACGGGAATCTCGACTGCCGCAGATCGGCTCGACCATCGGTATTTCCGTCTATCGTTGCGGCGCTTCTCGAAATCCACTGCACCATGCTCATGATCGGCAACCTACCATCCTTGGAACGCTATGATCTGATCTATGACTTACATACAAAGTCTTAACGCATCGTCGCTGCCGATGCCTATCGGTTGCATTTGGGAGTGGCATGCTGCCGCATCACTTCTGTTCTCCATATTCTAATCGGCAAACCTCTACCTATAACAGCTGATGATCAAACCCCTTATGGATTATTAATTTTCACCAATTAAGTGGTATTTTACTAAGAATGATTGGCAGGCAACAAGTTCCGTGTCACCTTGAACATGGGCGCTCATCTTGGAAACGAAGACATGATCGCCTCTCTTGTTTAGTGACATTCCCAGACACGATACATCGGTGACCTATGGCTCATCCTCGATTTTACGCCGGCGCTTTGAGTCGGCTTGCGGGTAAACTTCATTCAGTCGACTGTGTTACCGTGGAAGAACTCGACTTGTTGCGCGACGCTGCAAGGATGCTGGCATCGGCGGGACAGGATCCTGTCAGCGGAGAGCTTGTGCCGAACGCAAGCTCTGCGGGTGGAACGCCATATCATCGCATAACTGGCGCGAAACCCGGTAATAGCGGCATGGTGCTGCGTTTCACCCGCTAGTGCATTGAAGTAGTTGTAGAGAAGTCCATCGATCCAGCCGGTGCCGATAAGGTCGAGGACTGCGTCCATCCCTGCAGGGAGCCACCCCGCCACTCCCGGGTGCTGTCGTTCGACGGGAGCGCTGCGTGGAAGTCCCACGCTGAGATGGTCCGTCGGCGCATCCGGCTCTACATCCGCGATCACGCCGGCAAGGCAAAGCCCCTGTCTGAACCAGAGTGCCAAAGGACATCTTCTATGAACTCATCCGACGCACTGTATCTTCGGAATGAGTCAATTCACTAGCGGGTGCTTGGCCGCCCGATCCGGCTTTCCCCCCCGGTATCGGTCCAGCAGGTGATTGACCGCATCACTGCAAGAGATGATCGAGAACAGGATAAGGGCGCCCGACGCCGGCGCCAGATACTGCTCCCTGATGATCGCCATGCCGTAAACGCTCAGTATACAGACCAGCGACAGCCGACTGACCACGACTGCCAAAAGCATCGCGCTCACAATCAGGGGAAGCGGAAATCGGCCCGTTCCGACTGCTATCCAGAGCCGCCATCCGAAAGCGGCCAGCCCGAGTGCCGTGGCGACCGGGATCAACAACTGATAGGCCCGGCCTAGAGCACTCAGGAGGCTCATGACTGTTCGGCCGGGCTGTTCGTTGCGTGTCAACCTGACCCCTGTGCCGGAACGCCCTTCTTGCTTGCCGTGAAGTTTGTAGTGCTCGCCCCCACTCTTCAGATCGCCTCTACGCACGGCTGCAGCGACATCGGGGTTCTGCAGAAGGTAGTATTCCTCCGAGAAGTCGTCTTCGAGCGGGAAGCCATCTGCCCTTATATAATCGAGGAAGGGCATCAGCATCTGAATGGGGCCGTCGCTGGCCTGCTCCTCTATGGACAACTCCCGGAGTCCCACCAAAACGGCCACCGCTTCCGGCATGAGCCTCAATGATCGGAGGACGGTCGCGACATCCATGGGAGGCATGATGCCGTATCGCGGAGGCCGGCAGGACAGCCGGCCGTCGGCGCAAGCCGAATCGACCTCATGCGCGAGTCGCTCGTAAAACGCCTCGCCGCTCGGGCCGTCCTGGTACCCGGCGCGCCAGACGGCATCTCGCAGCGCGTACATGAAATGCCCGACCGAAATCTCGCCATGGCATGGAACGATGCGTGAACTTGAACAGCCCGTTTCCGCCCAGTCCCGGAACAGTTCTCCATCGACATAGGGCTGGAGTTCTCGGGCAGCGGGGCTGAAGGGATAAATCTCCCGCCACGCCTCACGGGGAACGGCGACACGGTCGCCATCGTTGTCGTGACGCACCCGGTAGAGCGCGCTGTAGGCGGCCAGGAACTTGCTGTTCTTGAATTCCACCACGCTGTAGATGGAATAGGCTTTATGATTGATGATGGAAATCGCCTGTATGCCAAGGAATGGAATGATCGCGGTCAACGCCACCAGCACCGCCTCGCGCCGCATTTCCTGCCATCCGATCTCGCTCGATCGCCATCGCCCCCCCAAGTCGAGGAAGAGTCCGGCCGCCAATGCCGGCACGATCCATATTCCCTCTTCGCGCGTCGTCCAGTAGAAGAACAGGGTCACGCCCATGGCCATGGCCAGCGGAACCCGGCGGGCCAATGCGCGATCCTGAAGGCGCAGCCACCAGAAGCCGAGTCCAAGGATCAGGACCGTGAGAGGCAGGTAGGTTATTTCGCGGAGCACTTGAAGCTGCTTGCCGCTATAGACGAACGGATTGAACAGCAGGGCCGCGAATATGGCCACCGCCACGCCTTCCTGCCTTATCATGGGACGTAGAGCCGAAACGGCCACACCGGCGGCGAGGACATTCAGCAACGCCTGGCTGAATCGCAGCGGAAGACCGAGCGCATTGTTCAGGGCGAGCCATGCCGGGAACATCGGTCCCTTAATCAGGGTGGTGGAGTCGTAAACGCCGAGCCATCCCGTTTGCGTCAGGTTGCGAGCTAGCCGAACAAAGAGACCATCGTCATGTCCCCAGTGAGGCAGTGCAATAACTGGAATTTGACTAAATGCCCAAACATACAGCACGGCAATAAAACAGGCCAGCGCTAACGGCCGATATTTGATGTCCATTACAGAATCCTGAACAACATTATGAGAATTTATTTTTCATTCCTCACCTGAAACATTCATTTGATTTGCTTGGCGGACCCGTGAGCCACAGGACAAGCCTGTCTCCAGACAGGAGCCCCAGCCTGGATAGCCCTCACGCGTATCCTGAAGCAGCGCTTTGTCGCGCGCCCTGATTGGATTACCCCAGTTGACATAATCTTTTCGATAATGCAATACTTCAAATCAGCATATTTGGCAGGCGTGGTCCGGAAACTCGGCCGATTAGGTTAATCATATCGCACTAGCGTCTTCGGCCTCAATCATGGAAGCAGCAGTGAATTCGAAGGGTTCAGATGACGAAAATCAATTCCAGTCAGTCCATTTCCATAGTCGTTCCCGCTCTGAATGAGGAAGAGGTCGTTGCCGACATCGTCAGCGATATCGTTGCCGTTCTTGAGGATCGCTTTCAAGATTTCGAAATCATTCTCGTCAACGACGGCAGCACCGACCGTACCGGGGCGATAATGAACGAAATTGCGGACGGTCACCCCAAGGTCCGCGTCGTGCATAACGAACGGAACCAGGGTTTGGGCTCCGCCTATAAGTTGGGCATCGCGCAGGCCAAGTTCGAGTATCTGATGCTGCTATGCGGTGACGGTGGACTGCCGGCCAGCAGCCTTCCCCCGATCTTCGATGCGATCGGCTCCGCCGATATCATCGCGCCTTACATGGTCAACCTGAAACGGATCAAGACGCCGTCCCGCTATGTCATGTCACGCTCGTACACGGGATTGCTGAACCTTCTATTCAGGCAAAATATCAAATATTATAATGGTTTGGCCGTACACCGCACTGCTCTGCTGCGGCAGATCACGATCAGCAGCACTCGCTTCGCCTTCCAGGGCGAGGTCATGACCAAGCTGCTGAAGGCAGGATGCAGCTGTGTGCAGATTGGCGTGCAGGGCGCCGAGAACACGAACAAATCGAGTGCCCTGCGACTCCGCAACCTGGCGAATGTTGGAAAGACGCTCCTGACGCTGGTTTGGGAAATCATCCGCTTCGACAGCAGCAAGATCAGCACCAAGGTTCCCCAATGATGGGGTGACCAGCGCGTGAAGCCGAGAGCTGCGGCACGCCGTCGCTGATGGCATGCGGTTCCGGGGCAGTTCCGCCCTCGGTGCCGTCACACCGCGTCCGCACTTTACCCCGATGGAAAGCAAAAAGCGCGCGCCGAAGAATATCCGGCGCGCCTTCTTTAACGAGGCTTGAGAATGGGCACTGTCACACCCGATGTCGAGATACGGCTGTTCAAGTCGGTTCTGCGGCTGCGCCGCGCCGAGGAGTCCCTGGCCGCTCTCTACAGCGAGCAGGAAATGCGTACGCCGACCCATTTCGGGGTTGGCCAGGAGGCGGTGGCCTCGGGAGTTTGCGAGGCGTTGCTGCCTGACGATGTCGTCTACAGCCACCACCGCTGTCATAACCACTATCTGGCCAAGGGCGGCAGCGTTGCCGGCCTTGCGGCCGAGCTTTACGGACGCGAGACCGGCTGCGCCAACGGCCGGGGCGGATCGGTTCACTTGACGGCGGTGGACAAGGGCTTCGTCGTCAGCAGCGCCATCCTGGGCCAGACCATCGCGGTTGCCACCGGATCGGCCTTGGCCTTTCAAATGGACCGCTCGTCCCGCGTCGCGGTGACCTTCTTCGGTGAAGCGACATGCGAGGAAGGGGTCTTCTACGAAAGCATGAACTACGCGGCGTTGCGCAAGCTGCCGGTCCTGTTCGTCTGCGAAAACAATCTCTATTCAACCGAGAGCCCGCTGTCGACTCGGCAGCCGACCGGCACCGAACTCTGCGAGCGCGCACGCGCCTTCAAGGTGACGGCCGAGAAAGTGGACGGCAATGACACGATCGCCGTTTTCGAAGCTGCCACACGGGCGGTCGAGTCGATCCGGGCAGGCAACGGTCCGGTTTTCCTGGAATGCATGACCTACCGCTGGCGCGAGCATGTCGGCCCCGGTTTCGACCATGAACTTGGCCGCACATACCGGACCAAGGCGGAATTGGACAAGTGGATCGAGCACTGCCCGGTCAAGCTGGCCGGCGAACGACTCCAGAGCCGCGGCATCGCGTCGGAGGCCCAGATAGCCCGATGGACGGAGGAGGTCGAATCGGAAATTCGCGTTGCCGTGCTGACAGCGAAGCAAGCGCCGTGGCCGGAAGCGCAAAACCTGTTCGATAATATTTACTAGCATAACGACTAGAACAGCATCGTTCCATTAACCTCCGTGTTGATTCCCGAGGACTATTGATATGCGTGAGCTGAAATACTACGAGGCTTTGTCAGAAGGCTTGGTTCAGGCAATGGAGCGCGATTCCAGTATTTTCGTCACCGGCATCGCCGTCGATTATGCATCCGGTATCTTCGGGTCGACCGTCGAAGCGACTCGCCGTTTCGGGCCGGAGCGGGTCTTCGACTCGCCCGCCATGGAAAATGCCATGACAGGGATATGCATCGGCGCCGCCGCCATGGGCAAGCGCCCGATGATGGTGCATCCGCGCAACGATTTCATGTTCCTTGCCTTTGACCAACTGATCAATCTGGCCGCCAAGTGGCGCTACATGTATGGCGGCAATGCTGGCAGCGTTCCCGTCGTCGTGCGCGCCGTGGTCGGCAAGGGATGGGGTCAGGGGGCTACCCATTCCCAAAGCCTGCAAAGCTTGCTGGCTCACTTTCCCGGTCTTCAGGTCGTTCTTCCGGCCCTGCCTCAGGATGCCAAGGGCTTGACCATCGCCGCCTTGCAGAGCAACGCCCCGACCGTGATTCTCGAGCACCGGACGCTGTACGGCATTTCCGGCCCGGTGGACGAGGCCTATGTGCCGACGCCGATCGGTAAAGCCCGCGTGGTCCAGGAAGGGACCGACGTGACCATCGTGGCCACGTCGTTCATGGTGATCGAGGCCATGCGCGCAGCCGAGGAGTTGGCCAAGGAAGGTGTCTCGGTCGAGCTGGTCGACCTGCGCTCGATCCGGCCGCTGGACGAGGAGACCATCCTCTCCTCCGTTCGCAAGACAGGCCGTCTGGTCGTCGCCGACACTAGTTGGGAACTCTGTGGTGTGGTCAGCGAGATCGCAGCCCTGGCCGCCGAAAAGGCGTTCCACAGCCTGAAGGCCCCCGTGCGCCGCATCGCACTTGCCGACTGCCCTGCGCCGGTTTCCATGTCTCTGGAAGCTGCCTTCTACCCGAAGGCTTCGACTATTGCCCGTGCGGTTCTCGCGACTCTCGGACGGACCCACAGCCATCTCGGCGACATCGACCTCGCCGACGACTTCAAGGGGCCGTATTGATCGTCAGCGTTAGCGCATGTGCCAGAAATGGACTGCCATGACAGATGCCACACTGATAGCCATGATCGGCACTTTGGCGTATGTTGTTGGTCATTTTTTGGCATACGTGGTTGTGTTCAGGGAGTGGGCACCGTTCCGGCAGGAGCGGTGGATCTTCCTCTACCACTTTGTGTCCTTCCTTATGGCAATATTGGCGGCTCTGGCCGCGGCGGCGGTGACCGGCCAAGTTGCCGCGCTGGTCGGCGCTGCCGCAGTTCATGGCATCTACAGCCTATCGTTCCTGGAACTCTGGTCGTTGGCACAAGGAGGTTTCTCTTTGAGCATCCTTGACCGGCTGAAAAACCAGGATGCGGAAGGATTGATTCGGGTTCTCGCCGAACTTGAAGCGATCGGCGCCCGAAAGAACCAGGATCGAACCTCTGGGCTGGCTCTCCTCGGGTTGATCCGGCGGTCGTCTGGCGACCGCCTCGAACTGACCTTCATGGGTCATGTGGTCAGCTCCGTACTTGCGGGGCTGACCTGGACAGTCCATGGACCCCGGCCGAAACCATGAGCACTGTTACAATTCCGTTGGCCTATCTCGGCACAGCCATCGCCGTTCTCGCTGTCGCCTGCCGGTTACGATTGCCCGGAACGTCTGTCCACAAGTTCGTCCTCATCGGCGGCATCGCCGGCTGCGTCATGCTCGCCCAACTCTATTTGGAAGGGGGACTTGGGTCAGGGTTGATTGCGACGGCGCTTTGCTACGCCTTCCTGTGCGAACTATACATTTTCTTCTTCACCATGGTCGGGAGCAGCATCTCGGCTTCCATGCTACTCCGGCTGCGCCACGGCGCCTTGCCGGAACAAACCGTCGCCGAGCGCTACCATCCCAAGATGATGGTGGAGGAAAGGATCGGGAACCTAATTCAGGTAGGCCTTATGCAGCGTACTCCGGCCGGCATTCTTATCCTCACACCGCAAGGTGACAAGCTGAACAGCACCTTCCGAAGGCTTCAGCTATTCTTCCGCCACACCGATCCAGAAACTTTTCGGACGCCGGCCCGGGGAAATTTCCGATGACCATGCGCCATGGCAGTATGTCTCGTTCGACACCGGCGTGGTGGCCAACAGTCATTCCGAGCATGGTCACGGTGATATCCATTGCATGGCTACCAGTGGAATTTGTTGTCAAAGCGATACCACCCAGCGCCGATTATAAGGAAAACGTCGGCTATAGTTACTTCTACAGCTTAAGCATACTCAGATTTTACGGGGCGCCGCATTTCTCCCAAGGCCAGGTTGGTGGACTGACGCACACGGCGTTCCAGATCGCTCTTGATGGTGCTGGCCTTGCTCAGAATCAGTTGTCTTCGAAGATAGACGCCTGCTCGGTACGGGCTACGATGATCTTCGCATTGCTTGGAATCACGGCGTGTTTGAGGGCTGTCGCCCCCCTATCGCCGGGTTGGATGCGACAGGCCTTCATCTGGTCGCTGGCACGGATATCGCCAGACGCCGGCATCCTTTTGGTCATGAGCACCTACGAGGTGCCTGCGGCTCTTGGAATGGACATGGAAGGACTTTCGCTGAACTCACGTGAATTACCGGTGCCAGGGACTTTTTAGGATGAAGGCTAGAACTTCAGGCTCAACCTGGATACCGGAGCTCGACGGTCTCAGAGGACTGGCTGCGCTTACCGTCGCACTTACCCACCTTTTTCCGGATACTTGGCTGAACGGGTTTTCCACTGCCAATATGGCGGTATCATTTTTCTTTTCTCTGTCAGCTTTTTTGATGAGTTATCTTCTGACTCTTGAAGAAATGCACGATGGTAAGATCAGGATCGCGAAGTTCTACCTTCGGCGAGTATTTCGAATCTGGCCGCTCTATGTCGCAACGATGATTTTCATTGTCGTGCTCGCCGGCCCTGCCGGTCCTTTCAGAGGAACCAGTCATGTTATCGAGCATATGACTTTGGAATGGTTTTGGAATCTTGGCCTGGTTCCATTCTTGCTGTTTTTCAATCTCAACATGTCCGGATTTGGATTTGGGCCGTTGGTTTTCGATAGAATTCCACATTTTTTTGGAGTGATCTGGTCAATCAATGTTGAGGAGAAATTTTACGCCGTATTTCCTTTTTTGTTTTTATTATTTACTAAATCAAAGAAGGCAAGCTATATAATAATAGTTTGCTTTGGCGCATTGCTGATCCGTACCTTCCTAATGTATTATCTTGGCCCAGGCAATCCCCATGGTATCCCCTTCAGCATGTATTACTTTTCTCTCAGTTATGTTGAGATATTTTTCTTGGGTGCAATCGCAGGACGAATATGTGCTCACAATCATATTCAGAATAATTCAGTAATTAATTTAATAAAATCAAAATATTTTGGTGTAGTTTTTATATTGATAATACCGATATTCGGGTATTATTGGCATTTTTCTCTCTGGTCACCTTATTTATGGTGGTCATCCGGAGCATATATGATTATGGCGGCAATCTTTTCTTCACTGCTAATCTGGGTATTTTATAATCGCACCAGCATTGCAGCTAAATTGCTCCGATCATCACCATTCCGAGTGCTTGGCCGGCTATCCTTCGCAATTTATCTCCTCCATCTTCCCGCCTTCGCGATTGCTCGTTATCTCCTCGAGATTTACGAGTATGGGCAAGTCACCCCATCTCCTGACTCATGGATCTACGAGTCGCTTAGGACCATTGCCATTATAGCCGTGTTGTTACTCCTCTCGACGCTTGCCCATTTTTGCGTTGAACGGCCTTTCCTGTCATTGAAAGAGAGCTTCGACAGCATAGCCGCCTCCGGCCGTTGGAGTTCGCCGATGCTTGATGCGCTCACTTTCGCCCGTGCCCGCATCAATTGGGGGTGGATATCCGTTGTCGGACCAGCGGCAGTCGTATTCTCCATGATGTTTGTGCCAGGGCTGCTCCAATGTAATTGCTCACGGTATTGGCGGGTTTTGAGCAGTCAGGCGACGGCGA
>NZ_AVFK01000110.1 GCF_000936425.1 Skermanella aerolata KACC 11604 | reverse complement strand
GGAAACCCGCTGTCAACGCTTGATCCAGTGCAACTACGCTACGCTTACGGAGGATGAGGTGGATGCCCTTTGTGACAGGCAGTGCGCGATCATGGACGAAATCGAGCGGATGCCGTCGACATCCACGGCTGGGATCGTGGCGAAGCTTGAGTTGTGGCAGCTCACCCATGAGCACTACGCTGATGACAATGACACGCTCGTCATGTCCGCTATCGATGATCTGAAGGCGCTGTCGTAGCTCTGAGGAACCATGCGCTGCTGCTCGGCCACAACTAGTCGGGGGCAGCGCGTGGGCAGCGGTACCGGCCATGATCCTTCATGAAAAGGGCATCACTGGCAGATGTCTTCGTAGTTGATGCGCACATGCACAGGTCGGCCAGCCTGTCTGTTTCGGGCGGCTGTTTGATCCGTTTCACCAACAAAGTGAAATATGCGGGCCATGTGCGGAAGCCTTTCTGGAGAAAGCCGCCACGCTACATGCGCGAGAAAGATCAGTCCGCTCAACTGGGCGATCAAATCAGCAGTCTCGGCAGCAAAGTCAAAAGTGTTTGGATCGCTGTTCATGATTGTGCCGATATAACAAGGGGCATCCGCTTTCGATGAGCTTCGGTGTCAACTCCGATTTTCCGTAAATTTTCTGCCAAGCGGCATGATTGCCAAGATCAGCTTGCAATCGATTTAACAGCGCTGCGAGTTGCGCCGCCTGAGCCTCAGGACCAATTTCCACCATCGGCCACCTACCTTGTCATACCCAAGTCATACCCGATATCTAGAACCTTTTGGTTAAAAATGTCTATACACAACCAAACATCATAGCCGGTAACTGGCCGCAAAACAGCATCAAGTTCGGCCTGTCTGTAGCGGCGATAATCCAGTGCATTTCCTGACCTGACCATCTGCTCGCCCAGGTCAGCGCCGCCAACAGCACAGGACGCTACCACGCGCTGATACCGGTCGCGGTCTACCTGGACGCAGGTGACCACCCTGCCCTTCACCAGCTCCCGAAGAGCATCGCGGGCGACGACACCGCAGGCAGATCCGCCGCATTTCTGCTTTAGCTCCGGCGCATCGATCCCCCACAGGCGGACCTTGTTGCCGGAAAGCGTGAGCGTGTCACCATCATGGACGCTGGCGACACGGCCTGACAGGTCAGCAAGCGCTGGCGTGGCGAACAGCAAGACGGCGAGAGTGGCGGGGGCGAGTTTCAGCATGGGAACATCATACCGCAGTCAAGACTCGGCGCGAAGCGCAGGAACACAGCGTTTACACTGCTGTTGGCGCCGCATGGAAGACAAGAACCTGCAACGCGGCAGCAACGATACTGATCGGGATGGTTATCATCTGGATCACGGCTGCCATCGTCGCCGTTGTGTTTAACATGCTGTCGTAGCGGATAAGAAAGGCATCATAAACATGCCTATCAGCAGAACATGAAGAGAGTCATTCGGGCTCTTATTGATATAATTTTGTTCGAATTAATATTGATGTCGTTCTTTGGCGTCATATTCGTGTTGATTCATATTCGTGTTGATATTTTAGCGCAAAAGAAGACCCGCTCCGCAGTGGAGCCAGAACGGGCCTGAGTGCACCTGCGAGGCAGCCCACTTTAAGTGTGGCTGCCCCTCGTCAACGCTATCCTACGATCCTTAGCAGCCGGTATCTACGGGCATACCCAGCCTGCGCTGGTCGTGGTCGATGTATCAATAGAAAGTCAGCAACGTCCGCAACTATCACTTGTTGCTGAGACATGCCCCATCGACATCGTCTTTTCCAAGAACGTCTTGCAGACCTAAACTACCAGTGGCAGATCGCTCCACAGGAAGCACGACCGAGCATCGAGCGCTCTATGCTACTCATTATTGCCATGGAGGAATCTATCCTTCTGGCTAAAGAACGCGCCGAAATTGCGGAGCAGCGGCTGGCGCGTGCGAAGGAGATCCTTCGTCGGCTCGACAGGCGGGATTGAATACGCTGTATCTATGATAAATTCGCCTTCATGGAAAACCGTATGGAACGCCTGAACAGGCTTGCTCGGATGGCAACTGCGCTTCGCCATCGTGAGCGGATCGAGCGCATCATCCGCACATTCAAGGAGGCGGACGATGCTGCACAGCACGCAGCGGAGACCATGAAGCGGATCATGAACAAGACGAGCTGACGTCGCACAGAAAAAAGGCCCGCTCCGGAATGCCGACAAACGAGCGAGCCTTTGAGTAAATGCGGATTTTCTCTGGGGTAGAAACATGGCGCTTTCCCTTAGTGAGCGGGAGCGAGAAAACGCCATTTGAAATAACCGATTATCCCACCCATCATCGGCGGTATCTCCCGGTATACATAGTCAGGACAAGGAGCGGGCCTAAAACTCTCGCAAAGAAGCGTTATCGAACGCATATTCACAGGAGTCATTTACACCTGCGGATAGACCAATGTGTTTCGTTCGACTGTCTTTTTTCGGAAAACCCCATGAACGACGAGCATAAGCGCATTTGCGGCGCGATGAATCGTCAGGGGAAACCTTGCCAAGTAGCCCCCATGAAGGGGAGGGCTCGCTGTCGTCTTCATGGTGGTAAGACTCCGAAGGGCAACCACACAGGTCCGATGCGGCATGGACTTTACAGCGCCGCGTTAACAGAGGCCGAGAAGGCAGTGTGGTTGGATACGCCGACTGGCAACGTCGATGATGAGATCCGGATGTGTAAAATCTGGTTGGCAAGAGCGCTAGCTTTAGACTCCGCCATCAACCAAGACCCGCACTCATCGTCCAACAAGAGCGGCTTGGTGCTGTCCGAAATCCGCCAGTCATCCAGCGGGGACAGCAAGTCGACCGACGTGATCACGCGCAGGCCCGACACGATCGCCAGGATCAACATGTTGCTGGGGAGGATCGCGCAATTGGAGAAGACGCGGTCGGATCTAATCGACTCCCAAGCTGAACACGGCGATGCGGACGGCCAGCCTCTGCCATGGGTGGATTGATGACGATGACGATTGATGCCGCCCAGGTCGAGAAGCTCGTCGAATAACAGTTGGAGGCCGACGCTATCGCCGACTTCCTCGGCGTGCCCCGTGACGCCTTCAAGGCGAGCATGACGGACGATCCGGCCATAGAGGCTGCATGGCGGCGCGGCCGGGCAAACTTGCAAGCAAAGACCATGGAGTGGCTGGTGATCAGCGCTCGGAAGGGATCAGTTCAGGCACAGATCTATCTGGCTGATCGTGTCCTCCAACTGAGCAAGCCGGCCGAACTGGACGTGGATGCTGTCCGCTACGTGGTCGAGATCCCCGCTCAACTGCCGGCGGCCGACTGGCAAGCCGCCTTCAAGCCGGCATTCTGAGAGAACCCCCATGGAAGAACCTTCGAAGCGCCTCTGTGGAGCTCAAAACCGTCGGGGAGAACCTTGCCGGAAACCGCCTATGGCTGGAAAGACGAGGTGCATGATGCATGGAGGGAAGACACCCAAGGGAACGCCAGGAAATCGCCGGCACGGGCTCTACAGCACTCACTTGACCGAGAAAGAGCGGGCTGGATGGGATGACATCCAGATCGGCTCCCTTGAAGACGAGTTGCGACTGCTTCGGGTTTATGTCGCCCACTGCGTCGCCCTCGATACCACCGCGGCAAACGACCCCGGCAGCCTGGAATTGACTGAGATGCGCACCACTACGGGAGAGAGCGCATCCGAAACCATCGTTACCCGCCGGCCTGATACATCCGGCCGGATGAACTGGCTATTCGGACGCATCGCCCTCCTGGAGAGGACGAGGGCTGACCTCATCGCCTCGACCAAGGATACCGGCGCCGACCCGTACGATCAGGCAAGACGAATTCGTGAAGCCCTACATGCTATGGAAGCGGTCGAGCACGATGGACAATGCGATGCCGAAGGAGATGAACAGAAGCGGGCGATAGCTCCAAATCCCTCTCCCCTCTGATGTCTACTACCAATAACGCGCGATCGCTCGAGGTCCAGCTGATGTGAGATCGTTGGACCGATGCATGAGTCCCCAACTCAGATGCATCCAGGGTGATCTGCGGTTGCCCTATTGCAGATCTCGGGTAGGGCCAGTGTTCCACATCGCTGGCCCACCTCCTGCCCTGCCGATGGCGAGAATATGGCAGCAGGACCGCCGGGGAGCCTCCCCAGGAGTCCGCCAGAGCGCCGCTGGTGCGGTTCCGTGGTTCGGGGCACCCCTTTGCCCGCTCAGGCCACTCCTGCGGCTTCCTACGGCCCAGGATGATCCTGAAACCGCCGCCGCTGAAAGTTCCCACTGCTTAGGGTGACATCGTCGAACGGGCAGAATTATACGTTAAGGCACGAAGGCTTATAGCCTCCGCTTTCCATAAAATCTGTTAGAGTATACCAGAAACGCACAAATAATTATAAGGTAACCTTCTATGACAGTGACTCGGATAGCAGGTGCATTTCTTCTGCTTACAATACTCGGGACGTTGCTCGCGGCATTTATGGCTTCCGAGCGGGGCAACATGCCCCTGTGCTGGTTTTTAGTCGCCATGGTGGGCGTGGAGATCGTCTTCTGGTTGGCAATTTGATGCATAAGATTACATATCTTCGAATCCGTACTCCCAAGTAGCGCTCTTCCATAGTGTCTGTTCGCCGTAACGCCCTATCGGCAGGGGAGAAAGCCTACGGCACGTTCGCTTTCTCGACTGTCTTGGGGGTGGAATTCAGAGCAGCGAGCCTGTGTTCCAGTTCGACGATCTTGATCGTATGTTCCAGAAGAACCGCGTCGCGCGCCCGCCGCTGCTTGAGGCTCCAGGAAATGATAAGGAAGCCAAATACACTAAAAATAGTTACAAATATTATTACTAAATTTACCACGAGAAGAGTGTGCGGCATCGGGAAGTTATAAACAATCAACAATATATTGTATATTAAAAGAGCCGTCATTAGTATTACAAGAAACAAAAAGAAGACTTCTATAGGTGTAAACCATTTATATTGTTTCATGGTTGTTCCTCGCTTTCCTGAAGGCAGGAATCTTCCAAAGTTCATAGTCTAAATTATCTTCATATAATGAATTCTGTCACAAGGTATGCTTGGTGGCTGTTCCAAAAGCGTAACTCAGACAGAGCAATTCTGCGGGCTCGTATGGGCTTTCCTGCGTTCGTCGGAACTATGCCAATCCAGACGATGATGCTGCGCAGCAATGCTGTTACGGTCAACGTGAGTTCTATTCTGGAGACAGAAACTCCCGCACCCTAATCCGGTGCGGGCTTCTTTCCCGCCCTACCGACACCGCCGAGCACACCAGTCGGCATAAGCCATCCCAGACTGCGCGCCACTCCACCCCCGTGCTGTTGCGGGGATTGCGTGATACCTCCCTGTGTCACGGCCTCGATGTAAACTGAACTGTTCATGAAACTTCCCGTACTAGGCCACGGTACGGGATTTTTCTGATCACCGCCGCCGGCCCCGCTACATTATGGTGTCCCCCGATTACATCGTCGTTCGTGGTCTCAGATCTAAATTGTGGTCATCATCCAGAATATTCGGCTCGGTGATATACCATCGAAACGATTCCAGGCTGGCTCCCTCGTCTGCGACGATGATGATCCGGGCAGAGCCATGCTCATCGAGCAGGAAATTCAACATGCGCGCCGCCTCGTAATCGAGGTACATCTCAGCGGGCCGACGAAAGAACATCCAGCACGCGGCAACGCAGACACCTCGGATCGTGTCCCCAGGCGTGGTGTAAGAGCGCCCGTTCCGGGTCAGGCCCGCAGGGAGGCGTAGCCGACCGGAGGGCCTGCCCCGGAACGGGCGGTCATCGTGGTTCTCGGGTAAAGTCTGGTCACCACAACACATACCTGATCCAAGGTGACCACGATGACCGACGAGATGATGACGCTTCGTTCGATGCTTGAAAAGGGCACTGATGCGGATGTGCTGCGTGAGATGATCGGCTTTGCCGCTCAACGACTGATGGAACTTGAGGTTCAGGCGCTGACCGGCGCCGGCCATGGCGAACGGTCAGTTGACCGGCTCACGCATCGCAATGGCTACCGCGAGCGTGATTGGGAGACCCGCGCTGGAACGATCGAGCTGAAAATCCCGAAGCTGCGCAAGGGCAGCTATTTTCCAGGATTTCTGGAGCCGCGCCGAATGGCGGAGAAGGCACTGACCGCGGTGATCCAGGAAGCCTATATCCATGGCGTTTCGACCCGCTCGGTGGACGATCTGGTCAAAGCGATGGGCATGTCCGGCATCTCCAAAAGCCAAGTCAGTCGGCTGTGCGAGGAGATAGACGAGCGGGTGAACACCTTCCTGACCCGGCCCATTGAAGGTGACTGGCCCTACCTCTGGATCGATGCCACCTACATCAAGGTCCGTCAGAATGGCCGGATCGTCTCGGTCGCCGTGACGATCGCCGTGGCTGTGAATACCGATGGCCGACGCGAAGTGCTGGGCATGGACATCGGTTGCTCGGAAGCGGAAACCTTCTGGCTCGAGTTCCTGCGTAAGCTCAAGCGGCGCGGGCTTGCCGGCGTCAAACTGGTAATCTCGGATGCCCATGAAGGCATCAAGGCAGCCGTATCCAAGGTCTTCCAGGCCACTTGGCAACGCTGCCGGGTCCACACCATCCGAACGCAATCCGACATCCGGCTCGGCCGCGGTGTCGCGC
>NZ_AVFK01000121.1 GCF_000936425.1 Skermanella aerolata KACC 11604 | reverse complement strand
GCTTGGTGATCGAGGAGGTCAGTGCCTGACATCTACGAACAGCTTCTCAGACGCGACCGGCATTCGGGGCTTGGGCGGCCCATCCAGTTCCGGTCCGTGGGCTCAGGACGTCGGGGACATGCTGGTTCCGGCTCTGTGTCCGGGGCATGCGTTGGCCCTTGCCCTTCCTTCGACCGGCCGCCTTCCCTCCACGCTCTCCGCCCCCGACCCGTCGGCCGGTGTTGTTCGAGGCTTCATCGGTACTATGCAGCCGTCCGACTCCTCCGACCTTCCGGTCCGGCTTCAGCTCCTCGCCTTCCCGAACCGACCCGGGACCGCCGTGGCGGCTGCGGGCGGCCGGAGGTCTCCCAGGTTCCGACACGATCCTTGACGCCTCGAACTGGTCTCAGACTCCGGTGGAGCGACGGTCCCTCGCAGAACGGTCCCGCACATGTTGCCTGCTGCGGTTTGTAACGCCTCGGCCTCCACGGTAAGAAGCTTTCGAAGCTCAATACAGTCCTCGTCGTCTCGCTGTGTACGCTTCAAGACCATCGTCACCGATGGTCCCGCAACACTCGCTACCGGGCGGGCGCTACCCCCTTCCCGGACCGGACTTCCACCGGCTGGATCGCGCCAGCTTCGCCTGGCGCACACAAACAGCTTCTCAGGATCGCCGGCACGGAGCAAGTCGAGGAAGTTCAGGCGGCTCTTTGATGGCCGTGTAGCGAACCAGGCGAAGCGGTCATTGCCGATGTGGGTGTTGTATTCATCGCGTCCGGCGTGGCGGGCTGCTGTGTCATCGACCGTCACCCAGCGCGTGGTGCCAGCCCGGCCTCCAGGATGGCGTCCTTCTCGGCATGGAAAACGTCCTTGTTGGCGGTTGCGTATTTCGGCGAAAGCGTCCCTGCGTTTCGGGTTCACCCGCATTCTCGGTGCATATGACTGCTTCGTCATCTGCGGACGCTCGGTTGCCACATGAAGGCTACTGATCTTGCTGCCAAATTCAGGGAAGCCTCTGGCTAAGGTACTTACCCGCACCGAGTTTGCGGATGGACCCGGTTTCGATGAACACAACTGTCCGAAATCAATGAAAATATGCATATCCTGATATCCGCGTTATGCGACATCCATGCGCATGGGCCAGCAGGTATCGCCGCAAAGTCGGCTGTTGTATCATTGTCACTGTGTGTGACTTTGACCATGAAGTGAGGGTGGATGTTGTTGCAAGCGACGGTGTTCCAGGTATCTATACCCCCAAGACGACAGCGGGGACGACACGATCGTGGCTGCGTCGGTTGAATAAATACTCTATAGGGGTAGCTTGAATGAAAAAGATCCTTTTGGGGACCACCGCGATCGCAGCCGCCGCTCTGTACGCGCAGTCTGCTCAGGCGCAGATCACCGTCTCCCTTGGCGGCTACACCGAGTTCTTCGGTGCGTACTATGACGACGATGTTCCCGGCCGCACCAGCCGAGAGTTCCAGTTGGAGTCGGAGGTCGTCGTCCGCGCCGACGGCAAGGCCGACAATGGTCTGCTCTACGGTGCTAAGATCGAGTTGCAGAATGGTCAAACATCTGCAGTCACCACAGATGAGGCTTCGGTCTATCTGTCCGGCACCTGGGGCCGAATTGAACTGGGTGACTTCGATGGCGCCGCCGACACCTTGGCCATCTACGCCCCGTTGGTCGGCATCGAGCAGATTGACGGCGACGCTTACGACTTCATGAGCGTCAACGCTGGCGGTACTTTGTTCGGTGCTCAGCCCTTCTTTGGCCTCGTGAAGGCCCCTGACTCGGGTGACTCGACCAAGATCATGTACCTGACCCCGCGGTTTGCTGGTATCCAGGCTGGTGTCAGCTATGCCACCCAGAACCAGAGCGAAGCCCAGAGTGTTATTGCTCTGAAGACCACGACGCCCTCCTACAAGGACTTTTGGGAATTCGGTGCAAACTACACCGGCACCTTCGCCGGTTTCTCGGTTGCCCTCGGTGCCACAGGCTCCATGGGTAGCGGCGAAGACCGTCAGTTCCCCCCGTTCGCAGCTCCGACCCAGCTTGAGGACTTCTTCGCTTGGCAGGCTGGTGCTCAGCTCGGGTATGCTGGCTTCAAGTTCGGTGGTGGCTACATCGATGGTGACGACTTTGGTGCTCGCCGGAACACCGAAGCTGGCGACGCGACTGCTTGGCACGTCGGTGCCAGCTACACGGCTGGTCCATTCGCTATCGGTGTGACCTATGCCGATGCTGAAGGTGCCAAGAGTGACTTCGTTACCTATGCGGAGGACTACAAGACCTATGGTGGTGGTGTCGCTTACACAGTGGCTCCGGGCCTCGTGCTCCAGGCCGACCTGATGTATATCGATGAGGAAGTCGTCAACACTACCAGTGGATTTAGAGCCGACAACGAAGGATATGTTGCGGTCGTCAGCACTCGCCTGAACTTCTAGCCTCTGGTGTTGTAAGCTATTATCATCGAGAGAAGGGGTGGCGATGTTTATCGCTGCCCCTTTTTCTGCGTGTCTATAATTATTTTTCGCCAACGTTCATCCGTTTAACCTATTAGCCTCATCAAGTTGACTTTGACCACTAAGAGGGCAATAGATCGTCAGTGAACTCATCCAGTCAAAAGCAGATATAATCCAGCTTAATCCTTGGCTGTGACGAGCAAGCTTAGTAGGAAAGTTGATTTCGATGGTAAGTGCTGTTTTTTTATACATTAACCTTGCTACCATATTGGCAGACCGCCCGCTTAGATCGCCTATTTGTGTTAACACACATGCTGGAGGAGCCGGAAAGAAGAGCTTGATTGCATCTCGAAGGTTTTGACTAGATTCATCAAGAGAATACCAGTTTAAGTTTATACGCCATAGCCCTTCATATGGCTCATCTTCAATGCGATTTAGACCAATATGATTTAGGACTTTGGATACTCCATCGATCCCCAAGGCATTCTCTCCAGAGAGCCAGCGAGATAAGGCGGACCTATCTATCGCAAGATCCTGGGCTATTTTCTTGATGCTAGAATTCAGTTTGATGACGGACCTAATGCTTCTCCGCACCTCTGGATGATCAAGATCAAGGGATGTTTTTCTTCCATAGCGCTCAACCATTCGCTCAATTTTATCGATAGAAACATCTAAATAAGTTCCTTGAGTAACCATGCTCGCTAGATGAGCCATGAGTAGTGCTGGTGGCCCCTCACACTCCCGCTCACCTCTTGCCCAAGCTTCAACGGTTCGTGGCGAAACTCCGAGAAACTCGGCTGTCCGATCGACCCAACCATTGTGTTGATTACCGTTCAACAGATATCCAAGTTCACGCACGAGTGTGGGCGTTAAGGAAAAGCTATTCATGATGGTGCCTTAAGAACCTTCCACTATTCTAGTTCAATCTATTTGTCGGTTAGCTCATTCGCATAGCCAAGAAAGGCTACATTGCCTTCTCAGTGGCTTCCGCCGCAACCGCTACGGAATGTGTCAACGATAATAAGACAGCCGGAGTGGTGAATTAGACTTGGTTGTTTTGCCCTTTCAATGGCGGATTCATCCAGACGACGGATCGCCTTGACGGCGTAGATTTGGTACGGGCGCATCATCAGAAGCTTCTGCTCCTTCGCAATGGGGACCATGTACTTGCCGATCATCTGGCCAAGCATGCACTTGGCGAGCAACTGATCGGCGAAGTCTTCGAGGTGGTTGATCTTGGTGTTGTCCTCGGCCGCGAACTGGTAGATCGGAAGGAACGGGGATGTCCCGCTTTGAACCCGGACCCCACTCAACGCGGCGTAAATCGATGTTTGAATTGGTAATTCACCTGTCCTGCCGGGATCTGCCCTGGGCGCTGATCGGAGGTCTGACGATGCACCGATTTACATGATGGGACTTCCGTGTCGTTTGTTTCAAGGCACCCAATGGGCTCACGCCAGTGGCCCAACGCCGGAAGGACATTTCGGTAGCGGTACGTTGCCGACCAGCAGGCGGCTCACTGCGGCGGCCGTGTCCCAGAACGGCAGGATCAGCCGGTGCCAGGTGGTCGTGGTGCGCTCGGCCGGCGGAACATGAGCCGAGTAGAGTGGCTGCCGGCGCGCCATAACCGCCTGGTAACCCGCCATGAAGAAGGCCTGGACATGGGGGCGCACGCCCGCACCCGTGATCTCGGACACCCGCTGCCCGGTCAGATCCAGACCGGACCAGCGCGCGATCTGAGTGCCGTACAGGCGGTAGTGAAAATCCCGGCCGTCGTCGACGGGCTCGAGCAGCATCAGGTAGCCCAGGGCCGGGACGAACGCCGCCGGATCGATGTGCGCCGGATCGGGCTGGCCCTCTTGGGCGACAAGGTTACTCCAGAAGGTGCCGATCGCGGTGAGCTGCGGCGCCGGCAAGGTCGCCGGATCCGGATTCCAGCAGACGACCGGTCGGGGAAATCCGGCAACCTCGAACAGCCGACACGTTGCTGCAGGATCCGCTTCAGGGTTCCCCCTGCTCATTGACCACCCTCTCAGCTGCGATAG
>NZ_AVFK01000133.1 GCF_000936425.1 Skermanella aerolata KACC 11604 | reverse complement strand
GGAAATCCGGCAACCTCGAACAGCCGACACGCTGCTGCAAGATCCGCTTCGGGTTTCCCGACGCTCATTGACCGTCCTCTCAGCTGCGATACGGGATTAGGCCATGGCGCCATTCGGGCAGCGCCGATCAAAGGGATGTCTCTCTGGCCCGCCGATTGCCTCCAAAAGATCATGGCATCGGGACTTTGTGCAAGAACCCTGCTCGCTTTGAAGCTGTTCGTCAGGCGCAACTCCTGGAAGACTGGCAGCGGGGTCACCGCCTATCTAGCCAGCCTTGCCCGGCACTACGCGAACAATCCCCCTGCCAACTGGCGACAGGGATTCGGCAGCGCCCATCCGTGGGAGGATTCTGCGGAGACTTGGGCGCATTACCTGCACATCGTGGATACCTTGGAAACTGCGCACGCGTTCGGTCTGTGGGTGCGGCCCGGAGAGGAAGCCGACCCGGCACTCAGCATGGAAATCGACTTTGATCCTTACCATCAACGGGACTTCGACGCTCTGATGCGAGCCTGGTTGCCGCTGACCTACGTCGTCAACAGCCTCAACCACAGCATGGGCCTGCCCAACCTCTACCCCTTCGTGCTGGCTCCGGCGGTCATGGGAAAGCTCCGCTTCGTTCACGGCCTGATCTTTCGCTAACTGGTTCATCCGGCAAATAGACTGAGATTGTCGTGCTCGTGGGCTGTTGGAGGGTCATGCCTATCTGCTTGGGAGCAGGGCCATGACGCTTCGGTTGCGGGAACTGACGGATGATGAACGGTCGGAAGTTGGACGGATCACGCGTTCGCACACACTTGGAGCAGCTTTTGTCCGCCGCGCTCAGATTGTCGTCCATGCCATGAGCGGCCTCAAGGCGGAGGAGATTGCCAGCCGGATGGACTTGTGCGGCAACACGGTTCACCACTGGATCAACCGCTTCAATGCGCGCGGCCTGAAAGGACTGGAAGAGGACGTGCGTACTGGACGACCGCCGACGTATTCGGCCGAGCAGCGCAGCGCCGTCATCACCGCGGCCCTGACCCGACCCACCGAGCTGGGCTTGCCCTTCGCCTGCTGGACCCTGGATCGGCTGGTGGCCTATTTGTCCGACCAGGGTATCGCCATGCGCCGCAGCCGGATCAGTGAGATCTTCATCCATGAGGGCCTGAAGTGGCGCCATGACGAGACTTGGTTCGGCGAACGTGTCGATCCCGACTTCGCCAAAAAAAGGGGGTCATCGAGCACCTCTACACGGCGGCGCCGGCCGGCAGCGTAGTGGTCTGCCTGGATGAGATGGGGCCGCAGGCGGCAAAGAGCTTTCCTGGCCAGCAACTCGTCACGCCGGCAGCGCCCAAGGCCGAACGGGCAAAACAGGAGATCGACTATGGCCGACGAGGCAGCGGCTATGTCTTCGGGGCTTTCCAGCCGGCCAGCGGCACGGCCTTGACGCCTCCCTACGATCGCCGCACCACGACCAACTGGGTTGACTTCCTCGGCGAGGTCGACGCCTGGATCGATCCCACGGTCGAGCGGATCTATGCGGTCGTCGACAATCTCAGCACCCACAGCGCGCCCGACGTGCTGCTGTTCAGCCTGCTCCATCCGCGCTGGGAGTTTGTCTTCCAGCCCAAGTATGCAGCCTACCTCAACCTGATCGAGCCCTGGTGGAAGGTGCTCCGCTTCCTGGCGCTGAAAGGGCGCCGCTTCGAAACCTGGGCCGAAATCGAGCAAGTCGTTCAACGCGCCACCGCCTACTGGAATGAGCAGAAGCATCTCTTCATCTGGGGACGCCGCCGGCGCCACCGCCAAGCCCGTCGTCTTGGGATTGCCACCCTCCCAGTAATCTCATTGATTTAGCGGATGCACCACTAACCAGGTATTTGAATGCAGCCAGTACATCAGAGCTTCAATACACCGTGACAGCATCAGGCGAAGTTCATCTCCACGAAGCGACCACTGCTCACAAAAGAATTCAGTTTATTGCTGGTCGTTCCGCGAGAAGCTCGAATGCATCATATCAAACTGTCATGCTTGAGGCGGCGATGGCCCAGCCCGTCATACTGAGCCTCACCTGAAGTCTGGATGAGATGGTCAACCAATCTGGATACCTCGTCAGCATTTGTGAGATCGTAATCGAACGGGTCACGGAAGACTCTGACCGGATAATTTTGCCGATCATTGCTGAGTTCAACGACCGCAATAATCGCCCGCACATTGCAGTCCAATCCGCGGCCGCATAACTGAGCCGCCATCAGGACGCCCGTGATGATCTCAAGGGTGAATGGTCTGTCGGCACGCTCGACCAGGCGCCTCAGCAGCCTGTTTCCTTGGCTCTCGTGATCGCCCTCAAGGCCCGGAGTTGTCAGTTTGCGACAGATGCTACTCAGCGTAGCGAAACGAACCAGGGTGAGTTCAGGCACTACCCCGGCGGGTGTCACCAGGATGGCCCCAACCATGATCATGGGGTTTCTTCTCATGGCAGCAGTGAAGGCTCCAACTACAATGGATGTCATTCATCGATCAACGCATGAAGCAGGTGTCTGTGCCGGTTCTGACGACTGGTTATCGGGGATTGAGACATTAGGCAAAAAGGCGTCAAGAGCGTGAGAATCTGTTCGCAGGCAGAGCGTGCCGCCCTGTGCTGACCGGGATGCT
>NZ_AVFK01000108.1 GCF_000936425.1 Skermanella aerolata KACC 11604 | reverse complement strand
GGCTGCGGCGGCGAGGGCGGGGGCGGGGCTCGCCAGGATCGCGCTGGCGGCTTCGGCCGCCCGCTCCAAAGCCGGATCGGCGCGGACGCCGGCCAGCGTCGCCGCGGCGGCGAAATCGCCCGGATCGACGGAGGGCGGGTGGTTGGCGAGCCGGCGCCAGAGGGCGTAGATCCGGCCGGGCGGTCCGGGATCGTCGCCGGGGCGGGTCAGCTGGCGGGCGTCGCGGATCTGGGACTCGTCCTCCAGGCGCCCGGCCGCAGCCAGGCTGGAGGCCGCGGCCGACAGGGCCAGGCGGTCGAGCCAGACCCCGGTGGCCGGGCCGTTAGTGTGACGCGTTCCATTCAAAATTTCAGCGAGTGGGAGGCCGAAACGCTTAATCAAGGTAAGTACTTGTGCCCATTCTCATCCCGTTCAAAACTTCACGTACCGTTCAAAAGTTCAGAAGGCCACCATGCCGGACGAGCCGCTGCCCCGCCTTGAAGGCGACGCCCAATCCAACGCGGCGTGGCACCGCGCCCGAAGGCGCGCCGTGGCGCTTGAAGCGGTCCTGGCCGCCGAAGGAGCGCGCTCGGCCGCTGTCGCCGCGGCGGCGCGGGAGCTGGCCCTCTCGACCCGCCAAGTGTACGCGCTGCTGCGGCGTTACGAACCCGCGCGAACCGTCGGCTCCCTGCTGCGGCGGACGGGAGCGCGCGGGAGCCGCATCACCCCGGCCGTTGAACAGATCATCCGGGCCTGGCTCAAGCGCTACCTGCGCCGCGAGCGCAAATCCCTGCGTGCGATTGTCAACTGCATTCGTGACGACGCCTCAGCCGCCGGCGAGCGGCCGCCCGGGATCAACACGGTCCGGCGGTGCCTGCGCCAGTGGTATACGGATGAGGAGATCGTCAAGCGCCGCCATGGTCCGCGCGGCCACGCCAACCGCCTGCATCCGAGGGCGGGCACCATCGACGCCACTTATCCGCTGGAACGGACTCAGATCGACAGCACGCCGACCAACATCCTGCTGGTCGATGCCGAGGGTGTCGTCATCGGGCGGGCGACGCTGGTCATCCTGGTCGACGTCTTCTCGCATGCGGTGTTGGGATTCTGCCTGTCGCTGGAAAAGCCTTCGGCCATCACCACCGCCCTGTGCATCCAGCACGCCATCCTGCCCAAGGAGCAATGGCTGGCGGAGCGCAACGTTTCCTATGACTGGCCGATGTCCGGCGTGCCGCACGAGATCTTCCCCGATCGGGGCCGCGAATTCCGCAACAGCGCCTTGGCGCGGGGATGCGACGACCTGCGGATCCGGCTGGAAACCGAGCGTCGGGGCAATCCGCACATCCGCGGCATCGTCGAGCGGGTGCTTGACATCATCAACGAGCTGACGTCACGCGAACCCGGTACCATGACCCGGTCCCCGACGGAGCGGGGAGGATATCGCGCGGACCTGCACGCCTGCCTTACCTTCGAGCGTCTCGAGCGGATCGTCGCCATCGCGATCGCCGGCATCCACAACGTCGAGCAGGATGAACGCTCGCTACGCATCCCGCTGGAGGATTGGAAAGCCGGCATCGATCGCACGGTGCAGCGGCCCTGCGATCCGGACACCGTGCTGCTCCGGTTCCTGCCGGGTGAGGAGCGCAAGCTCGGCCCCACCGGCATCCGGCGGTTCGGGCTGGACTATTACAGCCACCTCCTGGATCCCTACATCGTCAACGCGGACCGCCACGGCAAGCTGCTGGTCCGGCACGACCCACGCAACATTTCGCGCATTTACGTCCGCCTGCCGGATACCGGCGGGTATCTCGCCCTGGGGCGGCGCGACGGGATCGCCGGACCCGTCAGCCTTTGGGAGCACCGGGCGGAGCGCCGGCGCCGGCGTCTCCACGGCGCGGCGTATTCCGGGGTGCGGGCTCAGGCGCGCCGGGACATCGATGCCTCGGCCAGGGAGGCGGCCACGTTGACCCGTCACCGCCGACGGGCGGCCCGGGCCGCTGAGCGGGAACGTCTCGGGACGTCTGCGCCGACACCTCTTCCAGACCCTGAACCGGCATCGCGGCCAAAGCTCAACCTGCGGAAAAAGCGGGCATTCGCCATCAACGAGCCCTGGGAGTCGGGGGAATGACCGACCATCTGCGCCCGGAGATCCGCTCCCAGGTCGACCTGCCGCCGACCGAGCGGGCCGTGCTGTTCCGGGCGCCGCGATGGATCGGTTATGATGCCGCGGTGGAGCACCTGACCGCCATGACCGACCGGTGCAGGCTGCCGCCGCATGACCGGATGCGCGGCTTTACCGTGATCGGTCCGTTCAACAACGGCAAGACGATGCTGGTCGAGCGCTTCCGGCAGATCATGAACGCGCAGCAGCGATCGAACCGGGTCTACAGCGTCGATGTTCCGGGGGCGCCGTCCCTGATGCGCTTTCTCGCCGCCCTGCGTCGCACCTTTCAAGCCCCCAGCCGGTCGGGCAGCACCCTGGCGGACCGTGAGGATCAGATCCTGACCCTGCTGAGCAACCTGAAGCCCGCTGCCATCGTCCTGGACGAATTCCACAATGTGCTCGACGCCGCGCCACGAGAGCGGAAAATGATTTTCGCGTTCCTGCGGGCCTGGGGAAAGCTGCATGTCGCTCCCATCCTGGTGGGGGACACGCGCCTGCGGATCACCATCGATCTCGACGAGCAGATGGAAAGTCGTCTCGATCTGCTGGGGCTCGAGCGCTGGGCTTTCGACGAGAGCTTCCTGACCTTGCTCGACAGCCTCGAGGCGGTGCTGCCGCTGCGCCATCCCTCCGACCTGTCAGGGGAGGAACTGGCGTCCCTTCTCTACGAACGAACCGAGGGGTTGATTGGCCGAACCACCGAGGTTTGCGGCCAGGCGGCGACACTTGCCATGGAGGAGGGCGTGGAGCGGATCACCCGGGCGCATGTCGAGCGGGTGGCTCCGCAACCGCCTTCGCTCCGTCGGCCGCGTGATCTGTCAAGGCTCGTCTGAATACCGGGCGCACCCGGCGACGGCTGAGCGGGGGCATCTCAACCGAACGGAAACTCAAACCCGATGAAGCGTGGTTCCGGCACACTGATCCCGATCGAGATCCAGCCTCCGGACTCATCGGTGCGGCGCGGATTGTGGCCGGTTCAGCCGGTTCCGGCAGCGACGGAAAGCCTGTCCAGCTGGCTTGGCCGCACCGCCCTGGGCAATGGTTTGGCTCCGGCCGACGTTTTGGCCGAATTGCGGCGCCTTCGGGTGCGCACCCACCTGCTGGATGCCGATATGAACTTACCGGCGAAGGCCGCCACGGCTATCGGGCGCTGGACCGGTCATTCGACCGGGGTCCTGGCGGGCATGACCCTGTCCGGGAATGCCGCTCTGCTTGCTCTTCCCCTTGCCACGCAAGCGCAGGCGGGCCGCCCTGCGCCCCGACACCAGTACTGCCCCGCCTGCTTGGCCGAGGACCGCGAGCCTTACTTTCGCTTGCTCTGGTCGGTTTCCTGGGTAGTTAGCTGCCTGATCCATAAATGTCTGCTGGTCAGTGGCTGCCCGCAGTGCGGCGCCGGATCACAGACGATGGATATCCAGTGTCATCTTCGCGATCTGGCGCAGTGCGCCGTCTGCGGGGCCGATTTCCGCACCGCTGCGCGAACCCGGGCCGCCAGGAAAATCCTGGATGGGCAGGCTCTGATAGATGTCCTTCATGTAATCCTGCTGCGCATCGGCAATCCGGCGTGGGTGAAGCGGTTCGCGCAGCTGATGGCAAATTTGCCGAACACGATGCACGGGTATTCCGAACGCCCGGCCGCCACCGGCCGGTTCGATGCCATGCCTCTGAGGGAACGGGCTTCATATATCGGGAAATCAAGTGACCGCGGTGTCATGCGGCGTCTCATGGAGGTAGCCGGCGGGGAAGCACTGGTCGGGATGCTCCCTGACCATATCGCACGGATCTGTCCCGATGCGGCTGGAGATCTGTCATCCAGGAAAGGGGATCCCTCACCTCCCAGGCAGGAATTACCGTCACTCTTGGAAGTCCTGCGGGCCTATGATGCCCTTTCCGCCGTCAACGAGCCGCTCCTGGAGCTTACCGCTGTTCCGGCTCGCCGCCATGACGCCTCCCAATTGGCTGAAATACATCGTCGGATCATCGGCGGTACGGGCGGACGGCCGTTGCCGCACGAGGAAATCGACGAAGTCGAGCGGCAATTCGCGGCCTTGCTGGTCCAGCCCCACTCCCGGATCTTTTTTCTGGCCGCGCAAAAGCGTCGGGTCGGGTGGGCGTTGCTGACCGGCAACATCCTGATGAGCCTTGTCCTCATCCCCGCATGGCGACATGCCTATGAAAACGCCCTCAGGACCCTGCAGGCGGCGGCCGATCCCTGGCTGCGCGATCACGCGTTCACCGTCATGGTGGTGCGGGTTTCCGAATGGCGTCGGCAGTGCTTCGAGGACGCCGGATGGCGGCGGGCCGCCGAGGTTGTTGACGGCATCGCCTGCGACTGGCCGGATCAACTGTCCGCGGATGTTCCGGTCCACACCCTCGAACGCGTGATCGGCGGCCGACCGACGCTCTCCTGACTCCCTCCGTCTCACCCGCCCTCCCCAGTGCTGGATGGCGGTGTTATCGGCAGCCAGTGTGACGGCCGCAGGATCCGGCGTCCGTCGTGCCACGCCGGCGCGTCGAGGCCGCCGATGCGGCCGTGGCTGGCCATCACCGAACGACCGGCCCAGACCAGGACGCGTCGGCCGTTCCGGGGCGCCGTCTCGATCGGCCGCCAGCGCATCGGCGTGCCGGGCGGCGGCTCACCCTGTCCGGCGGCACGCCGGCGGTGCTTTCCGTTAGCCGGAGGGGGACTTCGGTCGACCACCAGCCAGGCGCGGGGATGCGGCTGCTTGGCGCTTCCCGGATCGCTTGGATCCTCGAGCGTTTCGTGCCAGGCCGGCACGCCGCGCAGGATGCCGGCCCCGGTCAGGGCGGCGATGGTGAGGCGGGCGGCGCGGGATGTGACGCCCAGCGCCGAGGCCGCGCCGGCGACGGTCACGGCCGGCTCGCGCCACAGCCGGTCGAGCAGGTCGGGCACGCGGGAGTCGCGGCGCCGGTTGCCGATCGCCGCCGTCAGGGCCGCTTGGCGGCGCGCGGTCGCCGCCACGGCGTCGGTTTCGGTTTCGGCCAGCGCCGCGATCCGGACCAGCAGCCAGCCGACCGCGTCATCCTCCGGACCGGCCAGGATCTCCCGGAAGGCTGTCGCGTCGCTGGCGAAACCGACCGCCAGGGGCAGGTGGACGTGGTCGAGGGTGCAGGCGCGGCGCAGCAGGGCGGCGGCGCCGAGCCGGGCGACGGACGGCCAGAACCCGGCGGTCGCCGAGCTGCCGTAGTCGCGCAGCCGCCGCGACAGCGCGTCCTCGAACGCATCGGGCGCACGCATCCGCTCGGCCGGGGGATCGTCGAGGCGGTGTAGGCGGATCAGCGCCCGGCAGCCGCCGGTCAGGCCGGGCTCGGCGCGCAGCGTTGCCTCGACGAGGCCGGCGCCGTCGTCGAAGACGCCGGCATCGCCGGCTTCCGGCTGCCCGTCGAACCCGGCCCAGCGGCGGTGAAGCGCCATGAGCCATCCGCCACTCCAGGGGAGCGCCGGACCGGCGTCCAAAGGAGCGCCCCGCTCCTCGGATCCGGCAGGTTCCGCCGCCGTCTCGATCTCGAGCAGCGCCAGGCCCTCAAGGACCGCTTCGAGACCGGCGGCGGCGAACCCGGTGGCGGCCGGGCTGGCCGGCCGGGACGGTGCCGCGGCGCCGACCCGGTCCTCCTCGATGTCGAGCGCCAGGCGGACGAGGCCGGCGGCGCGGACTGCCGCGGCGCGCGGACCGGGGGCGACGCATTCCGGTGCCACCGCCGCCAGGGCGAGCTCCTCCCCGGTGACCGGCGCGCCGTCGAGTTTCATCATCGCCACGACGGTGCGGCGGACAGCCGGGGGGACGTGGCGCCGGCGCCGCTCCGGATCGGCCAGGGCGCCGTCTGTGGCTTTTCTTTAATTTTTGCACTGTAGCCCCAGCGAATCTGCGGGGTACCGCCACTGGTATCGGCTCAACGCTCTTCCTTTATGCTTTCATTGCGGTCGCGTGGCGCCTCTTGTCGTTTCAACGGGGACTGCGATGCCGCTCGCAAGGTTCGTCCCGGGAACACCGGTGCGCTATGCCGATCGGGACTACGTCATCCACAAGGTGCTCGGCGTCGAAGCGCTGATTCTGCTTGATGAGGCGAACGGAACCCTCAGGACCGTCCCGCCGCTGGCCGTCGAGTTCATTCCGGCAACGCAGGCGCCGGGCTTGCGCCCGGTGGCCATGCCCGATCTCAGGTTACCTGACGACGCCGAGTGGGCGGAGGCGGTTCGACGGCGTGACGTTATCCGGACCCTTGTCGAGAATCCCGCGCGCACAATCGACGACGTCACGACCGCAGCCGGCCTGCTCGGGGTCGGCCACCGGCAGGCCTACAACCTGATCGGCCTTTATGGCCGCGCTGGCGGGGTCGCGACCGCGTTTCTGCGCCAGGGCGGTGGCAAGCCCCGGACCGGGAGGTTGCCTGAGGCGGTTGAGCGGATCATTACGGACCGCATCGAGAACCATTACCTGAAGCGCGAGCGGCCGAGCCTGAAGTCGCTGGTCCGCGACGCGCGTGGCCACTGCCTCGCCGCCGATCTGAAGCCGCCGTCGTACAAGGCCATATGGACCCGTGTCCGACGGCTCGATCCGGCAGTGGTCGCCGCCAGGCGTCATGGCGCCGCAGCGGCCCGCGCGCTGAAGCCGGTCGCTGGGGCTTTCCCGCAAACATCCGAGCCGTGGGAGGAAGTTCACCTGGATTCCACGCCGATGGACCTGATGGTCGTTGACGAGACGCATCGCAAGCCGATCGGCCGGCCAACCGCGACCTTCGCCCTGGATCTCTTCAGCCGGGTCATCCCCGGCTTCGCCTTGACGTTGGAGCCACCTTCGACGCTCACGTCGGCCCTGTGCCTGGCCCATGCGGCGCAGGACAAGGCCGAGTGGCTTGCCCAGCGGGGCCTCGACCTCGACTGGCCGGTCTGGGGTATTCCCAGGCGCCTGGGCTTCGACCGGGGCGGCGAGTACGACGGAAAGGGCTTCCTGCGCGGGCTCCAGCAGTACGGCATCGAGGTGCGCGAACGTCCGCCGGGCGCCCCCCACCTGCACGGCGCGATGGAACGGGTCATCGGCACCTTCATGCGGCTCGTCCACGAGTTCCCCGGTACGACCT
>NZ_AVFK01000109.1 GCF_000936425.1 Skermanella aerolata KACC 11604 | reverse complement strand
GCGGCGTGACTCAACTAAACCGGCCTCCAGGAATCCTGGGGCGGTTCATGGCGTACAAGCCGGTACCGGCATTGAACAGCACGGCCGCTAGGAAAACAGCCGGAACAAAGAGCAGAAAAGGTGACGCAGTGAGAAGGTTGCCCAGCATCATGCGTACAGCGCAGACCAGCAGGACCAGGAGGGTTGTCAGGCCATAGCGAGCGGCAAAGGGCAACCGGCTGGTAGTCGAGGTCCTGAGTAGAAGTGCTTCCATCATGTGCCTCATGCCACCTGTTCACGGCACCATACCACCAGATCCCCCAGCTGGGGACCGCCGCCTTCAGGCGGTGGAGGAAAGCCGGTCGCCCGGAGGGCGAGAAGCACTCCTGCTTGACGTCGCGCCTCGGCGGGTGTGCACTTACCGCTATGGCAGAACCCCTTGTCACATCCAGGATCACACCGGACGCCTTGCAGATGGCAAGGATGGCCGCCGCAAAGACGGGCGGGAAACAGAACGAGGGTCGGCGTCGTCTCCTTGAAGCAGAGATGGAAAGAGTGTCTCTGACAGCAGGGCGCTGCTGATGCCTGTCCTCACCTACAAATATCGGCTCTTCCCGAACAGCACCCAGGCGGTCGCTCTGACGGACATGCTCGGGAGCTTCTGCGATCTCTACAACGCCTGCCTCCAGCAGCGGATCGAAGCGGATCGGCGGCAGGGCAGGACGCTCAGCTACATCGATCAGGCCAGCGAGTTGAAGGCCGTCCGGCTGATTGACGAGCGGTTGGCGAGCTACAGCTACTCGGCCGAACAGCAGGTTGTCCGCCATCTCGACAAGGCGTTCAGGGCGTTCTTCGGCAGGATCAGGCGGGGCAAAGGCGGTTTTCCCCGCTTCCGGGCCAGTCCCAAGTCGCCACCAGGCTGGCCTCATAGTCCGACCAGTTCGTCACCTTGAATTTCATCTTCGGAATATGATGGCGCCGGGCGTCATTGTGTTTGTTCGACATGGCGGGCACTGACCAGTTCGCGGCAAGGAACAGAACGCAGTTCTACAGGGGCAGCCTTCGCCTGCTAACTCGTCCATCCTGCCTCGCTGCACCATCTATGGACGGCCCCCCGCCTTGCAAGAGTTTCCTTCAGCGTTCAGACGTAGAGAGTCGGTTGCTGCCATCTATCCGGCCTGTTGTGCAGCTTTCAGGCTGCTGGCCCTGATGAATATCCGCGGATCGACGCCCAATCAACGCAGCGAGCTCGGTGGCTCATTGGTGCAGGCGGGTTTGGCCGATCCCGGTCCGACCTGTGGTGTCATCACGCCGTCAGTCACCCTCGCAAACCGAAGGAGAGCCTGATGTGCCGCCCTCGGCGCCGTGACGGCTGCCGAGCCCGCGGCGCTGCCTCATCCTGTTCTTTCTTTTTATCCCAACCTCTTTGTTCGATCGGCGGAACCACCTCTCCGCCCCGACCTATCTTTATCAGGAGCGCCGCGCGCAGCGGACGGCAAGGCTGGCCCGCCAGGGCCACCGCCGAAGGCGGCTTGGCCTTGCCGGAGCGAGCACGGTGCTATTCTGCCGCAGGTCGGGATCCCCAGTGCGAATGGCACCTTCATCGCTGCCTCACGCCGTCGCCGGTTCGGCCGACACGGCGGGCTTGCGGTAATCCTCACCGCGCGCCATCACCGCCCAGGCAATCCGGGCCAGCTTGTTGGCCAGCGCCACCGCCGCGACGTTGAAGGGCCGCCGCTTCAGCAATCCGGCAAGCCAGGGCGACTTCGTGCCCTGCCAGCGCATTACCGCCCGCGCGCCATGCACCAGCAGCCGGCGGAGATAACCGTCGCCCGCCTTGGAGATGCCGCCCAAGCGCTCCTTACCGCCGCTCGAGTTCTGGCGCGGCACCAGGCCGAGCCAGGCCGCCAGATGGCGGCCGGACTCGAAGACCCTGGCGTCGCCGACCGTCGCCGTCAGTGCTGTCGCGGTGATCGGGCCGATGCCGGGAACCGTCATCAGCCGCTGACACACCTCGTCCGCCTTAGCCTGCTCGGCCAGCCGGGCGTCGAGGTCCTCGACCCGCCGTTCGGTGTCGCGCAGCTGGTCGATAAGGCTTTGGAGAACGCTCCGGGCCAGAGCGGGAACCCGGGTATCCTCCAGGTCGGCGACCACGGCGGTCAGCTGCTCGACCTTGCCGGCGCCCTGGGGTGCGACAATGCCGAACTCGGCGAGGTGAGCGCGCAGCGCGTTGATCAGCTGGGTCTTCTGGGCGACCAGCGTCTCGCGCACCCGGTGGATCGCCAGCGTGCTCTGCTGCTCCTCGCTCTTGACCGCCACGAACCGCATGCTCGGCCGCTGCACCGCTTCGCAGATCGCTTCGGCATCGGCCCGGTCGTTCTTCTGGCGTTTCACGTAGGGCTTGACGTACTGCGGCGCCATCAGCCGAACCGTATGGCCGAGGCAGGCGATCTCTCTTGCCCAAAAGTGCGACCCGGCACAAGCCTCCATTCCCACCACGCACACGGGCAGGTTGGCGAAAAACGCCAGCACCGCGTCCCGCCGCAAACGCTTCGTCACCACCACCTTGCCCTGGGCATCAACGCCGTGAACCTGAAACACCGACTTTGCCAGATCGAGACCGATGAACGCCGCAGACATCGCACAATCTCCGGGATGAAAGGAACCTATCCGTCACATGGCACTGACGTGCCAGATGCGGGAGGCCGTCCATCTCATCAACGCCTTCCGGACCGGCTTCAACCGCTACCAGGCGGGACCTCGATGACGGCGGTAATCTCGCGGGCCAGGACTGTCCTAGACTGCGAAGGGTTTCTGAACGCCACCTCGTAACTCTCGCCTCCGTGGTGAATTCCGACAATCGTTCCCTGCTCGTCCCCGACCATGACGATCGACTTTTCAGGAATTGGTTCAGCCAGGGTCATAGTCGACCTCCTCTCTGTCGCTGTCGTTTCCTCATCAACAGGTATTTGTTGCAAAGATGCTTGCGGTCACCGAAATGCCTTTGCCGGCATGATGAGTTCGATGGTCTCCTGCATCCGGACATGGGAAGTGCCGTCTTACGGGAGACAGCCTCCTTCATTGCGGAGACTGTACGACGTCCGTGCAGTTCATTGGTCTCGCTTTGGCGAAATTGGTGTTTCAGGTCCAGGCGTTGTTCATGCCGGGAACTCGACGGCACCTGCTGAGGCAGGCCAACTTGGTGTTCGATCAGGCCTCGACCATCAGGGAGCATTTCCCTTCTGGCATGAAGCATGTACAACTTCCCAACGTAGCAAACCATCCTTGAACGAGCCGATCTATGCCTTTCGGATCTTCGCGTACACCGCGCCCCTTCGCCACCCACATCCGAGCCACCGTGAAATGGTACAATCCATCCAAGGGCTTCGGCTTCGTCACACCGAACGACGGATCCGGCGATGCGTTCCTTCACGTTTCCGCCGTCGAGCAGGCCGGCCTGCAGAGCCTGGACGAAGGATCGATCATCGTGTGCGACCTGGCCGATGGTCAGAAGGGGGCGCAGGTGTCGACCATCCACAGCGTCGAGGCCGGCACTGCTCCGGCGCAACGGAGCAGTCGTCCGTCAGCTGGATCCCGCTATCCGCGCCAGAGCGTCGGCAACTATGATGATTACGGCTACGCTCCAGAGCCAGGCAGCAGCGAACCCCTTGAAGGCATGGTGAAGTGGTTCAATTCCGAGAAGGGCTACGGCTTCATCGCTTCCGATCAGGGAGGCAAGGACGTCTTCGTCCACATCCGGGCCGTCGAGCGCGCTGGACTGGACACCCTGCGCGAAAATCAGCGTGTTCGCTTCACCCAGAGGGCAGGACAGAAAGGCCCGGAAACCGACAGCCTTGAGGTGATCTGACGGCCACTCGGCAGGTTTTGGCGGACGAGGTGCTGATTTATCGATGTCGGGCAGTGACATCGTCGGTTGCGGGATGTTTTCAGATGCCTTGAGATGATGGAGCATTCTTCACGAGGTGTTCCTGAGTTCGGATCCAGGAAGAGGAGGACGCCATGCTGGTGCATATCGTCGCCGACTACGGCCCAACGGGCGATCTCGCCTTCGCCGAAGTGGTGCAGCGCATCAAGCTCCACCTGCCCGATGCCGAACCGGTGCTGACGCCGGTACCCGCCTTCGCCACCCTCGCCGCCGGCTTCTGCATCGCGCAGCTCGGGCTCAACGACGCGCCTGCCGGTACGATCATCTACCACAACGTCGCACCGCGCCAGGATGTCGAGGAGGCGCGTGAGGCGAATGCCGGGGAGCGTCTTGCGTTTGCCCGTCTGCCCACCGGTGTGCGCGTTATCGGCGTCAACGCCGGTTATGCCTTCAGCTTCGTGCGCGATGCCGCCGAGGAGCTGCGCTGGGCAGCGGTTCCCGCTGCGGGGTCACAGTTCCGCTCCCGCGACCTTTTTCCGCAGGCCGCAGCCGCCATCGCTCTCGGTCATCCCGACGCTTTGGCTGAAACCATCGAGCCCGGACAGACTCCGGCTGTTCCGGAAGACGCCATTGCCTACATCGATGGCTACGGCAACCTGAAGACCACCATGCGCGCCGACGCCCAACGCTTTGCGGCAGGGGCGCCTGTGCGCCTGCGGATCGGTGGGCACGAGCACAAAGCGACTGCCGGCGACGGCACGTTCTCCGTCACGCACGGCCAGCTGGCCTTCGCGCCGGGAAGCAGCGGGTGGACGGACAGGATGGGCAGTGAAACACGCTGGATGGAGATCTTTCTGCGCGGAGGAAACGCCTGGGAGACGTTCCAGCGCCCCGGCATCGGCGACCAGGTGGAAGTGCTGGACTGAGCAGCACCTGGTGTACGCCCGGTCAAGGTGGCGCGATCCAGCCTACGAATGTCCGGCCTGAAGGGTTCCCGCGATCAGGAGGTCGCGGATCCTGAAGCTCTGGCAGAACCTGCGGCCGTCCGGCTCGGCGCGGTGCTTCCGGTCGATGCCTCCGGCACCTGCGTTCGAGAGGCTGACGCCGCCTGGAAACCAGCTATTGAGGCTCTTGTTGTGGCCTGAGTTTAGAGCATCAGAAAAGGCGCTTGTGTGAATTCTCGCCCCGGCAGCATTGTGCCAGGGGCAATGCCAGCAGGGTTCGGAGATGTTGTCGAGCAAGCTTCTATCGCTGGTGCTTCCCTTAATTGGCTTCTACGCGTTGATCGTTGGCGCCCTCTATGCCATGCAGCGGCCCATGATCTTCCAGGCCGGGATGTCCCCTACGCCACCCGCCCTCAACAGCGTTCCTGGATTTCAGGAGGTATCCCATCGCACCGAGGACGGCCTCGACCTGCGCGCGCTATATCGGCCAGCCGCGTCAAAGGCGCCGACCCTGGTCTACTTCCACGGCAACGCCGATGGACTATCCGGCTCGCTTCGGGTCACCGAACGTCTGGTGGCCAAAGGCTATGGTCTGCTTCTTGTTGGCTACCGGGGCTATGATGGAAATCCTGGCAGCCCGACCGAGAGTGGGCTCTATGCCGATGGCCGCAGCGTCATGAGGTGGCTCTCCGAGCACGGGGTGCCAAGCTCCGGAACGGTTCTGGTTGGCAATTCACTTGGTTCCGGTCCGGCGACTGAAATAGCCGCCACGCATCCGGTTGCCGGCCTGGTCCTGATCTCCGGTTATACGTCGCTGCCCGACGTGGCGGCTTCCGCCTATCCATTGATCCCCGTGCGGCTGCTGATGCGCGACCGCTTCGACAACATCGGGAAAATCAATCGCGTCATGGCGCCGATCCTCATCCTTCATGGTACGGCGGATCAGACCATCCCTTACAGTCACGCAGTGAGCCTTGCCGGCGCAGCCGGCAACCGTGCTCAACTGGTGCCGTTCGAAGGGATTGGGCATGAGCTGGTGGGCAGTTCCTCATTGTCACCAGCGATCGATCAATGGCTTTCCTTTCTGGAACGCTGATGGCCTGTGGAACAGGGATTGTGTCAACTTTCAGGTATGCGCCGGGTGTGAAAACGGCTTCTGGTGGGTATGCCGACGACGAAGGCGTTTTTTGCGGCTCGGGGAAATCCTGGAGCTTTCTGTAATTACCTGGAGGCATGCTGGGATGCAGGATACCGCAGCGGCGGTGGGCTGTGACGGGAGATCCGCGAACAGCCTTTTCTGAGCAGCGCGGCGCCAGGCCGGACGGACGAATAACCGCCGCTGGAGCCGCGCAAAGGGAGGGCAGCGCAACCGGGTGAAGCGGGTCCTGACCACACCCTTCGCTGAACTACAGCACCGTGCGCTAAATCTGAGCCCCCTGTTCCCGTATCATCGTGGAACGTTACGTTCCAAAGCGATCCAGATTTAACGCAAGCTGCTGTAGCGGACGAAGCCAAGGCAGCAGCGACGACAAAAGCCATTTGCCAGGGCAATCAGGCCTGACGATCCGGAAGAACAAGGTTCCGCCACCAGAAATTGCTGGAGTTCATAGAGATCATTGTTTGGCAGCGCTGTTGTGGATCTGGACCTGAATGCACCATGCGGCACGGGTCAGGAAGAAAGTACAGGAAAGGGAGCCACCATGTCCGAACAAGCACTCAAGGACCTTCTGATCGAGGAACTGCAGGACACCTACAGCGCGGAAACGCAGATCCTGGAGGCCCTGCCGAAAATGGCCGAGGCCGCATCGTCCCAGCAGCTGAAGCAGGCCTTCCAGACTCATCTTCAGGAAACCCGAGGCCAGGTCCAGCGTCTGGAGCAGATCTTCCAGAAGCTTAATGCCCAACCCGGCGGCAATACATGCGAAGCGACCCAGGGGCTGATTGAGGAAGCGGAGGAGCTGATCGGCGGTGGCCATCCGCCGGAAGTTCTCGACGTGGCGCTCGTCATGTCGGCCCAGAAGGTCGAGCACTATGAAATCGCCAGCTACGGCTCGCTGCGCACCCTGGCCGAAACCTGTGGCATGACGGAAGTCGCCCAGCTGCTCCAGCAAACGCTTGAGGAAGAAAAGGCAACCGACGAGAAGCTGAACCAGATCGCCGAAGGCGAGGTCAACGCCAAGGCCCTTCAGGCTGCGTGAACCCTACTTGGCCTGGAAAACACGTGCGGGGGAAGGCGTTCCACGCGACCTCCCCCGTGGCCTAAGGCACGCTTGGAACAGCCAGCCGGTGGACAGGTCCAGTTAAGCTAAAGATCGTTCATGCTGGCCATATG
>NZ_AVFK01000107.1 GCF_000936425.1 Skermanella aerolata KACC 11604 | reverse complement strand
ATCCCGGTCAGCACAGGGCGGCACGCTCTGCCTGCGAACAGATTCTTAAGCTCGCACGTGATCGTGTCAACGAATATGCGGTGGCTTTCCGGCCGATGGTCCACCTTCGACTTGACGACACGTGCGGTGATCCACTGCCATTTCTTGAACTGCTGGCTGTCGTTGATCAGGCGGAATGGCACCGGGAACAATCGGATCAGCGTTCCATCCTCCATCATTCCTGCCACGCAGGATGTCTCAGCATGCTTGGCGCTTGGTGATGGATACGTCTTGCACAGGATCAAGATGCGTTGTGGTTGAACTGGCATGTCCGTCTCAGAACCCATGATGAACAACTTGGGGAAGTAGTCTACCTGATCGCGTGCTGGTAGCGACTACCTTTTCCTGACCAATTGCTCTAAATCCAAGAGAAACCCAATACACGGTAACATCGATGTGCCGGCACGTCTGCGTGTGAACCGTACCGGGTTTGCCGGAGACCGTTTGGCTTGAGTCACGCTGGCATGGCCTGCTCTTGCAGGATGGCATAATAGCGTTCCTCGGCTTCGGACGGCGGGAGTTGCCGCTGTATCCGAACACCGCGGCCGCCCTCGGCGACTACCTGCGTCGGGACGACCGGCCTTCCCAGCCGCCGAATGCGCCCGGGCTGCTAGTCTCCACGGCCGGCAGCCGGCTGCTCTACGGCAACCTCCAGATCACCTTCCACCGGCTGGTCGGTCGCACCGGTCTCACCTCCCGCTCAATCCTGCCCGCCAACCGGGGAAATTGACCAAGCCTATCATCCACATCCTCGACAAGGTATATCAGGAATGAGTCCCACGACAGCCATGCTGGTTATCTGATATGATGTTGCCCGGCAGCGATAACGTTACCTCGCCAAGCACATTAGAAATCGTGAGCGATGACAAGCATCTCGGATTCATCTGCTGTTCGCGAGAAAAGAGTCCTCTCGCAGCATCAGGCGGCGCTGACCCTGATTCAGGGGCGCGTCGGCTCCCCTGAGTTAGAAAATTATTCTTGGTTAGATTTAGCTTGTGGTCGCGGCCAGATTATCGCGCACCTTGAGGATAATCTGACTGAGGGCGCACGCGGCAAAATATTATTCTATGCTTATGATGTGGATCAGCGATACGGCCGTGAGACGCGCCGGATTGCCTCTGGCCTAGGTTTCAAAAGTTTCGGGCTTGGCATCGGCGAGTTGTCCAATTTCAACCAGCTAGTAGATCCGAAGCTCAAATTCGACTTCATCTCACTAACCAACACCGTTCACGAGCTGATACCTCGCTCGATCGCCCAAGTGATGTTGGACAGTGTGGCTAGGCTGAAGCCGACCGGCACCCTATTTGTTTACGACATGGAACGTATCGAACCACCGGAACTGGGCGCTATTCCATGGAACCGAGACGAGATCCGAGTCATTCTCTTCACCCTGCTCGATGCTTTGAGTTCAGCGCGCTATCGCCCTGAAGTGAGTAGGTGGCAGCACAGCCGGATTTCGGGATGGAATCTGCAACTCGATCGGAATTATATCAAGTTGGACGATAATGGGCTCGCCGCAGCGACGGCCAAGGCTATAGAGGTGACCAGCTCAAAGATCATGGAGTTAATGAGGACTCGCCTTAGTGCGTGCACGAAAGCACTGATGGCACTGACTGAGTTTGATGCGGAAACTGCTGACGAGGAAGCCGATAAAGTTCGACTCCTTCACGAATTTTGGGCTCTGACGCGAGCATTGGGAGGCGCGGAATGAAAATCTTTTTTTCCTTCGCCGCGGCAGATCGCGACCGCGTCGGTAAGCTGATGATTTTGGTCCGCAAAGCGGGTTTTGAGGTTGACAGCGTGGATGGTGTCCTCGCGAGATCGCCGATAACTGCAGTCGCCTCGGAGATCCTCTCCTCTCGAGTGATTGTGGCGGTTATCTCATCCGACAATCCTAACGTATTCTATGAACTTGGACTAGCGGTTGGAGCGGGGTTGCCAGCAGTCATTGTGGCAATCGGTGATGTTTTGCTTCCAAATGATCTGGCATCAATGCCATTTCTTCGCTTAACCGATGATGTTGCTCGTGATGCAGGCAGCTTGCTACTCCACCTTCGTGGATTGAATCTTGGTCAACATGAGCAGAGGCTTCCCAGTGGCTCTATTGAGGAGATGCTTGTTGCTGCCACACGCGACACGCAGCTCCTCGAAAAGTTGTCCCCTGCCAAGTTTGAGCAGATGATTGGAGAACTGCTCGAGTCGCGCGGCTGGTCAATCGAACGGTCCACCGCCCGGAGAGACGCGGAAGCTGATTTTATCCTTTCAGATCCAACCACGAAAAAGGTTACCATTGTTGAGGTGAAGAAGATTAACAGTCAGGGACGCGTTTCAGTCGACGCTGTTCGCCAGTTTCTCGGCCACATGAGCGTCATGGGTGTTTCTTCGGGCATCCTCGTATCCACTGCTGGATTCACTTCATCGGCGCTCGCCATGGCGGCCGATACAGGCGCCGTGCTAATCACGCTCAATGAGCTGCTGAGCAGCCGCTTGAGACTTACGCCGAGCGACATCAGCCGAACTTGAACTTCGCTAGATGTTCAGTCCCGACATTTGGTGGAGTGGATTGAGGTTGAATCGTTGGGGCTCCTTTGTCCATACCCGGCAGATATATTCGTAGGAGGACCTTGTTGCAGCGAGGTTATTTCGGTTGCAGGAAAACCCTTCCCGGCGCCCTGGTTTACGCGACGCGGACGGAGGCCGGGCGTAAGCATCCGTCGAGCACCGCAGGAGGGAGCCGTTGAGAAGAGGGCAGGACGTATCGCATGATTGCAGTTTTGTTGAACTATGAGGCGGTCATGGACATCGATACCGATCAGATCGACGATGCTGTACTGGCGCTTTTATGGTTGGGACTCCACAACGGTGCGCGCGTGGAAGTCTTTTGACTGGGACGCGATGGACCGGCTGCACATGAAGGGGCTGATCCACGATCCGGTTGGCAGGGCCAAGTCGGTGGTTTTCACACCGGACGGCCTGGCTCGCTCGGAGCAGCTGTTCCAGGAACTGTTCGCGAAGCGTTGACCCGGCTGGCGCCGAGGTCACGCCGCCCTGGCCCGCTCGCGGATTGCCTTCCACTCCCAGGGCAGCAGCTCGTGCAGCCGGTTTTGGGGCAGGTCGTTGATCCGGGCCAGCACATCGGCGAGCCACGCCTGCGAATCGACATCGTTTATTTTTGCTGTGGTAATAAGGCTGTACATGACTGCCGCCCGCTCGCCGCCCCGATCGGAACCACAGAACAGCCATGACTTACGGCCGAGAGTAATACCACGCAACGCTCGTTCAGCGGCATTGTTCGTCAGGCACACCCGGCCATCACGCAGGAACACGGTGAAGCTTTCCCAGCGCTTGAGCATGTAGTCCATGGCTTTGGCGACCGGATTGTGGCGGGACAGGCGGGCCCGTTCAGTGCGCATCCATTCTTCCAGCTCGGTCACCAGCGGCGCGCTGTGCGCCCGGCGCGCAGCCAGGCGCTGCTCCGGGCTCTGGCCGTTGATCGCCCGCTCGATATCGAACAGCGCGTCGATCCGCCTGACTGCTCAGCCGCCTCTGCAGAGCGTCCCGCTTACGGGTGGCCATGACATCCCCAATATCCCCGTTTTCCCGCACCAACAACAGGATTCTTAAAGGAAGTTAATTTAGAGGTTTACGCGAGTCATTGCACATCAATTTCACCCGATTCGCGCGAGTCATTACACACGTTTTGCGCGAGCGATTGCATGTGGATGATGGATTTCGCTCACAAACCCCATCGTCTCTGCGGGATGCGAGTCGCGTCGACAAAACGCGAGTGATTGCACATGGATGAGCCATCTTTTCGAGGTAGCTTTTTGCCAGGCGCGAGCGATTGCACATGCCTGCCCGTTGGAGAATATCGCCTGCCTGCAAAGTGCGAGTGATTGCACATGGTTGTCGGCTATGAAAGGCGCTTTCGGGACCATCTTGTCTTGATGGTGCTAGGTGTTCATCCAAGGCAGGCGCGAGCGATTGCACATGCGCGCCTAGTCCGGTCCTAGATTTCCTCGGCCTTTAAATCAAGGAACTTCGGACTGCTAAGGGAGATCAACCGCTTCCTAACTGGCGGCGGGGATTGCCAGAGCGTCATGCCTTTCACGTTGGCGTCAAAAATGGCTTCCGGGTACGCTGTCTTCACCTGCTTAAGGAGATTGAGGAAATCTCGCCGGAAATCCCTGATCCTTTGGTAGTGCTGTCCGAACTGCTCCTGCAGCGCCGTCCACGGCACGAACTGCGACTTCCCCTGTGGAACTCGATGCAGCCGCTGCGCCAGCCAGCAATACATGTCCAGCGCCAGTGCGGAGTGCGCCAGCGCCGCCACGGCACGCTCATCGAGCGGCACCGCGTAGCGCGTCAGGCTATCGAAATAATCGAGGCTGAGGCGTAGCACGGACGGCCACAGCACCCGCTGGCTCTCGTCGCGCTCGAACCAGAGCTCGAACTTGCTCACCACCTTGGCATCGACCTGCACGGCATGATCGTCGTAGGCGATGCCCATGTGGAAGCTGGCGGCGGCTAGAGCGGACAACTGCGCCTTTAGCATGTTGGCCTGCCGGCCATCCTGCGTCTTGCCCATGATGCGCCGGAAGAAGGCAGTCATGGTGTCCTCGACCGGGATCTCCGGCGTCCCGCTGCGCAGCGCCTCAGAATTCAGGTGCATCAGCAGCATGCGCGCTTTCGGGCCATACGGCAGGCCGAGCTGCTCCCACACGCCTGTGCGCGGATGGCGCACCTTACCCGCCTCGATCAACAGCGCTGCCCTGCCCTGCCGCCGCTCCCATGTCAGCACACCCGGCTCCGGCTTGGCCGTCGGCAGCGAGCACTGGGTCAGCACCGAGTGCATAAAGGTGAGTTCGTCCGGCTCGTCGGCCCGGATGCTGACCGCCGCGTCGACAAGTCGCTTCTTGATCCGGCTGACCTTCGGCACCTTGGCCGCCGCGACCAGCGGTTTGAGGTCGCCGCATTCATCAGCGTTTTTCTCGGCCCGCCGCAGCTTTTCAAGCATCGCCCGCGCACGAGCGGCGTCGGGGTCGAAGCCGTATGGATCGGCGGGCATAGCGGCACCTACATGGCAGAGTCTGGAGTGGGGATGGTGGCGCAAATCGGAGCAATACGCAATAGCTGCTGAGAGTGGAAAATACTCGCACACAACCTGGTCAAGCTCTTGCTTTCTAGAAAGAAAGTAGGCAAGTTTTCTAGGAAGAAAGCTAGCTTTTTGGGAGGCGACATTGATCGTAATTGTAGGCGGAGAAAAAGGCGGTGTGGGCAAAACCACGATCGCCACGCACCTCACGGTGGCACGCAACGCAGCGGGCCGTTCCGTCCTGCTGGTCGATGCCGATCCCCAGGGCACGGCGACGACCTGGATGGACATGCGCAAGGACAAGGACGTTACGCAGGTGCCGATCATCTCCATGAAAGGCCAGAAGGTGCATATCGACCTGCGCGAGCAAGCCAAGCACTATCAGGATCTCGTGGTCGATACCGGCGGCGCCGACAGCCACGAATTCCGCTCCGCCCTGCTGGCCGCTGATACCGTCGTGCTGCCGCTGCGTCCCGGCTCCTTCGACTTCTGGACGCTGCAGAAGATGGTCGACGTGATCGAGATGGCCGATACCTATAATGAGAACCTCAAAGCGGTGATCTGCCTCTCTCAGGTGCCGCCAACCGCCCGTGACCGTGCGCGCAAGGATGCGGCGGCGATTATGGCCGAGATGCCGCGCTTTACTCTGCTGAGCGCCATGACGGTGTTCCGCGCCGCCTTCAACCATTGCAGTGGTGAAGGACTGGTCGTCTCCGAAATGCCGAACCGCGACACCAAGGCCTGCACGGAAATGTCGTTCGTGCATCAAGAAATTTTCGGGAGGGACTGATGGCGATCAAGATGCCGAAGAAGGCACAAGATACCGCGCCCAGCCCGGAGGAGTTCATCGCCGGTGCTACCGCCGTGCCGCCACCAGCCCCTCCGACCGAGCATCTCCCATGGCGCGACCCGCGCATCCGTGACGACCTGCGAGTTCAGGTCAACGCCAAGCTGCCGGAGAAGCTGATGGTGCAGTTCAACTGGCTGGCCAATCGACTGGGCACGAAGAAGCAGGACGCGCTCGAGAGGGCCTTGCGGGAATGGACTCATTCGCGGATGCGCGAGCTAGGCGTCGATCCCGACTAGCTATCTTTCTTTCTTGATCGACAGAGGAGAGCATGATTGGTCCGGTGGAAACCTGATCCAGGCAAAGGATGTCAGCAAGGCGACGTTCCGCGACCTGATCGAACGGCTGGAGAGCCTTGTTCATTGAAGGTCTGCGGGCACAGGGCAGCAACCCGCAACGCGCCATCGACTGCGTGACCGTGATTGATCGCATCTGGTCGCTCAAGATAGAAAGCTAGAAAGGAAGAAAGAAAGATAACTGACATGACCGACTCCATCTGAAAGCCGTTCATAAGCGGCGGATACCAGCCCGCTAGAAAGCTATCTTTCTTTCTTCATCCAGCGGGTCATCGCTGCCAACAGTACGACGTTCAGCTTATAGCCCAGATCCTTCCGCAGCGCCCGCGCCTCGTTGAGCACTTCTTCATGGATGCGGATCGGCCGGGTCAGCGGCCCCATTGGATGCGGCCATTCGACGGGCTCCCCGGCGCGTGCCGCTGCGACTACATCCCTGATCGCCTCCTCCATGGCCTCGCGGTCCGTCATGTTCAGTTCGTCGGCACGCGCTTTGAAGCCGTCCCATAACTCGGACGTGACACCGGACGCTGACGTCGTAACAACTGGCCATCTTGTTTGAGGCATGAGTCCCACAGAGCTGATTTCCTTTGGTTTTGCCCTAACAGAACCCAGCGTGCAACTCTCACCGATAGTTCTCCTCCCGTTCGTGCTGAATCAAATTGGTTAGCATCATTCTCCTGTAAGGTATTGCTGCAGACTCAGGACGGGTGTTACTGCTATGCGAGTATTTTTCGCTACTACAGGATTGGGCGACATGCGCGCTTCTTCCGGCACTGCCCGAAATACGAAGCAGAGTTGATCCATGGCGACACTTCCGATTACCTTTGCTCTGCAGCTCACCATGCTTCACGCGCCACACATTGCGCCGGAGACGGTGATTGCCTTCGTGTAGGCCAAAAGCCGCCTCAACCCGCTGGCGATCCATGACAACTAAACCCGCCACAGCTACGCGCCCGCATCTGCATCGGAAGCAGTGACGCTCGCTCATCATTCGTTGCTCGCTGATGGCCCCCGCCTTCGATCCTGCCGAACTGGTTAGGGCAGGGTAGGGGAGCTCATGCTGGTCGAAGCGTACCGACACTGTAAGAATCTGTTCGCAGAGTGGGCATGCCGGCCTGTGCTGACCAGGATGCT
>NZ_AVFK01000106.1 GCF_000936425.1 Skermanella aerolata KACC 11604 | reverse complement strand
CGAAGCGGACCCCCAGATACCATGACTTGAGGAACGGCCGGACGCTATCGCCCATGTCATCGATCATGGCGCGGGTGTATGCCGTGAAGGAGCGCGCACCCTTCTCGATGTGGTATCCCGCCAGTGTGATGCCGGCCTGGAGGATTTCTGGATCGAAGCCGGTTTTGAACTGCGACCCGGACAGCTTGGCTTGGAGAACAGCGAGGGCTTTGGCCGCTTCGGCTTCCGCCCTCATCTTCTCCAGATCCGCCGCTGGCCACGCGTAGTCTTCCTCGTCCTCCACCTTTTCCTCGTCCGGATCGTCCTCCGGTTCCAGCATCAGCCAGCCCTTCTCCGCTTCCTCCCTCGCGTCGGTCGGCGGCATCCCCGCTCTCTCCAACAGGTCCCTCTCCGCCCACATCCGTTGCTGGCTCACGAACGCTGTCATCTCCAGCGTCCCCGCTTTCTTCAGTCGGGCGTACATCTTCGGACTGGACCGTTCCCACGTCTCCAGTATCCGTTGATGCATCACCAGATTGTGTATCAGTTCCGGGTCCGCCTTGAACTTCCGGTATTCCGTTTCGAGCGACTGGCGCGTCTCGTTGTCCGTCGTCATCCACCCCTCCGCCAAGACGCCGTCCACATCGGCGGCTTCCACTTCAGCAGCATCGCTCATGCCGTCAAGCCGACAGCTTGCGCGCCGCCTCTCCCCGACCACGGACATTCTCGCCTGCCGCCTTGGCGGTGTCGATCGGCAGGACGTCGTAGCGGGATGTGACCGGCCACCGCCCCTGCCATCGACGTCGCGGGTCCCATCCAGGCCGGTACTTTCAGTCCCCTTCCGCTCCAGCCCGACCTGCCGGCAGGGCCGATATCCACCGAACAGCGCACGGCGGGGGGGGCCGTAGAGGGGGTAGAAATCTTATATTTCTAAGAAGGGGTGTCTGTAGCGACACCATTTTTTGATTTATGGTGTCTGTAGCGACACTCATTGCACAGGTCATCCACAGGGGAAAAGCCGATGGCGGCGAAGGTCACGCGGATGCGCCCCAAGCGCTACGACATACTCTGTGAAAGCATTCAACTCGCCCTCGACATGCCCGGCCTGAAGCAGGAGACGCGGGATGATCTGGCTGATGTGTTGGGTCGCTTCGCCCCACCGGAGCCTTGGAGTTTTGTAATGCTGAACCCCGACCAGCAGCGGCTTGTGTTGAAGGCGATCAATCGCGGCGAGAAGCCCGCCTTGACATTACGGGTGTGGAACGCTGCGATTAGCCACATCCGATATGACACTGAGCATAAGGAAATCATGGCGAGTTGCCATCGTCTGGCCGACGATGCGGATACCAACCCGAAGGAAGTTTACCGCGCCATGGCCCGATTGACGGAGATAGGGGCGGTGTTGAAGCTCCGGCCCGGTCGGTATGCCATCAATCCGCATGTCGGGTGGGTCGGTGATCTGGTGAAGCGGCAGGAAGCGGCCAAGGCCGTGCCGCCGGTACGGGTGGTCGAGCCTGATTCCGTCGCCTGAAACTGGCCCATAGTCTACTGGTAGACTGAACCGCCGGCGCCATGGCCGGCACCAGGGGCATGTCGTCGCCCTGTGGTGGCCGTCCGGCCGCCTGATCGTCCTCGGCGGCGGTCCGCCTGTCGGTCACGCTCATGCTGACCATTCTTTGCAGTCGCGTTGACGGGTCCCGTCCGAATCGCCGGCGAACCTATTCGAAGCGATATCGTCCTTGCCGATCGGCGAAGCGGTTTTACGGAAAAGGCTTCGGCCGATGGCCGACTCAACCAGTATGGCGGGAGGAACCGGCACCAGCCCCTCCCAACCAAATAGCCTACAGGATTACAGGATGAATTCTGGTTCAGGACGAGCCAGTCGCGGCTCCGGAACCCATCGATTCAAGACGCGTTTGGTCAGCGCCTTAACGACTTCACTGACCGCCGCGACGGACGCAGCGATCAGAAGGCTAGAGAGAAGCGGATCATGGCCTAGAGCCATGGGACCGTATGCGGACATCGTCGGTCTCCTTGTAGCGGACCTCCGAAATGCGATACGATACTGGATGGTAGCTCCATGTATCGCGAACCGCGCTTCAAAGGCCCAGTTTCGTGATCTTCATGAGCATGATGTGGCGGCTCCGTATCTTGCCCCTTGAAGCTGGAACTTCTTGGAAGCTGGAAGATACGGAGCCTCCGCATCAGCCTCCCCCAATTCTTGCTCGTACCCGCCGGCGACACAAGTCCAAAATCTAGAAAAACAATATATGGCTATGCCGTTGCGTGATATTGGAAGCCGATGTCAAGGAAAAATTTTTCTGCGATCAATCTACTGTAACTGTTACAGTAAATCATTACTTTGTAAATCTTACACGGACATTCCGTTTGTAAAAGAGTTTTGAAGTAAAAGTTAAACGGACTCTCCGTTTTCTTTAGAAAAAACAGAAAAATACTCTGACGCGTTTATCGGCTTCTTCTACGTTTAAGCGCTCTAGATGGATAAACGAAGCCTCAAAAGATGGCTCCGTAACTACGATCGGCGCATTTTCTGAATGCCACTACCTATTTTTGCAGTGCAATATCCAGAAGGCTAACCGGCGAGAGGTTCGCTATCTGCCGCAGAAAATTTTTTATGGAAAAGCTTCGAACGGAAGCCGACTCGGACGAGGAGCGTCCAATGATCAGCAAGCCGACCGGAGCGAGAGGCGTCTGATCATCACCTGGAAGAGCGATAACCTGAACGTCGTTCTGTTCGGTCGTGGACCTTGGAAAGCTCAGTTCCTCGCTGTCCCTGCCAAGACTCTGTACGTCACCGGCTAAACGTGACAGCTGTGACGATTTTGGCCGTCACAGTCATTCTAAGAAAAAACATCAAGTAAGATTATTACCTGACTTCTTTGCAATATTAGCTTCTCTTTCCTCTTGCTCATTCTGCTCAACAATTTTTCTGTATCTTTCGTCTTTATATTTATTCAACTTCCTTCTGTATACTTCTGCCCAAGCATCTTTGTATGGAAGGGTATCCACCACAGAGCCATCGTCTATGACGTCATATAGTTCAACACCATTGTTGTCTTTTTTACCGCTTGCAACTGCTGTCACATCCACTTTATTCAATCCTCCGTTTTTTATATTTTAACATCGGTTCTCTCTTGGTCGCTATCTGAAAAGGCGTCGCCACCATGGCAGCCGCGCCTGCTCCATCTCGGTCTGTAGTCGCGCCCGGTCAGTGTGCAGCTCGGCATGACGATCGGCCAGTGCCTTTAGCTCATCGAACATCATGGTCACGTCCCGCGCCATGCGAACCTGATCAGCCTTGGCTTGATCGGCTTCAGCCTGTTTCATGATGCCCCGGGTTATGGACGTAAAGGAAGGGCGGCAGGATGACCAGGACACATCCAGCAGGCTCCCTACGGCCCCAAGGCGCCGATCGATCGCCCACCCACTACCCTCGACGCAGCGGGTCCCATCCGGGCCGACGATTACAGTCCCCTTCAGCCGCGACCCGACCCCCGAAATCTGAAACCGACTTCCTTTAACCCCCCCCCCGCCCCGAAAAAAATTGGGATTTCAGGATTTTCGTTGCCGTCCAGGCGTCATCCCCCATCCTTCGTCGGGGGCTGGGCAGGACCGCCGTGATTCCCTGCCGGCCGTTGAAAACATGCACGACGGCGGGGTACGCCTGTCCCTTCAGCGGTCCAGCCTGAAGGGAATACCGACGATGCATGCATACAAATCAGCACAGCAGATACTTGATGAATACGAGGAAGCCAGCCCTGAGCACGCTGAAAAATACATCGATATTTTTCTCAGGAAGTCGCAAGAAGATCCAGACGACATGACGTCGGACTTTGAGGCGTTAGTCGCCATTTGCGATGCCGAATTGCTGGATGAAGATCAAGACCCCAACCGGGATGTCATGGTCCCTCTTGGCATTATTCAAAAATTCGGCCACGGCTTGAGCGCGTATCTTGATGACATGTATCGCGATGCCGTCCCTGGGTCTCCTCCATGTCACCCATCCCTCGAACAGCGGCTTGGCCTTCGATCATCAACGCCGGGTGAACGCTCCCATTTCTCCAAAAAGAAAACCGTGGATCGCAACATGAAGATCGCCCTGGAGGTCGCGCAGATGATTGGCCCCAAGCCGCAGCGTGGGGACGTCGAGGAGGCGATAAAGACCGTGAAAGAGAAGCGGGTCACCTCCAAGGCTACTGTCGTGAAGGCGTGGAGTGATTATGGAGACTTCGTATTGAAGAAGGCGGTCGAGCATCGGATATGGGATCGAAGTGGATCACAATAAAATTCCTCTATAGGTCCTTCTAGTGACTGCGGCCGCGCCCCCGGCCAACTCTCAGGATGCGCTCGGCAGAACATGACGTTCTCCGGCGAATCCCGAGAGGAGAGGGCCATGAATACTCAATTCCAGCACCCCCTGAACATCAGTCGCGATGAAGCGATAAAGCTCGTCGGCATCGGCCGGACGAAGTTCAATGAGCTGGTGCATGCCGGCGACATCAAGGTCGTCAGGATCGGGCGACGCGTCCTGGTGCCGCTCGAACCCCTTCGGGCATGGCTGAAAGGACTTGAGGGGGCCAGCCTATGACGTCCACTCCCTCAACCCCCGAAGATCACGCGGACAACATTCGCCGGTTCAACGAACTGGCCGACGCCATCACAGGCGAACGTCAGGCTATATTCCTCAAGAGGCGGCGGTGCGAAAAGATCGTCACGGCGCTCGACGCACTCGTCAATTACGACATTGACGAAGATGTTGTCGCTGCAACTCTGAAGGGGCTGCTGCCGATTGCTGCTGATGTGACGAGCTTCTTCTCACAGTTCGAGAAACATCCATCCAGCAGCAATCTTCGGCCCTACTACTACGACCGGCGCGCCGTCCGTCGAGAGTGGTGTGACGCCTTCGACAACGGCTCCTGGTACGAATCAGGGTCGCTCTGGAAGATGCTTGAGGTCAAGAAATGACCGGCGCGCGGTACGTCAGAACCGACGCGATCAAGAAAGCGGTCGCCGGCCATGAACTCGACGTCCTGAGCGCCGTCGGCATCGACTGGCGGGGCGGTCGCGGCCATATCGACTGCCCATATCCCGATCATGGCGGCAAGGATGACTGGCGCTGGGATGCCGACAATGAGTGCGCCTTCTGCACCTGTATCGGTACTCGGCCTGATGAGGGTGGATCTCACAGCATCTTCGACGTGGTGTCGGCTTGCGAGATCATCGACTTCGAGAAGGCCAAGATCCGCGTGGCCGAAATCATCGGCTGCACCGACCTGATCGAGGAAGGCAGCGGCGGTCCGCGCGGTCAGAAGCAGGATGCCGATAGTCTCCTGTCGGCGCCGGTGGAGGACCGCGACGACACGTTGCCGCGAAAGTATCTCGCCTTCCGGCTTGGGATCGAGGTGGCGGAGATGTCGGCGCTTCACACGCGGGCTGTCGGCCACAAGGCGCTGCCGTACTTCGATCCGCCCGCCGCTGCCGGCGCGAAGCCGAAGCTGGTGGGCACGTTCCCATGCGCGGTGTTCGAGATGATCGACGCCATGAACCGCCGCCATGCCTTCCGGATCTACGTCGCGCCTGACGGTCAGGGGAAGGCTGATCTTGGCGGTCGCGACCCGAAGAAGTCGGTGCGCGCATCCGATGGCGTCAGCACGGCCGGCAGGTCGGTGCTATGGGGCGATCCGGCGACGGCGCCGCGCATCATCGTGTGCGAAGGCATCGAGACCGGTGCCGCCGTGGCGTTCGCCATGCGGAAAGAGATCGAAGCCAGGGCGGTGGCGGTCGCCGCGGCGATTTCCGCTGTCGGGGTTGAGGCATTCCAGCCATGGCCGGCAACCAAGCACATCACCGTCGCGGCCGATCGCGACGAGAAGGGCACCCTGATCAAGCCGGCCAGCCGGCGCGGCGAGATCGCGGCCCGCAAGTTGGGGTCGAACCTGCGCGATCGCGTTTCGGTTTCGATCGCCCTGCCGGGTGCGGCCGGTGAAAAGGCGGACTGGCTCGACATCTTCCGGCGTGACGGCATGGATGCGGTGCGGGCCGGCATGGAGGCGGCAGAACCTTTCGAACTGTCCGAAGACGAGGCGGCTGCGGCCGATGCCGACAAGGAGCATGCCGCCGAACTGGACGATATCGCGACAGCCTATCCGCTGCCGGCGCTTGGGGGCACGTGCCTGTGCTACCGGCGCATGCCGGACGGCGATATCTGGATACACAAGATCACCAGGAACAACTCGGGCACGGAAACAACAACCCCCGTTTCCTCGCCCGTTGGGGTGATCGCGATGCTGCGCCATGCCGACCAGGACGACGCCTACGGTCTGCGGGTCGCCGTTCAGGACATGGGCGGTCAGCCCCGGCTGGTGGACTTCGATCGCGCCGACCTGGGGCGCATGAATGGGGTCGAGATCAAGGCCGCGCTGTTCGAGGCCGGCCTTCGCGTCGAGGCTGATGGTGAAGCCATCGTGGTCGCCATGCTGAAGGCCGCCAAACCGACGCAGGAGATGGTCGTCGTCTCTCGGCCGGGTTGGCATCGCCTGACGGCGGACGCCCCCGTCTTCGTCGATCCAGGCGGCGCAGTGACCGGCTTGCCGGACGGGCAGAACCTGGAACTGTCAGCTGGCGCCCGGCTCTCCGTCCCGGCTGCGGCCGGCACGTTCGACGACTGGCGCGCGGCAATCGAGACGGTGGTCAAGGCGGACAACTGCCCGCACTGGCATCTCGGTATCATCGGCGGCTTCGCCGGACCGGTCCTCGAACTTGCCGGCATGGAGGCGTGCGGGATCAACCTGTCAGGCATGACATCGGCCGGCAAGACGACGGCGCAACGGCTGGCGGTTTCGTCCTGGTCGTCAACGAAGATCGGGAACGGCCTTCTCCAGTCCATGCGGGCAACCGAGAACGCGGTCGAGGGGCTGGCCCAGCGGGCGAACGGGACCGTGCTGGCCTTAGACGAAATGGCTCATGCCGATGGGAAGGTGATCGGCCGCCTGATCTACAGCATCGCCGGCGGCGTCGGAAAAGCCCGCATGACGGCGGGGGCGAAGCTCAAGACCCCCTACGCCTGGAACACCTTCGCGATCCTGTCAGGCGAATGCTCCCTGGAGGAGAAGGTGCGTGGCGATGGCGGCCAGTGGGCCACCGGTATGCCCGTCCGCTTCCCCGACATCGACGTGACCAGCGTCAACCGGAATGCGGAACAGGGCGTGCTGAATGCCATCGATGCCGCCTGCCGGAACCACGGCCATGCCGGCCCGGCCTTCGTCAAGGCGCTGATCGACGAGGGCATGCACCGCGACCCTGACAGATTGCGCGAGAGCGTCAACCAGGCCGCGCGGAAGCTCGCCGGACCGGGCGCCGACAGCGCCCTGATCCGGGCGGCCACATCGTTCGCGCTGCTGCATGTTGCCGGGCAGTTGGCGAAGGCATTCAACCTTCTGCCGGCGTCCATGGAGGTTTCCGAGGC
>NZ_AVFK01000105.1 GCF_000936425.1 Skermanella aerolata KACC 11604 | reverse complement strand
CTGGTCATACCCTGATCACGACCGCTCCCCCAATCGCTAGACAGTCCCAAGCCGGCAGCCGGGACCTGCTGAAACAAAACAAACCCAGCGTATGTCGGGACGGGACGGAGATCGCCCCGCGGACCGCGACCAGGCGGTGAACACTCCACCGCTGGAAAAACCGCTCCGCCAGTCCGAAACGGTTCGCCAACACTGGCGTATCGGAGTTCCTCAAGGTTGCATGACCGGCAAGGCCGCTCTCGCTTCAGCGAGGAGAGCCAGTCAGAGCATCGATTTTGACACCGCTGAGACAGTGCATGACCGCGGGGTCTGTGACCGAGCCGCCGACCCAAAGATGGTCCGCACGACCAGGAGTTCGAGCCGTGGAAAATCGATCGGAGCCCTTTGTTCCGGGTACCGCAGGGTGGCGGCAGCCCCCCGCGGTACCCGGAGGGCAGCAACCTGTTCAGCGGTTTGGGGCTTGGTACCGGCCTCCAGCCGTCGTTCACCCCTCGCCGAGCAGATCGGTCAGCTGTCTGGCGAGCTGTTCAGGCGTCAGGCTGGGATAGATATATCTGACCACCTGCCCTTGGCTGTCCAGCAGATAGATGTGTGTGGTATGCGCCATCGCCATGTTATGCAACCGTGTCGCGTCGTCAGAGGCGGAGCGGATTCTGATCCGCTTGGCTGAGCCGTCAGGAATAGCCGCCCCTGCCTGATGGACGTTGGACGAGACGGCTGTCTCTCCCACAGTTCCTGTCTCGTTTTGGAGGGGGGTCTGGTGCGAGATGTGGCCGCCATGGGCTTCGTCTGTATCGACGCCAATTTCCCCGGCCCCCTCTCTGACGACCTGGTTCTGCATCACATAATCGCGACGGACCCGGAAGCGTGCCGCGATGTCGTAGATTTCCTTGCGGGATCCGGACAGCCCAATCAGGCGGGGATGCTGCTTGGCCACAAAAGCCGCGAGTTGCTCCGGCCCATCGTTGCGATCGTCAACGCTGACCATGGCGATGTTGACCTGATCGGCCTTGTCCCCCATCAGGTCGACAGCCATCCCCAGCTTGGTGCCGATGATGGGGCAGATGTCGCCGCACTGCGTGTAGCCGAAGTAGAAGGCGGTCGCCTTGCCTTTGAAATCGGCCAGAGTGACTTTGCGCCCTGTATGGTCGGTCAGACTGAAGTCACCGCCGAGCTGCTTCGGTTCCGGCCAGCCGCTGTGGGCGCCGTAGCCGCCGTGGCCGCCCGCCTGCTCGGCGCTGACGGCGGGAGCCGGGCCGCCGTGGCCGGAAGCAGGTCCGGCTGTTTGTGCCGCCTGATGGTGGCCGTCGTGGGCGAAGGTCAGCGACGCACTAAAATACAGGACCGGCCCCCCCATCAGGATTCCGGCAACCGCAGCCGTTCGCCCGGCCCGCTTGAGATGCGTTATCGTGTACATGATCCGTGATCCCTATCAGGCTGCGGTAATCCTGGCGACTGCCTCGCCATCAAAATGCTTCCTGTTCGTGACCCAGTGATGAAAGCTGCCGGTGATCCGATAATCGCCGCGCGGAATCTTCGGGATCCAGAGTGCGTAGCGCTGCGCCACCGCAACCTCGAGCCTGGTCCCCTTGGGCAGGAGCTTCGGCCTGCCGAAAGCCCCTTTCGCGCTGTTGCTTCTGAGCGGGCGCCCGTCCACCTCGACGATCCAGGCGTCGATCTCAAGAGTGACGTAGAGCTTGCTGTACGAGGCGTTGGCAAGGCGGACCAGGACGTTGCGCCCGGCGGTCGCCTTCGTGACGGTGCGCGTATCCGTCTGAGTTTTTCCGTTGTGGACGCCGTTGATCAGGAAGTAGGTCGGATTGAACTTGTCGAGCCCGACATCGTCGCCGCACATGCCGGCATTGTGATCGAGCTTGTGCCATCTGGGATCGACGTCGTCGAACACCAGGATCGATTCCGCCGCATAGGGAGCGCCGACGGTGATCCCGGGCGCCTCGGTCGTTGAGGCGGGATCAAAGGGGTCGTACAGGTACTGCGGGTTGTTCCGGTCCGGGCTCGTTGTGGTCGGGTCGATGATGAGCACGCCATACATGCCCATTTCGAAGTGCAGCACCGTGTTCTTGTGGCAGTGGTAGAGGTAGGTACCGGCCTGGTGGGCGCACCACTGGTAGGTATAGCTGCTTTTGACCTCGAACGAGGTGTGGCCGACGCCGTCGTTCATCGGGGTCGGTTCGATGCCGTGCCAGTGGATGGTGTGGGCACCCTTGCTTGGCTTGAACTCGCAATGGAAGATCTGGCCCTGCTTGACCCGGATGGTCTTGGACGGCCAGGGCGAATCGCTGCCGGAGATATCGGGATCCTTGAAGCCCCAGAACTGCAGCTGCGAGCCGTCCTTCATGTTGACGTTCCAGTCAGAGACTTGCCGGCGCAGGAAGACCTGCCGGGTGGTTCGATCCGGTGTCGCGGGGTCATTCTCGAAGGGATGGCAGCCGAAGGTATCGAATTCCAGGGGATCGGAAATGGGACGGTAGAGGGTTGTCATGGGGCACGTCTCCAGGGCCTTCGGTCCGGTGCAATACAATCGCCGAAGGTCGTCTCATATTGATTGAATAGGGGGGCAGGGTGCCTGCCGGAACCGTCCGGCAGGCCGCGGCTGATCCTCAGCCGGTTGCCAGGGGCCCGTCGATATGCCAGTCGGTCACTAGCCCCATCGGATAGGAGCCGCCGGCGGAGGTTTGGGAAATCTCGTTGTGGCAGTGCATGGGATAGCGCAGCGGATATTTTTCCTGCGCCATTTTCCAGGGTGCCGGTGGCAGGTCGGGCGGCATCGTGAAGGGCAGCAGGACGTCCTTGATCATCATCGGCGGCATCAGCCAGACATCGTGCTCGAAAAGATTGTCCTGATACACAGGCGCGCCATAGGCGTCGCTCTGCGTCAGCACGAAGACATGGTTGCCGTGGATATGCGGGGAATGGGTCGCCAGCCCGGCATTCATCGTGCGCAGCAGCGCCGGCTCACCCACATGTCCGGTCGGGCAGGTTGCCTTGTCGTGGGCCGAATCCAGGCCGCACAGTCCGTTGATCGTGAAGTAGCGTGGATGGAATTCCTCCAGGAATTCCGACGCCGAAAGGTTGTCGCCGGCGGCGATCCGGCGGCACAGGACCGGGTCGATCTGATTGAAGATCCAGACGTACTCGCGCCCGGGTTCCCACGCCTTGCCGGGGAAACGGGCCGGCAGGCCGTTGATTGTTTTTTCGCCAAGAGCCTTGAAGAGATCCTTGAGGCAGGCGGGCGCCACAGTGGGCGCGTAGGGCATCGGCTTCTTCCTGGTCTTGCCGTCGGCATAGCCGTTGCTGGGTTCGACGATCAGGGCACCGTGCAAGCCAAGCACTCGATTGATCGGGGCGTTGTCGCCGTCGATGTAGAAATACGTTCCCGGAAGGCCCGCGACGAATTCAATGCGGACTTTGTCCTCGCCGTCGTCGTCGTGAGGCGCCAGGCCGGTGACGGCGGACATCGACTGGCCCAGGATCTGAAAGCCGTGCGACCTGGTGCTTGAGTTCCGGAGATCGATGCGAACAACGTCGCCCTGCTTGACCCGGAGAATGGGCCCCGGAATTGACGGCGGCTGACCGACAGGTGCGAAGGCGTACATCGGCACGACGCTGCCGTCGATCAGTTCGACATCAACGTCGACGATTTCCAAATCGAAATCGGCGTCGCCGTCGGATGCGGCATCGCTGAGGTCGGTTGTCTTTGCAGTGAGCAGCGATGGCAGCGAGGCTGTAGTCACGGCCGCGAATACACTGCCATACTTCAGGAAATGACGTCTGAGCATAGATAATCACTCTTTTAGGTAAAAGAAAGACGGGCGTTAGGACAATTACAGTCGATTATCTAACGAAAATATCGATCTTGTATTTAGAACACTTACGACAGTTATTTATCAAAATTACTCATCCGCTTAAAATAGTGGCACTGATAATTATAGGTTCTCTTTTATTTTCTGATACGTCCAGAAATCTGGATAAAGCATTCTTCTGAATAGATAAGCCTGTGTGCCACCTTGATTGGAAAGGTGAGACGCCTGCTAAGGAGTCGATGATCGGCAAATGTTTGCCAGCCGGAACAGGGTCACCGGATGGGTTTGATCGAGATGGTCTGACCTGAGGTCATGCGAGGTCTCTTCTGAAAGCTGTGACGATGGACCCACCGCAGGAACGGTGGGGCGTTCGATATCTGGTCGAAGAGATATTGCACGAAAGGTTACGAGCAATAAACGAAAATTTAATCCTTTATCGCGGAAAAATCGGCCTATGAAGTGTGATCGATTGCCGCAAGCACCTCATGCTTTTGATATAGAAGTCCATTTTGCACAATTAGGCGACGTATCTGCGGCTCTGGCAAGCAGCACCGTTAACTGTTCAAGAAAAAGTTCATGAAGCTCCGGTGCTTCCTGCCAGGGTCCTTCCATGTGTGACTTTTTTCTCATCTGATGAACAGGATTTAGGCGTCCCGGACTCGGTAGACGCAACTTATTTCCTGATCCTTCAAGTACAACCCATAAAGCATAAAATTTATCTTAAGGGTTAGATCGCTGTTGGGGCTACCCGAAACCCACCGCTTTTGGCAACCATTTGTTCATAATTTATCCTATCGAGAGCATTATGACCGACATTGCTGAAGACTCATCGTCTGAGAGCGTCAGGCCGACGCCCTCACATTCAGGTTCAGATTTTCCCGCTGCATTCCGGTCAGAAGGTGTTTCTGCTGGCACCGGAGCAGGAAGCGAAGGCGCGGCTCTCGCTGCTCCAAGCGCGGCACACCTGGCCGGACCGCTGGAGCTGCGTCCGGTCGATCCCGGATCGAACGGCGGCCGCAAGGAGGCAGCCTTCATCGATGCTTCGGTAGCCGACCACCAAATTCTGGTAACGGGCGTCCGTCCTGGTGTCGCGGTGCTCCTGCTCCAGAACGGTACCAGCGGTCTGGCGCAGATGGCGGCCTGGGCAGGGGAGCGCAGCGGCTACGACGCCATTCATCTCCTCTCCCACGGCACGCAGGCTCAATTGCATTTGGGCAATGACGTCTTTACCGGTGCCAGCCTGTCGTCGCCGACGGTCCAGGAGCAGCTGGCCACGATCGGCGGTTGCCTGAACGAAGACGGCGATCTGCTGATTTACGGCTGCGAGATCGGCAAGGGCAACGACGGCGCAGGGTTCGTGACAAAGCTTGCGGCCGCAACCGGCGCCGGCGTGGCCGCCTCCTCCGGCCTGACCGGCTCATCCGCAGCAGGCGGCGACTGGGTGCTGGAGACAATCAGCGGCGGTGTCACCACCGAGGCTCTCAGCATCACCAGCTATCCATTCACCCTTCTGCCGGCGATCTCTTCCTACAGCGGCGGGATTAGCGCCACCAACACCTATTACCGCCCCTGGACGCCCGCCGATATCGCCATCGTGAAGGAAGGCGGTACCGAGGCAACCGACACAGTTTATACCGGCGATCAGATTACCCAGACCTCGTCCAAGCTTTACAACTACGCGCTTGCGACCTTCATTCCCACCTCGTCGGGAACATTCACCTTCTCAGTCCCGGCAGCCGACCTCTCCGGTTCGACGACCGATGCCGGCGATGTCTTCATGGCCGTCTATCAGTCGAGCTTCGACCCGAAGGATCCGCTGAAGAACCTGCTCTATGCCAATGACGACAGCGCGAGCGCCGAGTCTGATTTCAGGTCCGAGATTGCCGACGTTCCGCTGAACGCCTTCGGTCATTACATCGTAGTGATCACCTCGTTCAGTCCCAGCGCCACCGGAAGCTTCACCATCGAGGCGACTGGACCGTCACTGGGCACCTGGGCAGGACCGGACGCGGACGCCGTGCCCATCATAACATCCGGCGACGTTGTCTCATTCCTGGAAAACGGCACCGGCACCGTCTACGCCGCCACGGTCAACACCCGCTCGGCCGATGGCGCAGTCGCCTACACGCTCGGCGGCGCCGACGCCGCCCTGTTCACGCTGAACAGCACCACCGGCGTCCTCACCTTCAAGACAGCGCCCGATTTCGAGACCCCCGCCGACAGCAGCGGCGACAACATCTATAACGTAACCCTTTCCGTTAGCGACGGCAGCGGCACCGCCGTAAAGGATATCGCCATCGCCGTCACCGATGTGGCTGAAAGTCCGATCCCGGCCATTACGTCGACAGCGCTGACCAGCAGTGCCGCGCCGATCCTGACCGGCACCGCCAAGCCGGGTTTCACGGTCACTGTCGAGGTCGCGGGCGCGACCTATGAGACTGTGGCAGGCCTGGACGGGCGCTGGAGCCTCGACCTCGGTTCTGCAGTGCCGCTCACCGGCATCCTGGCGCTCGATCCCAACGGCGCCAACAGCGTCACGGTAAGCGTCGGCGCTACCGGTAGCACCGAAACCGCCAGCCAGACACTGATCATCGACACCACCGCGCCGATCCTGGCGATCACCTCGAAGCCGGTGACCAGCGATACGACCCCGATCATCACCGGCACAGCCGAGGTCGGCTCCGTCGTCACCGTCAGGGTGGAGGACGCGACCTATTCGTTCACCGCCACCAACAGCACCTGGAGCCTCGACCTGAAATCCGCAGTGCCGCTTTCCGGCATCCTGGCACTCAACGACAACGGCACCAACAGCATCTCGGTGACAGCCAGGGATCCGGCGGGCAACACCAGCTCCACCACGCAGACACTGCTGATCGACACCATCGCTCCGGCCGTGGCGATCACCTCGGCGCCGGTGACCAGCGATACGACCCCGATCATCACCGGCACCGCCGATACCGACTCCACCGTCATCGTCACGGTGGCGGGAGCAACATATTCCACCAAGGCCAGCGACGGCGTCTGGAGCGTCGATCTCGGCAGCGCCAAGCCTGTTGCCGGCACCCTGGTACTCGACGCCAGTGGCGCCAACACGATCTCGGTGACCGCCACCGATCCGGCAGGCAACATCTCGACCGTCCCGGCAACCGCGACGCTGACGATCGACCCGTCGGTCCCGGCCGTGGTGACCACGTCGGGAGTGCTGGGCGGCAGCACCTATCACCGGCCCTGGACACCGGCCGATCTGGCACTCGCGGACGGACAGGGTGCCGATGCCACCCCGACCGTCTACCGGGGCAATCAGATCACCGCCACCTCCGATCTGGCTTACTCCTACGCGGCGACGACCTTCACGCCGACAAAGGCGGGCCTCTTTACCTTCACCATCTCAGCGGCTGAAATCCCGGACGCATTGTTCGGCTCCGACGTCTTCATGGCTGTCTACAAGACGAGCTTCGACCCTAAACACCCGCTGAACAACCTGATCTACGCCAACGACGATACGTCAGCGCAGGACTACAGGCCCACCATTCCCGACGTTTTTCTCGAACCCTTTACCCGCTACATTGTGGTGGTGTCGGCCAATGATCCGGACGTTACCGGCACCTACACGATTGCGGCCACGGGTCTGGCCGGCGGGTCCTGGATGGAGGCGGACACCGGCGGATCCCTGGTCATCACCTCGGACCCTTCGGCTGTCTTCGCCGAGAACGATACCGGTCCGGTCTACACCGCCGAGGTCAGCGCCG
>NZ_AVFK01000102.1 GCF_000936425.1 Skermanella aerolata KACC 11604 | reverse complement strand
GGCTGATCTATGCCTCCGCTCAAGATCTGGCGTGAGACCTGACGAAACCCCCGAGGCCTTCTCCTGGGACCGTCGAGAGATTGGGGGTGCCGGCTTCAGCCGGCACTTTAAAGCCAATGACGAACCTTGCTCCGGAATGCCTCTGATCGCTGGCACCCCCAATCTCTCGACGCTCCCTCGTCTCGCCAGATGGCTGTTCTTCGCCAACCAGGGCGCGTTCCGTACTGGCGACTACGAGGAGATCATGAACAAGGCGAGTTGTCTGAGCCTGCTCTCCAATGCCGTGCTCGTTTGGAACACCGTCCACATCGACCGCATCATCACTCAGCTGCGGGCCAACGGTCACGCTGTTGCCGATGAAGATCTCGCGCGCGTCTCGCCGTTGATCCATGCCCACGTGATTCCTAATGGGACCTACTTCCAATCCCAACGTCGCCGCACCGATGCCCTCTCCTAGCATCGGACCCTGATCCGTGGCACAGGCATCAACGGATGCGGGGTCAACATTGCGTCCATGACGCTACCGTAATTCTCCGCACGCTTGGGCCTTCCGGTCCAGTATTCACCCGGCACTTACAGGCAAGGTCACATCGTGCTGGTGTCCGGCTACATCAACGTCCGGCCCGGTGGCTGGTCGTATCTTTCCAAGCCTTATGACCTGAGCGCAATCGAGCGCGTGGTCGGCAAACCCTCCTGATCGAGGCTCCACTCCTCCGGCCTCAGCCCTGATCGTCCAGCACCGCGCGGACTTTTGCCGCCAGCTCCTCGAGCGTGAACGGCTTGCCGATCAGCTCGACGCCGGGATCGAGCACGCCGTTGTGAACCACGGCGTTGCGGGTGTAGCCGGTGGTGAACAGCACCTTCAGCTCCGGACGCCGCCGCAACGCCTCGTCGGCCAGCTTTCGGCCGTTGATGTCGGGCATTACAATGTCGGTGAACAGCAGGGCAATGTCCGGATGAGCCTCGAGCAGGCGCAGCGCCGCCGCGGCGCCGTCGGCCTCGAGCACGCGGTAGCCCAGCTCGGTCAGGGCATCGACGCTGAACTCGCGCACTGCCACCTCGTCCTCGACCACCAGCACGACCTCGCGCCGGTCGCCCAGCGGTACATCCGCATCCTGTTCCTCGGTCGCCACGTCGTGCTCCGTGCCGAGCAGGCGCGGCAGGTAGACCTTGACCGTGGTACCCTGTCCGGGCTCGGAGTAGATCTTGACGTGGCCGCCCGACTGCTTGACGAAGCCGTAGACCTGCGACAGCCCCAGGCCGGTGCCGCGGCCGACCTCCTTGGTGGTGAAGAACGGATCGAACGCCCGGGCGACCACCTCTCCGGTCATCCCGCTGCCGGTGTCGGTCACCGCGATCAGGACGTACTGGCCGGCTGCCACGCCAAGATGGGCGGCGGCGTAGCGGGCGTCGAGATGGGCGTTCTGGGTCTCGATCGTCAGCCGGCCGCCCCCTGGCATGGCATCGCGGGCGTTGACCGCCAGGTTGAGGATGGTGTTCTCGAGCTGATTGGGATCGGCGTGGCTGCGCCACAGGCCGCCGGCCAGCACCGTCTCGAGCCGGATATCGGCGCCGAGCGCATGGCGCAGCAGGTCCGACATGCCGGCCACCAGTCGGTTGGCGTCGACCGGCTCAGGCCGCAGCGGCTGCTGGCGCGAGAAGGCGAGCAGCCGCTGGGTCAGCACCGCCGCCCGCTGGGCGCCTTCCAGCGCATTGTCGACGTAGCGCCGCGCACGGGGGTCGGCACTCCCGAGCCGGCGTCCAAGCAGGTCGAGCGAGCCGATCACCACCGCCAGCATGTTGTTGAAGTCGTGGGCGATACCGCCGGTCAGCTGACCGACCGCCTCCATCTTCTGCGACTGCCGCAGTGCCTCGTGCGCCTGGTTCAGCTCGGCGGTGCGTTCGGCGACACGGGCCTCGAGGTTGTCATTCAGCTCACGCAGCTGGTCCTCCGAACGCCGTCGTCCGGTGATGTCGATGACGGTGCCGATGAAGCGGACAACGCGGCCATGCCGCACCACCGTGCGTCCGCGGGCGGCGATCCAGCGCTCGATGCCGTCCTCAAGGCCGAGGGTGCGGTAGTCTATCTGGAACTCGCCCGGTCCCTCCGGGGCGAGTGCCGCAGCGATTGCACCCTGGACATCCGCACGGTCGTCCGGATGGAGGCCGGCCAGGAAGCTGCCCTGGTAGCTGACCGGTGCATGGGCGGAAAGGCCGAACAGCGCCCGGGTGCGGGTGTCCCAGCGCAGCTCTCCCGTGCCGACATCGAGGTCCCATATACCGATATCGGCGGCCTCGACGGCGAGGCGCGCCCGTTCCTCGCTCTCGTGCACCGCCGCTTCGGCGCGCTTGCGCTCGGTCAGGTCGAGCATCGCGCCGATCATGCGCACCGCCCGGCCGTCCTCATCGCGCAGAACGAAGCCGCGGTCGAGGATGTCAGCGTACGAACCATCGGCGCGGCGGAAGCGGTACTCGGCGTTCCAGCCGGCGCCGCTGCCCTCGATCACCGCATGGATGTCGCGGTCGATGCGGGCACGATCTTCGGCATGAATGTGGTCGAGCCACCACTGGGCCGTCGTGCCGGTGTCCGGGTAGCCGAACAGCGTAGCGAGTGCTTCATTCCAGATGACGTGACCATCGGCTATGCGCCAGTCCCAGATCGCGTCGTTGGTCGCCCGGGCCGCCAGCCGGTAGCGCTCTCCGGTCTCACGCAGAGCCGCGTCGGCGCCGCGCCGCTCATCGATGTCAAGGAGAACACCGGGGAAGCGCAGCGGCGTTCCATCGGCGGCAAGCTCGACGCGGCCATTGGCCTCGATCCAGCGGTAGGCACCGTCGTGCTGGCGTACGCGGTACTGGCAGCAGTAAGGTCCGCCCCGGCCCCGCACCTCGGCGATGGCCTCGGCAACGCGCCGGTGATCGTCCGGATGGATCGAAGCCATGACCTGCGCAATCCCGAGGCCCTGCCGGCACAGCCCGGCATCGAGCCCGAAGGAACGGGCGAAGCGCTCGTCGGCCGTGAAGTGGTCGGTCGGCAGGTCCCAGATCCAGGTCCCGACGATGGCGCCGGCATCGAGCGCGAGCTGCACGCGCTCGGCGTCCTCCCGCGCCCGCCTGGCGCTCTCACGCTCGCGTTTCTCCGCCCGTCGGCGCGCGGTCACATCGCGGTAGAAAATGGCGAGCCCGTCAGCCACCGGGTAGGCACGCATGCTGAGCCAGGCGGCGCGTCCATCCTCCCAGACGTGATGGTGCTCGAGAGCGACCGGTACCCGCTCGGTCATCGCCCGCCTGTACAGGCTTCCAAGCTCGCTGTGCTCGGATCCGGGATAGGCATCCCAGTGCGTCCGGCCGACGATCGCCGCGCGCGGCCGCGTTTCCAGGCGCATGGCCTCGTCGTTGACGTCGAGGATGCGGAAGTCATGATCGAGCAGGGCAAAGCTCTCGTCCATGCCGTCCAGAACACCGCGCAGCCGCGCCTCACCGTCGCGGAGCTGCCGCTCGGCGAGCACCTGACTGGTGATTTCCTGACAGGCGCAGAACAGACCGGCGACCGCGCCGCTCTCGTCCCGCACCGGCGTGTAGGAAAAGGCGAAGTGTGTTTCCTCCACGTAGCCTTTCCGCTCCATATGGAGGGTGATGTCATCCATCTGCACCGGCTGACCGGCAAAGGCCCGGTCGACGATCGGCTCTAGGTCGTTGCGGATCTCGTGCCACACGTCGAGAAAGGATCTGCCGAGAGCGTCCGGGTGCTTGGTGGCCAGGATGGGAGCGTAGGCGTCGTTGTAGAGGAGCGTGCGCTCCGGCCCCCAGGCGACGAACATCGGCTGGCTGGAGCCGAGCATCACCTCGACCAGCGTTCTCAGCGGCGGCGGCCAGGCTGCCGGAGTGCCTAGGGCGGTTTCCGACCACTTATGGCGGCGGATCAGCGCGCCGAGCCCATGGTCGGCAGCGGGAAAATCAGCCAAAATCCAGTCTCCCGTGACGTCGCTCACGAGGCACCCGTCACCGAAACACGAACTTGAGTGATGGGCATGGGGAGCGGCTCCGGGTTGTGATGTCGCGATACTGATCAAAACAGCTAGGGGAGCAGCACGGATCAGGCAACAGCAATGTCGGAGTCACAGCTCTGCTGACGCCGTGACGGATGTGATGGCAAGACTTATCTCCAGCCGGCAGCGTTCCGGAGCCGGTCGTGGAACAGGTCCAGTCCTTTCGGCAAACTGGCAGGAAGGTCGCCCTGCCGCAGAACCCGGGCGACCTCGACCGTGCCGATCAGACTCTGTGTCGCGAAAGGCTTGTTCAGGCATCCCACCGCCGCGTCCGTACCGGCGCGGCCCCGCGAATGCCGGGCGCTGACATAGATCGACATTACGCGCCATCGTTTTAGCAGGACCCGTGCCACCTCTATCCCGCTGCCGCCCCTGTCGAGTTCGATGTCGACCAGTGCCAGGTCCGGAACCATCCGCTCGGCCAGCCTCAAGGACGCATCCAGGCACGCCACTGGTCCCATGACCTCATGACCCGCTTCCTGGAGCGTCAGCCCAATGCACAGGGCGATGATGGCTTCGTTCTCAACGATAAGAATGCGCATGCGCCTGCTTTCCCCTCAGCGAACTCTTTTCTTGGAACAATTATATTGCTCAGCATTGATTGTATTATTATTTTCAATAACGTTATCCCCAACATAGTGTTGCATGTTCTGTTGGGGTCGTAAGTAAAAAGATACATGCGCTAGCCTTGTTTTATGCTGGACAGTTCAGCAGGGCGGCGAAACCCTGTAAGGGTCGTTTGATTGTCTGGCAGGAACAGCATGGACAGCGACAAGGCTTCCGGCAACAGCTCCGATGAGTTCGATCCTGTCCTGCTCAAGGTCGCGGTTGAGGCGGCGAAGCTGGGAACCTTCGACTACGACGTGGCGGGCAACCGCTGTCACTGGAACCCCGCCTGCGCGAGATGACGGGTCTGCCCCCTGGTCAGCAGGAAACCTTCGACAGCTTCGTGGTCCTGCTTCATCCCGACGATCGGGAGCGGGCAATGGCGGCGGTTGGGGCAGCACTGGATCCGGGTCACGAAGGCCTGTATGCCTGCGAGATGCGGCTGGTCCGCGCCGCCGGGCGCAGTGATCTGGGTCAGTGCCGCCGGTCAGGGCGTGTTCGCCGACACACCGGCCGGCCGCACGCCGGTCCGGCTGGTCGGGATTGTCCGCGACATCACGCCACGGGTGGCGGCACTGCGGCAGAAGGACGTGCTGATCCGTGAGATGAGCCACCGCGTCAGGAACTCGCTGCAGACCGCCATGACCCTGCTCGAACTGCAGGCACGGTTCGTCGGCAATCCGGCAGTGCGCAGCCAGCTTCAGGAAGCACATGGGCGCATTCAGTCGGTGGCGCAGGTCCACCGTCACCTGTATCAGGCGGCCAAGGTCACGAGCATAGCTGCCGGCGACTACCTGCGCGATCTTCTGGCCGACCTCGCCGTCCATCTCCTTCTGCCGGACAGCGGGATCACCTGCAGCAAAACCGGGGACAATCCGGTCCTGCCGGCCGACGATGTGCTCCGGATCGGCCTTGTGGTCAACGAGCTGTTCACCAACGCCTGCAAGTATGCCTTTGCCGGCTGGGCGGAGGGAACCATCGCCGTCGTCATCCAGACCGATGGAGAGCATATTGAGATCCGCGTCGCCGACAACGGCGTCGGCGTAGCCGATGGCGTCGGCCTGGGTCGCGACGGTCATCTCGGCATGACGATCGTCCGGTCGATCGTCGAGCAGCTTGAGGGAACACTGTCGCTCGAGGTCTGCGACGGGACCTGTTTCAGGATCCGCTTTCCCCATCACTGAGACTCCGCGGGTCAGGAAGTGGATCAGAAATGCCGGTCTTCCGACTCTCGACCAATCCTTGCGCCAGCTGGTCGGGATGCGTTGCTGTGGTGCTCTTCGGCCTCCGTGCACCACAGCACCACCGTAACGGCAAAGAATGATCAGAGAGGACTTTCATTAGACAACATATCGACAAAACAAAAAATGAACAGCTCCGTCTGTTTCATCAATGAAATTCAATCTCAAGTAGAAAATATATTTCTCTATTTGATAAAGTGGAACAAAAGATACACATGACCCGAATGCAATTGCTGGAAAGTTTGGAGGCCGTCCTTGTCTTACGGCCTCCGCATGTCAAACGTCAAAAAAATCCACTTGGCCATCGTCGAGATCGTAATGCGCACCAACGATCTTCAACTTACCGCTTTGAATTGGCTCCAAGAGGATGGGCTCCGAGGTCCGCAGACGGTTCACGACCCGCCGTACGTTTTCTCGAACGGCGTTGTGCATCAAGTCACCTGATTGGGTCTGGGCTCTGAGAACAGCAGGTACGATCGGCTCGATCATGTTCCCAATGCTGCCGGGAAAGGTCGTGTTCTTGGTCACGACCGACACCGCCGCCTCGACAGCCCCACAGCGCTCATGTCCCAACACCACCACCAGAGGGCAGCCCAGCACGGCCACACCGTACTGTAGGCTGCCAAGTGCGGTCGTATCGACCGTGTTGCCCGCATTGCGCACGATGAACAGCTCGCCCAGCCCCCGGCCAAACAGCAGCTCCGGTGGAACGCGCGAGTCCGAGCAGCTCACCAGCACAGCAAAGGGTGTCTGGCCCCGAGCGATTTCGAGCCGGCGCTCGCGCCCCAGCGCTTGCCGGATTGGACTATCGGAGATGAATTCCCTATTACCCTTCCTCAACACCTCCAAGGCCTGATCCGGGGTCAGATCGGTCTTATTTCCCGTGGCCGATAAAGCTGGCGGGGTGAACGCCATTGATGCCAAGCCCGCCGCTCCGCAGCAGGCCTGCCGGAACAACGCCCGTTTTGACAGGTCCACGTCGCTCATTTTTACTTCTCCCTAAACTCTTGAGTTTTCACGCTATCACAATAGCCTTCAACCGCGACTAAGAAATAGCACCTGCATGGCTTGCGACATTGAAGCAGAGTATCCCTTCCGCAGGCATTGATTCATCGAGCTGGATAAACATATTTCTCAAAGGCCGTAATATTGTGAAACTAAGCGTGAAACTAACATAGCAAGATATGCGTCAATCATGGCCCGCAGCCATTTCTTTTGTTCAATCTCCGGTGCATGTCGTCTTGAATTTTCATGAAACCGTTCGTCATGGCGTGGAGCAGCGTCGAAGAGGCTGGATGCTCGGGACCAAGAGCCGCCAACGTAACCAGGGCGTCATCGAGGACCTCGCACAATTCGGGAAGGTTTAATTCGCTTCCTATGGCGGTGTCGGCCAAACCGCCGATGATCAGGCGCTCCTTGCGGAGACGGCGGCAGGCGTGGGTCCACTCCGCCTCCAGTCGCCGTACCCGCTCGGTTTGCAGCCGCTTCAGAATTCGGGGATGAATCTCTGTCATGGCTCACCCCGCCCGCACATCGGCGAGGAAGCGGGCGACCTCCTGGCGCAACGCGTCCGCCTGGCCGGACAACATCTCCGCCGCCGAAAGCACCTGGCCCGCCGACGCTCCGGCCTCGGACGCCGCCCGGGTCACGCCAGCGATATTGGAGGAGACTTCCTGCGTCCCAACCGAGGCCTGCTGAACATTGCGGGCGATCTCGGCGGTCGCGGCTCCCTGCTCCTCGACCGCCGCCGCCACCGCCGCCGCGATCTCGTTAACCCGCTCGATCACCGTGGCGATACCCCGGATGTCCCCCACCGCGTCGTCCGTCGCACCCTGCACTGCCGCCA
>NZ_AVFK01000009.1 GCF_000936425.1 Skermanella aerolata KACC 11604 | reverse complement strand
ACCACAGGGCATAAGTCCAGCCGAACAGGAACAGAAGGCCGAAGAACGATCCCAGGAACCCGGCAGCCCGCGCGTAGCTCTCCGGCCCGCCGGAGGCGGCGAGCAGCCACCAGACCAGCACGATGGCCCCCACCGACAGAACGATACCGGTAATGCGGTGAGAAATGGACAGAACGGTGGTGATCTGTGGTCGGTAAATTTGCAGATGGGGTGAAAGCGGCCGACTGCCGTTCGACATATCTGACATCCTCGCTTGGGCTGCCGCACTGCGACGAGCGCGGCTCGTGCGAAAACCCGGATTTTTGTTTTGCGGGCTTGATTTACGCCGATGGGGGACCCGAGTCAACGGCACCCGCCCAGGTTTGCGGCAGTGCGGCATTGCAATGCAGCATGGGGGAGAGGTCCGGTCGGGCTTGCAACCGTTGAATAATCACCGGTCCGGCAAGCAGATGTCGAGCGGGTAAAGACTTGGGGAAGTATCCCATATCTTTCGGGGCAGTGGCGGCGGTGTGGTAACGGCTTGATGTCCGCGAGTTCTGCCTGGAAAATCGTGCCGTATCGTGGATTAGTCCCTGAAGGACGCGGCAAACGGCAGGCTGGACAGAGGCAATCGCTTCGAGCGGAGGAAATATTACATCAATATGGCGGAAATAGGTACGCGCCTGTCCAGGAGCGGTATCATTGCCTTTTAGACCCGCGACCATTTGCGGCAGCTGCCGCCGGTCAAGCCGGACCGGTTCCGGATGGGCACTACAGTCGCCGGCTTCAGTGGCAGGTGCCGAAGCGCTGGCCGTTCGTCACGATATCCTGGTTGAAGCCTTCGGCAACCTTGTCGTCGCCATCGGAGGCAAGACACAGCGTAATGTTGATGGCAGCAAGGATGATGCTGTCTATCTGGTCGGGTTGACGGTTGTAACGCTTGATCGCCTGGAGGGCGCGGGTCACGGACGCGGCCATAACACAATTCTCCATCGGGACAGTAAGCGGGCTAAGTGCCTGATACGATCAGTCTGACCGACGCCGGTTCTTCCGGCTGTGAAGCCCGCCACTAAGCGCCCGGTATGTTGCTGCCTTTTTTATAGGCCCGCAAAAATTAACCATAGGTGAACAGGGGGAATGGCTGTCGGCGGCTACCACTTCTTCGAAAATGGCCGGGTTCTTGGAAAATGGCCTTGGCGGGGAGCGCCGGACACTCCCCGCCGACAATCCTTCAGCCCTTTGCCAGGATCGTGTCCGGCAGGATCGGCAGGTCGCGCACGCGGATGCCGGTGGCGTTGAAGACGGCGTTGGCGACGGCCGCCGCCGCACCGGTCAGCGGCAATTCACCCAGGCCGCGAGCGCCCATCGGGCCGAAATGCGGGTCCGGCTCGTCGATGAACGACACGCGGATGCCGTGGATATCGGCGTTCACCGGGAAATGATAGTCGGCGAGGTTGGGCGTCATGACCCGACCGAAATACGGATCGAACGCCGTCGCCTCCATCAGCGCCATGCCGATGCCCTGGATGATGCCGCCATGGACCTGACTGCGGGCGGTCTTTTCGTTGATGATTTGACCGACATCGTAGATGCCCAGGAAGCGGTGGACGCGGATGCGGCCCAACGCCGCATCGACCCTCACCTCCGCGAACTGCGCGCCGAAGGACTGCCAGGAGAAGCCGTTGGGTTGGCTGCCGGGGATCGTCACCGTCTCCTCGCCCGGCATGCCGGCTTTACGGAACGTCAGCAGGTTCTTGCAGGCCGCGATCACGGCGGGACCGACGCTGGCGACCGTCTGCGATCCGCCGGCGCACGGGCTGGGCGGCAGGAAGGTATCGGCCAGCCGGCAGCTCACCTTCGACACCGGCAGGCCCAGCTCGTTCGCGGCGAACTGGCAGAGGATCGTATAGGTGCCGGTGCCGAGATCATGGCTGGCGACCTCGATCTCGGCCCTGCCGTCGGCGGTCAGGCTGACCTTGACGCTGGAAGACGTGTTCTGCGCCGGATACGTGGCGCTCGCCATGCCGTAGCCGATCAGCCAGCGCCCGTCCCGCCGGCTCGCCGGCTTCTTCGGGCGGTCCTTCCAGCCGAACTCCTCGGCGCCCTTGTCGTAGCACTCGTTCAGGTGCTTGGACGACCAGCGCTGGCGGTTGTTGGTGCGCGGGTCGCGCTCGGCATAGTTCAGCCGGCGGAGATCGATCGGATCGACGCCGGTCGCGAACGCCAGTTCGTCCATTGCCGATTCCAGCGCGAACAATCCGGGCGTCTCGCCGGGGCCTCGCATCGGGGTCGGCGTGCCGGTATTCATGCGCGCCAGATCGAACCCGGTCCGAAGGCTGGAGCACTTGTAGAGCAGTTGGGTGGAGAGCACGACCGGCTCGATATACTGGAACACCTTGGACGTGTAGGTGCCGCACAGATGGCGCGTCGCCTTCAGCCGCCCGCGCCGGTCCGACCCCAGCGTCACGGCCTGGGTGGTGGACGGCCGGTGGCCGTTCAGGCTGTACATCTGGCGGCGCGACAGCACCAGCTTGACCGGACACCCGAGTTCGCGGGCGGCGGCGGCCGTCAGCGCCGAGAAGGCCCAGGCATAGCCCTTGGAGCCGAACCCTCCGCCCAGGAAGGGCGACAGCACCCGCACCGTAACCTTGGACTGGTCGATGCCCAGCATCCGGGCGATCGAATTGCGGCTGTTGACGACCCACTGGCTCGTCTCGTGCAGCGTCAGGGAACTGCCGTCGTCGGACCATTCCGCGACCGACGCATGCGGTTCCAGCGGGTTATGGTGCTGGACCGGCGTCGTGTAGGTCCGGTCGATCCGGACCGGCGATTTCGCCAGTGCCTTATCGACGTCTCCGCGCTCGTACTGAAGCGGCTGACCCAGCGCCGTAGCCGGCTGGGTAGCGTCCGGCTTCTTCAGGGCTGCGGTAAGATCGACCATCGGCCGGCAGGACTGGTAGCTGGTCTCGACCAGATCGGCGGCGTGGATCGCTCGCTCCAGCGTATCGGCGACGACTAGGCCGATGATCTGGCCGTCATAGTAGATCTCGTCGTCCTGGAGCGGCATCCAGTCCTCGCCGGACTGGCAGGCGTCGTCATAGTCGTTGCCGCCTTTGAACAGCGGCGGCGCGTTCTCCCGCGTCATCACGATCCGGACGCCGGGCGCCTTTACGGCGGCGCTGGTGTCCATTGACGCGATGTTGCCGCGCGCGATCGTGCTCGTCACCGGAACGGCGTAGACCATGCCGTCCAGGCTGACGTCTCCGGCATACTTCGCGCCGCCGGTCACTTTCAGCGGCCCGTCCACCCGGTCGATGCCGGCGCCGATGACGTTCTTCGGGATCATGGCCGCTCTCCGGCGCCGGGACGCACAAGTTCGTTCAGGACCCGGACCAGCGTGTCCTGGCCCAGCGCTATCTTGAAGCCGTTGTACTGGTACGGCACCGCGCCGGCGAAGGCCGCTTCCGCCGCCGCCCGGAAAGCCTCCTCGGTCGGCGGGCTGCTCAACAGCGCGTTCTCCGCCTCGTGCGAGCGCCATGGGACCGAGCCTACTCCCCCTAGCGCCACGCGGGCGTGGTCGATCCTGCCTTTTGCGTCCAGCGTCAGCACCACGGCCGCCGATGTCAGCGCATAGGCGTAGGACGTGCGGTCGCGTACCTTCAGGTACATGGACCGCGCGCCGGCGGGCAGTTCCGGCAACTCGATGCCGGTGATCAGTTCATCCGGCCCAAGGCGCGTCTGGATCTGGGGCGTATCGCCCGGCAGCCGGAAGAAGTCCTCGGCGCGCTCCAGCCGGTCGAAGGCGGGGCTGGAAATCTTCACCTTGGCGTCCACCGCCACCAGAGCCACGCACATGTCTGACGGATGCGCCGCGATGCAGGACGGACTGGTGCCCAGCACGGCGCAGTAGCGGTTGATCCCTTCGACGCCGGGCTGTTCGCCCAATGCGCCGCAACCCGTTCCGGGATCGCGCCGGTTGCAGGGCATCGCCACGTCGCGGAAATAGCCGCACCGGTTGCCCTGAAGCAGGTTGCCGCCGACGGTCGCCATGTTGCGAAGCTGGGTCGAGGCGCCCGCCAGGATCGCCTGCGACATCACCGGCCACTTCTTCTTGACGGAGTCATGTTCCGCCAGATCGGTGTTCGAGACATGGGCGCCGATATGCAGCCCATGCCGGTCCTCGGTGATGCCGTCGAGGCCGAGATGATTTATGTCGATCAGCACATCCGGCGTCTCGACCCCCAGCTTCATCAGGTCGAGCAGGGTGGTGCCGCCCGCGACGAAGCGGGCGCCGGGGTTCCGGCCCATGCGCGCCAGGGCGTCGGCGGGCGATGTCGCCTTTACGTAGCGGAACGGGTTCATGCCGCCTCTCCCGCAACTGGGTTCCTGGCGGCGTCGCGGACGCATCTGATCGCTTCGACGATGCCCGGATAGGCGCCGCACCGGCACAGGTTGCCGCTCATGCGTTCCCGGATCTCGGTATCGGAAGCGGGAGGCTTCTCGTGCTCCAGCAGCGCCACCGCCGACATGATCTGCCCGGACGTGCAGTAGCCGCACTGGAAGCCGTCGTGCTCGATGAAGGCTTTCTGGATCGGGTGGAGCGATTCGGGCGCACCCAGTCCCTCGATCGTGACGATCGGGACGTCCTGGTTCATCACCGCCAGCGTCAGGCAGGAGTCGATGCGGCGGTCCGCCACCAGGACAGTACAGGCTCCGCACTGGCCCTGGTCGCAGCCCTTCTTGGTGCCTGTGAAACCCAGATAATTCCGCAGGGCGTCCAGCAGGGTGACGCGCGGATCGAGCATCAGGTCATGGCGCCTGCCGTTGACGGTCAACGTGACCGGCACCGCCACATCCGCCGTCTCGTCCGGTTGCCCGATTTCAGGATTGTCCAAGCCAGCCTCCCGCTTCGTGATGGATCACGGAATAAGCGGAGAGGCTTCTTTTTGTCTACTTATTAGAGCATAACTTTCTATTTCAGTCCTGAAACGAGAGTTTTCCCGTTCAATGATCCGCCGGGACGGTCTGGCGCGGCTTCCGTACCAGCGGCGTCAGCATCAGCGCGAAGGCGAAGACGCAGGCCATCACCAGCAGGCAGTCGGTGAAGGTCAGCACCATCGCCTCGCGGTGGACGATGCCCTGGACGACCTTCAAGGCGGCAAGATCGGCGTCGCCCTGCATGATGCTCCCCATCCGTCCGGCGATCCCGTCCAGCATGTCCTGGATGCCCGGCCTCGCCACGGTCACGTTGTCGGACAGCCGCGACATATGAAGGGCATAGCGGTCGATCAGCACCGTGTTGATGGCGGCCAGACCGATGGCGCCGCCCAGGTTCCGCATCAGGTTGTACAGGCCGCTGGCGTTCTTGAGCTGGGCCGGCGGCAGCGTGCCGAGCGCCAGCGTGTTGACCGGGATGAAGCACATCATCAGCGAGAAGCCACGCACCGCCTGCGGCAGGAACAGTTCCCAGAAGTCGGACTCCGCCGTCAGGATCGAGTTCAGATAGATCCCGCTACCGAACATCCCAAGTCCGATGGCGAGCATCAGGCGCAGGTCTAGTTTCTTCGACATCATGCCCGCGACCGGTGCCGACATGAACTGGAACATGCCGGTGACGAACATGACCATGCCGATCTGAAGGCTGTTCAACCCCCGGATCTGTCCCAGGAACAGCGGCATGATATAGACGGAGCCATACAACCCGACGCCTATCACGAAGCTGAACAGGCAGCCGATCGCGAAATTCCGGTCCTTGAAGGCGCGCAGCCCGACGATCGGGTTGTGGTAGGTCAGGACGCGCCAGAAGAACAGCACGCCGCTGGCCACGCAGACCACGGCGCCGGCGGCGATCGCATGGTCTTCGAACCAGTCGTTGCGCGGACCTTCCTCGACCACGAACTCGAGCGTGCCCAGGAACAGCGCCATGAACAGCAAGCCGGCCAGATCGAAGCCCTTCAGCACCGACAGGTCGGCCTTGTCGACATTGACGAAGGTCCAGACCAGCCCCGTGACCAGCAGCCCCGGCACCACGTTGATCAGGAACAGCCAGTGCCACGACAGGCTCTGGGTCAGGTAGCCGCCCAGCGTCGGTCCCAGGGTCGGCGCCATGGTGGCGACCAGACCGATCATGACGGATACGCCGGCCCGCTTTTCGGGCGGGAACAGGGAGAAGCTGGTCGCGAAGACGGTCGGGATCATCGCCCCGCCCAGGAAGCCCTGGAGCGCCCGGAAGACGATCAGCGACTCGATGTTCCAGGCCAGGGCACAGGCCAGGCTCATGCAGGTGAACCCGGTCGCCGATACGACGAAGACCCAGCGCGTCGACAGGACCCTTGCCAGGATGCCCGACAGCGGGATCATGATGACCTCGGCGATCAGGTAGGACGTCTGGACCCAGCTTATTTCGTCGGCGCTGGCCGACACGCCGGCCTGGATCTCGGCAAGGCTGCTCGACACGATCTGGATGTCCAGGATCGCCATGAACATGCCGACGACCATCGCGAAGAAGCCGATCCAGTCCCGTGCCGTGACGGCACGCGGAGCGTGCGCGGCGGTCATTACCGGGTAGCCGGCTCGGCAGCCGCCGCCGTTCCGAAGATACCGCCGGCTGCCAGCGGCCCGACACCCTCGGCGCGGGTATCCACGGACACTTCGACCGACAGCCCCGGCCTGAGCAGGCCGGACAGCGGGTTGTCGGTCGCCACCGCGATGCGGACGGGGATGCGCTGGACCACCTTGGTGAAGTTGCCTGTGGCGTTCTCCGGCGGCAGCAGGCTGAACTGGGCGCCGCTGGCCGGGGCGAAGCTGTCCACGGTGCCATGCAAGGTGTGGTTGGGGAAGGCATCGACCGAAAGTTCGACCGGCTGGCCGCGCCTCATCCCGGCAAGCTGGGTTTCCTTGAAGTTCGCGACGATATAGACGTCCGGCAGCGGCACCACCGCCAGCATCGCGGTACCCGCCTTGACGTATTGTCCCAGTTGGACGCCCTTGTTGCCGATCACGCCATCGACGGGCGCCCGGATCACGGCGTGCCGCAGGTTGTCGTGGGAAAGGTCCCGGTTGGCGACGGCCTGACGCAGCTTCGCTTCCGCTTCCTTGCGGGATGCCTGGAGCACGCCGAGCTGGTCGCCCTCGGCGGCCTGCGCCGCCACCGCCTTGTTGACGGCGGCCTCCGCCTTGCGCAGGTCGGCTTCCGCCGTGTCGTAGCGCTGCTTGCTGACGTTGTCGCCGGTGACCAGGCTCTTGACCCGCTCGTAATCCTGCCGAGCGCGGTGCAGGTCGGCCTCGGCGCTGGCGACCGAGGCGACGCTCTGGGCGATCATGGAGTGTTCGAGAACGATGCGGCTGTCGATGCTGCCGATCGCGGCCTGGGCCGCTTCCGCCGCCGCTTCGGCCTGTCCAGCCTGGGCGCGGTATTCGGCGTCGTCCAGGACGACCAGCACGTCCCCGGCCGCGACCTCCTGGTTCTCGGCTACCCGGATCTCGGATACGTATCCCGCGATCTTGGGGCTGACGATCGTGATGTCGCTGTGAACATAGGCGTTGTCCGTGGACTCGAAGAACCGGCCGACGCTCCACCATTCCCAGCCGCCATAAGCGCCACCGGCCACGGCCGCAAGCGCCACCACCACCAGAACCGCCTTGCGCATCAAGCCACCCTACGAAAGAGGCGCCAAGCCAGCGGTACACCCGCTATGTGTCGGCGCAATCAAACTGAACGGTTCAGTTCAGTTGCTCACAGAAGTAACTAAAGTTACAGTCTTGTCAAGATTAAACTGAACGGTTTAGTTTAGGGTGGAAACCTCTGCCGGAGCCAAGGGAATGACCACGACGGCCACGCCGGATATCCGGACCGAACCGACAGCGTCCGTAAGCGGTGCCGAATTCAAGCAAGGGACGAAACCTGCGCAGATCATGGTGGCAGCCAAGGAGCTCTTCACGAGCCAGGGCTTCGGCGCCACCAGCATGGATGCGATCGCGCGGACGGCCAATGTCTCCAAGGCCACCCTCTACGCCCATTTCAGCGGCAAGGAGGAGCTGTTCGCGGCCATCGTCAGCCATACCTGCCGGGCACAGTCGCAGCTGCTGCTCGCTCCCAGTGTCGACGATCTGGACTTGACCGATGCGTTGTCGGAAATCGGCCGCAACTTCCTGTCGCTGATCCTGTCGCCGCAAGCGGTCGCCATCTTCCGCGTCGTCATTGGGGAAGCCGTGCGCTTTCCCGACTTGGGGCGAATCTTCTTCGACTCCGGTCCGAACCAGATGCGGTCGAGCTTGAGCGCCTTTCTTGCGAAGAAGGCGGCGCGCGGGCAGCTCGACATCGAGGCCCCCATGCGGGCGGCGGAGCACCTGATCGGGATGTTTCAAACTCCGGTGCATCTGCACGTTCTGTTCGGGGTGAAAGAAGGCGTTGCGCAAGGGGACGTAGATAAGGTTGTGAAAGATGCCGTTGAGGCCTTCCTACGCGCTTATCTGCCACGAGCCTGATTACTGCCGTTGTGATATAATTGGCATATCGGAGTTAACTCCGCCGACCTATGGTCGCGCCGTTCGTTCACGACAGGATGCCGATCCGGTACCCTTTAGAATGGCCTGGAGAAGATTTCATAGATGAGCGTCCCACAGATTCCCGAAAACCTAGCCTTGCCGGCCACACCCCTGACCCGAGCCGGATGGGAGCCGTCGTGGACGCTGTGAGCGACTCCGAAGCGATGAAACCGGCTCAGGCCAGGATCGCGGTCGCCGCCATCTTTCTGGTCAACGGCACCGCCTTCGCCAGTTGGGTTCCGCACATTCCGACCGTCCAGCAGAAACTGGCCCTCAGTCCCGGTGTCCTGGGACTGGCGCTGCTCGCTATCGCGATCGGATCGCTGATATCCATGCCGGTCGCCGGCTGGATGGTGGCGCGGCATGGCAGCCGTATCGTGGCGCTGGTGGCGGGATCGCTCTACTGCGCCGTCATCCCGCTGCCGCTGCTCGCTCCGTCACTGCCGGCTCTGGTGGCGGCGCTCGTGCTGTTCGGGATGTTCAACGGCGCCATGGACGTATCGATGAACGCCCATGGCGTTGCGGTCGAGCGGTTGATCGGCCGTCCCATCATGTCGTCGCTCCATGCCATGTTCAGTATCGGCGGCATAATAGGGGCGGGCAGCGCCGTCGTGCTTCTGCCGCTGGGTGTATCACCCATTGCCCATGTCGGCGTCATCGCGCTGCTGGGACTTGCGGTGATGCTGGCGACGGCGCGCTTCCTGTTGCCCCATGCGGTGGACAGCGGAGGGGACGGGGCGCATTTCGTTTTGCCGCGCGGTCGCCTGCTGGTGCTCGGGGCCATGGGATTCTTCATCCTGATGACCGAAGGCGCCATGGGCGATTGGACCGCCGTCTACCTTCGCCTCGACCTTGGCGCGGAGGCAGGACTGGCAGCGGCGGGATTTGCCGTTTTCTCCGCAACCATGTCGATCGGCAGGCTGACCGGGGATCGTCTGGTCACCGCCTTCGGTCCCGTGGCGATGGTCGGGTGGGGCTCGCTGGTGGCCGCGATCGGCCTTGGCGGCGCCTTGCTGCTTCACGACCCGCTGGCCGCGATCCTGGGCTTCGGCCTTGTCGGCCTGGGCCTCGCCAATATCGTACCGATCCTGTTCAGTGCCGCTGGACGCACGCCCGGAATGTCGCCGGGAGCCGCGATCGCGGCGGTGACGACGGCCGGCTACAGCGGCTTCCTGGCCGGTCCTCCCATGGTCGGGTTTGCGGCGGAATGGATCGGCTTGCCAGGAGCGCTCGGCATCCTGGCAGTCGCGGTCGGAGCGATGGCGGCTTTCGCCAAACTCCTTGATCGATAAGGCGTTCTGCGCATTCCTTCAACTCGAGCGCATCGTCCGACCGCCCATCAGTCATGAGGGTGGCGCGCTTCGATGATGGAATTCGAAGTATTGGAAGTGAGTGTAGGGTGGGGGAGGGATGTCGCCCTGCGGCGGACCGGCTCCAAACGTCCGCCGGGCGGCCGCAGGGCATTCAAAAGGCTGGTCGCCCTTTGTTAGTGCTGTGCGAGCCTGGTCAGCTCGTCCTTTACGCGCAACTTGTCGAACTTGAGCTTCTTGATGTCGGTATCTTCGGAGCCGGGTTGCTTTTGGAGGGCCTCGATCTGCCTGTCGAGGAGAGCATGGCGGTCGCGTAGAGCCTGAATGTGATTCTCGTTCACCATCGTGACGTGCTCCCATGTCTTTCAGACTATAACTCCAGAAGCATACACGGTCTCCAATGGATTGCTAGCCTCTTCGTGATGGAAGTTGAAAGATTTGACGTTTCACGCGCAACAATGGGCCACTTTAATGACATACTATAATAATTTTCACTAAGATTTCGAATGAACACAGAGTTAACGCGCTTGTACGTTGCTTGTATTCCTTATCACGGACCCTTTCGAAACCCTGAATACCATCGTCCGGAAAGGGCAGGCACGATCCGGTAACAGGCATTGCGCAGCCGCAGTTCCACGGTAGGGTTGGATCGCAATCCGAGCGGTCGGGAAAGGAATGGTGCCCAGGGACGGATTTGAACCGCCGACACGGGGATTTTCAGTCCCCTGCTCTACCAACTGAGCTACCTGGGCGCTGCCGGGATCCGCAGGGGCGAGAAGCGCCAACCCGCGAGGCAAGGCCGTGCTTATAGGCAAGATCGGCCATGCTGTCCAGCGGTCAAGTTGCGGAAAAACCTTGCTGACGTAATCCGGTCACGTGACAATCCGAAAAACTTGGGAGCAGGGCGGCGATGACCGACCGAACGGCAGTGCGGCGTGTCCGGCGGTACCGGCACCTCCAAATAAACGGGCAAGAGATCGTCCGTGTCGACCTCCAGGTCCCAATGCAGGCGGCGGACGATCTGAACTCTATCGCTGGGGAGATGCGTGAGCGTTACGCCGGTATCGGACGGGCCCAGCGCGAGATCGAGTTGGAGTCTCGATGGCGGCACGTACTTGGGAGTCCATTATGACCATCGGTACAGTTACGACAATGATGCCCTACCGCTGGTTTACGCAATTCTCGCCAACAACGACGTGAATCCGACCGAGAGCAGCCGGAAACATAGGAAGATTGAAGCGATCGACATGGTTGTCGAATTCCTCCGCGCCTATTGGCAGGCAAACCCTGTCGACCAGGGTCTATGAAACGCCGGCAACGGCATCATAGATAGGAGTATGTTTTAATAGAATCTTTCATATGCTGGGATATGCCTATGTGTGTCGTCGCGAGCAAGTGACTCCAGGCTGGCTGAACACGTTGATCGCTTCGGTCAAGAATGCCGACCAGCTGTATTCGGGAGCGCGCCATAGATGGGGAGGTTGATCCTGGCACCGGAGTCAGTCTGTGGCGGATCGTTGCAAGTCCCTGAAGGTCCGTTTCTGCGGGGATACTGGCTGCTCGACACGGATACCATGCTCATGAAGATATCGCATGGATTCTGCGACATCCTTGGTAAAGGCCGAATGGCTCGCCTGTCGTTCCGGGAGTTCCTTGCCATGGTGCATCCCGATGACGGAGTCGCCCTGAGATCACTTGCCTGTACCGGCCCGGCAGCCATCCCGCCGGCTCTTTGCGATTCGGTGCGTATCATCCGTCCCGATGGTAGACTGATGTGGATCGTTCTCGACGGGGAAGTCGAGTTCGCAGCCGACGGAACCGTCGCTGGTGTGTTCGGAACGGCGGAAATCGCGGAAGGACCTCGGCAGGGCAGGGAGTTCGAAGCGGACTGCCCGGAGGGCACCTGCGCGGAGCGAGAAGGTTTCCGGACTTATTTCGAGTATTCACCCGAAGCCTTGTTCGTCGTCAGTCTCAAGACCACCGGCGATCTGGTCTATCAGGCTCGTAACGCGGCTTATGCGGAAATCAGCGGATTGCCCGTTATTGCGGGACTGTGCGGAGCCTCCGCCGAGGCCGTTCCCGAGCGAATCTCCATCAGTCTCATGCGGCACTATCGAGAGTGCGTCGAACTCGGCGTCGCGCTTACCCGCGAAGAGATCATCGAACTGGGGGACGGGCTCAGGATCTGGAGCATGACCCTGGCGCCGCTACCGTCCAGGGATGGCAATGTCCTTGGCATCGTTCGCGACATCACCGAACAGCGGATGCTCGAAGCCTCGCTACGGGCCGCCCGCGATGCCGCAGAGAGTGCCGATCATGAACGGTCCACGCTTCTCGCTCATGCCAGCCACGTATTGCGGACCCCGCTCAACGCGGTGATTGGTTACTCCGATATGCTGATGGGCGGCATCATGGGACCCGTCGGTCCTGGCGGCGTCGCCGACGCCATTGCGGCTATCAACGAATCCGGTCATCAGGTGCTTTCGCTGGTCGAAGAACTGATCGATCTGGCCCGCCTGGAGGAAGATGCATCGGCAGCGCTCGACGAGCAGTCCGTCGACCTCGACTACATCCTTCGCGACACCTGGAGGACGGCGGCGCCCGCGGCGGCAAAGCGGGGCACGTCGCTGAAGGTCGAGATTCCGCCGGAAACCCCGGTTCTCTGGGCGGACGAGTGGGCGGTGAGAAGAGTAGTCAGGGTGCTGCTGTCCAACGCCGTCAAGTTCACGCAACACGGCGAAATTATAATGACAGCCGAGACATCGGACGAGCCTTCTTCCAGCCTCTCCATTGTCGTCCGCGACACAGGCGTCGGCATCGCCGCCGATAGGCTGACGACCATCCTGGAGCGATTCACGTTGCTGGACCCGGTGAAGGCCCATAGTGCCGGGGGAATGGGAATTGGTCTGCGGCTCGCGACGCGTTTGATGGACCGCCATGGCGGCCGGCTTGCAATCGAAAGCGAACCAGGGGTCGGAACGACCGTACGAGCGATTTTCCCAAACGAGCGCATCGGAATGCCGGCGTTCGCCGATGCCGATTTGGCGAACTACTGATTTTTTTGGGGAATCGGAAATTTCCGAAAAATGGTGCCCAGGGACGGATTTGAACCGCCGACACGGGGATTTTCAGTCCCCTGCTCTACCAACTGAGCTACCTGGGCATCCTGGACGGCACAGGAAGAAGCAGTACCGCCGGGCCGTGCTTTTAGGAAAATTTCGGCCCCCTGTCCAGCACCGGATTGCACTTCAATGCAAAATTTGTGAACCCCCCGTTTTATCGACCACCCAACGTCAAAAACGTAGAGGCTTGGCGTCACGGCGGTGACGCCAAGCTTCGGGGCAGGGATGATTTCAATAGAAAGCCGTTACGCCGCCGTGCCGCCTACGGTCAAACCATCGATCCGCAGGGTCGGCTGGCCGACGCCGACCGGCACGCCCTGGCCTTCCTTGCCGCAGGTGCCGATACCGGGGTCCAGCGCCATGTCGTTGCCGATCATGCTGACCTTGGTCAGCGCGTCGGCGCCGTTGCCGATCAGGGTGGCGCCCTTGACGGCGGGACCGACCTTGCCGTCCTCGATCAGGTAGGCTTCCGACGCGGAGAAGACGAACTTGCCCGACGTGATGTCGACTTGGCCGCCGCCGAAGTTGACGGCGTAGAGGCCCTTCTTGACGGAGCGGATGATCTCCTCCGGCGTCTTGTCGCCGGAGCGCATCACCGTGTTGGTCATGCGCGGCATCGGATGGTGGCCGAAGCTCTGGCGCCGGCCGTTGCCGGTCGGCTTGACGCCCATCAGGCGCGCATTCATGCGGTCCTGCATGAAGCCGACCAGAATGCCGTCCTCGATCAGCGTCGTGGACTGGCTGGGTGTCCCCTCGTCGTCCACCGTCAGCGAACCGCGCCGGCCCTCGATCGTGCCGTCATCGACCACGGTGACGCCGGGCGACGCGATGCGCTGGCCGAGCAGACCAGCGAAGGCTGATGTCTTCTTGCGGTTGAAGTCGCCTTCCAGCCCGTGGCCGATCGCTTCGTGCAGTAGGATACCAGGCCAGCCGTTGCCGAGCACGACGGTCATCTCGCCGGCAGGGGCCGCGACGCTGTCGAGGTTGACCAGCGCCTGACGCAGCGCCTCGTCCACCTGACCCTGCCACGCGGCTGGGTCGAAATAGGCCTCGTAACTGGTCCGGCCGCCGACGCCGTGACCGCCGCTCTCCATCCGGTCGCCGTCCGCCACCACGACGGAGATGTTCAGGCGAACCAGCGGGCGGACGTCGGAGACGCGCAGGCCGTCGGCACGGATGATCTGCACCGCCTGCCACTCGCCTCCGACCGAAGCCGAGACCTGACGCACGCGCGGGTCGCGGGCGCGGGCATAGGCGTCGATGTCCGCCAGCAGCTTGACCTTGGTCTCGAAATCGACCAGGGCCAGCGGGTTGATCGCCTCGTAGAGCGCCCGGTTGGTGCCGGTCGGAGGTTCCGCCATAGTGCCGCTGTGGCCGGCATGAACGGCGCGGACCGTTTCGGCCGCCCGCTTGATCGCGTCTTCCGACAAGGTCGAGGCATGGGCATAGCCGGTCGCCTCGCCCGAAATCGCGCGCAGGCCGAAGCCCTGGCTGGTGTCGAAGCTGGCGCTCTTCAGCTTACCGTCGTCCCAGGCCAGACTTTCCGACTGGCTGTACTCGAGATACAGCTCACCGTCGTCGGCCCCCGACAAAGCATCGGACACGATCGATTCGGTACGGGTGCGGTCGAGGCCGGCGCGGTTGAAGAAGATGTCGTCGGTAACGGCGAGCGTGCTCATACAAGACTCCGGAACGGGGTGCCGCGGGGATGACGCCTGAACTCAGGCGCCATCATAAGGCAGAACACTAATGTGGGCGAGCCCCGCACGGATGCCAAGGGTATCCGCCGGTCCGCCTCACTCGGCGGGCTGCGGCTCCGGGCTGCGCTCCAGGGCTTCGGCGATCAGCGTGCGGGTGTTTTCGATCCCGTACAGTTCGATGAAGCTGCCCATGCGCGGCCCTTGGGTCTGGCCCAGCAGGACCTCATAGAGCGCCTGGAACCAGCTTTTCAGGTCGGTGAAGCCGTGGCGCTTGCCGATCTCATAGACCTGGAACTGGATCTCCTCAGCCTTCGCTCCGGCCGGCAGCTTGCCCAACTCGTCGCGCAACTCGGTCAGTGCCGCCCGTTCGGCCTCGTTCGGCGCCCGGTAGCGTTTCGTCGGCTTGACGAAGTCCTGGTAGTAGTTGATCGCGTACTGCACCAGCCGGTCCAGGAACGGCGCGCTCTGCGGATTGGCCTCGGGCGCATAGCGGCTGATGAAGCCCCATAGCACGTCCTTGCTCTCGGCATTGGCGACACCGGCGAGGTTCAGCAGGATATTGTAGCTGAGGTCGCTGCGGGCGGCGGGCACCTTGCCGCTGTGGATGTGCCAGCCGGGGTTCTCGAACTTCCGCGCCGGTTCCTCCGACGGGAACTTGGACACGAACGCCAAATACTCGTCTACCGCGCGCGGGATCACGTCGAAATACAGCCGCTTCGCCACGCGGGGCTTCTGGAACATGTAAAGCGACAGGCTTTCCGGCGGGGCATAGCGAAGCCATTCCTCGACCGACAGCCCGTTGCCCTTCGACTTGGAGATCTTCTGACCCTTGTCGTCCAGAAAAAGCTCGTAGTTGAAGCCTTCCGGCGGCTGGGTGCCGAGGATGCGGCAGATCTTGCCCGCCAACTCGACCGACGGGATCAGGTCCTTGCCGGACATCTCGTAATCGACGCCCAGCGCGTGCCAGCGCATGCCCCAGTCGGGCTTCCACTGGAGCTTGGTGTTGCCGCCGGTGACAGGAACTTCCTTCTTCTGGCCGTCTTCGTCCTCGAACACGATGGTCCCGGCATCGGCGTTGTGTTCCAGGATCGGCACCTGGAGCACCCGGCCGGAGGTCGGCGAGATCGGCAGGAAGGGGCTGTAGGTGGATGCCCGCTCCTCGCGGAGCGACGGCAGCATCACCTTCATGACGGCATCGTAGTTCCGCAGCACCGTCAGCAGCGCCTCGTCGAACCGGCCGGAGCCGTACCAGTCAGTCGCCGACTGGAACTCGTACTCGAACCCGAAGCTGTCGAGGAATCCCCGCAGCATCGCATTGTTGTGGTGGCCGAAGCTTTCGAACTTGCCGAACGGGTCCGGCACCTTGGTCAGCGGCTTGCCCAGGTGCTCGCGCACCATCTCCTGGTTCGGGATGTTGTCCGGCACCTTGCGCAGGCCGTCCATATCGTCGGAGAAGGCGAACAGGCGGGTCGGCACGTCGGGGGCCATCACCTGGAACGCCCGGCGCACCATGGTCGTGCGGGCGACTTCGCCGAAGGTGCCGATATGCGGCAGGCCCGACGGTCCGTATCCGGTCTCGAACAGGACATAGCCTTTGGCCGGCGCTTTGCCCTTGTAGCGCGCGATCAGCTTGCGCGCTTCTTCGAAGGGCCACGCCTTTGCCTGCAATGCCAGTTCCTGTTCGCCAGACATTCGATTCACCGCTTGGGAGGTAGTTAAGGAGAGAATTAGATTGAGCCGCGACCCTAGGGAACCGGAGCGCGCCGGTCAATGACAACGACCCGGCACAAAGACCCGGGTCGGGAAAGGAAGAACGAAGCATCCATGCATGACGTGATCGCCGCCTTTGGCGCAGCCGCCGGCCTGATCCTGAATTTCGACGCCCGCCTGGCCGATATCGTGCTGCTGTCGCTCCGCGTCACCCTGACCGCCGTCAGCATCGCCGTGCTGGTCGGGCTGCCGGTGGGAGCCATGCTGGGGATCGCGCGGTTCCGCGGACGCGGGTTGTTCATCGTCCTCTTCAACGCCCTGATGGGCCTGCCGCCCGTCGTCGCCGGCCTCCTGGTCTACTTGGCTTTGTCCCGCTCCGGTCCGCTGGGCAGCCTTGGCCTGCTCTTCACGCCGACGGCGATGATCGTCGCCCAGGTCGTGCTCGTCCTGCCCATCGTCATCTCGATCACGCGCCAGACCGTCGAGGACATGTGGCACGAGTACGAGGAGCAGCTTCGCTCCCTCGGCTCGTCCCGCTGGCGCGCTATCCCGACGCTGATATGGGATGCCCGCTTCAGCCTCCTGACGGGAGTGCTGGCCGGCTTCGGCCGCGCCAGCGCCGAGGTCGGCGCCGTCCTGATCGTCGGCGGCAACATCGCCGGCTATACCCGGACGATGACCACGGCGATCACGCTGGAGACAGGCCGGGGTGACCTGCCCCTGGCGCTGGGCCTGGGAATCCTGCTGCTTGCGCTGACCCTGCTGATCAACGCCGCAGCCTACGCGATCGGGCATGTCGCGCGGCGGTCGGTGGGATAGAAGCGTTGACCCGAAATCGAAAAATGTCCACAATGACCATAATTCCTATGGAGGGTCACGATGGCACAGTGGCAGACCGCTGACGCAAAGCAGCAATTTACCCAGGTTATCGCGGCTGCGGAAGAGAGCGGACCGCAGGTGGTGATGCGGCACAAGGAGCCGGTGGCGGTGGTCCTGTCGCCGGACGATTACCGAAGGCTTGTCCGGCAGGCGAATGCTAATTTCGGGCATCTTCTGTCAGAATCCCCATTCGAGCCCGAGGATGTGAAGGGCTTCGACATGAGCCTCCGAAATGCCGGATAGGCCGCCTGCTGAGTGGCTTGTCGATACGAACATACTGTCGAACAAAACCGCCGCCGACGATAACAGGCATGTCGCCGAGTGGCTGAGGTTCTATGCCGGCAAGATACGCATCAGCGTGATCACTATCGCCGAAATGCGACGATGGCTGGTTCTTCTGGAACGCAAGGTCCAACAGATCTCCGACGTGAAAGTCCGTACCCGCGAAGACATGCGGCTTGCTCATAAACGTGAGTGGTATGCGGCCGTCATCGACCGGTTCGCCGACCGGATCGTGCCGATCGATGTCGCCGTGGCGGAGCAGTGGGCGGAGATATCCGTCAGGTTCCCTGCGCTGAGGGATGGCGACAAGGCGATTGCCGCGACGGCAATCGCTAAAGGCTACGGAGTGGCGACCCGGAACCTTAGCGATTTCCGCGCTTCCGGAATTGCCCTGGTCAATCCATTCGATCCGGGGACCTGGGAAGAGATCGACGACGACCCGATCCGGCTTCTCCTAGATCCCTGACTTTCGTCTGCCTCACCTCACCCGAATTTGATGCCTTGGGCTAGCGGCAGGGCGTCGGAGTAGTTCACCGTCGCGGTCTGGCGGCGCATGTAGGCTTTCCAGGAGTCGGAGCCGGATTCGCGGCCGCCGCCGGTTTCCTTTTCACCACCGAAAGCGCCGCCGATTTCGGCGCCGCTGGGGCCGATGTTGACGTTGGCGATGCCGCAATCGCTGCCGGATGCGGCGAGGAAGCGTTCGGCCTCGCGCAGGTCGGTCGTGAAGATGCAGGACGACAGGCCCTGGGGAACGTCGTTCTGGAGAGCGATCGCTTCGTCCAGGTTATCGTAGAGCATGATGTAGAGGATCGGTGCGAAGGTCTCGTGCCGGACCGTGTCGGTCTGGGCCGGCATTTCGACCAGCGCCGGTTCGACGTAGTAAGCGTCGGGGTGCTGGTCGGCCAGCACGCGGGCGCCGCCGGTGACAATGCCGCCTTCTGCCGAGGCGGCGGCCAGGGCGCGGGACATGCCTTCGAAGGAGTCGCGGTCGATCAGCGGGCCGACCAGCTTGGAGCTGTCCATCGGGTTGCCGATCGGGATGCCAGCATAGGCTTCCTTCAGCCTGGGCACCAGCGATTCGTAGACGTCGCGGTGGACGATCAGCCGGCGCAGGCTGGTGCAGCGCTGGCCTGCCGTGCCGACCGCCGCGAACAGGATGGCGCGGACGGCCAGCTCCAGGTCGGCCGACGGCGTCACGATCATCGCGTTGTTACCGCCAAGCTCAAGGATGGAGCGGGCGAAGCGCTGGGCCAGACGGGGGCCGACTTCCCGGCCCATTCGGGTGCTGCCGGTGGCGCTGACCAGAGCGATGCGCTTGTCGTCGACCAGACGTTCGCCGATGGAGCGGTCGCCGATCAGGACGGACGACAAGCCGAACGGGGCGTCGGCGCCAAAGCGGGCCGCCGCACGGTCGAACAGCGCTTGGCAGGCGAGCGCCGTCAGCGGGGTCTTCTCCGACGGTTTCCAGACGACCGGATCGCCGCAGACGATGGCGAGCGCTGCGTTCCACGACCAGACCGCGACCGGGAAGTTAAAGGCGGAGATCACGCCGACGGCGCCCAGGGGGAGCCATGTCTCGGTCATGCGGTGACCGGGGCGTTCGGACGCGATGCTCAGGCCGTAGAGCTGGCGCGACAGGCCGACGGCGAAGTCGCAGATGTCGATCATCTCCTGAACTTCGCCGTAGCCTTCCTGGATCGACTTGCCGCATTCCAGCGTGACCAGCTTGCCCAGCGCTTCCTTGTGGGAGCGCAGTTCCTCGCCCAGCAGGCGGATCAGCTCGCCCCGGCGCGGCGCGGGGACGAGGCGCCATGTCTTGAAGGCTTCGGCGGCGGCGGCGATCTTGGCGTCGGCCGTATCGGGCGTGTCGTCGGTCAGGCGGGCGATCTCCGCTCCGTCGATCGGGCTGCGCACCACGCGGGTGCCTCCCTGAAGCAGGTCGGCGTCGAGGTGAAGGTCGGCGGCGATGTTCCGCAGGGTCATGATAGCGGTTCCCGGAATTCGGTTCAGGTATGGGAAAGGGATGTCCAGGCTGCGCTGTTGCGGCTCGAGTCTACGGCGGCGGAGATGAACTGTACACCCCGCAGGCCATCCGCCACCGTCGGTACCAGGAGTGCGGCAGGGTCGGGGTCGCGGCCTTCGATCCGCGCCGCGATCTGTTCGGCTATGTCCGTGTAGATCTGCGCGAAGCCTTCCAGATAACCTTCGGGATGGCCGGCCGGGATGCGGCTGGCATGGGCGGAGGCCGGGCCGGAGCCGGGGCCGTTGCGGGTGATCAGTTGCGGCGGCTCGCCCAGCCGGGCGAAGCGCAGGTGGTTGGGCTGTTCCTGATGCCACTCGATCCCGGCCTTGTCGCCGTAGACGCGGAGCCGAAGACCGTTCTCATGGCCGGGCGCTACCTGACTGGACCACAGCATGCCGCGTGCGCCGCTGCTGAAGCGGAGCAGCATGTTGACGTTGTCGTCCACACGGCGTCCGGGCACGAAGCTGGTGAGGTCGGCGGCGATCTGGGTGCAGTGGAGGCCGGTGACGAACTCCGTCAGGTTGAAGGCGTGGGTGCCGATATCGCCGATGCAGCCGCCTCCGCCCGTCTGCGCCGGATCGGTCCGCCACGCGGCCTGCTTCTGGCCGGTTTCCTCCAGCGAGGTCGTAAGCCAGTCCTGCGGGTATTCGGCCTGGACGACGCGGATGGTGCCAAGCTCGCCAGAGGCTACCAGTTCGCGGGCGTGCCGCACCATGGGGTAGCCGGTGTAGTTGTGGGTCAGGGCGAACAGCTTGCCGCTGGCCTCGACCGCCGCGACGAGGTCTTCGGCCTGGGCCACCGAGGCCGTCATCGGCTTGTCGCAGATGACGTGGATTCCGGCGTCCAGGAAGGCTCGAGCCGCAGGGTGGTGCAGATGGTTGGGCGTCACGATGGCGACGGCGTCGATGCCGTCTTCGCGAGCCGCCTCCGCCCGCGCCATCTCGGCGAAACCGGAATAGGCGCGGTCGGGAGCGATGAAGAGGTCGGCGGCGCTGTCACGGGCGCGGTCCGGATCGCTGGAAAGCGCGCCGGCGACCAGTTCCCAGCGGTCGTCCAGACGGGCGGCGATGCGGTGGACGGCGCCGATGAAGGCGCCCCGGCCGCCGCCGACCATGCCCAGGCGCAGCCTGCGTCGGGCAGCAGTACCGTCGGGTGAGTTGCCCTTGATCGTCATGGTTATCCTCCCCCGGCCCTTACAGGCCTAGCATCCTGCGGTTCGCGGCGTCGTCGGCACCTGAATCGGCGAAGTCGTCGAAGGCGCGTTCGGTGACCTGGATGATGTGGGCGTCGATGAAGGCCGCCCCTTCCGCCGCACCCTGTTCCGGGTGCTTTATGCAGCACTCCCATTCCAGCACGGCCCAGCCGTCGTAGCCGTACTGGGTGAGCTTGGAGAAGATGCCGCCGAAATCGACCTGACCGTCGCCGAGCGAACGGAAGCGGCCGGCGCGGTTGATCCAGGGCTGGTAGCCGCCGTAGACGCCCTGGCGCGGGGAGGGGTTGAACTCCGCGTCCTTGGCGTGGAACATCCGGATGCGCTGGTGGTAGCAGTCGATGAAGCCCAGGTAGTCGAGCTGCTGGAGCACGAAGTGGCTGGGATCGTAGAGCATGTTGCATGCGGGGTGGTGGTCGACCCGCTCCAGGAACATCTCGAACGTCACGCCGTCGTGCAGGTCCTCGCCGGGGTGGATCTCGTAGCAGAGGTCGACGCCGGCCCGGTCGAACTCGTTGAGAATCGGAGTCCAGCGCTTCCCCAACTCGTCGAACGCCGTCTCGATCAATCCGGGCGGACGCTGCGGCCAGGGGTAGAGGTAGGGCCACGCCAGCGCGCCCGAGAAAGTCGCGTGCGCCGTCAGGCCGAGGTTCTCCGAAGCCTTGGCCGCCTTCATCAACTGATCGACCGCCCAAACCTGCCGGGCCGCCGGATCGTTGCGGACTTCCGGGGCGGCGAAGCCGTCTAGGACCAGGTCGTAGGCCGGATGGGCCGCGACGAGCTGGCCTTGAAGATGGGTGGAAAGCTCCGTCAGCTCGACGCCGGCTTCGGCCAGGGTGCCCTTGACCTCGTCGCAGTAGGTCTTCGACTCAGCGGCCTTGGCGAGGTCGAACAGGCGGGCGTCCCAGGACGGGATCTGCACGCCCTTGAAGCCGTGCCCGGCTGCCCATTGGGCAATGGCGCCGAGGTTATTGAACGGATCGGCATCGCCCGCGAATTGGGCTAGGAAGATGGCTGGTCCCTTGATCGCCTTCATCTTGTCTGTGTCCTCCCGCTCGACAGGTCGGCGTCTTATTTGACGCTCCAATTCAGATTAGATAGGCCATCGAACAAAAATAAGCGTAGCCTAGTATCCAAATAAGGTCAAACGGGCGGGAGAACAGCACCGTGTCAGCCCGAGTCAACTCGGCTCTTATCCGCCAGATCAATCTGGCTCGGGTCTTCCACGCATTGCGGGAGCATCCCGAAAGCTCCCAGCGCGACCTTGGCCGGCTTACCGGGCTGGACAAGGCGACGATCTCCACCGTGGTCGCCCAGTTGCAGGATTTGAAGCTGGTCGAGCGGTCGGAGCAGTCGAAGGCCCGCCGGGTCGGCCGTCCCGAAACCGCGCTGAGCATCCCGCGCAGCGCCGGCATCCTGGTGGGTGTCCGGCTGGAGCCGTCCGCGATCCGCGTCGTCACGACGACGCTGGCCGGCGCCGTGCTGGGGCATTGCCAGCTTGCCGGCAGCCTGGACATCGACACGGCGCTGAAGGCGCTGCGGGCGACGGTGGACCGCGAGCTGGCCGAGATCGGCGAGGACTGGTCCGCCGTGCGCGCCATCGGCGTGGGCATTCCGGGGCTTATGGACAGGAGCGGCCGGCTGGTGCTGGCGCCCAACCTGGGCTGGCGCGACGTGCCGATCCGCGCGATGCTGGAGGAGCTGTTCGGCTGCCCGGTCGAGGTGGACAACGACACCAAGGCGGCGGCCATCGCGGAGCGGCTGTTCGGCATGTGCCGGCGGACCGACGACTTCATCTATGTGACCGGCGATTCCGGCGTCGGCGGAGCGCTGTTCCTGGGCGGCCGGCTGTATCGCGGGGCGGGCGGGTTTGCCGGCGAGATCGGGCATACCAAGGTGGTGCCGGGCGGCAACCTGTGCGGCTGCGGCCGACGCGGCTGCCTGGAGACCTATGTGTCGGAAGCCGCCATCCTCCGCCGGCTGGCCGGGCTTGGGATCGAGGCCGCCGATATCGGTGCCGTCGCGGCGCTGGCCGAGCAGGGGCACGGGCAGGTTCGCGACCTGCTGGACGAGGCCGGCCGGCATCTTGGCTTCGCGCTGTCGAACCTGGTGAACATTCTCAACCCGCAGCTTATCGTGCTGGGCGGCAACCTTGCCGTGGTCGGCGCCTGGCTGATGCCGGGGCTGGAGCGGGCGCTGATGGAACAGGCGCTGGTCCCGCTGGCGGCGGAGGTCAGCGTCCGGGTTTCCCCGCTGGGGGAGGATGCCGTGCCGATGGGCGGGATTGCGCTGGCGCTCGACGGCTTCCTGGCGCCGCCCCGGCTGACCGTGCCGCGCGGGTAAGCGGGCGTGAGGCTGTGCGGGAGTGCGCTCGGCGGTTAGGGTTACCCAACTTACCTTGTCGTCGGGGCCTGTTATTCCCCGCATAAGATTGCTTGGGTCTTCAACGATTTCATCTGATTGGGGGGAATTATGCGGGATTTTGCCGTGCCGGTGGGGCGTTTGCTCCTGGCGCTGATCTTCATCATGAGCGGTATCAACAAGATCATGGGCTGGCCTGGAGTCGTCGGTGCGGTGGAGGCCAAGGGCCTGCCGATCCCGATGCTGTTCGGGGCAGGCGCCATCCTGCTGGAACTGGGCGGCGGCCTGCTGGTTGCCATCGGGTACAAGGCGCGCTTCGGGGCTGCCGCACTGATCGTCTTCACGGTGATCACGACCCTCCTCTTCCATAACTATTGGGGGTTCGAGGGCGCGGAGCGTCAGATGCAGATGATCGCCTTCATGAAGAACCTGTCGATCACCGGCGGTCTCTTCCTGATCCTGGCCTATGGCGCCGGGCCGATGAGCGTCGATGGCGAAGACGACGAATGGGGCTGATGGCGGCTGGCCTGAAAAGACCGGGCCGATAGCGGCCCGAGGGGGAGGGAGCGGATGTTCAGGGCCTTGATGCTGGAGGAGCCGTCCGCCGGGGCGGAGCCGGAGAAGCCGGAGGCGGCGCTCCGCCAATTGGAGGACGACGCCCTGCCGGACGGCGACGTCCTGGTCCGGATCGACCACTCCACTCTCAACTACAAGGACGCGCTGGCGATCACCGGCGCCGCCCCGATCGTACGCTCCTTCCCGATGGTGCCGGGCATCGACCTTGCCGGGACGGTCGAGTTCTCCGACCGGATCGACTTTCCCGCCGGCGAAAAGGTCGTCCTGACCGGCTGGGGCATCGGCGAGACCCACTGGGGCGGTCTGGCGCAGAAGGCCCGCGTCAAGGGCGACTGGCTGGTCCCGCTGCCCGACGCCTTCACGACATCGCGCGCAATGGCGATCGGCACGGCGGGCTTCACCGCCATGCTCGCCGTCCTGGCGCTGGAGGACCACGGCGTCACGCCCGAGAGCGGCGAGGTGCTGGTGACGGGGGCGGTCGGCGGAGTCGGCAGCATCGCCGTCTGCCTGCTGTCGAAGCTCGGCTACCGGGTGGTGGCCTCGACCGGCCGGCCGGCGGAGGGCGGCTACCTGAAGTCGCTGGGCGCCGCCGAGGTGATCGGCCGCGACGTGCTGGACGGTCCGCTCCGGCCGCTTGCCAAGGAGCGCTGGGCGGGCGTGGTCGATTCGGTCGGCGGCACCGTCCTGGCCCATGCACTGGCCCAGACCCGCTATGCCGGCACGGTCGCGGCCTGCGGCCTTGCCCAGAGCATGGATCTGCCCGGCAGCGTGGCGCCCTTCATCCTGCGCGGGGTGACGCTGACCGGCATCGCATCCGTCTTCTGCCCGCGCGAACGCCGGCTGCTGGCCTGGAAACGGCTGGCGGCGGACCTCGATGTCGAAAAACTGGACGCGCTGACCAGTACGATCCCGCTGTCGGACGTGGTGCGGACGGCACCGCTGTTCCTGGAAGGCCGGATACGGGGCCGGATCGTGGTGGACGTCAACCGCTGACGCCGATTTGGCCGCGTCAGGCGACGCGGGGCATCCGGAAACGCCGGGGCGGGGCCGATACCAGGGCCGGAATCAGGGCAGTCGCCGCCGTCGATCCTAGCAGCGAATCGGCGTCGAGCGGTCCGGCCAGAAAACGCAGCAGGTCACTATCCAGGGTCACTACCGGGGCCTTCCGCGCTATCGCCGCCCTGGCTGGCTGAGGGGCGGCCAGTTGAGGGTTGGACGGCTGGGAGTTGGGGAGAGCGTCGAACTCTTCCTCCGGATCGCAGTCGAGATCTTCCAGGTCGGCGTCGGGCCGGCGCTGGTCCATGTGGCAGTGATGCGCGATGCGCCGGTCCTGGATGACGCCGCGCAGCTTCAGCCGGAACTCGATGGCGCGGAGCGCCAGGGACCCGCGCTTATTTTCCTGTGCGTCGTCGATGATCTCCTCCACCTGGGCCGCCGCTTCGTCGAGCAGGCTCTGATGTTCCTGCCGGCGGCTGGTGCGGATCTGCTGGACCCGGACGCGGATTTCCTGCTGCTGCATCAGGTAAGCGCCGCGCTGCTTGGCCCCCTTGGGCGAGTACCCCGCCCGCCGCGCCGCCTCCGCCCCGCCGACATTGCAGGCCATCGCCTGACAGAAAGCCTCCTGCCGGTCGGTCAGGCGGAGAGTGGGAGAGGCGGAGGCGGGGAGGGCTTGCATGGCATGACTCTTCGGCGGGAGGGTTAGGAACAATATTTGGAATATTATCCTAAGATTGGCGCTAAGCGCAAGCGCGTTCGTGTGGAGCCGCATGGAGCCTCTTCTAGCGAGCGTGAACTTGAAGCCATTCTCTCCCTTCTTCCCGTCATACCCGGACTTGATCCGGGTACCTCCTTTCAGGAGTTTAACGGATGGCATCCAGACTTCAGGTTGAAGTCCTTCCGTAGGCCTTCGCCAGGAGGTACTAGGCTCCAAGTCCCATGGGTGCTAACTTAGGCTGTCTCTTCCGCCTTTCCGTCATACCAAGACTTGATCTTGGTATCTCCTTTCAGGAGATGAGGGGATGACATCCATACTTCAGGTTGAAGTCCTCACGTTAGCTTTCGCCGGGAGATGCCAAGATCAAGTCTTGGCATGACGGTAGAGTGGGGGAGAATGTCAACGTGAAGGGCATGAACGCCTATGTTTAGCGCTTCTACCCTCGGCAATCGCCGCCGCCGCCGCCCATCGACCCCAGTCAATCCCCGCCGCTTCCGCCGTCAAGCCGGCACTCTCACCCCCGCAGCCCGGCCCCGTGGCGCAGGCGGCACGACCGAAAACAGCACCTGCCGCACCTCTCTCCGCCAGAACGGCCCCTTGACCGGCGCCAGCGGCACCCCGACCGCCAGCGGCTGAAACGCCTTCCCGTCCGCCGCCGGCCTTGCCGGCAGGATGCGCGGGATCATCGCCCGCGCGTCGGACACCTGCCGCGTCATCTCCGCCAGTTCCGCCGTCAACGGGTTGTCCATCGGCAGATCGCCCCGGAAGAACAGCGGCAGCCCGAGCAGCGTGGTCGCGACCGGGAAAGCCTCGACGCTGCGGACAGGCTTGGCCTTGCCCCGGCATTCCACCAGCAGCAGCGACGTGCTCCACGGATGCCAGATCTTGTCGGCCAGATCCTTCCAGCTGGGAGGTCCCGCCGGGGTGACCGCGCCGTGCCAGACGATCAGCATGCCGTCGAGCGTCGGATGCCCGGTGAACTGGCGGGCGGGTTTGTAGGGCGCTTCGGCGTCGTCGTTGCCTGGGGGCAGGGTATAGTCGAACTCCGGCCAGCAGGCCGAAGGATTGTCGAGTGAATACATGATCGAACTCCTTGGTCCGCTGAGCGGGACCCTAGTTCTGGACCTGAAGGGAAACACGGACCCTGGGCGCTGCGCCGGCTGCCGGCCATCCCTCGGAGAAGGCCGCGGCAGCAGGACGCTGTGGCGGGGGAACATGGTGCGGAGGCGGAACAGCGCGCACGGGCAGCCGACCCGCGCCCGACGGGGCGGGAGGGACAGGCGTCTAACCCGGACAGGACGGCGACGGAGGCGCGCAACCGGGACTTCACCGCGCGATCCCCGTCAGGGATCAGGCGGCCGACCGTGGAACGGATCGTTCCCGATGGATGCAGCTTGCCGGACCGGTTCCCGAGAGGGCCAGCGGTGCCGGGCGGACGGTCAGCGTCGCATGAGGCTCAGGACGGAGCGGGGGAGCCGGCGGGCGGTTCTACCGCAGCGCCGTGGAAATCCACGGCGCCAAGCGGTCCCGCCGCCGCCGCGACGGTCGAAACCATCGCGGCGGCGGACGACAAAATACGGCGCGCGAAGACGCCGGGCGGTGTGGTAAAGGTGACGGTAGCCATCGATGTGCAATCCTTCACTCGGATCATTGATGGTTAGGTCGGGCGGGGGAATTGGCGTTCCTTTGCTCGACCGCCCCGCAGGTGCGGAGGTATGGCGACTCTGAGCGGGTTGTGGTAAGATGTCAAGCTTGGTGCTGGAACGCGTGCCGGTGGCGGTGAGAATGCGCGCGTGACGGGATTTTCCTTGGCAATCCGTGCTTCGAAAGCATGAGGGCAGAAGCCCGACATGGTCCGTGAGGTGAGCGTCGTTGGGCGACTTTCTCTCTGTTAATTTATAATAAACTATTTGAGTCGATATCGATATCAGAACGGCAACTTTCCAGGCAACGGGCTGTGAGAGCGACATTTCCCCGAAGCATACCAGTACGACATCGATACGGAGAACAAGGAACGTATTTTCCGGCAGATCCTTTCGGAAAACAGAGTACAAGTTATATCGTCAATCTAAGCTGTCACAACGCATTATGAGGTATTGATCTTATCAAAATAAATCTTGCTGTCGGATAAATTAGAATATGTTTCTTAAAGGAGAAAATGCAATGTATAAAATTTTTGATGATGCGTCGGATGAAGAGATAAATTCTCCGCGCTATATAGCAGTGGAAGGTCTTAATCAAAAAATTTTAGCAAGTAGCGTTGATTTCGGAAGAAAAAATCAACGGAAATTTGATTTAAATTGCGCTTTATTGGACCCGTTTTACGCCAGCACTGTTCAGGCAGTACATGACATGTTGTGGACGTCAACTGCCGCAAATTTTGATGAGGAACATCACACATCAAGTCTTATGGGGCATTGGGCGTCAGCTTTTTCTTGGTGGGCCTTTGTTCATGGCTGGAGCGAAGAGTTTATGGAATTACCACATTTTCAAAAACCAAAACTCGAACTTTATTGGGCTCAGCAGAGTAAAAAAGCAGAGAGTATGAGCGGAGGTGATTTCGCCATTGCTCACCAGATTGATCAAAATCGACTTGCGCTTACATTCTTTCAAGCCAAATGTATTAAGCCAGATGGCCAAGTAGATCTTTGGCGGGTAGCTAACAAAGAAAGGCAAAATTCAGACTCATCTCTCATTCGACTTGCCAACTCTGGTTACCCAGATTTCAAAGCTCGCAACACAGATATTCATCAGCTTGAAAAACTAATAAGATGGCAGTATTTTGGAAATTATATTTCCATCAAGAAGAATAATTATAATGCCAAAGAGGAATGGTGCCACTACGTACTGTGGCATCCATCATCAGATGAATCAGCAGAAGGAACCCCTCCATCAACGCCAACTATTTTGCCAGTCTCGCTTGTAAAGAAAGCTATTTTACCGAAAATTAAAGAGTGTAACAGTGTTGAAAGATCATTTTTTAAATTACTACCAGATCAAAATTCTTCCAGTTTTATTGACCTTGTTTCTGTCAGTATGCGAAGTGGTCTGAACTGCCTTGTTGTCACGAAAGATGAGGCAAACCAACTGGTCGGAGCTCTTGCTCATTTTGGAAGCCTGCCTCTTATAATCGGTTCGGGCGACACAGGTGGAAGTGGTCTAGGCTTTTTCCAGCAAGCTTTTTCATCAGCCGGCTATCAAATCACGCCAATGACTTCCGGTCCAAGCGCTATTCCGCAAATGACACCACCAACGCAAAACCCACCGAGTAATACCCAACCGTCACACCGAGGCCAGCGTGTCCAGACTCGGTCTAACTATAGAGACTACAGCAACAGCAATTAGAATTATTTAATTAGGAAACCGATTTGAGTAATAATAGATTAGAGGTATGCTAAAACATAAATTTCGACTGTAATCCAAGGTCAGCTGCCGGATGACCTTGCCCGCGTGCAGCGCCTCCCATAGCCGAGTGAGATCGGCGACATAGGAGGCACGATGAAGAAAGCGACGCGGGCGCGCTACACGCTGGAATTCAAGGAAGAGGCAGTTCGTCTGGTCAATGGGGGCGAGCGGATTTCGACTGTTGCCAGGAACCTGGGGCTGGCGGAGCAGACGCTGCATAATTGGGTCAAAGCAGCAGGCAACGGAGGCTTGAAGGGACCTGCAACCTCGAGCGTGAGCGCCGAGCAGATGGAGATCAGCCGCCTGAAGGCTGAATTGTCACGTGTGAGGATGGAGCGCGACATCCTAAAAAAAGCTGCGGCGTACTTCGCGAGGGAGTCGTTGTGAAGTACGCCTTTATTCAACGGCATCGCCATATCTGGCCTGTTTCGGCTCAATGCTCCGTATTGGGCGTCAGCGCCAGGGGCTTCCGGCAGTATCCGGATCGCGCCGCGGCGCCGGACGAAGCTGGGAACGGCAGGGTGAGCGGCATGGCCCTGCTGACCCACATCAAGGCGATCCATGCCGAAACCAGGGCCGCTTACGGATGGCCTCGGGTCTGGCGGGAACTGCGGCGGCGAGGCATCCGGGTCGGCAAGGAACGGGTACGCAGGACGATGCAGGACAACGCCATTCGGGCTCGATCCCGAAGGAAATACAAGGCCACCACCGACAGCGACCACGGCCTGCCGGTTTCGGACAACCGGCTCAACCGCGATTTCCAGCCCGGCCAGCCGGATCGGGTCTGGACCGGTGACATCACCTACATCGCTACCCAGGAGGGGTGGCTGTATCTTGCCGTGGTGATCGACCTTTTCAGCCGGCAGGTTGTCGGCTGGGCATTGGGTGAGCGGATGACCAGGACGCTGGTCATCGATGCGCTGACAATGGCCTGGTTCCGGCGCCGGCCAGCCGAAGGCCTGATCTTCCACTCCGATCAAGGCTCACAGTATGCCAGCGCCGACTATCAGAAGACCTTGTGCGGTTACGGCATGCTTGGATCGATGAGCCGGCGCGGCAACTGCTGGGACAACGCAGTGACGGAGACGCTTTTCGGCTCGTTGAAGGTCGAGAGGCTGCATGGCATGCGCTTCGAAACTCGACGCCAAGCCAAAGACGAGGTCATCGACTGGCTCATCTTCTATAATCGACATCGAATGCACTCGACCTTGGGGTATATGGACCCTATGACATTCGAGGAAGTTTGGCGTCGCCAGCAAAATACGCAGGCGGCATAATGCGGGTGCTATGGGAGGCGCTGCACGCGGGCAAGGTCAGATTTCCAAGGTTAGGCCAGTTAGAAGTACCTCAATGAATTGAGGGTCAATTCCCGACTAGGAGTTTTTCGATTCCCGCGTATTTTAGGACAAGTTGCGCTCTCAGTTGATCTCGGCGCTCAATGTTCTCAATCTCAGAAATAAGCTCCCTAGCCTCTGCATTAAGTCTATCAAGGCGGAGCTTCTCAAAAAACTCGGCCATGGATTTTTGGGCGTTGGTAGATTGAACAAAGAATAAGCTTGCAACCGCGTCTATAATTGCGCCGCTCGCTGCTTTAACGACTGTACCCAAAATATCAGAGTTATCATGCGTAGCAAAAGCGAAAATAATAACTCCGAACCCGATTGATGCAAATATGATGCTAAACCAGAAGCTTATGTTAGCTCTCCTAAGAGCGTGATTATAATAATTAGACAAGGCAACCACTTCAAAAGGCTTTTCAGGAACTTCTTTTGAAGGACTTTGCTGTTTAAGGATATCTACAAGCTCAGGGGTAATGCCTTCAATTTCAAGCGGGCCTATTTTAATAGAGCGGACTAACCCAGATTTGATAGCAGCAGTCACTCCAAAAAGAACAGTTATCAGGGCTATGCCCGCAGATACGATCGCAAATGCTTGTTGAAGCCACTCTGCCGAAATTTGACTCAATTGAATACTCCGCAGATATATTGTCTGTTCATCTAGCGATATTGCCATGCTCAATTGTCGAACGCGACCTATGTTACGTTATTAGCTAGCACATCGTAACTAGGAGTTTATCCACTCTCTAACGACCGTTGCAGAGTGGTCAAGCTAATTTTTCAAATCGCACGCGCCATGAATGACGCGCACCACCTCGATCCCCTCGGGTACAGCCCGATAGAGGATCAGATGGTGGGAAAACGGGGACAGACCACGGTGTTCCTTAATGCTTATCGCCAGAGAGATTGATCGGCCAAGGACGAGTTTCCCGCAAGTTGATGATAGCGCAGTGGCACTCGACATCGACGCGCCCGTTTGTCGGCTGCTGCTACGCCGTCTATTGCTTCGCCGCCGCTTTGTACACTTCGCTGCGGTCACGCTTTCCGACCGCTATAACGACAATGATCAACTGATGATCGCGAACCTCGTAGAACAGACTGTAACCCAAATTCCGCAGTTTTATCTTGTAACGATCATTGTGGCCGGAAAATTTAGCTAATTGAACGCGGGGGTTTTCCGATCGCTCGGTCACTTGCCTTTTGATTTGCTGTCAGTTGCCGTTGTCCAGATTTCGCCACTCCTTCAAGGCATCGTCAAGGAAGCCAAGCTCAAAGCTCATCAAGCGTGACCTTGATGACAGGCTGATCCTTGCGAGCCTCGGCGATGGCATTGAGTTCCAGATCTTCCAAGCGTTCCATCATGGCTTCGAACGCCTTGGCCGGGACACAGTAGAATGCTGGCTCGTTGCGATTAAGGATCGCTACCGGGGAACCTTCGCCGGCAGCTACCGTGCCCATGGGATTCCTCTTCAATTCGGAGACGCTTGCGGTCGTTTCCGCCAGGATCAGGCTTGCCATGTGCTTTTCCCTCATGCCAATGCAGGCACCTTAAATAGCGTGTTTCAGGGCACTCTTAAAGGTGTCCAGCTAAACGCCGGGGCAGGGGCCGTCAGCCGCTGCAATCAGACAAGATCGTCCATATCCACCCGCAGCGCCTCCGCGAGTCGCTTGAGGGTGTCGAGCGAGGGCGTGCGGATACCGTTCTCGATCTGGGAGAGGAACGGCTTGCTGATTCCGGCCTGCGCGCCAAGCTGGTCCTGCGTGAAGCTCCGGTATTCGCGATAGACGCGGATCGGGTTTTCGCCGTTGAGCATGCGCTCGGTCAGTTCCAGCGGGATGAACTCTGACGGCTTGGCCTTCGCTTCGTCGTAAAGGCGCACGTCTTCCAAATCTTCCTCGGCGGCGCGCAGCCGGAGATATTCGTCTTCCCTGACCATGATATGTCGTCTCCAGTCGCGTTCGAGGGGGTCAGGCGGCGGATTTGCGGTATGCGATCGCAACCGCTACGGGATCGTTGGTGATCGCCGTCAGATAGGCCACCGCCGTCGCGTCGGGTTCGCTTCGACGCTGTTCCCAGTCGCGGAGAGTTCCAATGGGGATGCCGTATGTGTCGGCAAAAGTGCCCTGGCTCAGGCCGGCGACGACTCGTGCCCGCTTGGCCAGCGTGACCGGACGCAGAATGGCAAGAGCAGCGTCACTCAGCCCGGCATCGTCAGGGTTGGTCATGATCTTCTTCTCACCTGTTGGCGGCGTCACGGGTCGTTTCGGCAGGGCTGGCTCGGTGCCGCGCCGTGAAGTTTGAGTCGTGCCGGGTTCTGATTGGAAATTTCCTGGAGCTGGATGTAATGGTGTTGGGCTGATTCGCAGTATCGAATGTCAGGCATAGAACGAGGACGTGTCCACGATCACGTTTCTGATAACAGGTTGTCGGTCTTGTAGAACTCCCGAGAACGATCCGGGAAAAGCGGCCGATATCCAGGTGGCATCGTCTCCGTTGCCGTAATTCAGTGTCAGGTAGACGTTGATGGCGCCTTCGAAGCTTTTACCGGACAACATAATTTCGTCATCGAACACTTCGATGTTTGCGACTTGGGTTTCTGATGAAAGGGCGTCGAGATCATCCCAGCATGCGAAGTCCGTTAGATCGGATGATCGCATTGCCTCCGCTATCAGAGGCTTCCTGTCGTCCTTGAATTTGACCTGACCCATGGCCTTGCCCTCTCAGTAGCTGATTTTACCGACCGCGATCCCGTTCCGGTACTGCCACGCCAGACCGTGTTACCGACGCCCCGGAACATCCAACTTGGGTCTTCGCGCTGGTCGATGAACGTCATGAAGTCGTTTCAGGCCTTTTTGCCGGGGCGGTCGCCGCTTGGCTTCGCAAGAGTCCTGAGCATTGTTGAAGTGTCTTCCGTGTCCCGTCGGTTCGTGTCGGTGTGGTCGCTTTTGGGTGCCGATGGGCCGGTTTGATCAGGTGAGATTGCGCTTACGGTCGTATGATGGGTATGGGGTAAATTGAGGTAATTTTGTTACTAATTGGCTAACGGGAAATGGCGTTGGCGGGTGGGGTGAGGGGGCGGCGGGATGGGGCGTGCTCCCTCACCTTCCCATGCTTTGCATGGGCCCCTTCCTCTCCCGGAGGGAGAGGGGCTTTTTTTGGGGCTTTGCTTGGAGTGCTTTTTTGCGGATTGGTTTTGGTGGGCGGGTTTGGGATGCTAGCTTTGATAGAATAAAGCGTTTGAGTCAGGCTTGGAAATAGGTGGCGTGGCGTGTCTCCTTGGAGAACTCCGAAGTCTTCGGGCGGGAAGGGGAACTAAATAGGTTGATTGTTGTTGCTGATTGCTAATCGACGGAAAGATGCGCGGGGGCGCCGCTGGTTGGTGAGTTGCGGTTGCTAGGTCTGCGTTAAGCATAATGATGGGGAGCGCTGTCGTGAACAGCTCGGATCGTTTCGAATGGTTGGCGCGGCTTGGGTATGCGGCGCGGGGCGTCGTTTATCTGCTGGTGGGCTGGTTCGCCATGGTGGCGGCGATCGGGAGCGGGCAGCCAATCGATACCAAAGGTGCGCTCCGGGAGATCTTCTTTCAGCCGTTCGGCAAGGTGCTGCTGGGGATCGTGGCGCTCGGACTGGTCGGGCATGCGGTCTGGCGCGTGGCGCAGGGCTGGTTCGACCTGGACGGGCACGGCAGCGAGGCGAAGGGGCTGGTGGTCCGGGGTGGTCTGCTGGCGAGCGGGGCGATCCATGTCGGTCTGGCGTTCTTCGCGCTGTCGCTGGTGTTCAGTTGGCAGGGCGCCGGATCGGGGAGCGGGGACGGGACCCAGGACTGGACGGCGTGGCTGCTGTCGCAGCCGTTCGGGCGCTGGATGGTCGGCGTCGTCGGGGTTGCCGTGCTTGGGGCTGCGGTCGGGCAGTTCGTGAAGGCGTGGAAGCTGACTTTCTGCCGCTACCTGAAGGCTGACGAGCGGACGATGAAGCTGATCTGCCCGATCGGGCGGATCGGGCTGAGCGCCAAGGGCGCCGTCTTCGTGGTGACCGGCATCTTCTTCCTGACTGCGGCTTGGCAGTCGGACTCGACGGAATCGGGCGGGCTGGGCAAGGTGCTGATGACGCTTCAGGATCAGCCGTACGGTCCATGGGTGCTGGGCACGGTCGCGGCCGGTCTGTTCGCCTTCGGCATCTATAGCCTGATCCAGGGCGCTTACCGGAGGATCGACAATCCGCAGATCGGCGCGCGGATTCGCGCCGCGATCTGAGCGCCGCTTCAGGTCTCGCCGTCGGCCTGTCTCGACGTCGCGTGGGTGGGGAGGCCGTCGGCGCCGACGTCCCAGGCGATCCTTTCGCTGACCCAGACGTGGTGAGTCGGGGGAAAGGCATCGGGGGAGTCCAGGCTGCATGTCATGACGTCGATGGTGTCCGGTTCATCGGCGTTGTCGTAGGTGAGCGGGGAGCCGCAAAGGCCGCAGAAGCTGCGCGTCACGCGGGGGGAGGAGTGGAACTCCGCCGGTCGGCCCTTTGTGATCGCGAAGCGGTCGGCGGGGAAGACTGCGAAGGGGAGCGAGGGTGCGGAGGCCGCCCAGCGGCAGGTCTCACAGTGGCAGATGCCGCTGGACAGCGGTTCTCCCTCGACCCGGTACCGGACCGCTCCGCACAGGCATCCGCCTTCCTGCATGCTTGGACCTGTCGATAGATTGGACTATAGCGGGCTGCTGGTCAGGCTGACTTCAGAAATCGTCGGCATCTTCGAAGTCGAAGCGCGTCACGCCGTTCTCGAAGCGTGAGTGACCACAGTACCAGAGTTTGACCAGCTTGTGCGAGGCCGGATACTGGGTGAATACCTGGTACAGGACATAGACGTCGGACTGGTGTGGCGGAAATCAGGAACTCAGCTTTTCCGGCTCGAAGGTGTGCCAGCCGGTGCGGGCGACGCGCTGATCGAGGATGTCGAGAAGGCGGCTCGCCTTGCGCTGCTGTTCGGGGGTGGCGACAAGGACATGCCCAGGGCTGGCCTTGCGTGTCCGCATGGGCGTCTGTCCGAGATTGCCGGCCTTGTAGTCCAGACCCATGCTGCATCTCCTTCAACCAGTGCCCATCAGAAGTCTATCCGGGAACCGCACAAACCTACCACTTTCTATAGGGAGAATGGACGGCTGGCGTCAAGCTTCCGTTAGTGCAGCCGCTCCGGGCTGGGGTCGAAGTCGGTTTCAATTTCGGCTTCGGGGTCGTTGACTTCGACGCGATAGACGCCGCCGAGCCAGCGGTTGAGATCCACGTCGGCGCAGCGGGCGGTGCAGAAGGGCTTGAACTCAGGGGTGGCGTGGCGGCCGCAGATCGGGCAGGCGGGCAGGGCAGCTTTGGCGAGGTTTTTGGGAGTATCGGTCATCGGGTGATCAGGGTCCTTTGCGCCGGCGGGGGCGGGGTTTGCCTCGGCCGTCCTGGGCGCCACGGGTGGGGGCGGTGCTTCTGCCGGCTGGGATGGCGCGGTTGGTTCCCAAGCCGATAGCGGGGGCTTCGGCGCCTTCCAGGCCGAGGTCCATCGCTTCCAGGCGGCGGAGTTCGTCGCGCAGCCGGGCGGCTTCCTCGAATTCCAGGTCGGCGGCGGCGGTCTTCATGCGGCGTTCGAGATCGGCCATGTAGGACTTGAGGTTGTGGCCGATCATGTTGTTCATGTCGCCGTCGCCGGTCTTGACCGTGACGCGGTCGCCGCGCTCGTAGACGCTCTCCATGATGTCGGAGATCTGCTTGCGGACCGTTTCCGGTGTGATGCCGTTGGCCTCGTTGTAGATCTTCTGCTTCTCGCGGCGGCGGTTGGTCTCGTCGATCGCCGCGTTGATGCTGTTGGTCATCTTGTCGGCGTAGAGGATCGCCCGGCCGTCGACGTTGCGGGCGGCGCGGCCGATGGTCTGGATCAGCGAGGTACGCGAGCGCAGGTAGCCTTCCTTGTCGGCATCCAGGATCGCGACAAGGCCGCATTCCGGGATGTCCAGGCCTTCGCGCAGCAGGTTGATGCCGATCAGGACGTCGTAGGCGCCAAGGCGGAGGTCGCGGATGATCTCGATCCGCTCCAGCGTTTCGACATCGGAATGGATGTAGCGGACGCGGATGCCGGCCTCGTGCATGTACTCGGTCAGCGCCTCGGCCATCTTCTTGGTCAGGGTCGTGACCAGCACGCGCTGGCCCTTGGCGGCGCATTCCTTGCACTCGGCCAGCAGGTCGTCCACCTGGGTCTCGGTCGGGCGGATGATGACGGGCGGGTCGGTCAGGCCGGTCGGGCGGACGACCTGCTCGACGAAGACGCCGCCGGTACGCTCCATCTCCCACGGGCCGGGCGTCGCCGAAACGAAGACGGACTGCGGACGCATGGCGTCCCATTCCTCGAACTTGAGCGGGCGGTTGTCCTTGCACGACGGCAGGCGGAAGCCGAAGTCCGACAGGGTGGACTTCCGCATGAAGTCGCCCCGGTACATGCCGCCGACCTGGGGCACCATGACGTGGCTCTCGTCCACGATCAGCAGGGCGTTGTCGGGCAGGTACTCGAACAGCGTCGGCGGCGGCTCGCCCGGCTTGCGGCCGGAGAGATAGCGGGAATAGTTCTCGATGCCGGCGCAGCTGCCGGTCGCCAGCATCATTTCGATATCGAACTGAGTCCGCTGCTCCAGCCGCTGGGCTTCCAGGAGCTTGCCCTCGGCCTCGAACTCGGCCAGCCGGACCTTCAGGTCGTGCTGGATCTCCTTGATCGCCTGATGCAGCGTTGGCTTGGGCGTGACGTAGTGGCTATTGGGGTAAATCTTGACCAGCTGGAGCGCCATCAGCTTCTCGCCGGTCAGCGGATCGATCTCGAAGATGCTTTCAAGCTCGTCGCCGAACAGGGAGATGCGCCACGCCCGGTCTTCCAGGTGGGCCGGGAAGAGTTCGACGGTATCGCCACGCACCCGGAACGTTCCGCGTCCGAAACCAACGTCGTTGCGTTTGTACTGAAGGTCGATCAGGCGGGACAGCAGCTCGGTCCGGTTGACCATCTGCCCGGCCTGGAGCGTGAAGGTCATTTCCGAATAGGTCTCGACCGAGCCGATACCGTAGATGCACGACACCGACGCGACGATGATCACGTCGTCGCGCTCCAGCAGAGAGCGGGTAGCGGAGTGGCGCATCCGCTCGATCTGCTCGTTGATCGAGCTTTCCTTCTCGATATAGGTGTCGGTGCGCGGGACGTAGGCTTCCGGCGTGTAGTAATCGTAGTAAGAGACGAAGTATTCCACCGCGTTGTTGGGGAAGAAGCTCTTCATCTCGCCGTAGAGCTGGGCGGCCAGCGTCTTGTTGGGGGCAAGGACAAGGGCCGGGCGCTGGAGCTGCTGGACTACGTGCGCCATGGTGAAGGTCTTGCCGGAGCCGGTGACGCCGAGCAGGACCTGTTCGCGCTCGCCCTGGCTGATGCCGCTCAGCAGCTCCTCGATCGCGCGCGGCTGGTCGCCGGCCGGCACGTAATCGGACACGATCTCCAGGCGGCGTCCCCCCTCCAGCTTCGGCAGGGAGGCGCCTTTCGGCATCAGCATGGGCATTGTCATGACTGGTAAGATATGGGATCGGGTGGCGGTCTGCTACCCCCCGGATCGCATTTCCTGGGCGGTGTTCGAGTTTTGTTCAGCGGGCGCGGGCGGCCATGGCGAGAGCGGGTTTGCGTGGCTTTTTGCCGGGTTTCCGGTCGCCGCCGCCGATCAACCCGCGGGCGCGGGCCTGCTCGATCCGCGCCTGGGACGATGCGACCATGGAGGTGATCGCGGGCCATGCCTGCTCGGTCGCGGAACTGATCGTGCCGTCCATCTTCAGGATCTCGTCCACCCAGGCCTGGAAGTCGGAAGCGCGGATGGCGCCCTTGGGCGTTTCCCCCGTGAAGGTGACGGTGTCGGGAAAGACGACGATGCCGCGAACCCGGAGTATCGGGAAGCGGCGCTTGAAGGCGGCGTTGAGCGGCTGAAGCTCCAGCAGCGGATTGACGAAGCTGGTGGAGGAACCGCGATGGGTGATCTTCCAGGTCCGGGTATACTCGTTGCCGGTGACCTCGCCCTTGGCGGTCGCGGCGACCGTCCCGATCAGAACGACGCTGGCCGGCAGCCGCAGGATATGGTCGATACAGACGATCCTGGCCTGCTTGTCGATGATGCGGACGTCGTGCAGGCAGGGATGGTTGAGGTTGTCGACGATCTTGCGCAGGTTGACCCGCTCCCCCCGGACCTTGGGCGGCGGCGGCGGGCGGAAGGCGTAGAGCAAGCCGAGGCCGACCACGATGAAGGCGGTGTAGACCAGGAGCTGGGTTAAGCCGATCGCATGCACAGGTCTGATGTTCCCGTCATTCCCGCAATGAAATACTGCAATAGGCTAAAATTGTACCATAATGGATAGGTCGATGTCGATAGAGGATAGAGCGCTCGGGGGCCTTGGGCGCATTCGCCGCCTATCCGGGTTGCGCCGCCGACGCTTGCCACATTCCGGCGCGCGGCGTAGGGTCTCGCCCGCAATAACCTGAAAAAAATACAAGCCGGATACCATGCCATGCCGTTCATCGCCTCCCGCCTGAGCAACATCAAGCCGTCGCCGACCATCGCCGTCACCCAGAAAGCCCGAGAGTTGAAGGCCGCCGGCCGCAACATCATCGGCCTGGGGGCGGGCGAGCCGGACTTCGACACGCCCGACAACATCAAGGAAGCCGCCATCGCGGCGATCAAGTCGGGCGATACGAAGTACACCGCGGTCGATGGCACTCCGGCGCTGAAGAAGGCGATCTGCGCCAAGTTCAGCCGCGAGAACGGCCTGGAGTACACGCCCGAGCAGGTGACGGTGGGCACCGGCGGCAAGCAGGTGCTCTACAACGCCCTGATGGCGACGCTGAATCCGGGCGATGAAGTGATCGTTCCGGCGCCGTACTGGGTCAGCTATCCCGACATGGTGCTGCTGGCGGACGGCGTTCCGGTCCCGGTCGAGTGCCCGGCCGCCGTCGGCTTCAAGCTTCAGCCCGCCGATCTGGAAAAGGCGATCACGCCGAAGACCAAGTGGCTGATCCTGAACAGCCCGAATAACCCGACGGGTGCCGCCTATACCCGCGCGGAGCTGAAGGCGCTGACCGATGTGCTGGTCAAGCACCCGCATGTCTGGGTGATGACCGACGACATGTACGAGCACCTGAACTACGACGGTTTCGAGTTCACCACCCCGGCGCAGGTCGAGCCGTCGCTGTACGACCGCACGCTGACGATCAACGGCGTGTCGAAGGCCTATGCGATGACCGGCTGGCGGATCGGCTATGCCGCAGGGCCGAAGGAGCTGATCAAGGCGATGGGCGTGATCCAGAGCCAGAGCACCAGCAATCCGTCGTCGGTCAGCCAGGCCGCCGCGGTGGAAGCGCTGAACGGGCCGCAGGACTTCATCAAGACGCGGGCCGAGGCCTTCAAGGAGCGCCGCGATCTGGTGGTGTCGATGCTGAACCAGGCGACCGGCATCAAGTGCCACAAGCCGGAAGGCGCGTTCTACGTCTATCCGTCGTGCGAGGGCACGATCGGCAAGACGACGCCGGACGGCAAGGTGATCGAGACGGACGAGGACTTCGTCACGTATCTGCTGGAGTCGGAAGGCGTCGCGGTGGTGCAGGGCTCGGCGTTCGGTCTGGCGCCGTTCTTCCGCATCTCCTACGCGACGTCGACGGCGGAACTGGAAGACGCCTGCCAGCGGATTCAGCGGGCTTGCGCCGCGCTGAGGTAATCGGCCGGACGGTACGGCGGCGGCGGGCTCAGCCTGCCGCCGCTGCTTCGATCGCGGCGTTGAGCGCCTTGACGCCGGCGCCCGGGCCTTCGGGGTGGTTCCAGACCGCCGTGACGACGCAGATGAAGTCGGCGCCGGCTTGGACCAGCGGGGCGCAGTTCTCGGCGGTGATGCCGCCGATGGCGACGCAGGGGACTTCCATCATTTCGGACCACCACTCCAGCAGCTCCGGCTCGGGCCGGTAGTGGGAGGGCTTGGTCGTCGTGGGATAGAAGGCGCCGAAGGCGACGTAGTCGGCCCCGGCTTCCGCCGCTTCCATCGCTAGATGGCGGCTGTCGTGGCAGGTCACACCGACGATGGCATTGGCGCCGACGGCCTTGCGCGCCTTGGCGTAGGGCCAGTCGGTCTGGCCGACATGGACGCCGTCGCAGCCGGTCTCGGCCGCCAGATCGGGGCGGTCGTTCAAGATGAAGGCGACGTCGCGCGACTGGGTGATCGGGCGCAGGACGTCGATGGCGCGGCGGACCGTGTCGTCATCGACATCCTTCAGCCGCAACTGGAGACAGGCGACGTCGCCGCCGTCCAAGGCCTGTTCGAGCAGGGGCGCGAAGGTGGCGGGGTCGAGAGCCGGCGGCGTGCAGATGTAGAGACGGCAATCCGCCATTTTGGGAAAACTCCGGCAGGGAATTGACCCGCTCCCCGGCTGGTGCCGGGGAGCGGGAAACTCGGGGAGTTATTCCTTCCCGAGGTAGATCTTGACCAGACGGTCGAGCAGGACCAGCGCGTCTTCACGCGACCGCTGGAAGCTGTTGCGGCCGATGATCGAGCCATTGCCGCCGCCGTCGCGGATCGCGCGGGCGTCGTCGAAAATGGCATCCTCGCCCTTGTGGGCGCCGCCCGAGAACACGACGATGCGGCGGCCGTTGAAGCACGACTGCATCACGTGGCGGACGCGCTCCGGCAGGGTGCCGGTCGCGATCTGGCGCTCCAGATAAACCTTCTTGGCCTCGGCGTTTTCCAGGTAGTCGTTCGGCAGCTTGACCTTGATGATGTGGGCGCCGAGCAGGGCCGCCATGTGGGCGGCGTAGGCGATGATGTCGACCGCCAGCTCGCCTTCCTTGGTGACGTTGCCGCCACGCGGATAGGACCACAGGACGGTCGGGATACCGTAGCTCTTCGCTTCGGCGCTCAGCTCCCGGATCTCCTCGTACTGGTCGTACATGGCGTCGGAGCCGGGATAGATCGTGAAGCCGATCGCGGCGCAGCCCAGACGGAGTGCGTCCTGGACGCTGGAGGTCACGGCCTGATCGGCGCCTTCCTTCTGACGGGACAGGCTGTTGGCGCTGTTCATCTTCAGGATGGTCGGGATCGCGCCGGCGAATGTGTCGGCACCGGCCTCGAGCGGGCCGAGGGGGGCGGCATAGGCGTTCAGACCGGCGTCGATCGCCATCTGGTAATGGTAGTGGGGGTCATAGCCGGCGGGATTGGGCGCGAAGCTGCGCGCCGGGCCATGCTCGAAGCCCTGGTCCACCGGCAGGATGATCATCTTGCCGGTACCACCGAGGCGGCCTTCCATCAGGATGCGGGCCAGATTGCCCTTTGTACCCGGATTGTCGCTCTCGTAGTTGGCGAGGATCTCTTTGACGCGGCGCGTGATCTTCATGGTCCAGGTCCCGATTGGTTTTAGTCGGAAATTTCGGCTTTCCATAGCCTTTTGCGGCCGCATTTGCAACGCCGCGTCGTTGCCTCCTATGGGTTTACCGCGAGCCACTCACGGCACGCTCCGATGGGTTCCCGGAAGAAGCGCGGATCGAAGATGGGGCCGCGCGAGCGGTAGAGACGGGCTGCGGAGGCTTCCGCGATGGCCTGGACGCGCGGCCACGCCGGCACCGATTCGTGCAGCAGAAGGTCGCGGCAGCCGGCGCGGAGTGCCGCCAGGGCGTGCCCCGGCTGGTCGGCGCAGTCGAGCACTCCGGTCAGGGGGACGTGGGGGAACTCGGCTTGGCCAGCTTGAATCAGGGCGTGGAACCAGGCCGGGCCGGCGGAACCGGCGGCGCCGGGGATGCTCAGCACGGTCAGCGGGTGGCCGAGGATCGAGGCGGCTTCGAGGGCGGCGCGCAGGTCGCCGATGCCGTGGACGAGGATTGCGGGAGGGACCGTGGAAGGGTCGAATGGATGCTGGGTCAATGCGCCGCTCGCCGGTTTGTTCTGGATCATGGCACGCTTGGGCGATCCTTGCCCTATATTGAGGGGTGTGAAGAGCTGGAACGGCCATCGGCGGATAGATGCACAGGATAAGACGTAGATTTCTCATAACAAGCTTCCTCCTGGTCTGCGCTATCCTCGCCTTCGGACTTTTCCAGCGCTTCTACGGGACGCCGGCGGTGGCGACGGCGACGGTGACGCGCGGTCCTGCGGTCGAGGCCGTCTATGCCAGCGGCACGGTGGAGCCGGTGTCCTGGGCCAAGGTTCAGCCGCTGGGGACCGGGCGGATCGCCTCGGTCGAGGCGCGCGAGGGCGACGAGGTCAAGACCGGCCAGATCCTGATGCGGCTGGACGACCGGGAACTCCGGGCGCTGGTAGCACAGCTGGAAGCCGAACTGCGCTTCCTGCGGTCGGAACTGGAGCGGGTATCCGAACTGGCGCGGCGGGGCGTCACGACGACGCAGGTCGAGGAACGTGCCCGCAGCCAGCTCGATCAAACCGCCGCCACCCTCAATGCCGCGCGCCAGCGGGTCGAGGACCATGTGCTGCGCTCACCGATGGACGGAACCGTGCTGCGCCGCGACGGCGAGGTCGGGGAAACCGCCCGGCCGGAGGACGTGCTTTTCTGGATCGGACGGGACAGCCCGCTGCGGATCGAGGCGGAGGTCGACGAGGAGGATATCCCGCTGGTGACGGTCGGCCAGCCGGCGCTGATCAAGGCCGATGCGTTCTCGGGACGCATCCTGGACGGGAAGGTCGCCGACATCACGCCCAAGGGCGATCCGGTCAACAAGAGCTATCGCGTCCGGATCGGCCTGCCTCCAGAGACGCCGCTGATGATCGGCATGACGGTGGAGAGCAACATCGTCGTGCGGCGGGAAGACGCGGCGCTGCTGGTGCCGCAGGGGGCCCTGTCCGGCGGCCACGTCTTCGTGCTGGTCGAGGGACGGGCCGTGCGGCGGGCGGTCGTGATGGGCGTGGTCGGGCAGGGCGTCGTGGAGATCCGCGACGGTCTGGCGGAGGGCGATACCGTAGTGATCGATCCGCCGGCGGCGCTTGACGACGGTTCGCCGGTGCGGTTGAAACAGTAACGCAAGAGGTGCCGTCATGGCCCGTCCGCTGCTCCTCGATCTGGCGCTGACCCATATCCTGGGGCGCAAGCGGCAAACCATCGTGTCGGTCCTGGGGGTGGCGCTGGGGGTAGGGTTCTTCATCGCCATGGCGGCGCTGATGCAGGGGTTCCAGGGCTACTTCGTCGATACCGTGATCAACGCCTCCCCCCATATCACCGTCCGCGACCAGTTCCGCGAACCGGCGGTCCAGCCGGTCGCGGCGGCCTTCCGGGGCGGCGCCGTGCTGCTGCACGGGCTGAAGCCGAGGGACGAGATCCGGGGCATCCGCAAGGCGGGCACGATCGTATCGGCCCTGTCGGAATGGCCGGGGCTGTCGGTGGCGCCCTCCCTCGACGGGCCGGTGATCCTGCGCTACGGCAGCGCCGACAAGAGCGCCGTTGCGATCGGCATCGTTCCCGAGCGGGAGGTCCGCGTCACCCAGCTGGAGGACGATATGGTGGAGGGCCACTTGACCGATCTGGCGAGTGCGGCCAACGGCATCGTCATGGGGCTGGGGCTGGCGAGCAAGCTGGGCGCCAAGATGGGCGACAGCCTCAACGCGATCTCTCCCGCCGGGGTGATCTTGCGGGTCAAGGTGGTCGGGCTGTTCCGCACCGGCATCGTCAGCCTGGACGAGGGGCAGGCGTATATCCTGCTGAAGAAGGCCCAGATCCTCCAGTCGCGCGCCAATGTCATCAACCAGATCCGAATACGGCTGATGGAGGTGGATGCGGCGCGCGAGGTGGCGGCGCGGATCGAGGCGCTCTACGGCTACCGCACCGAAAGCTGGCAGGAGGCGAACGAGGGCGTCTTCGGCGTTTTCCGCATCCAGAACGCCATCATGTACTCGACCGTGGGCGCTATCATGATCGTGGCGGCCTTCGGCATCTACAACATCATTTCGACCGTGGTGTACGAGAAGTCGCGGGACATCGCGATCCTGAAGAGCATCGGCCTGACGGAGGCGGACATCCGCCGGACCTTCCTGATGCAGGGGCTGATGATCGGGATGATCGGCGCGGTGCTCGGCTGGATCATCGGCTTCGGCCTGACCTCGCTGCTGGGCAGCATCCGGTTCGACGTCGGCGGGATGGTGCGCAACGACCGCTTCTTCCTGGCGTGGTCGCTGAGCCATTACTGGATCGGCGGCATGTTCTCGCTGGTAGCATCTGCGGTGGCTGCCTGGATACCGGCACGGCGGGCGGCGGCGGCCAACCCCGTCGATATCATCCGGGGTGCGGCATGACGGCGGCGGTGGTCGAGGCTCGGGGGATAGGGCGGGTGCTGCCCGGTCCGGTGCCGGTGACGCTGGTGGAGGGCATCGACCTCAGCATTGGGGAGGGCGAGTTCGTCGCGATCACCGGGCCGTCGGGGTCGGGCAAGTCCTCGCTGCTCTACCTGCTGGGGCTGCTCGACCGGCCGACTTCCGGCACGGTCATCCTGGAAGGCCGCGACACGGCGGAGGCCGATGCCGCCGAACTGGCGGCGTTGCGGCTGTCCAAGCTGGGCTTCGTCTTCCAGTTCCACTTCCTGCTGCCGGAGTTCACGGTGCTGGGCAACGTGATGATCCCGATGCGGAAGCTGGGCGGCAGCCCGGAGGCGGAGTTGCGGACGCGTGCCCAAGCCTTGCTGGAGGACCTGGGACTGGGCGATCAGGCGGCAAAGCTGCCGTCGCAGCTTTCCGGCGGGCAGCGCCAGCGCGTCGCCATAGCGCGGGCGCTCGCCAATCGTCCGCGCGTCATCCTGGCCGACGAGCCGACCGGCAACCTGGACACGAAGAGCGCCCAGACGGTCTTCGACATCTTCGCGCGCCTGGCGCGGGAGACAGGGACGACGGTGATCACGGTCACCCACGACGAGGGGCTGGCGGCGCAGACCAGCCGGCGGGTCAATCTGGTGGACGGGCGGTTGGTGACGCCGGGCGTCCGGTGATGTCGGAAGGCCTCGGCTTTGATCGGCGTTTTCAGAGGGCGGAACCTGCTGTTCGATCAGGCGATGGCGGACCGCTGGCCCCGGCTCCGCAATACGGGCCGCTGTTCCAGAACCTTTCCCCGGTCGAAGCGATGATCGAGGGCGGCATCCCATTCATGCTGGAGGTTCGGCGGTATGTGGACGCCTCATCCCAACGGCATTGACGATTGACCGATGATTTCCGGCAAGGATGTCGGGCTGAAGAGGCCCGACCTACGGCTTGATCCCTTGTCGGCACTCGGGTTTTCGGTCAGCGTCATCCGTAGGTCGGGCCTCTTCAGCCCGACATCCAGCGTTCCGGACTGCGGGCGTAGCTAATGGCTGTAGCTAATGGCTGTAGCTGATGGCTAAAGCAACCCGCGCACCCGCTCCGCCAGCTCCGCGCGGGGTACGTCATGCTGTTCTGCCTTGGTCAGATCCTTCAACGTGACCGTGCCGCGTGCCTGTTCGTCGGTGCCCATCAGGACGGCGAAGCGGATGCCAGCTCGGTCGGCGTATTTCAGTTGCTTGGCGATCTTGGACGCTTCGAACTGGACCTCGGTGTTGATGCCGGCGGCGCGGAGGTCGGCGGCGATGGCAAGGTAGTCGGCGGAGAGCGACGGGTCGAGCTGGGTCACCAAGACGGCGCTGGTGCTGCGGTCCGCCTTGATGACTCCCGCTTCCTTCAACTGGTAGAACAGCCGGGTGGCGCCGATCGAGATGCCGACGCCCGGCAGCTTCGATTTGGTGTAGTGGCTCGCCAGATTGTCGTAGCGGCCGCCGGAGCAGACGCTGCCGACGCCGGGGAAGTCGTTCAGGAAGGTCTCGTAGACGGTGCCGGTGTAGTAGTCCAGGCCCCGCGCGATGGCCGGGTTGATCTTGACGAACTCTTCCGGGACCTGGAGCGCGCGGAGGCCTTCCAGCACCGCTTTCAGCTCGGAGAGGCCCTGGTGGAACAGCTCGCTGTCGCCTGGCATCGCTTCGAGCGCCGCCACGATCTCGGCGTTGCTGCCGGTCAGGCCGATGGCGTCGAGCAAGCGGACGGCAAGGTCGCGGTCCAGGGCGATGTCGCCGCCGGTCAGGCTGTCGATCACCTTGTCCCGGCCGATCTTGTCCATCTTGTCGATCTCGCGGAGCGCCAGCTTGCGGCGCTCGCCGTCTTCCAGCGAGAAGTTCTCGAACAGGCCGGCCAGGAGCTTTCGGTTGTTGAAGTTGATCGTGAAGCCGCCGACGTTCAGCTCACGGAAGACGTGGTAGATCACCGCCGGCATCTCGGCGTCATAGGCGACCGGCAGACTGTCCTTGCCGATCACATCGATGTCGCATTGATAGAATTCGCGGAAGCGGCCCTTTTGCGCCCGCTCGCCCCGGTAGACCCGCTGGATCTGATAGCGGCGGAAGGGGAAGGCCAGATCGTGTTCGTGCTCCGCGACATAGCGGGCCAGCGGCACGGTGAGGTCGAAGCGCAGAGCCAGTTCCGGGGCCTTGGCCTGCTGGAGCGAGCCGGTGCTTTGTACGAAATAGATCTGCTTCTCGGTCTCGCCGCCGGTCTTGGTCAGCAGGACGTCGACCGTCTCGAAGACGGGAGTTTCGACCGGCAGGAAGCCGAACCGCTCATACCCGCGCCGGATGGTGTCCAGAAAATGCTGGAAGGCGATCTGGTCCCTGGGCAGCAGTTCCATCACGCCGGGCGGGGTTTTGGCTTGGATCAGGCTCATTTCAGCTTCTTCTGGTCAACGTCTTCGGGGCAAAAAAACGGAAAATCCGTGCAGGCGCGCCAATCTAGCGGGTTCGACGGGGCGGCGCAAACCAGACCCAACGAGCAAGCCGGTTGAGCCCGCGGCATAAAGCTTCTAAAACGCGACCCATAGCCCGCCAGCCGGACCGGATATGCAACGCCGATGACATCAACGCCCACGCCTGAGCCGACCACGCTGACCATCCGTCGCCCCGACGACTGGCACCTGCATCTGCGCGACGGCGCGATGCTGAAGGCTGTCGTGCCGTATACCGCGCGTCAGTTCGGCCGCGCCATTATCATGCCGAACCTGAAGCCGCCCGTGACGACGGTGGCGCAGGCGACGGCCTATGCCGATGCGATCAAGGCTGCCCTGCCGCCGGGATCGGCGTTCCAGCCGCTGATGACTTGCTATCTGACCGACGGCGCCGATGCGGACGAGATCGCGCGCGGGCACGAGAGCGGCGTCTTTACCGCCGTGAAGCTGTATCCGGCGCATGCCACGACCAACTCGGCCCACGGCGTCACCGACCTTGCCAAGGTCGCGGGCGTGCTGGAGCGGATGCAGCGGATCGGCATGCCGCTGCTGGTCCATGGCGAGGTTACCGACGCCGATGTCGATATCTTCGACCGCGAGGCGGTGTTCATCGACCGGGTCATGATCCCGCTGCTGAAGGACTTCCCAGGCCTGAAGGTGGTGTTCGAGCATATCACGACGCAGGAGGCGGCGGATTTCGTCTCCGCCGACACCAGCGGGCGGCTGGGCGCCACCATCACGGCCCATCATCTGGTGATCAACCGCAGCCATATCTTCGCGGGCGGCATCCGACCGCACCTGTATTGCCTGCCCATCGCCAAGCGCGAACGGCACCGGCTGGCGCTTCGCCGCGCTGCTACTTCCGGGGCTGCCCCGTTCTTCCTCGGCACCGACTCTGCCCCGCACCCGCTGACCGCCAAGGAGAGCGCTTGCGGCTGCGCCGGGGTCTTCACGGCGCCGACCGCCGTCGAGGTCTATGCCCAGGTCTTCGCGGAGGAAGGAGCGCTCGACCGCTTCGAGGCCTTCGCCAGCCTCAACGGCCCGCGCTTCTACGGATTGCCGGTCAACGAGGATACCGTGACGCTGGAGCGCGCCGACCAGATCGTTCCCGAGATAGTCCTGTCGTCCGACGGCGACGCCGTCTTGCCGTTCCAGAGCGGCGAGCGCCTGAACTGGCGCCTTGCCGACTGACGATGTCCTTATCATTTGCCTCCCGCCTTTAGGATTTAGCCCATGACCCCGCTCAGCGCGACTTACGACCCGGACTACATCGCCACGCTCACCGCCAAGATGCTGATCGAGATCAAGGCGGTGCATTTCAACGGCGAGAAACCCTTCATCTTCACGTCCGGCTGGGCGAGCCCGGTCTATATCGACTGCCGCAAGATCATCTCCTATCCGCGTGCTCGCGGCGCCGTCATCGACTTCGCGACGGCCACGCTGGCGCGGGAGATCGGGTTCGAATCGATCGACATCGTCGCCGGCGGCGAGACGGCGGGCATTCCCTTCGCCGCTTGGATCGCCGACCGTCTGGCCCTGCCGATGCAGTATATTCGCAAGAAGCCCAAAGGTTTTGGGCGGAACGCCCAGATCGAGGGGGACGTGGTGGAAGGCGCCCGCACGCTGCTGGTCGAGGACCTGACGACCGACGGCAAGAGCAAGATCAACTTCGTGCAGGCGCTGCGCGATGCCGGCGCCCTGGTGACGGATACCTTCGTCGTGTTCCACTACGGCATCTTCCCGCAGAGCCACACCAACATGGCCAATATCGGCGTGCGCCTGCACGCGCTGGCGACGTGGTGGGACGTGCTGCGGGTCGCCAAGGACAACAACTACTTCGACACGCACACCCTGGGCGAAGTCGAGAAGTTCCTGAACAGCCCGGTCGATTGGTCGGGCGCCCATGGCGGCGTCGCGGAGTATCCGGCTTCGTAAGATTTTTGGTTTTATACCAGGGGTCGAAGACATTGACCTGTGTGGACAGTGTTTGTTGGGCCACGACCCAACCTACAGGCTCCTGCTTCGTAGGTTGGGCCGTGGCCCAACACCGCCGTTTTGCTTCAGGGCGACCTACGAGGCTTGGGCCTCGATGGACGAACCGACGATCGGCTCCAGGAAGCGGTCGATGTCGGCCCAGGCCCGGTCGCGCAGGTCGTCGGTTTCCATCAGGATCTCGTGCCGGGACTCCGGGTAACGGATCACGGTGCAGTTGTGATAGCGCAGGCAGAACTTCCGATGCGAGTCGGGAGGGATCAGCGGGTCCTGTTGCGGGCTGAGCAGCAGGATCGGCAGATCGACGCCGGCTACCGTCTCGGTCCGGGCCAGCAGATCGACCGACTGAAAGGTGGCGTTCAGCCATGCCCAGGTGACGCCGCCTACCCTTAGTTCCGGATGGGTCCGGAACCACTGGTGATGGACGGCCCAGCGCTTGGGATCATGGGTCACGGGATTGTTTTCGAAGCTGTGCCCGCGCGGGTCGTAGTCGCCCTGTCCCGGCGCATAGGCGGTGCCGAACCCGATCCTGGTCATGATGGAGGACAGCGCCCGCACAATGGGACGCGGCACGCCGTTGGTGCTGATATCGGTCATGGGCGCCGACAGCACGGCGGCGGCGAAGTGCCTTCTGCCGGTCGCCAGAAAGCGAGCAGCGAGGTGGCCGCCCATCGAGTGGGCGTAGATCACCAGCGGTCCGGCGCGGCGGGGCAGGACGATGCGTTCCAGGAAGAACTGAAGGTCTTCCTCCAGCACTTCGAAGTCGGGCAGGTAATGACGCTGCTGGCGAGGCGGCGGCAGCGGGCGGGTCGAGCGTCCCTGGCCGCGCCAGTCCAGGCTGAAGACCCGGTATCCACGCGCGGTCCAGCCGCGCGCCAGCTCGTCGTATTTCTCGATGAACTCGGAGCGGCCGTTCAGCATCAGAAGCGTGGCGCGGGGCGACTGCGGCGGTTCCCAGCAGGCGTGCCGAATCATGGCGCCGTCGGGCAATTTCAGCATGCCGATGGCTGGGGGAGGTTCACCCAGTACCGGAGGCATCGCCGCCAGTTCGGCGGGGTCCGGCAAGGTCACATCGGGCACGGACGCTCTCCCCATTTTCAGGTCATGTGCATTGAATGCCATCATGCCGGGGATGCGTGCAACACCCTTGCCGGTTTACGACCGGCGCGCCACCATGCGCGCCATAAAAAATGGTGGACGGATATCGATAAGGCGGGTGGGGCGAAATGGAAGCATCGATCCTGATGGCGGCTGCGATGGCAGGAGCGATCGTCGTCCTGACCCCAGGTCCGGCCGTGCTGGCCCTGCTTGGGATCGGCGCCGCGCAGGGCAGGCGGGCAGGGGCCGGGTTCCTGATCGGCCATCTGGTCGGAGATACGCTGTGGGCCATGCTGGCGCTGACGGCCCTGATCGGGGCCAGGGTGATCGCGCCTGTCGTGTTCCAGGTGCTGGCCGTGGTCTGCGGCGCCTATCTGCTGTATCTGGGTATACGGGCGGTGCTGGTCAGACGGGATGCTACCGGTCAGGTATCCACCTCGGTTCGCCGTCCGCTGCACCGGGGGCTGATGTTCGGCATCACCAATCCCAAGAGCTATCCCGTCACGCTGTCTGTCTTCACGGCGCTGCTTGCCCAGGACCTGGATGCACTGACCGTGTCGAACGCGCCATTGCTGCTGGGCGCCGTGATCCTGGGGTTCCTGATAGCCGATGTCATCCTGATCTGGCTGGTCGGGACGCCGCCGCTGCGGCGTCTCTACCGGGCGGGAGAGATCTGGATCGTCCGGGCGACCGGCGTCATGTTCATCGGTTTCGCGGTGACCACCCTGTGGCAGGCTTTGCGGCCGGCCTGAGCGACGGCCGTTACAACCGCCGGGGCCGCATGCGGTTGACCCTGCCCAGGATCGACATGACGGCGCCTGCGCCGCCGGTGGCGATCCGCCTGGGTATCAGGAAGGGCGTCAGGGCTGCGCGAGTCCCGGCGCCGACGACATGGACCGTCCGCCGGCCAAGCTGGTCCAGGCCTTCGCGCGCCACGTCCATCGGGTCGGAGGCGCCGGGAATGCGTGAAAGGTCGAAGCCGGCGCGTTCGCTGAAGTCGGTGCGGGTAGCGCCGGGGCACAACACCAGCAGGTCCAGCGGCTCGCGACGGGTCTCCTCGTGCAGGCCTTCGCCATAGGCCAGCACGAAGGACTTGGTGGCGGAGTAGGTGGTGAGCAGCGGGATCGGCTGGAACGCCGTCGTGCTGGAAACCAGGATCAGGCCGCACCGCAGATGGTCGCGCCGCGCCCGCTCGATCATGCCCGGCAGCAGCGCCCGGGTCAGGACCGTCGGGGCGACCACGTTGAGTTCGACCGTCGCCAGTTCGGCTTCAGGGTCATTGTCGAGGACTTTGGCGAGGCGGCCGGCGCCGGCATTGTTGATCAGCAGGTCGATCTCGCATTCCATCGCCTTGTCGATCACCCTGGATCGGCCTTCCGTCGTGGACAGGTCGGCGGCCACGGTTTCCACCGTGCGGCTTGGGCTCTCCAGCTCGGCCTTGCGCTCGGCCAGCTTTTCCTCGCTGCGCGCCACCAGCAGCAGGTTGGTCGAGTCCGGGAGCGATCTGGCAAAGGCGGCGCCGATGCCGGTCGTGCTGCCGGTGATCAAGGCGAAGCCGTACGTCATCCGTTTTCTTCCTTTTCACTGGGCTGAAAAAATCATCAGGCTCGAATGACCGTTGCGCTGTTGAGCTGAAAGTCAAATGCCCCATCAGGATTCGGATGGTCGGGATGCCTGCCGGGGGGACGCCGAAGCCTTGGGAACGCCAGTGGAAAGGCGTTCTGGTACTAAAGTGCTAACCGGATGTTTATAGATCATCTGCCATGTTTCGCAGGGATGCGGTTATGCCGCATTGCAACATGCTGCGATGAGGATGCACATGCACTGTGTATCCGATGAAGGGGACCAAGATTATGGACGACGTGCGTGGTTTGAACGATGGCTTGACCGGCTATTTCATCGAGGACATTTTCGTCGGACAGACCGCCGTCTATGCCAAGACCGTGACGGAGGCCGACGTGGTGCTCTTCGCGGGTATCTCCGGCGATACCAATCCGGTCCATCTGAACGAAGAGTTCGCGAACACGACGATGTTCAAGGGCCGCATCGCTCATGGGATCCTGACGGCAAGCTTCATCTCGACCGTTCTCGGCACCCGTCTGCCCGGTCCGGGCTGCATCTATATGAGCCAGAACCTCAAGTTCAAGGCGCCGGTCCGGATCGGCGATACGGTCCACGCGCGGGTCACCGTCCTTGAAGTCATCGCGGAAAAGCGCCGCGTGGTCTTTAAAACGGTGGTTTCGGTCGGCGAGACCGTCGTGATCGACGGCGACGCGACACTGATGGTCCCTTCCCGCGGCTGACATCGGTGCCGGACTTCGGCCGGCAGTGGCGCGCCTGCCGTGGCCGGGGTTATCCAATGGTGCGCGCGCCCTATATACATCACTGTTTTTTTGAGCTAATCGAGGTCCGGGCGGCAAGGGGGTGCCCGGTATGAAACTGTTCAGACACTTCACAGATCTGCCCGATGATGCGCGCGGTGCCGTGGTTGCGCTGGGTAATTTCGACGGCCTGCACCAGGGCCACCGGATCGTGATCGGCGCTGCCGCCGAGGTGGCGAAGGCCAATCGGGCGCCTCTGGCCGTCCTGACGTTCGAGCCCCATCCCCGCAGCCTGTTCCGGCCGTCGGACGCGCCGTTCCGGCTGACCCCGTTCCGGACCAAGGCCCGCCATATCGAGGATCTGGGTGTCGATCTGCTGTTCGTCATTCATTTCGATACCGTCTTCTCCAGCAAGACCGCCGACGAGTTCATCAACGAGGTGCTGGTCGAAGGCCTTGGCGTCAGTCATGTGGTCGCCGGCTACGACTTCGTGTTCGGCCATAAGCGCGGCGGCGACGTCGGGCTGCTGTACCAGAAGGCCCGGACGCTGGGCTTCGGCGTGACGGAGGTCAAGCCGGCAGCGGATATGTCGGGTGGGGTATTTTCATCGACCCGCGTGCGCCAGTTGCTGGCGGCCGGCAAGCCGCGCGAGGCCGCCGCCGTGTTGGGGCGTCCGTGGGAGGTCGAAGGGCGGGTCGAGCATGGCGACCAGCGCGGCCGTACCATCGGCTTTCCGACCGCGAACCTGGAACTGGGCGAGTACCTGCGGCCGCATTACGGCGTCTATGCTGTTCAGGCCGGGGTGGACCATGGGACGCATACGGTCTGGACGGATGGCGTCGCCAATCTCGGCAACCGGCCCACGGTCGATGGCGTGCGCGAACTGCTGGAGGTCCATCTGTTCGACTTCGCCGGCGATCTCTATGGCAAGCACCTGCGGGTGCGGATGATCGACTTCATCCGGCCGGAACGGAAGTTCGAGAGCTTCGATGCGCTGAAGCAGCAGATCTTGACGGATGCGGCGGCGGCGCGGGGGATATTGGCTGCCGGGGGGTGATGTAATACCAGGAGCCGAAGAGTTTGACCGGCGGCAGGCAAGTGTTGGGCCACGGCCCAACCTACGAAGCGGGAGCTGTAGGTTGGGCCGTGGCCCAACAGACACTTTCCAGACGGGTCAATGTCTTCGGCCCCTGGTATAACACCAACGGCATTACATTGACCGGCTTGAAGCGTTAGATGTCGGGCCTCTTCAGCCCGACATCTTTGCCGGAACTCACCGGATAGTCTTCAATGCCGTTGGTGTAGTATTTAGCTCGGTCTAGAGCGAAGCGGCAGATTATTTGAAATATAAAAAGCGCCGGAGGGAAGCCCTCCGGCGCTTTTTTCAAATCGGACCGGTTTCCGCCGGTTACGCGACGGCGGCGACCTTTACGCGAACGTCCCAGTTCATCGGCAGGGCGCCGACTTCCTCGGCATCGACGTAGCACCATGCCGTCTTGTCCGCGAACAGGGCGCGGAGGAGCTGGTTGTTCAGGGCGTGGCCCGAACGGCAGCCGTGGAAGTGGCCCAGGATCGGGGCGCCGGCGAGATACAGGTCGCCGATGCTGTCGAGGATCTTGTGGCGCACGAACTCGTCGGAGAAGCGGAGGCCGCCCTCGTTGAGGACCTTGTCGCCGTTGATGACGATGGCGTTGTCGAGCGAACCGCCACGAGCGAGGCCGAGCTTCCGCAACTGATCGACTTCGTGGAGGAAGCCGAAGGTGCGGGCGCGGGCCAATTCGCCCTTGAAGGCGCCGTTGGTGAGCTTGACGTAGCTTTCCTGACGGGCGACGGCGGCGCTGGCGAAGTCGATCTCGAAGCTGAAGCTCATCGACGGCGAGGGCGACAGGGTCGCGAACCGGGTGCCGTCACCGACGGTAACCTGCTTCAGGACCCGGATCAGACGGCGCGGCTTTTCCTGCTCCCGGATGCCGGCGCACTCGATCAGGAACACGAAGGGAGCGGAACTGCCATCCATGATCGGCACTTCCGGGCCGTTCAGCTCGATCACCACGTTGTCGATGCCGCAGCCGCGCAGCGCCGCCATCAGGTGCTCGACGGTGCCGATCGACACGCCAGCATCGTTGGAGACGACAGTGCAGAGCTTGGTATCGGTCACCCGATCCCAGTCGGCACGGACTTCGGCGCGGTCGGCGGGTTGATCGGTCCGCACGAAGACGATACCGGTATTCACGTCCGCCGGCTTCAGGGTCATCGAGACCTTGGAACCCGAATGCAAGCCGATGCCGGTGCAGTTGATCGGGCTCTTCAGCGTCTGCTGAAACTTCGTCTCGTTATTCTGGCTTTGTTCGGACACTTGATTACCTGCTGAACTTCGTGGGAGCAATACTTCAGAAACTGCCTAGAGGTTCGGGCGGAACCCACGACTAATACCTATCAAGACCCAGTCCATAGTACAAATCACTCTTTGTTACGGATTGTTACGCAGGTGCGGGATAGTCATCGTGTGATGGCCATCACATCAAAAACATACATGGATAAGCATTCGAACAAGAAAAAACCCCCGGCCACAGGGCCGGGGGTTTCAAGGTGACTGTCGGGCTGAACTCGATCAACGCCTCGCGGCGGGTCCCTGGGTCAGCTCCCCGTCAGTTGGCCTGACGGCGCAGGAAAGCCGGAATGTCCAGCATTTCCTCTTCCGCATGGCTCATTTTCGTCGGCCGGTCCATCGGCTCGGACTGGCGCTGCTGCGGTGCGCCGGCGGGAGCCTGCCTGACCGGGGCGGCTTGCTGCCCCTGCGGCTGGGGCTGCGGAGCCTGCCGGGGCTGCTGCTGTTCCGGCTCGCCGCCTTCCATGATGCGGCGGCCGATGCCGGTGACCCGCTCGAACAGCGAGCTGCCGCGCTTCTTCGGCGCCGGATCGGGCAGGGCCGCCGTCGGGGCGATGAAGCGCTCGGCGTTGAGCGACGGCCCCTGCTGGCGCGGACCGGCGTCGGCCGGGCGCGGAGCGATGAAGCTGCCGTCCTGGTTCTGGCCGCGCAGCGGACCGGTGACCCGGTCCTGTTCACGGCCGCGCGGCGGAGCCGCGAACTCGGCGGGATGCTGCATCGGCTGCGACTCGGCGACCGGTGCCGGCGGTGCGGCCGGCTCCTGCTGCGGCGGCGCATAGGCGACCGGAGCCTGTTCGGCATGGTGCTGCGGTTGCTCGACGAAGGTGCGGACGGTGTTGCCGACCGTGGTGTGGCCCTGCACCGGATGGCCCTGATGACCCTGGCCCACATGACCCTGGCCCACATGACCCTGGCCCACATGACCCTGGACAGCCTGGTTCTGCGGGATGTGACCGTGGGTGGTATAGGCGGAGGGGGCATGGCCCTGCGCCGCACCCGGGTGCGGGGGCGAGGCGATCAGGGTGTGGTGGTAGTCGGTCGGCTGACGCGACTGCGCCGACAGGCCGGCCGGTGCTGGAGCGGGCGACATCGCCTTGCGGCCGCCGCCGCCGACCACGCTCAGGGGAGCGGATGCGGAGGCCGGACGCGGCTGGGCGATCTTTTCGGCTTCGATGCCGGTGGCGACCACCGACACGCGCATGCGGCCGTCGAGGTCCTGGTCGAAGGTCGAGCCGAAGATGATGTTGGCGTCGGGATCGACTTCGTCGCGGATGCGGTTGGCGGCTTCGTCGACCTCGAACAGGGTCATGTCCATGCCGCCGGTGATGTTGATCAGGACGCCGCGGGCACCCTTCATCGACACGTCGTCGAGCAGCGGGTTGCTGATCGCGGCCTCGGCGGCATCGATCGCGCGGCGCTCGCCGGAGGCTTCGCCGGTGCCCATCATCGCCTTGCCCATCTCGGTCATGACGGACCGGATGTCGGCGAAGTCGAGATTGATCAGGCCCGGCATGACCATCAGGTCGGTGACGCCGCGAACGCCGGAATGCAGTACGTCGTCCGCCATCTTGAAGGCGTCGGCGAAGGTGGTCTTCTCGTTGGCGATCCGGAACAGGTTCTGGTTCGGGATGATGATCAGGGTATCGACGAACTGCTGAAGCTCGTTGATGCCGCTCTCCGCCAGACGCATGCGGTGCGCGCCTTCGAAGTGGAACGGCTTGGTCACGACGCCGACGGTCAGGATGCCCTGCTCGCGGGCCGCGCGCGCGATCACCGGAGCGGCGCCGGTGCCCGTGCCACCGCCCATGCCGGCGGTGATGAAGACCATGTTGGCGCCTTCAAGGTAGCCCATGATCTCGGCGAGCTGTTCCTCGGCGGCGGCGCGGCCGACATCGGGACGCGACCCGGCGCCCAGACCGCGCGTGATCGTCGTGCCGAGCTGAAGGCGCTTTTCGGCCAGCGCGCCTTTCAGCGCCTGGGCGTCCGTATTGGCGACGACGAACTCGACGCCTTCCAGGTTGGACTTGATCATGTTGTTGACGGCGTTGCCGCCCGCGCCACCGACACCGAACACCGTGATGTGCGGCCGCAGATCCACTTCGATTTCCGGCATGCTGAGATTGATCATGACAGCCTCCAGTTCCCTTGAGTTCGCCCGAATCCACTTGAGTGGATTACTGTTCCTGTTGACACCACCGGTCGCCGCCGGTCTGATTTACGCTTGCATTCCAGTCGCCGTCCGGATCGGGATGTCTCTGTCCCGAGATCCGCGCGGCGCGCTGTTCCGTTCGGTTGCCTGTTCCTGTCCCCGGCTCATAGGTTCTCCTTGAGCCAGAAGCCCACACGCCCCCAAAGATGTTTCGGCGGTTCGTCCTCGGCGCTGAAGCCGGGAAGTTCCGCCTGACTCTGCACGGCGAAGGCCAGCAGGCCCGCCGCGGTCGAGAAAGCGGGGCCGCCGGTCGCATCGGCCAGCCCGTTGATCCGCATGGGCTTGCCCAGCCGGACCTGCTTATCGAGTATGAGCTGCGCCAAGTCGCGCATGCCCGGCAACTGGCTGGCGCCGCCCGTCAGGACGACGCGCCGGCCGGCGACCTTGCCCATGCCGCTGACTTCCAGCCGGGCACGGACCAGTTCGAAGATTTCCTCCAGCCGGGGCTGGATGATGCCGACCAGCAGGGATTTCTGGACGTGGTTGGCCTGGGACGGCTCGTCCTCCCCGACCTGGGGCACGTCGATGATCTCGCGCTCGTCGGCGGCATTGGCGATGGCGCTGCCGTACAGCGTCTTCATCCGCTCGGCATGGGCCACGGGGGTCGTCAGGCCGCGCGCGATGTCGTTGGTCACATGGGCGCCGCCGACGGGAACGCAGTCGGTGTAGACGCACTTGCCGTCGAAGAAGACGGAGATGGTCGTGGTGCCGCCGCCCATATCGATCAGGGTGCAGCCAAGCTCCATCTCGTCCTCCACCAAGGCGGCCAGCGCCGCCGCATAGGGCGAGACGACGAAGCTGTCGATGTCGAGGTGGCAGCGCGCGATGCAGGTGGTCAGGTTGCGGACGGCGCTGGAGCCGGCGGTGACGGTATGGAGCTGAACGCCCAGCTTGTCGCCGAACATGCCGCGCGGGTCACGGATGCCCCGGTTGCCGTCGATCGCATAACCGACCGCGATCGAGTGGATCAGCTCCTGGTCGGCCCCACCCTGGAACTGGCGGGCTTGGGCCAGCGCCCGACGGACGTCGGCGTTGTTGACCTCATGGCCGCCGATCGGCACTTCCACGTTGGAGGTCTGCGAAGTCGGCTGGCCGCCGGAAATGTTGACCAGCACTTCGCGGATCGTCTCCCCGGCCATCTGCTCGGCAGTGTGGACGGTGGTGCCGATAGCCTGCTCCGCCGCGTCCATATCGACGATCGTGCCGGCCCGGAGACCCCGCGAGACCTGATGTCCGATGCCGGTAATGCGCAGCACGCCGCCGTCCTCGACCCGTGCGATGAAGCAGCAGACCTTGGTTGTGCCGACGTCCAGTGCAGCGATTACCCCGCCGCGAACCTGTCTCTTAACTCTCTTGCCAGCGTTGAAGGCCATTGCTACGCCCGTCATCCCCTCAGGCTGTCGCCTATTCGTGTATTCACATTAACATCCCAAGATGCAGTATTTCAAACAACGATTTCGATACTGCATTTGGTGTGGATTACCTCTTTAGATTAATACATCGGAGACATCATATCTTTTGCTCTGGAGCACGGCGGCGTTGTGCCGCAGCGGTCGAAGTCTGTATTACCAGGCGATCGGGCAGGCGCAGGTCTACCGCGACGATATCGCGGTCGAGGACCGGCTGCTTCGCTTCCTGATCGGCCAGATGATGGAGCGCTCCGCCGATATCGCTTTCCGGCAGACGGATGATGACGCCGTTGGCCAGATGGAGATCCCACCGGCGCCCGCCGATCCGGGTGGCGGCGTTGACCCGCTGGAACAGCGCGGGCACCGTGCTGAGATGGCCCAGCAATTCCTGCGCATGCTTGGGAGCATCGGCGCCGATGATCTGAAGCAGGTTGTTATAGCGGCCGAGTTCGCGCTCGGTCAGGACCTCGCCGTCGCGGTCGATCAGCGCCAGCTTGCCGTCGCGCTGCCACAGCGCCATCGGGCGGCGCTCGTCCAGCTTGACGAAGACGGTGTTGGGCAGGCGTCGCTCGACCGTGGCGTTGGCGACCCAGCGCAGCCGTTCCAGGCCGGCGCGGGCGGCTTCCGGATCGAACTGCATGATCGGGTCGCCGCGCTTGACCTGGATCGCGGCCATCACGGCGTTGCGGTCAGTCTCGTTGCGGCCTTCGACCAGGACTTCCTGGACTTCGAGACCGGCATCGACGGTCAGGTCGATCAGCGCCGCCGTGATGCGGTTGCCCATCTGGCCGAACCAGCCGGTCTGGTATGCCCAGGTGCCGGCGCCGCCGAGCATGACGACGGGCAGGGCCACCATGCCGAACTTCAGGGCAGTGCCCGTCCAGCGCGGCCAGGACCGGCGGCGGTTGGCTTTTTGGGTCGCTTTCTGGGTGGCGCTCCGCGCACGCTCGGCGGTGCGGGTGCGCAGATCCCGTGGGGCGCAGAGTGCTGGCTTGTTCACGCGTGACATACGGCGTTCTCCACCATCCAGACGACCAGTTCACCGAAAGAGATACCCAGGTATGCCGCTTGTTCAGGGACGAGCGACAAGGGGGTCATACCCGGCTGTGTGTTAATTTCTAGGAAATAAACTCCGGAAATACCCGAAATCGTATCGTCCCAGCGGAAGTCGCTGCGGCTAACGCCGGTGCATCCCAAAGTATTATGGGCCAGAACGGCAACCCTCATCGCCTCTTCCAAGACTTCCTTGGGTGCAGGGGCAGGTACCAGATGAGTGGCACGGCCATCGGTGTATTTTGCGGAGTAGTCATAGAAGCCGGAGTGCGGCTTGATCTCCGTCACTGTCAGCGCGCGGTCGCCCATGACTGCAACGGTCAGGTCGTGGCCGGGAATATACTGTTCAATCAGAACAGTTTCACCGTGATTCCAACTTTCGGCATAGGAAGGATGTCTGTTATCGCCTTCTCGTACTATCTGGATTCCAACGCTAGATCCTTCGTTGTTCGGCTTAAGGACATAGGGCGCCGGCATGATGTCACCGGAAAGCACCTGTTCGCGGGTCGCGACCATGCCGTTGGGGGACCGGATGCCTACGCCGTTCAGCAACCGCTTGGTGGCCGACTTGTCCATGGCGATGGCCGAGGCCAGCATGCCGGAATGGGTGTAACGGAGACCTAGGATGTCGAGCACGCCCTGGATCGTGCCGTCCTCTCCGAAGCGTCCGTGCAGCGCGTTGAACACCACGTCCGGACGGGGTGTGAGTGCCGCCAGCAGTGCGGGCAAGTCGCGGCCGACATCGATCAGGGTGACGCGGAAGCCGCGTTCCTTCAAGGCGGACGCCACGGCGGCGCCGCTGACCAGCGAGACTTCGCGTTCGGCGGACCAGCCTCCGTGAAGGACGGCGACGTGCTGGCTCATGGCCGGTTTCCCTGTGAGCGGAGGGGTGAGAGGGTGCTTGAGGATGCCGGGACGCCGATGCGGCGGATTTCCCAGCGGAGTTCGATGCCCGAGGTTTCGTAGACCCGGCGGCGGACTTCCTCGCCGAGCGATTCCAGGTCGTCGGCGGTGGCGGTGCCGAGGTTCAGCAGGAAGTTGCAGTGCTTCTCCGACACCTGCGCGCCGCCGATGGTCAGGCCCCGGCAGCCGGCGCGGTCGATCAGTGCCCATGCCTTTTCACCGGGAGGATTGGCGAAGGTCGAACCGCCGGTCCGCGCTTTGACGGGCTGGCTTTCCGCCCTGGACGTCGCGATCTCGTGCATGCGGCGGCCAATGTCCGCGTGGTCGCCGGGATGCCCGCGCAGCACGGCCGAGGTGAAGATCCAGTCTTCCGGCACGTTGCTGTGACGGTAGCTGAGGCCGAGGTCATCGCGGCTCAGCGCGTGCGAGAGGCCGGAGCGGTCGAGCGCGGTGGCGGAGACGACCACGTCGGACAACTCGCGGCCATAGGCGCCGCCGTTCATCCGGAGCGCGCCGCCGATGGTGCCGGGAATGCCGGACAGGAACTCCAGCCCGGCGATGCCGGCGTCGCGCGCGGCGTTGGCGACGTTGAGGTCGAGCGCCGCGGCGCCCGCCGTGATCTCGCACCCGTTGACGGACACATCGACGAAGGCGCGGCCCAGGCGGATCACGACGCCGGGTACGCCGCCGTCGCGCACCAGGAGGTTGGAGGCGACGCCGATCACCGTGACGGGCACGTCGGTCGGGCATCCGGCGAGAAAATCGCCGAGGTCGGCCGCATCGGCCGGCTTGAACATCGCTTCGGCCGGACCGCCGACGCGGAACCACGTGACGTTGGCGAGCGGGGCGTCGGCGGTCAGCCGGCCGCGCACCGCCGGAAGGCGGTCGATCAGGTGCGGTTCGGGATGCATGCGGGGCGCCGCCGTCATGCCCGCCCTCCGCCGGCCGTCTTCATCGCGTCCAGGTTCTTCCCGTCCAAATTGTTCCCGTTCAGGCCGTTCAGGCGGTCGAGTTCGCCCGGCAGGGCGTTGGCCCAGGCGGTGATGTTGCCGGCACCCAGGCAGACGACGAAATCGCCGGGCTGGGCCAGATCGTGGACCATCGACGGCAGCGCATCGGCGCTGGGGAGAGCCAGCACCTGACGGTGGCCGCGTATCCGCAGGCCTTCCACCAGACCGTCGCGGTCGGCGCCCTCGATCGGCTGCTCGCCGGCGGCGTAAACATCGGCGACGATGACGACGTCGGCGTCGTTGAAGCAGGCGCAGAAGTCCTCGAACAGGCTGTGCAGGCGGGAATAGCGGTGCGGCTGGACGACGGCGATGGTACGGCCGGTGCCGGCGGTGCGGGCCGCCTTGAGGACGGCCGTGATCTCGACCGGGTGGTGGCCGTAGTCGTCGATCACGGTCACGCCGTTGCTCTCGCCCGTCTTGGTGAAGCGGCGCTTGACGCCGGAGAAACGGGCGAAGCTGGCGCGGATCTTCTCGCCCTCTATGCCCATCTCGTTGCCGACGGCGATGGCGGCCAGACTGTTCTGGACGTTGTGCAGGCCGAACATCGGCAGGTGGATGTTCTCGATCATGCGCGGCTCGCCGGCGACGCGGTCGCTGAGCGCCACGTTGAAGTGGGCGCCGTCAGTGCCGGTGACGACATCGACGGCGCGGACATCGGCTTGCGGGCTGAAGCCGTAGGTCACGATGCGGCGGTCGGCGACGCGCGGGATCATCGCCTGCACTTCGGGATGGTCGATGCAGAGTGCGGCGAAGCCGTAGAACGGTATGTTCTGGACGAAGCTCTCGAACGCCGCCTTGACGCCGTCGAAGGTGCCGTAGTGGTCCAGGTGCTCAGGGTCGATGTTGGTGACGACGGTGATCAGCGCCGGCAGCTTCGTGAAGGTGCCATCGCTCTCGTCCGCCTCGACCACCATCCAGTCGCCGGAGCCGAGCCGGGTGTTGGTGCCGTAGGCGTTGATGATGCCGCCGTTGATGACGGTCGGATCCAGCCCGGCGCCTTCCAGCAGGGTGCCGACCATGCTGGTGGTCGTGGTCTTGCCGTGGGTGCCGCCGATCGCGATCGACCACTTCAGGCGCATCAGCTCGCCCAGCATCTCGGCGCGGCGGACGACCGGGATCAGCGCCAGGCGGGCGGCGACGACTTCCGGGTTGTCCTTCTTCACGGCGGAGGAGATCACGACGACGGAGGCGTCGGCGAGGTTTTCGCCGCGATGGCCGATCTCGACCGGAATGCCGAGTGCGCGCAGGCGCTTGACGTTGGCGCTGTCGGCGATGTCCGAGCCGCGCACGGAGTAGCCGAGGTTCCGCAGGACCTCGGCGATGCCGCTCATGCCGATCCCGCCGATACCGACGAAGTGGATCGTCCCGATGGACAGGGGCAGGGCTCTCATTTTATTCGGCGGCCTCGGTTGAGTAATGATCGGCGCCGGCCCTCGGCCGGTCGCTGTGGGGGGCGCTATGGGTCAAGGATGCGCTTTTTCCGGTGGCGAGGACGACGTCGGCCAGACGCGACGCGGCGTCGGTGGCGCCGCGGGCACGGGCGGCTTCCGCCGCCTTGGTCAGCGTCGCCGGCAGGTCGAGCAGCGCCGTCAGGCGGTCGGCCAGCGCCTGCGGCGTGAAGGCGGTCTGCGGCATCAGCCACGCGCCGCCGGCATCGGCCACGGCCTGGGCGTTGGCGGTCTGGTGATCGTCCATCGCATAGGGATAGGGAACCAGCAGTGCGGGCCGGCCGACGGCGGCCAGTTCGGCGACGGTGGAGGCGCCGGAGCGGCAGATCGCGAGATGGCAGGCGGCCAGACGCTCCGGCACATCGCGGAAGAATGTCGATAGCTCGGCCTCGACGCCGGCCCTGGCGAAGGCTGTTTTGGCCGCCTCCAGATCCTCGGGGCGGCATTGCTGGGCGATCCTGATCCGGCGCTTGAGCGCGTCGGGCAGGAGAGCCAGCGCTTCGGGCACGATCTCGCTGAAGATGCGGGCGCCCTGGCTGCCGCCGACCACCAGCAGGCGAACCTCGCCGCCGTCGTCCAAGGGCGGATAGGGCAGGTCGCGGACGGATGCGACGTTGGGGCGGACCGGATTGCCGGTGAAGACCAGCTTGCCGGCATCCGCCGGCTTGACCGCCGAGACGGCCGCGAAGGAGGTCGCGATCCGGACGGCGCCGGGAGCGGCCAGCCGGTTGGCTCGGCCCAGGACGGCGTTCTGTTCGTGCAGGATCGTCGGCACGCGGGCGCGCTGCGCCAGCAGCACCGTGGGAACGGAGGGGTAGCCGCCGAAGCCGACGACGGCGGCGGGCTTAAGGCGGGACATCAGCCGGCGGGCCTGGAAGGCGCCGAGCGTCAGCTCGAACATGCCCCGGATCTTGCCCATGATGCCGCTGCCGAAGCTGGAGGCGCGGATACGGTGGACTTCCACTTCCGGCAGGGCGTCGCCGAAGGCCTTGCCGCGCCGATCGGTCACCAGCACGACGCGCTGGCCGCGCGCCAGAAGCTCACGGGCCAGCGCTTCCGCCGGGAACATGTGCCCGCCGGTACCGCCGGCCGCCAGGACTACGGGTGAGGATTGGGTATCGCGGGTAGTGTCTCGGTTCATTTGCCGTCTCCCCCGCCGAAGCGCTTGCGCGTCAGGGCCAGCACCATGCCCATGCCGAAGCCCAGCGCCAGCAGCGACGAACCGCCGTAGCTGATGAAAGGCAGGGTCATGCCCTTGGTCGGCATCAGGTGCAGGCTGGACGCCATGTTGATCCAGGCCTGGAGGCCGAACTGCGTCAGCAGGCCGGTGACGGCCAGCACGACGAAGAGGTTGTCGTCGCGCATTACCCGCATGAAGCCGCGGATGACGATGAAGGCGAACAATGCTACCAGGACGAGGCACCAGAACAGCCCCAGTTCCTCTCCCGCCACCGCGAAGATGAAGTCGGCATGGGCGTCGGGGAGCATCATCTTGATGCTGCCCTGGCCGGGACCGGTGCCAAACGCGCCGCCGTTCTGGAAGGCCTCCAGCGAGCGGGTGACCTGATAGTTGTCGCCCGCCGCCGGGTCGAGGAAGCGGTTCACGCGGCTCGCCACGTGCGGGAAGAACATGTAGGCCCCTATCAGGCCGACGATGCCGAGCGCTCCCAGGATCGCCACCAGGACGATCGGCAGGCCCGCCAGGAAGAACTGGCCGAACCATACGACCGAGACGACGAAGGTCATGCCGAAGTCCGGCTGCATCATCAGCAGGCCGACGACCATCAGGTAGAGCATGATCGAGACGACGGCGCCGGGGAACCGGTCGCTGGTGCGGCCATGAGCGAACAGCCAGGCGGCAACCACGGCGAAGGCCGGCTTGACGAACTCCGACGGCTGGATCGACAGGCCCGGCACATGGATCCAGCGCCGCGCGCCCTTGATCTCGAACCCGATGACCATGGTCAGCGCCAGCAGGATCGTGAAGATTATGAAGGCGACGATAGCGGTGCGCCGGACGCCGCGCGGGCTGAGCAGCGACACGCCGACCATCAGCAGGCAGGCCGGCACCAGTGTCAGGATGTGGCGCTGGACGAAGTGGAAGTTGTCCAGCCCGATCCGCTCGGCAACGGCCGGGCTCGCCGCCTGGACCAGCACGATACCGAGACCCATCAGGACCGCCAGCACGGCCAGCGTCCAGCGGTCGACCGTCCACCACCACTTGCCGAATATGGAATGGTCGGTCCGGGCGAAAGCGGTCATGGCGCGACTTCCTTTTCCGCGGGAGCGGACCGGTCGATGGAGGCGTGGACCAGCGCTGCGAAAACCTCGCCGCGGTGTTCGAAGCTCTTGAACTGATCCCATGAGGCGCAGGCGGGTGACAGCAGCACCGTGGCGCCGCGCAGCCCTTCTGCCCGCGCGAGGTCGGTGGCGGCGGGTACGGCCGTCTTCAGATCGCCGCAGAGAGTATAGGGCACGCCGTGGGCATCAAGCCATGTGGCGAACTGTTCCGATGCCTGACCGATCACGAAGGCGTGGCGGATGCGCGGCATGAAGGGTTCCAGTCCGTCGAGACCGCCTTCCTTCGCCTGTCCGCCGATGATCCAGTAGATCGGGTCGTAGCAGACCAGGGCCTTGGATGCGGCGTCGGCGTTGGTCGCCTTGCTGTCGTTGACGTACCGGATGCCGTCGCGGTCGGCGACGAGCTGCTGGCGGTGCGCCAGGCCGGGGAACGTCCGTAGACCTTCGAGGATCGTCTCCACCGGCACGCCGGCGGCATGGGTCGCGGCGAAGGCCGCCGCCGCGTTCTGCCAGTTGTGGCGGCCGGGCAGGGACGGGATCGTGTTCAGGTCGATGATCGGCTCGGTGCCGCCGTCGTACAGCTTGCCGTCCAGGACGTAGATGCCCTTGGTCTCGTGCTCGGCGGAGACGGGCACGACGGCGCTTTCCAGCGCCGCTTCAAGCTCGTCGTAGACCTTGCGGCAGTGCTCGTCATCGACGCCGATGATGGCGGTGTGTGAGCGCTTCGGGTGCTGGAAGATATGGCGCTTGGCGGCGATATAGCCGTCCATCCCACCGTGCCGGGCCAGATGGTCGGGGGTGACGTTCAGCAGCACGGCGACGTTGAAGGCGACCGAGGGGACCAGTTCGAGCTGGTAGGAGGACATCTCCAGCACGTAGACGCCGCCTTCGCCCAGCGGCTCGAATGTTAGGACGGGCGTGCCGAGGTTGCCGCCGACCTGAACCGGGCGGCCGGTCAGGCTGAGGATGTGGCCGATCAGCGCCGTCGTGGTCGATTTGCCGTTGGTGCCGGTGATGCCGATATAGGCGGCCCGGGGCTGCGCGCCGTACAGCAGCTCGATATCGCCGACGATCGGGATGCCTGCGGCCTTCGCCCTCGTCGCGACTGCGTTGGGCGTGGGATATGTGTGCGGGATGCCGGGCGACAGCAGAAGGGCTTCGATGCCGGACAGATCAGCCGTGTTCAGGTCGGTCAGCGGGATGCCGGCGGCGATCGCGGCGGCACGGCCGGCCTCGCCGTCGTCCCAGGCCAGGATCTCGACCCCGGCTGAAGTCAGCGCCTTGGCCGTGGCGAGACCCGACTTGGCGAGCCCCATGACGGCGTAGCGTTTTCCCTTGAGGTGGCGCAGATCGATCATGGCGTCACCGCAGCTTCAGGGTGGACAGGCCGACCAGCGCCAGCACGACGGCGATGATCCAGAAGCGGATGACGACGGTCGGTTCGGCCCAGCCCTTCTTTTCGAAGTGATGGTGCAACGGGGCCATGCGGAAAACCCGCTTGCCGGTCAGCTTGTACGAGGTGACCTGGACGATGACCGAAACCGTTTCCAGCACGAACAACCCGCCGATGATCGCCAGCACCAGCTCGTGCTTGGTGATGACGCTGATGGCGCCGAGCGCCCCGCCGATCGACAGCGAACCGGTGTCGCCCATGAAGACCATTGCGGGGGGAGCGTTGAACCACAGGAAGCCGAGGCCGGCGCCGACCATGGCGCCGCAGAAGACGGCCAGCTCGCCGGTGCCGGGGACGTGATGGATCTGGAGGTAGCTGGCGAAGACGGTGTTGCCGACCAGATATGCTATCAGGCCGAAGCAGCTTGCCGCGATCATGACGGGCACGATGGCGAGGCCGTCCAGCCCGTCGGTCAGGTTGACCGCGTTGCTGGCGCCGACCATGACGAAGACAGCCATCGGCACGAAGAACCAGCCGAGATCGATCAGTAGGTCCTTCATGAAGGGGACCGCAAGGCCGGTCGTGCCGGGATCGCGGGCGAAGGCCATGATGACCAGGGCCGCCGCGGCGCCGATGCCGATCTGCCCGGCCAGCTTGCCCTTGCCGGGCAGGCCCTTGGTGTTGCGCTTGGTCAGCTTGAGGAAGTCGTCGCCGAAGCCGATCGCGCCGAAGCCGATGGTGACGAGCACCACGACCCAGACGTAGATGTTGGTCAGGTCCGCCCATAGCAAGGTGCTTATGACGACCGCGATCAGGATCATCAGGCCGCCCATGGTGGGCGTGCCCTTCTTCTTCTGATGGGTTTCCGGTCCGTCGCTGCGGATCGGCTGCCCCTCGCCCTGCTTGGACTTCAGCCAGCGGATCAGGGTCGGGAAGAACACGAAGCTGATGACCGACGCGGTCAGGATAGCCCCGCCGGTCCGGAACGTGATGTACCGGAATAAATTGAAGATGATAAAATCATCTGCCAAAGGGAACAGCAGGTGATAGAGCATCTGATAATCGCCTCAACCCTGCTGGACGGCGCGAGCCGTCTTGCCGTTAGTGTCGTTCAAAGCCGAATTTTCGACCGGAGCATCGGCATCGCCGAGAGCAGACAGCGCGTCGACGATCAGTGCCATCCTGCTGCCGAGCGATCCCTTGACCATGACGCAGTCGCCACCGCGCAAAGCCTGCGCGATCTTGGGCGCGAGTGCGGCACTGTTCTCCGCCCAGGCGCCTTGCATGGCCGTGGGCAGCTTGTCGAACAGCCGCTTCATGTTGGGACCGCAGCAGAAGACGAGGTCGACGCCGTTGGCCCGGAGCGGTTCCGCCAGGGCCGCATGCAGCAGCGGCGACTTCTCGCCCATCTCCAGCATGTCGCCTAGCACCGCGACGCGGCGGCCGCCGGCGGACGGCTCACTGGCCTTCAGCACCTGAAAGCTCGCTTCCATCGAAACCGGGCTGGCGTTGTAGCTCTCGTCGATGATGGTCAGCCAGTCGCCGCCGAGCCTGACCCGCTTCCGCACGCCCCGGCCCTTGATCGGCTTGACCTTTGCCAGCGCCTGCGCCGCAGTCGCGACATCGCCGCCGAGCGCCTGGACCGCCAGCAGGACGCCCAGGCTGTTCATGACGTGGTGACGGCCGGGCAGGCTGACGCCGTACTGGATCGGCTCGCCCTTGATGACGGCGGTGACGGCGCTGCAAGTCGCATGGGCCGAGCACTCGGTCAGGCGAGCGGCGGCGTCTTCCGCCGTGCCGAAGCCGAGGATGCGCGACAGGCCCTTGGTCCGTGCTGCGGCGACCAGCCTTGCATAGTGCGGGTTGTCGCGGTTGAGCACCACGGTCCCGTTGGGCGACATGCCTTCGAAGATCTCGGCCTTGGCGTCGGCGATGGCTTCGACCGAGCTGAAGAACTCGAGGTGGACCGCCTCGATCGTGGTGATGACCGCGACGTCGGGCTGGACCTGACGCGACAGCGGACCGATCTCCCCGGCATGGTTCATGCCGAGCTCGAACACGGCATAGACGCTGTCCGCGGGCATCCGGGCGAGGCTGAGCGGGACGCCCCAATGGTTGTTGAGGCTGCCCGCCGTGGCGAAGGTCGGCGCCAGTGCGCCGAGGCAGACCGCCAGCGCTTCCTTGGTGCTGGTCTTGCCGACCGACCCCGTGACGGCGACGATCCTGGCTTTGGCGCGGAGACGCGCCACCGAGCCGAGATCCTGGAGGGCGGCGAAGGTATCCTCGACCAGCAGTACGGAAGCATCCGCCGGGAGGTCGTCCGGCCGGTGCGACACCAGCACCGCCGAGGCGCCGGCTGTTAAGGCCTTCGCCGCATAGGCGTGGCCGTCGAAGTTCGGACCGGCCAGGGCGATGAAGAGGTCGCCCGGCTTGACCGTACGGCTGTCGATCGAGACGCCCGTCGCGTTCCAGTCCGCCCCCTGGAGCGTGCCGTTGACAGCAGCCGCGGCATCGCGGGCAGTCCAGAGCACCGGCGCGGAAGAAGAGGTGGCTTCGGTCATCAGGCCAGGACCTCCCGCACGGCGGCGCGGGCGGTCTCCGCATCGTCGAACGGCCGGACTTCCGTCCCGATGATCTGACCCTGCTCGTGCCCCTTGCCGGCGATCACCAGCACGTCGCCCTCGCACAAGTCGCGGACGGCGGCGCGGATCGCCTCGGCACGGTCGCCGATCTCCTCCGCATCCGGGCAACCCGCCAGGACTTCCCGCCGGATCGCCGAAGCGACTTCGGTGCGCGGGTTGTCGTCGGTGACGATGGCGCGGTCGGCAAGGCGGGCCGCCAGCTCGCCCATCACCGGGCGCTTGCCGCGGTCGCGGTCGCCGCCGCAGCCGAACACCACCACCAGCTTCCGGTCCGCATGGGGGCGGAGCGCCCGCAAGACCGTTTCCAGCGCGTCGGGGGTGTGGGCGTAATCGACGTAAACGGGAGCGCCGGAGGGATGGTTGGCGACCAGTTCGAGCCGGCCATGGACGCCGCCGAGCTTTTCTAGCGCCGCCGTCGCCTCGCCGGCATCCTCGCCGGAGCCGATCACCAGTCCCAGCGCGCAGAGCGCATTCATGCATTGGAAGCGGCCCGCCAGCGGCAGGTCGATGTCGTGGACCCGCCCGAACACTTCCAGCTTCAGGCGCTGGCCGTGGGGCAGGGGCAGCAGATCAGCCAAGACAATTTCCTTCGCCTGCGCGCCATAGCCGATCAGGCGATGACCTCGCCGGGCGCACAGCTCTGACAGATGGGTGAATTCGGGCGTGTCAGCGTTGAGGACCGCAGCGCCGCCCTGGGGCAGCACACGGTCGAACAGCATCGCTTTGGCCGCGAGGTATGCCTGCATACTGCCGTGGTAATCCAGGTGGTCGCGTGACAAATTTGTGAAACCCGCCGCTACCACTTTTACGCCGTCCAGACGGTACTGATCGAGCCCGTGGCTGGACGCCTCCATCGCCAGATGATCGACTCCGGCATCCGCCAGTTCGGCCAGCGCCCGGTGCAGGGACACGGTGTCGGGTGTGGTCAGCGAGCCGTAACGGTCCATCCCCGGCGCCGTGATGCCGAGCGTGCCGAGGCTGCCCGCCTTGCGGCCCAGAAGCGCCCAGAGCTGCCGTGCGAACTGCACCGTCGACGTCTTGCCGTTGGTGCCCGTGACGGCGGCCACCGTCTCCGGCTGCCTGCCGAAGAAACGGGCGGCGATCCGCGCCAGCCGCCGCCGGGGGTTATCGTCCTCGATTACGGCGATGCCATCGGGGACGCCGCCGTTAGCAGCCGTGCCGACGGGTGCCAGCACCGCGACGGCGCCGCGCCTGACGGCTTCGGCGATGAAGGCCCTTCCATCCGCCTTGATGCCCGGCAGCGCCGCGAACAACCAGCCGGGCTCGACCGCGCGTGAATCGCTCGTCAGGCCCGCGATCAGGGGATCGCGGGCCTGGATCGGCGCGGCAGATGACGGGTTGGAGGAGACGAGGTCAGTAAGACGCAAGGGTGCTTCCCCTGGGGTTCAAATGGATTTCGGTGGCGTTCCGGATCTCCGGCAGGTTCTCGTCGATCGGGTTGATCCCCATCAGCGGCCCGACCTGCCTGATGATCCTGCCGGCCAGCGGCGCCGCGACCCAGCCGCCGGTGGCATAGCCGAAGGTGCGCTTGTTGCCCTTGGGCTCATCGATCATGGCCAGCACCAGATAGCGCGGGTCGTTGATCGGGAAGCCGCCGACGAAGGACGACAGGAGAGCTTTCTTCGCATAGCCATGACCGCTCGTCTTTTCCGCCGTACCGGTCTTGCCGCCGACCACGTAGCCCGGTGCGGCTGCCCCGGTCGCCGTGCCCTGTGTTACCACCAGACGCATCAGCCGACGGATCTGGTCCGAAGTTTGTGGCGAAATTACGCGCACCCCGGGAATTTCGGCGTCCGGTGCCCGCTTGAGCAGAGTGGCCGGATGCAGGATACCGCCGTTCATGGCCGCTCCGGCGGCCGACGCCATCTGGACGGGGCTGACCGACAGGCCGTGACCGAACGCAATTGTCATCGTGCTGGCGTCGCGCCAGGGATTCGGCACCATCGGTGCGCCGACTTCCGGGATCTCGACCGGCGAGCGCTTCAACAGGCCGAGCTTGTCCATCAGCGCCCGCTGGGCGGGGGTGCCGACTTCCATCGCCATCCGGACCGAGCCGATGTTGGACGAATACATGAAGACCTCGGGCACGGTCAGCCAGCGGTTCTTGCCGTGGTAGTCGCTGATCGAGAAGCGCCCGACGCGGATCGACTTGGTCGCGTCGAAGCTGTCGCCCATGTGGATCTTGCCGGATTCCAACGCCAGCGCCGAATTGAAGATCTTGAACGTCGAGCCCATCTCGTACACGCCGAGCGTGTTGCGGTTGAAACGGGCGTTTTCGTCGCTGGTCGGCGCATGCGGATCGAAATCAGGCAGCGAGACCATCGCCAGCACTTCGCCCGTCTTGACGTCCATGATCATGCCGGCGCCGCCGAGCGCCTGGAACTCGTCGACGGCGGCCTGGATCTCGCGCTTGACGATATGCTGGAGGCGGACGTCGAGGGAGAGCTGGATCGGTTCGCTAGACGCGCGAAGCTGCTTGTCGAACGACTGCTCGATCCCCATCAGGCCGCTGTTGTCGACACCGGTGAACCCGACCACATGGGCCGTCAGGTTGGCGTTCGGATAGACCCGGCGCTCCTCGCGCTGGAAGTAGACGCCGGGAATGCCCAGCCGGTTGACTTCGTAATGCTCGCGCGGGTTGAGATTCCTGCGGATCCAGACGAAGCGCTTGTCGCTCTTCAGCTTGGAGAGCGTGTCGTTGTAGTCGAGCCCTTGCAGGACCGAGACCAGCTTCTGCGTGGCTTCGACCGGGTTGATGATCAGCTTGGGATCGGCATGCAGCGACGCCGTCGCCAGCGAGCTTGCCAGCAGCACGCCGTTGCGGTCCACGATGTCGGCCCGGCTGGCGGGAATGGCGTGGGCGGAGGCCGCCTGGGCGAGACCGGTGTCTCCTCCCTGGCTCATGACCGTGGCGTCCACCAGCTTGATGCCGACGGCGCCGAAGGCGAGGCTGAAGATGGCCATGGTGACCATCAGCCTGCTCTTGGCTGTTTCCAGCGCATGGGCCGCCCTGCTGCCGGCTCGCGGGCGGGCGGCGGTCTGGGTGGGGGCAGCCTCCCGCTCGGTGGCCGTCCAGCCGGGTTGCTCATGCATGGCGGTCATCGGGCTACCTTGTAACTGGCGAGGACGACGGAACCGGCGGCCGGCGGCACGGGCACGCCGCCGAGGCCGCCGGGCTTGCGGGCCGGCATCGGGACCGTCGTGCCGGCGACGAGGGCCGGGCCGTGCGGGTTGTTCGGATCGATCGGATCGAGGCGCTGCGGGATGATCGCCGCCGATCTGATCATCTGCTCCGACGTGGTCGGGCCGAGGACCAGATGGCGGCGCGCCATCTCCTCGATCCGGTTCGGATCGTTCATGTAGCTCCACTCGGCCTTCAGGATCTGGATCGCTTCCTGCTCCTGGACGATGGCGCGGTTGAGGCTGGCGAGGTCCTCGCCCAGGCCCTGCACCTGATAGCTGGTGTGGAACAGTGCGCCGCTCGCCAGGCCCGCCAGGCCGAGCCAGATCACAGTGGACTTGCTGATCATGCTGCCTCCTCGAAGGCCGGCGCCTTCGTGCGTTCGGCCGCGCGCAGCCGGGCAGACCGGGCGCGGGGGTTGTGGGTCAGTTCGGCCTGTCCGGGCGTCACTGGCTTACGGGAAATCAGACGGAAGGTCGGAGCCTTGGGAGCATCCGTGCCGACCGGTGCGTGACGCGACGGCGCCGGGGCGTTGCCCGAGCGCTGCCGCAGGAATTCCTTGACCTGACGGTCTTCCAGCGAGTGGAAGGACACCACCGCCAGACGGCCTTCGGGGCGAAGCAGGCGTTCGGCGGCAGCGAGGCCGCGGTCCAGTTCGCCCAGCTCGTCGTTCACATGCAGGCGCAGCGCCTGGAAGGTCCTGGTCGCGGGATCGATGCCGTCCTTGCTCTTCGGCACCACGCGGCGGACGATCTCGGCGAGCTGCGAGGTCCGTTCGATCGGCGCTTCGGTCCGGGCCTGCACGATGGCGCGGGCGACGCGGCGGGACAGCCGCTCCTCGCCCAGCCGGAAGATCACGTTGGCGAGGTCGCCCTCGTCCATGGTGTTGACCGCGTCGGCGGCGGTCGTCCCATGATTTCCCATGCGCATGTCGAGCGGGCCGTCGGCGCGGAACGAAAAGCCGCGCGCCGGATCATCGATCTGCGGCGACGACACGCCGAGGTCCAGCGTGACGCCGTCGACCTGACCGATGCCGGCCTCGCCCAGCAGGGCATCCATCGAGCCGAACGCACCCTCGATCATCGTGAGCCGGCCGTCGAACTCGCGCGCCATCTCGGCACCCGCCGCGATGGCCGAAGGATCGCGGTCTATTCCCAGGACGGTGCAGTCGGCCGCCGACAGGATGGCGCGGGCGTAGCCGCCGCGTCCGAAGGTGCCGTCCACATAGACGCCGCCGTCGCGGGGGGCCAGCGCCGCGACGACTTCCGCCAGCAGTACCGGGATATGTCCGCTCTTATAGGTGGAGTCATCCTGATGAAGGGTCATGCCGTCCTCCTCAATCCTTCGACGGGGAGGCGGCCGCCCGGCGGGCCGACGAGATCGAACTGAGCGAGATGCCGGAGGCGCGGCTCTGGGCGCGGGCTTCTTCCACGCGGGCCTGATAGGCGCCCGGCTCCCAGATCTGGAAAGTCTTGCTGCGGCCGACGAAAGACGCCTGTTCCGTGATGCCGGCGTAATCCATCAGGTCCTGCGGCAGCAGGATGCGTCCGTCGCCATCGACCGGCAGTTGGACAGAGTCGCCGAAAATCGTCATCTCATAGAGATCACGCTCCTCGGCGGAGATATCCATCTGTTCGAGATCGGCGGCCAACTTTTCCATGTGCTCCGGACTACACGCTTCGAGTGCAGAAAACTGTAGGGAGCGAAAGACCACCAGACCGGTCGCGGTACCCTCGGGGGACTGTTTGGCCAGCACAGTACGAAACTGAGATGGCACCGACACCCGGCCCTTCTTGTCGACTTTATTCAAGTAGGTGGACAAGAAGACGGCCATCTAACCCTCAAGCCCCGCGGTCCGAACCCTCGGTTCCGCACCACCTTCGCCCTGGTTGGCGACCCCTGGCGAACTACGCCATACGGGTACCGACCCTGTGCTTGGGTGAGTATGGGATAACATGGGATTTCATGGGCAGTCAATGCCGTTGCCAGTAAATGGCCTTTGGAATCAAGAAATTTCGCGGGTGCGTACGTGTTCGCTCAAGGTTGGATTGCGACTCCCGCGCTTTTTAGGGAGATGGTAAACATCAAGTTAATCTTAAGGCGGTTTCTCAACTTCGTTCACTATTTGTTCCTATAACGAACGAAGGAGTTTTGTTGTCAAATTCTTGATCCGGTGAACGACTCGGCTGTCAGCAAAGAGTCGCGGAAATGTAGCCGAACCTTCTTCAACAGCTTGTCCACAGGTTTATCCCGTTAGGTCTCACCGTTGTCCCAGCCTCCGGCGCCTGCAAATCCAGGGACTCCGGTTGCGTCCTGAAAGTTGAATTAGCGATTGCTTAACTAAGTGGTGCCAGACGGCCTGTAAGCCGGGTTCTGTACCCGCTTTTCATCCCTCTTCCGAACGGATGAGGCGGGTGATGACCATTCATCTGGGACATCCGTTGCCGGATGCCTCACGCGACCAACCCGGACGACAGCGCGGAAACGCGCCTGGACCCGTAAAGGCCCATGTCTTCCCTATTCGGTCTTGCTCCTGGTGGGGTTTACCGTGCCGCCCCCGTTGCCGGGAGCGCGGTGCGCTCTTACCGCACCCTTTCACCCTTACCCGCTGGGCCGTAAGGCCGGACAGGCGGTTTGCTTTCTGTGGCACTTTCCCTGGGGTCGCCCCCGCCGGGCGTTACCCGGCACCGTATTTCCGTGGAGCCCGGACTTTCCTCTCCCCACAGGTCACCCTGCGAAAAGCGGTCATCCGGCCGTCTGGCGGAGCGGAACTTAGGGACTGGCAGGGTGCGTTGCAACAGGATTGCGGGCTGAACTCCGATTCCGGGCTGTAAAAGCGAGCGGCGGCGCCCGGATATCAGGGCGGCGTCGCTGAAAAAGCGCCCGCCTGCCTGACGGCCGCCCTGAGAATCCTCATGAAAACCGCGTCCAGCCCGTATCCGCACCGCTCGGGGATGAAGTGCCGCTGGAACGCCGTCGCCGCGACTCGAGTCTGCGGATTGAGTACCCCGGTCGATTCGACTTCGTACCCGAATCGGGCCAGCAGGGCCTGCGCTTCCGCCACGGCATGACCCGGACCGTCGTCCAGGGCACAGGGGACGGGCCAGAAACCGATTCCCTGGGCCGCCAGCCAGCGCCAGTCGAACAGTTCCCCTGGGTCTTCCTTGCGGGCAGGAGCCACGTCGGAGTGGGCAAGCACGCGGTGGGGCAAAATCCCATGCCGTTCCATGACGGCACCGGCCAGGGCGGCGAAAGCGGCCATCTGGACGCCGGGAAAAGGCCGGTAGCCCCATTCGTGCCCGGGATTGACCAGTTCGACCCCGACCGACCGGCTGTTGATGTCGCGCTCGCCTTGCCAGTAGCCGATCCCGGCGTGCCAAGCCCTGCGGTCCTCATCCACCAGCGAGAAGACGGTGCCGTCCTCCTCGATCAGGTAATGGGCGCTGACCTGCGCCCGGCTATCGCACAGCCGCTCCAGCGCTTGCCGCCCGGTCGGCATGCCGGTGTAGTGGACCAGCAGGATATCGACCGGCACGCCTTTGGGGCGGGGGCCGTGGTTGGGCGAGGGATAGGAGGCGACCGGGATGGCGGCGGCCATCACGTCACCGACTGGTTCTGGTTCTGCTTGGGCGCCTTGCGGATCACGATCACCGCCACGCCGACCAGGGTAAGGGCGCCGCCGACGATCATGGCGGGCGTCATCGGCTCACCCAGCACGAAGATGCCGGAGATTACGCCGAACACCGGGGCGAGCAGGGTCCAGGGCATCGTCTGGTTGACCGGGTATTTCCGCACCAGCGGGTACCACATCAGGTACGAGACGATCGTCACCATGACGGCCATATAGGCGATGGCGCTCCAGCCCAGCCATGTGGCGGTATGCAATTGCTGCCACTGGCCGGTCTCCATCAGCAGGCTGGCGACGAACAGCTGCGGGACGGCCATGATCGCCATCCAGCCGTTCAGCGCAAATCCGCTGATATCGCCGATCCGTCTGATCTGGATGTTGACGATCGAGAAGATCAGGGCCGCGACGATGACCAGGAACAGATAGAAGGTGTTGTCGAGCGCCCTCGGCTCCCCGGCGATCACGATGACGCCGGCGAAGGAGATCGCCATGCCCAGGCCGCGCTTCCAGCCCAGCCTGTCGCGGTACAGCACGGCCGCGAGGATCGAGGAGAACGGAACCTGGAGCTGGATCGCGATCGACGCCGTCGCCGCGTCCACGCCCGTCAGGCCGGTGAACATCAGCGGGAAGTGCAGGCTGCCCAGCAGCACCGACAGGATGAAGATCTCCTTCATCTGGCCTCGGGGGATCCGGACGAACGGCAGCAGCAGGACCGCGACGCTGGCGAACCGCAGGCACATCAGGAAGATGGGTGAGAAGTCGCGCAGCCCAAACTTGGCGACAGCGAAGTTGAAGCCCCAGATCACCATGACGATCAGGGCCATCACCATGTCGCGCCGGCTCAAGAGGAAGCTTCCAGCTCTTCCCGCAACGCCTCCAGTTCGAGCCAGCGCTCCTCCGCCGCTTCAAGCTCCGCCTGCAACTTGGTCAATCCTTCGCTGGTCTTCTGGAACCCGGCAGGGTCGCGGCTGAAGAAGTCGGCATCGGCCATCCTGGCCTCGGCCGCCTTGATCTTCTTCGTCAGGTCTTCCATCGTCTTCGGCAGCTGGTCTAGTTCCCGCTGCTGCTGGTAGCCCAGCTTCTTGCGCTGCTTCGGTTCCGCGGAGGCCGCAGATGCTGCGGTTTCCTTGCGGCGGACCTTGGCCGCCTCGCCGTTCCGTTCCTGGCGCTGGATCGCGTAGTCGGAATAGCCGCCGACATATTCCTGAACCTCGCCTTCGCCTTCCACCGCGATGACCGAGGTCACCAGCCGGTCCAGGAAGTCGCGGTCGTGGCTGACCAGCAGCAGCGTGCCGTCGTAGTCGCTCAGGACCTCTTCCAGCAGGTCGAGCGTGTCCATGTCGAGGTCGTTGGTCGGCTCGTCGAGGATCATCAGGTTCGACGGCCGGGCGAACAGGGTCGCCAGCAGCAGCCGGTTCCGCTCGCCGCCGGACAGCGCCTTGGTCGGGGTGTCCTTGAGCCTGGGATCGAACAGGAAGTCCCGCATGTAGGACGCGACGTGGCGGGCCTGACCGCCGGCCGTGACGGTATCGCCGCCGAACGGGCAGAGCGTCTGGTGGATCGTCGCCTCCGGATCGAGCGATGCCCGGCGCTGGTCGAAATAGACCGGCTGGAGATTGACGCCAAGCCGGATCGTGCCGCTGTCGGGCGGCAACTGACCGGTCAGGATCTTGAGCAGCGTCGTCTTGCCGGCCCCATTGGGGCCGATCAGGCCGACGCGGTCGCCGCGCAGGATCTTGGTGGAGAAGTCCTTCGCGACCTCCCGCCGCCCCTCTGCGGTGTCGAAGCCCTTGGCGACATGTTCCGCCTCGATCACCAGACGGCCGCTGATCTCGGCTTCCGCCACCGCGAGCTTGACCTGGGCGCCGCCGCGTACCCGCTCGGTGCGGTCCACGCGAAGCTGCTGCAAGGCGCGGACGCGGCCCATGTTGCGGGTCCGCCGGGCACTGATGCCTTCGCGCATCCACTGCGTCTCGGCGGCGATCTTGCGGTCGAGCTTGTGGGCGGCGATCTCTTCGGAGGCGAAGACCTCCTGCTGCCACGTCTCGAACTCGGCGAAGCCGCGTTCCGTTTCCCGGATGCCGCCGCGGTCAAGCCACAGGGTCCGGCGCGACAGCTTCGACAGGAAGGCGCGGTCGTGGCTGATCAGCAGCAGGCCGCCGCGATAGGACTGAAGCTCGCCTTCCAGCCACTCAATCGTGGGCAGGTCGAGGTGGTTGGTCGGCTCGTCCAGCAGCAGGACATCGGGGGCGGAGACCAGGGCGCGGCCCAGGGCCGCGCGCCGCGCCTCCCCTCCGGACAGGGTCGAAGGTGCGCGGTCGCCGGCGAGGCCGAGGCGGTCCAGCACGGCATCGACCCGGTGCAAGGCATCCTGGTCGTCGGGCGGCAGGCCTTCCGCGACGAAGTCGTGGACGGACGCGTAGCCGTCGAACGACGGCTCCTGCGCCAGATAAGCGACCCGCGCGCCGGGCTGGAGGAAGCGTTCGCCGTCGTCGGGCAGGATTTGCCCGGCCAACAGTTTCATGAGGGTGGATTTGCCGCTGCCGTTGCGTCCGACCAGGCACACTTTTTCGCCCCGCGCGATGCCGAGATCGATCTTCTCGAACACCGGCAGACCGCCGAAAGTGACCGTGGCGCCCATCAGCGCGACCAGGGGAGGAGTAGGTGCCATGATTGGATGCTATAAAGGCAATACCCCCTATCAGGGCAAGCGCTATATCGGCAGGTCAGGGCGTCATCGTGCCCGTGCGTACCGAAAACCGGGTTCAGGCTGGTTCCGGCACGGCGCCGCGTTCCTTCCGGATGCGGTCATGGGCGGCGTTGATCGCCGCCAACTTATCGTTGGCGATGTCGATGAAGTCCTGCGGCAGCCCCTGGGCGATCAGCCGGTCCGGGTGATGGTCGCGGACGAGCTGCCGGTAGGTGACCTTGATCTCCTCGTCCGTGGCGGACGGGGTCAGGCCGAGGACGGCGTAGGCGTCGTTCTTCTGGGCGCAGCCGTTGCAGGCGCGGATGCGGTTGAAGTCCTGGTCGGAGAAGCCGAAGACCCGGGCGATGCCGTGGAGATAGTCGATCTCCGCGTCGCGCAGCGCGCCGTCGGCGCGGGCGATGTGGAACAGGCCGTCCAGCAGGTCTTCCAGCACGGCGGGGCGGTCGGCCAGCAACTTGGCGATCTGGCGGGCGTAGGGCTCCCACCCCTGGCTGTCGCGCCGGGCCAGATCGAAGACCCGTCCGACATTCTTCATCTCGTCTTCCGGGATGTGGAAGACCTGCTTGAAGGCGGTGACTTCATGCCGGGTGACGGCGCCGTCGACCTTCGCCATCTTGGCGCCCAGCACGATGACGCCGATCGTGAAGGCGATCTGCTGGGTGGCGTCGGGCGCTACTTCGGTGGTGGTGGCGGAAGACGGATCGGTTTCGTCTTCGCGATAGAGATCGACGGCGTGCCCGGCGACGGCGCCCAGCAGCGCCCCGATCGGTCCGCCGATGGCGAAACCCGCCGCTCCGCCCAGGATCTTTCCCCAGATGCTCATGATATCCAACGGTCGATGGTGTCCAGCGCGAGCATAACCACCTCGGCCGCTCTCGCCAACTGTGACATGGTGAACACCGGTCGGTGACTTTTGTGCATAGCAGCAACAGGTGGCCTTTTCATCCGTTTGCTGCGATGCAATATAGGTGAAGTGGCTAGACCAACGGCTACCCGGAGACAGGGCGTTCTACCCGAGCGACCCTGTCCCATCGATACAAAGGGATGGAAAGGTTCCAAGGACTGAAGGCGTTCGTTCCCGAAGATACGGATGTGAAGTCCATCATGACCTTTTACCGGAAGCTTCTCCCCACCGACCTCAACGTCTACCGGGACCACCTGCTCCGGCTGTCTTCCCAGGACCGCTACGCGCGCTTCTGCGGTTTCAAGACCGACGAGTCGATCGCGGCCTATTGCCGTGGCATCGACTGGCGTTTCACCATCATGGTCGGCTGCTTCGTGCGCGGAGAGCTTCGCGCCGTCGCCGAGCTGAGGACTGAGCCCAAGGTCTGGCCGGGCGAGGGCGAATTGGCGGTCAGCGTCGAGCGCGAGTTCCAGGGGCAGGGGATCGGATCGGGGGTCGTGCGCCGGATCATGACCGTGGCCCGAAACCGCCAGCTCCGCCGGCTGATGCTGATCTGCATGATCAGCAATCGCCGCATGCAGGCGATCGTCCGCAAGTTTCTCGGCACGCTGGAATGCGATAGCGGCGAGGCGACCGGCTGGATCGAAATGCCCTGGCCAAACCAGCTCAGCCTGATGCAGGAGGCGCTGGACAACAGCGCCGCCCTAGTCAACGGCGTGCTCGACCAGTGGCAGGGCCGATCGGAGGAAATGCCGGTTCCGTCCGCTGCCTGACGGCGTCCAGAAGGCGGCTTGTTGCCCTGGCGTGAACCCGTTACCCTGTTGAAATCGAACGCCGCCGTCAGAGTGGCCGAACAGGGAGACAGGGAACGCCATGGCATCCGTCGGGATCACCCAGGTCCGCAAAGCCTACGGGCAGAATGAAGTCATCCACGGCATAGACATCGATATCGAGGACGAGGAGTTCGTCGTCCTGGTCGGCCCGAGCGGCTGCGGCAAGTCCACCCTGCTGCGCATGGTGGCGGGGCTGGAGCAGATCAGCGGCGGCGAGATCTCGATCGGCGGCACCATCGTCAACCTGGTGCCGCCCAAGGAGCGGGACATCGCGATGGTGTTCCAGAACTACGCGCTCTATCCGCACATGACCGTGTTCGACAACATGGCCTTCAGCCTGAAACTGCGGAAGGCCGATCCCGAACTGGTCGACAAGCGGGTGCGCGAGGCCGGCGAGATCCTCGGCCTGATCCCGTACCTGGACCGCTATCCCCGGCAGCTTTCCGGTGGGCAGCGCCAGCGCGTCGCGATGGGCCGCGCCATCGTCCGCGACCCGCAGGTCTTCCTGTTCGACGAGCCGCTGTCCAACCTGGACGCCAAGCTGCGCGTCCAGATGCGTACCGAGATCAAGGCGCTTCACCAGCGCCTGCGGACGACGTCGATCTACGTCACGCACGATCAGGTGGAGGCCATGACCATGGCCGACCGAATCGTCGTCATGCATGACGGCCATGTCGAGCAGATCGGCACGCCGCTGGAGCTTTACGACTACCCGGCCAACACCTTCGTCGCAGGCTTCATCGGATCGCCCGCGATGAACTTCTTCGAAGGGACCTTCCGCCGCGACGGCCGGAGCGCCTGGGTCGAGGTACCGGGCGACATCAGCTTTCCGGTCGATCCCCTGATAGGAGGAAGCGACGGCCAGCCGGTCACCTACGGCATCAGGCCCGGCCACCTGCATCTGGTGACCGACTCCGCCCAGCAAGGCGTGCCGGCGCTGGTCCAGGTGATAGAGCCGACGGGGGACGATACGCTGGTGTTCTGCCGGATCGGCGATCTCGACGCCTGCGCGATGTTCGTGGAGCGCCATGCGTTCCGCCCCGGAGAAACGATCAGGCTGATGCCCCGCCTGAACAACGGTCACGTCTTCGAGGCCGGGACAGGGCGGCGGCTCTGACAAGCTGCCCTCAGGATAGAGGGCATACTTCCTATGATATTATGCAGGGGTGTCTCCTTTAGGTTTGCTCCGCCTGCTCGGTGCATCCATAAAGGATGCTCGTCCGTATAAGTGATGCATCCGATGCGCCGGCTTCAAAGCCGGTCTTATAAGACAGACTGTTCCGGTAGTTGTTCTTTTGCGAAGGAGGGCGATATGAGCCAGCGGCACGAGGTCAAGGTTGAGCAGGAACTTCATGGCCTGCTCGACAAGGCGATGGTATCCGCCGACCACGAGACACTCGCCCGTCTTCACGACCTCCTGCTCTACATGAGCGAGGGCGCCGACCTGCTCGACTACAGCTTCGACATTCCGGACGGGTTGGAGCACAAGCCCATCTTCAAGCGCATGCTGCTGAGCCAGCAGTTACTGAACGAAGCGCCTCTCGGGCGCGCCTGACGGCAAAAAGATCAGGGCCGCCCGCAAGGGCGGCCCTGAATTGTTTCTAGGGTCAGGATCGCGAGCGGACCGGCGGCGGGGCGCCCGTCAGGAACCCGCCGGGATATGCTGCATCGCCTGCCGTGCCCACAGGTTTTCCGTTTCTTCCAGCAGGGTCGAGGCATCGTACAGCAGAGCATGGGTGCGGATGATGTCCGCCTCGTGACGCGCGATCAGCTGCTCCACGCGGCCGACCAGATCGGCGCCCGGTGTCGCCATCTCGGCGCGCAAGGCGTGGAGCCGCACGAAGCCGCGCGTTATCCGGTCGCTTTCCTGCTGCAGGAGCGCTAGGCGCGTGCGCAATTCGCCAATGCGGTCGCGGTGGATCGAGTGGACTTCCTGGTCGGGCTCTAAGGTGAAGGTATCGGGTGCCATTATGCCGGTCTCGCGGAAAAAGCGGGGCGGGGAGAACGACCGCTACGATGCCAGTTTATGGTTAACAGGAAGCCAAGGGTGGATTGCCGCTTCCTGGGATATTTTTGAGACATGCCAGTGACGTGTCAGGAATGATGTACAAGGTTCTTCCGGTTCAGGAAGACCTATGGCCTGACAAGACGTCTGACAAGACTGCGCGAGGAAACGGCAAACGGCATGGCGGACCCGGCGACACTGACCACTCCGCGGCTGATCCTGCGAGCCCTGACCCTGGCGGATGCCGACATCCTGTTTCCCGTCTTCGCCGATCGCGACACCATGCGCTTCTTCGGCGACCGCCACGGCAGCGTCGCCGACACGCGGGCGTTGTTCCGCCATGTCATTGAAGGAGCCGAGGCGCATTCTTCATGCCAATGGACGATAGCCACCCGTCTGGGCCGTTCACCGGATCGCCTGACCGTGGTCGGCAGCCTGTCGGTCAACGGCATCGTCGGCGGTACGGCCCATATGGGCTTCATCCTGATGAAGGAGCATCACGGCCGGGGTTTTGCCACCGAGGCCGTCCACGCCGTTCTCGACCATGCCTTCGGCGCCTTGGGGCTGCACCGGTTCACGCTGCGCATCGATCCGGAAAACCTGCCCTCCCAGCGCGTCGCGCAGAAGCTCGGCTTCAAGCTGGAAGGCAGGATGCGGGAGAGCTTCCCGGTCGGCGGCCGGTTCCGCGACGAGCTGGTATTCGGCCTGCTGGAGCGGGAGTGGCGCGAAAAGGATCCGGATTACTTCCGGAACGCCGGGAGCGCGGCCTTCAGGTGAAGCCTTCAGGCCAGGACGCAAAAAGCCCCGCCGGCGCTGGCGGGGCTTCCTTCCGGACAGGCTTGAAGACTTACTTGGCGGCTTCGAGCAGGTAGGCCACCAGGTTCTTCAGGTCTTCTTCCTTTTTGATGCCGGCGAAGGCCATCTTGTTGCCTGCAACGAAGCCTTTCGGATCGGCGGCGTACTTGGCCAGGTTCTCCGCGTCCCAGGTGATGTTGGCGTTCTGCATCGCGGGTGAATAGGCGAAGCCTTCGACGCTGCCGGATTTACGGCCGACCAGACCGTTCAGGCTCGGGCCGACGCCCTTCTTGCCGGCTTCCAGGCTGTGGCAGGCTTTGCACTGACGGAAGACCTTCTCGCCTTCGGCGGCATTCTGGGCCGAAGCCGACGAAACGCCGGCCATCAGGGCGACACCGGCCACCAAGCCGAACAACACATTCTTTTTCATTGCGTGATTCCTCGCGGATCGTGACCAGCTCCAGGCCGGCACTTTTATGGAAGGTGGCAATCTACACGAATGTCGATGAAATCCGAGGAGCCATTCAGCCGCAGGTAATGGCGGCTGAATGGCGACCGGCGCTGTCCACGATCCGGGGGAGGAGTTCAGCCGCCCGCCACGAAGAACAGGATCGCCATGAAGGCGACGGTGGCGGCCCCGACCATCGCGACCAGACGCATATCGACCGGCGGCTCGCCGGCTTCGGCCTGAGCTGACGCGGGAGTCGGCGGAGAGAACGCCATCGCCGCCGCAGGCTGAGCCGCGACCTGTCCGCCGACAGCCGGTGCTTCCTGCCGCGACGGCGTCTCGGCCTCGCCGTCCGCCTCATCCTGGGGCTGACCGACGACCTGGGTGAACTTCGCGAAGAAGTCGTCCGCCATCTTGCGCGCCGTTCCGTCGATCAGCCGCGATCCGATCTGCGCCAACTTGCCGCCGACCTGGGCATGGGCGGTATACTCCAGCAGCGTCGCGTCGTGGCCATCCGGGTTGAGCTTGACGGCGGCTCCTCCCTTGCCGAAGCCGGCGGCGCCGCCGCTGCCTTCGCCGGTGATGGTATAGCCGTTGGGCGGATCGATATCGCTCAGGGTCACCTTACCGGCGAACTTCGCCTTGACCGGCCCCACCTTGGCGACGACCTTCGCCGTCAGTTCGGTGTCGGAATGCTTCTCGATCTCCTCACATCCGGGGATGCATTGTTTCAGGATTTCCGGATCGTTGAGGGCGGCCCAGACCTTTTCCCTGGGGGCCGTGATCCGATAGCTGCCGGACATGTCCATGCGTTACTTCCTCCCGGTCGCATTTTTTCAGTGTGAAGACTAAGTGTCGCGGGCGTCCTTGAGACGTCAGACTTTCGAGTAGAGGGTGGCCTAATCCGGTATGTCCGAAAGTGGGATGACGGCGCCGTTCCCCTTGCCTCTCCCCACCTTAGACTTTGGTCTAACGTCGCACCTAGGGCAGCGCCCTTGGCAGAAGTGATGCCGGGAGAGTAATTTTATGCGTAGGCGGGAGCCGGGAGGGGAGCTGCGGGCACTTCCCTCGTTCCAGGCTCCGGCACAGGGGAAAGGCGGAGTAGTTTTGATGGCCAAGGGGCCTCGCACCGGCCGCATCGGTGGCCGGACCTCACGCGCGCCGGTACGGCAGCTCGTTGCCGACACGCTGGCGCCGGAGCCGGCGGTCGAAGCCAATGCGGCAACGGGTGTCGATTCGGACATGGGGCTTCGGCCCCAGGCCTTTGCCGATGCGGCCGGTCCCCGGATGCGCCGGGGCTTCAGCCATGATATCGATCCCAGGCGGGCGGCGGTCGAGCTGCACGACGCCATCGCCCAGCCGGACACCGCGTTCGTGCTGGTCTTCTGCTCACCGCAATACGATCTGCCCCTGCTGGGGGAGGCCCTGGCCGACGTGTTCGGCGATACCCTGGTAATCGGCTGCACCACGGCGGGAGAGATCACGCCGGCCGGATACATGACGGGGTCGATCACGGGTGTCAGCTTTCCGCGCAGCGACTTCACGGCTGTCGCCGAGCGGATCGACGATCTGGAAAGCTTCGAGATCTCCCATGCCCAGGCGCTGGTCCGCAGCCTGACCGCAAAGCGCGACGCCGCCTCTCCGGAACACCGGGACGCCGCCTCCGGCAGCTTCGCGCTGCTCCTGATCGACGGCTTGTCGATCCGGGAGGAGCCGGTGGTCAGTTCGCTCTACTCGGCGCTTGGCGACATACCGCTGTTCGGCGGCTCCGCCGGCGACGACCTGAAGTTCGAGCAGACCTGGGTGCTGCACGACGGCCGGTTCCACACCGACGCCGCGGTCCTGGTGCTGGTCGACACCTTCCGCCGCTTCAGCGTCTTCCGCACGGAGCATTTCGTCAGTTCCGACCGCAAGATGGTCGTAACCGAGGCCGATCCCGCACGGCGCATCGTGACCGAGATCAATGCCGAGCCGGCGGGGCGGGAATATGCTCGCATGGTCGGGCTGGAGGGCGAGCCGCTGACGTCGATGATCTTCGCGGCGTATCCGGTCGTGGTCCGGGTCGGCGGCGAGTATCACGTCCGCTCGATCCAGAAGGTCAACGACGACGAGAGCCTGACGTTCTTCTGCGCGATCGACGAGGGGATCGTGCTGACGGTCGCGGAAGGGGTGGACCTTGTCCAGAACCTGGAGAACCTGTTCGCCCGCCTGCGCGATGATGTCGGGGAGCCGGAACTGATCCTGGGCTGCGACTGTATTCTTCGCAGCCTGGAGATGGAGCAGAAGCAGATCAAGCATTTGGTGTCGAAGGTGCTGTCCCGGAACAATGTGATCGGGTTCTGCACCTATGGAGAGCAGTTCAACGCGATGCACGTCAACCAGACCTTCACCGGCGTCGCCATAGGTGCGCGATGCAAAGCCTGAGCCTCGCTCCCCCTCCGCACCAGCCGGGATTGTCGGCGGAGCAGCGGCGCATCGCCGAACTCGAGCACGAGAACGAGAAGCTGCGCCGGATCAACAAGGTCCTGATGGACCGCGTCGAGCGCAGCATGGATTTCCAGGGCAACGCCTTCTCGCTGTTCCAGACCGCCATCGTGCTGGAAACCAAGGTGCGCGAGCGAACGCTCGAACTGGAACGGACGCTCCACGAGCTGGAGCGGTCCAACCGCGACCTTGCCCGCGCCAAGGAACTGGCGGAGACGGTCCAGGCCCGGCTGGCCGAAGCCATCGAGTCCGTCAACGAGGGCTTCGCCCTGTTCGACGGCGACGACCGGCTGGTCATGTGCAACAGCAAGTATCTGGCCTTCTGGCCGGCCTTCAGCGAGCAGATCGTCCCAGGAGTGACATTCACCGAGATAGCGCTTCAGGCGGTCCGGAGCCGGTCGGTCCAGGACATCCGGGACGGGGGAGTCAGTTGGCTGCACCAGCGGCTGGCCGAGCACCGGCAGCCTAAGGGGCCGTATGTCCACGCGCTGGCCGACGGACGCTGGATGCAGGTCAACGAACGGCGGACCCGCGACGGCGGGGTCGTCGGAATCTACACCGACATCACCGATCTCAAGCGCGACGAGACCCGGCGGCGTGAAACGGAGCTGGCCGAGAAGTCCGTCCTGCTCCAGGCGACGCTGGACAACATCGCCCAAGGGGTCGCGGTCTACGACAAGGACTTGAACCTCGTCGCCTGGAACGACTGCTTCGTCCGCCTGCTGAACCTGCCGACCAAGGTGGTCCGGCAAGGCGCCACGTGGCAGGACTTCGTCGATCACAATACCCGGCTGAGCTGGGACGGGTTGAGCGACAAGGCGATGTCGCGCGAGGATCTGGGTGAGCGTCCGCTGGCCGTGGAGGAGGAATGGCAGGGCAGGGTGCTGGATATCCGGCGCACGGTCATGCCCGGCGGCGGCTTCGTCAACACCTATACCGACATCACGGAGCGCAAGCGCAACGAGGAAGCCCTGCGCGACAGCGAGCGCCGCATCCGGACGATCACCGACGCGATGCCGGCCCTGATCGCCTATGTCGACAGCGAGCAGCGCTTCCGTTTCGTCAACAAGCCCTACGAGGACTGGTTCAACCGCCCGCGCGAGGAGATCGATGGGCAGCCGATGTGGGTCGCCCTCGGCGCCGAGCATTACGAGCAGCGCCGAGAAAACGTCCTGGCGGCGCTGGCCGGCAACGAAGTCACCTTCGAGATGGAACTTCCGGCGGAGAACGGCGCCGTGCGCTACGCGCTGGCGACTTATATCCCGCATTTCGGCGAGACCGGCGAGGTGCTGGGCTATTACGCCCTGATCCAGGACATCACCGAGCGCCGTATGGTCGCGGAGGCGCTGAAGGAGTCGAAGGAAAGCCTGGAGCGCCGGGTCGATGAGCGCACCGCCGCCTTGATGGCGCTGAACGGCAAGCTTCACCAGGAGATCGCCGAGCGCAAGCAGATCGAGGAAGCCTTGCGGGTCGCCAAGGTGGAGGCCGAGCAGGCCAACCTGTCCAAGACGAAGTTCCTGGCGGCGCCCAGCCACGACCTGCTGCAACCGCTGAACGCGGCCCGGCTGTTCGTGTCTGCGCTGAGCGACCTGGAACAGATCCCGCAGAACGGCGTCCTGATCGAGAATACCGACGTGGCACTGGCGGCGGTCGAGGATTTGCTGGGGGCCTTGCTCGACATCAGCAAGCTGGACGCCGGCGTCGTGCAGGCCGAACCGGGCGACTTCCCGATCGAATCCCTGCTGGGTGCGATGGCGACCGAGTACGCGGCGCAGGCGCGCGAACGGAGCCTGGAACTGCGCGTCGTGTCGAGCAGCGCCGTCGTCTACAGCGACATCCGCCTGCTGCGGCGGATCATCCAGAACTTCCTCAGCAACGCCATGCGCTACACCCGGTCGGGCCGGGTGCTGCTGGGCTGCCGGCGCGACGGCAGCCGGTTGCGGATAGAGGTCTGGGACACGGGTCCCGGCATCCCGGAAGACAAGCTGGTCGAGATCTTCGAGGAGTTCCGCCGCCTGGGCAACGACCAGAGTGGCCGCGACCGGGGCATGGGCCTGGGGCTTGCCATCGTCGAGCGCGTCGCCCGGATGCTGGACCACAGGATCGGCGTCCGCTCGGTCCAAGGTGAGGGGTCGGTGTTCTCGGTGACCGTCCCGATCGGCGACCGCCGCCGCCAGGTCCGCCCGCCGGAACCGGTGCCGGCCGCCTCGCTCAACCGGCTGGCCGGATCGCTGGTGCTGGTGATCGACAACGAACGCAGCATCCTGTCCGGCATGACGGCCCTGCTGGAAGGCTGGCGCTGCGCCGTGGTGACTGCCGCCTCGGGGGAGGAGGCTGTGCGCGTGATCGAGAGCTTGGAGCGCCCGCCCGACATCGCGATTGCCGACTACCATCTGGAACACGGCGCCACCGGCGTCTGCGCGCTGCGCGCCGTGCTGGACCACTGCGGGGTGAACATCCCCAGCCTGATCATCACCGCCGACCGCCTGCCGGAGGTTCAGGAAGAGGTCAACGCCAACGGCTTCCAGCTTCTTAACAAGCCGGTAAAGCCGGCTCAGCTACGCTCGCTGATGACGAGCATGCTGAGCTGACGCGGGCTGGAAATGAACCTGAACTTTACAATTAGCCGGCGCGGAGCGCTGACTTTTTTGGCAGCCGCTGCTGGCGTTGCATGCCTGAGCACGAGGCCCGGCTTCGTCCTGGCCGCCGGGACCGCGCTGGATACGCTGCTGAGCCTGATCGGGGAACGGCTTGCCGTAATGCCGGGCGTCGCCCGGCACAAGTACAACTCCGGCGCTGCGGTCGAAGACCTTCCCCGCGAAGCTCAGGTGATCGAAGCCGTGACCGCCCAGGCCGTGGAGGCCGGTTTGGACAAGGACGTGGCGGCGAAGTTCTTCCAGGCGCAGATCGACGCGTCCAAGATGATCCAGTCGGAGCGTATCGCCGCCTGGAAGTCGGAGGGCCACGCGCCTTTCACCGACGTACCGGACTTAAAGACGGTGATCCGGCCGAAACTGGACGCCCTGAATCCGGCGATGCTGGCGGCGCTGAAGGACGCATTGCCGGAGCTGAGGCTTGGCGGTGCGGGTGCCCGCCTTGAGGCTTACGCGGCAGGGCGTAGTGTGGAGGATCAGGCTGCGTTCAGGCGCGCGATAGCGCCGTTGGTGGTGGTGGCTGCGTCGTGACGTGGAGAGGCGCTATAGGCAGCCGATCAGTCGAGCAAAAAGTCTTATGCCTCTCCCGCATCGTCCCATCTCACCATATGCTGCGGTCAACAGGTTGGCGGTCAACAAATTGGTGGTCAACTGAGAGGAGGCAAAATCCGAATTTGAAAATGATCTTCCAAGTTGATCTTTGACTTTCTGAGGCAGTAAACGTGGATCCAGCTTCGCCATCAAAATGAAAATCTTGTAAGCGAGGACGGAATTCGCCGCAGTCGCGTCGGCACTTTGTAAAAGCAAAATCCTGAACGTGGTCTGGTCGAACGTTATTTCTTGAACGCTGACATCAAGCTTCGGATCATGATGCGGCAATCAGCATCCAGTGCGGAACGAACCTTCGCCTTGAAGGCATTGATGTCGGAACAAAGTTGCTCCTCCACTGAAGAATCATCCCTCCGAGACACAGCAGGGCGATCCTGTGCCTTGGTTTGGGCGTATCTTATGAGTGGACACTGGAGTCTCATTAATCCGTTCGAACGGATAGAAAGCCGTGCCGCCTGAGGAACAAGGGGGAAATAAGTGCGGGATCAGCTATGTTACCGGCTTTTGGCATACATGGGGATGAATTTGACGCAGCCGGCGATAGTCGGTTTCCATAGGTCAGGCTAGGGTTTCCATGCCATCAACGGGGCGCTGATTTCCTCCCATTGTATGGCGACACTCCGATGCCCTCCCGGCTGATCAAGCGGCATGACCAGTTCTTCAAGCGTCTGCTCGATCATGCCGGTACGGCGGGCGTGCTGATTCGGGAACGTTTGCCTTGGGAAGTGGCGGAGCGTCTGGCTCCGGATGCTCCCGAACTGGTGTCGGGCTCGTTTGTGGACAACGAGCTGCGGGAATACCATACCGACCGGCTTTATCGCGTCCGCACGGTGGATGGAGAAGCCGCTTTCATCTATGCGCTGGTCGAGCATAAGTCGTCGCCCGATCCAGGCATCGGCCTTCAACTCCTGATTTATCAAACGCGGGTCTGGCAGTGGTGGGTGGAGCATCAGGGGCAGGGGCGGGAGGAAGGCGGCCGTCGTCGTCTGCCGGCGATCTTTCCGCTGGTGATCTACCATGGCGAGGCCGCGTGGCGGATACCGCTGGATTTCGCCAGCGGAATCGACCACGCCGACGCCGCGCTCCGCCCCTATTTGCTCGACTTCCGTTACTCGCTGGCCGATCTAGGTCGGATCGACAATGCCCGGCTGTCGCGCGAGAAGAGGCTGCGGATCGGCCTGCTGATCCTGAAGCGCGGCAGCGGCGACGGCGACCTGCGCGAGACGTTGCTAGAACTCGGCCGGGCGGCGCTATCTCTCGGGTTTGATGACTTGGTGGCGCTGGTGCATTACATTCTCCTGGAATCCAACGAGGTCGAAGCGGCCATGCTTCGGGGTGTCCTTAAAGAAATCGTTCCAGATCAGGAGGCGAGGATCATGTCGATCGCAGCGGAAGAGTGGAAAGCCGAAGGCATCCAGATCGGGCAGGCCATGGGTAAGGCGGAAGGGAAAGCCGAAGGCAGGGCAGAAGGCAAAGCTGAAATGCTGCTGCGCCTGCTGAGGCGGCGCTTCGATTCGCTGCCCGAGACCGTCATGAGGAAGGTGCGAGACGCCTCTGATGATGAATTGAATGAGTGGGCCGACAACATTCTCGATGCACGATCCTTGGACATGGTCTTCGGTCAGGCCAAGCCGAATTGACCAATGCGCCGGGTTCCGGTGGTAAATTGACACAGGCGCGTATGGCGGCTTTTTTCAGGGTGCGCCGCTCCGGCATGATCCCGCCCTTATTGGCGGCGAGAACGAGTGGAGTGGCATGGAGGACGACGCTAACGCTGTTGCGGAGGGATTTACCGAAGCGGAGCTTTCCGGCGCTACGATCGAAGCCTTGATCGTGCGGTTCAATGCCGCCCGGCGCAATTCCATCCTCGCCAAGGCCAGGGCGGATTACCAGAACACCAATAACAACCATCGCGCGGCCGTTCAGTATGAACGGCTGATCGCCGCTGCCGAGAAGATGCCGCAGGCCGAGCGCAAGGCTATCGTGGAGTCGAACCCGGATGTTCTGAAAGGCCGGCAGCAGGCCATCGTCTACGCCAAGGAAGCCGCCTTTGGGCGGGTAAAGCCGAGGCGCTGAGGCTCTACATCATGGCCCGCAGCCGGATTATGGAGGGTGTCACGGCAGATGGGGCGGAGCAGGGGGAGGAGTGATCGTTCACTCCTCCGGTAACGAACCTCAGACCGAGAAGTACTTCGCCCTCGGGTGATGCACCACGATGGCGCTGGTGCTTTGTTCCGGGTGGAGCTGTGACTCGTCGCTGAGTTCGATGCCGATCTGCTTGGCGTCGAGCAGGCGCAGCAACTGGTCCTGGTCCTCCAGCTTGGGGCAGGCGGGATAGCCGAAGCTGTAACGGCTGCCGTGGTAGTTCTGCTGGAGCATCTTTTCCATGTCGCGGTCGTCCTCGGCCGAGAAGCCCAAGTCGGCGCGGATGCGCTTGTGGACGTATTCGGCCATCGCTTCGGCCATCTCGACGCCCAGGCCGTGCAGGTACAGGTAGTCCTGGTACCGGTTCTCGGCGAACCACTCCCGCGCAACGTCGCTGGCGCGCTGGCCCATTGTGACGACCTGAAGGCCGATCACGTCGCGGTCGGACGGGCCGTGCGAGACGTCGCGGAAGAAGTCGGCGATGCATTCGCCGTCTTCCTTGCGCTGGCGCGGCAGGGTGAAGCGGGCGGCTTCGGTTTCGCCGTCTTCCTGGTACAGGATCACGTCGTTGCCTTCCGCCGCCGCCTTCCAGTAGCCGTAGACCGCCTGCGGGATCAGGATTTCCTGCTCCGCCGCCGTCTGAAGCATGCGGTTCAGGATCGGGCGGAGTTCCTTCTTCGCCCAGTCCTTGAACTCCTCGAACCGCTTGCCGTCCTTCCGGTAGCCCCACTGAAGCTGGTACAGCGTCCGCTCATTCAGGTAGGGAACGAGGGTCTTCAGCGGGACGTGGCCGATCACGCGCGGACCCCAGAACGGCGGTGTCGGCACCGCGACGCCTTCCGACAGGCGCTCGCGCCGGATACGGACCGCCTCGACATCGACCGGTGTGCTGTCCTGCTCGACCGGTTGGCCCAGCTTGCGGCGCTGGTTGGTGGCGCGTCCCGCCCGCTTGGCCTGGTTGGCCGCCAGCAGCGTGTCGAACTGGCCGTTGACGACCTTGTCCATCAGGGACAGGCCGTCGAAGGCGTCCTTGGCGTAGGCGACGCGGCCGCCTTCATAGGCGCGGACGCAGTCGTCCTCGACATAGCCGCGCGTCAAGGCGGCTCCCCCCAGCAGAACCGGGACTTCGATGCCGCCCCGGCTCAGTTCTTCCAGGTTCTCGCGCATCACGACGGTCGATTTGACCAGCAGGCCGGACATGCCGATGGCGTCGGCCTTGTGCTCCTTAGCCGCGTTCAGGATGTTGGTGATCGGCTGCTTGATGCCGAGGTTGACGACGCGGTAGCCGTTATTGGTCAGGATGATGTCGACCAAGTTCTTGCCGATGTCGTGGACGTCGCCCTTGACCGTGGCGAGGACGATCGTGCCTTTCTCCTGGCCCTCGATCTTCTCCATGAACGGCTCTAGATAGGCCACTGCCGCCTTCATGGTTTCCGCCGACTGGAGCACGAAGGGCAACTGCATCTTGCCGGAGCCGAACAGCTCGCCGACCACCTTCATGCCGTCCAGCAGGAAGGTGTTGATGATGTCGAGCGGCGTGTAGCTCTCCATCGCCTTCGCCAGATCGACGTTCAAATCGGTGCGGTCGCCGTCGACGATGCGCTGCTTCAGGCGGTCCTCGATATTGGCAGGCCGCTCCTTCTTGACCGATGACGCCGCCTTGCGGCCCTCGAACAAGGCTATGAAGGCGTGCAGCGGGTCGTAGCCTTCGCGGCGGCGGTCGAAGATCAGGTCTTCCGCCGCCTGGACCTCGGCTTCCGGGATCTTGTGCAGCGGCATGATCTTGGAGACGTGGACGATGGCGCCGGTCATGCCGCGCTTCACCGCATGGTCCAGGAAGACGGAGTTCAGCACGTGCCGCGCGGCCGGGTTCAGGCCGAACGAGATGTTCGACAAGCCCAGGATGATCTGGCAGCCGGGCATCTCGCGGGAGATGGACTCGATGCCCTCCAGCGTCCACTGGCCGAGCTTGCGGTCGTCCTCGCTGCCGGTGGCGACGGTGAAGGTCAGCGGGTCGAACAGCAAGTCTTCCGGGCGGAGGCCATGCTGGTTGACCGCGAAATCGTAGAGCCGCTTTGCGATCTCCAGCTTCTTTTCCGCCGTCTTCGCCATGCCCTCTTCATCGATGGTCAGCGCGATCACGGCCGCGCCGAACTTCTTGGCGAGCTTGAGGCGCTTGGACGCCGGCTCCTCGCCGTCCTCGAAGTTGATCGAGTTGATGATCGGCTTACCGCCGTGGCGGGCGAGCGCCTGCTCCAGCACGGTGTATTCGGTCGAATCGATCACGAGCGGGGCGGTGACCGAGCCGGTGAAGCGGGTAATGACCTCGTTCATTTCGGCCACTTCGTCGCGGCCGACGAAGGCGGTGCAGACATCCAGCGTGTGGCTGCCTTCCTTGACCTGATCGCGCGCCATCTCGACGCAGCCGTCCCAGTCGTGCTTTTCCTGAAGTTCGCGCCACTTCTTGGAACCGTTGGCATTGCAGCGCTCGCCGATCGACAGATAGGCGTTTTCCTGGCGCAGCGAGACCTGGCTGTAGAGGCTTGCGACCGACGGAATCCAGTGGTGCGTGCGTGCCTTGACCGACGGGCGGATCTGTCCAGCGCCGGCTAGCCGGCGCAGCATGGCGTCGGTTGCCTGGATGTGGGGGATGTTGGTGCCGCAGCAGCCGCCGACGAGGTTGAGGCCGTCGTCGCGGACGAAGCGCTCCAGCCAGCCAGCCAGTTCGTCGGCCAGCAGGGGATAGCGGGTGGCGCCATCGACCAGTTCGGGCAAGCCGGCGTTGGGCTGGACGGAGATCAGGCCAGGCCAGTTCTCCGCCAGCCATTTGACGTGCTCGGACATCTCGGCCGGGCCGGTGGCGCAGTTCAGGCCGATCAACGGCACGTCCAACGCGTGGATGACGGTGGCGGCCGCCGCGATATCGCTGCCGACCAGCAGCGTGCCGGTGGTCTCGACCGTCACCTGGACGAAGATGGGGGTGTCGGTACCGGCCTCCGCCCGTGCGACCTTGACGCCGTTGACGGCAGCCTTGATCTGCAAGGGGTCCTGGCAGGTCTCGATCAGGATCGCATCGACGCCGCCGGCGATCAGGCCGCGCGCCTGGACGGTGAGGGCGTCCTCGAGCGGCTGATAGGCGACGTGACCCAGGCTGGGCAGCCGGGTGCCGGGACCGACCGAGCCGAGCACGAAGCGCTGGCGGCCGTCCTTGAAGCTCTCCGCCGCTTCGCGCGCCAGTTCGCCGGCCTGCTTGTTGATCTCGAACGCCTTGTCGGAGATGTCGAACTCGCCGAGCGTGATCGGCGACGCGCCGAACGTGTTCGTCTCCACCATGTCTGCCCCGGCCTCGTAGTAGCCGCGATGGATCTCGCGGACGAGATCGGGCCGGGACAGGACCAGCACGTCGGTGCAGTTTTCCATGCCCCAGTAGTCGCGCTCCACGTCCAGGTCGAGCATCTGGACCCTGCTGCCCATGCCGCCGTCGCACAGCAGCACGCGTTCTTTGAGGAGGTCGAGGAGATGGGCCATGGTGTGTTCGATCTCGGTAAATTCGAAAAAATGATGGGGCGGCGGGAAATGGCCGGGTGCCGGTTAAGCCGTCAACCGGCGGTGGCTTCGGCCGGCTGCTTCGGGCGGACGCCCAGCATGTGGCAGATGCCGACAGTCAGTTCCGCCCGGTTGAGCGTGTAGAAGTGGAAGTTCTTGACGCCTTCGGCATGGAGCTGCCGGCACTGCTCCACCGCGACGGTCGCCGCCACCAGATGGCGCGTATCGGGGTCCGAGTCCAGGCCGGAGAACAGCTCCGCCATCCAGGCTGGTATGCTGGCGCCGCAGCTTGCGGAGAACTCGATAGCGCGGGTGAAGTTGGTGATCGGCAGTATGCCGGGCACGATCGGCACGGTGATGCCGGCGGCGGCGGCGCGCTCGACGAAGCGCAGATAGGCTTCGCTGTCGAAGAAGAACTGGCTGATCGCGCGGGTGGCCCCGGCGTCGATCTTGCGCTTCAGATTGTCCAGGTCGTGCTGCGGACTGGTCGCCTGCGGGTGGCTTTCCGGATAGGCCGCCACGCTGATCTCGAAATCGGCGACGCGTTTCAGGCCCTCCACCAGATCGGCGGCATAGGCGTAGCCGCCGGGATAGGGCTCGTACGCGGTGCCAACTCCCGTCGGCGGATCGCCGCGCAGCGCCACGATGTGGCGGATGCCGCTGTCCCAATAGGTCCGGGCGATGGCGTCGATCTCGTCGCGGGTGGCGCCGACGCAGGTCAGGTGGGCGGCAGCCCGCAGGCCGGTTTCCTTCTGGAGCCGGCAGACGGTCGCGTGGGTGCGCTCGCGCGTCGAGCCTCCAGCGCCATAGGTGACCGAGACGAACTCCGGCTGGAGGGGGGCCAGCTTATGGACCGCCTGCCACAGCGTCTGTTCCATCTTCTCGGTCTTGGGCGGGAAGAACTCGAAGCTGACGGCAAGATCAGCCGGCAGCGGGGTGCCGAGCCGCAATCCGGTGCGGGCGATCGTGCTGGAGTCGGGGGCAAGGCCCAGTGCGGCGAGGCTCATTCAGGTCACTCCGAAGTCGAAAGGGCAGGGGCGGGAACCTGCGAAGCGTTGGGCATGGCATTGATAGTATCGGCGGCGCCGTCACGGACGGCGGGCCAGAGGTTGACGGTCAGCGGGTCGCCCGGCAGGTGGACGACGGGACCGGGGGTCATGCCGGACGCGCGTAGCCAGCCCGCGATCTCCTCGTCGCCGAAGCCCAGCCGCCGGTGGGCATGGTCGGTCCTCAGCGATTCGTGGTCGTGGCGGGCGAAATCGACGATCACCAGACTGCCGCCGGGGCGCAGCACGCGGGCGGCTTCCGCCAGCACCTCGGCGGGTTCCTCGGCGTAGTGGAGCACCTGATGGACCAGCACTGCGTCGAACGAGGCGGTGGGCAGCGGCAACTGGTACATGTCGGACTGACGGACCTGACAGTTGCGGAGACCGGCGCGCTCCAGGTTGGAGCGTGCGACGGCCAGCATCTCGCGCGACAGATCGACACCGAGCGCCCGTTCGACCTTCGGTCCGAGCAGTTCCAGCATGCGGCCGGTGCCGGTGCCGAGGTCGAGCAGGTCCTGTATGCCGGAAGATGGCAGAAGCTTGAGCAGCGCCGCTTCCACGTCCCGTTCCGGCACGTGGAGCGAGCGGATCTCGTGCCAGCGGGCGGCGTTCTCGCGGAAATACTCCGACGCCGCTTCCGCCCGCGCCCGCTTGATCGCGTTCAGTCGCTCCAGGTCGAGCGCCAGGGTCTGGTCGTCGGCGGGGATGGCGTCGATCAGGGTGCGGGCGAGGCTGGAGAACGCGCTGCGTTCGCCCAGGCGGTAGAAGGCCCAGGTGCCCTCCCGGAAGCGGTCGAGCAGCCCGGCGTCGCACAGCAGCTTGAGATGGCGGGACACGCGCGGCTGGCTCTGTCCCAGGATTTGGGTCAGTTCGCTCACCGTCAGCTCACCGTGGGCGCAGAGCGCCAGCAGCCGTAACCGTGTCGGTTCCGCCGCCGCTTTCAGTGCCGTGAGCAGAAAATCCATCCGCGTTCCCTGATATCCTCGTCATGAGCCGAACCGGGGCGGTTCGCTGCCCATCTCTCCGATTGATATATAAACATATCTTTATGCGAGGTAAACGCCTTTTCACGGAAAAGTGTCGATCAGCCGATGCCGCAGTCGCTTTGTGCTATCTGGTCAAAAACGCTTCCTTATGTTACGTCACACGATGCACCCGGTTTTCGTCCGATTATCGCGGTGCCCAAACCGAGGCGGCACCAGCCTCCCGGACTTCTTCTGCTGGATGAGCGCCTTATCCATGAAACTTCCTGGCTTCTTCCGCTCGCGCGGCGCCGCCGCCGCCATTGCCCTGTCGCTGTCGGCCATCACCGTTTCAGGATGTGTCCTGCCGCCGCGCGACGATCCCGCGGCGCTCGCGGCTTACAAGGAAGCGAACGACCCGCTGGAAGGCTTCAACCGGGCGATCTTCGGCTTCAACGAAGGCACCGACATCCTGCTGTTCCGCCCGGCGGCGGAGATCTACCGCACCGTCCTGCCGAACCCCGTCCGTAACGGCATCCGCAACTTCCTGCGCAACCTGCGCAGCCCGCTGGATATCGCCAACAACCTGCTCCAGGGCGACTTGGCCGGGGCGGAGGTGGCGACCAAGCGGTTCCTGATCAACACGACCGCCGGCGTCGGCGGCGTGATGGACATCGCGGCCGACAATGGCCTGCCATACCGTTCGGAGGATCTTGGCCAGACCCTGGCGGTCTGGGGTGTCCCCGAAGGTCCCTTTCTAATGCTGCCGCTGCTGGGACCGTCCAACTTCCGCGATGCCGCCGGTGTTGCGGGCGAGGCCTATGGCGATCCGATCAACCTGTGGGCGACCAACACCGACCGCGACGAGATCCCGGTGGTTCGGGGCATCGTCGGCGGGATCGACACGCGGTCCGGCCTGATCGAGCCGATCGACGACTTGCGCCGCAACTCGCTGGATTATTACGCGTCGCTGCGCAGCCTGTACCGGCAGAACCGGATTTCCGAAATCAACAACGGCCAAGTGCCGGCAGGCTCTGAATCCTATCCGGAGTTTCCCGAATTCCCGGAAGACGATGCCGCACCCGCACCGGCGCCCGTTGACAATTCCAACGGAACCGCTAAGTCCAGCAAGCCATGAACAGACGCCGTTTTATTTTAGCCTGCGCCGCGCTGCTCGCCTTTGCGGGTACCGTAGCGCTTCCCTCCGCCGGCCGCGCCGATGCCCGTTCTGACGCGGCCGCCAAGTTCGTCCAGGATCTCGGCGCGCGAGCGATCGACGTGCTGGTCAAGCCGCAGCTCGCCCGCGACGAATCGATGAGACGCTTCCGCGTCCTGCTGAACGAGGGCTTCGACGTGCCCTATATCAGCCGCTTCGTCCTGGGCCCGAATTGGCGGACGGCCACGCAGCAGCAGCAGCAGGAATACGGCACGCTGTTCGAGCGGCTGATCGTCCAGGTCTACGCCGACCGCTTCGCCCAGTATTCCGGCAAGAACCTGGACGTCAACGAAACCCTGAAGATCACCGGCAGCCGGCCCGAGGGCGACACCGACTCCATCGTGAATTCCCAGATCATCCGGCCGGACGCTCCGCCGGTCGCGGTGGACTGGCGTATCCGCACTCGTGACGGCAAGCAGAAGGTGATCGACGTGGCGGTCGAGGGCGTCAGCATGAGCGTCACCCAGCGATCGGAATTCTCGTCCGTCATCCAGCGCGGCGGCGGACAGATCGAAGCCCTGCTCGATACCTTGCGCCAGCGGGTGGGGTCCGCCGGCTGAGCCGGTCGCCCTGTTCCGATAAGGATCTAAGGACTTGAAAAAGCCGCTCGAAAGAGCGGCTTTTTCGTTGATCCTTTTGCACCTGCGTCGTTTTCAGGAACCTCACGCCCATACTTGGCGTTGGAAAACCGACACAGGGCTGGGGGAGATAATGGAACTTACCGAATATCCGCTGCTTCACGAGGTCGACCTGATGCTGACCTTGCTGAAGGTGGCGACCGAGGGACCGGCAACGATCGATGACGCCGCCGAACGGCTGAAGCGCAATCTCGAGTCGGTCGGGCTGTCGTCGCCGGTTCCGGATCGAGAGTTCCAGATATATCTCACCCGTGCACGGGACCGTCTTGTCCATGCCGTCCTGCTGGCGCCGCTCGGGGACGGCCGTTTCACGATCACGCCCCGAGGGGTGCAGGCGCTCAGCGATCATCCCGGCGGAATCGACGACAGCGTCCTGATGAACTTCCCGGAATTCCGCGCCTTCATCGAGGCGGAGGCGGGGAGGCCAGTGAAGCGGATCGGGTCCAAGGACAATGCGGGCGACGACGACCCCCGCATCATCGAGTTCGACCAGGGCTACGCCGCGTTCCAGCAGGGGATCGGCTTGCAGGCCAACCCCTACGAGCGTGATCGGGTGATGCATCTGGCTTGGGAGAACGGCTGGTGCGAAGCACGGGACGATGCCCTGAGAGCTGAGAAGTGGGCCGACAGATCGACGAATATCTGAAAAACCGTCAACGGGCCCAGGCATTCGTTAGGGGTAGCTTAAGGGGATATCGGCATGGTGCAAGGTAGCCGCTGAATTCCGCACCACCCCGATTGGTCAGAAGTCCGAAGATGACCGTGCCTGAGTTGCTCGACCTCACCGAACTCGATTACCTCAGTATGGAGGAAGCCCTGTCGTCGTCGGCGCGGGGACGCGCCTTCCTGCGCATGAGGGACCGGCGCACGCGGGTGGTGACGGTGGACGACTGGCGCCGCATCGCGGGCCGGCTGGAAGAACAGGTGGACCGGCTGCGCGGCGTCGAAGGCGTCACCGTCATCGCCCAGCAGGTGGAAACGGCGACTGATTTCGGCGGCGCTCCGGGCGTCGACCGCCCGACCCATCTGCGCATCCTCCGCCAGGAATTGCAGGAGATGAGCAGCTATATCCAGCAGACCCGCAGCGAGATCGCGGCGTTGCGGCCGGCCGATGCCGGCGCCAACCGCATCATGGCGGCGACCGGCGAATTGGACGCCATCGTGACAGCGACCGAGCGGGCCACCACGGAGATCCTGAACGCGGCGGAGCGCATACAGGAATTCGCCAGCCAGATGCACCGGGCGGAAAAGGCCGGCACCCAGGTCGAACTGGGCGAGATCGCCAACGACATCGAGATCCAGGTCATGGAGATCATGACCGCCTGCTCGTTCCAGGACATCACCGGCCAGCGCACCACCAAGGTGGTCAACACCCTGCGCTACATCGAGCAGCGCGTGAACACGATGATCGAGATCTGGGGTGTCGACCGCGACGTCCTGAGTTCCGCCGACGCCTCGACCTCTCACCGCAAGATGAACGACGACCGGCCCGATGCCCATCTGCTCAACGGGCCGGCTTTGGGCGACGGCGTCGATCAGGCGACCATCGACGCGCTGTTCGACAGCATCTCCTTCGATTCGCCGGCCCCCGCCGCGGCGCAGCCGGCACCTCCTCCGCCAGCACCACCGCCTCCCCCGGCAGCTCCACCCCCTCCGCCGCCGGCGATGAACGGCAGCATGGAGATCAATCAAGACGATATCGACAAGCTATTCGGATAAGGCATGGCCATCGAGGAAGAGCGCAAGGCCAAGATCAAACTGACTCAGGAGCAGTTGGATCGTGTCTGTGAGCGCCACAAGAGATTCATGGAGGGCCGGCCCAACGGCTCCCGCGCCAATATGCCTTTCTTCGATCTTTCCGGTCTGGACTTCACCGGCAAGAACCTGACCGGCGCGCATCTCTCGGGGGCCATCCTGCGTGATGCGCGGATGATGGAGACGGTTCTCGACCATGCCGACCTGTTCGGCGCCGACCTGCGTGGTGCCAACCTGTCGAAAAGCCACCTGTACCGGACCGACCTGCGGGGAGCCAACCTGCGCGGCGCCGTGATGCAGGACGCCGTCATGATCGAGGTAGATCTGCGCGACGGCGCCATGGCGAACAAGGGCAGCGACGGCGAACTGAAGGTGATCGGGTTCGAACCGGGACCGGCCGACATGTGCTCGACCGTGCTGGTGCGGGCCGACATGGCGAGGGCCAAGCTGTCCGGCTCGTTCGCGTCGGGCGCGGATTTCTCGCACAGCAAGCTTTCCGATGCCCGGCTCGTCCGCACCGACCTGCGGAATTCGAAGTTCGTCGGCGCCAACCTGAGCGGCGCCGATTTCTCCGGGGCCGATCTGCGCGGCGCGGATATGACCGGCGCCGTGACGACGGGTACCGTGCTCCGGACCGCGATCCGTACCGATGCCGAGGCGGTGGCGGCGCAGGTCAACCCGCTGCCGCTTCCAGCCGAACCGATGGAGCCCGAGGCTGTAGCCAAGCCGGCTCCGGCGCTCGATCTGGAGGGCATGCTCGTCGCCCATGTCAAATGGCTGAAGAGCGGCGGCAAGGACGGCACTCAGCTCAATCTGGTCGGGATGGACCTGGACGGCGCCGACCTCCGGAGCCGAGTGCTGAGCCTGGGCATCGCGTCGCGCGTCCGCCTGCGGGGCGCCAACCTCGAAGGCGCCCAGATGCAGTCGATCCAGTTGGACGGCGCCGACCTGCGGTCGGCCAACCTGCGGTCGGCTGACCTCCGGGGCGCCAAGCTCGACCGTGCGATCCTGATCGACGGCTGCCTTGAGGAAGCCAATCTGGCATCGCTTCGGATCGGCGCGGACCGGTTGCTGCGCACGTCGCTGGTCAGGGCACGCATGGCGGGCGCCCGGCTGCGGAAGGCGATCCTGCATGGCTGCGACCTGACCAATGCCGACATGACCGGCTGCGACCTTCACGAAGCCGTGGTGACCGGCACGATCCTGGATCGGTAGGAACTGCGGAAGTGATGGGCCACGGCTAAACCTACGAAGCAGGAGCCTGTAGGTTGGGCCGTGGCCCAACAAACATTGTCCGCACAGATCAATGTCTTCGGCCCCTGGGTATTACGCGTCCGCCGGCAACGGCTCCGTTCGCTCCCGGCCTGCCAGCAGCAGCGCCAGTCCCGTGCCCGCCAGCGCCATCGCCGCCATGGCGAAGTAGGCTCCCGCGTGCAGCCTTTCATAGGCGGCCCCCGCCACCATCATCGCCAGCGCCGTGCACATGCCGGTCGCCAGCGCACCGTAGAGCGCCTGCGCGGTGGCGGAACGCTCGATCGGGATCGCGCGGGCAATGTATTGCATCGCAGCCAGATGGGCGGCGCCGAAGGTCAGGGCGTGCAGGACCTGGAGCACCGCCAGCGCCGGAACCGTCTCCGCCATCGCTGTCCCGGTCCAGCGCACCAACGCTCCGATGCCGGCGACCATCAGCAGGCGCGCCGGGCTGAGCCGGGCACCCAGAGCCGTGCCGAAGGCGAACAGCAGGACCTCGGCGATCACGCCCTCCGCCCAAAGCCAGCCGATCACGGCTTCCGAATGCCCCAGTTCGCGCCAGTGCAGGGTGCCGAAGACATAGTAGACCGCATGGCTCGACTGGATCGCGGCGGTAGCCCCCAGGAACAGCAGGAAGGCCGGGTCCGTCATCAGTATCGTGACGCGCCCGCGTCCAGCGATCCCGGCTGGGCTGGGCGATGTCGCCCTCGGCGGAGGCTTCGGCAACAGGCAGGCCGCCGCGGCGGTCAGCGCGATGCCGCCGATCAGCAGGTAAAGCACCGCCTCCGGCCCCTGGTCGGCGGCGGTCACCCCGCCCAGGCCGGCGGCGGCGATGAAGCTGACGGAACCCCACAGGCGCATCCTGCCGTAGTCGAGCCGGTTGGCCCTGGCTATCAGCAGGGTCAGGTTGTCGCCTAAGTTCATGACCGGGCTGAAGCAGGCGCTGACCAGCACCGTCACCAGCAGGATCGGCCAAAAGCCGTCGATGGGCGGATACATCAGCGATGCCGCCAGCGAACAGGCGCTGAGCACGATCAGCGCTCCGCGCCTGTTGCCCGTCCTGTCGACCACGACGCCTGCCACGGGAATGGTCACGATCCGCACCCAGAGCGACACGGACAGGATCAGCCCGATCTCCGCCGCCGTCAGGCCACGGCTTTCCAGCCAAAGCGGCCAGAACGGAAGCTGGATGCCGATAACCAGGAAATAGGCCGTGTAGAACAGCGACAGGCGCAGAGGCAGCGGCATGACCGGCATGGGATGGGGATAGGCTCGATCGAACGGTCAGACCAGCGGGATTTCGTGGCCCTTCTTCGGGACATCATAGCCGCGCTGGACGCCGGGTCGACCCGCGATTGTGAGATACCAGCGCTTCACATTTGGGAATTGCGTGAGATCGATCCGCTGCCATTCGAACCGGGAAACCCAGGGCCAGGTCGCGATATCGGCAATCGTGTAGTCGTCGCCCGCCAGATATTCCGCCTCGCCCAGTCGCTTATCCATGACTGTGTAGAGCCGTCGGGCTTCCTTCCCGAACCGTTCCTCCGCGTGGGGTGCCTTGCCGGGATTGAACTGAAGGAAATAGTGAGCCTGTCCGAGCATCGGACCGGCGCCGCCCATCTGGAACATCAGCCACTGCCATGCCTTCCAGCGGCCGGGTCCGTCCTGCGGGATGAACTTTCCCGTCTTCTCCGCGAGGTACAGGAGGATGGCGCCGGATTCCATCAGCGATGCTCCGGTGTCGTGATCGACGATCGCCGGGATCTTGTTGTTGGGGCTGATCTTCAGGAAATCGGGGGCGAACTGCTCGTCCTTGGTGATATCGATCGGATGGACCGTATAGGGCAGCCCGGTTTCCTCCAGCATGATGGAGGCCTTGCGCCCGTTGGGCGTGGTCCAGGTGTAAAGGTCGATCATCGCGGTTCCTCCCTGAAAAGCGTGCTTCGTCTCCCGCGATTAACCCCCATCGGAGACGAAGCGCGCCACAGTCTCAGGAATTTTCACGTCCCGCTCCCGATCTCGCCCGGTTCAGGCGACGCGGACCTTGGTGATGAACTCGTCCACCGCCTGCCGCAGGACCCCGGACTGGCGCGTCAGTTCCGACGATTCACGCAGGACCTGCTCGGCGGTTGCGCGCGAGGCGTCGGCGGCGGCGGTGACGCCGGCGATGTTGGCCGCAACCTCGCTGGTGCCGGCGGCGGCCTGCTCGACATTGCGGGCGATCTCGCCGGTGGCGGACTGCTGCTGCTCGACCGATGCGGCGATGGCGGCCGACGTGCTGCTGACCTCGTCGATGGTGTGCAGGATATCCTGGATCGCGTCCACGGCCTGGCCGGTCGCCGCCTGCACGGCGGCGATCTGCATCGAGATGTCGTCGGTTGCCTTGGCCGTCTGGTTGGCGAGGTTCTTGACCTCGCTCGCCACCACCGCGAAGCCCTTGCCGGCATCGCCGGCGCGCGCCGCCTCGATCGTCGCGTTCAGCGCCAGCAGGTTGGTCTGGCCGGCGATCGTGTTGATCAGGCCCACGACTTCGCCGATCTTCTGCGCGGCGTCCGACAGGCTGCCGACGATCTCGTTGGTGCGCCGGGCCTTTTCCACGGCATGCTGGATCGTCCGCGAAGACTGCTCGACCTGACGGCCAATCTCCGCGATGGAAGCCGCCAGTTCCTCGGCCGCCGCCGCCACGGTCTGTACGTTGGAGGAAGCGTGGTCGGCGGCGTTGGCGACGGCGTTGGCCTGCTGGGTCGCTTGTTGAGCCGCCGAGGACATGGTGGTGGCGGTGGCCGTCATGTCGCCCGACGACGTCGCGACATGTGTCACCACGCCGTTGACGTGGTTTTCGAAGTCGTCGGCCAGATCCAGCATGGCCTTGCGCCGCTCTTCCACCGAGCGCTGTTCCTGAAACTGCTGCTCCGCCTGAAGGGCTTCGGTGCGGATCGCGTTGTCCTTGAAGATCTGGACGGCGCGGGCCATCTCGCCGACCTCGTCGGCGAAGGTGCGGCCCTCGACCTCGACGCTCCGGTCGCCTGCGGCCAGGCGGGTCATGGTGCCGGTCATGTTCTTGACGGGGGCCACGATGCTGCGTGCGATCAGCGAGGCGAGGGCCATGCCCAGGATGAGCGACAATGCGCTGAGCGCCATGCTTCCCTGGATCGTCGTGTCGATGCGGTTCAGCGTTTCCCGCTCGGTCTGTTCCAGGGTGGTGGTCCACATCCGGACCGTCTCCTTCGCCAAGCCATCGAACTCCGCCGCCAGTTCGGGCATCGCAACGAAGGCGAGGCGGTTCATTTCCAGCGCCGTGCCCGCCATCTCGGCAAAGGTCGCGAGATAGACTTCAGAAAGCTCCTGCGCTTCCTTGACGGCGGCTTGCCGCCTCGGCTCCTCCAGCCACGCGGCGAGCCGTTCCGCCGCCGGCTTGAATGCCTCGATCCGCTTGGTCACCGCTTCCACCAGGGCCGTGTCGGGAGCGCTCAGGAACTGGGTGGCGCTCAACCGGGCATACATGAAATGCTCCTGCGCCACGCCTGCGAGACCGGCAAGTTCCAGTTCGCCTTCGGCGGTGGCGCCAGCGATCAGGTTGGACAGGTTGGAAACCAGCTTGTCGCCCGCAGGCCTCAGCTTTTGTTCGACCAGCGATTCCCGAGTGCTTCGAGCCCGCTTCACCTTGGCGAAGCCATCGCCATATTCCTTGGCAAGCCGGAGCATCCTTTCGAGGCGCGCCCGGCTGGCGGGATCCTGCGTGACGGACAGCATGTGATCGAGGCCGCTGGCGATCAGCCCCAACTCATGCTCGGCATAGCTGGACGAAGCGGCTCCGCCGTCGCTGATATGCAGCAGCACCGCCCGGCGAAGCTCCGCGAAGTTCATGCTGATGGTCAGTACCCGGCCGGTGTCGGCCGACGTCGAGCCATATTCCTCGAAATGGTTCTTCGTCTCCGACAGCTCGTAAATGCCATAGCCTCCCACGATGCCCAGTAAACCTAGGACGAGCGCGAATCCGAAGTAGATGCGGAAACCGATCTTGAAGCGGGAAAAGAGAGCATTCATGAGGGATTCTCACCAGTCGGGAAAATGTCGGATCTCCCGTCGCGTCGATGCTGCAATGCAACAGGAATCCTGACCGCTGGTATATGTTGGATCGGGTGCTTTAGCCAGACGGGTTGAAGCCCTCCCACTTTAGATGTGCCAATTCGCCGCGCGCATGGAACCGGAAACCTGAGGATCGGTGCAGGGCGGGCGTGAATGTGCTTCTCACGAACTGTTTACCCCTTTAGACTAGTCTGGCAGACATGATGTCCAACAGATGCTGAACGATGGCCGCTGATCCGCGATTGACGCCGCTTCCCGGCAAGAAGCCCGTGACGCCGGCCGCCAGCTGGCAGCCGCCGGTACCGGACCGCAAGCCCGGCACCGATTTCGCCTCGACGCTGAAGGCGACGAGCAATCCGGTCCCTGGCCGCAAGCCCATGGCCGCCGCTTCTTCCGCCTCTTCGGAGGAGCCCGTTATCGGGGCGATTCGCTCCGTTGCGGGCCTGTCGGGTCACAGCTTCGCGGCGCTTCTGTCGCAGGCCCAGCAGGAAAGCGGGCTGGACGTCAAGGCACGCAACCGCAAGAGCACGGCGACGGGACCTTTCCAGTTCATCGAGCGGACTTGGCTCGACCTTGTCCGCCGCCATGGTTCCGCATTCGGGCTTGGGGATACGGCCGAGAAGATCACGGTCGTGAAGGGCGTCCCGACCGTGCGCGATCCGGCGTTGCGGAAGCAGATCCTTGCATTGCGGGAAGATCCCAATATTTCCGCGGGCATGGCCGCCCGTTATCTCGGCGAAGGCAAGGAGCGCTTGGGCAAGATGCTCGGGCGACCCGCGTCCACGATAGAAGGGCGGATCGCATACATCATGGGACCGAGCGGAGCTGCCCGCCTGATCAGCGCGTCCGAAAAGACGCCGGGCACCGCCGCCCGTGACGTGCTGCCGTCGGCCGCCGCCGCCAACCGGAACCTGTTCCACGACAAGCAGGGCCACGCCTTGAGCGCCCTGGAAGTCGTCAACCGGCTGACCAAGCGCATGGCGGCGGATCAGGAGAGATTCGCACAGCTCGAGGACGCGGCACCCGATCCGTTCCAGGCGCCGGCACATTCCAACGCACTGCTGTTCGCCCAGCGTGACGACAACGATGCCGACGATGCCTGGGACGACGATGGCTTGCTGTCACGGCCCGCTGGCGCTTCCTCCGCGGAGGCAGCGGAGGAGCAGGCACACCCGGGGAAGCACCGGGTCTGACCGGCCCTATTTGGGGTGACGGGCCAGCCATTCCTTGAGCTGCGCGATTTCACCTTCCTGGGCGCTGACGACGTCTTCAGCCAGTTTTCGGATCTCCGGGTCCTTGCCATGCTTCAGCGCGATCCGCGCCATTTCGATGGCGCCCTGATGGTGCGGGATCATGCTCAGGGCGAAGTCGCGGTCCGCATCGCCGCTCAGGGCGACGCCCATGTCCTTGTGCATCTTCTCGTTGGCCATGCGGAACTCGTCGATCACCGGATTGCCCGAAGCCGGCATTTCATGAGCCGAATGGTCCATCGCGGGAGCCTGCTGGGCGAAAGCCGGTCCTGCCAGGACCGTGCATCCAAGGAGTGCCGCCAGGACGGGAATGCTTGCCAGTGGTTTCATGGTCGTCGATCTCCGGAACTGCCGCAAAGGAGCTTGCGCGGGCATGAGGCTAAACCTTTCCGCGGCTGGAAGGTCAATATGTCGACCGCTCCGGATGGAACGGGCGCTTATGGGACTCTGCGATCACACCGCCTGGGAAATTGCGCGGTCAGCCTGATCGCCGATGTCCCGGCACCTACATCAGTGGCGTATCCTGGACGACGAAACCATCCTTCAAGGATCGGTTCTGCGGTACTGGGACAACATGCCTCGAAATCGCATGGGTGACCGCTTGGGACGCAACGGCGTCATCGGGCACGTGTTGCCCCTGTGTTGGCCAAGTGCAAGGAGACGGACGCGATGAGAATCGATGTCAAGCTGCGCGAGGAACTGGCGCAAAGGCTTTATGAGGAAAGCGACCGGACGGGCGTAGCCTGGGTCAGGCGGCCGGAGTCGGTCAAGCATGCCTTCAGGGAGGCGGCGGAACGCAAGCTCAGGATCCACAGTGACGATCATGCCGGCCACGGACATAGCCACAACCACAATCATGATCGTCCTCATCATGGAGCCGGAGTCCACCGTCCACACGGGAGCGGTCACAACAAGAGCAAACCCGTGATGGAGCCGTGCTCGCGGTGACCGATGCCGAAGTCATCGCTCCGCCGCGCGTGATCCTCGATACGAATGTCCTCGTCGCCGCCGGGTTCAGAGCTACGAGCGCCGCCGGCAGGCTTGTCGAGGTGGTCCGCCGCGGAGACTTCCGTCTGGTCTGGAACGAGGAGACGCGGCGGGAAAACGAGGCCGTGCTTCGGCGCATCCCGCGCCTTGACTGGGAAGGGTTTCGAGGTCTGTTCGACTCCGCGGGGGAATACCGGGGCGAGACGAGACCGGATCGGTTCAGCCGGATCGAAGACCCGGAAGACCGCAAGTTCGCCGCACTGGCTGCCGCGGCCGGTGCCGTCGTAGTAAGCGCTGACGCGCATCTGCTGTCCTGCCGGGATGAACTGCCGATCGTGGTATTGACCGCCCGCGAGCTTCTAACCATGACTGGTGGCCGGCAATCACCGGCAGCATGACGCGGATAGCGGTCAGGATGCCGCCGACGGCACCGTAATTCAGGGCAGGGGAACGATCATGTCATTCATCGACAGCTTGGTGAGCCATCTCGGCGACATCGATATCGAAGCCGATGCGCTGCCGGCTCTCGTGCCGGCGGTGATCGCGGCGGGCGCGATGATCGCTTTCGCCGACGGGGCGGTGGAACCCAAGGAACTTAAGGAAATCGACGACGAGGCGCTGAAATGCCTGATGGGCGATCCGGCTACGGCCGACGATATCCATCGCGTCGTCGGCCTGCATATGTCGAACTTCGACCGCGACGCGGAGTACGGCCATGACCGGGCCCTGGCGGTACTCGCCGATTTTGCGTCCGATGCGCCGGACGATCAGAAAGCCACCGTGCTGAACGCCGCCCTGCATGTCGCCCGCGCCTGCCATGACGGCGACCTGACACCGCCGGAGCGCGACGCGGCCCTGGAAGTGGCCAGGATCCTGGATCTGGATTCGCGTACCTTCGGGCTGTGACGCAAAAAGGGCCGGGTGCCGCTGGGGCACCCGGCCCTTTGCAGGCCCTGTCAGGGGAGAAGGCTCAGTTGCGAGGCGCCAGCACCAGGCAATCCTGACCTTTGGCTTCCAGGCGGGAACACGCCTGTTCGGCGGCAGTCTTGGTCAAGCCCGTGAAGCGCGCCTGGAAAGAGCCGTTCCTGCCCTTCACCACCGTGCTGCCCGCACCCTTCAACTGTGCTGGGATGACCTTGCCGGTCGTGTCCAGCCCGGCCTGTCCGGCCTTCTGGCTCTTGAAGCTGCCCACCTGGATCGTCCAGGAACCCGGCTTGGCCGGTGCCGCCTTGGTCTTGGCGACCGGCTTCGGCTGTTCGCGGAGCGGCTTCTGCGCCTGTTGACGGACCGGCGGCTGCACCGCGGCCTTGATCGCCGACCGGACCGCGGGGACCGCCGCCGCGACTTCGATGGTGGAGACGTTCGGCCGGAGCGGGGCGACGCCGAAACCATGGTCGAGCAAGGCGGCGACACGGTTGTCGCGCTCCTTGGAGGTCCGGCCGCCCAGCACGACGGCGATCAGCCGGCGGCCGTTGCGAACTGCCGTTCCCGCCAGATTGAAGCCCGAGGCATTGACGAAGCCGGTCTTGATGCCGTCCATGCCGTCGTACCGGCTCATCAGGCGGTTGTGCGTCTGAACCGGAGCGCCATTATAGGTGAAGCTGGTGCGGCTGAAATACGGATAGTGCCGGGCATGGCCCTTGATGAGCGCCTGGGAAAGCGCCGCGATGTCGCGCGCCGTCGTGATCTGCCGGCTGTTGGGCAAGCCGGAAGCATTGTGAAAGCTCGTATTGCGCATGCCCAGCATCCGCGCCTTCATCGTCATCATTTCGGCGAACTGCTCTTCGGTCCCGCCGATCGCTTCGGCCAGGACGACCGAGGCATCGTTGGCGGACCGGGTGACCAGTCCCAGGATCGCGTCCTCGACCCGGATCGACGTGCCGGCCACGAGGCCGAGCTTGGACGGCGCCATGTTCTGCGCGCGCCGTGACACGGGGATCATCTGGTCGAGCACCAGATCGCCCTTGTCCAGGGCGTCGAATGCCAGGAACAGGGTCATCATCTTGGTCAGCGACGCCGGCTGGGTCGGGGAATCGGCGTTGACCGCGTGCAGGACCGCACCCGTGGCGGGGTCGAGCAGGAATTCCGCGTAGGGCGGCGCGGCGCGCGCCGCCGTGGTGAAGAACATCAGGGCGCAGGCGAACGCTGCGAACAATGTGATGCGCGAGAGCATAATGTTTGTACGGCGAAACATGATGGTTCCTGGAGGGCACTGCTGTACCACCATTAGGCACCATTGGTTAATAAATTAAGAATTCCATTTCAGTGGCTTGGCTCGTTGCCCTTCCACCAAAGGTTAAGACTCAGCATAGGACCTTTGGCAAGCAACTTAAAATGTATCGAAAGGCGAGAGACCGAGGATGAAGGGTCATATCCTACCGGCCAGGATTTATATTTCGCGCCCTGTCCCGCCGAAATGGTGATACGTCTTGCCTCACTCAAAATTCGTTATAATCTCGGGTTGCGAGGTATCCGCCCAACCACTTCCGATATGATTCATCACCGTAGCGACTCTGTGAAATATGCCGAAGAAATACCGGAAAATTATGCTCAGGCGGCGACTTGCGGGTCGACATGTTGTTTGAAATGCCGGATTGGCGTCTGCTCACCGAAACCGGTTCCGATCCATGCCGGACCATGGAGGCCTGCATTACTCAGGCTTTGAATATTCAGGAATGTGCCACGCGAGACCCTGATGATTGAAAATTCGGAACCTGCGAAAGCCAAGCGGATTCGAATCATGATCGTCGAGGACGACGCCCTGGTGGCGTTGGGCATTCGCTGCACTCTGGACGAATTGGGCTACGAAGTCTGCGGTGTGGCCGCGTCCGAACCGGAAGCGCTGGCACTTGCCGGCCGCACCAAGCCGGAACTGGCCTTGATGGATATCCGGCTGCGCGGTCCGACGGACGGCATAGATACCGCCCGGCGGTTGAGGGCGGAGTTCGGCATCCGGTCGGTCTATCTTTCGGCCTATACCGATCACCAGACCATGAGCCGGATCACATCCACGTATCCTCTGGGCTTTGTGCAGAAGCCTTATTCGGCGGTACAATTGCGCATCGCGCTGGATCTCGCCGTCCGCCGCCTGGGTGCCTGACCGCTACGGTCCGCCGCTCGCGCCGGGGCTCGATCCGGGGCCGGGACTCAATCCTGGGGGAGCACCGAAGCATGAGCGAACTTCAGCATATCCGGCCGGCCGGGCTGACACTGTCCCTCCTGCGGCGCATCGCCCGCTCATCCACTTTGTCGGTGGTACTTGAACCCGGCTGGGAAAAGCCCGTCGAAGCGGCGGCGAGGACCGTTGCCGACGTCATCGCGCGCGGCGACGCCGCCTATGGCATCAATACCGGATTCGGCCTGCTGGCCCGGAAGCGCATTCCGAACGACAGCCTGCGCGAACTTCAGTCGCGCCTGGTGCTCTCCCATGCCGCCGGAACGGGAGCGCCTTTGTCCGAAGCCACGGTACGCCTGATCCTTGTCCTCAAGGCGGCCAGCCTGGCGCGCGGCCATTCCGGCGTCAGGCCTGTCGTGATCGAGTCGCTGCTGGATCTGGTCAACCACGGCGTTCTGCCGGTGATCCCGTCCAAGGGCTCCGTCGGCGCCTCGGGCGATCTGGCGCCGCTGGCCCACCTGACGGCGGCGCTGATCGGGGTAGGGGAGGTCACGGCCGGAGGCAGGACCGTTCCGGCAGCGGAAGGACTGGCTGCCGCCGGCCTTCGGCCCCTGGTGCTGGAGGCCAAGGAAGGTCTTGCCCTGCTGAACGGCACCCAGGTCTCGACGGCACTGGCGCTCCAGGGATTGTTCGCGGCGGAAGACTGCATGGCGGCGGCCCTGGTCGCCGGCGGGCTGTCCGTCGATGCCGCCCGGGGCAGCGACGTGCCGTTCGACCCCCGCATCCATGAGCTGCGCGGGCAGCCCGGTCAGATCGACATCGCCCGGCTGCTGCGGCGCCTGCTGTCGGGCAGCGCCATCCGCCAGTCGCACCTGACCGGCGACGAACGGGTCCAGGATCCGTACTCGCTCCGCTGCCAGCCACAGGTGATGGGTGCCTGCCTGGACCACCTGCGGTTCGCTGCCGGAGTGCTGGAGCGGGAGGCCAATGCCGTCACCGACAACCCGCTGGTCTTCCCCGAGAGCGGCGACATCCTGTCCGGCGGCAACTTCCATGCGGAACCGGTCGCCCTTGCGTCGGACCTGCTGGCGCTGGTGCTGGCAGAGACGGGCGCGCTGTCGGAGCGCCGGATCGCCTTGCTGATGGATACCCATCTCAGCGGGCTGCCGCCCTTCCTTGTGGCGGAAGGCGGCCTCAATTCCGGCTTCATGATCGTCCAGGTGACGGCGGCGGCATTGGCGTCGGAAAACAAGCTGCTTGCCCATCCCGCCAGCGTCGACAGCCTGCCGACCTCCGCCAACCAGGAGGACCATGTCAGCATGGCGACCCATGCGGCACGGCGGCTAGGCGACATGGCGGAGAACACGACGGGTATCGTCGCGATCGAGCTGCTGTCCGCCTGCCAGGGCATCGACTTCCACCGCCCGCTGGAAACCTCACCCTGCCTGCGCGACGCGCTGAGCATCGTACGCGGTGATGTGCCGTTCTACGATCGCGACCGCTACTTCGCACCGGACATCGAAGCGGCATCCCGGACGATCTCCGGCGGCGTCTGGCACCGTTTCATGGACGAAGGACTGCTGCCGTCGGCGCGCTGAGCGGACCGTGTGAGCGGATCTTGCCGAAACCGCCGGCCTGTCCAACTCCTCCACGATTTCGTATGATCGCTCCCAAGCAAAAATCGAACGGCCGGACAAACAGCCCAAAACCAAACAGCCCGGGAGGCGACGTACAGATGCGCGGACTGATGATGGACAAGCCGCTGCTGATCTCATCCCTGATCCAGCATGCGGAAGACTACCACGGCGCCACGGAGATCGTTTCGCGCACGGTCGAAGGCCCCATCCACACCTACACCTATGCCGAGGCTGCCAAGCGTGCCCGCCAGCTCGTCAACGCCCTGGTCTCGCTCGGCGTCCGGCCGGGCGACCGGATCGGGACGCTTGCGTGGAACGGCTATCGCCATTTCGAGACCTACTACGCGGTTTCGGGTATGGGTGCTGTCTGCCATACGATCAACCCCCGGCTGTTCCCGCCCCAGATCTCCTACATCATCAACCACGCGGAAGACACCTATCTGTTCGTCGACCTGACGTTCATTCCGCTCCTGGAAGGGATCAGGGAAAGCCTTGCCAAGGTCAAGGGCGTGGTGGTGCTAACCGACCGGGACCACATGCCCCCGTCGAAGCTGCCCAACCTGCTGTGCTACGAGGATCTGGTCCACGGCCATTCCGACCGCTACGAGTGGCCGGAGTTCGACGAATGGACGGCATCGTCGCTGTGCTACACCTCGGGCACGACCGGCAACCCCAAGGGCGTGCTCTACTGCCACCGCTCCACCGTGCTGCACAGCTTCAGCATCTCCATGCCGGACGCGTTGAGCCTGTCGTCGCGCGATACCGTGATGCCGGTGGTTCCGATGTTCCATGTCAATGCCTGGGGCCTGCCCTACGCGGCTCCGATGACCGGAGCCAAGCTGGTCTTTCCGGGTGCGAAGATGGATGGGGCCAGCCTGTATGAGCTGATGGAACTGGGCGGCGTCACCGTCAGCGCCGGCGTGCCGACCATCTGGGCCGGCCTGATCCGCCATATGCAGGACAACGGCAAGCGGTTCAGCACCCTTAACCGCACCATCGTCGGCGGCTCGGCGGCGCCGCGCGCCATGATCGAGACGTTCCAGGACGAGTTCGGCGTGGAACTGGTGCATGCCTGGGGAATGACCGAGACGTCGCCGATCGGGGCGGTATCCCGCCTAATGCCGCGCATGGACGGTCTTTCCGATGACGAAAAGATGGTGGTCCGGGCCAAGCAGGGCCGGCCGATCTACGGCGTCCGCATGACCATCGCCGACGACGAGGGCAAGCCGCTGCCCCGCGACGGCGTCGCGTTCGGGCATCTGAAGGTTTCCGGCCCCTGGGTCTGCGCGCAATACTACAACGAGCCGCCGGGGCCGGCCCATGACGACGAGGGCTGGTTTTCAACCGGCGACGTCGCGACCATCGATGCCGACGGCTACATGCAGATCACCGACCGCAGCAAGGACGTGATCAAGTCGGGGGGCGAGTGGATCAGCTCGATCGAACTGGAGAACACGGCGGTCGCCCATCCCGATGTAATCGAGGCGGCGGCCATCGGCATAGCGCACCCGAAATGGGACGAGCGGCCCTTGCTCGTCGTCGTCCGGCGGCCCGAAAGCGGCCTGGACCGGGAAGCGCTGCTCGCCTTCTTCGAGGGCCGGATCGCGAAATGGTGGCTGCCCGACGATGTCGTCTTCGTGGATGAACTGCCCCATACCGCCACTGGAAAGCTTTTGAAGACGAAGCTGCGCGAGCAGTTCCGGGATTACCGGTTCCCCGGCGTCACCGGATGACGGGTTGCCGGATGGTTTTACCGCGTTCCATCACTACATGGATGGAACGTGCGGGCTTATACGAGAGCTGGAAAGTTCTGGCATGTCAGCGCGCCGGTGTTGGGCCACCGCCCAACCTACAGGCTCCTGCTTGGTAGGTTGGGCGGTGGCCCAACAACTCCGCCATCTTCAAAAGTCGCACGGCAGGGCGGAACTTCCCGGCTCTGGTATTGCTCCCGTTCAGGACACCATGACGGCCACTCCACCCGACCAGACTCCAGCGGATCAGGCGCCCGGCCACCCCGCAGCCTTCGAGAAGTTCCGCCATGCCCCGGCGAACCCAGTCGTCCGCCATTGCCTGCTGGCACTCGGCTTCCTGATGGTCGGCCTGGGCACGCTGGGGATCTTTCTTCCGGTATTGCCGACCGTGCCTTTCCTGATCGTGGCCGCCTGGGCGTTCTCACGCAGTTCGGAACGCTTCCATACCTGGATCTACAGCCATCCGCATTTCGGACCGCCGCTGGTCGCCTGGAACCGCCATGGCGTGATCCCGCTGACCGCGAAGTTCATCTCGGTCGTCAGCATGTATGGCAGCGTCGTGCTGGTAATCGTGTTCGTCGCGACCGACTGGGTGCTGCCGGCTGTTCATATCGCTATCGTAACGGCCGTGGCCGTCTACATCCTGACAAGGCCGAGCCGGGCTCCGGCTTAGGACCTCTCTGCTTTCTGCCTGGCCAGCCAGTCCAGCAGTTCCGAGCAGTCCTTCAGGTCGTTCCGGTGGATCTCCCGCCATTCCGAGAGGACGCCGTGAAGCTGATCGTCGGCAATCTTCGGCAGCGTGGCGTCGAACTGGCCGATTACCCAGGCCATGCCGCTGTTCAGCAGGGCCAGACGCTCTGCGACTTCCCCGAGGCCGACGACCTCGTCATGGAAGGTGCTGGTGGCGTTGGACGGGCTGGCTCCCAACTGCACGAGCACGCGCGTCAGCACCCCGCAGAAGCGCGCCTGATTGCGCTGGACGGAGGTGAGGAGGTCCGTTACCTCCGTCTGGTCGAACTCGGCGCCGACGGCGGTCAGCGCCTTGGCGCTGGCCCGGCCGACTTCCAGCATGGCGTTCAGCAGTTCCGCCAACTCGGCGTCGGAGACGGCGCCGTTATAGGCAGGATCGACTTCGCCGGCGTAACAGGGAGGCGAAGCGCAGGCCGTAGGCTGGAGTTCCGGCATTGTCGTTACTTTCCTCGTGTCCGTCATTACTTATAACGAAGGACCGGGGGCGCAACGCGTAACAAACTTTGGCTCCAGCTCCAGCTCCGGCTTGGCTTCGGCCTTTGCCGGTTCAGGCATCTCCTTCGGCGGGCACCGGCCTGGACCGCCTGTCGTCTCCGATCGCGACATAGGTGAAGACGCCCTCGGTCACCTTGACGGCGCCCTTCGCCGTGCCGCGCCGGACCCAGGTGTCGACTTTGATCGCCATGGAAGTGCGGCCGATCCGCAGGATCGTGCAGTAGCAGCTCACCTCGTCGCCGATCAGGACCGGCTGGTGGAACTTCATCGCCTCGATGCCGACGGTGGCGACGCGGCCATGGGCTCGCCGCGCCGCGACCATGCCGCCCGCCACGTCCATCTGGGCCAGCAGCCAGCCGCCGAAGATGTCGCCGTTGGGGTTGGTATCGGCCGGCATCGCGATCGTCCGAAGGGCGGGGCCGCCTTCCAGATCCGGTTCGTTGTCCGCCATCGATGCTTCCTCTTGAGTTCAGGTGAGAATCCTAATACCAAATATTGTAATCAATTCGTCCCGCGACACCGCACGCGCTTGCGTGGATGGTGATCTAATTCCTATATTAGTGGCCATGACCGACCTTTTTCAGAATACCGTACGCAAGGACGACAGCTACTCCGCCCAGGATATCGAGGTCCTGGAGGGGTTGGAACCCGTGCGCCGCCGGCCCGGGATGTATATCGGCGGCGTGGACGAGCGCGCCCTGCATCATCTGGTGGCGGAAATTCTCGACAACGCCATGGACGAGGCGGTGGCCGGGCACGCCAGCCGAATCGATCTGGAACTGGCCGCCGACTCGACGGTGACGATTCGCGACAACGGGCGCGGCATCCCGGTGGACGAGCACCCGAAATATCCCGGTAAATCGGCGCTCGAAGTCATCATGACGACGCTGCACTCCGGCGGCAAATTCAGCGGCAAGGCCTATGCGACCTCCGGCGGCCTGCACGGCGTCGGCATGTCGGTGGTGAACGCGCTGTCGGACCGCCTGACGGTGGAGATCGCGCGCGACCGCCAGCTCTACACCCAAAGCTACAGCCGGGGCCTTGCCGTCGGCGGGCTGGTCGGGCTGGGGCCGGTGCATAACCGGCGCGGCACGACGGTCAAGTTCCACCCCGACGCGATGATCTTCGGCGAGGCGGCGACCTTCAAGCCGGAGCGGCTCTACCGCATGGCCCGCTCCAAGGCCTATCTCTACAAGGGTGTCGAGATCCGCTGGGCCTGCGATCCCGAACTGCTGAGCGCCGACGCGATCACTCCGGCCTCGGAAACGCTGCATTTCCCCGGCGGCTTGAACGACTACCTGACGGCGGCGCTGAAGGACCGCAAGGGCGTCACTCCCGGCCCATTCGCGGGCGAGGCGCCGTTCCCCGGCGATGCCGGGCGGGCGGAATGGGCGATTGCTTGGCCGGAGGACGAGGAAGGCTTCATCCATTCCTACTGCAACACCGTGCCGACTCCGCAGGGCGGCAGCCACGAGATGGGTCTGCGGACGGCGCTGACGCGCGGCATCAAGGCGTTCGGCGAGTTGGTCGGCAACAAGCGAGCGGGGCAGATCACGGCCGACGACGTGTTCGGCGGCGCCACGATCCTGCTGTCGATCTTCATTCGCGACCCGTCTTTCCAGGGCCAAACCAAGGAAAAGCTGGCCACGGCGGAGGCGGCCAAGCTGGTCGACACCGCCGTCAAGGACCACTTCGACCACTGGCTTTCCGGCAATCCGGCCTCTGCCAACGCCCTGCTCGACTACCTGATCGAGAAGGCGGAGGAGCGGCAGCGTAAGCGCCAGGCCAAGGAGATGTCGCGCAAGACAGCGACCCGGCGGCTCCGTCTGCCCGGCAAGCTTGCCGATTGCAGCCGCACCACACCGGAGGGGACGGAGATCTTCCTGGTCGAGGGCGACAGCGCCGGCGGCTCCGCCAAGCAGGCCCGCAGCCGCGAGACCCAGGCGATCCTGCCGCTGCGCGGCAAGATCCTGAACGTCGCGAGCGCCAGCGCCGACAAGATGCGTGGGAACCAGGAACTGAGCGACCTGATCCAGGCGCTCGGCTGCGGCACCGGCCGCGAGTTCTCGTCGGAAAAGCTGCGCTACGAGCGCGTCATCATCATGACCGACGCCGACGTGGACGGCGCCCACATCGCTTCGCTGCTGATGACGTTCTTCTATCGTGAGATGGCCGGGTTGATCCAGAACGGCCACCTGTATCTGGCCCTGCCGCCGCTCTACCGCGTCACCCACGGCGGCAAATCGATCTACGCCCGCGACGATGCCCACAAGGACGAACTGATCAAAACAGTCTTCGCCGGCAAGAAGGTCGAGCTGAGCCGCTTCAAAGGCCTGGGCGAGATGCAGCCGGCGCAGCTCAAGGAAACCACCATGGACCCGACCAAGCGGACCCTGCTCCGCGTCGTCGTGCCCGACACCCACGACCCGGAAATGCGCGGTCAGGTGGAGGAGACGAAGTCACTGGTCGAAAGCCTGATGGGCCGCAAGCCGGAACTGCGCTTCCAGTTCATCCAGGAAAACGCCAAGTTCGTCCAGGACATCGATGTTTGATTTTTGGTATCTTCTGCCAGACAAGGCATAATCTGCCAGATCCGACGCAGTAAATGCACACCTCTATATCTTCGCATTTGCTGCATTGGAAATCCTTCTGGTAAATTTCTGGTTCTGGAGATCCTGCATTAACTTGATTGGAGTGGACCGATTGAAGTGCGATGCTTGGTTGTTCTACAGTGCCCGCTCCGAGTGAGAGGCTGGCAGGAGTTGTTCATGCGAGCAGTTGGTGCTTCCTCTGAGGAGTTCGACGCATTGCATTAACTCGATCCATCGAATGACAGAGACAAGCTATCTGCTTTTTGACATATATCATATGTCATAATCATGTGAAACTATAGAACCCCTGTGTAGAAGGTTTGAGGGGGGCAGAGGTTGAGCAGTTTAAGCAAGCCCTGGTGGAGCCCGATCGTTCATTTTTTGGCCCAAACGGTGGTCGGTACGATGATTTTTGTCATCATTGCCGGGGCATCGGTTTCGTTGTCGCTCCTGGTGCACTACCTTGAAAGCCTTAACGTTTCAGCTTTTTCCATAACGGTCATCACAGCGGTGGAGTACGTCATTCTGATCTTTGATGCGACCCTTTTTGTGGTAGATTTGTTTATAACCGGCATTAAAGCTGTTAAGGAGATGCTGAAGTGACCAGCTTCCTGAAAGAGTTTCGCTTAGCCGCTTGGCAGACTCCGCGGATGTACTTTGCGCCGCTCATTGGTGCACTTAAAGCTATCCAAGTCGAAGCTCATGAGTTGGCTGCTGAAGGTGTTCAGAAAAAGGAAAAGAACACGTTTGGTAAGGCTAGAATAGGTGCAAGAACCTACGGAAAAAAACAGAAGCGTAGGGTCAAGGCTTTCGGCTGAACGTCTGCGGCGACTGGAAAGTCATTTGGCGAAATCTTAACCTTAGCCTTTACTTACATGTTGTCGGTTGAGTCAGGCTATGCCGTCTTCGGCTGGCGTTAGCTCTGGCTCGACCGAAAACCCAGCAGCATGCTAGCTGCAGGCCGAATTCTTGATGGCTTAGAACAGCCAAACTTGCGGCTTGTGCGTTAAGGGGCGTCGTCGCTCCCCGACAAATCCTCGATCTTGCGCAGCGTCAGTATCTGCGCCGCCGCTGTGAACAGCAGCCCTGATGCGGTCAGGCGGCCTTCTTCCTGGTCGGCGTGGCTGAGGCAGGCGAGTTGGGCTGCTCCCAGGGCGTAGGCCTGGAGGAGTTCGACCGGGTCGCCATCGGAGTTGCGTTGCCACCAGCGGCGGCCGTGGCGGCGCATGGTGCGGAGTGCCGGTTCCATGACGTCCCAAGCGGGCAGGCGGTCCTTCAGGAAGCCGGAGGGGTCGCTGCCTGCTTCGTCGTCGCCCAGGGCGGCGCGGCCGAGATGGATGGCGAATTCGATGAAGGGGTAGCGTTCCGATACCTGACTGCCGGCGCGGAAGGCGATGCTCATCAGCAGTTCGGACACCAGTGCTGACTCACGCGGTTCCAGCCCGTCCAGGACATCGAGCAGGCCGGGCGCCAGGTTTTCTTCCGGGGAAGCGCCCTCGCGGGTCGCGGTGACGGCGGCGACCAGCGTACGCAGGGCTTCGACCTGTGCTTCCGCGGAAACCGGCCGGTAGTCTTTTGCCATGTGAATTTGCTCTTTGCCTTCTGCAAGGGGCTTTTGCAACCTGCGCGAACCTGCCTGCTGCCGGTCCGGTTAACCTGTTAATGGCCGCGCCGCGCGTTGTCCAGGGGAACCGGAATAAATCCGGACCTTGGTCTGCAACGCTACAGGTTGGCTTAGCTGACATATGCCTGATTAGCCCGTTGTCGAATTGGCCGTTCAAATGGATTAGTGTTAACGCCACCGGCCAGAAAAGTAACGTGGCAGCGTGCCGGATGTTATAATCCGTAGATCCACATCCGAAAAAGCATCAAAGCCTGCAATGAAATTCACAATTATTTCGATTCAAATACTCAGGGCTTTTGCGGCTCTGCTTGTGGTCTTCCATCATGCCCGCTACCAGATCCCGGAATTCGAAGTCTTTTTCCATGGAGAGATCTGGCAGTTCGGCCAGGCCGGCGTCGATATCTTCTTCGTGATCAGCGGCTTCATCATGTGGGTGACGACGCATAAACGGCGGACTACGCCGCTTCGGTTCATGACCAACCGGATCGTGCGCATCGTACCGCTCTACTGGCTGCTCACGCTGACGGTGGCGGGTGCTTGCCTGTTGGCGCCGCACCTGTTCCGGGGCGTAATGTTGACCCCTGAGCATGTCGTCAAATCGCTGTTCTTCATCCCCAGTTTCTACCCCGGTCTGCCGACGCGCATCTGGCCGCTCCTGCTGCCGGGCTGGACGCTGAACTACGAGATGGTCTTTTACCTGGTGTTCGCCGTGGCCTTGCTGTTGCCGCGCCGCTTGATGATCCCCCTGATCGCGAGCCTGTTCGTCACCGCGGTAGCCGCCGGCTTCATCTTCGATTTCGACAGCGCGGCAGGATTGTTCTACACCGAGTCCCTGATCCTGGAGTTCGTCGCCGGGATGATGCTCGGGCATTTCTGGCTCCATGGGCGCCTCAAGATGCCGACGCTGCCGGCGCTGGCCGTCATCCCCGTGGCGGTCGCGGCGCTGGTCGTCCTGGCTCCCTTCGAGGCTCCCGAGACCCGGATGCTGGTATGGGGCGTGCCGGCCATTCTGATCGTGACGGCGTCGCTGTCGCTGGACCTGCGCGGCCGGTTCGCCTCCAACAGGTTTCTGAAGCTGATGGGGGACGCTTCGTACTCCATCTACCTGACGCATATCCTCACGCTGGGCGTGGTGCGTACGGTCTGGAGCCGGCTGGGACTGGTAGAGCGAGAACTCGACTCCGCTTGCGTCTATCTTGTGGCCTCGATCGCCGTCAGCGTCGTCGTCGGCATCACGGTGTATTATCTGGTCGAACTTCCGCTGCTGCGCTTCTTCAAGAGGTCGAAGGCGGCGCAGCCGGCGCGGGCTTCTCTGCCTGCGGCAGCATCGACCCGATAGCAGTCAAGACCTGAAGGCCAAAACCGGGGACCGAAAAAATCAAGGGTCCCGGCTCAAGGCTGGAACCCTTTGATGTTACTTCGACCGCCGGGCCGATTCCGGAGTGGTGGATTCCCGGTTCAGACGTCGTGGACCGGGCCTGGCGTCTTCTTGTTCTCGCCACCGGCCTGGTCTTCCTCTTTTTCCGTCAGCGTCTTATCCCGCTTGTCGTCGGTTCCGGCCTGCGGCTTCCGATCGTTCTTGTCGTTTTCTGGCATGGGTCACCTCCGGTTGGATGGTCATCTCAACAGGAGGTGACGGACACCGTCTCGCAGTCGTCGGAAAGGCGTCTCAGTGGACGCTGACCGGCTCCAGCTCGTGCTGGCGCACCGCCGCGAAGGCGGCTTCGCGTTCCTGCATCACCGTCAGGGGAGTGCCGTCGGCGGCGTGGATGGCGTAGCCGGTCGAGCCGTCCACATCGACGACCTTGATATAGGCAAGGTCGTTCACGCCGAAGGCCACGAAGTCCTGGCTGGAAATCTGCCGCAATGTGTTCTGGCTGGTGTTCATGATCTCAGTCTTTCTGTAACGAATAGCGGTACGTTTCCGGACCGGCGCTTTGGAACCGAGGCTAAAGACCGGGATCCCGGTGGAAATCCGCCGGCATCAGCCGCCGATCTCCGGCGTTACGTCGATCGTGCGGGCGTCAGCCCCATCCGGGCCGCCTGCCGGCTGCTGGATTGCGATGGTGCGCACCTTCGGCTCCGGGATCGGGCGCTTCAGGTCCACGTGGAGCAATCCATTATCCAACGTCGCTCCGACCACTTCGATCCCTTCCGCCAGAACGAAGCTGCGCTGGAACTGACGGGCGGCGATACCGCGATGCAAATATATCCTGGTCTTGTCGTCGACTTGGCGGCCACGGATCACCAGCTGGTTGTCTTCGGTCTGCACCGTCAGATCATCCATCGTGAAGCCGGCTACCGCAAGTGTGATCCGCAGACCATCTTCCCCTATCTGTTCGATATTGTACGGCGGGTACCCTTCGGCCGAGTTCTTCGAGATCCGGTCGAGTGTGCGCTCGAACTGATCGAAGCCTAAAAGTAGCGGGCTATTGAACAAAGACAATCTCGTGGTCACGCGGCATCCTCCTCCACTGAGCGAGTAGCAGTCTGGGCGAGTAGCGACATGGGCCCGAACCCGGCGCCCGTGGCGGCGGCCCCTTCCGGCGCCGCCATGCCCATATGTGGGAAATCCGGCGCCCAAGGGCAAGGCTGCCCTGCATCGACGGGATTTCATGCGTATCGTCCTTTAAAATCGACTCACCGGCCGCTATGTTGGCCCCTTCCGGAAGGCACGAGAGTTGGCACAGTGACATCTCCGACCACGAACAGGGCACCCGGCGATATGCCGCAGAGCATCATGCAGCAGCTCAATACCTACCGCTCGGGTCCCGACGAGCAGGGGCACTTCGGCATCTATGGCGGACGTTTCGTCGCCGAGACGCTGATGCCGCTCATCCTTGAGGTCGAGCAGGCGTACAACGCCGCCAAGGTCGATCCCGCCTTCAAGGCCGAACTGCGCCACTACCTGACGCATTACGTCGGCCGGCCCAGTCCGCTCTACCACGCGGAACGGCTGACGGCGAACCTCGGCGGCGCCAAGATCTACTTCAAGCGGGACGAGCTGAACCACACCGGCGCCCACAAGATCAACAACTGCATCGGCCAGATCCTGCTGGCCCGACGGATGGGCAAGCGCCGCATCATCGCGGAGACGGGGGCCGGCCAGCACGGCGTCGCCACCGCGACCGTCTGCGCGCTGTTCGACCTGCCCTGCACGATCTACATGGGCGAGACCGACATCGAGCGGCAGAAGCCCAACGTCTTCCGCATGAAGTTGCTGGGCGCCGAGGTCAAGCCGGTCAAGTCCGGCTCGCGCACCCTCAAGGACGCCATGAACGAGGCGTTGCGCGACTGGGTGACCAATGTCGAGGACACCTTCTACATCATCGGCACGGCCGCCGGCCCGCACCCCTATCCCGCCATGGTCCGCGACTTTCAGTCCGTGATCGGCGAGGAAGTGCGGGAGCAGATGATCGCGGCGGAAGGGCGTCTGCCCGACAGCCTCGTCGCCTGCATCGGCGGCGGCTCCAACGCAATCGGCCTGTTCTACCCGTTCCTGGACGAACCCTCCGTCAAGATGGTCGCGGTGGAAGCGGCAGGGCACGGCATCGAGACCGGCGCCCATGCGGCGTCCCTGACCGGCGGACGGCCCGGCGTGCTCCACGGCAACCGGACCTATCTGCTCCAGGACGACGACGGCCAGATCACCGAGGGTCACTCGATCTCCGCCGGGCTGGACTATCCCGGCATCGGGCCGGAGCACTCCTGGCTGCACGATGTCGGCCGGGTCGAATACATCTCCGCCACCGACAACGAGGCCCTGGACGCCTTCCAGATGTGCTCCCGGATGGAGGGCATCATCCCGGCGCTGGAACCGGCGCACGCGCTGGCCGGCGTCATCCGGATCGCGCCGAGCCTGCCCAAGGACCACCTGCTGGTCATGAACCTGTGCGGCCGTGGCGACAAGGACATCTTCACCGTGGCGGAAGCCCTTGGAGTGCAAATATGAGTGCAGCCGCCGTTCAGTCCGGGGTCCACGAAGGTTTTGAAGCCGGGCAGGCCGCCCGCGCCGCCGACAGCGGCCGGTTGGCCGCCAAGTTCGGTGCGCTGAAGCAGGAAGGGCGGGGCGGTCTGGTGACCTTCGTCTCCGCTGGCGATCCCGACTACGCGACCTCGCTGAAGCTGATCCAAGGCCTGCCGGCTGCCGGCGCCGACGTGATCGAGATCGGCATGCCGTTTACCGATCCGATGGCCGACGGCCCGTCGATCCAGGCATCGTCGCTGCGGGCGCTGAAATCGGGCATGTCGCTGCGCCGGACGATCCAGCTCGTCCAGGAATTCCGGGCGACCGACGCCACGACCCCGGTCATCCTGATGGGCTATTACAACCCGATCTATTCCTACGGCGTCGAGCGGTTCCTGACCGACGCCAAGGCTGCCGGGGTCGATGGGCTGATCGTGGTCGATCTGCCGCCGGAAGAGGATGTCGAGCTGTGCGTCCCGGCGCTGAACGCCGGCGTCAACTTCATCCGGCTGGCGACGCCGACGACCGACGACAAGCGCATGCCGACGGTGCTTCAGAACACCAGCGGCTTCGTCTATTACGTCTCCGTCGCCGGCATCACCGGGGCAGGCTCCGCGACCGAGGACGCGATCAGCTTCGCGGTCGAGCGGCTTCGCCGGCATACCGATCTGCCGGTCGCCGTCGGCTTCGGCATCACGACTCCGGATGCCGCCGCAGCGGTGGCGCGTCTGGCCGATGCCGCCGTGGTCGGCTCCGCCATCGTCAACCGCATCGCCGCCAACCTGGACGAAAATGGCTTGGCCAGCGCTGGGTTGGTTGACGACGTGCTGGCCTTCGTGCGCACCCTGGCCGACGGCGTGCGCGCCGCGCGCGGCTGAACTCAAGACATCGACGAAGACCCGCCCCCATGAACTGGCTCACCAATTTTGTCCGGCCCAAGATCCGCGCCCTCTACACCAAGAAGGAAGTGCCGGACAATCTTTGGCATAAGTGCCCCAATTGCGAGGCGATGATCTTCCACCGCGACATGGAAGACAACCTGCGCGTTTGCCAGCACTGCGGCTTCCATATGCGCCTTGATGCCGAAAGCCGGCTGAAGATGCTGTTCGACGAGGACGAGTTCCAGGTCATCGAACTGCCCAAGGTGCCGGTCGATCCGCTGAAGTTCCGTGACCAGAAGCGCTACAGCGATCGCCTGAAGGAAGCTCAGACCAAGACCGGCAAGAACGATGCGATCCGCGTCGCCCACGGCAAGATGGGCGGCATGCAGACCGTCATCGCCGCGTTCGACTTCGGCTTCATGGGCGGTTCCATGGGCATCGCGGTGGGAGAGGGGCTGCTGGCCGCAGCCCGACTGGCCGTGCTTCAGGAAGCGCCGCTGATCGTGGTGCCGTCTTCCGGCGGCGCCCGCATGCAGGAAGGCATCCTGTCGCTGATGCAGATGCCGCGCAGCACGATCGCCGTGCAGATGGTCAAGGAAGCTGGGTTGCCCTACATCGTCGTCCTGACCGACCCGACCACGGGGGGAGTCACGGCGTCCTTCGCGATGCTGGGCGACCTGCATATCGCGGAGAAGGGTGCTCAGATCGGCTTCGCCGGCGCCCGCGTGATCGAGGACACCATCCGCGAGACCCTGCCGGAAGGCTTCCAGCGCTCCGAATACCTGATGGAGCACGGCATGGTGGACATGGTCATCCACCGCAAGGACCTGCGCGCCACCCTGATCCGGGTTCTCGACCTGCTGGGCCGGCCGAACCCGTCCGCCGAGATCGTGACTCTTCCGACCGCCGAGCCGGAAACCGTGACGCCGCCGTCCGAGGCCGACCTGATCGATCCGGACGCGGACGAGACTGTCACCCCGACTTCCGCACAGACACAAAGCGGTGAACCCCTTGAGCCTGCCGGCGACCGTCCCGACCGCTGACCGTGCCGATCCGGTCCTGGACCGGCTGAAACACCTTCATCCCAAGGTCATCGATCTTTCCCTTGGCCGCACCTTCCGGATGCTGGAAGCCGTCGGTAGCCCGCACACCAGGCTGCCGCCGGTCGTCCATGTCGCGGGCACCAACGGCAAGGGATCGACCATCGCCTTCCTGCGCGCCTTCCTGGAGGCGGCGGGTAAGCGAGTCCACGTCTACACTTCTCCCCATCTGGTCCGCTTCCACGAGCGCATCCGCTTAGCCGGAGATCTGATCGACGACGATTATCTGGCGGAAATCCTGGAGGAGTGCGAGCAGGCGAACCGGGGCGAGCCGATCACATATTTCGAGATCACAACCGTTGCCGCCTTGCTGGCGTTCTCGCGCACGCCCGCCGACGTGGTTTTACTGGAAACCGGGCTGGGCGGACGGCTGGACAGCACCAACGTGATCGAGCGCCCGGCCGTCACTGCCCTGACGCGGATTTCTTACGACCATATGCAGTTCCTAGGCGAGACGCTGACGGCGATCGCGGGAGAGAAGGCCGGCATCATGCGGCTGGGCGTTCCATCCGTCGTCGCGCCGCAGTCGTCGGCTGAAGTGACCGCAGCGTTCCGAGAGCGCGCCGCCGCCATCGGAGCACCGCTGTTCGAAGCGGGCGAAGCATGGCGCTCGTTTGCGAACGGGGAGGGCTTTCGCTTCGAAAGCCCGTTGCGGAACGTTGACCTGCCGCTGCCGGCTCTGCCCGGCGCTCACCAGATCGTCAATGCGGGTGTGGCGCTGGCCTGCCTGGACCATCTGCCGGGAATCGCGGTTTCGGATGAAGCTGTCCGCAAGGGGTTGGTCGAAGTCCGCTGGCCCGGCCGCCTGCAACGGCTGACGCGCGGTCCGCTGGTGGACCGGCTGCCGCCGGGCTGGGATCTGTGGCTGGACGGCGGGCATAACGACTCCGCCGGTGAAGTGCTGGGCGCACAGGCGGCGCGTTGGCGCGAAGCCGATGGATTGCCGCTCAAGCTGATCTTCGGGATGCTGGCGACCAAGGAGCCGAGGGACTTCCTCCGCCCGCTGAGCGGCTTCGCCTCGACGTTACGCGCCGTCGCGATCCCCGGCGAGGAAGCGTCGCTGTCGCCGGACAATGCGGCGTCTGCCGCGCAGGCAGTCGGATTCGAGGATGCCGAAGCGGTGGAAAACGTGGATACGGCGCTGGATGCCCTGATCCGGCGCGATCCAAGCCCGACTCGCGTGATGATCTGCGGCTCGCTTTATCTCGCGGGAGCCGTCCTGGCCCGGAATGGCTGATGCCTCCGGGCCATGGCGCGACAACTATGTCCCGATCTTACAGGACCGATTCGACCCACTGAAACAGCGCGCCCTTCGGCAGAGCGCCGATCTTGGTGGCCGCGACCTTGCCGTCCTTGAACAGCATCAGCGTGGGAATGCCACGCACGCCGAACTGGCCGGGTATCTTGGGATTTTCGTCGATGTTCAGCTTCGCAACGGTGACCTTCTCACCGAACTCGGTGGCGAGGTCTTCCAGGGCCGGTGCGATCTGCTTGCAGGGTCCGCACCATTCAGCCCAGAAATCGACCAGAACCGGGCCAGTCGCCTTGAGAACGTCTGCGTCGAAGCTGGCGTCGGTGATCTTGGTGGTGCTCATGTTACCTCATCATCATAACTGGTGCGGCGGCCTGTTGTCCGTCATGGACGGCAAGCGGCACCCTGGTGTCTACTGAAATGTAGGGGTGCCCAGTGCCAATGGTCAAGCAGCGGGGCGTTTGACGAGGACGCATGTGTGGATTGCGGGGCTAAAGTGACTCCCGTCACTGTAAAACTTCCTCCCGAAGCGGCGATAATGGGACATCCGCGATCCCCGTTAGCGCCTACGGAAATCGACGCAGATATGGAAAGCCTCCGGTGGTTTCAAGCGGACCCTCCGCTCAACCGCGCCGGATGGCTTTCCGTTCCCCAAGCTTGGGCTACTATCGGCGGGTGCCTGTTGTAACCACGTAGGTACGCGGCACATGGATGCCCTGACCTTCGCGGAACCGCTCGTGGAAGGCGACGAAGTCCCGTTTCAGCGCCGCTCGCCGGTCGTCGTCCAGGCTGGCGGCCAGCATGCGGGTCGGACCGTAGCCGTTGACGAAGGTGTTCCAGGCCGCTTCGCCTCCGGTCTCGACATAGTGGCTGGTCTCCGTCGTGATCGTCAGGTCGAACGCCTCGCCCAGCAAGGCCTCCAGCCGTTCGCGGCGACCCCAGTCGAACGGCGATACCGCCGGCGGTGCGGCCATGTACGGGCGCATCACGCCGAACATTTCGGCAATGGTGCCGTCGGGCGTCCAGGTGGCAAGGCCCAGCCTGCCGCCGGGTTTGCAGACGCGGGCGAGTTCGGCCGCCGCCGCCTCCGGGCGGCTGACGAACATGACACCGAACGTCGAGACCACGGCATCGAAGCTGGCATCCGCTACGGGCAGTGCTTCCGCATCGCCCAAGCGGTAGTCGATGGCGAGGCTGCCGGATAGTTCGCGCGCGGCATCGAGCAGGCCGGCGGCAATGTCCATCGCGGTGACATCCGCGCCGCGCCGGGCACAGGCCCGCGCCGTAATACCGGTGCCAGTCGCGACATCCAGGATGCGCTCGCCCGGATGGGGGTTCAGCCGGGCGACGGTCGTGTCGATGCCGTCATAGACCCCGCGAATGATTTCCTCGTAGTCCCGCCCGCCCGAACTCCACACCAATGCCGCGCGCTCGTTGTGCGGCTGGATGGCAGGCATGGTGCTGATCTGCGCAGTGCTGATCTGGTCGTCCATAACGTTCTCCTTGCTCGAAGAAAGATCCGGTCCTTGCCGGTTTCCGGCGCAGAGGATCGCCGGGGACCGTCAACCCGGTGTCGGTCGGCGCGTCATTGGGGCGTCAAAACGCCGTCCCTCTCTTTCGGAGTTACCTCCCTCAGGCCGAAGGGCGTCTGACAACCGACGCCGGCTCTGCTATGATCCGCGTGCCATGCACCCTTCTCTTCGGCGCGAGATGAACGGACCGACGCTTCGCGTGCTGGGCGGCTTCGAACTTGCCCGCGCGGACGGGCAGGTGCTGGAATTGCCGAGCCGCAAGGCGCGGATGCTTCTGGCCTTCGTTGCGTTGAATGCTCCCCGGCCGGTGTCCCGCGAGCGATTGGCGGGCCTGTTGTGGGGCGACGGCGGCGATCGGCAGGCACTTCACTCCCTGCGTCAATGCCTGCTGGAACTGCGCCGCCTTGGTGAGCGGGCAGGGGGCGACCTGCTCCATTCGGACAGGGAGGCGGTGGCGCTCGCGCTCCCACCCGGATGCGTGGACGCCTTGACGGTCCAGCGTCTGGCTCACGAGGCTACACCCGGCAGCCTTCGCGCCGCCACCGAGATGTGCTCAGGCATGGTGCTGCCTGAGGCGGAAGCTGGCCTGGAGGATTTCGACACGTGGCTTGCCGGAGAGCGAGCGCGCTTCGCCCGGATCGCCGCCAACGTCTTTTCCCGCCTGACGGCAATGTGCGAGGCGCAAGGCGACTGGGGCGGCGTCGGTTCGGCCGCCGAGCGCTGGCTGACCTTCGATCCAGCCTGCGAGGAGGCGCACCGCGCCTTGATGCGCGCCCACATCAGCACGGGGCGGCGCTCGGACGCCCTCCGCCAGTACCGGAACTGTGCGGAAGCCGTGCGCCGCCACCTCGATGCGGAACCGGAGGAGGAAACCAAGGCTCTTTTGCGCCGCATCCGCAACAGCGACGGTGCCGTACCCCCTGCTGCGATGGTCGGCAACGTCCGGGAGCCGGAAACGCGGGCGGTGCCCGCCAGACCGTCGCTTGCCGTGTTGCCCTTCGGTATCCTGGAGGGTCCGGCCGAGGGTGGCGGCTTAGCCGACGCTCTCGCTCACGACATCCTGCTGCGGTTGGCGCGGCTGCGCTCGCTGTTCGTGATTTCCCACGGTTCGTCCTTCCGCTTCAGGGATGCGTCCGCCGATCCCCGCACGATCGGACGCACGCTCGGCGTCCGCTATCTGGTGACCGGCACGGTCCGCACCCAATACGGGCGGCTTCGGCTGACGGTGGAACTGGTGGAGGCCGAGACCGAGGCCGTGGTCTGGAGCGACGTGCTTGACAGGAGGCTTGACGACGTCTTCGCAATCCAGGATGAATTGACCGCACGCGTCGCCGCCTCGCTGGAGGCTGAGATCGAGACGGCGGAGATCCGGCGCGCCCTGATGCGCCAGCCCGCCTCGCTCGACGCCTGGGGAGCCTACCATCGCGGCCTCTGGCACATGTTCCGCTTCACCCGCGACGACAACGAGACGGCGCGCGGTTTCTTCCAGCAGGCGGTCGGTCTCGACCCGCTCTGTGCTCGGGCGCACGCCGGCCTGTCGTTCACCCATTTCCAGGACGCCTTCCTTCACCGCACCGCCGACCATGCGGTCGAAACAGACCGCGCCTACCGCTTCGCCGAGCAAAGCGTCGCCCTGGACGAACGGGACCCGACGGCTCACTGGGTCCTGGGACGCGCGCTGTGGCTTCTGAAGCGGCAGGAAGACGCGGTCGAGGAACTTAACCTCGCGGTCGATTTCAACCCTAACTTCGCGCTCGGCCACTACACGATCGCCTTCGTCCAGGCACAGGGTGGCGACACCCCCACGGCGCTCCGCGCCGTCGATCTGGCGCAGAGGCTGAGCCCGATCGATCCGCTGCTGTTCGGCATGCTGGGCGTGCGGGCTCTGGCATGCCTCAACCTGGGGGAATATGCTCAGGCGGCGGTGTGGGGCGAGCGGGCAGCCGGCCGCCCCAACGCCCATGTCCATATCCACGCCATCGCCGCCTTCTGCGACGCGCTGGCGGACCGGCAGGACGAAGCGCGGGCCTATGCCCACAGGATCAGGCAGACGACCCCCTCCTACCGCTGCGCCGACTTCCTCCTGGCGTTCCGCACGCTGCGGCCATCGGTGGCCGATCTCATCCGCCGGACCGGTCCCCGCATCGGCATCCCGCCCTGAGCGGCCTTGTCACGTCCCGGCTTTCGGCGGCAGCGGAAACAGGGTGACGAACCGTTCGGCAAATTCCCGGTCGCCGGAGACCCGCAGCACGTTGGCGGTTTCCAGAACGTCCAACGGCTGGCCGCCATAGATCGCCCCGGCGATGACGCGCGGCTCTCCCTCGAAGATCACGTCGGCGCCGGCGGGGTCCGCCCGTGCGATCTCTATTTCGCCGCCGGCCAGATGGCCGACGAACGTCTCCTCGCCGAGGATCAGCCCGATCCTGGCGTCGATATCAGCCGCGCGTATCGGGTCGAGCATCGTGCGGAGCGACAGCAGCAGGGACGCGGCGCTGAAGGGCAGGGTCGGGTCATGGGACGGCGAGCGCGCCGCCCAGCGGCCGAGCGCCTGGAAGATCGGCTCGCTCTCGTAGCCCCAGGGCGTCAGTTCGTAGACCTGGGCGGAGGCGGGCGGCGGCAGCTTTCGCTTAGTCAGGACGCCGGCTGTCTCCAGCCCTTCGAGCCGCTGGGTCAGGACATTGGCGCTGATGCCGGGAAGGCTGGCGCGCAGGTCGCTGAACCGCTTCGGCCCCATCATCAGCTCGCGCATCACCAGCAGCGCCCAGCGTTCCCCGACGAGGTCGAGCGCGTGTGCGGCGGCGCAGGCGTCGTCATAGGTACGGCGCTGCCGGGTCTCCGACGGTTCAGTTATTTTTTCTAACTTCATAGTTCATTTTTATAACAGAACCGTGCATGATGGTCAAACAATCAACCGACAACCAGCCAACCGGGAGGACGATCCAATGTCCAGGCTGATCTTCGTCAATCTGCCCGTCGCCGATCTGGCGCGCTCCAACGCCTTCTACGAAGCCATCGGTGCCCGCAAGAACGAGCAGTTCAGCGACCACACCGCCACCTGCATGGTGTTTTCGGAAACCATCAGCGTGATGCTGCTGACACACGACAAGTTCCGCCAGTTCACGCCCAAGGCGATCGCCGATGCGAAGACGACCAGCGAGGTGCTGATCTGCCTTTCCGCCGACAGCCGCGAGGCGGTCGACGACATGACGAACAAGGCGGGCGCTGCGGGAGGCGTCGTCGATCCCGGTCCGAAGCAGGATTATGGCTTCATGTACGGACGCAGCTTCGAGGACCCGGACGGCCACATCTGGGAAATCATGTGGATGGACGTCGCCGCCGCTGCGGAAGCGATGGGCGGCGGAGCCACCGGCGCGTAAGCAAAACCAGGACATCAAGGGAGAAGAGCCATGAGCTACATCGACGGATTCGTCGTTCCGGTGCCGACCCACAAGAAGGAAGAATACCGGGAAATGTGCGCCAGGGCTGCTGAAGTATTCAAGGAGCATGGCGCGATCAAGCTGGTCGAATGCTGGGGCGACGACGTACCCGACGGCAAGGTCACCGACTTCAAGGGCGCCGTGAAGGCCGAGGCGGGCGAGACGGTGGTCTTCTCGTGGATCGTATGGCCGTCGAAAGCGGTCCGCGACGCGGGCCACCCGGAGGTCGTGAAGGATCCCCGCATGCAGACCGGCGCCGACATGCCCTTCGACGGGAAGCGGATGATCTATGGCGGCTTCGACATCCTGTTCGAAGGCTGACTCATCGTTCCCCCGAGACGGAGAAAATGAGAATGGCGAAACTCACTCCTTGGCTGTGGTTTGCCCACGAGGCGCTTGAAGCAGCCGAATACTATGTCTCGATCCTGCCCGACTCCCGGATCGACCGCGTGGTCGATTACCCGACGGATACCCCCGGTGGACCGGCCGGCAGCGTGGCGGTGGTCGAGTTCACCCTCGCGGGCCAGCGTGTGGCGGCCCTGAACGGCGGCATGCGTCAGGAGTTCGGCCACGCCATCTCGCTCGCCTACGAGTGCGACGATCAGGAGGAACTGGACCGTGTCTGGGACGCTCTTCTGGCAGGCGGCACCGAGGAACAGTGCGGCTGGCTGCGGGATCGCTACGGCATCGCGTGGCAGATCATGCCGAGCGGGATCGGCGCCATGCTGGGTGACCCCGACCGGACCCGTGCCGCCCGAGCCATGCAGGCGGTGATGGGCATGGTCAAGCTGGATATCGCAGCGCTGAAGCGAGCCTTTGACGGCACCGATCCCGCATGAGACTTGCTGTAATACCAGAACTGGAAAGTTCCGACTTGTCAGCGCGTTGGTGTTGGGCCACGGGCCAACCTACAAGCTCCTGCTTCGTAGGTTGGCCCGTGGCCCAACACCTCTGCCATGAGGGAAAGTCGTACGACAGGCCGGAAATTTCAGGTTCTAATGTAACTTGGTGGAGAAATCGCATGGGCGCCGATGGATGAAGTTGGAGCATCAGGCGTTCTTCCAGTCTCTCTTCATCTCGCGGCTGGCCGACCAGATCCTCCTGTTCCTGGTCCCGCTCGTGATCTTCCAGATCACCGGGAGCGTGGGCTGGTCAGGCGTGGCGTTCTTCCTTGAGACTCTGCCGCGCTACGCCTCGTTCCCGATCTGCGGCGCCTTGTGCGACCGGATATCGCCCCTGCGGCTCCTGCACACCAGTCAGGTGTGCAGGGCGGCCGCCTGCTTCGCCGGGATGGCGGCTTATGCCGCGCTGGGCGGGATCTTCTGGCTGATCGCCATTTCGGCAGTCTGCGGCGTCCTGACGTCCCAGGGGATCATGGCGCGCGAAGTCATGCTGCCGCAGGTCTTCAGCGGCCAGCGATTCGAAAAGGTGCTGTCCTATACCCAGATCGCCGACCAGTTGGGCATGGTGCTCGGACCGCTGGTCGCCGGTTTCCTTCTAAGCATCTGGCCCTGGGAATACGTCGTCCTGCTTGCGGCGGCACTCTTTCTGGCCGCCGATGCCGCCGTCATCCTGTGGGAGCGTGCCGCCCGGCCGCGACTGGCGGAACCGGAGGCGGCCAGCGGCCATTGGGCGGCGTCGCTCGTCACGGCTGCCCGGCACATCGTCCGGCTTCCCGGACTGATCGACGTGGTCGTCCTTGCCGCCGCCGTCAACCTGATCATCGGCGTCACGCTGGCGACATCCGCCGCCATGGTCACGGGAATCCACGGCCAGACCGAGTTCTTCTACGCCGTCCTCCAGGCGGCCGGCGCGGTCGCCACCGTCGTCATCCTGTTCGGGATCGCTCAGACGACCGTGCCGCTCGGTGTCCTGGGCTCCGTCTCCTTCACGATGATCTTCCTGGGTGCGGTCATGACCGGAGCGGGGACGGGGCCGTTCCTCTACGCGACTGGTTTCGTCGTGGTCGTCGGCTTCGACAAGATGTTCAACGTCTATATCCGGAGCCTCCGCCAAAGGATCATTCCCCGCCAGGACTACGGCAAGACCACCGGCTTGATCGTCATGCTGAACAACCTGTCGCAGCCGCTGGCGGGGTTGCTTGTCGGGGTCTTCGCCGGACTGTCCGGCGCCGGCGGCGTTATCCTTGCGCTCTCGGCGGTCATGGGACTGACCGGCGTGTTGATCACGGTGGTCCGATGGCGCAGGAACGGCGCCTCGGTCTTGCCATTGCGGCCAGCGCCCGGGGATCAGGACGCCGATTGAAGCATGAAGGAACCAGGTGATCGAACCATGGCTGAACTGACCGTCTGGCACGATGGCGCCTGTCCGCTCTGCCGGCGCGAGATCGCCTTGATGCGCCGGCTGGACCGGCGGGGCGCCATCCGCTTCATCGATGCCGCCAGCGACGACGCGTCATGTCCGATCGATCGCGCCGCACTGCTTGCCCGCTTCCACGCACGGGAAGACGGCCGGCTGCTGTCCGGCGCCGCCGCCTTCGCCGCGATGTGGCGCGCGATCCCGCTGCTACGTCCGCTGGGCCTCGCCGCCCGCAACGGATATGTGCTGGCGGGGCTGGAACGGGCCTATATCGCTTTCCTGCGGGCCCGCCCCATGTTCCAGCGACTGGCGCAGCGTTTCGAGAGCAGGGGCGTGTGAGGTAGCGAAGGCTCGCTTGCGTCAAGCCCGGTTCGCTCCCATCGGGCGATGAAGCCGGAGAGAAGCCAGATCAGCCCCGCCAGGGCAACGGCCGCCATTGCCCACCAGAGCGCGGCAGACAGTGCGATGGCATCCATCTTCGGCCATGGGTATTGGCTGAGCTGCCCGCCACGATCGACCATCCAATGCCATGCGGTATGCGCCACCAGCGCCGACAGGATGATCGTCCCGATCCGCTTCTCCACGATATGCCTGAAGAGAAAGCCCAAGGCCGGAAGGGCAACGATCAGGACCAGAAGCTGGCCAAGCTCGACCCCGATATTGAAAGCCAGGAGCGACGTGACGAGGTGCGATCCGGCGAATTGCAGCCGTTCGCTGAGCAGGAACGAGAAGCCGAAGCCGTGTACCAGACCGAAGGCGAATGTGACGGCCCAACGCTGCTCGAAGCGGGCGCCTACGATGTTCTCCAGCGCCATGTAGAGGATCGACACCGCTATCAGCGTCTCGATCAACGGCGGGAACCACAAGGCATCCGGCGCCAGCCCATAGGCCGATGCGATCAGCGTGATCGAATGCGCGACGGTGAAGGCGGTGACGATACCGACCAGCGGCTTGAGCCTGCGGAAGGGAATGACCAGGGCGAACAGGAAAAGCAGGTGATCGATCCCGTCGAGGATGTGCAGGAAACCTTGCCATGCGAACAAGCCGAAGGCTTGCCGCCAGCTCGGATCGAGATGGACGACGCCGACGTCGGCATGGACGTCGAAGGCCCGCTCGGCGCCGCCGGGAGGCAGGAACCGCATCGAGACATTGACCTGAAGCCCGAGGCGCGTCAGCCCCGGCCGGATCGCGAAACTCGATCCATCTGACGCGATCGGGTACTCATAGGCGACATCGAGCAGGCCCTGCTCCCAGTAGATCTCGGTATCCGCCGGCAGCGGCCCGCTCCCGATATGGGCAAGCGCCTGATCGTATTCGGCGAAGGAGCGGTCGGACGGCAGGGATACCCGCGCACCCAGCAGGCGCGGCTTGGCAAGGCGAGCGTCGTTCTCGTACAGCTCGACGAAGTCGCTGATCCAAAGCTGTGCCGCATGTTCCAGGGGTGCGTCCACGCGCGACAGGTCCAGGAACCCGTTCGCCTTGAGGGGAACGTCCACGTCGCGCAGCGACTTCATCGGCGCCCGCACCAGCAGGGTCAGGGTCTTCCCCTCCGGTTTCAGGAAGGTGAGGACCGTGACCTGATCCGGGACCTCATGAGCTTTCGAACCGATCGCCCAGCCCAAAATCGATGCCGCACTAAGTGCAATAAGCATCAAGTATCTAACGCACATCATGAGGCCTCGACTCGGCAAGGGAGCAGTAGTAGGCTCCAATAGGCAGTCAGCCGCAGTCAAGAGCGCAGAAAGCGCCCGCGCGGTTAGCTGGGGAGGGACAACGATGAAGCGACTTTTAAAGAATCGCAAGGCGTATGTCGGTGCCAGTCTACTGGCGGTCATGATGGCACTCGGCGGCGCCCAGTTGTATTTGCAGGAAGCCGTAGCCCAGGGGAAGCAGGCTCCGCGTTTCGAAGTCGATCCGTACTGGCCGAAGCCGATGCCCAACAACTGGGTGCTGGGGCAGGCGATCGGCGTCAGCGTCGATGAACGCGATCACGTCTGGATCGTCCATCGCGGCAGCGACCCCGGTGCTCTCGACAACACCGAACTGGCATTCCCACCCGCACGCAACGGGCTGCGCGTCGGCGAATGCTGCAATCCCGCTCCGGCTGTTCTGGAGTTCGATCCGGCGGGTAACGTCGCCAACGCCTGGGGCGGCCCGTCCAAGACCGGCGAGTACGAGTGGCCGGCGTCCAATCACAGCATCGTCGTCGATCACAAGGGCTTCGTCTGGATTGGGGGCAATGGACCCGGCGACGCCCAAATCCTGAAGTTCACCCGCGACGGCAAGTTCGTCGCCCAGTACGGCAAGGCCGATGCGCGCAAGGACGCCTCATCTCCGGCTGACAAGCCGGCGTTCAAGGCCGACAGCACCGACATGAACAACTTCGGCCGCGTCGCCAAGATCATGATCGATCCCAAGGCCAACGAAGGCTACGTCGCCGACGGATACCTGAACCACCGCGTCGCAGTGATCGATCTCGACACCGGCAAGATCAAGCGCATGTGGGGCGCCTACGGCAAGCCGCCGACCGACGAAGTCCTGCCGCCCTACGATCCGGCCGCTCCGGTAGCACAGCAGTTCCGCAACCCCGTCCACTGCGCGATGCTGTCGAACGACGGCTTCGTCTATGTCTGCGACCGGCCCAACGACCGCGTCCAGATATTCAAGTCGGACGGCGCCTTCGTCAAAGAGATCTTCGTCGCCAAGGATACTCTGGCGGATGGATCGGTCTGGGACATCGACTTCTCGAAGGACCCGGAGCAGAAGTATCTCTACATCGCCGACGGCGTGAACGAGCACGTCCGGGTGTTCGACCGGCAGTCCATGGAAGAGCTGTACAACTTCGGCTATGGCGGCCGCCAGCCCGGCATGTTCCTGGGCGTCCACAGCATCGCCACGGACAGCAAGGGGAACATCTACACGACCGAGACCTATACCGGGAAACGCCTGCAAAAGTTCGTCAACAAGGGGGTCGGCGCCGTTACGACGGTCAATGCGGCGATGCCCTGGCCGACGCAGTAACCGTCCGGCAGTCCTGACGCGGCATGAGACGCCGGCCGTCCGTCACGGCCGGTGGATCTCGCCCAGAAGCCTGTCATTCCTCAGTTATCGCCTGACGACGAGGAAGACGATGACGACAGCGAGGATCAGCGACAGCGTCTGCCAGAATGCCAGTGGGTCGCGCTCGATCAGGGGAGCGCTGCGGTCCGGCAGGTAGTCCGGGTTCGGCCGGCGCAGGTCGGCGATGAACTCGGAGACCGCTTCGTGGCGCTTCAGCGGATCGGGATGGACCGCGCGGCGCAGGGCATCGTCCAGCCAGTCGGGAATGCGGCGTGACCCGTTCCGCGCCGTCGCATAGCGGAGCCGGCCCTGTGCCTTGCGGCTGCGGGCCTTCGCGACCTCCGCGCCGTAGGGGAGCCTGCCGGTCAGCATCTCGTAGGTCACGACCCCGAGCGAGAAGAGGTCGGACCGCTCCGTTCCCGGATGGCCCAGGAAATATTCGGGTGCTGCGTACTGTACCGTCCCGAGTATCTCGTCATCGTCGAACTCGGGTGCTGCTTCGCGGACGCCGGCTACCGTGGTCGAGCCGAAATCGATGATCTTCACGGCGCCGTCGCGGTCGATCATGATGTTCTCGGGGCGCAGGTCCTGGTGAACCATTTCCAGACGATGGAAAGCCCGCAGACCTTTGCCGATCTGCTCGACGATGCCGCGCACCGTCTCGAGATCGGGATGGGGATTGTCGAACATCCATTGCCGCAAGGTCCGGCCTTCGACGTATTCGGTAGCCGTGTAGAGGAAGTTTTGCCGGCGTCCGGGGGCCGCGGCCTTGAGCACGTGCGGACTGCCGATGCGCCGCGCTATCCACTCCTCCATCATGAAGCGCCGGAGATAGGCTTCGTTTTCACGCAGGTCGATCGAGGGAAGCTTGAGCGCGACCTTCTCGCCGGTTTCCCCGCCCGTTTCCCCGCCCGTTTCCCCGTTGGTCGCCAGGAAGATGTGGCTGCGACTGCTGGAATGGAGCTGCCGCAGGAGGCGGTAGCCGTCGAAGTCGCCGGGTGCTTCCGGCAAGGGTGAGGCGGGGAGGGTATCGGTGCGGCCGAGCAGATCGCCGACGTCTCCGTCCGGCAGGGTGTCGATGCGCGCGATCTGGATCGTGAGGTTGTCGGGGCTGCCCCGGGCCAGCGCTTCTTCGACGACCCGCCGGGCGGCAAGGTCGAGATCGCCGCTGGATGCCGCGATGGCCTGCGTGATGCTGCGCGGCGGGACATGCTCGTAGACGCCGTCGGTGGCGAGCACGAATACGTCGCCCGGACTGAGGTCGAGGAGGCGGTAGTCGATCTCGACGCTAGGCGCCGCGCCCAGCGCCCGCCCGAGATAGTTTTCCTGCGAGGAAATCACGACCCGGTGATCCTCGGTCAGCTGCTCGAGCGTCTCGCCCACGACGCGGAAGACCCGGCAGTCGCCGATGTGGAAGAGGTGCGCGCTGCGCGACTTCAGCACCAGGGCGCTCAGCGTGCAGACATAGCCCCGGTCGGGGTCATGGGCATGCCGGCCGCGCCTGGTTTCCGCATGGAGCCAGGAATTGGCCGCATCGATGACGCGTTGGGCCGACGTCTTGACCGACCAGGCGTCTGATGTGCAGTAGTAGTCGGTGAGGAAACTCTTGACCGCCGATTCCGAGGCGATCCCGCCGACCGCGCTGGAGGAGATGCCGTCGGCGAGCGCCAGCGCGATGCCTTTGGACGCGAGGACGCGTCCTTCCGGGAGCAGTGCCCCGTGGAAGTCCTGGTTCCGGTCCTTGCGGCCCGGATCGGAATGCTGCCCGATCGAAACGGCCAGTTTGCCTGACATGCGCACCCCATGGCGGAAGCCCGGCCCAGTTGGGCCGGACATCCGAGCGACTGGACCTACTCGGCCGCTACGCGCAGCGGGCGCCGGTCGACGGTGCGCTTGGCGCCCGTCTTGATATGGGTGGAATAGAGGGTGAGGCCGACGAAGGCCAGTCCGCCGACCAAGTTGCCCAGGACGGTCGGGATCTCGTTCCAGATCATGTAGTCCATGATCGAGAAGTTGCCGCCCAGCATCAGGCCCGACGGGAACAGGAACATGTTGACGACCGAGTGCTCGAAGGCCATGCCGAAGAACAGCATGATGGGCATCCACATCGCGATGACCTTGCCGGGAACGGAGGTCGATAGCATGGCCCCCACGACACCGGTCGAGACCATCCAGTTGCACAGCACGCCGCGGATGAAGAGCGTGAGCATGCCGGCGGCGCCATGGGCGGCGTAGCCGACGGTGCGGGATTCGCCGATCGATCCGATCTTCTGGCCGACGGCGTCCGGCGCCGTCGTGAAGCCGTTGGTGAAGACGATCGCCATCATCAGCGCCACGGTCAGCGCACCGGCGAAGTTGCCGACGAACACGAGCCCCCAGTTGCGCAGCACGCCGGCCACGGTGACACCCGGCCGCTTGTCGAGAAGGGCCAGCGGCGTCAGGGTGAAGACGCCCGTCAGCAGGTCGAAGCCCAGCAGGTAGAGCATGCAGAAACCGACCGGAAACAGGATCGCGCCGACGATCGGAATGCCGGTCTGCACGGCCACCGTCACCGCGAAGACCGCGGCGAGCGCCAGGATCGCTCCGGCCATATAGGCGCGGATCAGCGTGTCGCGGGTCGACATGAAGATCTTGGACTCACCGGCGTCCACCATCTTGGTGACGAATTCGGCGGGGGCGAGATAAGACATTGCTTGGTCCTTCCTGGAGGATCGTATCCGGCGGAGATCGGATAAGGTTCGGTCGGTACCGCTCACCCGCAGAACAGGGCACGCGGAATGCTGGGCGCCCCGCGAGGAGCGCCTTCTTCGATGGTCGTGCTGTGGAACGAGGCATGGCGCCGCGTTCCCGCGATCCCGCTTCCCAAGGAAGCAGTGTCGCGATCACACAGCACCGTTGCTGTCCGCCCGATGGGCGATGATGTCAGGATGCGCCGCGCCGTTGCGGCATCATTACTTCTGTTATCCCAGGAGAAAGCTCTCTGGATCGAAGTAAATTCTGACAAAATTCTTCTACTCCGAAACTGAGTTTGCGATCAAGAGATAAATCGCTCCGCTGATCAGAACCGTCTGTATTAGTGAAAGAAGAGCAAATGCCAATCCAGACTCTCTGAAGGTGAAAGAATTTCTTGTGCAAGAATGCTCGTTTTAAAAGCATGACTTGCCAAAAATTTCAGCGCATTGAACGAAGGTTAGCCAGATCCGGAACCATGCGCCGATGGCGTGCCGGTGCTCGTACGGGAACCGCATGGCGATATGGTTCTCGTGACAGGCGCATGGTTCCTCGATCGGGCGGCCATCGCCCGATACCTTCTCAGTAGGACTTGTAAGGCAGGAACTTGCCCGACATCGTGATCTGGACACGGTCGCCCTTGGGATCCGGCTTCCGCTCCATCACCATGTCGAAGTCGATGGCACTCATGATGCCGTCGCCGTATTCCTCCTGGATCAACTCCTTCCAGGTCGTTCCATAGACCGACACGAGCTCGTAGAAACGGTAGATCAGCGGATCGGTCGGGACGGCGGTCGGCAGGGAACCGCGATAGGGGATCTCCTGGAGGAGCAGGGTTTCCTCGTCGTCGAGTTCGAAGATGTCTGCGGCGACGGCTGCCTGCTCCCGGGTCAGCTTCATCTGGCCCAGCAGGGCCGCGGTGATCAGCACCGGCGAGCAGCCGCCGATACGGCCGTTGATCTCGGCCCAGGACAGGCCCTTGAGGCGCTTCTTACTGAGGATCTTTTCGGTGACGGCTTCGCGCTTCATGGCGGATCTTCCTTTAAGTGGCGGAATCGGAACGTTGTCGGGCGCCTGTGGAGGTGTTCAGCAAGCGGTGTACCAATCTGTCTTTTGCGGAAAATCGGCGGAATTCCGCCCTTTCGTGAGGAAGAGGAGTTGACGAGAACTCGTGAATGACGAAAACTCGTGGATGGATTCACGAGATTTCGTCAATTGGGGCGTTGCGTTCGACTGTGGGATCGAGGCGACGCTGATCGTCGATCCGGCCTCCGGCCGCATCCTGGACGCCAATCCCGCCGCTTGCCGCCTGCTCGGTCAGGATCGCCAGCGGTTGCGCGTCACGCCGGTCACGGATCTGCACCGGGGGCAGGAGGCGCAACTCGTCGTCTTCACCGAGGCGGTGCTGAACCGGGGCTCCTACTGGTCGCGCGGGCTGGCGCCCCTCCATGCGGGGGAAGCCGAACTGCGGCTGGAGTATTCCGGGGTGCTGCTGGCCGAGGGTGGCCAGGAAGGGCCGGCGATCCTGCTGACGCTGTACGATCTGGACGGTCACCGGCGGCGCGAGATCGATGCCGAGGCCGAGCTTTACATGCGCGACGGCATCGGCGAATGGCGGCGTGTCCAGCGGGTGTTCCAGAACATCGAGCGGGAAAGCCAGCTCATCCTCCAGGCCGCGGGCGAGGGGATCTACGGCATCGACGCGGAGGGCAAGACGACCTTCGTCAACCCGGCGGCGGAACGCATCCTGGGATGGTCCGCGGAAGACCTGCTCGGACAGAACGTCCACGCGATCGTCCACCACCACCGGCCCGACGGCACGCACTATCCGGAGGAAGACTGCCCGATCTACATGGCGTTCCGTGAGGGGCGCGTCCGGCGGGTGTCCGACGAGGTGTTCTGGCGGCGCGATGGCCGGCCGGTCTGGGTCGAGTACACCAGCACGCCGATCCGCAGTGGCGCGCGGGTCATCGGAGCGGTCGTGGTGTTCCGTGACATAACGCAGCGGCGGGAGGCCGACGAGCGCCTGCGCGCGGCCCTGGCCGAGGTCGACCGGCTGCGCGAGCGGCTCGAACTGGAGAACGCCTATCTCCAGGAAGAAATCCGGATCACCGGCAAGCACCGGGGCATCATCGGCCGGAGCGGCGCCATCCAGCACATCCTCCGGCAGGTCGAACTGGTCGCCCCGACCGATGCCAGCGTGCTGGTGACAGGCGAGTCCGGAACCGGCAAGGAACTGATCGCGCGGGCGATCCACGACGCGAGCCGGCGCAGCGAGCGTCCGCTGATACGGGTGAACTGTGCTGCCATCCCGCGTGAGCTGTTCGAGAGCGAGTTCTTCGGCCATGCGCGCGGCGCCTTCACCGGGGCGATGCGCGACCGGGTCGGGCGGTTCGAGCTGGCCGACGGCGGCACGCTGTTCCTGGACGAAGTCGGCGAGATCCCGCTGGCGCTCCAAGGCAAGCTGCTGCGTGTGCTCCAGGAAGGGCAGTTCGAGCGGGTCGGGGAGGAGAGGACGCGGAAGGTCGATGTCCGCATCGTCGCCGCGACCAACCGGGATCTGCGCGCCGAGGTCGAGCAGGGGCGTTTCCGGCAGGACCTGTATTTCCGCCTGAACGTCTTCCCGATCGAATCTCCGTCGTTGCGCAGCCGGGCCGAGGACATTCCGATATTGGCCACGCATTTCCTGCGCGACGTCAGCGGCAAGCTGAACTCGGGCGACCTGACGCTGAGCGAAGGCGATGTCCGCAGGCTGATGGCCTACACTTGGCCCGGCAATGTCCGCGAGCTTCAGAACGTGATCGAGCGGGCCGCGATCCTGGCACGGCAGGGCCGCATCCACATCGACCTGCCGGCGCCTCCGGTCCGGACGGAGGAGCCTCGCGCCGATGCGGAGGAGGGAGCCGTATCGCGGATCGGGACGCGGCAGATCGAAACGCGAAACGACCTTCGCGAGCGGGAGCGCGCGAGCATCCTCGCGGCGCTGGATGCAGCCGGCGGAAAGGTGTCGGGCGCAGGAGGGGCCGCGGATCTGCTGGGCATGCGGCCGACGACACTTTCATCCCGCATCAAGGCACTTGGTATTGGGTTCGAGAGGACGGGTCGGCGGAAGATCTGAGTTAAAAAACATGGAAATCAAGACCTGAAAAATCCTGACGAGAGTCTAACTGAGGACACCGATCGGAAGACCAGGGAGGATGTTCATGAGTGTACCCATCTCTACTGAAAAGCGGGCGCTGACCGCAAAGGAGTTCGAGGTCGTCGAGCAAACCCACTATCCGGCGATTTGCGAGCTCTCCAGGGAAGCTTTGAGCGACAGTCTTAAATTGCTCCGCGAATACCGCAGGAAGGCGCGGGATCGTGCCCAGCAGCAGCGCCGCGAGATGCGCGGCAAGGCCGAACCTCGCGGAACGGTCGCCGCCAGCGACAACACCGGCACCGAGCGCAAGGGCGAGATCCTTTCCGGTGCGTTGAAGCGCGTCAACCGGGAGTTGGCGCGGATCAGGAAAGCGGAAAAACCCAATGGTCAGGGTGACTACGCCCGCCGTGCGCTGGAATTGAAACGCGAAAACCGGGTGCGCCATCACCCCAGTTCGGGGCGGACCGCCAATCGATCCATGACGATGGTCGAGAACCCGGAACCGACGGTCAGCGTCGATCCCCGCGAGATCGGCCGGGTGTCACAGGCCGTCAAGGCCGGTCAGGCGCGCCGGGACTCCAACTGATCCCTGAAGACGAAGATGTCGTGACGCAAACCGCAGGAGTAGTCGATGTCGAGAGGACTTGCCGCGATCCTGGCCGCCGGGACGATGTGTGCGGCCATACCGGCACTGGCCGACGCGCCGCCCCAGAACGCCCGGCCGCTGTCCCAACTGATCGCCATCGTCGAGCAGAACGACGACGTGGCCTATATCGAGGATGTCGACTGGGACGATGACGGTTACTACGAAGTCGAATACCGGACCCGGAACGGCGGCGATCGCGAAATCAGGATAGATCCCGTCTCGGGCGAGATCCGGAGCGACTGAGGGAGGGCTTCGGCCTTCCCCACCATCTTGCCCTTTCGTGCGGTCCCGTCATTTTCCCCGCGGCCATGCGTTGAGAACCGCATGGACGAGTGTCGCCAGCGGGATGGCGAAGAAGATGCCCCAGAACCCCCAGATGCTGCCGAACACCAGCAATGCCACGATGACGGCGGTCGGGTGCAGGTTGACGACCTCCGACAGCAGGAGCGGGGCCAGGACGTTGCCGTCGATCAGCTGGATCACCGCATAGGCGCCCATCACCCAGAGGAAATCCGGCCCCATTCCCCATTGCGCGTAGGCGATCACCGCGACCGGCAAGGCGGCGAGCGCCACGCCGATATAGGGGATGAAGGTCGACACGCCGGTCACGATCGCCAGCAAGGCGCTGAACTGAAGGTCCAGCAGCACGAACGCCAGATATGTCACCGCCGCGACGATCAGGAACTCGTAGATCTTGCCCCGGACATAGCCGCCGATCTCCGCGTCCACTTCCCGCCAGACCTGATCGGCCAGAGGCCGCTCCGGCGGCAGGAACTTGAGGACCCAGTTCAGGATCAGGTCCTTGTCCTTCAGGAAGAAGAAGACCAGCATCGGCATCAGGACCAGATAGACGACCACGTTGACCACGGCCGGCAGCCACGCGACCGACGCGCTGAGGATCCGCTGCCCCATCAGGATCAGGTCGTTGCGGAACGACGCCAGGAACTCGCGGATCTGCTGGTCTTCGAACAGGTCGGGATACCGCTCGGGCAGTTCCAGGATCAGGTCCTGCGTCAGGGTGAGGATCGCCGGGAGCTGCTGGACGAGCTGGGCGATCTGGGTCAGCAGCAGGGGCAACAGGATCAGGAAGATCGCCAGCAAGGCGGCGACGAACAGCGAGAAGATCAGGCCGACCGCCAGTCCGCGCGGTACCCGGCAGCGCTCCAGCAGGGTGATCGCGCCGTCCAGGAGATAGGCGATGACGATGCTGGCGATCAGCGGCGCCAGGGTGTCGGCGGCGACCGCGAGGATGCCGAAGCCGGCTATCAGAAGGATGGCGAGCAGCACCACCTGGGGGTTGGCGAAGTTCCGGCGGAACCATGCGGTAACGATATTCATCCTGAAGGGCTCGCAAGTCGGTAATGTCAGATGCAGGTCACTCCCGCCGGCAAGCTGGAAACCCTGCCCGGATCGTCGCCGCCAGCGCGTGCAAGGTCAAGACAAGCCCGACGCGCCGGATTCGCTGGGATGGTGATAGAGACGGGGCCGGTTTCAGGCGACGATGGCGGAGAAGTCCGGTGACGGACCGAGACGCCCGGCCCTGAAGTAAAGTTGAGGACTGCAATGAAATCGTTCGAACTCAAGGTGAGCCCGGCGCGGATCGTCTTCGGACCGGGCACGCTCGGGCGGACCGGCGATATGATCCGCGAACTCGGCTGCTCCCGAGCACTCGTCCTGTCGACGCCGAATCAGAAGGGCGCAGCCGAGACCCTCGCCGCCGGCCTTGGAGACCTCGCGGCCGGGGTTTTCACCGGAGCCACGATGCACACGCCGGTCGACGTGACCGAAAAGGCGCTGGCTGTCCTGCGCGCGACGGGGGCCGATTGCACCGTCGCCTTTGGGGGCGGGTCTACGACCGGGCTGGGCAAGGCGCTGGCCTACCGCACGGACGTGCCGCAGATCGCGATCCCCACGACCTATGCGGGATCGGAGGTCACGCCGATCCTGGGGCAGACGGAAGGCGGGCGGAAGACCACGGTGTCCGACGCCAGGATCCTGCCGGAGGTCGTGATCTACGATCCCGAGCTGACCTATGGTCTCCCCGCCGGCCTGACCGTGACGAGCGCGCTCAACGCCATGGCCCATGCAGCCGAGGCCCTGTATGCCCGCGACCGCAATCCGATCTCGTCGCTGATGGCGGCGGAAGGCCTCCGCGTCCTGGTCGCGGCCCTGCCCGTGCTGCGCGACGAGCCCGCCGATCCGGAGGGGCGCTCCGGCGCGCTCTACGGCGCGTGGCTATGCGGGACGGTGCTGGGGTCGGTCGGCATGGCGCTTCATCACAAGCTCTGTCACGTCCTCGGCGGCACCTTCGATCTGCCTCATGCCGAAACCCATGCCGTGATCCTGCCCCACGCGGTCGCCTTCAACGAGGCGGCGGTGCCGGACCTGCTCAAGCCCCTGGCGCAGGCGCTCGGCACGGAACGGGCCGGGCAGGGGCTGCATGGCTATGCCGCGTCCATCGGAGCGCCGATGGCGCTCAAGGACATCGGCATGCCGGAGAACGGGATCGACCAGGCGGCGGACCTTGCGGTCGCCAACCCGTACTGGAACCCGCGCAGCTTCGACCGTTCCGACATCCGGAGGCTGATCGAGAACGCCTTTCATGGCCGTCCGCCGGACTGATACCAGGAGTCGAAGACATCGACCCGTGTGGACAGTGTTCGTTGGGCCACGGCCCAACCTACAGGCTCCTGCTTCGTAGGTTGGGCCGTGGCCCAACACTGCCGGAGATCAAAGCGGCGGATCGAAACCGTCGGCGCCGACCGCCACCATGTCGGCCGTCAGGGAGCCGTCATCGGCTTTCTCCGCCGAGGGTACGAAGATGTGCGCACCTTTCTTAAGCATCTTCTGGTCGGCCGGGGTCGCGGCCATGACGGCGGCGCCGGGGGGAATGACGACGGTGGAGCCTCCCTGCGGATAGGACAGCCCGACGATCCGCCCGTCGGGTCCGTTTTCGATGCTCCTCACCGTGCCGTTCCGCATCTTGCTGTCGGGCTTCAGGTCCCAGGTCAGGTAGTCCTCGCTCTCTTTGCTGGCGGACGAGCTTTTCGGGTATATGACGACTACCGTAGCCTTGATCGTTTCCTCCTTCTCCGCCGATCCAGCGGCGCCGATGAAAGCCTCGGACGCTACCGCTTCGGCGTTGGACGGAGCGAGGCTGAGGATCTTCGCATCGGGACCGAGCATCAGCTTGGTTTCGCCCTTGCTGGTCTTGACGGTGATGTGGTTGGACTCGATGCTGGCGATCTCGCCCTGAACCGTGATCGGCTGCGCATCCTTGTCGGTCATCGTGGTGGGTTGGGTCTGCGCGGCCGCCGATCCGGCGCTGATCGCCAGAGCAAGTGCGACGGTGGACGGAAGCAAGCCCGGACGGTGCGACATGATGGTTCCTTGTCATGGGGCCAAGCTATGAGGCCATGTCCGATGCCCGCCGGACGGCGGGCATCGGTTTGCTGGAGATGCCTGGATGGTCACCGGATCGGTCAAGCCGGCCGCAAGTCCTGACGGCCGATCGGCAAGGTCCGGATGCGCTTGCCGGTCGCCGCGAAGATCGCGTTGCACAGCGCCGGCGCGAACGGCGGTACGCCCGGTTCGCCCACGCCGCTGGCCGGCACGTCGTAGCCGTGCGGGACGATGTGGGTCCGGACGTTCAGCGGCGACGTATCCATGTGCGCCACTTCGAAGGTGTCGTAGTTGCCCTGGACCGCCCGGCCTTTCTCGAAAGTGATCTCGCTGAACATGGTGGAACTCATGCCCATCACGGCGGCTCCCTCCATCTGCGACCGGATGCGTTCCGGGTTGACCGCGAAGCCGCAGTCGATCGCGGTATCGACGCGCGGGATCGTCAGGTTGCCCTGGTCGTCGACAGCGACTTCGATCGCGGTCGCCACATAGGTCAGGAAGCTCCGGTGGACGGCGATGCCCAGGCCGTGCCCCTTGGGCAGCTTGCGGCCCCACTCGATCTTTTCCGCCGCGACGTTGAGGACGTTGGAAAGTCGCCCCGTGTCGATCGGATAGGTTTCATAGGGGTCCCCGTAGTTCCAGAACGCATCCACGACGCCGGCCTTGGAGATGTCGATCTTCCGGGCCGGACCGATCAGTTCCAGCAGGTAGTCCTTGGGGTCCCGGCCCAGTTCATGCGCGATCTCGGCTACGAAGGACTGGATCGCGAAAGCGTGCGGGATGTTGGAGACGGAGCGGAACCACCCGATCCGAGTATGCGCCGCCGCCTCGCCGTTCTCGCACCGGACGTTCGGGATCGCGAAGGGCATGTCGACCACGCCCATGGCGAGTTCCAGCGAATGCTCGTGCTTCGGGTCGGGCATGAAGGTCGACATCAGGCTGGGCGCCACCGTGCGATGGAGCCAGCCCGTCACCTTGCCGTCCTTGTCGAGGGCGGCTTCCAGGCGGTTGAAGCAGACGGTGTGATAGAAGCTGTGCCGGATGTCGTCCTCGCGGGTCCAGGACACCTTGACCGGCGTTCCGCCCAGGGCCTTGGACACGATGACGGCTTCCTGGGCGTAATCGGACTGCGACTTGCGGCCGAAACCGCCGCCCAGCAGCGTCACGTGGACCGTGACCTTCTCGATCGGCAGGCCGAGCATCTTGGCGATGTCCTCGCGGGCACCGTAGGGATACTGCAACGGCGCCCAGACCTCGCACTGGCCGTCGGCCACCACGGCGGTCGCGACCATCGGCTCCATCGGTGCGCAGGCGAGATGCGGGACATAGTATTCCGCCGACAACTTGCGGGCGGCGCCGGCGAAAGCCTTTTCCGGATCGCCCTCGTTGCGGACGATCTTGGCGGCGTTGCGGCCCGCTTCTTCCATCTGCGCCTTATAGGCCTTGCTGTCGTAGGAGGCGTTGGGTCCGTCTTCCCACTCGATCTTGAGGGCTTCGCGCCCCTTGATCGCGGCGTGGGTATTGGTGGCGATGACGGCGATGCCGCCCAGCGGCGTGTACTTGGTCCGGTCGGGCTGGGTCGGGATCTCGACGATCCGTTCGACGCCGGGGACTTTCAGCGTTTCCGCCGGGTCGAACGACTTCACCCGGCCGCCGACCACCGGCGGCCTTGCGATCACCGCGAACTTCATGCCCGGCCGCGCGATGTCCTGACCGTACTGCGCCTTACCCGTCGTGATATCGTGCAGGTCGAAGATCTGGACGTTTCCCTTCCCCATGTAGCGGAAGTCGGCGTCCTTCTTGAGATTGAGCTGCTCGACCGGAGGCACGGGGATATCCCTGGCCGCCGTCGCAAGGTCGCCGTAGCCCAGCTTGCGGCCGGAGGCCTGATGGACGACCTCGTGGTTCAGGGCACGGACCTCGCCGGCCGGGACGTTCCACTGCTTGGCGGCGGCCTGCTCCAGCATCTGCCGCATCGCGGCGCCGCACTGGCGCATCGGCTGGAGGAAGTGCCGCATGCTGCGTGAGCCGTCGGTGTCCTGGTTGCCGTAGCGCGGTTCGTCGGCGGGGGCCTGGACCAGCTTGACCCGCGACCAGTCGGCTTCCATTTCGTCGGCGATCACCATGGGCAGGCTGGTGCGAATGCCCGTTCCCATCTCCGAGCGGTGGGTGACGATGGTGACCGCGCCCGACGGATCGATGGTTATGAAGACATGGGGGTCGTTGACTGTGCCGTGCGGCATTTCGCCGGCGCCGGTGGCGTAGCCGACCGCCGCCAATGCCTTGCCAGCGGGCATGAATTGCAGGGCCACGACGAGGCCGGCGGCCGAACCGGCCCCCTTGAGGAAATTGCGGCGGCTGACGTTCTGGATAAGAGCGTGTGCGGACATGGCGTCAGGCTCCGGTGCTGGCTGCTTTGACGGCGGCGTGGATTCTCTGGTAGCAGCCGCACCGGCAGATGTTGCCGGACATCGCTTCCGTGATCTGCCGGTCGTCCGGGTTGCGGGTCGATGCCACGAAGGCCGCCGCCTGCATGATCTGTCCTGACTGACAGAAGCCGCATTGGGGCACGTTGGCATCGCGCCAGGCCCGCTGGACCGGGTGGTTGCCGTCGGGGTCGAGCCCTTCGATCGTGGTGACCGGGTCGCCGACATCGCCGACCGACGTGATGCAGGACCGCACGGCCTGTCCGCCGACATGGACGGTGCAGGCGCCGCAGGCCGCGATGCCGCAGCCGAACTTGGTGCCGGTCAATCCGATCACGTCGCGGATGACCCAGAGCAGCGGCGTGTCCGGCGGGACATCCACCTGATGCTGTTTCCCGTTCACGGTGAGGGTAACCGCCATGGAGCGTCTCCTTTATTGTTCTGGTTGCGCTAAGCAGAAGCGATCGGAGCCGGCCTCCAAACTCCCGTGAAGCCGGCGGTTATTTCTTCGCTATCACGTTCGCGAACACCTCGACCGTCAGGGGAAAGCTCGCGCCCTTGATGTCGACGAGGCGGAACTGTCCCGCCTTGACACGGGGAGTCACCTGCCCATGGTGAACATCCGCCGCGACCGTCTTGCCGTCGGCCTCGACGGCGAACCGGACGGCGTCCGCCTTGTCGCCCGAGATTTTCCAGACCAGTTCGGCGGTGCGCGGTGGATAGCTGAGTTCAAAGGGCCGGCTGTTGGCGGTTTCCGCGGCGGCGGGCGCTTCGACCGCCACGGTCTGGATCAGGGTTTCCTCGAACTGAGGATTGTTATGGGCCAGGACAGCCTGACCGGACAGGAGGAGCGCCGCTACCGCTCCCAAGGACGCCGCGCACGTCCAGGATCTTCCCGGCCCCGTCATGACGCCGATGCCCGCGTCACCACGACGCTCACCGAATCCTCGTAAGTCTTGCCTTCCTGCCCGGCGCCCCTGAAGAGCTTCGTCAGCATCTTCAGGCTGCGGCCCTCGATCGTCTTGCTGCATTGCTGCTTGACGAACATGCCGCCGATCTCGCTTTCTCCCGGATCGCGCGGCAGGTCGGCGCAGGTCCAGCCTTCCGTCCCGTAGTGTTCCCGGACGCGCAAGGACAGCAGATAGGCCTTCTTCTTGAGGTAGGGGCTGGCTTCGGCGTCGGTCACGATGCGCAAGGCGTCGATCGTGCCGTCGTCGGTCACCGCCATCGTCAGGACGACGGGGTGTCCGGCTATCTTGGTGCCTTCCCAGCGGTCGGCGAACTGGACAAGCTGCTTGTCTTCCTCGAACTCGAACCGGATGTCCCGCAGACCGGCGGCATTGGCCGGGCATTGCCGGTAGTCGGACCAGCCGGAGATCGCTGGGGCATCCGGGCCGGCGCAGGCGAACCCTTTCAGGCCGGCGGCGGATTTCTCGTCAAGCGGCAGGCCGACCCGGATCTGCCGGATGTCGCTTTGCCGCAAGTCGGCGGCCTGCGCCGCCGCCGGCAAGGCGACTGCGACGCAGGCCGCCAGCAGGAACGAACAGCGCACCATCCGAGAGCGCATCACTTGTAAGTCAGGCATTGCTTGGCTCCTTCTCCCCAGAAGGCGACGCAGTCCGCCCGGTCAGGCTTTCCCTTGCCCTTGAGGTTGCCCATGACGTAATCGGCGACGGTCGCTATTTCGCTCGCGGTCAGAAACTCCGCCGCCTGGGGCGCCGCCTCGGCGCTGCCGGCCTTCGCGTCCACGCCGTAGCACTGGACGGTCGACCAGGCATTCTTGTCGTGGAACGGCATGCGGGTCCCAGGCCTGCCGCACCGGACCACTTCGATGAGCTGGTCGCGGTCCATGTGCGTGTCGCGCAGCGACAGGGCGGCACCGCCATACCCGCCGCCGCCGCCGCCGTGCCACTTGTGGCACCCGACGCAATTGGCTCTCTCGTAGATCGCCTTGCCGTCCTCCGCTCCCCATGCCGGGCCGCCCAATAGCGGCAGCGTCAGGACGGCGGCGGTCAGGGAACTCAGAACTGCGCCCTTGAAGATTCTCATATGCATCTTGAGTGATTTTCCGCGACGAACCGGAATGCCGAGGCATTCCCATAAGAGACGGGCGGCGCAGGAACGCCGCCCGGAGGTTTCTACAGGGAGAAGACGTAGAGCATGCTGCTCGGCTGGACCTTCTCCAGGCCCTTGGTCCCATCGACGAACCATTTCGGCCAGGCGCCGCCCAGCCCGACGAGGATGGCGACGTACTGCTTGCCGTCCACCGAGTAGGTCATCGGCGGGGCGTTGACGCCGGACCCCGTGTTGAACGTCCACAGCGGTTCGAGGGTCTTGGCGTCGAGTCCGTAGATTTCGCCGGAGGGATGTCCGGTGAAGACGACGCCGCCGGCCGTGGCGAGCATCCCGCCGAGCAGTGGGTAATGCGTCTTGAACTTGCCGGCGATCTTCCCGGTCGTGACGTCGATGGCGGTCACGCTGCCGGTGATTTGCTCGTGCTGGCGGGGACCGCCGCCGGTGAACCATTCTCTCGGCTTATAGCTGTCGCCGGGAGTCATTTCCTCGTTGACCATCTGGTTGCAGCTCTCGATGACCGGTATGTACCAGAGCTTGAGCTGCGGGTTGTAAGCTGTCGGCGGCCAGTTCTTGCCGCCCATGTTGCCGGGGCAGGAGGTGCCGACCGGGTTGTCGCGGCTGGGTGCTGTGCCCTCGGCGTAGAGCTGGACCTGAGTGTTGGGATCGTAGTTGACCGGCCTGCCGGTTTCCTCGTCCAGGCCCGGCGTCCAGGTCAGCTTGTCGACGAACTGGGTCCCCCAGACGAAATCGCCGTTCTCGCGGTCGAGCGCGTAGCCGAAGCCGTTGCGGTTGGCGTGGAGCGCAAGCTTACGCGCCTTGCCACGGACCGTCTCGTCGACCAGCACGTGCTCGGCGACGGCGTCGTAGTCGTACGGGTCGTTGGGGGTGTACTGGTAGTGCCACTTGATCTGGCCGGTAGCGGGGTCCAGCGCCACCGCGCTGTTGGTGTAGAGGTTATCGCCGGGACGGTACTGGTTGTCCCAGTCCGGTCCGGGATTGCCGACTCCCCAGTAGATGACGTCGAGCTGCGGGTCGTACGTGCCGGTCACCCAGGTCGAGCCGCCGCCCGTCTTCCAGGCTTCGTAATCGTCCTTCCAGGTGTCGTGGCCGGGTTCGCCGGGGGCGGGAATGGTGTGGCGGCGCCAGACTTCCTTGCCGTCGCTGAGGTTGGTCGCCGCGATCCAGCCGCGGATGCCGTATTCGGCTCCGCCGACCCCGGTGATGGCCATGTCCTTGACGATCAGCGGCGCACCCGTGATCGTTTCGGCAATGCCGGGATCGGCGACCTTGCGTTCCCAGGCGATTTCGCCGGTTTCCTTGTTCGTGGCGATCAGGCGTCCGTCCAGGGTGTGCGAGATCACCTTGTCCTTCCAGAGCGCCACGCCCCGATTGTTGACGCCGCAGCAGGCGACGGCGCCGGACCATTCCTTGTCGGTCTTGGGATCCATGCGCCAGATCAGCTTGCCGGCCCCGCCATGCACGTCCAGTTTGTAGACGCTGCCCCATCCGTCGGTGACATACATCATGCCGTCTTCGACGATGGGCGTGCCTTCCAGGCCGCCATGGGGCCAGATGCCGCCTTTCTCGATGCCGCCAAGCGCGAAGGTCCAGGCGACCTTCATGTTCTTGACGTTGCCGAGATTGATCTCGTCCAGCTTCGAGAAACGCTGGCCGTTGTAGGACTCATGGTGGTGAAGCCAGTTCTGCGGCTCCGCGTCCCGCGCCTTGAGCAGACGTTCCTGCGTGACGTCGCCGGCCAGGGCCTGTACCGGAACGAGGCTGGTTCCCAAAGCCAGGGTCACGGCAAGAGTCATCGCTGCCGGCGCCATGCGCCAAGCAGCCCCTTTAAGCCTGTTCATGTTTCCTCCCCAAAGGGCTCTGCGGCCCGTTTTTTAGAGTCGGTCTTGCAGCGGCGGTGCTTTCTGCGCCGCCGTTTCCGGTATGCATGCAATATTTTTCAAGAATTCGTCCACGCCTGCTCTTCATCGATCGACGCTGGACATGGCCGTACCCAGCCATGCAGGAAGTACTCCGGCATTTCGATGCAAAGAACTACTTGGGCGAACGAACGAAACCGATTTGCATCTGGCGATCGGCCTGAGATGCGTCACGGATAGGGGAAAGGCGGCCCGACGGAGCCGTTCAGGCTATGAAGCAGTGAGAAGGGGGATCTCGATCCACCCGGTCGAACGATACCATGTGCTGCCAACGTCCCCTCCAGAGCTAGGAATCTGACCTGGGACAACGACAATCGTTACGGGATGAAGCGAAAAGACGCTGTATCAATCGTTGCGCATTCTCGACGTGCCACATTCCGATTGTTTTCGTACTAAAGCTAAACATGGTTTCCGGAATGGTTTCAAGAGGAGATTGTGGTTCCCATCTACAGAATCTTTTATGTTGCAGCGCATCCTCGACCTGCAATCTCGCAAAGTCGAGGTAGATTTACTGTTCGCTCTACTTCGGTGGATCGAGGAACGGCGAAAGGATGTACTGAAAACCTATCCGTCCGGCTAAATCCAGTACATGCAGCCGAATGGCGGCCAGCAGGCCGAGCTTGCCCCGGCCTATGTCGCGTTGGCGTCGCGGTAGTCGAGCTTCGTGAAGGGAAAAGCCTCAAGCCATTGCCGGCAGCAATCCGATGCCCCGATCATGGCAATGGCCGGGTGTTCCGCCCGGCCATCCCTGTCGAGCCGCGCTGAGATCAGCGATGCACCGGCGCACCGGCGCGCGATCCACTACCGGCTACCGGCGCCGGAGGTTTGGAAGACCCTTCATGGATCTCCAGCTTGTTGAACAGGAGCGCCGCCAGGGTGCAGACGGCGCCCGACAGAAGGTACACGCTGACCCAGCCCAGTCCGAAATTGCTGGAAAGTCCGAGCGCCACGAGCGGCGCGAAACCGGCGCCGGTCAGCCATGACAAGTCCGAACTGAGGGCGGCACCCGTGTAACGGTACTGGCTGGCGAAATTGGACGAGACGGCGCCGGCCGCTTGGCCGAACGACAGGCCCAGCAGACCGAAGCCCAACACGATGAACGCCGTCTGCCCGAAAGAGTTGCCGCCCAGCAGGAACGGCGTCACGGCGCTGAACAGGGCGATCAGCCCCGCGGAGATCGCCAGCAAGGGCCGGCGGCCGATTCGGTCGGCGATCAGGCCGGACAGGACGATCGCCACGGCGCCCACGACGGCTCCGGCGCATTGGACCAGCAGGAAGCTACCGGCCGACCGGTCGGAGAACAGGGTCACCCAGCTCAGCGGGAAGATCGTGACCAGATGGAACAGCGCGAAGCTGGCGAGCGGCACGAAGGCGCCGATCAGCACGAACTTGCCCTGCGCCGCGAACATGTCGGCGACGCTGGTCGGCTCCAGTTCACGGGTTTCGAGCTGCTTGACGAACTCGTCCGTAACGACCAGCCGAAGCCTGGCGAACAGCGCCACGACGTTGATGGTGAACGCGACGTAGAAGGGGAAACGCCAGCCCCAGCTCAGGAAATCCTCTTCCGACAGGTTGATCACGAAATATGCGAACAGACCGTTCGCCAGGAGGAAGCCGAACGGTGCGCCGAGCTGCGGCATCATCGCATACCAGCCGCGACGGTTGCGCGGAGCGTTCAGCGACAGCAGCGACGCCAGACCGTCCCAGGCACCGCCGAGCGCCAAGCCCTGGCTTACGCGGCATACGCCCAGCAGGAAGATGCTGGCCGCACCGATCTGCTCGTATCCGGGCAGGAAACTGATGACCGCCGTGGAGAAGCCCAGCAGCAGCATGGCTGCCGTCAGCTTGACGCCGCGCCCGTACAGGCGGTCCACGGTCATGAAAATCATCGATCCGATTGGCCGCGCGATGAACGCAAGCGAAAAGACCATAAAGGAATAAAGTGTTCCCGTCAGTGGGTCGACAAAAGGAAAGAACACATGAGGGAATACCAGAACGGAACCGATTCCATAGACGAAGAAATCGAAGAACTCCGCACTGCGTCCGATCACAACGCCGAGCGCGATTTCTTCCGGCGCTACTTTATGATCGGTCGACACCAGCCGCGCATCGCGCTCAAGCTGCGTCGAAGTCGACACACTATCATTAACACTCATAGAGGATGCTTTGCTCCGCCCGTCGCCTGGTGCCGGGGGCGCCCCGGGCACCAGCTCTGCATATGATAGTACGATAACACACTTGCCTCCCTCAACAAAGCCCATCAAGATGCCGCGCGAAGACGTGAGAGGACGATCACCGCTTTCTGTCAGATTAAGTGTCTCAAAGGTTCCTCCGCCTTCGACTGATGGAAACGAAACGCACGTGGAGCGGTCCAGGTGCCCCAATACTGCGCAATGTGTCAAGGATCGATCGTTGGAAGCCCTGCCGTGAATTCTTATGGGAAACTACCAAGGACGCCAGCGCCGCCATCACGGCGCCTGTCGAATATACTACGAACGGGCGGAGTACTGCTTTTCGCTGTTATCCTTGCAGGGTGTGACACCGTCATCCTGAACCCATCGGGGTACGTCGCACTTCAGCAGCGCAACCTGATCATCGTATCGACGATACTGATGCTTCTGATCATCGTACCCGTCATAGCCCTTACGTTGATCTTTGCCCGGCGCTACCGCGCCGACAACAAGGACGCCGTCTACGATCCGGACTGGCACCATTCGACCCAGCTGGAAGTGGTGATCTGGACGGCTCCGCTGCTGATCATCATCGCCCTCGGCGCCATCACCTGGCTCGCCACCCACACGCTCGACCCGTATCGGCCGCTGACCCGGATCGACGGCGAACAGGCGCTCCCGGCGGATGCGAAGCACCTCGACATCCAGGTTGTGGCGCTCGACTGGAAATGGCTGTTCTTCTACCCGGAACTGGGCATCGCGTCGGTCAACGAACTGGCGGCGCCCGTGGACGTGCCGGTCTCATTCAAGATCACGTCGGCGACCGTCATGAACTCCTTCTTCATTCCGGCTCTTGCAGGTCAGGTATACGCCATGGCGGGTATGCAGACGCAGCTGCATGCCGTGATCAACGAGGAAGGCGTCTACAACGGCTTTTCGGCCAACTACAGCGGCTCCGGTTTTTCCCGCATGAACTTCGCATTCCACGGGATGTCGCAGGAAGGCTTCGACCAGTGGGTGGCGAAGGTCAAGAGGGAGGGTAAGAACCTCGACCGCGCCGCTTTCATGTGGCTCGAAAAGCCGAGCGAGCAGGCGCCGGTGCAGTACTTCGCCACCGTGGAAAACGGCCTCTACGACGCTGTCCTGAACATGTGCGTCGCTCCCGGCAAGATGTGCATGAGCGAGATGCATCACATCGACGCCATGGGCGGCGCCGGCACGGAAAGCCACGAGAACCGGGAGCGGCTGCAATATGACAACCACCGGGCGGAGCACGGCGACGAAGCGTCGGGTGCGACGTTTCCGGCATCCGGACGTCCTCCCCGCAGCGGCGACGTCCAGCCGGAAGGCATGAAGCCCGATGCGGTGGCTCCCGAGGCAAACCAGCCGCAGTCCGAACCGGACGCGCACCAGGGACACGGCGTTCCGGGCTCGCCCGATACTCCGGCTCCGGCGCAGTTGAACGACAAGCCTAACTAACGACAAGCTCAACCAAGAGAAGCCGCAAGAAAGCGGCCCTACAACACTTAGCCTTGCAAAACTTGGTCTCGCAGTAATCGGAATGGGCAGATTGAATGTTCTCAGATCCTGATGTCCAGCAGTTCATCTTCGGACGGCTGACCTGGGAGGCGATCCCTTATCACGACCCCATTCTGCTGATGACTTTCGTCGCGGTGGCATTGGGCGGCATCGCCCTGCTGGGTGCCGTGACGTATTTCGGCAAATGGGGCTATCTCTGGAACGAGTGGTTCACCAGCGTCGATCATAAGAAGATCGGCATCATGTACGGCATCCTGGCGATCGTGATGCTGCTGCGCGGCTTTGCCGACGCGATCATGATGCTGACGCAGAAAGCCATCGCGTTCGGCCCGAACGAGGGCTACCTGCCGCCGCACCATTTCGATCAGGTGTTCACCGCCCACGGCGTGATCATGATCTTCTTCTTCGCGATGCCGCTCGTGACGGCCGTGATGAACTTCGTCATGCCGTTGCAGATCGGTGCGCGCGACGTCGCTTTCCCGTTCCTGAACAATTTCAGTTTCTGGATGACCGCCGGCGGCGCCGCGATCACCATGCTGTCCCTGTTCGTCGGCGAGTTCGCCCGGACCGGCTGGCTGGCTTATCCGCCGCTGTCGGGGGCGGCGTACAGTCCCGGAGTGGGGGTCGATTACTACATCTGGGGATTGCAGGTGGCCGGCGTCGGCACGACGCTGTCGGGCATCAACCTGATCGCGACGATCGTGAAGATGCGGGCGCCGGGCATGACGATGATGAAGCTGCCCGTGTTCACCTGGACGACGCTCTGCACCAACATCCTGATCGTCGCCGCATTCCCGGTGCTGACCGCCACCCTGACTTTGCTGACGCTCGACCGTTACGTGGGGACCCATTTCTTCACGAACGATCTCGGCGGCAATCCGATGATGTACATCAACCTGATCTGGATCTGGGGCCACCCGGAAGTCTACATCCTGATCCTGCCCGCCTTCGGCATCTTTTCGGAAGTCGTTTCCACCTTCTGCGGCAAGCGTCTGTTCGGCTACGCGTCCATGGTCTACGCGACCGTGGTCATCACCATCCTGTCGTATCTGGTCTGGCTGCACCACTTCTTCACGATGGGGTCCGGCGCCAGCGTGAACGCCTTCTTCGGCATCACGACGATGATCATCTCGATCCCGACCGGCGCCAAGATCTTCAACTGGCTGTTCACGATGTATCGCGGGCGCATCCGGTACGAGGTCCCGATGCTGTGGACGATTGGCTTCATGGTGACCTTCGTGATCGGTGGAATGACCGGCGTGCTGCTGGCCGTGCCTCCGGCCGACTTCGTGCTGCACAACGGCCTGTTCCTGATCGCCCACTTCCACAACGTCATAATCGGCGGTGTCGTGTTCGGCCTGATGGCTGGCATCAATTACTGGTGGCCGAAAGCCTTCGGCTACAAGCTCGACCATTTCTGGGGAGCCACGTCGTTCTGGTTCTGGTTGACCGGCTTCTACTTCACCTTCATGCCTATGTACGTGCTGGGGCTGATGGGCGTGACACGCCGGCTGAACCACTTCGACGATCCGTCGCTTCAGATCTGGTTCATGATCTCGACCTTCGGCGCCTGCCTGATAGCACTGGGCATCGCCACCTTCATCATCCAGATGGTGGTCAGCTTCATGAGGCGGCACGAACTGCGCGACGTCACCGGCGATCCCTGGCAGGGGCGGACGCTGGAATGGTCCACGTCGTCGCCGCCGCCCGACTACAACTTCGCGTTCACGCCGGTCATTCACGACCTGGATGCCTGGTGGGACATGAAGCGGCGGGGCCACAGCCGGCCGACCGAGGGCTACCGACCCATCCATATGCCGAAGAACACCAGCACGGGGATTTTCCTGTCCGGCCTCAGCACCGTGCTCGCCTTCGCGTTGATCTGGTACATCTGGTGGCTGGCCGCCGCCTCCTTCATCGGTCTGCTGGTGGTCGCGATCGCCCATACCTTCAACTACAAGCGCGACTTCTACATTCCGGCCGAGGAGGTCATGAGGTCCGAAAACAGGCGCAACCAAGCGCTCGCGGCGGAGTAGGCGGACGAACATGACAGCCCATCCCGGAACCGCGGACACTGCGGCCAAAATCGTGCCGCAAGACGTCCCCGCACACGCCTCGGCAGGCGGCACGGAAGCCCCGGTCTTTTACGAGACCAAAGAGCATCATGCCGAAAGCAGCACGATGCTCGGCTTCTGGATCTACCTCATGAGCGATGCGCTCATCTTCGCGGTCCTGTTCGCGACCTATGGCGTCCTCGGCCGAAACTATGCCGCCGGCCCGTCGCCGGCTGATCTGTTCGACCTCCCGTTGATCGCGCTCAACACGGCGCTGCTCCTGTTCTCCTCGATCACCTATGGCGTGGCGATGCTGGAAGTGGAAAAGCGGCGGATGGGGCTGACGCTGTTCTGGCTCGGCGTCACCGGCCTTTTCGGCCTCGGCTTTCTTGGCATCGAACTCTATGAGTTCCACCACCTGATCGAACAGGGCGCAGGACCGCAACGGAGCGCCTTCCTGTCCGCCTTCTTCGCCCTTGTGGGCACCCACGGGCTGCACGTGACGTTCGGCATCATCTGGCTGGTCACGCTGATGTTCCAGTTGCCGAAACGCGGGTTCATCCCGGAGAACCGCCGGAGGCTGCTGTGCCTGGGCATGTTCTGGCACTTCCTGGACGTGATCTGGATCGGCGTGTTCACCTTCGTTTACCTGATGGGAGTCCTTCTCGCATGAGCGCGCAGAGCGAGCGGCAGAATACCGTGGAGCATCACGACACGGACGACCACGACGATGCCGGTGCCCATCATGGTTCGTTCAAGGATTACCTGATCGGCTTCTTTCTGTCGGCTGTCCTGACCGCGATCCCGTTCTGGATCGTGATCTACGACGTCTTCCGGAACCCCATGGTCGGCGCGGTCGTCATCCTGATCTTCGCCTTCGTGCAGATCGTGGTCCACATGGTCTACTTCCTGCACCTGAACTCGAAGTCGGAGGGCGGCTGGACGGTGCTGGCGCTGATCTTCACCTCCATTCTCGTCGTCATCACCCTGGCCGGTTCGCTGTGGGTGATGTCGCACCTGGATGCCAACATGATGCCGATGTCGCCTGCGCATATGCGCAGCATGCCCTGACGGGCGGACATCCGTAGCACGTCCGCGCGGCGGTCCTCCATGCAACCGGCAAGGAAACCGGCAGACCTCGACGATTTCGGGCCGGATGCCGCCGGGGACCGCCGGCCCTCCAAAGCGTCGTTGATCCGCCTCGGCGTCGCCGCGGTCTTGGTCTTCTGCGTGCTGGTTTCGCTGGGGACATGGCAGGTGGAGCGGCGGTCATGGAAGCTCGACCTGATCCAGCGGATCGAAACGCGCGTTCATGCACCGCCGGTCGCGGCGCCGGGCCGGGAGGAATGGACTGGGGTTACCGCTGCCGACCACGAGTACCGGCACGTCAGCGTCAGCGGGACTTTCCTGAACGACCGCGAAACGCTGGTGACGGCTTCGACGGAACTCGGCCCCGGCTTCTGGGTACTGACCCCGCTGCGGCTGGATGACGGATCTATCGTGCTGGTGAATCGCGGCTTCGTCCCGCCCGACCGGCGCGAGCCGGCGTCCCGTCAGGCGGCAATGGTCGCTGGCGAAACGACGGTCACCGGCCTGCTCCGGATAACCGAGCCGGGCGGAATGCTGCTTCGGTCAAACGACCCCGCCGCCGAACGTTGGTTTTCGCGCGACGTCGAGGCCATCGCCGCCGCACGGGGCCTGACCGATGTAGCGCCGTATTTCATCGATGCCGATGCCGCATCAGATGGACCGGGTTGGCCGGTCGGTGGCCTCACCGTCATCAAGTTCCACAATAATCATCTGGTCTACGCGCTCACCTGGTACGGCTTGGCGCTGATGGTCGCCGTCGGGACGGTATACGTCATCCGCCAGAGCCGAATGCACCCGGACGCGCCCTGACCATCTCAGGTGGACCGGCGGAAGGACAGCGTCCTGACCTTTGCCTTTGCCTTGCCGATCGTGTGCCTGATCCGCAGGTGAAGCATGGTCTTGAGGGAGATTTCGCCCAGCCAGCTTCCTTCCCAATGGTGAACGCAGATGGTCTTGTCCGACATGTTGGACAGCAGGGGCTTCCGCCGGATGACCTCGGGGCTATAGGGATTGTAGGGATAGCAGCAGTCTTCCGGAAGGATCGTGATGTCCTCGTTCCCGGAGGATGCCAGAAGACTATCGACCAGTTCCGGGAGGGGCATGAAGGTGATCCTTCCCGACATCGCTTCCGCGTCCAGGCTGTCCATGATCCGTTTCAGGAAAGGGTGCCCCTTGGTCGCACCGATCACGCCGACGCCGACGCTGGTCGGCGATTGACGGCCGAGGAAAATCTTCTCGCCAAGCAGATCGTCGAATGGCTTTACCATCTCGACATCGGTGTCCATGTAGATCCCACCCTCGTTGTAGAGCGCCCAGAGGCGCATATAATCCGCGACGAAGGCATATCTCTTCTTTTGATAAGCGGCTTTCACGTAGGGGCTTTCGGAATATAGATTGTCCTCATTCCATTGTACGATCGAATACTCGGGCATTACTTCCCGCCAGCTTTCCAAGCATCTAACACTTAGCTCGCTGAGGGGGGATCGCCCGAACCAACAATAATGAAGAATTTTTGGAATTGTCACACTACCATCCACTGTTTTGCTCGTTTAAATTGTTCTTTGTGCTCTGCCGTCGTTTGTAATTTATCTAGAAGTCAGGAGTGGATCATAGGAAGCAATAGAATCAATATTTTGTGAAGGTGGTGCAACGAGATCGTTACTGCCATCTGGCAGAAAGCCAGTCGTTCGTCATAATAACTCGTATTTGTCGCCGCAACGACATAACACTGGATTTAAAATCTTAGGTCTTCCGTACACCCGTTTCCCTGCAAACTTATCAGCAGGATATCCAATAGAGACGTGGCGCCGGTGGCCGGAGCGCGAAGATCGCGCTGGAGCATGTGCAACGCGGCGCTTCGAGCGGAACCGGGGCGCGAGACCTGCGTTCTGAACGAGGACCCATGACGATCGCTCCGCGGCAGCGACCGGGCGTCGGGGGCCTCCCGTCCCCGGCATTACCAAATAGCCGGCACAACCAGATTAAGGATTTACGTAATGGCCGACGCCAAGGTTCTGCTCATCACCGGCGCATCGAGCGGCATCGGCGCCGCTACGGCCCGCGCGGCGTCCGGCGAGGGATGGAACCTCGTTCTCGTCGCCCGTTCCGCCGACAAGCTCGAGGCGCTGGTCGGGGAGATCGGGGAAGACCGCGCCGTCGCCGTCGCCTGCGACGTTACCGACTACGAAGACCAGCGGCGTATGGCAAAAGCCGCCCTCGAGCGCTTCGGCCGGATCGATGCCGTCTTCGCGAATGCCGGTACCGGCGGTCAGCCCGGCGGTTTCTCCGCGGCGGCGCCGGAGAGCTGGCGCAAGATGGTTGACGTCAATATCCTGGGAGTCGCCTACACGCTCCAGGTTACACTGGAGCACCTGAAGACGGCGCGCGGCCATGTCGTGATCACCGGTTCGGTTGCGGGCCGGCGGGTGCTGGCCGGTTCCATGTATGCGGCGACCAAATGGGCCGTTTCCGCCATCGGCTACGGCCTGCGGGAGGAGTTGCGCGGAACGGGCGTTCGGGTCACCCTGATCGAGCCCGGAATGGTGGACACGCCTTTCTTCGACGCTCCGCCGTCGGATGCGCTACGGCCAGAAGACGTTGCCCGCAGCGTCGTCTACGCGTTGTCGCAGCCGCCTCATGTCGACGTCCACGAGTTGACTATCCTGCCGACGGCTCCGGTGAAATGACGCTCGGCAGCGATAGGCCGGACGATCCGCCGAGCGAGCCTTCGATCAGCCGGCGCTGACGGGCGATCTCCGCCGCCAGGAAGTCGAGGAAGATGCGGACGCGCGGCGCATGGCGAAGGTCGGGGTGCGTCAGCAGCCATAGATCAGCCGCAAGCTCAGGATCGGGTTCGGCAAGGCGGACCAGACCGGGGCGGGCATCGGCGATGAAGCAGGGCAGGTGGCCGATCCCAATCCCGGCCTCCACCGCCTCGCCCAGGCCAAGGACGGTGTTCGTCCGGTACGCGATCCGCTCCGGAGGCACATGTTCGCGGACGAAGCGGACGGCTTTCATGGCTGCCAGATCTTCACCCAGGGCGACCCAGGGGCGGTCGAACAGGCGCTCGATCGGGATTGCGCCGGGGTCGGGGAAGTCGGCGGCACGGCCATAGAGCGCCCATGCGATGCGGGCGGCACGGCGTCCGACCAGGGTTTCCGGCGGATTGTCGGTCGCCCGAATCGCGACGTCGGCGTCGCGTTTCGACAGGTTGAGCGGTTGGTTGCTGAGCACGACATCCAGACGCATCTCCGGACATTGCCGCAGGAAGGCGGCGAACAGCGGCGTCAGCAGATGGACCAGCAGCGTGTCGTTGGTCGTCACCCTCAATTCGCCCGCCGGCGATAGCTCCCGTCCCGAGACCTTGCGGGTGAAGGCGGTAATGTCCTCGTCCAGCCGGTCCGCCAGGGCGACCATCTCCTCGCCTGCCGCGGTCGCGACATAGCCCAGCCGGTGCCGTTCGAAAAGGGCGACGCCAAGCGCCGCCTCTATCTGGCGCAGGCGGCGGAAAACGGTCGAGTGGTTGATGCCCAGGCGCGCGGCGGCAGCCGGCAGACCCTTGGCGTCGGCGATGGCCTTGACCAGCCTGAAGTCGTCCCAGGCCAGATCCTTGAACGGCTCTCCCACGCGTTTCCTCTTCCGAAATTCCCTGGATGCAACGCTTATAGCATAATCGCATAGATATCATTGCGCCAGTGCAATGGGCAAGCCATAGGTTTGCGGCGTCCGCGCGCCTATCTTCGACTCATGCAAGGGGCGGCCCCGTCGCTCCCCACCCCGTGGAGGGAAAGACAATGCGCGGAAACGGCATCCATCACGTAACGGCCATTTCGGGTTCGACCCATCGCAACCTGGACTTCTACACCGGTATGCTCGGACTTCGGCTGGTCAAGAAGACCGTCAACTTCGACGATCCCGGAACATATCACCTGTACTATGGCGACGAGGCGGGCAGCCCCGGCACGATCCTGACCTTCTTCCCGTGGGAACATGCGGCGCCCGGCCGGCTCGGCATCGGAGAAACGCAGGAAACGGTGTTCCGCGTCCCGGCCGGCTCGCTCGGCTACTGGACCCATCGTTTCCTTGAGAAGGGCGTCCGCCACGAGACTCCGGAAAAGCGGTTCGGCGAAACCGTGCTTCCCTTCCGCGATCCGGACGGCATGAGGCTGGCTCTGGTGGCGTCTCCCGGCATCGAGGGCGAAGCCGCCTGGACGGCCGGCGAGATCCCGGTGGAGAACGCGATCCGGGGCTTCCAGGGCATCAGCCTGCTGCTGGAGAACGGCGAACGCACCGGTGCGATCCTGACCGATGTCTTCGGGTTCACGCAGGGCGCTACCGAGAATGGCGTTACCCGCTACAAGGTCGCAGATACCACCATCGGCGGGATCGTCGATATCCGGAGCGCTGGCGGCTTCCTGCCGGCCCGGATGGGCAAGGGATCGGTCCATCACGTGGCCTTCCGCGCCGCCGACGATCGGGCTCAGGCGGAAATGGTCAAGAAGCTGCGCGAGAACCACGGTATCCAACCCACGGAGCAGAAGGACCGCAACTACTTCCGGTCCGTCTATTTCCGGGAGCCGGGCGGCATCCTGTTCGAGATCGCCACCGACGAGCCCGGCTTCGCGGTCGACGAGCCGCAGGCGTCGCTGGGACGGGATCTGAAACTGCCGAAGTTCCTTGAGCGTCGGCGCGAAGAGATCGAGGCGGTTCTGCCCGCCCTCGCTTGAGCCGTCTCTTCCTGAGCTTTTCCGGCCAGGGAACCGGCCGACTGGAGACTTGATATGACTGACACCCGCCTGTCCTTCGTCCATCGGTTCGAGCCGGCGCCCGGCGCCGGCCGTCCGCCGCTCCTGCTGCTTCACGGCACCGGCGGCGACGAGAACGACCTGCTGCCGCTCGGCCGCATGATAGCGGAAGGCTCGGCCCTACTGTCGCCGCGCGGCAAGGTCCTGGAAGGCGGCATGCCCCGGTTCTTCCGCCGGCTGGCGGAGGGCGTCTTCGACGAGGCCGACGTGCGGCGCCGCGCTCACGAGCTTGCCGACTTCATCACCGAGGCCCGCGAAGCCTATGGACTGGCAGCACCCATAGCCGTCGGTTTCTCCAACGGGGCGAATATCGCGGCCGCCGTCCTGATGCTGCGGCCCGAAGCGCTGGCCGGGGCCGTGCTGCTGCGGGCGATGGTGCCGCTGAGCGAACCACCGGCGGCGGACCTTGCCGGCAAGGGCGTGCTGCTGCTCTCGGGCTCCGGCGACCCCATCGTGCCCACCGAGAACGCCGGGCGGCTGGCTGCCATCCTGAAAGGGGCCGGAGCCGCCGTGGAACATAGGATCTTGCCGGTCGGCCATGGCTTGTCCCAGGCGGACGTGACGCTCGCCAAGGCATGGCTCGACAGTAATTCAGCGAAGGAAATCTGATCATGCAACTCACCGGCATCCATCACCTGACCGCCGTTTCCGCCGATGCCTCGGGCAACCATGCCTTCTACACGAAGACGCTGGGCATGCGTCTGGTCAAGAAGACGGTCAACCAGGACGACGTCAGCGCCTACCATCTGTTCTACGCCGATGCCCTGGCTTCTCCCGGCAGCGACATCACCTTCTTCGACTGGCCGGTCGGACGCGAGCGGCGGGGCACCCACAGCATCACCCGCACGGCGCTGCGGGTCGCCGGCGATGGCACCCTGGAATGGTGGAAGAAGCGCTTCGAGGCAGAAGGCGTCCGGCACGCCGACATCGTCGAGCGCGACACCAGGCTGGTGCTCGACTTCGAAGACTTCGAAGGCCAACGGCTCAGTCTGGTGGACGACGGCGGCGCCGGTGCGGCGCATCCGTGGGACCGCAGCCCGATCCCGGCGGAATACCAGATCCGGGGCCTCGGACCGATCACCATGAGCGTTCCCGACCTGAAGCCGACCGATCTGGTCGTGCGCCGGGTGCTGAACATGGAACAGGTGCGGGAATACCGGACGCCCGATACCGCCGACTCGCGGACCGTCGTTTACCAGATGGGACAGGGCGGTGCCGCGGCCGAGCTTCACGTCGCGGTTCAGCCGGACCTGGAGCCGGCGGGTCAGGGGGCGGGCGCCGTCCATCACGTGGCGTTCCGCATCCCCGATGCCGACTACGAGGCCTGGGCCGACCGGCTGAACCAGGTCCGGCTGCCGTCCAGCGGTCCGGTCGACCGGTTCTACTTCCGCAGCCTCTACTTCAGGGAGCCGAACGGCGTCCTGTTCGAGATCGCCACCGACGGTCCCGGTTTCGCGACCGACGAGGCGATGGATGCGCTGGGCGAGAAGCTTTCGCTGCCGCCGTTCCTGGAAGGACGGCGCAAGCAGATCGAGGCGAACCTGAAGCCGCTTTGACCGCTCAGGCCCGCTGGGTGCGATCGCACCCAGCGGGTACATGGGACTGCTACTGCTTCGGCAGGGCATAGGCGATGACGGCGTCGCCGGCCTTGGTGCCGAGAGAGCCGTGACCGCCGGCCGCCACCAACACGAACTGGCGGCCGTCTTCTCCCAGATAGGTCATCGGCGTCGCCTGACCGCCGGCCGGCAGGCGGCTCTCCCACAGTTGCTCGCCGGTCGTGACGTCGTATCCCCGCACATAGTAGTCGATCGTGCCGGACAGGAACGCCACGCCGCCCGCTGTCATGATCGGTCCGCCGAGGTTGGGCACGCCCATCGTGAACGGCAGCGGAAGCGGCGAGGCGTCGCGGACGGTGCCGTTCTTATGCTGCCAGACCACCTTGCCGGTCGTCAGGTCCGCCGCAGCGACATAGCCCCAGGGGGGAGCTTGGCACGGCAGTCCCAGCACCGAGACGAACGGTCCCAGCTTGATCGCGAACGGCGCGCCGAAGTTCTCGTTGAGGGCGGGCAGGCTCTGTTCCGGACGGTTCTCTCCCTGGACGTACAGCGTCTTGTCGTCCGCGCGGGGGATGAGCTGGGAGACGAAGGCGAGATAAGTGGGGGTCGTGAAGGCGATCTGCCGTCTCGGATCGACCGCGACGCTGCCCCAGTTGAAGACGCCGAAATTGCCGGGATAGATGAGGGAGCCCTGCGTCGAGGGTGGCGTGAAGCGGCCTTCGTACCGCAACTTCTTCAGCGAGATCCGGCACGCCAGCTGGTCGAACATCGTGGCGCCCCACATGTCCCGTCCCGCGAGCGGCGGCGGGTCGTAGGACAGGGCGGAGACCGGCTGCGTCGGCGCAGTGTGGTCGCCTTCCGCCGCCCCTTGCGGAGCCGGCTTCTCGGTGACCGGCAGGACCGGGTCGCCGGTCCGGCGGTCAAGGACGAAGAGCTCGCCCTGCTTGGTCGGCTGGACCAATGCCGGGACGGTCTGCCCGTCCACGGTCAGGTCGATCAGGCTCGGCTGCGCCGGCACGTCGTAGTCCCAGAGGTCGTGATGGACGGTCTGGAAGTTCCAGCGCACCTGACCGGTGGCAAGGTCGAGCGCGACGACCGAGGACGAAAACTTCTCGACGGCGGGGCTGCGGTTCCCGCCCCACTGGTCCGGCGGCTGGTTGCCGAGTGGGATATAGACCATGCCCAGATTTTCATCGACGCTCAGGATCGACCAGCTGTTCGGCGAGTTCGGTGTGTAGCTCTGGTCAGGGCCGATCGGGGCCGTCTCGTCCGGATTGCCAGAATCCCAGTTCCAGACGAGGTCTCCGGTATCGACGTCGAAGGCCCGGATCACGCCCGACGTCTCGTTGGTCGAAACGTTGTCAAGCACCGTGCCGCCGACGACGATGAGGTCCTTGGTCACAACCACCGGCGAGGTGGAGTAATAAGAGCCCGGATTGACGTTCGGCATGTTCCGCCAGAGGTTGATCTGGCCGGTCCCACCGCCGAAACCGGTGCAGACCGCGCCGTTTTCCGGGTTCAGGGCGATGATGCGGCCGTCGGCCGTCGGCATGAAAAGCCTCGCCGGGCAATCGTCCGCCGTCGCGGCTTCGGCTGATGCGACCGGCAGGTCCAGGACGGTCGAGCCTCCAGGCGCCGCCGTCGTTCCCGGCGCCGTCTGTTCCGCCGTCTCGGGGGCAGGCTCGGCACCATCCCTTCCTGCGGCGGCGGCGGGAGCGGCGGCGTGATAGGACAGGCCCCGGCAGGTCAGGTGCTGGAGCGCCAGCTCGCTGCGGATCTTCGGGTCGTAGCGCCAGATCTCGGACCCGGTCGTGGCATCCAGCGCGATGACGTTCTGGTGCGGCGTGCACAGGAACAGCCGGTTGCCGATCTTGAGTGGCGTGACCTCGAAGGTCGTCTCCTCCGGATCGCCAGGGCGGCCCCTGACGTCTCCGGTATGATAGGTCCAGGCGACGTCGAGCTTGGAGACGTTCTCCGGCGTGATCTGGTCCAGCGGCGAGTAGCGCTGGGCATGGCCGGTCCGTCCGTAGGCATGCCATTCGCCGGGCGGAACATCGGACGGATCGGCCGGCACCTCGGCGCGGATGCCGGGAGCGTTGCCCTCGATCCGGTGAGGTTCGCCGAACCAGGAAACGACCGCCAGCACCACCGCGACGGCGATGGTCGCCGTCAGCGGCAGTCCCGCACCGCGCAACGCCGAGACGCGGCCTTGGCCGGCGTCGAGCGCGCGGGTGACCCAGGGGGTCAGGAGCCACAGGCCGACGACGAAGATCACGGCGCCGCGCGCCGCCAGCGGCCACCAATCCAGACCGACCTCCCACACGGACCAGGCCAGCGTCCCGATGCCGAGCAGGGCGTAGACGAGGAGCGCCGCCGGGCGGCCCTTTATCAGCAGGAAACCGGTCAGCAGGAAGGCCGCTGCCGCGATCGCATAGTACCAGGAGCCGCCCAGGGCGATCAGCCAGACGCCTCCGACAGCCAGGGCCAAGCCCATGAGGAGATTGAGCAATCCCGTCATGATTAGGATGGGACGCCGCCGCTTGCCACGCATGTTGTCACCTCGGAGTCTTCGGAGGGGGACCTTCTGATGTCGTTCCGGTAACGATACCGAGGCTGCTAGGTTTCCTCATGCTGTGGTTGATCAGCCATGAAGAGAAAGCGTGGCTTTACACGGCTAGGCTTTACGCAATGGCCAGCGTCACTCCGCCATCGACCCGCAAGAAACGGTTCTTCGCGGTCTTGGCTGAATGGCTGCCATTCCGGCACCTAAGCGACCGGCGCGTGTTCTCCCGTCAACGAGCCTTTGAACGCAGGCCGAAAACCCGATCCCCAGATCACGATCAATATCCATACCGAAGTAAGTTGGAGTGAATTCCATGTCCAAGGCGGCACTCATCGTCGGCGCTGGCGGTATCGTCGGCGGCAACTTGGCCGAACGCCTGCTGGCGCAGGGCTGGACCGTCCACGGTCTGGCCCGGCGGCCCTCGTTCCGCCAAGCCGACCTCAAGCCGATCGCGGCCGACCTGACCGACGCCGAGGCGACCAGGACGGCCCTGGACGGGTTGGACGTCAGCCATGTCTTCATCTCCGCCTGGGCGCGCCAAGCGACCGAAGCGGAGAACTGCCGGGTCAACGGCGGGATGGTGCGCAACCTGCTGGATGCCGTCGGGAACGCGCCGAGCCTGTCGCACGTCGCCCTGGTGACCGGGTTGAAGCACTATCTCGGCCCGTTCGAGGCCTATGGCGCTGGCGCCGTGCCGGAAACTCCGTTCCGCGAGGAGCAGGGGCGCCAGGACGTCGAGAACTTCTACTACACCCAGGAAGACGAAGTGTTCGCCGCCTCTTCGCGGCGGGGCTTCACCTGGAGCGTCCATCGCCCCCATACCATCATCGGCTATGCCCTCGGGAACGCGATGAACATGGGCGTGACGCTGGCGGTCTATGCCAATATCTGCCGGGAGACCGGCATCCCCTTCGCCTTCCCCGGTTCGCCGACCCAGTGGAACGCCCTGACCGACATCACCGACGCGCGGCTGCTCGCCCGTCATTTGGAATGGGCGACGACAAATGAGGCCGGCCGCAACCAGGACTTCAACGTCGTCAACGGCGACGTCTTCCGCTGGAAATGGCTGTGGCCCCGGATCGCGGGCTATTTCGGCGTCGAACCCGCGCCCTATGGCGGAAGCGCCCAGCCGCTGGAGCGGACGATGGCGGATACGGCACCGGTCTGGAAGAAGATCGCCGAGCGCCATGGGCTGATCGAGAGCGACCTGGGCCGGCTGGCGTCCTGGTGGCACACCGACGCCGACCTCGGCCGGCCGATGGAAGTCGTCACCGACATGACCAAGAGCCGCAAGGCCGGCTTCCTCGACTATCAGAGCACACCGGACAGCTTCACCGACCTGTTCGATCGTTTGAAGCGGGATAAGGTAATCCCGGCCTGAGTCGTCGGCGGAAGGGCGCGGCGGACGTTGATATGACCGCCGCGCCCTTCCGATGGTCAACCGGCGATCACCGGCTCCACCGCGCGGGCGATGGCCAGCAGGCGCCGGTCGTGGTGGCGCTTGCCGACCAGCATCGCGCCGACCGGCAAGCCGTCGGTGGTGCAGGGCAGGGTGACCGCCGGCCGGTCGAGGAAGTTGAAGAGCGACGGGTTGCGGAGCACCATGATGTTGAGCCTGGTGTATCCGGCATCGTCGGCCACTTCGTCGAACCGGGGTGCGACGATAGGGGTCGTCGGCAGCAGCAGGGCGTCGAAGTCGCGGGTCTGCTCGACCGCTTCCGCCATGATCGCCTTACGGGCCGCCAGTAGTTCGATGTAGTCCACGGCCGACTGCTCGGCGCCGCGCCGGATGCGGACCGATACGCGCGGATCGTATTCCGAGCCGCGGTGCTCCAGCAGGCTCTTGTGCCAGGCGAGTGCCTCGGGGGCGGCGAAACCGCCCCTGCCGCCGACCTCGGCGATCCGGATCAGGGCCGGCATGTCCAGGTCGCTCAAATGGGCGCCGGCCTGCGACAGGCGGGTCAGCGTGCGGGAGAAGGCGGCGGAAACCGTGGCGTCCAGGCCATCCAGCACGATCTGCTCCGGAACGCCGATCCTCAAGCCGGCCAGCGGCAGCGCTTCGGGAGCATGGGCCGGTTCACCGGCCATCACGGCATCGACCACGGCGCAGCAGGCGATCGAGGCGGCAAGCGGACCGATGCTGTCGAGCGTCCATGACAGCGGGACCGCACCGTCGCGCGGCACCCGCGACTGGGTCGGCTTGAACCCGGCAAGGCCGCACAGGGCGGCAGGAATGCGGACCGATCCGCCGGTGTCCGAACCGATCGCGGCGACCGCCATGCCGTCGGCGACCGAAACGGCGGCACCGGACGACGATCCGCCGGGGATGCGCTTGCGGTCGAACGGGTTGCCGGGGGTGCCGTAATGCGGATTGATCCCCAACCCGGAAAACGCGAACTCGGTCATGTTGGTGCGCCCGATCAGCACCGCTCCCGCGGCCCGCAGGCGTGCCATGGCCGGCGCGTCCACTTTTGCCGGGGCGCTGTCCTTGAGGACGACCGAACCGGCGGTCGTGACCTGACCGGCGAGGTCGAACAGGTCCTTGACCGAGACCGGAAGGCCGGCGAGCGGCGAGGGGACGATCCCATGGGCGCGGAGGCGGTCGCTGGCCTCGGCCTGAGCCAGTGACGTCGCCCTGTCCACATGGGTGAAGGTCCTGACGCCCTCGCCGGCCGGGTCGGCGATCCGGTCGAGCGCCGCTTCGGTCAGGGCGACGCTGGTGGTGCGGCCGCCGGCCAGATCGGCGGCCAGTGCTGCGATGGTCGGTGCCTTGGACATCAGTGAGAGCCTTCTTCAGGGTCTTGGGGGGGCTGCGACCCCATGAAGCACAAACAGTGCGTTTCGCGAAGAGGTCAGCTTCTCCAGAAGGTGCGGGTGAACAGGACGATCACGGTGAAGACCTCCAGCCGACCCAGCAGCATCGCGAGGCACAGCACCCATTTGGCTGCGTCGGGCAGCGGCGCGAAGGTGCCCGCCGGTCCGACGACGGGGCCCAGGCCGGGTCCGGCACCGGCCAGTGCCGAGGCGACGGAGCTTGAGGCCGTCAGCATGTCCAATCCCGTCGCGGCGATCATCAGCGTCAGGATCACGTAGGAGAGAATATAGGCGAAGACGAAGTTGATGACGCCGTCGACCACGTCCGGCTGCACGGGCTTGCCGTTATAGGTGCGCACGACGACCCGGTGCGGCTGAAGCATCCGGATCATCTGCGCCTGCATCGACCCGAACAGGATCTGCCAGCGGAAGATCTTGATCGAGCCGGAGGTCGATCCGGTGCAGCCGCCGATGAAGAAGAAGAAAAAGAAGGTGACCATGGGGAAACCGCCCCAGGTGCTGTAGTCGGTCGAAACGAAGCCCGTGTCGGTGATGATCGATACCACGTTGACGGCGCTGTGACTGAGCGCCGGAACGAACTCCAATCCGACTTCGAAATAGGCCCAGCCGGTCATGGCGCCGACCGATACGACCAGGATGCCCATCAGCGTCCATACCTGGCTGTCCGCCAGCGCGGCACCGCCGAAATTGCGCAGCAGCCTGATATAGTAGGTGAGCGGCACCGCGCCGGAAATCATGCTGACGACTGCGACCCACAGGATCGGGATCGACTCGAAGTATCCCAGGGACGCGTCCTTGGTCGAAAAGCCGCCTGTCGAGACCGCCGCCATCGCGTGGCAGACGGCGTCGAACCAGTCCATCCCGGCGAGATTGAACAGAACGGTCGAGAACACCGTCAGGCCCAGATACGTCAGCGTGATGCCGTTGGCGGTGTCCCTGACCGTGGCGAACGGCTTGTCGCCGCGATCCGACGACTCGGTGCGGAAGAGCTGCATGCCGCCGACCCGCAGGACCGGCAGGATCGCGATGGCCATCACGATGATGCCGATGCCGCCGAACCAGTTGAGCAGGGCCCGCCAGAGCAGGACGCCCGGCGGCGCGTTGTCCAGCCCGACGATCACGGTGCCCCCGGTCGTGCTCAGCCCTGACATCGCTTCATAGAAGGCGTCGGTGAAATCGAGCTGCGTCGTGGACATCATGAAAGGCAGTGCGCCGAATACCGCAAGGACGACCCAGGCCATGGTGGTCAGCAGGAATGTCTGCTTGACTCCGAAGCGCTCGATCGGTCCGCTGGTGCCCAGGTACAAGGCGCCTGCCGCGCCGATGGTGATGGCGCTGGAAGTCACGAAGACGATCCAGTCGGAATGTCCGATCGCGCTGTCCAAGAGTGCCGGGACGAGCATGCCGACTCCCAGCACAGCCAGCAATATGCCGATTATATGGAAAACCGGCCGAACCATTTCCGGCGATGTCACTTCGTCCTCGTGATGGAGCGCATGACCGGCAGGCCTGCGGCGAAGCGGGATTATGCGGGATGCGGGCTGGACCTTGCCCCTGGAAGGACAATGCCTCATTGAAGCGCCGGAGTCTTAGGACGAAGTGCCTCACTTGTCCAATGGTTCACGCGATCCCGCGGCTGGAGTCCGAGCGGTGCCGCGCGGAGGCCATGGCTGCCGCGACCCTTTTCCGTTTGCCCGGCGGGACCGATTCCGATACTTAGCGGCCCCGGTATGTCCAAATCTCAATCAGGACCCCAGGACCCCGTAACCGGCATGACCGACCCGATCAACAGAGCGCTGCTGCCCGCCGGCCTCCATGACGTGCTTCCGCGTGAAGCCGCGTTCGAGGCTACCATCGTGGAAAAACTGATGGCGGAATTCGCGCTGAACGGTTTCGACCGGGTCAAGCCGCCGCTTATCGAATTCGAAGCCAGCCTGCTGTCGGGACCGGGCGCCGCGATGGCGACCCAGACCTTCCGGCTGATGGACCCGGTGTCCCAGCGCATGCTGGCGCTTCGCCCCGACATGACGCTCCAGGTGGCGCGCATCGCGACGACGAGGCTCGCCAACGAGCCGCGTCCCCTGCGGCTGAGCTATGGCGGACAGGTGCTCCGGGTCAAAGGGTCGCAGCTTCGTCCCGAGCGGCAGTTCGGTCAGGTCGGCGTCGAGCTGATCGGGACCCTGCTTCCGACCGCCGACGCCGAAGTGGTGCTGCTGGCCTACCGCGCCCTCGACGCCGTCGGTGTCAACAACATCTCGGTCGATCTCAACGTGCCGACCCTGGTGCCGGCGGTCTGCCGCGCGCTCGACCTGCCGGACGACGAGACGGCCCGGCTGCGCCAAGCCCTCGACCGCAAGGATGCGGCCGAAGTCGCGGCCGTCGGCGGCAAGGCGGCCGACCTGTTGGCAAGCCTGATGCGGGCCTCCGGTCCCGCCGACCGGGCGGTGGAACTGCTGGCGGCACTCGACCTGCCGGAGGCCGCCGAAGGCGACCGGCAAAGGCTGACCGAGGTCGTCCGGCTGATCCGCGCCGGTGCTCCCCGCCTGATGCTGACGGTCGATCCGGTCGAGCACCGGGGCTTCGAGTACCAGACCGGCATCAGCTTCACCCTGTTCTCGCGCGGGGTCAGCGGTGAACTGGGGCGCGGCGGACGTTATCGCGCGGGTGCCCGGAAGCCGGGTTCCCAGGGCGAACCGGCGACCGGCTTCACCCTGTATCTGGACACCGTCCTGCGCGCCGTCCCCGATCCGGCGCCAAGCCCGAGGGTCTTCCTGCCGCTCGACACGCAGGAATCCGACGGCGCAAGGCTGCGGTCGGAAGGCTGGGTGACGGTCCGTGCTCTGGAAAGCTTCGACGAACCGGCGGCCGAGGCGCGCCGGCTGCACTGCACCCATATTTTCACCGGCGGCGGGATTCTTCCGGCCGCTTGATGTAGTTTAGGTGGCCGGGAGGCGGCTCACGCCGCCCGGCCGGGATGCCGGAGGAGGTCTTGCGCCTTCTCCGCTGATACGCGTGGAGAGACACGATGGCAAACGTAGCGGTGGTCGGCTCCCAGTGGGGCGACGAAGGCAAGGGCAAGATCGTCGACTGGCTGTCCAGCCGGGCCGATGTGGTGGTGCGCTACCAGGGCGGCCATAATGCCGGCCACACGCTGGTGATCAACGGCATCGAGTACAAGTTGAGCCTGCTGCCGTCGGGCGTGGTGCGGCCGGGCAAGCTGTCGGTCATCGGCAACGGCGTGGTGGTCGATCCCTGGGCGCTGCTGCGCGAGATCGACGCGATCCGGCAGAAGGGCGTCGAGATCTCGCCCGAGAACCTGCTGATCGCCGAGAACGCCACGCTGATCCTCCCGATCCACGGCGCCGTCGACCGCGCGCGGGAAGAGGCGCTCGGCACCCTCAAGATCGGAACGACGGGTCGCGGCATCGGCCCGGCTTATGAGGACAAGGTCGCCCGCCGGGCGATCCGCCTGTGCGATCTGGCGGACGAGGCCGTGCTGGAGGAGAAGGTCGACAAGCTGCTGTTCCACCACAACGCGCTGCTGCGCGGCCTGGGCTCGGAAGAGGTCGGCCGCACCCAGCTGCTGGACAGCCTGCGTGAAGTCGCCCCTCTGGTCCGCCCCTATGCCGCCGTCGTGTGGGAAAAGCTGGACGAGCTGCGGCGCGCTGGCAAACGCATCCTGTTCGAAGGCGCTCAGGGCGCCATGCTCGACGTTGATCACGGCACATACCCGTACGTCACCTCTTCCAACACCGTGTCCGGCAACGCCGCGACCGGTTCGGGTATGGGGCCGGGAGCCGTGGGGTACGTGCTGGGGATCACCAAGGCGTACACCACCCGCGTCGGCTCCGGCCCGTTCCCGTCCGAGCAGCTCAATGCCGATGGCGAGCGGCTGGGCGAACGGGGCCGCGAGTTCGGCACCGTGACGGGGCGCAAGCGCCGCTGCGGCTGGTTCGACGCCGTGATGGTCCGGCAGGCGGTCAAGGTCGGCGGCATCAACGGCATCGCCCTGACTAAGCTGGACGTGCTGGACGGCTTCTCCGAGCTGAAGGTGTGCGTCGGCTACCGCTACGAAGGGCGGGAGCTGAGCCACTTCCCCGCCGGCCAGTCCGCGCAAGCCGGTGTCGAGCCGGTCTACGAGACGATGCCAGGCTGGAACGAGAGCACCCAGGGCGCCCGGAGCTGGGCCGATCTGCCGGCCACGGCGGTCAAGTACATTCGCCGCATCGAGGAACTGATCGAAGCGCCGGTGGCGATGGTCTCGACCAGCCCCGAGCGCGACGACACCATTCTGGTGACCGACCCGTTCCGCGACTGAGTCCGACAGAAAGACCGGGGAGGATCACTCCCCGAAGACGTCCTCCCACGCCGCCCGAAGCGCCAGATCGACTTCGGGCAGCGTGACGAGATGCCCCAGCGCATGCAGGCTGGTGACGCCGTGCTCGCTAATGCCGCAGGGTACGATGCCTGCGAAATGACTCAGATCCGGATCGACGTTCAGCGCGACGCCGTGCAGCGTCACCCAGCGGCGGACCCGCACGCCCAGCGCCGCGATCTTGTCCTCGTGCCCTTTGATCCCCCCATACGGCCCGCGATCGACCCAGATGCCGACCCGACCGTCGCGCCGCTCGCCCTTGACGTTGAACTGGGCCAAAGTCTGGATCAGCCACTCCTCCAGCCGGTTGACGTAGGCGCGGATATCCGGCCCCTCCAGTCCCCGCCGGGGACGTTTCAGATCGATCATCACATAGGCCACCCGCTGGCCCGGCCCGTGGTAGGTGTACTGGCCACCCCGGCCCGACTGGTAGGTCGGGAACCGCTCCGGCTCCAGGAGATCCGCCGGGCGCGCGCTGGTGCCCGCCGTGTAGAGGGGTGGGTGCTCCAGCAGCCAGACCAGTTCCGGCGCCGTGCCCTCCCGGATCGCCGTGGCCCGCGCTTCCATCTCGGCGACCGCCTCCGGATAGGGGACGGGTTCGTCGCTGATCCGCCACTCGACAGGGAGGCGATCGGACGGGCGGCTATCTGGGGCTGTTCCCTCCGGCAACCGGGCCGGGTGAAGGGAGGCTGTCATGGGTGATCCTGTTTTCTTAGAAAAAGCTGCTTCATTCGCTTGATCGGGGCACCGGGATTTGGTATTCCCCCCGCACGCCTGAAGCAAGCCCCGGCTTGTGGAAGCGGATGAGACATGCGGTCGTGGCGGAATTGGTAGACGCGCAGCGTTGAGGTCGCTGTGGGCTAACCCCCGTGGAAGTTCGAGTCTTCTCGACCGCACCATCCCTCCATCAGGTAACGGCCATACGAAAAAAAGCGCTGCAACGACCTCAACGTTGCGGCGCTTTTTTTATGCCCAAGTTTCCGAAAATTGGATTTCCGAAAGTCGAATTTCCTGAAGTTGGATGAGCGCCCGGGTCGCGGACGGCCCGGGCATCCCCAGTCAGGAAGTCTCGTCAGGAGGTCGCGGCTTGTACCAGGGCGGCGCGGTGATCCCTGACCGCCCGCCAGACCAGCATCACCGAGAAGAAGTGGAACAGGAAGCCCACTATGGAATAGGCGGCGATGGCGACATCGACGTTGGAAACCCAGGCTGCTGCCGGCAGCACCAGGAAGCGGGGCACCAGCGTCACGACCTCCAGGATCAGGAACTTGCGCTGGATGTTCAGGACAGGCACCAGCATCAGGGCGGGCAGGCTGATGAAGCGCATGGCCCACCAGATCACGATCCACTGCGCGAAGACACCGGCCTCCCGCCAAGCGTCGCCGAACGCCACCGCGTAGATCCAGGGGCCGGCCACGAACATGATGACAACCGGCAAGGCGACCATGGCCGCCAGTCCGCCGGTGGTCCGGATGAAGATATCCGTCAGGTCCTCGCCCTTGTGGTACATCTCGGCCGCCCGCTGATAGAAGACCCGGCGGGTCGCGTCGCCCAGCAGGGTGATCGGCATCTCGAACAGGCGATAGGTGAACCAGTAGAGGCCCGCCACGTAGGGATTGAACAGGGCCGTCAGCAGGATCGACGGCACGGTTACCGTCGTGGTGGACAGCAGCGCCTGCGGCATGCTGTAGAGCGGAAAATCCAAATGCGTCTTCGCCAGCCGCTTCATGGCCGGCCAGTTGATTACCAGCCGGAGCGACGGCAGGTCGTACCGGATGAGCTGCCACGCGACAATGACGGCACTGACCACCGTGCCGAAGATCATGCCGAGCACCAGCCCGTCGACACCCATGCCGACGAGGCCGGCGGCGATCTGTGCCGCCGCCACCCCGACCGACCGGCTGATGGTGGACATCGAGATTCGTTTGTAGGCTTTATGGCGCGTCGCCCAGACGCTCAGCACCTGGGCGATCGTCGTCGTCAGGATCATCAGCGGCAGGAACCACAGCAGCGCACCCAACTCCTGGTAGCCCATCAGGGCGAGCATATCGTCGCCGAAACCCCATACCGCGAAGCCGGAGGCGACGCTGACCACTCCGACGATGGCCAGGGTCAGCGCCAGAAGGTTGGCGGCATCCTCCTCCGTCTTCGCCATGACGATGGCAAGCTCGTAGCGGCCGCTGGCGACGGCGACGAAGGTCATGTTGAGTGCGCCGAACAGCGCGAACAGGCCGAAGTCGTCCGGATTGTACAGGCGCATCAGAATTGGATAGGCCAGGACCGTCAGAACCTGGGCCATGGCGGTGCCAGACGCCAGAACCGCGACATTCTTCATGAAGGGACCGCGGAGGATCCTCATTGCTGTACGCGGCAGACGGTAACTATCAACTTGGGCCGTCAATGACTCTCTCACAGAAGCGTTCGCAAAAAACCGAATCGGCGCGACAGTGCCATAAACACGATACGGTTGCGCCGGTTCATGGGGTTAAGGCGATTACGCTTTTGATCTCTGTGATGGAGATGGGCAGTTATAGGTTCATTGGGGTTATGACATATTCCTTATGTGTATATCGCTCCAATTTAATCTACTTCCTCCGCGACCTTCGTTTCATTCATTTTTATCTCGGATCCTGCAGGTTTGGACGATGCAGGTAGCTGCTTCCGGTCGGAACCTTGCCGGTCGGCGTGATATGCCGCGTCCCAGCGGCCGTCGAAGATTACTTCGGTAAAACGCGCCGCCGATTGCTCCCAAGTAAGCCATGGCATGTCGGCGGTGGTCGGTGTGCCGCCTTCGGCATCGCGGCGCATCCACAGACGGAGCGCGTCGGCCAGATCTCGCCCGCTGGTGCCGGAGAAATATGTCGCGTGTTTACCGGCTATCTCGTGGAACACTGGGATGTCCCGAGCAAGGATGGCCTGCCCGTGCTTCGCCGCCTCGATCAGCGGCAGGCCGAAACCTTCATCCAGCGACACCGCCAACAGAGCCGTGCATCCGTCGTAGAGCGCATTGAGGTCGGCGTCCGACGCCCGAGCGAACCAGTGAAGCCGCTTTCCGAGTTGTGGATGGCTACTTATCCGTTCGACGAGTTTTTCGACCTTCCAGCCCTGTTTGCCGATGATAACGAGTTCGGCTTCGCATCCGTCCGACCAGAGCTGTTCGAATGCGGCAAGCGCCTGGGCATGACCCTTGCGCGGTTCTATGGTGCCGACAGTCAGGAATACCGGATGGCGGCTGCGCAACACCCGCGTCACGTCGGCTCCGGGTTCCTCCGCTTCGGCATGAGGAGAGGCGTTTCCGATATCGGCGCCGAGATGGAAATGTCCGATCCGGAGCGGGGTCGAACGCTGAACGTCGAGGTTCGGCAACCAGTCGAAAAGCTGGTCGGCAACCGAGCGCGAGATGCAGAGCAAGCCTTCGCAATGCGTCGCGATCTGTTCCACCCAAATGCGGAAATGGTGGAAGGGGACGAACCAGTCCGGCTGGATCAGCGGCAGCAGGTCGTAGACGACGAAATAGCTGCGGATGCCGCGCAGCAGCAGACTCCGATTCAGCGCCGTCCGCCCCTCGATCAGGTGGGAGGCAAGGTCGAGGCCGACAAAGATATCGCCGACTCGTGTATCCACCAGATCCTCGGGCAGCCCCAGGTCGGGTATGCCCATGATTCGGGCCGCGAAGGCGCGGGTATAGCGCAGCGTTCCGCTGCCGTCGTCCATCACGGGCTCGACCCTGAAGCCGACGGGTGGCTTTTTGATAAGCTCGATCAGGATATTCTTGGCAACGCGCTGGATGCCGGTTCCGGCATCGCGCAGGCTGACCTCCGAAACGTCGACCAGGATCTGGCGCAGTCGGCCGACACCGGGCAGGTTCTCGGCGCCACAGCGCACGATCGTTTCCCAATCCGCTCCGCCGGGAACCTCGGGGGCTTCGATGGCGACGATGTCCTCGCTCAGGCGTTGCAGGATCGACAGCCGTGCGTTCTGTGATTGTCTCTCGATCGCTTCGACGATCACGGCCGCGGTGGCTGCTCGTTCCAGTTCGATCAGGTCGGCGATGTCCTGGTCCGGCTTCTGCCGCGCTCCGTCGGAAAGGCGGATGACTCCGGTGGCGATCGCGGCGATCCCGGTCAGGCACGCGTACTTTTCCGCCGTGGCCAAGATGTCGCCCGAGCGCGCCGCCTCCGCTGCCGCGGTCCAGCCGTAGGAAAGATATACCTGTCGCAGCAGGAGCGGTTCGCCGGTTTCGGCCTCCAGCGTCGCCAGCGATCGTGCGATGCCTCTGTCATGCAGAACGACGGTTCCCGGAACCCGCTGTAGCGTGTCGAGCATCCAGGGCAGGCAGGTCGCATCGTCTCCCAACGCGTAGACCACACGATCGAAGGCCGAAGCGTTCATGACGAGCCATTCCGGCGTCCTGACCGGCGTGCCGCCGCCGCCGGACGGACGAAGGATGGTTTGCTGGGGCGTAACGCATTCGACGTCGTAGTGCCGGACCAGATCGGCCAGCATAGTTGCGGACCATTCGGCGACGCGAGAAGGCGCGGGCGGCAGCTGCCCTACCAGAGCAAGACGGGGACGTCTCGTCGGCAGTATGGCCTGCACCCTGTTGCCCGTAGCTGCTCGGTTGCGGCGCTCGTGCAGTTCCTCGAAGGCATCCAGCGTCTTGCTGGCGGTAGCTTCCCAACTGTAATGCTTGGCGCGCTCCAGACCATGCCGCGACAGCTCCGCCAGCAGCCCCGGATCGCCCAGCACCTTGGTCATCCTGGAGGAGATCGCCTCCGCGGAGCGAGGATCGAACATCGCGTCTGCGCGGCCGACCACCTCGGGGAAGCTTGTAGTGTCCGACGTGATGGCCGGCGTTCCGCAAGCCATTGCCTCAAGGGCCGGCAGCCCAAAGCCCTCGCGGAGCGACGGGCAGACGAACAGGCGGCATTGGCGGTAGAGTTCCACAAGATCGGTATCGGGGACTTGACCCGTCAGCACGTAATCGTTCTCGGACAGGCCGGCTTCTCGCGCCATGATCGGCACCCGGACGCGGTCGGGCGGGTTGACAACGCAGACCAGGACGAGCTGATGGCTCTTCCTCATGTCGCGCGGCAATCTGGCATAGGCCTCCAGCATGCCGGCGAGGTTCTTGTGGGCGTCTACCGTCCCGACGAACAGCACGAAGGGGCGTGTGATGCCGAGTCGCTTCTTCAGCGACCTTGCGGCATCGTTTTCGGGTCGCGACAGATCGGCGGGACAGAACTTGGGGTCGGCTGCGGAATAGATCGTCCTGACATGATCGCCGCCAAGGTCGAGCATCTGGAGCGCTTCCCGGGCCGAGTGATCCGAGATCGCCAGCAGCAGATTGGCACGGCGCAACGAAAGCAGCTTGCGCGAGTACCACTCCAGGCTGCGCGGATCTTCCGGCAGAACCTCGGGGTTGGCCAGAGGGATCAGATCGTAAAGGGTGATGGCGGTAGGCAGGCTGCTCACGGTGGCGCCGACCGAGGTCGTCACGTCATGGTACATTCCCTCGAACAGGCTCGTCACATGGACGATGTCGGGACGCAGGCCTTGCAGGAAACGCTCCCGGACAGCTTCGGCCGCCTGTATGCGCCACCAGCTCTCGCCGGTCAGGAAGCTGACACCGGCCGGCTGCGACCAAACCACCATATTCTCCCACGGAACCAGTCCGTCGAAAGCGGTTCGTATCGGTTCGACGGTGTCGCTCAGCGCACCGTTCATCGTGACGACGATCTCGTGGCCGCGCGGTCGGCACGCCATGGCCTTCGCCAGTTCCAGGGAATAGCGGCCGATCCCACGTAGCCTGCTGGGCGACTGGCAGGCCTGGAGGTCCAGGACGATACGCATGGAAAATCTCCTGCTCAGCGTGTCCGCGCGAGTGCGCGCCTGAGCGTCGCCTCGAAATTGCGTTCTGTGGCCGACATTTGCCGGCTGATAAGGGGTTGGGCATCCAGGAAGCCCGCGCCCGGGATGCCGCCATGCGCGACAGCCGGGGCCGGCAAGGCTTCCACGGCCCCGACGGCCTGCACTTGAGGGGCCGCCGCTTCCGGCGCAAACACCGGGCGGGCGAGCAGTGCACGCGCCTTACGCTCCAGCCATGGATGACGGAGTAGGATCGGCAACGCTGCCTTCTTGATGAGCGGCCGGTCGGCTGCCCAGCGGGCTGCCTTCCGCGCGGCCCGCACGGCGGGCGGGCGGGCCTTGCGGGCCAGTGTCATGATAGTCACCGATCTGGCCGCCACGATCGCCCGCTTCAGTGCCCGGACCGGAGAGGTCAGCCGCCACGAGACGCTGACCCGGACAGCCTCGATGTACCCGTTCAGCGAGGCGATCATGGCTTGCTGTTCGGCGATGTGCTGGTGCAGCGCCGCGTTCTCATGTCCGACGCGCTGCCACTCCGCCAGACGGGCATCGACGTCTGCCCGCCATGCCGCCAGCTCGGCCTGCCTTTGCGCGATCTCGTGGTCGTGCACCTGCAACTCTTCACGTCGGAGTTCGGCCTCTCGCTCGCGCAGGTCGGCTTCTTCCTGGCGGATTCCGAGCTCCTGATGGCGCGTAGCGGCTTCCAATCGGCGGATGGCGGCTTCATCGGCCCGGGCTTCGATCTCGCGCGCCCTGAGTTCGGCTTCCTCTATGCGTGCTTCGGCCTCTTCTGTCCGAATATCCGTTTCACGGGTCCGAACCCCGGCTTCGTGCCTGCGGGTTTCGAGTTCCTGTCTGCGTGCTTCGGCTTCGTGCGTACGGGCTTCGGCTTCGGCGCGCCGCACCTCCCGCTCGGTATCCAGCCACGCGTGATCGTTCGCGATCTGCCTGCTCAAGGCGGCTGCCTGCTGGCGGGCGACCCAATCGTGGGCACGGAACCAATCGTCGAAGATATTCGGCTGGATCTCGAGGCGGGGGATCAGCTCTGTTTTCTCTTCGGCGACGTAGAAGCGGTTCAACCCGTCGAAATGGGCGAAACGATAGCCCCGGCCGGTAAGGAGCGGATCCCAGTCCTGATGGTTGGGGATCTGAGTCCGGGCGACCGTCGCTTCGACCAGGATGATCCACGGCCGTATCGTACGCAACGACAGGCCGCGAAGCACCGCCGTTTCCATGCCCTCGACATCGATCTTCAGGAAATGGACGACCGTCACCCCGTGAGTTTCGAAGATGTTGTCTAGCGTATCCAGCGGCACCTGGCGCTGGACCGCATTCAATCCTGAATATTGATGGCGCCGGGCCAGGTCCGGGTCGCCGGTCGATAGCTCGCTGCCGGGGATGTCGTAGAAGGTGACGGTACCTATGCTGTCACCGGCGGCGACGGCCAGATTTATGTCATGGGGCCGCGCCGCCACGAGTTCATCGTGGAAGCCCTGCGCCGGTTCGATGTTGATGCCCCGCCACCCCCGTTCATAGAACGCCCTCGTGACGGATTGCTCATCCGGACTATTTGCGCCGACATCCACGTAGAATCCTTGCGTAACATCGCATAGGGCTCGATGGAGAACGACATCTTCCAGATTTTGGGCAAAGGAGATGAACGGCATCAGCGCTCGATCCTGATGGAGGGCGGGACCCAGGCGGTTCCAATGAAGTAAGGCTTGTCATGGTTGCTGACGGTGAACATCAGCGCCAAGTCTCGCCATTCATAGTTGTTGATCAGGTGCGTGTCGGAACTGACCAGAGCGGTCGCGATCGAATAGCTGCCCGGCCCAAGGTTTGCGTGGAACGCAGCGGTGTAGGTGACGACACTGCCGGCTTCCAAGTCTTCCAGTATCTGTTCGGTGTGGAAGGTGTTGGTCCCGAACATCGTCTGTCCCAGCCGGTCCTTTATCATGTAGCCGAGGACCAGACGCGGCAGGGACCGATCGATCCGAACCCGGATGCGCAATGTCACGGGATCGCCGACATTCACGAACTCCACGGGTTCGTCGCGGCCGTTGAACAGCCCGATATCCTGGACCACAGCTTCCAAAGTGCCGGAAACGGTCTGCGTCCTGCCGGTATCGTGCCGCCTTACCTCGACCGTCTGCTCCTGCCGCTCCGCCAGCAGGGCGTTGTAGAGGTCCATGACCTCTTCCGGGGTGCCGTCCTTGATCTGTGCGCCACGCTCCAGCAGGATCGCCCTGTCGCACAGCGTCTGGATGGCGGATCGGTCGTGCGAAACGATCAGCAGCGTCGTGCCGTGCTCGCGGAATTCGCGGATGCGGTCGAAGCTCTTGTGCTGGAAATAGGCGTCGCCGACCGACAGCGCCTCGTCCACGATCAGGATGTCGGGCTTTACCGCCGTCGCGACGCTGAACGCGACCCGCATCTGCATGCCGCTCGAATAGATCCGCAAGGGCTGGTCGAAGTAGTCGCCGATCTCGGCGAAGTCCTTGATTTCGGGCATCAGCGTGTCGATCCGATCGCGGGTGAAACCCATCAGGCCGGCGACGTTGTAGACGTTCTGGCGGCCGGTGAACTCCGGGTTCATGCCCATGCCGAGTTCCAGGATCGCGGCGATCCGGCCGTGGACATCCACTCGGCCCGCGGTCGGGCGAAGGGTTCCGGTGATCAGCTTCAGCAGCGTGCTCTTGCCGGCGCCGTTCTGACCGACCAGACCGATCGCTTCTCCCGGAGCCACGCGAAAGCCGATGTTTCGCAGCACCCACTGTTCCTTGAGGATATCGGGCTTTCCGCCGAACCAGGAGAGCACCCGGGACCATTCGCTCCGATAGGTGCGGAACGCCTTGCCCAATCCGTCGACATGCAGAACGGTCGCGGTCATAGCACGTCGACCATCTCGGCGCCGGCACGCCGGAACATGAACATGCCGGCAGCCATCAACCCGAAAGCCAGCAGGGCTGTGCCGGTCAGCGCCGAGAGATCCGGCGTCCTGCCGAATACCAGCACCTCGTGATAGGCCGAGACCAGCGGATAGAGCGGGTTGAGGAACAGCATCGCCCGCAGTCCGTCGGGGAGGACGCTGGGGACATAGACCACCGGGGTGAACCAGAAGCCGATCTGAAGCACCAGGGGAATGACTTGTCCGATGTCCCGGATGAACACGTTGAGGATGCCGAGCACGATCCCGAAACCGAGCGCCAGCGCCAGGGTAAGTGCCGTGAGGACGGGCAGCAGCAGGATCGACGGGGACACGCCGTGACCCAGCACGGCGAAGACCGCGATGATCGCCAGCAGCAGCAACCCATTGTTGACGAGAGCGGTCCCGGTCGTGATCAGCGGCAGGCAGATCTTGGGAAAAACCATCTTCTTCAGGATGTTGCCGTTCTCGATGAAGATCGTCAGGCAGCGTGTGACGACATCGGAGAAAAGGGACCAGCACAGGATGCCCGCCGTCAGGTAGATCGCATATCCGTAGGTCTGATCGGCCAGTTCCGGAAGTCGGGCCGATAGCAGGGATGATAATATCAGGGCATAGATACAAACTTGGACCAACGGATTGATGATCATCCAGATACCGCCGATCCGGCTTCTGATGAAACGGCTCATAAACTCAGTTTTGATCGACGAAACGATGAAGTACCGAAAAGCCCAGGTACTTCTGAGCATTGACCACATCAAAATCTTCCTCTTGCCGGCAGCTTCTTTGGATTGGCGTCACGGCAAATTTAGAGAATCGGAATCAAACACCATCGGGCCAGTGCACCCTGAAGAACGCGCATCCATGCGGAACGGTTCTCAGGCGGCGGGGGATATAGCATGAGACAATGCCTATTGCGAGCAAATCAGGAAGCTTTCGCTCCTAATATAAGAGTATGCTCGACGGTTGAAACCAAAGGCAAAAATCCATCGAGAATCGATATCCGGTTTTGATATGGATCATCCCGATCAAAGTTCAAAATCGTTTAAAATGCATAAGTCGTCCGTGCACGTAAATTGGGTACGTCAGACATGGCTTGCGCCGGGGAAGATCTGTTTCCCTTCGCATCCGAAGGGGGGAGCTACAATAATGACCGATAACGGTCGCAGCGCGGCTCCGGCCAACAGACGTGACCACCGGGAGTGCGATGCGTTGACCGAACGCCGTCGGATCAAGGTGGAGCACGGCAGCGAGCGCGACTGTTTGTCACAAATCATCGAGGGCAGCCCCGTACCCACCTTCGTCATCGACGAGAACCATGTCGTTACCCACTGGAACCGGGCATGCGAGGCGATATTTTCCGTTCCGGCGGCAACCATAATAGGGACACGCAGGCAACGTGAAATCTTCTACGGCAAGGACCGGCCCTGCCTGGCCGACTTGATTGTCGATCAGGCCGGGGAAGAGGCCTATGAGCGATACTACGGCGGAAAATACCGCAAGTCGGCCCTGATCAGCGGCGCATACGAAGCCGAGGACCTCTTTCCGGTTTTTCAGGGCGGTCCACACTGGCTGTTCTTCACCGCGGCCCCCCTGTTCGACAAGAACGGCACTATCGTCGGCGCGGTCGAAACGCTTCAGGACGTCACCGACCGGAAGCTCGCGGAAATGGCATTCCTTGCAAGCGAGCGACGTTTCCGCGACCTGTTCGAAACGATGAGCGACAGCGTCGTCATCCTCCAGCCGCAAGACGAGGGCACCGAATTCGTCGTCGCCGACATGAATCCCGCGGCGGAGGCAGCGTGCCTCACGGATCGGGACCAGATGGTCGGCAAGCCGTTGCGGGATGCGGCATCGGCGGCGCCGCTCGCCACGGCCGGTCCCGTCTCCACGGAGACCGCGCTCGCGACGCTGGATGCGGTCCGGCGCGTCTGGCGGACCGGCAGGCCGGAATCGCGGTTCAGCATCCAGCATGACGAGGGCGGCAAGGCGCTCGATTGCCGGAACACGCATTTCATCCGGCTGCCGACCGGAGAGATCGCCTGCCTGTCGGAAGACGTCACCGAACGGGAGCGAAACCAGGCGGAACTCGAAATGGCCGCCAGCGTCTTCCGGCACACGGTCGAGGGTATCTTCGTCACCGACGCACGGGGCATCATCGTCTCGGTCAATCCCGCCTTCACCCGGATCACCGGCTACGACGAGCAGGAAGCCGTCGGCCAGTCGCCGCGCCTGCTGCGGTCCGGCCTGCAAGGCGACGATTTTCCGGGAATCCTATGGGAAAGCCTCAAGAAGGAGGGAAGCTGGCAGGGCCAGATCTGGAACCGGCGCAAGAACGGCGAGATATTCCTTGAATGGGCGACGATCACCCAGGTTCTCGATGCCCAGGGGCGGCCCAGCCGCTATGTGGCGATCTTCAACGACATCACCGATCTTCACCGCAAGGACGAGCAGATCAAGCATCAGGCCTATCACGACGCATTGACCGGATTGCCCAACCGCCTGCTGCTGTCCAAGCGCATCGAGCAGGCCATCGCCGTCGCCCGGCGGAACGGCCACGGCATTGCCCTGCTGTTCATCGATCTCGACCACTTCAAGACGATCAACGACTGTTTCGGCCACGACATGGGCGACAAGCTGCTGATCGAGGTGGCGCGGCGGCTGAAGTCCTGCGTGCGAGATTCCGACACGGTGGCCCGGCTGGGTGGCGACGAATTCATAATCGTGATCGGAGACACCAGCCTGCCGGAGAGCGTTTCTCACGTCTGCCATCGTATACTGAAAAGCCTCCGGCAGCATTTCAGCGAGCCCGAGGTCGAAGTGGTCACGGGCAGCATCGGCATCAGCCAGTTTCCCGAGGACGGCGGCGACGCCGAAACGCTGCTCAAGCACGCCGACATAGCGATGTACGAATCGAAGCGGCGGAGCCGGAACACCATCAGCTTCTTCACCGCCGACATGACGCACAAGATGATGCGCCGGCTGGAGTTGGAGAGCGATCTGCGCCGCTCGATCGATCATGCCGAACTGGAGGTCTATTACCAGCCGAAGGCCGATATCACCGCTGGCGACATATACGGCATGGAAGCGCTGCTGCGCTGGCGCCACCCGATCCGCGGGATGGTCCCGCCGGACGAGTTCATCCCGCTGGCGGAGGAGATCGGCATGATCGTGCCGATCGGCGAATGGGTCCTGCGGACGGCATGCCGGGATGCCATGGGTCTGCATGCCGCCGGGCAGCGGCTCCACCTGTCGGTCAACCTGTCAATGCAGCAGTTCCGCGATCCCGACCTGGTCGCCCGGATCGCCGGCATCCTTGCCGAAACAGGACTGGCGCCGGAATGGCTGGAACTGGAGCTGACCGAAACCATCATCATGACCGAGGCGACGCAAAGCATCGAGGCGTTCAACCAGATCAAGCGCCTTGGCGTGGCGCTGTCGATCGACGATTTCGGCACCGGCTATTCCAGCCTGAGCTATCTGACGAAACTGCCCATCGACACCTTGAAGATCGACCGCAGCTTCATCCAGCACTGCGGGCACGATGGCAACAGCGCGACGGTGGTATCCGCGATCATCAATCTCGCGGCCCAGCTTGGCCATTCCGTGGTCGCCGAGGGAGTCGAGACGGTGGCGCAATTGGCCTTCCTGCGGGAACGCAAATGCAGCATGATCCAGGGATACCTGCTCGGCAGACCTGTGCCGCTGTCCGAATTCACCACCAACCTGGCGCGGTGGGGGAAGATCGTGGCGGCCCTGGCTTCGCCGATCGCCTGACCGGGCCGGATTTTCCAGCCGAGCCTGCTCCGGTATTCCGGCCCGGTTGTTCAAGTTGTTCCGATCAAGCATCCCTCTGGAGCGATTATGCCGACTTCCCGGCCCAACTCGCGGGCGCCGCATCCCATATCCTCGACACTGCCCGCCGTATCCCAGGAAAGCCCCTGGAAGACCCTGACCGGAGAGATCCGGTACGAGAACAAGTGGATCAGGGTAACCGAACACGACGTCATCAATCCCGCCGGCAAGCCGGGCATCTACGGCGTCGTCCATATGAAGAGCAAAGCCATCGGCGTCCTGCCGATCGACGCGGACGGCTGCGTCCAACTGGTCGGACAGTTCCGGTATTCGCTGAATGCCTACAGCTGGGAAATGCCGGAAGGCGGCGGTGGGCTGGAAGTCGAACCGATCGAGGAAGCCAAGCGTGAACTGCGGGAGGAAACCGGCGTCATCGCGCATCGATGGTCGGAACTGCTGCGCCTACATACGTCCAACAGCATCTGCGACGAACATGGCGTCATCTATCTCGCCTGGGACCTGGAGCATACGGAGTCGGAGCCGGAAGATACCGAAGCCCTGACGGTGGTCCGCACGCCTTTTGGGCAAGTGCTCGACTATGTGCTCGACGGCACCATAACGGATGCGATGACGGTTACCGCCGTGCTCAAGGCACAGGTGCTGGCGGCGCGTGGCGGCCTGCCGATGGAAGTTGCCGAACTGATCCTCGGCGACCGATCCGGCATCGCCGGATGATTGTCATAAATCCATTCATTTCAGGGCCATCTGACCCGCGCCCGGCGATGCACTCTATTCTGGACAACGGTGGATATCGCATATAGACCGTCCCGAAATCAGGTGCGGATATTGCCGTACTAAATTTTCAAAGGGGGCCGGGGGAAACTATGGCTGAAAATCTGCGGGACGCGGCACTGGATTACCATCGCCATCCGACACCCGGAAAGATAGCCGTAGCGCCAACCAAGCCGCTGGCGACCCAGCGCGATCTGGCACTTGCCTATTCGCCGGGAGTCGCCGCGGCTTGCGAAGCGATCGTCGCCGACCCGGCCGAAGCCAGCACCGTCACCAGCCGCGCCAACCTTGTCGCGGTCATCACCAACGGTACGGCTGTTCTGGGACTGGGATCGATCGGCCCGCTCGCCGCCAAACCGGTAATGGAAGGCAAAGGCGTCCTGTTCAAGAAGTTCGCCGGCATCGACGTCTTCGACATCGAACTGGACCAGAACGACCCGGACAAACTCGTCGAAATTATCGCCGCGATGGAGCCGACCTTCGGCGGCATCAACCTGGAAGACATCAAGGCGCCGGAATGCTTCTACATCGAAGAGAAGCTTCGTGCCCGGATGAAGATCCCCGTCTTCCACGATGACCAGCACGGCACCGCCATCATCGTCGGCGCCGCCATCCTGAACGGCCTGCGGGTCGTCGGCAAGAAGATCGAGGACGTGCGTCTGGTCGCGTCCGGCGCCGGCGCCGCATCGCTGGCTTGCCTGGACCTGCTGGTCGACATGGGCATGCCGGTCGGCAACATCACTGTCACCGACATCGTCGGCGTGGTCTACAAGGGCCGCAACGAACTGATGGATCCGCGCAAGGAGCGCTTCGCGCAGGAAACAGATGCCCGAAACCTGGGCGAGGTCATCGCCGGCGCCGATATCTTCCTGGGACTGTCGGCTCCGGGCGTCCTGAAGGCCGCCATGGTCGAGAAGATGGCTCCCAACCCGCTGATCCTGGCGCTGGCCAACCCGACGCCGGAGATCATGCCGGAAGAGGCGAAAGCGGTGCGGCCCGACGCGATCCTGGCGACCGGACGGTCGGACTATCCCAATCAGGTCAACAACGTCCTTTGCTTCCCCTTCATCTTCCGCGGCGCGCTGGACGTCGGTGCGACCACGATCAACGAAGCGATGAAGATCGCCGCAGTGCGCGCGATCGCCGACCTGGCGATGGCCGAGGCGAGCGACATCGTGGCGTCGGCCTATGGCGATCAGGTCTCGGGCTTCGGTCCGGATCACCTGATCCCCAAGCCGTTCGACCCGCGCCTGATCCTCCAGATCGCTCCGGCCGTCGCCAAGGCGGCGATGGACAGCGGTGTCGCTACCCGTCCGATCACCGACTTCCCGGCCTATGTCGACAAGCTGAACGAGTTCGTCTTCCGCTCCGGGCTGGTCATGCGCCCGGTGTTCATCCGCGCCAAGCAGGACCCGCGCCGCGTTGTCTATGCCGAGGGCGAGGAGGAGCGGGTGCTCCGCGCCGTCCAGGTCGTGCTCGACGACCGGCTCGCCAAGCCGATCCTGATCGGCCGCCGGGACGTCGTGAGCCGCCGCATCGAGAAGCTCGGCCTCCGTATACGCCTGGGCGACAACGTCGAGCTGGTCGATCCCGAGAACGACCACCGCTACAACGACTACTGGACGCTCTACCACCGCCTGATGGAACGCAGCGGCATTTCGCCCGATGTGGCGCGGACGGTGGTGCGCACCAACACCACGGTGATCGGTGCGCTGATGGTGCGCCGGGGCGATGCCGACGCCATGATCTGCGGCACGATCGGCAAGTACCGGACGCATCTGTCCGACATCAAGAACGTCGTCGGACTTCGCCCCGGCGTCCGGACCCCGGCGGCGCTCAACCTGCTGATCATGAACAAGGGCACCTTCTTCATGTGCGACACCTATGTGTCGCCGGACCCGACCGTCGCGGAGATCTCCGAGATGACCGCCCTGGCGGCCGAGGAGATCAAGCGATTCGGCCTGACCCCGAAGGTTGCCTTGCTGTCGCACAGCAATTTCGGCAGCCATGACAGCCCGTCGGCCGTGAAGATGCGCGAGGCACTGGTCGAGATCACGCGGCGTTGCCCCGATCTGGAAGTCGAAGGCGAGATGCACGCCGACAGCGCTCTATCGGAGGAGATCCGGGCACGGATCTTCCCGAACTCGCGGCTGAAGGGGCAGGCCAACCTGCTGGTCATGCCCGACCTGGATGCGGCCAACATCGCCTTCAACATGACCAAGGTGATGGGCGACGGGTTGTCGGTCGGTCCGGTGCTGCTGGGCGTCGACAAGCCGGCGCACATCCTGACGCCGTCGGTCACGGTGCGCGGCATCGTCAACATGTCGGCCCTTGCCACGGTGGACGCTCAGGTCTCGGCTTCGGAAGCGGCCGCCAAGGCGTAAAGACGATCCGGGGAATTCTACCCGGCGATTACATACCTGCGGCAGGGTGGTGAGGGCGGGGTGACCGAAGCGGCTCCTGATATCGGGCGGCCCCCGCCGGTCGAACCCGACCGGGACGGCAGGGTGGATTACGAGTTCGGCGTCTCGCACGAACTCGTCTCCGAAGTGCGCGACTGCCTCGACCAGGGGCGGATTTCGGAGGCGGGCGGCAAGATCGCCGGCCTTCATGCCGCCGACCTTGCCGACCTGATCGAGCAGATCGGGCCGGACTTGCGCGGCCCACTGATCGATCTTCTCCGGCCGTCCTTCGATGCCGAGATCTTCGCCTATCTCAGCCAGTCGCTTCGCGAAGTGGTGCTGGACCAGCTCGAGCCGAAGGAACTGGCTGCGGCCGTCGCCGAACTGGAAAGCGACGACGCGATCGACCTGATCGAGGATCTCGATGCCCATCAGCAGCGCGAGATCCTGGACAACCTGCCGCCCGAAACCCGCGCGGTCGTCGAGGAAGGCCTGACCTTCCCCGAAGACAGCGCCGGCCGCCTGATGTCCCGCGATCTGGTGTCGGTGCCACAGTTTTGGACCGTCGGCAAGACGCTGGACTACCTGCGCACCGAAGCCGATGCTTTGCCGGAAGACTTCTACGACGTCTTCATCGTCGATTCGATGCGGCGCGTGGTGGGGGCGGTGCCGGTCAGCCGGGTCATGCGCCAGAAGCGGTCGGTCCGGCTGGCTGACATCCTGACGGAGGACATCCGGACGGTCCAGGCGATCACCGACCAGGAGGAAGTGGCTTTCCTGTTCCGTCAGTACGGGCTGGTATCTGCTCCCGTCGTGGATTCCGCCGGTCGGCTGCTGGGCGTGATCACCGTCGACGACGTGGTGGACGTGATCGACGAGGAAGCCGAGGACGACCTGCTGAAGCTGAGCGGCGTTCCCGATACCGATATCTACCGGGCCGTCCTGGATACGACCCGCTCCCGCTTTTCCTGGCTGTTCGTCAATCTGCTGACGGCGATCCTGGCATCGGGCGTGATCTCGATGTTCGAAACGACGATCCAGCACATCGTGGCGCTGGCCGTCCTGATGCCCATCGTCGCATCCATGGGCGGCAATGCCGGCACCCAGACGCTGACGGTTGCGGTCAGGGCATTGGCGATGCGCGAGCTGTCCGAGGCCAATGCCATGCGCGTGGTCGCCAAGGAGGCACTGATCGGGACGATCAACGGTGCGCTTTTCGCCGTGATCGTCGGAGTCGTGGCCGGGCTGTGGTTCGAAGACCGCCTGATCGGGATCGTCATCGGCATCGCGATGATCGTCAACCTGTTCATCGCAGGTCTGTGCGGCACGCTGATCCCGCTCGGGCTGGCCAGACTGAAGATCGATCCGGCGGTGGCGAGCACCGTCTTCCTCACCACCGTTACCGACGTGGTCGGCTTCTTCGCCTTCCTGGGGCTGGCGGCCTTGATCCTGATGTAGGCCGGACGCAAGGCGGGTTTTCTACCAGACGAATGCGGCGAGAGCCGCGCAGGGGGGCTTCGGCGTAGCTGCGACGATGCAATGCAGCCGCTCCTCCGTCGGCGGCTCGCCCCAGACGGTCCCGAACTCTTCCCGGTGGATCCCTCCGGTGACCAGTACGGAGTCGATCCCGACGCCACCCGCGCCCGCAATGTCCGTCGTCAGGTTGTCGCCGATCGCGAGGATGCGGGAACGGTCGGCGATCTTCAGGACGTCGAAGCAGCGCTCGTACAAGTCCGCGAAGGGCAAGCCGCAGTACTCGACGTCGCCGCCGAGTTTGCCATAGCGCCTCGCCATGGCGCCGGCTGCATGAAGCCGCTCGCCGCCGGCAAGGCGCCAACGCTCCGGATCGGCGCACAGAAGCGGCAAATCCTTGGAGATGCAGATCCGGAAAACCTCTTCGTAGTCGGCAAGGACGTCCTCGACCTCGTTGAAGCCGGTGCAAAGGACGAACTGCGCCAGATAGGGCTGGTCCACCGCTTCCATGTCCAATCCATGGATCAGTTCGGCGTCGCGGATCGGACCGAAATGCAGGCAGGCGGTGCCAAGGTCCCGCAGCCACTCCTCTGGCCGGTGGCGCAGCCACTGGTGAGCGAGTTCGCCCGACGTCAGCAGGTGGTCGTAGAGATCCCGCTCCAATCCCATGTCGTCGAGCAGTTTCGCGGCCGATGCGGCGCGTCTCGCCTGGTTGGTCAGGAGGCAAATCTTCTTGCCGCGAGCCTTCAGGTGGCGCAAGGCATCGGCCGCACCGGGATAAAGCGCCGATCCATCATGAAGTACGCCCGCGGTGTCGATGACGAAGCCGTCGTAGTCGTTCGCGACGGCGGAAATGCCGGTCACGATCGGGGTGGTTTGAAACAGGCCGTCGGACATGGATCTTGCTCGCCGTTGGGAAAGGATCGCTTCACTGTCCCACGCCGGGCGGCATTCAGGGGTGACTGCGGTGTCGCACCCGCGAATGAAGCGCAAAGGCGACACGGCGTTCGCGCCAATTCGGCGGCCTGTTCGAAAGAAAGTCCGGCCGCGGGTGGAATTACCGATTTGGCAACGAAGATCAGAATAGGCTGTTAGCGACTGGACTGAAGCTGTCTCGCCGGATCTGCCTTCAAGCAACCATGAGGGCGAATTGACGCATGTAAGTCGGGAGGACGAACATAATCATGCTGCTGTTTTCGATCATGGCGCATCAGGCCTATGCCTATGCAACCTTCTGGACTTGTGGCGCGGAAATGAGTCTTGCCATGTGCAGGTGCATCAATTCTTCCATGGAAGCCTATCTTGGCGCGCTCGATGAAAAGAACGGCAGGATCGGCGTTTCGATGACATCCATGCCGTCTGCCCGGCACGGCCGCACCGCCGACGTTATCCCGTTCCCCATCCACAAGACGATTTCATCCCGGCCGAACTGAGCGTCCTGCCGGGATGTTTGTTTCACGACGATGCTTCCGTCGCACCGGGCCTGACGTGCCGCCATCCGATCAAGCGGCGGCCGGCAGCAGTTCACGTCCCGCCGGTGCCGCCGTCAGCATCGCTTTCTGCAGCTTCTCGAAGGCGCGCATCTCGATCTGCCGGACACGCTCCCGGGAAACCGCATACTGCTTGCTCAGCTCTTCAAGCGTCGCCGGTTCGTCCTTCATGCGGCGCTCGACCAGGATGCGGCGCTCACGATCGTTGAGCTTTTCCATGCCGAGTGCCAGCAGGCGCCGGCGGGACGCCAATTCGTCCGCCTCGACCACGATGGTCTCCTGATCGGGCCGCTGGTCGACCAGCATGTCCTGCCACTCCATATCGCCTTCGGCCGCGGTGACGGCATTGAGCGAACTGTCGGCAGCCGCAAGGCGCCGGTTCATATCCACCACGTCCGCCTCGTTCACCTCCAGCTTGGTAGCGATGGCCGACACGGTTTCCGGCGAAAGATCGCCCGACTCCAGTTCCTGCATCTCGCGCTTGACGCGGCGCAGGTTGAAGAAAAGCTTCTTCTGTGCGGCCGTGGTGCCCAGCTTGACGAGCGACCAGTTGTGCAGCACGTGGCTCTGCATGGCGGCACGAATCCACCACAGCGCGTATGTGTTGAACCGGAAACCGCGTTCCGGATCGAATTTTTCGACGGCCTGCATCAGGCCTACGTTGCCCTCCGCGATCAGGTCGGCCAGCGGCAAGCCGTAACCGGCAAAATCCCGCGCCATCTTGATGACCAGACGCAGATGGCTGCCGACCAGCTGACGCATCGCGTCCCGGTCTCCATGGTCCCGCCAGCGGCGGCCGAGATCCAGTTCCTCATCCGCGCCCAGCATTGCAAAGCGGCGGGACTCTTCGATGAACGGGGTGACGGCGTCGTCGGTATGAATGCTCAAAGCGAACCTCCAAAACCCTTAGGTGCCCCCGCCGATAGAGACAGGTTTCCACGCTCTCATCCTTCAAGGCATTGAAGTGGAGTTGATTGGGGAAACGGTTTTCGGGGGCGACACCTGATATGGGGTGTCCTTCCCGGCATTCAAGAAGATGGATTTTGAATACAGGTTTTTTCGTTACCAGCGCCGGCCCGATGGGGGAACGCTGCCTCGCCTCCTGGGCGCGGTGGCGGAACTGACCTGGAAAGCCCTGCTGTGCGGCCCTTCGAACAGCCTGACATCCCGCTTTTTGAAAAAGGGAACCAGAACGGCACCGGCGACGAAACCGCCGACATGCGCCCAGAAGGCGACTCCGCCGTCGCCGCCGGAAGTCGGCGTGGTGGCGCCGCTGATGAACTGCATCACGAACCAGAGACCGAGCACGACCGCGGCCGGTACGCTGATGACCCTTATGAAGAAGAGGATGACGAACAGCATTCTGACATTGGCACGGGGATGGAGCACCAGATACGCGCCCAGAACGCCCCCAATGGCGCCGCTGGCTCCGATCATCGGAACCTCCGATCCCGGCGCCGTGAACGACTGGACCAGCGCCGCCGCCGTCCCGCACAGCAGGTAGAAGACGACGAAACGGCCCCGTCCCATGCTGTCTTCCACGTTGTTCCCAAAGATCCATAGATAGAGCATGTTGCCGAGCAGGTGCATCCACCCGCCATGCAGGAACATCGAGGTCACGATGCTCACCGGCGCCGGGACCAGCCGCAAGTCCGGCGGCAATTGCGCCGAGCCGAAGAGCACCGCGGGTATCAGGCCGAGCGAGTAGACGATCGCATTCCCCGCGCGGATGCCCAATGAGGTTTGCCAAAGGAAGACAGCGATGCAGCCGGCGATGACAGTCCAGGTAACGACCGGCAGCTGCCGGGTCGGATTGTCATCCGAAAGGGGAAGGGTGAACATCGTGCCTCTGGCTTGCATGCGCGGTGCGGTCCGGCACCCGGAGCTTGGAAGAAGCCGGAGATGACGTCAATGTGGTGTCTGAAGCAGGGGAGGCAAGCAAGGCCGGAGTGGAGCCGGTGAATGCCGCGTCCGCTTCTTCAGGCCGCCGCCAGCGGTGTGCAGGACCCGCTGGACCGGAAAGCGGCAAGCACCGCCTTGGCTAGGGCATCGATGCCGAAAGGCTTTATCAGGAAACCCGACGCTCCGGCCGCGTATGCGTCGGCGGCGGTTGCATGGGCGCTGCAAACGACCACCGGGATGCCGAGCCGGCCCGAGATCTCGCTGGCCGCCAGGAGGCCGCTCGATCCGTCGGCAAGGGCTACATCCATCAGCGCAAGGTCCGGGCGGTGGATCTCGGCGAGACTTACGGCTTCGGAAGCGGTCCGGGCGATGCCGCATACATCATACCCGAACTGCTCGATGACGAGGGTAAGACCCAGGACGACGAGCTCATCGTCTTCAGCAATGAGAAGTCGCATGTTCCTCGCCATCCCTTTTCACCAGTCAAGAATTCAGGACCACATGCCGTTCTGCCGGGCCAACGGCCGGGGAATGACCGTACCAAACAATAATGTCCGCTCGACGTACAGTTCCGCCATGGTCATTCCGGCATAAATCCAGGTCTGCAAGAGGTTGATCGGGCGGGAAGCCGCAGGCTGTGGGCGTTACCCCCTTGCTGTACCCTTCGGCTCGATGCGAACGACATGCCGCATGCTCTGGTACTCCGTATTCCTTACCAATCGTCAGCACGGAAGGGCAAAAGAGTGCCTTCGCAGGTGCGGCATTCTCGACGGCGGATAAAGACGGCTGGCGTGGACAACCGTATCGGGCACTTGCCCGCCGCAGCGCCGTCCGTCATACGACCACCGTTTAAAATAACTGATACGACGCTTGACGATGAGGGGTCGCATCCATATTATCCGCGAACCTTTTTGGGGGACAGGTAGTAGGCCGTTCGCGGACTAGACACTGTTGCCTAAAAGGCTCCGACCCTACATAGCCGCACCCGAGCTTTTTCGGACGGCGTTTGACGATTTACCCGCACGAGGCGGTGTTTACGCTTCGACGGCGGGTTTTTGCATCGTCTGGCATCTGGTTTGCCGACGACGAGATTGAATGGAAGAAGGGCTCTGATGCCGACGATCAGTCAATTGATCCGTAAGCCGCGCCAGCCAGTGGCAGCGCGCAACAAGGTGCCGGCACTGGAAGAGTGCCCGCAGAAGCGTGGTGTCTGCACCCGTGTGTACACGACCACCCCGAAGAAGCCGAACTCGGCCCTTCGTAAGGTTGCCCGCGTGCGTCTGACCAACGGCTTCGAAGTTACCAGCTACATCCCGGGTGAAGGCCACAACCTTCAGGAACACTCGGTGGTGATGATCCGCGGCGGCCGTGTGAAGGACCTTCCCGGCGTGCGCTATCACATCATCCGCGGCTCGCTCGATACCCAGGGCGTGAAGGACCGTCGGCAGCGCCGGTCGAAGTACGGCGCGAAGCGTCCGAAGTAAGGAGATCCTGAAAGATGTCTCGTCGTCGTCGCGCGGAGAAGCGCGAGGTTCTGCCGGATGCCAAGTATGGCGACCGCGTCCTCACAAAGTTCATGAATTGTCTGATGCTGGACGGCAAGAAGTCGGTCGCGGAAGCGATCGTCTACGGCGCGCTGGAGCGCGTCGAAGGCCGTGCCAAGGCGGACCCGGTCCAGGTGTTCCACGATGCCCTCGGCAACGTGAAACCGCACCTGGAAGTTCGGTCGCGCCGCGTCGGTGGTGCCACATATCAGGTTCCGGTCGAGGTCCGTTCGGACCGCGCCCAGGCCCTGGCGATCCGGTGGCTGATCAACAGCGCGCGTGCGCGGTCTGAAAACACGATGACGGAACGCCTGTCGGGCGAGTTGCTCGACGCCGCAAACCAGCGCGGCTCGGCGGTCAAGAAGCGTGAAGACACGCACCGCATGGCGGAGGCCAACAAGGCCTTCTCGCACTACCGCTGGTAAGCGCCACGGCGACCTGACCAGAGAGAAGTTCGAGAACAGCAATATGTCACGCTCCACACCGCTCGACCGGTATCGCAACATCGGCATCATGGCTCACATCGATGCCGGTCGCACGACCACGACCGAGCGTATCCTCTTCTACACCGGACGCGGCAAGGCCGCGGAGTCCTCCGATGACTCCGCGTTCGCCGATCTGTCGGAAGAGGACGAGGAGCGGGGCATCACGATTACGTCGGCGGCTACCGCCTGCTTCTGGAACGACCATCTCATCAACATCATCGACACCCCGAGCCACATCGATTTCCTGGTGGAAGTCGAGCGTGCCCTGCGGGTCATCGATGGTGCGGTCGCGGTGTTCGATGCGACGATCGGGGTCGAGCCGCAGTCGGAAACGGCGTGGCGTCAGGCCGACAAGCACCATGTCCCGCGGCTGTGCTTCATCAACAAGATGGACCGGCCCGGGGCGGACTTCCACCGGATCGTCGGCATGCTGTCGGACCGGATCGGTGCGCGGCCGCTGATCGTCCAGTTGCCGATCGGCAGCGACGGCACCTTTACCGGTGTCGTGGACCTCGTACGGAACAAGGCTGTCGTCTGGAAGGACGAAGGTTTGGGTGCGGTCTTCTCCGAGACCGACGTTCCGGTCGAGGTCGCGGATGAGGCGGCCAGGTACCGGGCCGCTCTGATCGAGGCTGCGGTCGAGCAGGACGCCGATGCGACCGAGGCTTTCCTGTCGGGAACGGTGCCGTCGGAAGATGCGCTGAGGGGCCTGATCCGCAAGGGTACCTGCAACCTGAACTTCGTTCCGGTGCTTTGCGGTTCGGCTTTCCGGAACAAGGGCATTCAACCGATGCTGGATGCCATCGTCGGTTATCTGCCGTCTCCGGCAGATGTCGGCGACGTTCACGGGGTCGAGGTAGGCGAGCAGGGCGATCATCCGGCGGATGCGACCCGCGCGGCCGTGGATACCGCGCCGTTTTCGGCATTGGTCTTCAAGGTCATGTCGGACCCGGTCGTCGGTTCCCTCTCGTTCGGGCGCATCTACTCGGGGACACTGGCGGCCGGTGCGACCGTGCTCAACCCGATCAAGGGCGAGCGTGAGCGTATCAGCCGGATGTTGCAGATGCAGGCCAACGCCCGTGAGGATGTCCGGCAGGCCCATGCCGGCGACATCGTCGCCTTCGTCGGGCTCAAGCATACCGCCACGGGCGACACGCTGTGCGACGTCGCCAACCCGATCGTGCTGGAGCGGATCGAGTTTCCGGAGCCGGTGATCGAGATCGCCGTCGAGCCGGCAAGCAAGGCCGATCAGGAAAAGCTGGCCTCCGCGCTTCTGCGCATGGGACAGGAAGACCCGGCTTTCCGCGTCGTCGTGGCCGGAGATGCCAGCCCTACCGTGATCAAGGGTATCGGTGAGCTTCAGCTGGAGATCCTTGCGGATCGCCTGAAGCGCGAGTTTCGGGTCGATGCCAAGTTCGGCGCTCCGCGCGTGGCTTACCGGGAAACCATCGGGCAGCCGGTCGAAGTCGATTACACGCACCGGAAGCAGGTTGGTTCCGCTAGCCAGTTCGCCCGGGTGAAGCTCGCGCTCGAGCCCCTCGGCTCCGGTGCGGGGCTGAAGTTCGAAAACCGCCTTGCCGCCGGCGTCCTGTCCAAGGACTTCGTCCAGGCGGTTTCCGCGGGCATCGAGGCGGCTCGGGAGACCGGGGCGCTGGCAGGGTTTCCGGTTACCGACCTGACGGTAGCCCTGGTGGATGGCGATGCCCACGACGTAGACAGCACGGCGCAGGCTTTCGAGCTGGCGGCTGCTTCCGCGTTTCGGGAAGGTCTGGTAAAGGCCCGGCCCGTCCTGCTGGAACCGATCATGAGCGTCGAAGTCGTTACCCCCGAGGACTTCTCGGGTAGCGTCGTCAACGACCTGCGGAGCCGGCGCGGACGGATCGAGGCGATGGACCAGCGGGGCAATGCGGCGGTCCTGACCGCCATGGCGCCGCTGGCGAAGTTGTTCGGCTATGTGAATACCCTGCGGTCCATCAGCCAGGGCCGCGCGCATCATGCGATGCAATTTGACCACTACGAACCGGTGCCGCAGGCCATCGCCGATGAGGTCCGCGCCAAGTTGGCGTAAGACTCTCGAGTGCAACTGGCGGTGACGAAGATAGATATGGAGACTAAGGACCATGGCGAAGGCTAAATTTGAGCGGAACAAGCCGCACTGCAACATCGGCA
>NZ_AVFK01000101.1 GCF_000936425.1 Skermanella aerolata KACC 11604 | reverse complement strand
ACAGTGCCGGTGCCTACGACTATCCCGGGCTGGGCTGGTCGGTACTCGTACGCGCTCCCTCGGTCGAAGCCTTCGCCGACATCAACACCGTTATCACCCAGATCTCGGTTGTCTTCGCGGCTGCCATAGTGCTGATCACGGCGCTCGGCTGGCTGATCGGCAATGCCGTCTCCCGCCCGATCAAGGGATTGGAAAACACCATGGGGCAGCTGGCGACCGGCAACACGGATCTCGCTATTCCAAGCCTGGAACGTTCCGATGAGATCGGCGACATGGCGCGGGCGGTTCAGGTGTTCAAGGACAACGCGGTCGAGCGGGTCCGTCTGGAGGCGGCACAGGTAGCGGAGCGTCAGGCCAAGGAAGCACGGGCGGCTGAGGTCGAGCGGCTGATCGGCGGCTTCGAGGGCGGTGTGGGCGAGATCCTGCGCACCGTCGCCTCGGCCGCCACCGAGCTGGACAGCACGGCCCAGAGCATGGCGGCGATTGCCGAGGAAACCTCCCGACAGGCCACGGCGGCGGCGGCGGCGGCCGGGCAGACGTCGAGCAACGTCTCGACGGTGGCGGCGGCGTCGGAGGAAATGACCAGCTCGCTGCGCGAGATCTCGCGCCAGGTGAGCCGCTCGACCGGCATCGCCGGCCAGGCGGTCGAGCAGGCCGGGCGGACCGACGGCACGGTCCGGGGGCTGGCCGAGGCGGCCGGCCGGATCGGCGAAGTGGTCGGGCTGATCCAGTCGATCGCCAGCCAGACCAACCTGCTGGCGCTCAACGCCACGATCGAGGCCGCCCGGGCTGGTGAGGCGGGTAAGGGCTTCGCCGTGGTGGCGAGCGAGGTCAAGAACCTGGCGACCCAGACCGCCAGAGCGACCGAGGAGATCTCGGCCCAGATCGCTGCCATGCAGGCCGTCACCAGCGGCGCCGTCACTGACATCCAGGGCATCGGCGGCACGATCGGCGAGATGAACGAGATCACCACCACGATCGCGGCCGCGGTCGAGGAGCAGAGTGCCGCCACCGCTGAGATCTCGCGCAGCGTCGGCCAGGCGGCGGCCGGCACGTCCGAGGTGTCGGGCAACGTCGTCCAGGTCACCGAGGCGGCCAGTCAGACCGGCGCCGCCGCTACCCAGGTGCTGGGCGCCTCGGGCGAACTGGCCCGCCAGGCCGAGCGCCTCAGGGCCGAGGTCGAGCGCTTCCTGTCCGGCATCCGCGCTGCCTGAACCAGGAGCAAGAGGGCCGGTCGCCTCACAGTGACTGGTCCTCAAGCCTTTTGCGCTTCAACTAAACGAAAAGTGTTGATCATGCATCCCGAACTCGCTGTCCGTCGTCCGGGTGTCCTGAACACCAAAATGGAAGATCACAAAGCCGCTCTGCAGGGCTGGTTCGACACCCTCGACAGCCACCTGTACCGGCTCTATCTGATCACCGGCAGGGACGACTTTGCCAAGGCTCTGCCTCTGATCCGGCGTCTACGCGAGGAGACGGCCGCCGTCGATGGCACCTCCCTGGATCAGGCCCAGGGGCTTCAGGAACTTGGTGAACAGCTCCGCCACTTGATGCTTACCCTTGTGGACGAGCGTGAAACGCCAGCACAAGCCGGGTATGATCTTCAGGAGCAGATCAACGTATGACTATCGAGATACATATACTTACAAATCATGTGAATTTTGGTTGAGCAATTCGATATGGATAAATTGCTGTTCCTCTAAACACTGCAATTTTATGATAATTTCACGGATGCGCTCTCGGTTGACTGTGTCCAGCTTCTCTCCCAACGAACTTAGATCAGCAATTGTTCGACGGACGATGTCTGACACAGTACGGGGCCATTCCAATTTTGAGTCCCAGCTTGGATAAATAACTCACAACCCTTGGTTTTGCATTAGGTAATTTTTCCAGCTGACGGCCTACACTTTATTCATTCGACTTATAAGAAAAGTACAGGTTGATCCGCATAAGCTCGTCAACGTCCGGCCATTGCTCATCCTGGTGAGAAAGGCGCGCAATAATCTTCAAGACATCTTCTCGTTCTGTTGGATCCAATTTGGCGTCGGCAATGGCTTGAAGATCCTTGACCGTACGATGCATTTCATCATTCCTGAACTATTATACTATGACTTTGCGAATAGTGAACTGCCGATCAGCCCGGGGACGGCACTGAAAGACTCGGTTCAACACAGTGACGAGCAGCATCATTATTTTAATCAGTCAACCGCGACACGTAGGTTATAATATTTTTCCGTTATTTTAGCATTTCTCTAGGCAATCTGGAAAATTGACTTTTTGATCTAAGACGTTTGTTGTAGTAAATGCTTCATGCGTCACTGCTGGCTCGAAGGACCTTGCTTAGACCATAGGCGATCCCCAGTCAGTAACTGAACACATTTCCTGTCTCTTACCTGATTCCATGTTTGTTAACGTTAATGATTTATTAACACTAAATCCTGACAATACTTGTTCATCGTCATGAGGGGAGAGCGCCATGCAGACCAGGCAAACCTGGGGTGGACGGGTTCTGGTTTGTGAGGACAACCCTCTGATCGCCGAGGGCTGGTCCGCCATGCTGCGGGAAGCCGGCTATGATGTTGCCGGCCCGAACGCGAGCGCTGAGACAGCTCTCGAGGAGGCGCAGCGGCACCTGCCCGATCTGGCCCTGGTCGACATCTGCCTGAGCGGCGCGGTCGATGGTGTTTCCGTCGCCGCCGAGCTGGCCTCGCTGGGAGTGCTGATCATCTTCGTTACGGCAGACTATCAGCGGGCGGCTGAAGGTCGCGAATATGCCGCCGATATCCTGATCAAGCCGGTCCGGCATTGCGCCCTGATCGGAGCCGTCGCCGCTGCTCTCAGCGGCGCTGACAGATGGCACTGATCTATCGTCCACACTCATAGTCCTGCCCGTTGCCTGTTCGAACAGAACGGTCCGGCGGAACGGTCAGCCCTGACGCTCATCGCCCCCATGTATCCAGCAACCCTCACCCTGAGGTCTCTCCGGAACCCACCTCCTCCCCCAAAGAGCGCGCATCCTTACGGTGTTCTATGCGTAGATTGGTCGACTGGAGATTTGGGGAGGCGGGTGTGCGTGTCCTGATCGTTGAGGATGAGGTCATCATTGCTATCGATATCCAGGACACGCTTGAAAGCGCCGGGCATACAGTCATCGGGATAGCTCTGACCATCAACGATGCCCTGGCGTTCATCCAGGCCGGCTGTCCCGATCTGGCCCTGATCAACATCAATCTGCGGGAAGGCCGGGGTGCCGGCATCAACCTCGCGCGTGATCTGCTGGAGCAGTACAGGGTTCCTTCCCTGTTCGTTTCCGGCCAGTGCAGCGAGGCGCGCCAGAACAGGGATGCCGCGCTCGGCTATCTGGCGAAGCCCTGGCGTACCCGGGCGCTGCTGGACAGCGTCGAGGTCGCCCGGCGCCTTATCAATGGCCAGGATCCGGCCCCCCTGCCGCCGGAGCTGGAGCTGTTCGGATGGCGACAGCCGCAGCAGTCCGGTTGGACCGGTTGAGGTATTCCCTGTCCGATGAATCTCGTCAGGCATCGGACACAGCTTATCGAGTGCGGCAGCGTGCCGATCGTCCAGCCAGCCAGTCCTGATGTCCAACAGCTGGTTGAAAAATGACGGTGTAAGCATCCTGTGCATTCTGCCGAGATATTCCGGCGCCTATACGCTATCAGATTACCGCGATCACTGCGAACATGAGCGCGCTCAGGCATGCAGCGCCGATTACCAGCCATAGCCCGAGGCGCTCTTCCTGATCCATCCTGCATCCGCTTGAAAATAAGAAGACCTCACCGAGGAGGCTAAATCCGGCGAGGTCCTGAGTAGGAACTTCCGGCGCGTCACCGCTGACCACACCAGTTAAAAATAGATTATCATTTTATAATTTTGCTGTTTATCCCTCTTCCGATAATCTTCGGAGAAGTTTCAGGAGCCTATGGGATTTCTAAAGAATTACATGTTATGAGTGTAAGCTGTTTTTGATGCTCAGGAAATAAACATAACTTTTCAGTCGTTCTAGAGCGGCAAGGTTCATACATTTTATGAGAGACAGTGGTGTTCGTCTTTCAGTCGAAAGTACCATTGGGGAGAAGCATTGTGGATCCTGAAGAACGATCTGAAGATGTGTTGCTGTTCGCCTACGTGGACGGTGAACTGGATGAGGATCAACGGCGTCGTGTCGAGGAACTGCTTACCCGTGATCCGAATGCGCGCCAGCGGGTTGCGCAGCTGCGTGAACTCAATACGTTGCTCAAAGCCGCTTATCAGAAAGATGGCAATGAGACGGCTTAGTCAGTGTCGCGATCTGCCGCGCCGTTGAGATCAAGATTGCGGATGAGCTTCAGGCGACCGCGAAGCAGATGGCCCATGACAGCATCGCGCGGGATGCCGAGTTTCCGAGCGGCATCCTGATAGCTTAGACCGTTTACGCAGACCAGCATGACAGCGGCTCGTTCCTCGGCGGACAGGGCATCAACTTCCTGGCGTACCCGCGCCGACGTGAGCGGAGAAACCGGAGTTTTCAACATAACCTTGTATAACTCCATTATAATACTCTCCAAATTCGAAAATGAGTTAGTTTTTTGACACAAAAAATCAACGCAAGGTCCATTGTATAAAAATTTCTCCAACAACGGAATAATATCTTTTTAGATAAATGCGCACTCAATAGCAATAGCTGTTCGTGTTCTCCACTCCTTATGCGTGAAACCAGTCCTCCGCGTCATCGTTCAGACTGTCCGAAGACGGCCGTTATTCGAAAGTTGTATCAGCATTTGACCATTTGTCGTTTTCAGAGGACGACTGCACCAGTTCATTGGACTGGCCACCCTGTGTGCCTAGGACTTCTGAACGGGGTGTGTCAGCAGTCGTATGTGCGAAACGCCGTGAGAGACGGGAATGGCTCCGAACTCCCCTGCTCAACCGGCAAGCTGCTTGATGCGCTCCGTTAGGCGTCCGAATGCCTCGTTCACGTAGTCCAGCAGCTTGGATTCTGCTCCCTGCGCACGTAGGGAGGTCTTGAAGTCGTTCAAGTCGGACAGCCATTGCCGATGCAGTATTCCCAGCTCCTCGAGCTGTGGCTGGAAGACTTGCCGGTTCCCGCTCGCATTAAGTGCCTGATAGCCACGCTCAAGTGTGGCCGCCATTGTCAGCAACTGCGCGCCCATTTGCCTGCGCTGATCGGAGAACGGGGCCATGCCGTCATAGGGCCGCGATGCCTTGCTGTGTTCAGCTTCGAACGCTTCTTCCATGATACGGGCGTAATGGTAGAAACCTGGAAACTCGCGGGACAGCGCCATGAGCTGCTGGTCGGAGGTGCTGACCCAAATTCGATGCAGGTCGGGAACGTGTCCCATCATGCGATTGATGATGGCATGCGCCTCGCTGACGCCTTCGGCGGCAAGCTGCTGCATCTGCTGATCCATCCGCGCGGCCAGTCGGCGAAATTCGTTCATGCTCATGGCCCTGCTCACTTCACTCGAAGAGCGTGACGACCTTCGCCAGCACCTCATCCATGAGCGGTGCAGGCAGCGTGTCCACCTTGCGGGCGTGGCGTGCCGCCAGGTCGATTACTCGTGGCTGGTCACAGCGCACAACGCCGGTAGTCCTGATGCCGGTCACGGGCACGGCGAAGCCAAGGCGGCGCGCGAACTCGCCGCCGTTGGTGATCGGGAGGATTACCGGCAATTTGGTAGCTTCGTTGAACTCGGCGGGGGACACGACCAGGACGGGACGATTGCCGCTTTGCTCGTGCCCGGCAGTCGGATCGAGCGAGACGAGATAGATGTCGCCCCGCTTCATAGCAGTTCACTGCCCACGGCGGGTGCATCGACCCATTCGCGTTCATCGGCTGGCTGCGGTTGCGAATAATCCGACGCGGCCAGCAATTCCGCCAACGTGTAGTGCGGCCGTGGATTGGGTTTGACTACCAGACAGCCATGGTCGACCGCGAGGCCGACCGTTGCACCGGCCTGCAAGTGCAATTGATCGAGAAAAGCAGGCGGCACGGCCAGCATGATCGAGCCGCCGACCTTGCGAAGATTGGTTGTGTGCATGATGCGCCTCCTACAGATGATGTTATACCGAAATATAACATAAACTGTTTTGGCTGCAAGCTGCGTGTCCGTCAAACGATCGTCTATGGACCTCTGGATATGATGACGGTGGGATGCGGACTTGGACGATCCTGAAACTGTGTCTCACCTTAGCTGGACTTTGCATGTTTCGTGAGATTGGCAGACCTCAGGCATTGATCCAGAAGAAGCCTTCGGTGGCAATAAACTGGAGAGCCTGATCGAGGGGCATGATGACGGGACCGAAGTCGCCGGGAGCAGCCCAAGTAGTTTCTCGCCACCACATCACCTGAACCTTGTCGCCGTCGCCGGTTGGGCGCAGGCGGGCAACAGGGCCGTCGGTGCGCCGGCTGTAGAGCGTGTAGCCGCGGCTGGCGCGGACGACCTCGACACCGCCGCGCGGGAAGGCATAGGCCGCGATGCGATCGCGTATCTCGTCGGTTCTGATCGCCGCCATCGTGATCTCCTGTGCCGGACTGGGTTGCTTGTGCCGGGTTCAACAGGCGGGACAGGAGCTCGGATCATGGTCGGTAGCGTACCGCGCAGCCTGGTCGACTGGATGTGGCCATTCATCTGGTGCTTCCCCGGAGCGACCTGGGACCACGTCCTGGTGCTGGTCAGCGGAGCTTTGCTGAGCCCGGGCCGGCGCACCGTCACGGCGGCGCTGCGCGTCATGGACCTGGACCAGAGCGCGAGCTTTGCCGTTTATCATCGCGTGCTGAGCACCGCCCGCTGGTCGGCCCGGCGCGTGGCCCATCGCCTGCTGCGGTTGCTGGTCGCCGCCTTTGTCCGGGACGGGCCGGTCGTCATCGGTCTCGACGACACGATCGAACGCCGCTGGGGAGCGAAGATCAAGGCGCGCGGTATCTACCGGGACCCGGTCCGCTCCAGTCATGGCCACTTTGTCAAAGCGAGTGGTCTGCGCTGGCTGTGTGTCATGCTGCTGGCACCCATTCCGTGGGCCGGCTGCGTCTGGGCGCTGCCGTTCCTGACCATTCTGGCACCGTCCGAACGCTACGCACAGAAGCAGGGTCGGCGGCACAAGAAGCTGACCGACTGGGGCCGTCAGGCGCTGCTCCAAACCGCCCGCTGGCTGCCGGACCGGCGGATCGTCGCGGTCGCCGACAGCAGCTTTTCCGTCATCGAGTTGCTGCGCTCCGTCAGCCCGCATCTGGATGTGGTCACCCGGCTGCGGCTCGATGCCGGCCTGTATGAACCGCCCCCAGCACGCCACCCTCGGGACAAGGGTCGCCCCCGCGTCAAAGGGGCACGCCTGCCGACCCTGACCGCGCGGGTGGCTGATCCGACCACGCCGTGGCAGCAGGTCGTGATCCAGGGCTGGTATGGCAAAACGCAGCATCGGCTCGATGTCGCCACCGGCACCGCGCTGTGGCATCACCCCGGCAGACGCGTGCTGATCCGCTGGGTGCTGGTGCGCGACGCCGAGGGTGACAGGGAGCCGCAGGCTTTCCTGTGCACCGACCTCGATGCCGAACCCACAGAGATCCTGGGCTGGTTCGTGCGGCGCTGGAGGGTCGAGGTCACTCTGGCCGAGGTTCGCCGCCACCTCGGCGTCGAGACCCAGCGGCAGTGGTCCGATCTTGCGATCCTGCGCACCACCCCGGCCCTGCTCGGCCTGTTCTCCCTGGTCACCCTCTGGGCCGACCGGATCAAGGGGCAACTCGGTGTGCTGCCCGACCGCGTCCGCTGGTACCCCAAAGCTGAGCCAACCTTCAGCGACGCTCTCGCCCTCGTTCGCCGCGAACTCTGGACCTCACCAACTTTCGCAACGTCACCGGATCACCGGGAGAGTGCAAAAAATACCGATAGCCTGCTCAACCGCCTGATCCGCGTCGCCTGCAATCCTCCCTAAACCTGCAAAGTCCAGCTTAGAGGATGTTGAGTTGAAAGTTGGTAAAATTAATCGTTAATGTCAGGTT
>NZ_AVFK01000100.1 GCF_000936425.1 Skermanella aerolata KACC 11604 | reverse complement strand
CGGCCAGGTAGCCCACGATCACGCCGCCGGCAGCCGCGGTCACGAAGGAAAGCGAGGCCTCGGTGGCGGACACCGCTCCGGCCAGGGTGGCGCCGATAGCAAAGCGGTAGAGGACCAGTGAGGAGGCATCGTTGAGCAGGCTCTCGCCCTCGAGCACCACGACCAGCCGTCTGGGCATCGAGAAGTTCTTCAGCACCGAGGCCGCCGCCACCGCGTCGGGCGGGGCGACGATGGCGCCGAGGGTGACGGCGGCCCACCATGGCATGGCGGGCACCAGCAGCTTGGCAACGACCGCGACCACCAGTGTCGTGAACACGACGGCGCCGACCGCGAGGAGCAGGATCGGCCTCAGGTTGGAGCGGAACGCCGGCCAGTCGGTGCGGTAGGCGCTCGCCTGGAGCAGCGGCGGCAGGAACAGCACGAGGGCAAGCTGCGGATCCAGCTCGACCGTGGGCAAGCCCGGGATCAGGGCCAGCACCATGCCGCCGATGACGAGCACCACGGCCAGGGGCAGGTTCAGGCGGCGGGCAACCAGCGCCAGGGCAACGCAGGCGGCCAGCAGGCCCAGGAGAATTTCAAAGATCGCCATGTTGATCCCGGTTTCTCAGGCAGCTTCGGAACGCAGCGGCCCGATGCAGGGTGTTTGTGACCTGAGCAGTGAAAGGTACGATCCGGATCCGGAAGTGTCCTGGTTCCGCTTGTGGTGCCGTGATATCGGGATCACTGACTTTCAAGCCTGATGATGGCTGCCCGACCGGCATGCGGCTCATTCAAGGCTCACATGCCGATCGATTTAAGTGCGACCGAGGATTTACTTGGCAGAGGCTCGCTTGGCTTTGTTGGCTTTTGCCTTTGCGGCAGGCTTCCCCGCAGCTTCCGCCTTCGTGCTCTTGCCAGCGGTCTCACCAATTGAACCGGCCTGCTCGGCCTGCGGATTGGCGCCGCCGCGGGCCAGCCGGGTCAGGAGCTCATCGGTCTTCTTCTCCTCCGCCAGGGTTTGCTCCAGCAGCGTCGCCGCTTCGCCCAAACCGAGCTGGTGGGCCCAGGTGCTGAGCGTGCCGTAGCGGGCGATCTCATAGTGCTCGACCGCCTGGGCGGCGCCGATCAGGGCGGCATCGGCGGCCGGACTGTCGCCGAAGTCCTCCAGGATCTCGGCCAGTTCGGCATTAAGGCTCTGAATGGCCTCGCAGCTCTTTCCCCTCGCCGGCTTGTCGAGCAGCTCGAACACCTGCTCCAGCCGCTCCACCTGGGTCCGGCTTTCCTCGCGGTGCTGCTCGAACGCCTGGCGCAGCTCGTCCGCCTTGGCCGCCCTGGCCGCTGTGCCCAGCATCCGCACCGCCTGCTTCTCGGCGTAGTAGACGTCCCTGAGCGTCTCGAGGAACAAGTCGGCGAGGGTCTTTTCCTTGGTCGGCATTTATTGATGGTCCTTGGTGAGAGAGAGTGCCACCTCAACCGGTTGCACAGGACGTGGTTCCTGGCCTGTTCAATAGATCGGGGCTGGAAAACGGAGCCGGATACCGCCGGTGCAACCTGGTGGATTTCACTTGGCCAGCGCAGTAGGAAGTGTCTGATGTACCGGATATGGGCCGGCCTTTGAAAAGCCAGCCCATGCACCCGGCTTCCTTCCGTCCGATCAGCGCCGGCGGACGGTTGAGGTGGTCACGATCGGATCGACCGCACCGGCACGGCCGCCGAACCAGCCGCCGACAGCGCCGAGCAGAAGCGCCGCCGCGGCAGCCAGCGCACCGGTTGCAACCGTGCCGGTCGCAGCATCGGCAGCCTGGGTGGCCTGCTGTTTTGCCTTCTCGGCTGTTTGGCGGTATTCCTGCTCGTACTGCTGGACCTGGGCACGGGCCTGCTCGACGGGAATGTCCTGGGCCCGCGAGATCGCCTGGGCCGCACGCTCGCGGGCTTCCTGGGCCTGCGCCTGGTCGCCGGTCACCGCTGCCCGGACAGCCGCGACAGCCGCATCGCGCAGTGCCTGGGGATCGTTGCCGCCGGTCGAGGAGCGCACCGACTGCTCGATCCGCGAGAACGGATCGGTCACATTGGCCAGTGCTGGCGCCGCACTCTGCACCGCCGTGCCGGCGGCACTGCCGAGACCGCCGACGGCGCCGGATACGGTACTGTAGATGCCGCCCAGGACGCCGCCGAGCGCCGAGCCGAGCAGCCAGAAGATCAGCAGCGTCGTCACGGCCCAGGTGGTCAGGCCGTGCCAGCCGGCGGTTGCGGTCTTCGGCTTTCCCGACAGCCGGCCGGCGGTGTAGCCGCCGACGAAGGCGGCGACGATGCCGGACACCGTCCACCAGAGAGCCGCACCGATCGAGAAGGTCGAGGCCGCCGGGTTGTCCGCCGCCGCGACGTCGACCGTGGAGGCGCCGATGCCGAGGCCGATCATGTTCAGGATCAGGTGAGCCGTCAGGGAGATCACCGCCCCGGCCAGCACCGCTCCCCAGGACACCCGGTTGAGCAGGACGGTTCGCATGTCCTCCTCCGGGGTGACGGCGGACATGCCGGGGGTGCTGTAGACACCCTCTTTCGTAGGACCCTGTGAGGTCGCCATTGTTTTGAGCTCCAGCTTGGTTGATCTGCCTGCAACCGGATCCCGCTGAGCTTGTTCCCAAGCTGCCGATCCGGACGATCATTGTCGCGGCCAGGCCTGAAGGATTGACGACGGGCCGGCGGGGCTTCCTGGCTTCACCCCTGTCGATTGAGCCGGATGCCGGCGGTAAAGGGTCATACCTCCAGTGCCGGGGAACCAGGGTCGCCGCCACCGTGTTGGAGAGCCGCTTTCCCCTTTGACCTGCCGAGGATAAAGATGGCTGACCAGCCGAAACGGACAGGCGTGTACGACACGCCCGGCACGACCACCGACCCGGTCACCGACGGCCGCTCACCCGCCGCACACTCCCCGATCGCCGGCCGGGCGGGTGCAATACCGTCATGGCTCTGGATCGTGGCCGCGGTGATCGTGCTCGCTGTTCTCGGGGTCATCTTCCTGTGACCGGCTCGCGCATCCCGCCCGACGATCATGAAACGGTGATCCCGCTGTACCGGGAAACTCTGTCTCTGAGCAAACGGCAGGTCGAGCGTAGCCGTGTCCGTGTCGATGTCAGGGTGGAGGAGCGGGAGCAGGCATTCGAACAGGTGCTTGAGCGTCAGGACGTCGTAGTCGAGCACGTCCCGGTGGGCCGCGTGGTCGAGAGCGTTCCGCAGATCCGGCAGGAGGGCGATGTGCTGATCATCCCGATCGTCGAGGAGGAGGTCGTGCTCGTTCGGCGGCTGGTGCTGCGCGAAGAACTCCATGTCCGCCGGCAAGCGACGCGGCGGACGGAACAATTCACCGCAACGCTTCGTTCCGAGCGCGCCGAAGTTACCCGTGACGGGGTTCGGAACAAGCTTTCAGATGATTCAGGAGACCAAGCATGAGTACCCAGACCATTATCGCCCTGTACGACGACAAGGCGGCCGCCCGCCAGGTTCTCGAGGACCTGCGCACCGCCGGTTACGGTGACGGGTTCTGGCTGTCCAGCGACAGCGCGCACGGTTCAGGCGGAGCCGACCGCTTCAGCACCCTGAGCAGCGAGTTCAGCATGCCAACGTCGCGAACCACGGCTCTAACCCGGCTGGGCGTTCCCGCCGACGATGCCGAGGTCTACAGCGAAGGGGTGCGGCGCGGCGGCGTTCTGCTGGTCGGCCAGGTCGACGACAGCCACACCCGGCAGGTCCTGGACATCATCGAGCGGCACCAGCCGGTCGACACCACCGAGCGGGGCGAGCTCTACCGCCGGAGCGGCTGGACCGGCTACGACGCCACAGCCGTCGACTACGACGAGGCCAGCGCTACTGAGGAGCGTTCCCGCTACGCAGCTGGTCTGGCCGGCGCTGCCGCCGACCTGCGCGACGCCAACACCTCCGGCATCGAGCGTGAGGAGGTTATCCCGGTTACCAAGGAAAGCCTGGAGGTCGGCAAGCGCGAGGTCGAGCGCGGCCGTGTCCGGGTGCGCAGCTTCGTGGTCGAGACACCGGTCGAGGAAACGGTGACGCTGCGCGATGAAACCGTGCAGGTCGAGCGGCGGGCTGTCAGCCGCGATGTCGCCGACCTTCCCGCCGATGCCTTCCGCGAGCGCACCATCGAGGTCACCGAGACCGATGAGGAGGCGGTTGTCGCCAAGACGGCGCGGGTGGTCGAGGAGGTCGTGGTGCGCAAGGACGTCGCCGAGGAAGTCCGCACGATCCGCGACACCGTGCGCCGCACCGAGGTCGAGATCGAGGATGACCGCACCTCCGCGCCGGGCACTCGGCCCCTGACCGGGCGCGACCGCTCCGACATCTGATCGACACTACCGTCCCTGTCTGAGGGTACAGCCTCAGACAGGGACATGAATTCGCGCGAAACCGCTGACCAGGAGGTGCAGGCGTCGCTGGCTGAGGCGACAAGGCCATCGGGCAGGCGAACCAAACACCGGGTCGTTGATCAGCGTCCGGTTGATCGCCCACCGGCTCAGCCGGCCCTTGCGTTGGTCACCGGCGAGGCTGGGGAATGTCTGTTCCAGCAGAGCAGCCAGCAGCGCTGCATTGGAGCGTGGTGGATGGAGTGATCATGGTCAGCGTACGATCGTCCGATGCTCCGGCGGATGGATCAGGAGCGATCGCTGACGCTGCGGGCCATGTGGCCGCATTCTGGCGTGACCTGACCCGAACCGGGCAGGTGAAGCGTCCAGCGTGCACCGGGAGCCGCATTCCCGGCGCGCAGCTCGGCGCCGAGCTGACGGGCCATGCCCAGGATTACCCGCATCCCGAAGCCCCGTGTTCCCTGACCGGGAACGAAGCCGGGTGGCAGCCCGACCCCGTAGTCCCGCACGCTCAGCTCCACGCCCCCGGCGGCTGTTGACCCAAAATGCACGAAAATGCGGCGAGTGTCATCAACCGGGTTGGCATGCTTGATCGCGTTGGCGACCAGCTCGACGAAAACAAGCCCGAGTGCCACCGCGGTGTCGGTGGGCAGGTCAACCGCCGCCACCTCCACCTCGAAGATGTGCTCCGAGGCCGCCTCGCCCAGATCCTGGCACAGGGAGCGCAGATAGGCGCCGAACTCCACCCGCTCGACGCTGGGTCCCTTATAGAGGCGCTCGTGGAGCTTGGCGATGGCGCCCACCCGCGCCGCCGCGGCCTCCAGTTCCCGGCGGGTCTCCGCGCCTGCGGTCTCCCGGGCCTGCAGGCCGAGCAGCGACGATACCAGCTGCAGCGAGTTCCTGACCCGGTGGTTGACCTCGCCAAGCAGGAGCTCCTTCTGCGCCAGGGCGTCCCGCAACTCCGCCTGGACCTGCCTGGCGGCGCTGATATCGCGCCAGGCGATGACGCCGCCGGTGATAGTACCGTCGGGGGCCCGGATCGGTCCGGCGTTGCACAGGATGGTGAGCGCCTGCCCATCGACGCGCCGAAGCACCCACTCCTCATTCGTCACAACCTCGCCCCGGCGCGTGGCGCGGGTCAGCGGCAGGTCCTCCGGATCGGCGCGGGTCACGCCGTCGGAGCGCAGGATATCCCAGCGCTCGACGTGCTGGTGGGCCGGGATACCCTCCAGCTCCGCAGCAGGGCGGCCGGTCATCCGCGTCCCGTACGCGCTGACATGCCGGATGGTCACGTCGGGCGCCTCGGCAAGGATCACACCTTCCGGAATAAAGGCCAGCAGTCCCTCCAGGAGCTGCTGCGCCTTCTCCGCCTCGGCGGCACGGACCTCGGCGGCCTGCCGCATCGTGACCTTGTCCGTCACATCGGAGGCCAGGACCAGAATGGCCCGGACCGATCCATCCGCGCCGGCCAGCGGGACGTGGTCGAAGTCGTAGAAGGCCTGTTCACCCGTCTCCCGCAGCACGGCGAACTCGCGCCGCCTGACGGTCCGGCGGGTGGCGTAGACCTCGTCCACCAGGGGGAGCCGCCCCGCGATGGCGAATTCCGGGAACACGGTCGCGGCCGGCTGCCCGATGAACGCGCTTCCCGGCTTCCGGAGATGCCGGTAGGCCCGGTTCGCGTAGGTGAACCGATGATCCGGACCGTGCAGCAGCGCGATGCCGGCCGGCGCCAGTTCGACAGCTTCGGTCAGGAAGGAGCCGTCGAGCAGCGTTGCGGGCGCGTCGGCATCCGCTGTGTTCACCACCGGCGTGTCGTACTCGGGCAGGCAGGCCATACGTTCAGGGTTCCCGGTCGATGACAGCGGAAGATCCGCCTCGGCATTGACCGGCATTATCCTCAACCTTCACATTCCTGCAAGCCGCCCATTGGAAGCCGGTGAACAAAAGCGGAATACTCCGTGCCTCTCGCTGAATTTCGCTGACTTACAGCTCGGCACCTTCACACCCCTCCTTTGATCAGTCTGCCGCGGGGAGCGCAAAGCCATGCATGTTCAGAGTGACCGTCAGGGTGCCGCCCCAGGATCCTCGAAAAGCGGAATGCTGTTCTCAGGATGGTGCAAAACGGTTACCCGCAGCGTTACCCAGTTGCTTGACCAGGGAGAACCGTCTTGATCGCCGATATCATTGTGGATGACCAACCCGCATCCGCCACCACGGTACGGGGTGTTGTGCTCGTCGTCGACGACGAAGCACTGGTGCGCATGAACGCGGTTGAGATGTTCGAGGACCTCGGGTTCGAGGTGCTCGAGGCCGGCAGCGGAGCCGAAGCGCTGGCCAGGCTGCAGGAGCGTGCCGACATCGACCTGCTGTTCAGCGACTGCCGCATGCCCGGCATGACCGGTCCGGACCTGGCCGAGATCGCTGCCCGCCTCCGGCCGCACCTGCGCATCGTGCTGGTGTCCGGCTACATCAACGTCCGGCCCGGGGGCTGGTCGTACCTTTCCAAACCCTACGACCTCAGCGCACTCAAGCGCTTGGTCGGCTCACCCTCCTGATCGAAGCTCCGCTCTCCCCGGTCTCAGCCCTGGTCATCCAGTACCGCACGCATTTTTGCCGCCAGCTCCTCGAGCGTGAACGACTTGCCGATCAGCTCGACCTCGGTTCCGGCAGGGATACCGGGGGAGGTGTCGGCGCCGTCGCCTGGATCGCCTCGCGGATCTCTCGATGATGACGGTCGAACACCGGCTTGAGGGCGTCGGAAGCGTTGCACAGCAGATGAAAACGATCGGCGACCGGGATTGCCTCGGGAGCGCCCTGGCGGATGCCGTCGGCAAAGGCGCCGGCCCGGTCGCGGGCGACGATTTCGGAACCGGGATGCTCTTTGAGCCATGTCGCCAGTGTTTCGCCCTGCTGGTCGGGCAGCAGGTCGATCGCCCATCTGCGTTCGAGATCGCAGAGGATCGTACCGTAATGCTGGCCACGCCGGAAGGCGAAGTCATCGACGCCGAGCACCCGCGGCGCCTCGGCGGCTTCAGGACGATCGCCCGGATCAGGCGCAGCACGGTGTCGGGGCTGAGCGGCATCGCCAGCCGTCCGGCCAGACCGGAGCCGGCTTCTCCGCCCAGTGCCAGACCGAGATCCTGTTGCGTCTCGCGCAGGCGAAGGGTGCGGCGGGCCATCGGCACGGTAACCTCCGGCAACCGCTCGGCGAAAACCTGCCTCGGGCAATCGTCATTGACGCAGCGGAAGCGGCGGACGCGCAGCTGAAGTTCGACCCAGCGGCCCTGCCACGGCAGATCCGCCAGCCGGCGACCATAGCTACTGTGCCATCGCAAGGAGAAATAGTCGCACAAAGGGCACTTCGCCGACAGGCAGGTCGAATGCGTCTCAAGGGCGAGGTGATCGTCGGCTGGTCGCAGACGATCGACCGCCAGGTTCGGCGGCCGCAGGCAGAATTCGGTGCTGTACAAGGATAAAGATCACGTTGGAAGCGGAGCCACCTCCTGAATATAATTACTCAGTCTCTACCCGCAAACCGTGTGCACCGAAATTGCGGGTGAACCCATCGCGATCCAGCAGCCAATCTATGCGGACGCTGGGCTGCCCGGCACCACAGGCCTGACAGGCAGGCGCCGGGGTCCGGGGCGCGCTGGACAACAGGTGGTGCATTCAGGCCGCACTGGACCTTTGGCCGGAGTGCCCGATGACGTCAGCCATGAACTTCTGGTACGGTGCGCTGTTCGCCGTATCCAGGGCCAGCCGCAGATCGTCAGACCCAGCTTCGACAACCCGGAAGCCGACCGAGATGC
>NZ_AVFK01000098.1 GCF_000936425.1 Skermanella aerolata KACC 11604 | reverse complement strand
GCATCTCGGTCGGCTTCCGGGTTGTCGAAGCTGGGTCTGACGATCTGCGATTGGCCCTGGATACGGCGAACAGCGCACCGTACCAGAAGTTCATGGCCAGCATCATCGGGCACTCCGGCCAAAGGTCCAGTGCGGCCTGAATGCACCACCTGTTGTCCAGCGCGCCCCGGACCCCGGCGCCTGCCTATCAGGCCTGTGGTGCCGGGCAGCCCAGCGTCCGCATAGATCGGCTGCTGGATCGATGTGGACCTGTGCGTGACATCGGTTGCGGGGTTCTCACAGGCGCACCGCCTCGCGGATGTTGCTCGACTTCTTTCCCGCACTCTCAGTGGCGATGCTCCCTGCTCCCTGCAGGGTCAGGGTTTTCTGCCAGATGGGAGTGCGGTGTCGCCGCGCCGACGAGGATCAGTGCGGTTCTCCGATCCGCATCAGCGGCGGCAGGGATGAGGTTCAGGGCAGCCTGCTGGAGATGCGTTTTGACCCCTCCGGCTGTGCCGTAAAGTGCTGCATGCATCCCCCAGTAGGCCAGGGAAAACACGACAAGTGCCGCGGTGATGCCGGCAGGGATGCCGGCCACGGTGCGGCGTACCGCCGGGACCATCCTGATCTCGCGCGTCGGATCGGCGGCAATCGTGACCATCATGGTCATGAGCAGGCCATGACCGATCAGGTCGATGCGGCCGAAGGGGTAAACGGCTGCAGTGAAGATTACTAGAAGGGCCAGCGCCGAGAAGCGCCTCACCAGCGGCGTCCAGATCAGCCCGACGCCGAGGGTGAACTCGGCGACGCCGGTCATTTGAATGAAAGCGTCCGCCGGCAGGCCGAGGGTCAGGTACGGCTTCTCCGCGATCAGCGGGTAGAACCACCCGGTGAAGGCGAACTTCTCCAGACTCGACCACATCAGCGCGATGGCGACAGCCCCGCGCAGGAGGGTGAACCGGTGCCGGCGCCATCCAGCGAACGGCTCAAGGGCAAGATAGCCCGCCACTCCGACCCCGAGCGCCAGGTAGTCGAGCATGTGAAAGAGGCCGTAGTCCCGCAGCGCCAGAAGCCACAGAGCTATGATGCCGAGCGCGGCAAGCGGCATGGTCCGGCGCGAGAAGATCAGGGCGCCGATCAGCAGCTGCGCCCAGGATACCCACTCCGAAGATGTTCTCAGTTCCGGCGTGAGGTAAACGCCGCCTACCGAGAAAAGAGCGACGAAGAAAGCGCCGACCGTCACCCGGACGAAATCGTCGGCGCGCGACCACAGCGGCGCGGTCCAGCGGTCAATCCGCTCAAGAATGCCGCTGCCCCGGCTGCCCCGCTCAAGAGCCGAGGCGCCGATGAAGAACACGAGGACCAGGCTGAGGGCAAGCCAGAACCAGGGACTGTCCAGGGTGCCGCTGGGCGGGCGCGGCGACTCCGCCACGGCATAGGCGGCAAACCATTTGACATGGGCCTCGGCCGACGATGCCAGGAACAGGAGCGTGAAAAAGGCCAAGCCAGGCCCGGCCTGGCGGCGGACAGCCGCCGCCGCAGAAGGTTCAATAATCATTATGGTAAGTCCAGTGGCTTTAAAGCTGAGGAGCATTCAGCCGGGGCGCTGATGATGCGGGCTACGCCCGGGCTGGGAAAAATCGAGAAGCGGAGATCCTGTTCAGTCAATATCTGTAATGTTTGTTATACTGTAAGCGGATTAGCTGCCGCTGTGGCTGCTCGTCTCCAATCCCGGCACAACTATGTTATGATCCTGAACGTAACAGTCTTCCCATGATGTATCGAAAGGCTAGGGATTATTTACGGATCGAGCAAGGGCGTTCAGGGGGCAAGCCTGATGGGCTCTGGAGTCTTTTCTTCCGCTTAGCATCCGGGAGGTAGTCCCGGCGCTTATGTATTATGCTGATGACCGGACCTGCGTGAGGGCGAAGCGGCCGGCAGTATCGGACACGCGGCTCCACCTGATCGGAAGGAACAACCCGTGACCAGCGACTCAGCGATCCTGATCCACCACAGCAGCGGGCAGTCGGCTGGCCGTCCGCCGGGAGCGTCACCGCGCCACGTCGCTGCCGCGGCGGCGCTGTTCAGCCTCGCCTACCTCGGCGCGGCGTTGCTTGGCCATGCCCTGACCCTGGAGCCATCGCGCATCGCCACCTTCTGGCCCACGGCCGGGCTCTACCTGGCGGCACTGCTGCTGGCGTTCAACGCCACGGTCCGGGCGGCCCGGGCCGGCGAAGCCGGCAAGGGCTTTACCGTGATGGCGAGCGAGATCAGGAACCTGGCCATCCAGACAGCCACTGCTGAAGATGAGATCCCGGCGCAGCCTTCATGCAGGTTGTGACCAACAGGACCTTGGCCGATATCCAGGTCATCGGCACCTCCACACCTCCCTTTGATCAGTCTGCCGCGGGAAGCGCAGAGCTACACATGTTCAGAGTAACCGTCAGGGTGCCGCCCCAGGATCCTCGAAAAGCGGAATGCTGTTCTCAGGATGGTGCAAAACGGTTACCCGCAGCGTTACCCAGTTGCTTGACCAGGGAGAACCGTCTTGATCGCCGATATCATTGTGGATGACCAACCCGCATCCGCCACCAGGGCACGGGGTGTTGTGCTCGTCGTCGACGACGAGGCACTGGTGCGCATGAACGCGGTCGAGATGTTCGAGGACCTCGGCTTCGAGGTGCTCGAGGCCGGCAGCGGAGCCGAAGCGCTGGCCAGGCTGCGGGAGCGTGCCGACATCGACCTGCTGTTCAGCGACTGCCGCATGCCCGGCATGACCGGTCCGGACCTGGCCGAGATCGCTGCCCGCCTGCGGCCGCACCTGCGCATCGTGCTGGTGTCCGGCTACATCAACGTCCGGCCCGGGGGCTGGTCGTATCTTTCCAAGCCCTATGACCTGAGCGCACTCGAGCGCGTGGTCGGCACACCCTCCTGATCGAGGCTCCGCTCTCCCCGGCCTCAGCCCTGGTCATCCAGTACCGCACGCACTTTTGCCGCCAGCTCCTCGAGCGTGAACGGCTTGCCGATCAGCTCGACGCCGGGATCGAGCACGCCGTTGTGGACCACGGCGTTGCGCGTGTAGCCGGTGGTGAACAGCACCTTCAGCTCCGGACGCCGCCGCAGCGCCTCGTCGGCCAGCTTGCGGCCGTTGATGTCGGGCATCACGATGTCGGTGAACAGCAGAACGATGTCCGGATGAGCCTCGAGCAGGCGCAGCGCCGCCGCGGCGCCGTCGGCCTCGAGCACGCGGTAGCCCAGCTCGGTCAGGGCGTCGACGCTGAACTCGCGCACCGTCGGCTCGTCCTCGACCACCAGCACGACTTCCCGCCGGTCGCCCAGCGGCACTTCGGCATCCTGCCGCTCGGCCGCCACGTCGTGCTCCGCGCCGATCAGCCGGGGCAGGTAGACCTTGACCGTGGTGCCCTGGCCGGGCTCGGAGTAGATCTTGACGTGGCCGTCCGACTGCTTGACGAAGCCGTAGACCTGGGACAGCCCCAGGCCGGTACCGCGGCCAACTTCCTTGGTGGTGAAGAACGGATCGAACGCCCGGGTGACCACCTCGGCGGCCATGCCGGTGCCGGTGTCGGTCACCGCGACCAGGACGTACTGGCCGGCCACCACACCGGGATGGGCGGTGGCGTAGCGCGCATCGAGATGGGCGTTCTGGGTCTCGATCGTCAGCCGGCCGCCCCCCGGCATGGCATCGCGGGCGTTGACCGCCAGGTTGAGGATGGTGTTCTTGAGCTGGTTGGGATCGGCGTGGCTGCGCCACAGGCCGCCGGCCAGCACCGTCTCCAGCCGGATGTCGGCGCCCAGCGCGTGGCGCAGCAGGTCCGACATGCCGGCCACCAGCCTGTTGGCGTCGACCGGCTCGGGGCGCAGCGGCTGCTGGCGCGAGAAGGCCAGCAGCCGCTGGGTCAGCACCGCCGCCCGCCGGGCGCCCTCCAGGGCATTGTCGACGTAGCGCCGCACGCGCGGGTCGGCGCTCCCGAGCCGGCGCCCGAGCAGGTCGAGCGAGCCGATCACCACCGCCAGCATGTTGTTGAAGTCGTGGGCGATGCCGCCGGTCAGCTGACCGACCGCCTCCATCTTCTGAGATTGCCGCAGCGCCTCGTGCGCCTGGTTGAGCTCGGCGGTGCGTTCGGCGACACGGGCCTCGAGGTTTTCATTCAGCTCGCGCAGCTGGTCCTCCGAACGCCGCCTCCCGGTGACGTCGATGACGGTGCCGATGAAGCGGACAACGCGGCCATGCCGCACCACCGTGCGTCCGCGGGCGGCGATCCAGCGCTCGACGCCGTCCTCAAGGCCGAGGGTGCGGTAGTCCATCTGGAACTCGCCCGGTCCCTCCGGAGCGAGCGCCGCAGCGATGGCAGCCTGGACATCGGCACTGTCATCCGGATGGAGGCCGGCCAGGAAGCTGCCCTGGTAGCTGACCGGTGCACGGGCGGAAAGGCCGAACAGCGCCCGGGTGCGGGCGTCCCAGCGCAGCTCTCCGGTGCCGACATCAAGGTCCCAGATGCCGATATCGGCGGCCTCGACGGCGAGGCGCGCCCGCTCCTCGCTCTCGTGCACCGCCGCCTCGGCGCGCTTGCGCTCGGTCAGGTCGAGCATCGCGCCGATCATGCGCACCGCCCGGCCGTCCTCATCGCGCAGCACGAAGCCGCGGTCGAGGATGTCGGCGTACGAACCATCGGCACGACGGAAGCGGTACTCGGCGTTCCAGCCGGCGCCGCTGCCCTCGATCACCGCATGGATGTCGCGGTCGATGCGGGCACGATCGTCAGCATGAATGTGGTCGAGCCACCACTGGGCCGTCGTACCGGTGTCCGGGTAGCCGAACAGCGTGCCGAGTGCTTCATTCCAGATGACGTGACCGTCGGCTATGCGCCAGTCCCAGATCGCGTCGTTGGTCGCCCGGGCCGCCAGCCGGTAGCGTTCCCCGGTCTCATGCAGAGCCGCGTCGGCGCCGCGCCGCTCGTCGATGTCGAGGAGAACTCCGGGGAAGCGCAGCGACGTTCCATCGGCGGCAAGCTCGACGCGGCCATTGGCCTCGATCCAGCGATAGGCACCGTCGTGCTGGCGTACGCAGTACTGGCAGCGGTAAGGCCCGCCCCGGCCCCGAACCTCGGCAATGGCCTCGGCAACGCGCCGGTGATCGTCCGGGTGGATCGAGGCCATGACCTGCCTGATCCCGAGGCCCCGCCGGCACAGCCCGGCATCGAGCCCGAAGGAGCGGGCAAAGCGCTCGTCGGCCGTGAAGTGGTCGGTCGGCAGGTCCCAGATCCAGGTCCCGACGATGGCGCCGGCATCGAGCGCGAGCTGCACGCACTCAGCATCCTCCCGCGCCCGCTTCACGCGTTCACGCTCGCGCTTCTCCGCCCGTCGGCGCTCGGTGACATCGCGGTAGAAAATGGCGAGGCCGTCGGCCACCGGGTAGGCACGCATGCTGAGCCAGGCGGCACGTCCATCCTCCCAGACATGGCGGTGTTCGAGAGCGACCGGCACCCGCTCGGTCATCGCCCGCCTGTACAGGCTTCCGAGTTCGCTGTGCTCGGATCCGGGATAGGCATCCCAGTGCGTCCGGCCGACGATCGCCGCGCGCGGCCGCGTTTCCAGGCGCATGGCTTCGTCGTTGACGTCGAGGATGCGAAAGTCATGATCGAGCAGAGCGAAGCTCTCGTCCATGCCGTCCACAACACCGCGCAGCCGCGCCTCACCGTCGCGGAGCTGCCGCTCGGCGAGCACCTGGCCGGTAATTTCCTGGCAGGCGCAGAACAGACCGGCCACCGCACCGGCCTTGTCCCGCACCGGTGTGTAGGAGAAGGCGAAATGCGTTTCCTCGGGATAGCCGTTGCGCTGCATGACGAGGGCAATGTTGTCCATCTGCACCGGCTGACCGGCAAAGGCCTGGTCGACGATCGGCACGAGGTCGTCGCGGATCTCATGCCACACGTCGAGGAAGGATCGGCCGAGAGCGTCCGGGTGCTTGGTGGCCAGGATGGGAGCGTAGGCGTCGTTGTAGAGGAGCGTGCGCTCCGGCCCCCAGGCGACGAACATCGGCTGGCTGGAGCCGAGCATCACCTCGACCAGCGTTCTCAGCGGCTGCGGCCAGGTTGCCGGGGTGCCCAGGGCGGTTTCCGACCACTTGTGGCGGCGGATCAGCGCGCCGAGCCCATGGTCGGCAGCGGGAAAATCAGACAAGATCCAGTCTCCCGTGACGTCGCTCACGAGGCACCCGCCATCCTGCCGACGGCACTCCGCCCGACCCGGAGGTCCTGTCCGGCGCCGGCAGGCGTGATCCTGTCGATGCCGCCTGGAGTGCCGATCTCCGTATCGCAGCTCGCCGGTTCCTTACTGGTCGGCGGGATCCGGCAAACCATGCGCCCTATCCACATGACCCGGACAGCATCGCCAAACCCCGGCGCACCGGCAGACACGGCAGAAGTCGGCTCCGCCACCGGGATACGAACTTGACTGATGGGCATGGCGAGCGGCTCCGGGCTGAAATGTCATGTTGCTGATCAAAACAGCTAGGGGAGCAGCACGGATCACGCAACAGCGATGTCGGAGTTGCAGACCCTGCTCACGCGGTAATGGGTGTGGTGGGAGGGCTCATCTTCAGTCGGCAGCGTACCGGGGCGGCGCGTGGAACAGGTCCAGTCCTTCCGGCAAGCTGGCAGGAATGTTGCCCTGCTGCAGAGCCCGGGCGACCTCGACCGTGCCGATCAGGCTCTGTGTTGCGAAAGGCTTATTCAGGCACCCGACTGCTACGTTCGTGCTGGTGTGGGCCCGCGAACTCCGGGCGCTGACATAGATCGACATCACGCGCCACCGCTTCAGCAGGGCCCGTGCCACCTCTATCCCGCTGCCGCCCCTGTCGAGACCGATGTCGATCAGTGCCAGGTCCGGGACCATCCGCTCAGCCAGCCTCAAGGACGCATCCAGGCACGCCACCGGTCCCATGATCTCATGACCCGCCTCCTGGAGCGTCAGCCCAATGCACAGGGCAATGATGGCTTCGTCCTCAACGATAAGGATGCGCATACGCCTGCCTTCCACTCAGCAAATCCTGTCCTGAAACAACTATATTACTGTGCATCGTTCACTTTAATGCTTTGATCAAGGCTTTCACCGACATAGTGTTGCATTTTCTGCTGGAGTCATAAGTAAAAAGTTCGATGTGTCGGCCTTACTTTATGCTGGACAGTTCAGCAGGGCGGCGAAACCCTGGAAAGGTAGTTTGAGTGCCTGGCAGGAACAGCATGGACAGCGACAAGGCTTCCGGCAACAGCTCCGATGAGTTCGATCCTGTCCTGCTCAAAGTCGCGGTTGAGGCGGCGAAGCTGGGAACCTTCGACTACGATGTGGCGGGCGACTGCTGGCACTGGAACCCGCGCCTGCGGGAGATGACGGGTCTGCCTTCTGGTCAGCAGGAAACCTTCGACAGCTTCGGCGCCCTGCTGCACCCGGAGGATCGGGAGCGGGCACTGGCGGCGGTCGGGGCGGCCCTGGATCCGGGCCGCGACGGCCTGTATGCCTGCGAGATGCGGCTGGTCCGTACCGACGGCGCGGTGATCTGGGTCAGTGCCGCCGGTCAGGGCGTGTTCGCCGACACCCCGGGCGGTCGCACGCCGGTCCGACTGGTCGGGATCGTCCGCGACATCACGTCACGGGTGGCGGCACTGCGGCAGAAGGACGTGCTGATCCGCAAGATGAGCCACCGCGTCAAGAACTCGCTGCAGACCGCCATGACCCTGCTCGAGCTGCAGGCGCGTTTCGTCGACAATCCGGCAGTCCGAAACCAGCTTCAGGAAGCACATGGGCGCATTCAGTCGGTGGCGCAGGTCCACCGTCACCTGTACCAGGCAACTGAGGTCACAAGCATCGCTGCGGGCGACTACCTGCGCGACCTCCTGGCCGAACTCGCCGCCCATCTCCTTCCGACGGGCAGCGGGATTACCTGGTGCGTGACCGGGGACAATCCGGTCCTGCCGGCCGACGACGTGCTCCGGATCGGCCTTGTGGTCAACGAGCTGTTCACCAACGCCTGCAAGTACGCCTTTGCCGGGCGGGCGGAGGGAACCATCGCCGTCGCTGTCCAGGACGATGGAGAGCACACGAAGCTCCGCGTCGCCGACGACGGTGTTGGGGTAGCCGACGGCATCGACCTGGTTCGCGACGGTCATCTCGGCATGACAATCGTCCGGTCGATCGTCGAGCAGCTTGAGGGAACATTGTCGCTCGAAGTCTGCGACGGCACCTGTTTCAGGATTCGCTTTCCCTATCGCTGAGACGCCGCGGGTCAGGAAGTGGATCAGAAATGCGGGTCCTCCGACTCTTGGCCAATCCTCGCGCCAGCTGGTCCTGACCGTAGTCAGAAGGCTTCCGCCGCGGTGTTCCCTTCATGCCACTGCCCCCCCTCCCGGCCGGCCTCAGCTCAGAAACCTTCACGCCCACCCCTCCGGTCGGCAAAAGTCAGCTATCGCTCCGATGTGCAACGCCGTCATTTATTGCGGTGCTGGATCGGTGTACCGGGTGTTGGACTGCAGATTCATAGCAGCACAGGCAGGAGCCCCTCCTTTGAGCACCGGACTGATTGCCCTCCTCGATGATGTCGTCGGATTGGCCAAGGTTGCCGCAGCATCGCTGGACGATGCCGCCGCCCAGGCCACCCGGGCGGGCGTCAAGGCCGCCGGCATCGTGGTCGACGATGCCGCGGTCACGCCGCGCTACGTCGTCGGCTTCGCGGCGGACCGCGAGCTACCGATCATCGGCAGGATCGCGCTGGGATCCCTCAGGAACAAAATGTTCTACCTGCTGCCGGCGGCGCTGGCGCTCAGCCTGATCGCACCCTGGGCGATCACGCCGCTGCTCATGCTGGGCGGCGCCTTCCTGTGCTACGAGGGAGCGGAAAAAGTCTACGAGACGATCCGCCCACATGACGACCATAGCGAGGACGGAGCGGAGGCGGCGGGAACCCCCGCCGAGCTGGAGGAGCGGAGGGTGCGCGGCGCCATCCAGACCGATCTGATCCTGTCGGCCGAAATCATGGCGATCACCCTGTCGACGGTGGCCGCCGAGACGTCCTCGTTCTGGACCCAGGCGTTCGTTCTGGCCATCGTGGCAATCGGCGTCACCGTGGTGGTTTACGGTGCGGTGGCCCT
>NZ_AVFK01000097.1 GCF_000936425.1 Skermanella aerolata KACC 11604 | reverse complement strand
CTCGCCGATCTTACCCGGCTATGGGAGGCGCTGCACGGGGGCAAGGTCAACGGGCGCCTGTTCGCCGGCTGGTGCGCCGGGTGCGGCCTGTCCTGGCTGCCGGCCGAACCAACCACCGTCGCCGCTTTCATCGAGGCCGTCGGCGCCTCGCGCAAACCCGCCACGATCAAGCGCTACCTCGCCAGCATCGCCGCCTGGCACGCCGCCGCCGATCTGGCAAACCCCTGCCGATCGCTGACCGTCAGGATGGCGGCCCGCGCCCATGCCCGCGCCCGGAGCGTGCGCCAGCGCCAGGCCAACCCGGTCGGGCAAAAAGGAGATCGACGCGATCCTGGCCGCGGTCGGAAGCGGCGCCCAAACGCCCCACCGGGACCTGATCGGTCTGCGCGACAGCGCCGTGCTGCTGGTCGCCCGCGATACCCTGTGCCGGGCCAGCGAAGTGGTGGCGCTGCGTTGGGAGGATCTCGAGGACGGCGAGGACGGCGAGGGCTTGATCCTGGTGCGCCGGTCCAAGACCGACCAGGAGGGCGCGGGCGCCGCCAGGTTCCTGGCGGACGACACCATGCGGGCGCTGGCGGCCTGGCGGGCCGCGATCGGCCGTGCGATCGATCCCGCGACCGGCGCCGTCGTCCCGCCCTCGCCCTTCGTCTTCCGCCACCTGTCGCCCCGCGGCTACGGTCCGGCGCTCAGCCCGACCTCCTATGCCGCGATCGTCAAGGCCCGCAGCGCCAGCATCGGCCTGTCCGGCGCCTACAGCGGCCACTCGACCCGGGTCGGCGGCGCCCAGGACCTGGTCGCCGCCGGCGAGGACCTGCCGGCGGTGATGCAGGCCGGCGGCTGGAAATCCCCGGCGATGGTCGCGCGTTACACCGAGCGCCTGCAGACTGGTCGCGGCGCGGTAGCGCGGGTCAGGCGCCGGCGCCGGGCCGGGACCCCGGTCGGTGACGCGTAACACGGTGAACCATCCGGCGCCTGCCATAGCAGGGGCTGGGGGGCACCATATCGGGCGATGACCCTGGACATCAGCGTGACATGGGTTGCTCAAAGCGCCGGCAGCTTGCTGCGCCCGTGCCCAGCCGTCGAGATCGCTGCTACGGACCAGGTACATGTTCCAATTTAACAACAACATACCTGGCTAGATCAGCCTGCTTGCGCAGGATCCTGGCACTGAAGCGTACCTTCTCTGACTTCATCGTTTGAACGCCCCAGGCGAAAGATGTGTCTCCGGCCAGCGTACTGCACGTATCGGCCCGATGCCAACCGAAGGTCATGGCAGCGTGACGCAAACTACACGACCTCCGGCAAACCCGGTGCGGTTCCATCCTTGCATCGCGCGGGTTCTACCGCCGTCTGATCCGACGACCCTTATGTTTCAGAGTCTGTTCGTAGATGTTAGGCACTGGTTTTCTGGGCCGCAAGGCGTATCAGGCGGCGGGACAGGATGGAAACGAAGGCGATCTCAATGAAAGCGATGAGGTGAGCTTCTGTCCGCTCAAAGATAATATTCAACCGGGGGTAGCAGTTAATCCAGACTAGCGAGCGTCCAGCGACCCAACAAATCCCCTCTGGAATGAAGGTTCCACCGTGGCCGCCGGCGCTGGGTTGGATGGCGATGCCGAGCGCCTCGCCGGCCTTGGACAGCCGCTGACCCCGATAGCTAAGATCGCCCAGGGCTGTCCCCTTGATCCCGATCAGCACCAGCAGGCACACCCCTCTGCGAACAGTTTCTGAGACTGCTATCAGCGCCGCTGTCCTCAGTCAGTGACGACCTCCCCTGCTCAACGGATCTGTATGCCCGTTGCCATGAGTAATCTGATAAGCTCGGCCTGTGAGGCCGTCGATGTTTTCGTAAAAATGTTCTTGAGGTGCGTTTTCGCGGTGTTGGTGCTAATGCCGAGACGATCGGATGCCACTCGGAGGTCACAAGTAGCGACGAATGCTTGCGCCAAGGCAATCTCTCTCGGAGTTAGTTTATAAAGCTGACGCAGCCGCTGATCGGGCACCTGCGGTATCGCACCCGGATCGTAGATGACGATGGCCGCCTCGGCCCTTGGTACGGCGGGCCATCGACCAGGTTGACACAGAGGATAGACAGTGATGGCATAGGCGCGGGTGCCCGACGGCCTTGGAAGACTGAGCGAGCCAGGAGTAGGAGGCAGCCCTTCGTCCCCTCCGACCACTGCGCGTTGTATCATAGTCAAGAGCCGCAATGTGTCGGTATGGCGGGCTGCTTGTATTCTGCTTCCGTCCAATGCCAACCCGTCACCGGCGCCGAGGACACTTACACCTGCCTTGTTTGCATATAACACACGGCCGGCGCGATTAACTAAAAGCAGTGCGCCGTGTAGGCGGTCAAGAACCGACTCTCTATTCGCCAGATCAGTCTCTAGCGTTCCTAATCTCGCCATTACGTCGGTCGCCAACCTTATATGCTTTGCTAGAGTCTTCACCAGCAATGTTTCACGATTGCCAAAGATGCCCGCGCGCTTTGATCGTGCAACGCCTAGCGCCACAATCTCGTTTTCCGACCGGTTGACGCAAGTTGCAATGCTATGCCAAAGATCTTGAGGTCGAAAAACGTCGTTGTAGTAGTCCATCACTGCGAAAGCAGCATCGCTTGACAGGGCTTCTCTGGGAATGACCTCAAAGACTGGGCCTACCAGCATGCTTTGGAAAATGGGGCTGCTTTCCGGTGTGTAGTAGCGCTCGCGCATTGCCGCTGAGGGAGTTGGATCTAAGCCAGCGTGGTAACTGAACCTTGATTGACCTGACGTGTCCACCCTCACGAGAACGGCGCCTTGGGAGTCCAACAGGTTCCGCATACCCTCTAGGACATCCGGCCATAGGTCAGGCGCCAAAGCTGCTTCGTGGATTGTCGCAATGAGGTCATTAATCCCGTCGCCAAACGTCATTTCAGCCTCTAGTGAAATCTTGCGAACAAACTAGGAATAACCTGAAGTTGTATAGTGAACAACTGGAGGGAAGAAGGCTACGGGCTAAATAGTGGTGTAAGACCAGATCTTGTCTCATCTCCTTACTCGGATGGGAGAAGAATCATAAGGACGATAGTCTGCGTTGGTGCACGGATGCTGTTGTCGCTCCTGCGAACGGGAGTCGATAAGAAGCCTGCCCCTTCCTGATCGCCTCGTCTGAGCATGCCGCACAAATACAATGCCGACCGCTGCCACCGGATTCCGAGAACCCGCTACAAGGTGACGAACTGGTCGACCTACGAGGCTGGCCTGTGCCAGCGTGGCTCGCTGACGATCTGGTTCACCGAGGAAGCAATCGCGGCTTGGCAGGCGGCGCCACAGACCACGCCGGGCGGTCAGGCGCGCTACTCGGATCTCGCTATTGAGACATCGTTGATCCTGAGGACAGTGTTTCACCAGCCGCTGCGCCAGACTGAAGGGCTGGTCGGCTCCTTGCTCGGGCTGATAGGGCTGGATCTGCCGGTGCCGGACCATAGCACCCTGAGCCGACGATCCAGGACGCTAGCGGTGGCTCCTCAGGCGCAGTCGGCGAGCGGCCCGGTGCATCTGCTGGTCGACAGCACCGGAATGAAGCTGAGCGGGCCGGGCGAATGGCTGGTTGAGAAGCATGGCACCCAGCGCCGCGCCTGGAGGAAGCTGCATCTTGCTGTGAATGCAAGACCGGCACGATCGTCGCCTCGACCCTGACCAGCAAGGAGGTCGACGATGCCGCCGAACTCGGCCGGCTGCTCGACCAAGCCGAGGAGCCGATGGCCGTGGTCGTCGCTGACGGCGCGTATGACCAGGATCGAGTTTACGATGCTGTGGCCGAACATTCCCCGGAGGCCGCGGTTATCGTGCCGCCGCGCGCCACAGCTGTGATCAGTCCGTCGACCGACACCGATCCAACCCAGCGCGACCGCCATAGCCAGGTCATTGCCGAGCAGGGCCGGATAGGCCGGCAAAAAACCTCGGGCTACAATGCGAGGGCCGGGGTGGAGGGGACGATAAGCCGATACAAGCGCATCATCGGCGACACCTTGCGCTCGCACACCCACCCGGCGCAGGAAGTCGAAACCCGCATTGCCGTCACCGTCCTCAACCGAATGCTCGATCTCGGACACCCGGAGTCTGTCCGCGCCGCTTGAAGATCACCGAACCAAGGAAGAAATCCGTGCTCTTCGGCCTCCATGCACCATCTATGGACGGCCCCCCGCCTTGCAAGAGTTTCCTGCAGCGTTCTGACGTTGAGAGTCGGTTGCTGCCATCTATCCGGCCTGTTGTGCAGCTTTCAGGCTGCTGGCCTTGATGAAGATCCGCGGGTCGACGCCCAATCAAAGCAACGAGCTTGGTGGCTCTCTGGTGCAGGCGGGTTTGGCCGATCCCGGTCGACCTGTGGTGTCATCACGCTGTCAGTCGCCCTCGCAAACCGAAGGAGAACCTGATGCGCCGCCCTCGGCGCCGTGACGGCTGCCGAGCCCGCGGCGCTGTCTCATCCTGTTCTTTCTCCCAATCCCAACCTCTTTGTTCGATCGGCGGAACCACCTCTCCGTCCCGACCTGTCTTTTCCAGGAGCGCCGCGCGCAGCGAACGGCAAGGCTGGCCCGCCAGGGCCACCACCGCAGGCGGCTCGGCCTTGCCGGAGCGAGCACGGTGCTATTCTGCCGTGGGTCGGGATCCCCAGTGCGGATGGTACCTTCATCGCTGCCTCACGCCGTCGCTGGTTCAGCCGTCACGGCAGGCTTGCGGTAGTTCTCACCGCGCGTCATCACGGCCCAGGTGATCCGGGCCAGCTTGTTGGCCAGCGCTACCACCGCGACGTTGACCGGCCGGCGCTTCAGCAAGCCGGCAAGCCAGGGTGACGTCGTGCCATGCCAGCGCATCACCGTTCGGGCGCCGTTCACCAGCATCCGGCGGAGATAGCCGTCGCCCGCCTTGGAGATGCCGTCCAGGCGTTCCTTGCCGCCGCTCGAGGTCTGGCGCGGCACCAGGCCGAGCCAGGCCGCCAATTGGCGGCCGGACTCGAAGACCGTGGCGTCGCCAATCGTCGCCGTCAGTGCTGTCGCGGTGATCGGGCCGATGCCGGGAACCGTCATCAGCCGCTGACACACCTCGTCCGTCTGAGCCTGCTCGGCCAGCCGGGCGTCGAGGTCCTCGACCCGACGTTCGGTGTCGCGCAGTTGGTCGACAAGACTTTGGAGAACGCTTCGCGCCAGAGCGGGAACCCGGGTATCCTCCAGGTCGGCCACCACGGCGCTCAGCTGCGCGACCTTGCCGGCGCCCTGGGGGGCGATGATGCCGAACTCGGCCAGATGAGCGCGTAGCGCGTTGATCAGCTGCGTCTTCTGGGCGACCAGCGTCTTGCGCACCTGGTGGATCGCCAGGGTGCTCTGCTGCTCCTCGGTCTTGACCGCGACAAACCGCATGCTCGGCCGCTGCACCGCCTCGCAGATCGCTTCAGCGTCGGCCCGGTCGTTCTTCTGCCGCTTCACGTAGGGCTTGACGTACTGCGGCGCCATCAGCCGCACCGTGTAGCCGAGCCGGGTAAGTTCCCGTGCCCAAAAGTGTGACCCGGCACAAGCCTCCATTCCGACCACGCACACGGGCAGGTTGGCGAACAACGCCAGCACGGCGTCCCGCCGTAGCCGCTTCGTCATAAGCACCTTGCTCTGGGCATCAACACCGTGAACTTGGAATACCAACTTCGCCAGATCGAGACCGATGAACGCCGTAGACATCGCACAATCTCCCTGATGAAAAACGTCCTGTCCGCTATATGGCGCTGCCGCGCCGGAAACGGGGGGGTCGTCCATCTCATCAAAGCATCTCGCCCACCCAAACAGAAAGCGCCTGCCACCTCCCTGACTTTCAAAACGGGCAGTAAGGCGGCCTCGTGGATCGTTGCAATAAGGTTATTGATCCCCTCGCTCAACATCCGTCCAGCCTCCGCACGATCCTATGGGCTAAAGCAACTCCAACCTTGAGTTGTACCATCTTCTTATTTAAGAAAAATACTAGATACTAATTAGTTTGTCTGACCAGACCTTGTCCCAATTTATCACCCGTTTGGGTGAGGAATCAAAGCTAGGACAGTTGTTAAATGGACCCCGAAAGTTGCTTGAGAAAAAACATCATCGCTGATTAGCTGTTTTGCCTTTCTCTGTTGTTGGAGAAATGAAATGCGCGCTATCGGAATACACCTTGGCCTGAATGCAGTAGATCCCGCACATTACATGGGCTGGACGGGCGAACTTACAGCGTGTGAGAATGACGCTAACGACATGGCGAATATTGCCAGATCAAACATGTTTGAGACAACTATACTTTTATCACGCGAAGCAACTAGTAATCGACTTCTACAAATGCTTGCAGGGGAAGCCGCAAGAATGATTTCTGGCGACATGTTGATACTCACAATAGCTGGTCACGGTACTCAGATTGTTGATGTTAACGGCGATGAGCCTGAAAGACGCGATGAAGCCTGGGTGCTGTATGATCGTATGTTGATTGACGATGAGATTTACACCGCGTTAGCCCAGTTCAATTCCGGCGTGAAAATACTCACTATCACCGACATCTGTCATAGCGAAACAAGCGTTCGCCTCCGACTTGCTTGGGAGCGACTGCGTTACCGGCCCCGGGAGCTTCCATATACCCAAGCCAGCAGAATAGTTTCTAAGCAATCGGCGCGTTATACGCGAGCGCTGTCGGCCTCTCAGCAACGTTCCCGCTCTGATCTCAGAAGCACTACGCTCTTGATGTCAGCGTGCAAAGACGAGCAGCTTGCACTCGATGGCGACCGCAATGGCCAATTCACTGGAACATTGAGAAATGTGTGGGCAGATGGTCACTTCAATGGTGACTATATTTCTCTGGTCAAGAAAATAAGGGAATATATGCCCCCCTCTCAAACTCCAGGACTTCTTGGTCTCGGCCCAAGTGTCAAGGAATTTGCAGCGAGGCGGCCATTTAGTCGTGGTTAACTATCAATCTTGCGCAACCTTAGGAGGTAGTAATGACCAGTCTTGTAGATGATACCACTACGACAACTTCGTTCGATGACATCAATGGAAACTGGAGCGATGTTCAGCGATTTCTCAATTCTCGTATGCGGGGTGGAACCGATTTAGATTCCTTAAGTAGATCAATTGATGCTAACGCTCGGGCTGCTCAAATTGAGATCTTCGGCGGAGAGGTGATAGTTCCGGCGACCGAGCAGAACCGAGGCACGGCTTCCGCTCCTACCCGCGGCGGCACTGTGGTAAGGGCTTTTTGGTGGGGCTTTCATATCCAGATCAGTCATGAAGACGTCCAAGGGGTAGTTAGCGCAATTGACGGAGCCAAAAGTCTGATTAGCGCAATCAGCCCAGCAGCTCCCGCAAAGGTGCGGCCGTTCCTCACACTTGCCCAAGTATTTTTAGATGCTTCGAAAGCAATTCTGGAAGCTCTCGATCGTGGAAGTGGTGTCTACATAAGCATGAGCTGGTTTGCTCCAGGAGTTTTTGTTCCTACTTCCGTTGTTTAAGAGCTGACAGAAGTATCTATTCGGCATCGACGTCCGGACTAGGGTGGCCTCCTAAATGCAAATTTCTTAGAGCCGGAACCGCTGCCTCTAATCCGCTCGAACTCTTTCGTTGTCGATCCTTTTAGTCGGATACTGAAGAAGCTCGAGCTCCACTCCCAGTGAAATGGCTCTACTCGGGTTTCATGGTGGCGAACACCAAGTTGAAGAGCCAATCGTGATTGCCATCTGTTAAGGTGACGGATGATGCCCATAGTAATGGTTTTGTCGGTTTTGGGCGAGTCCGTCACCAGCAGGAGGGCACGAGGCCGGTGTGACGTGTTGTACAGGTGTGGCCGGATGGCGTACAGAGCGATCTGTTTCGATGCTCCGGTTCTCGCTTCATGCCGCATGAATACACCGTTGACCGCCACCATGCTTTGCGGCGGAAGCTATGCGTGGAGAATTGCGGGGATGTCCCGGCCCATGTTGCAAATAGGCAGGCGTTGCTGATTAACGATGAGAGCGTCGAGAGATTGGGGGTGTCGCCTTCAGGTAGCTCCTCAAAACTGATGTCCAAGCTTGTTTCGCAATGGCTCGAATTGCTGGCACCCCCAATCTCTCGACACTCCCGATGCCGATGATGCGCGCTGGTGGTGCCGGTTAAACCGGAACAGCCCGGATCAGGCGGAGCAGCGTGTCACCGCTGACCGGCATGGCGAGCAGGCTCGCCAGTCGTGATCCCGGTTCATCGCCCGCGCCCAGGGCCAGGGAGCGCTGGACCTGGGCGAGCCGGACGGTGCGCCGTTTGCGATCTGGCGCCACCGCAGGCAGTCGCTCGGCGAAGATCCGGCGCGGGCAGCTCGACTGCGAGCAGCGGAAGCGGCGGATCTGAAGGGACAGGGAGACGATGCGGCCCATCAGGGGAAGGTCGGCAACAGGGCGGGTGTAGCGGCCGTGAACCCGTCCCGACGGCGTGGCGCATATCGGACAGCAGGCGATCAGACCGGAGGATCGGGCATGCACGGTGACGAGCCCGGAACTGACCTCGACAATGTGCATCGGCGTGGAAGAGTAGGCCAGTTTCTGGGGTGATCGGCGTCCAAAACCCGACCACCTCATGATCTGGCAGACTTCCACCCTGGATTGGACGACAGGGTGGCCATGCGAGGATGCTGACAGTGGAGACGATTGCACGTGTTCGACGGGAACACGCGAAGGGAAAGAGCGTTCGGGCGATCGCCCGGTCACTGAAGTTGTCGCGGGAGACGGTGAGCAAGTACCTGCGCTCGGGAGAGACGTAAACCAGCGACGAAGGCACCTACTCGAGCGCCGTCACGCGCGCAGATTCCCGATGGTGGGCAGCGGGAAGATTTGCCGATGGGTAGAGACCCCGGCGCGAACAGATCAGGCGGCGGCAGCGGCGTGAGGAGCGATGTTCATGCGGCCCGGATCGGCGGGATTGCCGGCGTCGGGCGGCCGCCAGTTGAACGGCAGCAGGGTATCGAGCGCCTGGATCTTGGTCCGTCCGACCCGGGCGATGACGTCGGTCAGGTAGGCTTCCGGATTGATGCCGTTCAACCGGCAGGTTTCCACCAGGCTGTAGATCACGGCGGCGACTTTGCCGGCAGCATCCGAGCCGATCACGTTCCAATTTTTCCTGCCGACGGCTATGCCGCGCAGTGGCACCGTCAAGTTGGCGGCGGGG
>NZ_AVFK01000099.1 GCF_000936425.1 Skermanella aerolata KACC 11604 | reverse complement strand
CCGTGAACCTGAAACACCGACTTTGCCAGATCGAGACCGATGAACGCCGTAGACATCGCACACTCTCCGGGATGAAAGGATCCTATCCGTCACATGGCACTGGCGTGCCAGACGCGGGAGGCCGTCCATCTCATCAACACCGACTGGCACGGCTATGCGGTCTTCCGCAAGTCCGCCGCCACCGCCGCCTTTCGCTTTTCAGCGCGTGTGGCTTTGGCAGCGGCATTGGCTTCATCTTCTGCCGCCACTGCCGCGTCCCGATCGGCGACGAACTGCTCGATCTCGCGGCGGGAGTAGAGCAGGCACCTGGCATTGTATCGATAAGGGAGAGGCGCGCGTCCTTCGTTTCCCTCGTACGTGAGCTTGTCACTGCTCCAGCCCGCAAGGCCGGCGGCGACTCCCCGGCTGATCAGGTCGGGGTCGATCGGCTTGAACTTCATGACTGGCGCCCTCAGAGCCCGTTTAATAATTCGGAAAACATACACCCTGTTGTGGTTAGGTATCTTGCGACATACAATAGGATGTGCCTTGGAGCATTTATCAAACGGGCTCTCAGCGAAAATGCGGACAGCAAAAAGCCGCCGAGCGTTCGCTGGCGGTTGGGGTAGATTCGATCATTTGGAATTAGGCATAGCTGCGCCTGTAAGACTAGCTTAATTCGATAATACCCATCCATCAACTAGTTTTTATTGTGTCTCAGTTTCGTCGGTTGTCCCGTTTCGGTATGGGCATCTAGTGTCTTTAACCCAGTCACTCACTTGTTTTGGGGAAGTATCGTCGAAATATAGTTTCGCGTACAAAGTCATAAAATAATCGTCGTGCTCATCAAAATTTTCTAACAGGTCAATTGTTTGGAGGAGGCGTTCTCGCTCAGAGCCGTCCAGATAATGACTCAGGGAAACAAGGTCATTTAGAACCTGAAGTATGGAACCCCGCATGACAGGAGCCTCGATTGATTACCGATGTTACAGCCATCACCCAGAATCTAAGGCTATGCGATTTATCATCAATTTAAAATAGAAATTTTGCAGCGCAGTATCTCACCTATTATCGCTGTTATATCTCAACCAGATGCGAATTAGCTCATCTTCGTTGGGCCATTCCTCTTGGTTGGAGAGGCGTTCGATGATACGGAGGATATCCCTTTGTACAGTCAGGTTTTTTGTTTCAGATGCAAGTATTTTAAGGTCATTGATAATGTTACTTACTTTGTCTTCCATGACACCATTCCAAATATTTTATCTTCATTAAAGATAATCCTGTTGGGTCTTGGCCGCTAGGGTCATAGAAAAAATCTGTCTTCCTTGGTGAAGAGGAAAGCAACCACCTGTCCAAAACGGCCGTTAATCGACAGTTAGGACAGCATTTTATCTAACCGCATAGACGTTGATGCTCACACTGTTGAAAATACCTGTTGGGAACCAAGTATTGTCATGTTAGATTTTGTACAGGTTTTCAACAGGGAAAGTTCGGAGGATTGACCTGTGAAAGACGACAGAAAGGAGACCCCACAGAATCCGCTGCGTGTGCCATTGGATAACCAATCGGACGATGCCGAGCGTCATGCCGACATTCTGATGGAAATCATGAGAGGTCCTTCGGCGGACCATCTCGCAAGGCACCCATGGGACAGGATCGTGGAGATCAAAGGCATGGCGTCACGTCTTCTCGAACATCCGCCTGCTCACCCCGAAAAAAAGCGGGCGGACATAACCAGGAAGATCGAGGAGATTAGACGGCTTGCGGATGAACTGCTTCATGACATGCCGAAAAGTAGAAGCTGGCGAGGCGCTGTGGGGCTGGAGTGATTTTAGATGCTGGTTGGATACGGCCGAGTTTCGACGCAGGATCAAAACCCGGCAATGCAGGAGGACGACTTACGCGCGGCCGGCTGTGAAAAGCTGTTCATCGAAACGATCAGCAGTGGGAAGAAGGATCGTCCGAAGCTTCAAGCCGCGCTAGAATACCTCCGCTCAGGTGACACTCTCGTCGTCTGGCGCCTGGATCGTCTGGCGCGGTCTCTCGACCAGCTCATCGCCACGGTGAAGGATCTGGAGGCTCGTGACATCGCTTTGAAGTCGTTGACCGAGGCGATCGACACCAGCACAGCCGGCGGTAAGCTGATCTTCCATATTTTCGGAAGCATAGCCGAATTTGAGCGGTCTTTGATCCGTGAGCGAACGAAAGCTGGCATCGCCGCAGCCAAGGCACGCGGCCGCAGCGGTGGCCGACCACCGAAGTTGCAAGGCGAGCGGGCTGAGCATGCCCAGCTCATGCTGAACGCTGGAAAGTCGGTTTCGGAAGTCGCCAGAAGCTTCAATGTGTCTCGGTCGACGGTGCTTAGAGCAACGCGCCTGCTGGAAAAGGAGACAGCATGACCTTCGAAGAACTTCTCGACGCGGCGAATGCCGGCGGCAGCCGCGGCCCAGGTCAGTGGACCCCGAAAGCCTGCGCCGTCTGGCGTGAGGCTGACCCGGATGATGCCGCGCTGCTGGAGGCTGCGGTCGCTTTGGAACTGGCGACCGGCCGGCGGGTCCAGGTGCGGGAGGAGGACGCTGTGCGCGAGCGGCGCCGGCAGATGGACGAGGCTACGGCTGCTGCGAAAGGCTGAATCAAAACGGCGGGACCACTGCCAGTCCCGCCGTTCAGAGTGATGGTTCTTCCAGGTGAAGCTTGTTGGTCTCTAACTCCGCCTGCGCCGGTTTCGAAAAGCAGGGAAAGCTGGCGGCTTTTTATTTGTATCAGCGATAAGTGAAGGAAGAATGAAGCTCTCGCCAATGGGCATCTCCCCCGGTTGCTGGGCAACCAGGGGAGGCCAGGAGGATGTCTTCCGGGATGGGCGTCAAGTCGATCCTACCCAAATTCAAATGTAGATTTGGGCTGTGGTTAAAAACAAAAGTCACCTCATTAATCGAGCAATGCCCCCTCAGCACGATAATCAATCACTTCAATATCGTCCTCGACATCTCTCACACCTGGAACATTTTTTGCTGCTACTACCAGGGCCTCACGGTGCGCTTCGGAACTGACCGTACCCCAAAGCTGCACGACGCCATTTTTAACCACGATATTCTCGCCGAAATCAGGAGCCCAGGACTGGTCCTTGAAAGCCTCGATGACCTTCGCCCGCAAACTCCGGTCGTCAGCTGTCGGCGCCGGAATGTCCGAAGCCACCGACGTCAGAATCCGCATAAGGTTCGCTCGGCTGATGATCCCTACGATACGATGGTCACTCACGACCGGCACCCGTTTGATGCGGCGGCTTTCCATTGTGCTGACTACCTTTTCAAGTAACGCATCGTCATCAACGCAGATCACGTTGTGGGTCATGACGTCCCGCACCAGACGGCTGTGCTCCTTTGTGTAAGCTTCAGCCCGTTCTTCGGACTGAGTTGCGAACGGTCCAGCGAAGAGGGCTAGCCACCAGGATTGGCGCCGCCCGCCAGCATCTCTGGTCGTGTTCATCTCGGACCGGCGCAGAAGATCGCCCTCACTGATGATCCCCACGACACGGCCCTGAGCATCTATTACAGGCATGCCGCTGATGTGGCTCTCAAGCATGAGCTTTGCCGCATCGGCAACCGTGCTGTCGGCATCTATCGTGATGACCTGACGTGTCATGATGTCACTGGCCCGCATCGACTTCTCCCCGCATGGTCAACTGAAGAATTAGATCAATGCTTCTGTCGTTTTAGGTGACTGGATCCGGGTCTGGACGAATGCTGAATAGGCAGAAGCACCACATCCTTAACAGGGACATGAGCTTGATTGGCCGGAGGGTTCATCGCGCTTCTCACAGTGTAAGATGGATTTTCGACAATGGCGCGAGTTGGCTTCAGTACCAAGGTCCTATGGACATTCAACCGTGATGTGCTGATCGCCGCTCTCGTTGGATCGGCTAGGCGAAGGCTTGGGATGCTGGTGGACGGAAGCCGCTTGAACAGCGGCGAGGCAGACAAGCTGAATGGCGGGAGGCACTGTCGAACTACGTCCCGTCACCCATGCGCACTCGTCTCAATTTTACCCACCAACCGCCTAAAGTGAACTGTCGGCCGGCTTGGATTTTGTAGCAGAGTTTAGTTAACGACGGATTGCCGACAATGACCTTTGCCGCGCTGATGGTCGCTGCCAATGACAGCAAAAACGCTCAGAACCCAGGTCGAGAGATCGCACAGGCCTGCAAGATCTGGCGGGAGGCCGAGCCACAAGACGCCTTGCTGCTGAAAGCTGCAATAGCCTGGGAATTGGCAAGTGATCGACGCGCTCAACCTGCTAATGAAGCAGAGGTGCGCAAACGGTGCGGGCAAATAGAGGAGGCGACGGCTGCGCAGAGAGCGGCGAAGGTGGATTAGGATATGCAAAAAGAAATATGCAGATCTGCACGCCTGCATTTCCTCTGGAACTAAATCGGTTCTGAAACTATTTGTGCAGTGCGGTAGCGATATCGCGACGCCTCTTTGGGCGTTTCCTCCCTAGACTCAGGCCGCCTTTCGGGGCGGTCTTTTTTTTGCACAAAAAAGGTGGTTTGCCAACTGCTTAATAAGCAAACTTTCAAGCGTCCGTTTTTTATGCCTAAGCTCAGCGAATAAGCAGTCGCTGTCTGGATGACGTTCAACCCTCATGTGTCGTTCACCGCCACCGTTGGCCGGCTCTACGGTCATGATGTTCTAGCTTGTGTCAGCAGCTTCGGAACAGAAATGGATCAACGATCGAACGCAGCCTCGAACTCGCGGTGATGGAGGGCGAACAGGCAAAGCAGTTCGGGGTCGAACATCTCCGGGCGGATCCGCTCGTCGCCTTGTAGGATGATCTCCACGGCCTCTTCGTGTGTCATCGCCATCTTGTAGGACCGGGCGGCACGCAACGCATCGTAGACATCGCAGAGGCGGACCATGCGGCCACTCAGCGGGATTTCCTCTCCGGCCAGAGCATGTGGGTAGCCGGTTCCGTCAAAGTTCTCGTGGTGAGATAACGCCATCTCCGCAGCGAGGCGGCAGAAGTGGCGCAGGCGCGCGTACCCGAAAACGGCGTGACCCCGCATGATCCGCCACTCGTCCTCATCAAGGGAACCGCACTTGAGCAGGACATCCCGTGGGATCCAGAGCTTGCCCAAGTCATGCAGGCTCGCTGCTTCCCCCCAAGCTCAGCCTCTTCCCAGCCAAACCCGTACAGCCGACACAGGGTGCCGACCAGATCGCCGACCTTGAAGTTATAGGCGCCGACTTTGTGGATGTCCTCTCCGAACAGGGCAACGGCCTGGGACATTCCAAAGCCAGGAGCATCAAGTTCAGCGATGGCTGTCTCTGGCATACTGCACGTTCCGGTTATGCAAATTCATTACCTAAAGTAGATCGATAATCTGATAAAATTCAATTAACAAAGAAACTTTTGACCAACTACGTCACCGAGGAACACGAGCCTGCCTGCCGGTCGCGACTACGATCATGACTGCTGTCTCTTCGGCCGGACCATCCGAACCTGGAAGCTTCCTCTGGTCGGGACAATGCGGGCGTAGACCGGCCCCTGATCCTCGACATGCAACCAGCGTCCAGGAGCGCCCATGAAGGTGAAGCCCTCGTGGCTAAGGTATCTTGTAGCATCATCGTTGGTTCGGAATGTCTTCAACGTCGCGGTCAGGTTTGAGGCGATATCCATTACGCCTTCCTTCTTTGCAGCCCATCCTGGCCTACTCAATGGCCAAGGTCGGAACAGAGCTAATCACATTGTGGTGATCGCCTTGATTTTTGCTCCGGTACGCTGTCGTCGTCCAGGACAGCTTTGAGCCGGCAGATGGTTTGCTTGACCCTTTGTTGCTGATCAGCCGGGATCGTGCGGGCATGATCCTCAAGCTCCAGGATGGTTCGCCGGATCCTTGCTTGGAACTCTGCAAGCGATGCTGGAAGAAGGCTAGCCACTGGAAGCTCTCCATAGCCGCGTGCGGATCAGATTGAGCCTTTGTGTAATATTTATTGCATGTTATTGGCAAGATATGCACGTTCAGGTGTAATCATCCTGCCCGCGATCTTGCGCTCTGTCTTCGATCTCAATGGGCTATGATGACGGCTGATAACCTCTCGGACGGACATGACCTCGTGTCTGAAGATTTCCAAGAGGTTCTGTCGGTGCCGGAGCCGGCGACTGTCTACGAGATGTAGGCGGTTCTGCCAGATAGTCAAAGCTGCCTAGCACCATTTAATCGCGATAAAGTATTAATTTTATCTTTATATCACCCTAAATATCGTGCAATGTTTCTCCAACGCAGCATCGAACGCGCCACGGCAGACCAAGCCGGATCACGCGGACGATGATCATCAACGCTTTTGGAGGAAGACCACCATGACCTCGACCCGCACCATTCTGATCGAGACCAACCGCCTGTTCCGCCAGGGCCTGAAGCACCTGCTGGCCGACACCCGCTTTGCGGTTGAAGCGTAAACCAGCGACGAAGGCACCTTTTCCACCGGTCTGTTGAAGCCGAGTTTTCCTGGTGGCAGGAAATCGATGGAGGCTGCGATGGCCGATGGCGGGCACCTGGGAGACCGGGAGCAATTCTGGCGGGAGCACGTGGCGGGCTGGAAGAGCAGCGGCCTGTCGCTGCGGCTGTACAGCGAGCGTCACGGGCTGAAGGCGGGCACGCTGGGCTACTGGAATTCCCGGCTTAAAGCGCAGACTGCCGATGCCTTGAGATCGTCGGCCGGATCGGAAGCGACGTTTCTGGCGGTCCATGTCGCTGAACCGGTGGTGAGTGTACCAGAGCCGCGGGACCAGGGGGTTGAGTTGGTTTTGCCGGGAGGATACGTCGTTCGGATCGGCCGCGGCTTCGACGCCGTGACCCTGGACCGGCTGCTCGACATCGTCGAGAGGCGTTCGTGATCGGGCTGCCGGATGGCGTGCGTGTTTACCTGGCGGCGGGCCGGACTGATCTGCGCCGCGGCATCGATGGCTTGGCCGCGCAGATCCAGACGGTGCTGTGCCAGGATCCCTTCAGTGGCCATCTTTTCGTTTTTCGGGGTCGGTCGTCGCATACGATCAAGGTTCTGATGTACGACACCACCGGCTTTCTGCTGATGCAGAAGCGCTTGACCGAGGGAAAGTTCATCTGGCCGAGCCCGGCGGATGGTATCGTGACGATCAGCCGTGCCCAGATGTCGCTGCTCGTTGACGGTCTGGATTGGCGAGCCGCCAAGACAAAGCCCATCGCAAAGCCCCTGTTTATCGTCTGAACAGAGGTTTGCGTTACTTCTATGTAAATGCTTCTGCTGCTGTTTACCAGGAGAGCCGGCGCGGATACTTTCTTTACATGAAGGATGACCAGCGCGACAGCAATCCTGTGAGCCCGAAGGATGATCCGCTCCAGCGGATCGCCGTGCTGGAACGTCGGGTCGCGGTGCTGACGCGCGAGAACGAACGACTGGAGACGTTCCTGGCCGTTCTGCGCCACAGGATCTTCGGCCGTTCCTCGGAGAGGATGAGCCCGGACCAGCTCAGCCTGCTCGATACGGCGGCACCTGCCCCGGCCGATCCGGGCGGGGCGGAACCCTCAGGCGCGGACACGACCGGACGGCGCCGCCGCGGTGGCGGGGGCCGGCGTCCTTTGCCCGACAGTCTGCTGCGGGTTATTCGCGAGATCCTGCCTGTCAGCACGCAGTGCCCGTGCTGCAGCCGGGAGATGGCCCGGATCGGCCAGGATGAGAGCAGGCAGCTCCACCTCGTGCCGGCCCATGCCGAGGTTCATGTCACCGTCCGGCCCAAGTTCGCCTGCAGGGCCTGCGGCGAGTTGGCTCAGGCGCCGGCGCCCGATGATCGACCGATCGAGCGGGGCCTGCCCACCGCCGGTACGATCGCCCAGGTCGTCATCGCCAAGTACCTCAACCACATGCCGCTGCACCGGCAGGCGGCGCACTACGCCCGGCTCGGTGTGCTGCTCGCCACCACCACGCTGTACGGCTGGGTCGAGGCGGCAGCGCGCGATCTGGCGCCGATTGCCGACCGCCTGCTCGAGCTGCTGCTCCGGCGGACCAAGATCCATGCAGACGACACGCCGGTGACCGTTCTCAATCCGGGCCGCTCCGGTACTCACGACGGCCGCTTCTGGGTCTATGCCGACGACACCCGGCCGCGCGGCGGCAGCGAGCCTTCGATCGCGGTGTTCCGCTTCTCCGCCGGGCGGGCCGGCAAGCATCCGGGCCAGCACCTGGCCGGCTTCACCGGCACGCTGCAGGCCGATGCCTTCTCCGGCTTCGATCACCTGTATCGGGGCAATGCCATAGTCGAGGCCGGCTGCCTCGGTCACGCCCGCCGCAAGTTGGTCGATCTGGTGCGCGCCAAGGGCTCGCCGGTTGCCGCCGAGGGCGTGAAGCAGATCGCCGCACTGTACCGCATCGAGCGGCGGATATACGGGTTGCCGCCCACCGAACGTCTAACGGCGCGCCAGAGCGAGGCGGTGCCGCTGCTCGACGCCCTGCGAGCTTGGTTGACCGAGCGGCTCAGCCAGGTGGCGCCGCGCAGCGAACTGGCGAAGGCGCTCGGCTACATGAACGCCCAGTGGGATGCCCTGGTCCGCTATGCCACCGACGGCACCCTGGAGATCGACAACCTGACGGCCGAGCGGGCGCTGCGCGGGATAGCTATCGGGCGCAAGAATTGGAACGTGATCGGCTCGGATGCCGCCGGCAAGGTCGCCGCCGTAATCTACAGCCTGGTGGAAACCTGCCGGCTGAACGGCATCAATCCGGAAGCCTACCTGACCGACGTCATCGGCCGGATTGGACGGACCAAGATCCAGGCGCTCGATACCTTGCTGCCGTTCAACTGGCGACCA
>NZ_AVFK01000221.1 GCF_000936425.1 Skermanella aerolata KACC 11604 | reverse complement strand
GATCCGGGCCGCATGAACATCGCTCCTCACGCCGCTGCCGCCGCCTGATCCGGCCACGCCGAAGTCTCCACCCATCAGCAAATCCTCCCGATGCCCATTACCAGGAATCTACGCGCGTGACGGCGCTCGAGTAGGTGCCTTCGTCGCTGGTTTACTTCGGTGATGACGCTCGTCTCATCGATCTGTGCTCGCGCTACCGTGAGCTTGACCCAGTCATTGAAGCTGCTCAGCAGCGCCATGAGGTAGCCTTTTATGGCTTGGTCGCCGAGATTGGCGAGTGCCCGGTGGCATCCAACGGAGAGAGCATGCGCTGCCGAGCGGAATGGGATGCTGCATACCGCCAGAGCGAGGCATGGGTGCTGGAGGATGGTAAGCGGGTTCTGACCGCACATTCCGGGCGCTGATCGCCTGTGG
>NZ_AVFK01000095.1 GCF_000936425.1 Skermanella aerolata KACC 11604 | reverse complement strand
GGCCCTTCAACGTCTTCGCACGTCCGATCCAAGTTAACGTGACAATGCCTCCTGGCAACATCTGGCCGGGGTGAGGGCGACGCGGACGACAGTCAAGTCATCCGCGCCTACCACGCCCCGAACGGCACCAAGCAGATCGGCTGAGGCGAATCAACGCGCCAAGGCCATCGCCTGCCCCATGACCGAGGACGCGAAGTCGCGTTCCAGATCGTAAGCGGTCCACAGGTCAAGCTCGTCCTCGCGGTTGAGGGTGGACTTGATCCCGGCGCGCATCCGCCCCTTTAGCGTGCCCGCCAGTTCGTGGGCGACCTCGAATGCCCGTGCGAGGACGGCGTCGGGCGTCTCGCCCAGTTCCTGGACCAAGCCGATCTGGTGGGCCCTGGCGCCGGATACCGGGCGGCCGGTCAGGGTCAGCATCCGCGCCTCGCCCTTGGATAGAACCTCGCGCACGATCCGGTAGCCGCCGAAGGCGTCAACCTTGACCTCGGGCAGTCCGAGCTTGGCGTCGGAGGTGGCGAACCGGAAATCGCAGGCGCAGGCCAGCATGAACCCGCTGCCCATCGCCGCCCCGTGAAGGGCGGCGATGGATGGGACCGGGCTGTCGTGGACGGCGCGGAGCGCGTCTCGCACGGCGCCGGTGCCCGCCAGCGTCTGTTCCGGCGTCAGGCTGGCGAATTCCCGGAAATCGTTGCCGCCGCAGAAATGACGCTGCGGCAATCCGGTGAACACCAGAGCCGCGACGCCGTCGCTCTCCAGCTCGCCCAGAAGCGGCGGCAGGCCGCGCCACCGCTCGAAGCTGACGGCGTTGACCGGCGGGTTGTCGAGCCGGATGACGGCGATTTCGGCGTCGCGTTCGACCTTGAACATTGGGTCACCCCCGGTCCGCGTAGGCGGGGCGCCGTTTCTCCAGGAACGCCAGGGCTCCCTCCTTGGCCTCGGGCGTGCGCCGGACGGCGGCGGTCAGGGTGCATTCGAACTCATAGCCCTCCTTCAGGTGCATCATCTCGGTCCGGTTGAGGCCCTGCTTGGCGAGTCGGATGGCGGGCGGGCTTTTCTCGGCGATCTCCTCGGCGAGCCCCATGGCGGTCGGCATCAACTCGTCCGGGCCGACGACCTGCTCGACGAGGTTGGCGCGCAGCGCCTCGTCTGCCTTGATCCGGCGGCCGGTGTACATCATCAGCCGCGTCATTCCTTGCCCCGCCAACCGCATGACGTGGCGCGAGCCGCCCAGCACGCCGACGTCGATTTCCGGCAGCGCGAAGACCGCGCGTTCCGACGCGATGCGGACATCGCACAAGGTCGCGAGCACGATGCCGGTGCCGACGGCGGCGCCGTTGATGGCACCGACGATGGGGATCGGGCAGTCGTACATGGCGTTGAAGGTCAGGCGGACATGGGCCAGGTATTCGGTTGCCTTGTCGAAGTCCAGATCGACGAAGTCGTTGACGTCGTTGCCGCCGCAGAAGACCTTGCCGGCGCCGGTGAAGACCGCCACCCGCATCGCGGGGTCCTCGCCCAGGCGGTGGAAGGTGCGGCGCAACTCGTCGTAGACCTCCAGGCTGACGGCGTTGGCGGACGGCCGGTCGAGCGTCACCACGGCCAAGCCGCGATCGACCTCGACTTTCACGAAGCGGTTCTCGTAAGTCATTTCAATGTCTCCGTTTCTTACCAAGATAACTGTCCTCGACGGCACCGCTCACCAGCATCTCGCTGGCCGAACCATCGGCAACGCAGGTTCCCGTTTCCAGCACCACGACGTGGCGCGCCACGGCTTCGGCGAGGATGAGGTTTTGTTCGACCAGCAGGATGGCGACACCCATCGCAGCGATCCTGTTGACAGTCTCCGCCACCAAGGCGACCGCCTTGGGCGCCAACCCCTGGCTGGGCTCGTCCAGCAGCAGCAGGCGGGGCCGCGACATCAGCGCCCGGGCCAATGCCAGCATCTGCTGCTCGCCGCCCGACAGCAGGCCAGCGCGCTGGTTCTGGCGTTCCGCGAGGATGGGGAACATGGCGAACACCGCGTCGAACTCGGCGGGGCCCGGTTCGCCATGGACATAGGCGCCGAGCCTGAGGTTCTCGCGCACCGTCATGTCGGGAAAGACCTGACGGCCCTCGGGAACCAGCGCCACCCCGCGCTTGACCCGGTCGGACGGATCGAGCCGAGTGATGTTGGCGCCATCCAGGAAGATGCCACCGTCTCGCGCCGGGATCAGGCCGGTGATGACGCGGCACAGTGTCGTCTTACCGGCGCCGTTGGCGCCCAGCATCACCGTCGGGGCATCCCGCTCGACCGAGAAGCTGACGGCGTGGAGGACCTCGAGCCGGTCGTATCCGGCGCTCAGGTTGTCAATCCGCAGCATCGGCGTGCCTCCTGCCGAGATAGACGTCGATGACTTCCTGCCGCTCCTGGCATTCGGTGGGGGTGCCTTCGAACAGCACGGCACCCCGGTCCAGAACCGCAACCCTATCCGACATCTCCATCAGGAACCGGACGTTGTGTTCGACCAGCAGGACGGTGATGCCGCTGGCGTGCCAGCGCCTGATCAAGGCGCCCAGCCGCTCGACCTGCGCCGCCTCCAACCCGACGGCGGGCTCATCGAGCAGCAGCAGGCGCGGCTTCAAGGCGAGGGCAAGCGCGATGCCAAGATGCCGGAGCGTTGCGTAGGGCAGATCTCCGGCGGTGCGGTCGAGGACGGGACCAAGCCCGCAGGCTTCGACCAATTCCTCGATACAGGAAGGATCGGGCGAAGAGACGGCCGCGATGCGTAGGTTCTCACGCACCGTCAACCCAAGGAACGCCCGCGTCTGCTGGAAGGTGCGCACGATGCCGCGCGACACCGACCGCGCGATCGGCCAGGGTCCGTCGCCCTCTCCCGCGAAGGTCACGCTTCCGGCAGTTGGCTTGACCAGACCGGACACGACGTTGATCAGCGTGGTCTTGCCGGCGCCATTGGGGCCGATCAGGCCGAAGATGACGCCTTCGGGGATGTCGAGCGTGACGCCGGCCAATGCCACGACGCCGCCGAACCTTGCCTCCACCCCCTTGATCTCGAGCAGGCTCATGACGTCACCTCCCGACGGAGCGGCGTCGCTTCGGGCCCTGGCTGAGGCGCTCTTGGCAAGGCCTTGACCGCCGCTTTCAGGAGGCTGGCGATGCCCTTCGGCGCGAAGATCACGAAGACCAGCAGCAGCACACCATAGGCCAGCAGGCTGTAGGTCGCCGCCACCCGCAGAGATTCCGGCAGCGCGGTCAGCAGGATGGCGCCGACGATGGGTCCCCAAAGAGTTCCCATCCCGCCGACGACGACCAGAGCCACGAGCTGGAAGCCGGTGCCGAGCACCGTGAAGCTTTCCGGCGCAATGAAGTTGGACATCGAGGCGAACAGCGCCCCCGCCAAACCCGCGAAGACGGCGCTGAACGTGAACGCGGCTAGGCGAGCTCCGGCGACGCGGATGCCAAGCGCCCGCGCCAACGTGATGTCCTCCCGGATCGCGAGACACGCGGCCCCCAAGTTGGATCGGACGAAGGCGGCCGCGGCGACGAAGGTGACCCAGAGCAGCGCCAAGGCCAGCAGCGCCGAATAGGCGATCGGCGACACGGGCAGCCAGTCCGGCTGTTCCGGTCCCGGAATTCCGACGAAGCCGCCGACACCGCCGGTGACCTCGTCGAACACCAGGAACAGCTGGTGGCCGATCAACCCGATGCCGAGCGTCAGCACCGCGAAGTACAGGCCCCGGGTCCGGAACGACAGCAAGGCCACGATGGCTCCCACGGCGCCGGTGATCAGACCCACGATGGGCAAGGCCGTCCAGAAGCCAAACCCGTGATTGGCGGTCAGCACCGCGCAGGAATAGGCCCCCAGTCCGTAAAGGGCGCCGTGGGCCAGCGACAGGTAGCCGGTGTAGCCGAGCAGCACGTCGAAGGAGACGGCGAGCACCGCGAAGATGGCGCCGATGGTGACGACGTAGAGGTAATAGTCGTTGAGCTGGAACGCCACGGCGCAGGACGCGATGAACACGGCGGAAGCGGCGATCACCGTCCGGGGAAAGCTGTTGGAGCCTGTCATCGTTCCACCTGCGCCCGTCCGAAGAGCCCCTGCGGCCTGATCAGCAGGACGGCCACCAGGATCAGGAAGGTGCCGATGTCCTGGAATTGGCTGGAGCCGTAGCCAGCCACCATGACCTCGACCATCCCCAGCACCAGACCGCCGACGATGGCGCCCGGCAGGCTGCCGATGCCGCCGATCACCAGGACGACGAAGGCCTTGAGCACGGGGTTGACGCCCATCGACGGATAGATCGGGAAGGTGGCGCCGAGCAGGGCTCCGGCGACGGCGCCGAGGGCAGCGCCGAGGGCGAAGGTCGCAAGGCGGACCCGCGTCGTGCGGATGCCCATCAGCAACGCCGCGTCCCGGTTCTGCGAGGTCGCCCGGATCGCCAGACCCAGCCGGGACCGGTGGAGCACCAGCCAGACCGCCGTCCAAGCGACCGCCAGAGTGGCGATGATCGTGATCTGGAGATAGGTGATGGTGAACAGCGATGTCCGAACCATGCCCGTCATCGGCGCCGGGATGGTGCGGGCCTCCGTCCCCCATATGATCGTCGCGAGTTGCTGGAGGATGATCGATCCGGCCAAGGCCGAGATCATCAGGCTCAATCCGGAGCCATGCCCCGGTGCCGCGGCGACCGGTTGGAAGACCACGCGATCCACGATCCAACCGATCAGGACGACCAGCACCACGGCGGTGGTCATGGCGAGCCAGAAGTTGAGGCCCGACGCCACCAGCGCATAGGTGATGAAGGCGCCCAGCATGTAGAATTCGCCATGGGCGAAGTTGGGGATCAACAGGACCCCGAAGATCAGGGTCAGACCCAGCGCCACAAGGGCATAGGTGCTGCCGAGAGCGAGCCCGTTGGCAAGCTGTTGAGGCAGGAGTTCAAGCATCATCGCTCGTCTCCGATCGGTTGGAAGGCTGGTCTTTCTGGCTAGGAGGGACGTCCGGTCCGTGTACTCAGGCCGTGTACTCAGTCCGTGAGCCGCGCCGGTTCCCACGCCTCGCCGCGCCAGACGCTGACCTCGCCGCGCAGGTCGACCTGACCGTCCGCCGCGAACAGGCGTCCATCGGGCTGCGGCGTGTAGCGGGTGACCAGTTCGGGAATATCCGAGACCTTGAGCGCGGCCATCGCCTTGTTGACGGCGGCGTTGTCCAGCGATCCGGCCTTCTCGAAGGCGGCCTTGAAAATGTATACTGCGTCGTAGCTGAGCGCCGTCAACTCGCCCGGACCTTCGTTGTACTTGGCGCGATAGGCCTTATCGAGCGCCATCGCCTTCTCGTCGCCCAGCTTGACGTAGTCCTCGGTGGTCGGCGGGATGCAATTGAACACGCCCTCCATCTCGGCAGCCGTGATGTTCTTCAACACGGTGGATGGTGGTGAGACCATCTCCCAGACCACTTGGCCGGTGAAGCCGAGTTGGCGGGCCTGCTTGGTGATCAGGGCGCCTTCGGCGGGATATCCCCGGATCAGCAGCACCTCAGCGTTCCGGCCGCGCAGGTTAGTCAGCGCAGCCGAGAAATCGGTATCGCCAAGCTTGTAGTAGTCCTCGCTGGCGATCGAAACGCCCATTTCCTTGAGGTTGCCGGCGAGTTCCTTTTGCGAGTTCATGAAACCGGCGTGGAAGCGGTCGGTCATCATCGCAACGGATGGATATTTCTTGGCCTTAAACAGCTCCGCGACGGCGACATTATAGCCACTGACGGTCGCTTGGTTACGGAAGATGTTCTTTCCGTTGGTCATGTTCTCGGCGATCGTGCCGTCGATCAACTGGGTCAGTTTGTCGTTGCGCTCCACGATCGGCTTCAGCGCGGGGGCGACGCCGCTGGCCAGCGGCCCGACGATGAAGCGGACATCGGCCGACACCAGCTTGCGGAGAGCAGCGACACCCACCGTCGGGCTCGCCTGGTCGTCCTCGGTCGCGATGCGGATCTGGTATTCCTTACCACCAACCTTGATGCCGCCGGCCTTGTTGATGTGTTCGGCAGCGAGTTGGACGCCGCGGCTCTCCGGCAGGCCATAGAATGTGGCGGGGCCCGTGATGGGGTGGATCTCGCCGATCACGATCTCGTCGGCCGCCTTGGTGCCGACGCCCATCATCGGCAGGATACCCATTCCCAGGATCAGACAGGTCGCGAGACTTGGACGCAAGTTCACCATTGCCGTTCCTCCCACTTGATTTTTGGCGTTTGTTTTTCGCTTCGGGGCGAGGTCTCGAAAGCCGCTCAAGCGGCTGGGTCGGCCAAGCTCTTCTTGATTTCGTGCTTCTTGATCTTGCCCGCCGGGGTCTTCGGCAACTCGTCCAGGAAGACCACCTGACGGGGTGCCTTGAAGCCGGCGATCTTCTTCCGGACATAGGCGGCCAGCGCCTCGCCGGTGATCCCGGAGGAGCCGTCGCGGACAACGGCCGCCACGACGCGCTCGCCGTAGTCGACGTCGGGCAAGCCGAAGACCGCGCAATCCCGCACCTCGGGATGGCCGATCAGGACAAGTTCGACCTCCTTGGCGAAGACGTTTTCGCCGGCCGAACGGATCATGTCCTTCTTGCGGTCGATCAGATGAACGAAGCCGTCCTCGTCGATCCGGCCAAGGTCCCCAGTGTGGAGCCAGCCACCGGCGAAGGCCTCCGCTGTCGCCTCGGGCCGGTTGAGATATCCACTCATCAGGGCTGGGCCGCGCACGCAGATCTCGCCAAGCTCGCCGCGCAGCACCTCCGCCATCTGGTCGTCCAGCAGGGCGACCTGCAAGCCCGGAACGGGAACCCCGATCGACAGGGGGCGCTTCAGGGCGTCCTCGGGCCGGTTGATGCAGATATACGGCCCACCCTCGGTCAAGCCATAGGCGTTCGCGATGCCGAGGTTGGCGGCGCCCCGTTCACGGAAGGCGTCAACGATCCGCAGGATCAGGGTGGAAGGGTCGTAATTGGCGTAGGCGATCAGCCGCATCGACGACATGTCGGCCGTGGACCACGCCTTGCTCTCGACCATCTGGCGCAGGACGAGAGGAACGCCGAACATGCCGTTGCAGCGGTGCCGCTCGATCTGGGCGACGGCGCTTTCCGGCTCGAACCGTTCGGCGATAACGGCGGCGCCGCGTTGCATGAAGTAGAGCTTCAAGTAATCCCAAGCACCGGTGTGGAACAGCGGCATGTAGCAGAAGAACCGCTCGAATTGCTTGATCCCGAAGACCGGCAGGGCGTTGAGGGCGTCCAGCACCGATCTCCGGTGCGAGATGATGGCGCCCTTGGGCCGGCCCGTGGTGCCCGAGGTGTAGAGCACGAGATGGGCGTCATCCCAACCCTGGGCGCGGGAGACTTGCTTGCGGCGGGGTGCGTCGAGCAATTCCGGCCACGCGACGCCGTCACCGTCATCCTTCGTGGCGTTTCTCAAAACGAAACGCGGCTTTTCCTGTAGCGTCTCGACCGCCTCGCGGGCGGCGGCCAGGAACTCGGCGCCGACGACCAGCAGAAGGGGCTGGCAGTTGTTGAGGATGTACGCGATCTCCGCCGGGCGCAGCCACATGTTGACCGGCACCAGCACCGCGCCCATGCCGGCCAGGGCGTAGCCGAGCAGGACATAGTCGTCGGAGTTCCTGTCCAGAATGGCGACGCGGGTTCCCCGCGTGACGCCCTGTTCGGCTAATCCTTGCTGGATCTTGGCGACCTTGTCGCCAAAACCGGCCCAGGTCAGCGTCTGGTCGCCGAAGATCAGCGCCGGCTGGTCGGGCACCCACCGGGCATTGTCGGCGACCACATCGGAGAGCAGGTACGGAAACCCCGCCGTTTCAGGTTGTCCCCTGTCATGCGGCACTGAACCCTCCATCGACGACGACCGTCGAGGCGGTCGTGAAGCCGGAGAAATCGGAGCAGAGGAACGCCGCCGTACCCGCGATGTCGTCCGGCTTGCCGAGACGGCCAATCGGCAGCACGACGGGCTTCGAGTACGCTAGCACCTTCTCGGTCATCGGCGTTTCGATCACGCCGGGGCAGATGCAATTGACGCGGATGTTCTTGGGCCCGCACTCGATGGCGAGTGCCCGACTGAGCGACAGCACGCCGCCCTTGGACGCGGAATAGGCGTTGAGCTTTTCCCAGCCGGTGATGGCGACGACCGAGGCGATGGTGACGATGCTGCCGGCCCCCTGCTCCTCCATCAGCCGGACGGCAGCCCGGCAGACATAGAAGGTGCCAGTGAGGTTGACCGCAATCACCTTGTCCCAGATGGCGTCCTCGACCCGCGTGATCGGGCCATCCTCGGTCGGATGCCAGATGCCTGCGCAGTTGACGACCGCGTCCAGGCTACCGAAGGTTTCCGCTGCTTGTGCAAAGGCGGCATCCACCGAGGCGGATGACGAGACGTCGCAGGAGATGGCCGTGTGGGACGCCTCTCCAGCGGGCAGGCTTTCCGCCGTCCTGAAGGCCGCGTCGCCGTCGAGGTCGGAGACCGCCACCCGGGCGCCGGCGGCGGCGCAGACCGCCGCGACGCTGGCGCCGATCCCGCTTGCTCCCCCGGTGACTAGGACTCTTTTTCCTTCGAGCAGCTTTGGAAATCGCACGTTTCTTCTCCCATGACGCGCCGTTCCGGCGCTTTTTCTTCCGTCATGCCAACCAGCAGCAGGTCGGCGATCTCGTCGGCCACTTCGTTGGGCTGACGTTCCGTGTAGGGGGCCCAGCGATGGACCGTAGACAGGAGGCCGAGGACGCCGAATGCGGCGGTCCTGGCATCGGCTTGACGGAACTCGCCCGATGCGATCCCCTCCTCGATGATCCGCATCACCCAGGCCTCGAACTCACGCTCGCGGATGGCCAAGGCGGTCCGCGACAGTTCGTCGAACTCGTGGCGCTCGCGCCAGAAAATGGTCAGGAACCGGCGGTTCTCGATGTTGTGGAGTGTCTGGAGCCTGATCAGCCTGCGTAGTCTGGCGTTGGCGTCGCCCGTGGAGTGGGCGAGCTTCTCCATCGTTCGGAAGAACTCGGCCGTGATGGATTCATAGAGCATTTCCAGGAGATGCGACTTGTTGCGGAAGTAATGATAGATCGCCGGTTTGCTGACCCCACAGGCTTCGGCGATCTCGTTCATCGAGGTGCCGCGAAAACCCTTGACGTCGAAGAGATCGATGGCCCGTTCGAAGATGATCTGGCGGATATTGTCGGCGCGGCCTGGATCGCCGCCCCGAGGAACCGATTTTATCGCGACGCTCTTCCGAACCATTCCATCCTCCGTGAAATGGATTGTTACTTACCGGTCGGTAAGGTGTCAAGCGGTGATTCGGAGGGCATCGGCGGCAACGCGGTGATAACGCGGCATCGTCAACTTGTCGGGAAAAGCCGAGGGGCATTGTCACGTTAACTTGGATCGGACGTGCGAAGACGTTGAAGGGCC
>NZ_AVFK01000094.1 GCF_000936425.1 Skermanella aerolata KACC 11604 | reverse complement strand
TTCGGATGGTGTGAAACCAGCACCGCTGGTGCCGTGTTCCGGGAAAGACTTCGTTGAGCGCCTTCCAGAAGCCCAAAGCACCATCGGCAACCGCCAGTTCCGGGGTGATTCCCAGCCCGCGCGCCTTCAGGTCGATCAGCAGTTCGCGCCAGCTCTGGGCACTCTCGCGAACGCCGACCTGGAAGCCGAGCAGTTCCTTCTTACCCTCGGGCGTGGCGCCGATCATCACCAGCATGCACTCGGCAGTGGGCTCCATGCGGGCCTGGAGGTAGACGCCATCGGCCCAGACATAGACGTAGCGCCGGGCCGACAGGTCCCGCCGCTGCCAGCGCGTATAGTCCTCCGCCCAGCTCTCTTTCAGCCGCGCGATGACCGCCGGCGACAGATTGGGTGCGTCCTTGCCGAGCAGAACACCCAGCGCCTCCTGGAAATCACCGGCCGAAACGCCACGCAGGTACAGGATTGGCAGCAGAGCGTCTAGGCTGGTGGTCCGCCGAGCCCAGCGCGGCAGCAGGGCCGAGCTGAACCGGATCCGCTCGGCTGCTGGACCGGGAGCCCGGTCACGGACCTTGACCCGCTGGAGCTCGACCGGTCCGATCCCGGTCTGGATCACGCGCTCCGGTCCATGGCCATGGCGGACCAGCCGGTCCCGGCCATCGGCCAGCTTCAAGTCTTTACTGGAGGCCAGGAAGGCTGCCACCTCGGCTTCGATGGCCTGCTCCAGCAACTGGCGTGCTCCCGAGCGGAGAAGGGCCGTCAGGGGATCATCGATCGCGTCGGGCTGGCGAAGGCGAATAATGCTGCTATCCTCGTTCATGGCGTATCGCTCCTCTGGAGGTTCAGGCAGGCTTCAAGCACCTACCTCGATACGCCGCCTTCCTCACCTCGTCATCACCCAGTTTCCGCCATAGCTCGCGCCACGTGAGCTTCAGGTCGAACCCGTTACTGAAGACAGGTGGCAGGCACACCCTTTTTGTTCCTTCATCGGAACGCGAAGGGTGTCGTTTGAACACAGTAGGCTGCCCATTTCCGACCAGGTTTGATACGATCGTGGTCTGATCTTGATCCTCCTGATTACAGCCGCACGGCAGCTATCACAGGGAACAGCCCCGATCATGCCCACTCTACCTGCCAGTCTATCTGCACGGGACGCTGATCTTGTCCGCAGACTACCCATGTTCGAGCAACTCGCCGAACAGGATTTCGCCTCGCTGCTGGCGACAGCCACTGTGCGGACGGTGGGGCGGGGAGCTGACCTGTTCATGCAGGGAGATCAGGCGGATCAGTTCTTTGTCGTGCTGGAAGGCTGGGTAAAGCTGTACCGGGTCAACCGCGACGGGGCAGAGGCCGTGGTCCGCATGGTGAGCAAAGGCGAGAGCTTTGCCGAGGCTGCCATGTTTTCGGGAGCCCGCTTCCCGGTCAGCGCTCAGGCCGTCACGGATCTGCGCGTCTTGTCAATCACGTCCAGGGCATTTGCCCGCTGCGTCCAGTCGGACATCAGGACGGCTTTCGCGATGCTGGGCTCTCTCTCCATGCGCCTGCGCATGCTGGTCCAGCAGGTCGAGCAGCTTCAGGTCCAGTCCGCTCCCCAACGCGTCGGCAGTTTTTTGCTGAAGCTGTGCCCACCAGGCGAGGGCAACGCCTCCTTCAAGCTGCCGCTGGAAAAGTCACTGGTCGCAAAACGGCTCAACATCCAGCCGGAAACCTTCTCCCGAGCGCTCGCCAAATTGCGCCCGGTCGGCGTCGAGGTTCATGGCTCCGTCGTGTCGATCGAGAGCATCGATGCCTTGCGGGAGTTCTGTCGGGAGGACGAGGTGATTGCCGAGGACTGAGCACTCAGACCAGGTAAGTGCCCGCATGTTACTCGGATCTGCCCATCTCGTGGCGTCCCTGGAAGGTTCTCGACACGCGCAATGATGGCGCCCTGAGGGCAGCTGCATACGTGGCCGCCGTCAGGGTGCCTCTCAAGCGCATCATCGGAAGGTACGGTCGGCATGAGTATGTGATAAGGCATCTCTCCTGTAACGATGCTAATTTCTGAACCAGACAGTACCGTCAGAGCGCCCGTAAGGTTAGGGCGTTCAGGCGTACTGTGGCTGCTTGACCTCGAGCAAGGTGAGTTCCCTCACCACCCCGTTGCGCGTTTCCCAGGTGATCGACTGTCCCACCTTGAGGCCGATCAGGGCGATCCCGATCGGCGTGAGCACCGAGATCTTTCCCTGGGAAATGTCGGCCTCGTCAGGGTAAACCAGCGTTGCCGTCCGGGTCGTTCCCAGTGTCTCGTCCCGGTACTCCAGGTGGCTGCCCATACGCACGGTGTCGGCGGCAACCCGCCCTTTCGGGAGCACGGACGCCCGGTCCAGCTCGTCGGCCAGACAGGAGGCGATATCCGGCATCTTGTCCATGGCGGCACGCACCAGACTTGAAAGCCGGTCATTGTCCTCCGCCGTGAGCGTAATGCGCGGGTGTTTTCGGCCAGCCAGTGCGCTGGTATGTATGTTTCTGTTCATGATTTTCTCCAATATCAGGTGGTTTTCCGGCGTTTCAGTTCATGTCAGGCTGCCGCAGGCCCAGGATCATCCCCGTCACTTGGCGGAGCGACCGACGGCTTCGGCGATCCGATATGTCGTCTCGGAAAAATCTTCACGACCTTTCCCTCTGACGTCGTTGTTCCAAAGTCGGTGTCTGTCCGGGCAGGCGGATTGTTCGATTTCGTCGGCATTGGTATCCCCTGTTGCGGCACGGTTCTATTTGCAGGCACTCCAGCGACCCTGACCTCAGGTCCGGCAGCTGGTGTCGAGCGAATGCTGTAATGCCCTGTACCCATGAAGCAGGCCTATCCCCCCGGTGACGACAGCTCCTGCCACGAAGCCATGAATGAGAGAGAGGAGCATCGCGGCAAAGGCCATTGCCGTATCGGCTACGGCAAGGTCCAGCTTGTCGGTGCACCGGCGCAGCAGCTGAAGAGAAAAGATGCGCAGGGCAATAGCCGCAAGCACCCAGCGGACAAGCTCGTCATCAACATCAAGAGCTTGATTTCTCCAGATCATCAGCGCGATGGCGATGAGAATACCGTTTCCCAGAGCCAGCATAATGAACGACACCAGGAAGAGTTCGTCGTCTTCCAAGGTGTGTTGCTTTGGTTCAGGCATGTCGATCTCCGTATTTAGCAGGCCCTGGAAATACAACCGGTTGAAGAAGTAGGATTCGGACCAGCAATGATGCAGGGGCCGTTCAACGGATCGAAGACACCGCCCCGACCAGTGTCGCCGGCACTATTATCGGCGGCGAGGCTGTGCCAGCACCTTGAGCACCGAAACCATGCAGACACGGCCCTCGGGAGCATGAAGGCTGATCAACTGTCCCTCGCAGAGCCCAAGGAGTGCTACTCCGAGCAAAGTCAGGAGCGAGATGCTGCTCTCGCCATGGCAGGCGAACCCCGGAAGCACCCCGGCAATCGTCAGGGTGCCGGCGCGCATGATGCCGGTTTCGTGTTCCCGGTAAAAGAAGTGAGATCCCAGCGTCACGACGGAAGCGGGCACTTCGGACGCAGGGATAATTCTGGCGCGCGCCAGTTCCTGGTCGAGCATGACAGCTGTGGGAAAACGTTCTCTTTGAGGAATTTCCTCGAGAATCCACTCAATGAGGGAATGATCCCGATCCCCTACCGTGATGTCCGGCAATGAGCATTCGATGTTGGTCGGCACGCTATCTCTCCTGCGACAAATCTCCCGGGAACAGCCAGGCCGCTTCCGGGTGATTCAGATCAGTTCATGCGGGATAGAGAGAACAGCCCTGGGAACCGGGCACACCTTCAGGTGGCCGGCAATCCCAGGGAGGGTGTGCCTGCGATAAGACTGCCTCCCGTCAGACGGAGGCGCATTATGCGCGCGTTCGAATACATGACCGTATGTATAAGCCGGATGGAGGCATTCCGTCAATCATCCTAAAGGCTCATCGCCTCATTCAAGGCAAAAACAGGTTCATCTGGCAAGGCAGGTGCAAATCGGTCCGTGTTTGGTCCTAACAACTTGATGAGATCGGAGCTTTCCCTTTTTTTCAATATCGTGCACCTGCAGCCAAACCTGAAGCCGGTAAAGTCTGTTACCCTAAAGAACAGCACTAAGGCCAAAGATATACTTCAAATTACCTTGACAAAGATCGCCATCGACCCGAAATCTAAGTCATCATGTTGACAGCCATTCGCCTCAATCGTTTTCTTCTGTGCTCAGGCAGCCTCATCGCAGGCTCGTCCACCCTGGGCCGCCGGGTGGAACGATAAAGTTCGCTCAGGCCCAGGGTTGATCCCCTAGTTCAAAAAACCGGTAATAAAGCGACGGATCATACGGTGTGCTGTTGTTCCAGCGGTGTGTCGCGGCTGTCATGGCCGATCAGCACCGCAGGGCCTCTGGCTCCCAGTCTCTGACGCTTGACCGGTACTCCAAACCTTTCTTCGCTCAGCGGAAGGAATGAGGGATCGAACATGGCCATGTCCGTACACGTGAACTTTCATAACATGGAACGCTGCGATAAGCTGGAAAATGCCATTTTCCAGCACGCCGGCAAACTGAAAACGCTGTATGGCGGAGCGACATCCTGTCGTGTCGCCGTCATAGCGAGCAAGCATCGTGAGAACCGCTTCAAGGTGCTCGACGTTGTCGTTGACCTCTCCATTCCGGGAAAGGATTTCGTGGCACGCAGCCGCGCCGAGGATGAGGTCTGCCCGAACGCCTCCATCGTGGTGGCTGATGCCTTCAAACGCACAGCCCGGCGCCTTCGGGACCATCGGAGCAAGCAGATGGCATTCCGTACACGCACGATGCCGTAGGCTTCTCACTTGCAATGAGCCTTGACCGGGCTCAACGCTAAGCCAGGGAAATTGCCGGATTGCCGCGTCAGTCTGCTGGCCTCAACTCTCCCGCGTCGAAGGACAGGTCGTGTAATGACGCGGTTTTCCACTGTGTTCAAGGATATAGGATAAAGGACAAAGAACATGCATACCTTGATGGCGGCAACAGACCTTTCCTCCCGATCGGGCAAGGCACTGCACCAGGCCATGCTCATTGCGCTCCAGTGCGAGGCCCGTCTGGTGATTTTGCACGTCGTCGATGAAAGACAGCCGACTGATCTCGTGGATCGCAGGATTTCCGAAGTTAAGACGTACCTGAACGCCAGTGCAGCCGATATCGGGAGGTTGAACGGCCTCGAAGTCGATGTCATCGTGCGATGCGGCATCCCCCACTTGGTGATTGCAGAAACTGCCCGGGAGCAGGCCGTCAATCTCATCGTGATGGGAGCCCATCAAAAGGATGCCTGGCGCGATCTGTTCTCGAAGACAACAATCGAGCAGGTGCTGCGCGGCGGCGTCGCTCCCGTGCTTCTGGTCAATGAGGATCCGGTCCCTCTGTATCGTCGCGTGCTTTTCGCCATCGATGCGACCAATCCGTCGGCGCGGGCGGCTTATGCCGCCAGAAACCTGCCTTTCCTTGAGGCCGCCGACATTTCGGTTCTGCACGCATTCTGGGCGCCCGGCAAAGGCAAGCTCCGCCAAGCAGGCGTGAACCCTGCTCGTATCGCGCAGTATGTCGAGGAAACCGCCCTTGAAGCCGCGACCGATCTTGTGTCGTTCCTTCATCAGGAAGGGCGCCACGATCCGATCGAAAAGATCGTATTCACGGAAGGGGAGCCGGTCAGCGCCATTCGTGAGGCTGCCGCACGCTGGCGATCCCAGCTGGCGGTGATTGGCATACAGCGGCGCACAGGCCTAAGAAGACTGCTTTGTCCCAGTTCCGCCAAGCAGATCCTCCGGCAGGTCACTTGCGACATCCTGGCGGTGCCGCTGAAAGACAGCTCAAGCGCCGGTCGCGATCCTGCAGCGCCGGATCGCCTCCGTGTTTGGCCTTATCCCTGATCGCCGGTGGTTGCCAGTGATCTGCTCAAGGCATCAGGTAACATGGATGTATCCTCAGCAAAGAAGGATTGGAGCGCCATTCCAAAGCGGAGAAGTATGAATGATTATTGAGCCAAATGCTTCAGCCAATTCTGTCATACCGGGGAGTGTCGTCGGCGACTGGGCGAGTTGCCAGGAAACTACCCCCATCATCCGGTAGCCTGCAGCTCAACATGATAGATATTGTCGCGATGCGGGAGCGTGTTCAAAAGGCTTTCAGGACCTTTGACCATGTTCCGAACGGTGGGCACACACTTTCCGCATTGCGGAGCGCAACCAAGATGGCGAAACAGGCCGGACGGCGTTGAAATTCCTTTGCTGATCGCTGTGCAAACCTGCTTTTCCGTGAAAGCATTACAGATGCAAACGTACACTTTCCTCTCCCCAATTCGTTTTTCTTGGATGGATCTGTTCGTCGTCTAAAGGAATATCGCAGATCATATTCAGTAACAGCAAATACCTTATTTGTTTTATCTCATACCTTGCAGGTATGTTGACCGGGTGTTTTCTACAGATATGCGGATCGGATTGCGGTCGGAGCGACAGGTAGCACACAACGAAAAACTATTGTCTTGACGACCACGTTGGAAATCATATGATAATCTTCAGTAGGTGGAGGAAACATAATTCCTGACGGCTGCGGCAGCATGCCCCATGCAGATCAGCATCCCCAGGACGTTTTCTTGCCGAAGCAGTCCGCCGTGACAGGAGGCTCGATGACCCCGCCTGGACAGAGCGCCGCGTAGATCCCGCCGTCATACATCCGACCGGCCGGAGAGCGGCATTCGGGATGACCGTAACCCATAGGAGGTTTGGTGGATAAGCCCCAGCAGGAGGCCGCCTCGACTTCCGCGACACAGATCCGGATCACGGAATAGCGGCATGACACGGATACGGCCCGGAGAGAGCCAAAGGGCTCATAGGCAGTGAGGCGGGAGCCCACCACCGCTCTCTCCGGACTTGTTTCCAAGCTTTATTGCAACCATCCCAGATCACCAGGCCGGCCAGATCGCCAGACTGGATATATCCATGCGACTTCCCCTGCCTTCCAAATTTGAACGCCGATCATCAATGCCCAAGAGCTTCCTAGGTTTTCTCGACGATTGACCCGATCATCTTCTGACGTTTCCCTGGTTAACCCGTGAGGAGGTCCGATTTGAGCGACCACATCTATAAGATCATTCAGCTTGTCGGCTCATCGCCCAGCAGCGTTGAGGACGCGATACAGAGCGCAGTCACACGGGCTTCGAAAAGTCTGAAAAATCTTCGCTGGTTCGAAGTTCTCGAAACCCGCGGTCAGATCGAGGGAGGAAAGGTGACGCACTTTCAGGTAACGCTCAAAGTTGGCTTCACCCTGGATGACACGATCGACCCTGGCGCCTGAATGACTGGATGCCCTAGGGGCGATCGATCCTGTTCCTGCAATCGACCGCCCTTACGGAGGCTTGCGGGCGCACATGCTCAGCTAAGCTTGGCCCGACAGCTTCGGCCATGGATCCGGCCGTGAAGGATGCACGCATGATCGACAGGAGAGTTGCCTCATCGGCCTTCTGCAATGCTGAGGCAAGCTCGACAGGTATGTCGCCGAACCGTTGGCGCAGGCCTTCCGCGACCATCTCCGCGGCGCCTCCGACGCGCCCATCTGCATAAGCCTTTTCGATTGGCTCGCGCAGGAGACGGCTGCCCCCGATATTAAGTTCAACGTTCATCGCCCGCCACTCCTGTTCAACCTCATCCTCGATATTGCGAAGCGAGCTCAGTACCAGCAGAGTCGCCAGCGCACTTCCACAAACGCTCTTCGAAAAACATCGTGTCAGAAATTGCCTAAAGTGCCAACTATGTTTGTCTGAAGCGCGCTTAGAAGTCGGCCTGGTATCCGTCCTGTTTCGAGGTCGCTGTCACTTGGCAGGCTAAACATGACCTTTCATGATGATCCGCCCCTACTTTCCAGGCCCGGAAAGAATAGGTCGATTGTCGTGCCGACACCGACTTCACTTGCAATCCGGACGTCGCCGCCGCTCTGCCGAACAAAACCGTAGACCTGGCTGAGGCCGAGACCGGTGCCCTTGCTCCCCTTGGTCGTGAAGAACGGCTCCAGCGCCCGCTTCAGCACATCCGGGTTCATGCCCTGGCCGGTGTCGGCGACGGTCACACAGGCATAGGGGCCTGGTTTGAGGTTCGGCATCCGGCGCGCATCGTCATTGGCGCACCGCCATGTCGCGATGCGGATCGTTCCGCCGGACGGCATGGCGTCGCGGGCATTGACGATCAGGTTCAGCAAGGCCGTGTCGAACTGGGTCTGGTCGGTCAGGCAGGATGGAACGTCGGAACCGACATCGATCACCATATCCACAGCCGACCCCGCGGCGTTCCTCAGAAGATCCTCCATGCCGGCGATCTGTTCGTTGAGGTCGGCCCTGACGACCGTGAGCTCCTGCTGCCGCGCGAAGGCCAGCATCTGCTGCGTCAGCCTGGTTCCGCGTTCAACGGCGGCTGACGCGGTGTCCGCGATCCGGCGAACCTCTTCGTTGTCAATCCTGCCGCGGATAAGCCTGAGCCCGCTGGCGACAACCGCCATCAGGTTATTGAAGTCATGGGCGACACCGCCTGTCATGCGGCCGAGTGCTTCAAGCTTCTGGGCCTGGATGCGGTGGTGCACCGCCCGCTCCATCTCGCTCCGCCTTTTTACCCATAGGCTCGTCAGCGCCAGGATCAGGAGGGCCAGGGCCGACACCACGGCACCGGTGACGGCGACGCTTCTCCACCAGCCGGCGAGAAGATCGGCCTCCGCCAGGCCGACTGCGACCACCAGCGGGTAAGTCTCCAGCGACCGATAGCTGAAGATGCGGTCTTCCCTGTCCAGCAGGCTGATGGAGCGGTAGGTCCCGGAGGGTGCTGTCGGCAGGTGAACCCGGAAAACTTCATTCTCCGACCAGTCCGTGCCAATTGCACCATCACGGTGCGGGCCGCGGACCATGACGATGCCGTCGCGCCGGAACAGGCCGATACTGTCCCGCTCGCCAAGGTGCAGATCGCGGTAGAACCTTTCGAAGTAGCGTGGCTCAACAGCGGCGACGGCGATGCCGTCGAACCGGCCGTCCGGGCCATCCAGCCGCCGGCTTACGCTGACGAACCACGTCCCGAGCGAGCGGCTGATCAGGGGCTCACCGATGTGCAGGGACAGGCTCGGATCCTTGGCGTGAGCCTGGAAATAGTCGCGGTCGGCGAGGCTCACCTGTGGTGTCTTTGGATGGTCCGTGTCCTGCGTGATGAACCCATCCGGGCCGATGACGTAGAGGGCACGAACGTAGGGCAGCAGCCGCAGCCGCTGCCGCATCGATTCCTCGACTCTGGCGTCGTGCGCCGGCAGCGATGGGTTCAAGCTCATGGCGTCGATCATGCCGAGCAGCGTCAGGTCAACGGCCTCAAAGCTCCGTGCGGTCTGCTCCTCCAGTACCCGGACCAGGGCGCTGACCGAGCGTTCCCCGGCCTCGATCGTCCGCACCCGAGCGGCCCACAGCCACGCCCCGGCGGCAGCCACGATCACCAGCATCGCGGCCGTGGCAGCGGCGCCGATCCAGTATATCGAGGAGGTCCTGCCGGGGTCCGGAACAGTCATGCGCTGATCCTTTCAGTGTCGTTCGACCATCAGCTTCTTGATCTCCTGAATCGCCTTGGCCGGATTGAGA
>NZ_AVFK01000224.1 GCF_000936425.1 Skermanella aerolata KACC 11604 | reverse complement strand
CCCTTCGGGCAGGTCCGGGTGCAGTTCATGATGGTGTGGCAGCGGTACAGGCGGAACGGGTCTTCCAAAGCGTCCAGACGCTCGCCGGTATACTCGTCGCGGCTATCGGCAATCCAGCGAAAAGCCTGAAGGAGCACGGCCGGGCCCAGGTAGCGCTCACCGTTCCACCAGTAGCTGGGGCAGCTCGTGGTGCAGCAGAAGCACAGGATGCACTCGTAGAGGCCGTTGAGCTTCTCGCGCTCTTCCGGGCTCTGGAGGCGTTCCCGGTCCGGCGGGGCAGGCGACTGGGACTGGAGCCACGGCTTGATCGAGGCGTACTGGGCATAGACCTGGCTCAGGTCGGGGACCAGATCCTTGACCACCTTCATGTGCGGCAGCGGGTAGATCGCGACGTCGGCCT
>NZ_AVFK01000092.1 GCF_000936425.1 Skermanella aerolata KACC 11604 | reverse complement strand
GCCCCGGATCGCCGCCCAGCCGGAATGCCTGACGGAACGACGCCGTGGCACGGCCGGTCTCGCCCTGGTCCAGCAGGATATTGCCCAGCGCCGTCTGGGCGCGCGGGAAGTCCGGCGTGCCCGACAGGGCGTGCTTGAGCGTCGCGGCGGCAAGGCCGAACCTGTTGTCGCGCAGGAAGGCGTTGGCGAGGCTCATCAGCGCTTCGGAATGGTCGGGCTGAACCCGCAGGGTGCGGCGCCATGCCGCCATCGCTTCGTCATGTCGGCCGGTGCCGGCAAGCGCTCCGCCCAGATTGCACCAAGCGGGCGCGAAGCCGGGTTCCAGGGCCAGCGCCCGCGTCAGGGCCGCATGCGCATCGTTCGGCCGGTCCAGGCGGTTCAGGCAGTAGCCCAGGTTGTTCCAGGCTTCCGCCATGCCGGGTTTCAGCGAGGCGGCGCGGCGGTATGCGGCTTCCGCGCCCTCCACTCGGTTCAGGGCCAGCAGGATATTGCCCAGGGTCAGCGCCGCCACCGGATCGGCCGGATCGCAGCGCATAGCGCGTCCGGCGGCAGTCGCCGCCGGTTGCGGCAGTTCCCGGGCGGTCAGGGCAAGGGCGAGGTCGTGCCACGCCGAAGCGCTGGCCGGGTCGAGCGCCGCCGCGTGCCGATGGACGTCGAGCGCCTCGGACAGGCGGCCCTGGCGCAACAGGGCGGTTCCCAGTCCGGCCAGCGCCGCCCCGCTCGCCGGGTCCCGCGCGACCGAGTCGCGGAAGGCGGACTCGGCGCCGGCTGGATCGCCGGCTCCCAGCAGCGCCATTCCAAGGCTGGCATGGGTCGCCGCCAGATCCGGCGCCATCGATGCCGCGGCGGCGAAAGCTCCGGCGGCCCCGGCGGCGTCGCGCCCGCTCATCAGCACATGGCCAAGGTTGACCCAGGCTTCGACCATGGACGGATCCAGGTCGATCGCCCGCCGGTAGGCATCGGCGGCCTCTTCCAGCCGTCCCCGATGGCGGCAGGCGATGCCGTATTCCAGGACGATGTCGGGATCGTCGGGCCGGACGCCCATCAGGGCGCCGAAGGCATCGGCCGCCAGGTCCCAGTCTCCGGCCTGAACGCCGACTTGCCCGATCACCTGGAGCGCACTGGGGGAGGGGCTGAAATCCAGCGCCTGCCGGCAGGCAAGCGCCGCCTCGTCCAGGCGGCCGGCCTGGTGATGGTGCTGGGCGATCGTAAGGAGCTGGGCTAGCATGGGACGGCGCCTGGAGGATCGGAGGCTCCGGTCCGGGTGGACCGGCGGCATGGGACTCTGCGCGGGCACACTAGCACCGCGCCGCCCTCCGGATCATCCCCATACCGCTCGCGCGGGCAGCCGGTGCCGCTTCGGCGCCGTTCCCAAGGGTTCAGCCGGCCTCCTTCAACTGCGCGGTGAACCGTGCCGCTTCCGCCCGCAGGGTCTCGACCTGCGCGCCCACGATCCCCGCCGACGCCGTCATGCGGCCGGTCGCGGCGTCGGTATCGCTGATCGCCGCCGACACGCTGCCCATGTTCAGCGTGATCTCGCGCGTCGACTCGGCGCTCTCCAGCATGTTGCGGGCGATCTCGCTGGTGGTCCGGCTTTGCTGCCGGACCGCTTCGGCAATGGTCATGGCGATGTCTCGCACCCGGTCGACTGTCGCCGCGACATCGTGCATGGCCTGTACCGTCAGCTTGGTCTCTTCCTGGATGCCGGTGACCTGGGCGGCGATTTCCGCCGTCGCTCCCGCCGTCTGGTTGGCCAGGGCCTTGACCTCGTGGGCGACGACCGCGAAGCCCTTGCCCGCCTCGCCGGCGCGCGCCGCCTCGATCGTGGCGTTCAGCGCCAGCAGGTTGGTCTGGTTGGCGATGCCGTTGATCATGTCCACGACGACGCCGATCTTCTGCGCCGCCTCCGCCAGGTGGCGGATGCGCCCCGTCGTTTCCTCGGTCCGCGCGGCGGCTTCGCTGGTCACCTCGGCGGCCTCGGTTGTGCGCCGCCCGACGTCGATCACGGAAGCGGACAGTTCCTCCGCGGCCGACGCGACGCTCTGGACCGCCGACGCGGTCTGGCCGGCCGCCGACTGGAGGGCGATGGCCTGCCGGCTGGCCGTGGACGCCTGGGCGGACATTCCGTCGGCGACGGTCCGCAGATCGCGGTCCGCTTCGATGAGGGCTTCGACGATGCCGGCGATGCTGCCGTTGAACCGGACGGTCGCCGTGGCCGACTGGGCCGCGCGTCGTTCCGCCGCCTGCCGGCGTTCTTCATCGCCTCTGCGCATGTCGTCCAGGTCGACCGCCTGTTTCTGCATCGTCATGATGGCGCGGGCGACTTCTCCGATCTCGTCGTCAGCACCCGGATCGAGGACGATGTCCCGGCTGCCTTCGCCGATCTTGCGGATGGACTGGGCGGCACGGGCCAGCGGGTGCGTGATCCTGCGCGCCGTCACCACCGACAGCATGATCGTGACGGCCAGACCGGCCAGCGTCACGCCGATGCCCATGACGACCGCCAGCTGGCTGGTGTCTTCGCTGCGGGCCGCCCGTTCCTCCTTGCGGCGCTCGATAAGCTCGGAGATTTCCTCGTTCCGGACTTCCAGTTCCTCGAATGCCTGGACGAATTCGGGCATCCGCATCTGGGCCTCGACACCTCTGTCCTTGCTCAGCCGGATGATGGTTTCGGCCGCCGCTATGTAATGGCTGAGCGCCGGTTCGGCGCCGTCCAGGGCCGCCTTGATCTGCGGATCCAGGGAGGTCCGGGACGCATTCGTCCGCAGCGCCGTGCGGAAGGTTTCGGCGTGCTCGTCGAAGTTCTTCCTGTTTTCCTCGTAATCGGCTTCGCCTGTCCCCTGGTTGATCGACAGGAGCGCCGTCAGCACGTCGGAATGCAGGGCGTCGTGCATCATGTCGCCGAGCATGTGGGTGGTCAGCGCGTCGGACATGTCGAAGAGTTCGGTCGCGGCCCTGTTAGATGCGACGATGCCCCCGGTCCCGATAGTGCCGACCAGCCCGACCGCGAGAAGCGAGCTGGCTGCGAGCGCCGCAAGGCGTTGGCGAAGGGTGAGTTGCTGCATGAATGATCCAGCTTCAGAGAAACAATTGCATTAATTTCAAAAAGCATCATTTCACATTCCTATTCGAATAAGAATTAAGCCAAAAGATGTATGGAGTGGTATTTCGGTACTCATTAGGTGTCGGCAAACCATGCAGCGGCCCCGGCAGAATTTGCCGCGTGGGACGCCCGGCAATGCCTTCCCGGACTGCACCACCCCAGGTTCGGAAAGGCGCCTAACCCGTGTATCCCATGGCTCCGCAGGTCTTGGCCCGGCATTTGCTTAGTGACTGTCGGCAGGGTCCGCATGAGGTGGAACCTGCGGTCAATGGTGGATGAAATGGGCCTCGACCTTTCCCTGCGTACGGCGATGAGCGGCTTGCGGACAGTCCAGAAAGGACTGGATACCGTATCGAGCAACATCGCCAATGCCGATACTCCCGGCTACACCCGCAAGGTCCTCACCCAGTCCACCGTCGTCATGGACGGCAAGAGCCTCGGCGTCCAGACCGGCAACATCGAGCGCGAGGTCGACACGGCGCTTCAGCGCGAGACGCTGACGCAGGAATCGCGGGTTTCCAGGCTGGGGGTTCTCGACCAGTATCTCGGCCAGGTCGAGATGCTCCACGGCGATCCCGAACAGGAAACCTCGCTCGGCAACGTGGTCAACCAGATGCGCGACGGCTTCGCGAAGCTGATGGACTCGCCAAGCTCGATCCCGCTTCAGAACGAAGTGGTGTCGCTCGCCGACAACCTCGCCCGAACCACCAACAGGCTGGCCGAAGGGATCAACACGATCCGGACCAACGTCCAGGGCGAGATCGAAAGCGCCATCGACGATATCAACACCCAGTTCCAGACGATCGACGACCTGAACCGGAAGATCCGCACCTCGACGGCGCTTGGCCAGAAGGAACCCGATCTGGAGGACAAGCGCGACGAGGCCGTCCGGCTGGTCGCCGAGCAGATCGACATCAACGTCATGAAGCGGTCCGACGGCTCGATCGCCATCCTCGACCATTACGGCCAGCCGCTGCTGGAAGACACCTACAAGCCGCTGTCGATCGCCACGACCGTCATCAGCCCGCAGGTGGCCTATCCCGGCGGCATACCGCCGATCCGCCTGGGCGATTCGACGACCGGCGCCGATGTCACCGGCCAGCTGCGCGGCGGCAGGCTGGGCGGACTGATCGAGTTGCGGGACCAGTCCCTGCCGCGCTTCCAGGCGCAGCTCGACGAGTTCTCGCAGACGCTGTCCGAGACGTTCAGCACCGCCGGCCTGACGCTGTTCACCGACATCAACGGAGTGGTTCCGGCCGACCTGCCGACGACGGCGTCGATCGGCTACGCCAACCAGATGCAGGTATCCCAGACCATCCGGGACGATCCCAGGCTGCTGCGCGACGGTGACGACGCGACTTCGGCGGGTGCCGCCGACAGCACGCTGCTGCGCAGCATCGTCGACGGCGTCCTGGGAAGCGGCCAGACGTTCCAGACCGCCGGCCTCGGCCCCAACTCCAACCTGACGTCGTCGCTGCCGGCCAGCACGGATTTTGCATCGTTCGCCACCGAGCTGGTCAGCTATCAGGTGAACGAGAAGGCCAACGCGACGTCGCAGCTTCAATCCGCCACGTCGCTGCGCGACCAGCTGAAGACCAAGCTATCGGATCAATCAGGCGTCAACCTCGATACCGAGGTTTCGCTGCTAATCCAGTTGCAGCGCTCGTATTCCAGTTCTGCCCAGGTGGTTTCGACCAACCGGCAGATGTTCAACGACCTCATCTCGATCGTGCGCTGATCTGAGAACGGAGCCCGGCTATGACCTCAATCTCAACTTCCGGACAGTTCTTTCGGATTCAAACCCAGAATCTGGCGATCCAGGCCCGGATGACCGAGTACAGCGAGCAGACCTCGACCGGCAAGAAGGGGACCGTCTACGGCGCGCTCGGCAGCGACGTGCGCCAGTCGATCGACCTGCGGGGGAACGTCAACGAACTGGACACGTACCAGAAGAACATCGCCACCGCGCAGCTCCGGGTCACCAGCGCCATCGACACGATGGACCGCATCAAGAACGTGGCGCGCGACGTGCGCGACCAGCTCACCAAGCTGAGCGGCAACCCGCCCCCCGACCAGACCGTCGTCAAGGACATAGCGCAGCGCGGCTACAACGAAGTGGCGCAGCTTCTCAACACGAAGGTCGAGGGCCGCTACATCTTCGCCGGCAGCGACATCGGCAACGAGCCGTTTCCCAATGCCGGCCAGTTCTTCACCGACGTCCAGACCGAGGTGAACGCCTACGCCGCCAACGGTGCGCCCGCGACCTTGGCCGCGACCACGGCCATCGCCACCGACAACACTTACTTTTCGACGGCCCTCCAGGCCGCCGACCCGTCCCCGCTGACCGCGCGGGTCGACCGCAACCTCGACATCACCTATCAGGTGCGGGCGAACGGGCCGGAGCTTCCGACCCCGCCGGCCGGGCAGATCGAGCCCTTCCGCGAGATCCTGCGCAGCCTCGCCACCGCCGCCAACCTGACCTACGACCCGAGCAATCCGGCATCGTTCGACGACTTCCAGACGATGCTGACGACCACGCGCACCAGTCTCGACGGCGCCGCCAAGCTCGTCGACAACCATGTCGGCATCTTCGGCTCCAACGCCGCCCGGATGAAGGCGCTGGACACCCAGCACGACGAGACCACGGTCACGCTGAAGCAGGGAGTCGGCGACGTCGAGGACGTCGACATGGCCGAGACCATCTCGAAGCTCCAGCTGGTGCAGACGCAGCTCCAGGCCTCCTACAAGGTCACGGCGACCTTGCAGAAGGTCAACCTGATCGACTTCATCTGAGCATCGCGGCCGCTCGGCATTCCATCGACCGCCGCAATGCTATCCAGGGGTGCGGCGCCTGCCGGTGAATGCGCGGGATGCCGCCGCAAGGTGTCGGCGACTCCTCGGCGCGGGGGAGTTCTTCAGGCGGCCGGCCGATCTTTTCGGTCCGCGCGCGGAAGTTCCGCAAACTCCATAGCCCTATCGAATTCTCACAACCGGCGCTATGGCGGAAAGCCCTGTATACAGTGCGGTTAAGCGTTTTTTTACGAATACGGCTTACGATTAACACGCGGAAGAAGACCGCAATCTATCCAAAATGGAGGCACAGATGTCTAATTCGGTCAATACCAATGTCGGGGCGATGATCGCCCTCAAGAACCTGAACAACGTCAGCGACTCCCTCTCGACCACCCAGAAGCGCATCAGCACCGGCTTGAACGTCGCCGACGCCTATGACGACGGCGCGTCCTATGCCGTCGCGGAAGGCATCCGCAGCGACGTGAAGGCGATCGGCGCCGTGAACGAGCGTCTGGCAGTCGGCAAGGGCATGATCGACGTCGCCGTGAAGGCGGGTGAAAACATCTCCAAGTCGCTTCAGGACGTCCGTGTCGTTCTCACCAAGCTGGCCGACCAGGCCCTGACCGGTGCTGACCGTACGAACTACGAGAACCAGTACAATACCCTGAAGAACGATATCGACAACTTCATCAAAGACGCCAAGTACAACAACATTACGCTGATCAATTCCAGCGCCAACCAGGCGATCATCTCCAACGTCGACGGCGGCAACATCACGGTGACGGCGCAGAACCTTGCGTCCGCGGTCTACAGCCAGCTCACCAGCGCCTCCAACTACACCGCCGCCGCGGCCCTGATCGCCACGACCGGCGCATTGGCCAACGCCGAAGGCAACCTGGGTCAGGCCATGAACCAGCTGGCCGCCGACAGCCGCCGCATCACGAACCAGATCGGGTTCAACAATGCGATCGCCGACGCGACCAACACCGGCCTGGGCGCCATCGTCGACGCCGACCTCGCGAAGGAAAGCGCCCGCTTGCAGTCCTTGCAGGTCAAGCAGCAGCTTTCCAGCCAGGCGCTCTCGATCGCCAACCAGTCTCCGCAGTCGCTCCTGGGCCTGTTCCGTTAAGGTCCGTGCCCGCCGCCCGTCCTTTTCGGGTTTCGGCCCGAAAAGGACGGGCATGGGCTTCACGGGTCATTCCGGCGGTTCCGAAGCTTCATATCCACCTAAGACCAGCACAAAAGCGGTTCTGAACGGAAGTCGCAATGAACTCGAAGCTCAACGCTTATAAGCAAGCGGCGATGATGAAGACGGATTATCGCTCGCAAGAGGCTAATCTCTTCAAGCGCGTCACTTTCGGATTGATCCAGGGCAAGGCGAATCCAAACGGCATGGATCTCGTCCGGGCCGCATCGGACAACAAGCTTCTCTGGATGACCATCATAAAGCTGTTGCAGGACGACCAGAACCGCCTGCCGGCGCCCTTGCGCGGGCAGATCATCTCGATCGGACAGGCCGTGATCCGCGAGATCGACCAGAACATCACCGGCACGCTCGACGTCGACTTCCTGATCGACATCAATACCCAGATGATCGAGGGCTTGGCGGCGATGCCGGAGACGACGACCGCGGCCGCCGGACTGCCGACCCAACTCCCTGCCGTCTGAGGGGGCTGGCCACCACCTGGAGCCTTACCATGTCCAACAGCATCGCCTTCTTCAAGATGCCGGCCATCGCGGCCTATCAGCTCGCCGTAAAGCAAGGCGATGCGGCGGTCGAGAAGTTGGCTGCCCGTAAGGACGTCAAGGCCGAGGTGGATTACTTCCGCAACAATATCCAGAGCGTGAAATCCGTCGAAGACCTGTTCAAAGACCGCCGCATGATGAAGTTCATCCTGGATGCGACGGACCTGGGCAAGGAAACCGACAAGATGGGCTTTCTAAAGAAGGTCCTGACTCAGAAGGCCGAAGACTCCGACGCCCTGATGAACAAGTTGGTGGACAAGCGTTTCAAAGCCGCGGCCACCCTGCTCCAGCTGGGCGAGAAGGGGCTGGGCCAGGTCCAGCGCGAATCCACCAAGGACGATCTGGCCGAACTCTACGTCAAGAACAAGTACAACGCCGGCCTAGCGACGCAGAACTCGGGCGTTCCGCTGGCGATGTACCTGAAGGAAAACGCCTCGGGTGTCAGGAGCACTTACGACATCCTGGGTGACGCGCGTCTCCGCCACGTCGTGACGACCGCTCTCGGCCTGCCCCTGGAGCTTGCGAACCAGTCGGTCGAGGCGCAGGCGGCGGCGATCGAGAAGCGCATGAAGGTCTCCGACCTCAAGGACCCGAAATTCGTCGACAAACTGGCCAAGCGCTTCCTGATGGCATCCGACACCGGTAGCGGAACGGGTGGTGCGGACCAGTGGAAGCTGAACCTTTTCGCATGAGAATCGCATACGCCGCCGGATGGGCCTGACCGACGGTCGCCCTGGCGATGCCCGCCAACATCCGGCCAGAGGCCGAAAGCTGGAGAGAATTGATGTCTGCTGAAGTAGCTTTGCAAATTCCGGCCGATGCCGCAGGACTGGCGGATTTGAAGCAACGCGCAGCGATCCTGTTGACGCGTGGGGACCTTGAGGAAACCCGTTCCCTGGTGGACGAGGCGCTCGTCGGGCTGCCGGAAGACTCCGATCTGCTGGCGCTTCGCGGGACGTGCCGCGCCCGGCAGGGCGAACTGAGCGACGGCATCCAGGATCTGGCCTCCGCCGTCATGCTGAACCCCCGCGACTGGGAATTGCTGAACAATCTGGCGGTTCATCTTCAGCAGATGAAGATGTTCGACGAAGCCGTGGTCTTTCACGTCAAGGCGATCAACAATTCCGAACCCGAGCACCACCCCCAGCTTTACATCAACCTGGGTCTGGCGATGACGGGGCAGGGCGACTTCAAGGCGGCGGTCGAACTGTTCGAGGCCGTCCTGGACGTCCATCCCGACATGATCGACGCGGCCGTCAACCTGTCGAGCGTCCTCAACTCCCTGAAGGAATACGCGCGCAGCGCCGAGGTCTGCAAACGTACCCTGGCGCTTGTCGAAGCGCCTGAGCTTTATCACAACATGGGCAACGCCCTGCACCGGATTGCCGGGCGCAACGCCGATGCCGTCAAGGCGTTCGAGCGGGCGATCGAACTCGACCCGACCAACCTGAAATCGAAGCACATGCTATCGCTGCTTCGGGACGAGGACATGGAGTCGATCCCCTCCGACTTCGTCGCGGGGCTGTTCGACGATTACGCCAGCTACTACGAGTCGGACGTCATCGAGAAGCTGCGCTACCGGGTGCCGGGTCTGGTCCGCCGCTATCTGCTCAAGGCCACCCCGGGCCGTACCCATTTCCCGTCCGTCCTGGATCTCGGCTGCGGGACCGGCCTTACCGGCGTGATGCTGCGCGACCTGACCGACTTCCAGAAGGGCGTCGACATCTCCCGCAACATGCTGGTGCAGGCGCTCGACAAGAAGATCTACGACCAGATCGAAGCGGTCGACCTCCAGGTTTCGCTCGGTGAGATCGACCGGCAGTATTCGGTCGCCATCGCCGCCGACGTTTGCGGCTATATCGGCCGCCTCGACGGGTTCGTCACCAAGGTGTTCGACGTTCTCGAGTCGAACGGCCTGTTCGTCTTCTCGGTCGAGGAATCCTTCCTGGCGGACTACGAAGTATCGGCCGCCGGCCGCTTCGCCCATCGGCGCACCTATGTCCAGAAGGTGCTGACCGACTCGGGCTTCAAGGTGGTCACCGGTGCCCGCGAGCAGCTCCGCAACAGTGCCGGCCGGCCGGTGTTCGGCATGATCTTCGTGGCGCAGAAGCCGGCGTAAGCCGCTTCCGCGATACGACGCCGATTGGGGCGCCGGGCTCGATCAGCCCGGCGCCCCTTTGCGTTCAGGTTTCCTGTCAGCGTCCGGCGGCCAGGACGTGCTCGATGGCGCGGACGCTTTGGTCGTGGTCGAACAGGGCGGGCACGCGGTCGAGCACGCGGCGGGTGACGTGGCGGCGGAAGTCCCTATCGCGGCCCAGCCTCAGCGCAAGCTCGACATACTCCGCGTGGTCGGCCGCGACGCAGTCGTCCAGGTCCATCAGCTTGTAGAAGCCGTAGGTGTGGCGCCCGCGCATGAACTCGCCCGGCCACGTCACGATCGGCGTG